>NZ_OX366272.1:0-1383045 GCF_947250015.1 Wolbachia endosymbiont (group A) of Acrocera orbiculus | reverse complement strand
ATCTATTCTATTTATTCTTTTGTATATTAAAGCATAGTAATAATAATAGTTCTATCAATAACTTGTTACTAACTTAAAATTCAGTAAAAATTTGCGTTGTTCAACTTGTGGATAAATATGTGAGTAACTTTCGTATATTATTGATTTTCTGTTATGATTTATGTGTATAAGTAAGGTGTTTAGAGTGTTAGTAATTTTCTTTTATGGAAAATACTTTACCATCATGCATTGTTACACAACTATGTATATGTTGTTGAAAAAGTTGTTGATCAATTGTTGGTATTTTATATCAACAAATAATTCACAAATTAATTTGACATTATTCACATGCTTATTAAACATTTAATAACAGTTTTCTTGATAAATCTAATCTGAAAACGTTTTTGCCATTACAGGGAATAAATTGAGTAAAAAAAGAACCTTAGTAGAAAAAATAGCATATAGAATTTTTCTCTTCCTTTTCAAAAAAGCTTCTGTGTTGAAAAAGTGTGCGACTGAGGCATTAATGAAAGATCTGCCAGACCTTAATATATTTAATGGTCTATTAAAATTCCGCGATTGTGGTATAATGGATATAATGACTCCACGTACAGAGATATGCGCAGTAGACATTGAGTCAAGCGAGCGTGAAATAATAAAGAAGATAAAAAACACTTGCCACACTAAAATACCAATTTATAAAAATAACTTTGATAACGTAATAGGCTTTTTTTATGTAAAAGATGTTATTTTTAATAGGGATAAAAATTTTAATCTGAAACATATTATACAAAGCGTAATATTTGTTCCACCCTCGATGAAGACAACTAATCTTTTTGTTAGGATGAACTCTTCTAAATCATGCTTAGCTATCGTATTGGATGAATATGGTGGAACTGATGGTTTAATTTCAATGACTGATCTTATAGAGGAACTAATACCAAACATTGATAGTGAAAACGAAATAAATTCAGAATATACCATTACTGAATTGTCTCAAAATAAGTTTGAAGTATCAGCAAGGGCTCTTATAAAAGATATAGAAGAGGATCTAAAAATAGAATTACGTGACCCTGAAGAAGACTATGTTACACTTGGTGGTTTGATTCTTTCGATTGCTGGTAAAGTGCCTTCTGTAGATGAAGTCATTAAATATAAAAATGGTATGAAGTTTATCATCAAAGATGCAAATGAGCGCTACATTAATAAAATAGTACTAGACTTAAGTGATTACAAAAATTAGATTTGGTACCCCTTGTCGGGGAATGCCTTGACACGAAGAAAAAGTTGTAATAACCAAATATGCAACTCAAGTTATAGTTAAACCTATTTCCAGCAAATTATTTTCGCAAGTATAATGCATTTCAGTGTTATAGTACTCTAATAATAAAGAGGTCATATAGATATTAATATCTTTTGTATTTAAATTAGTGTCATTTTTTTTGATTAATTTGTCTACTAATGATTTGCTTATTGGTTTGTGTTCATTTAGAATTTTTATAGTTAATAGCATTTTATCTTCTGTTTGACTCAGTAAAACAGATACTAGTTCAACTTCCGCCACTGCACTGGCTATAGTTAGCACCATATTGGAAATTATCTTATTTATCTTTTCAATTAAATCTTCCTTATTTTTTGCAGAGTATGCGTCTATTTTCCACGTAAGCTTTACTTTTTTTTTAATAAATAATTTTCGATATTAGATTTGGTCTTATCAAAGCTATAATTATCCATTGAAGAAGAATATGCCTGCTTCATAACTTTATGTTTATATATTAAATCATCGGAGCTTTCTTTAAGAAACAACAACGCTTCCTTCTGCGCATCAGCATCATTCTTATCTATTACTTCAAGCTCTTCTACGCCAAACGTTATTCCATTCATAGAGTTAGCAAAGTCATGAAGCAGCCGTCCTGATAGCAGTTCCGTTATTAACAGTATGTTTTTGGTATTTTCGTTCATTGGATAATTATAAATGATTTAAGTTACCCTATATTGGTAAGTATATAATAGTCAATTAAGAGAAAGTTTCGTTGCACTTTTTATATCAAGGCATTAATATAGTATTAACAATTTTAAAATTTATAAAAGGATTATGAATACTTATACCAGATCAGGAATAGATATTGAACTATATAATAAGTTAATAAAAGAAGTCAAGCCTATTGCTCAAGAAACTACTAGAGAAGAAGTAATCAGCGAAATAGGTTCATTTTCTGCGTTATTTGATTTTGCTGCACTAAGTAAGAAGTATGACCATCCAGTACTCGTTTCCTCAACTGATGGAGTAGGTACGAAACTGTTGATAGCTCAAGAAGTGAATAAACATGATACTATAGGTATAGATTTAGTTGCAATGTGTGTAAATGACTTACTTGCACAAGGAGCAACGCCTTTGTTTTTCCTTGATTACTTTGCAACAGGCGTTTTGACCAAAGATGTTTTATTATCTGTGGTTAAGGGCATTGCAGAGGGGTGCAAGCAAGCTAAAATAGCATTGGTTGGTGGGGAAACTGCAGAAATGCCTGGAATGTATGGTAATAATCACTATGACCTTGCAGGGTTTGTGGTTGGTGTAGTTGATCGAAAGCAAATTCTTCCAAACTGTAGTATGATGAAAGCAGGTGATTATATAGTTGGCTTAGAGTCAAGTGGAATTCACTCAAATGGGTTTTCTTTAGTGCGCCATGTTTTCAAAAGCTTAGGTATAAATTATAACGATACATCTCTATGGAATAATAAATCTTGGAATGAAATACTACTTGAACCAACAAAAATATATGTTGATTCTTTGTTGCCTATCATGTCACAAGTAAAAGGTATTGCGCACATCACGGGTGGTGGTTTGGTAGACAATATTCCGCGAATTCTTCCAAAAAACTTATTTGCAAACATAGACATTAATTCCTGGAAATGGCCAGATATATTTTTATGGCTAACAAAGGAGGGTAAAATAGAGAAGAAAGAAATGCTAAAAACATTTAATTGTGGTATTGGTATGGTATTGATCGTAAGTTCTGAGAATATGCAAAACGTGAAAAATCATTTCCAAAAACGTGGAGAAAAAATTGAAATTATTGGAAAACTTGATGAGGCATGTAACCCTCCACTTGATAGAGTAGTATTTAGTTAACCTAACTTTACTGACAGTCTTTTTGCAACTTCTAGGTATGCTTCCTTTAAATCTCCTAAATTCAAACGAAAGACATCTTTATCTAGCTTTTTATAAGTATTTTTATCCCATAATCTGCAGTTATCAGGGCTAATTTCATCAGCTAAAACGATTTTAGTACTGTCATTTATTAATCTGCCAAATTCTAACTTGAGATCAACTAAATATATACTTGCATTTGAAAATAGGTGAACTAATATTTCGTTGATTTTTAAAGTTGTAGTTTTAACTTCATCCATTTCTTTGCTAGATAGCCAATCAAAATACAGTATGTGATTTTCACTTACCATTGGGTCGGCTAGGTCATCATTTTTGTAAAAAAAATCGATTATAGGAGATGCAAGCCTCTCACCTTCTTTGATATTAAAACGTTTGCAAAAGCTGCCAGCTGCGACATTTCTAACTACTACCTCAAGAGGTATTATCTTGAGCTTTTTGACTAGCTGTTCTCTTTCATTCAGAGTTTTTATAAAATGCGTGCTAATTCCTGCTTCTTCGAGCTTTTCCATGATAAAAGCACTAACATGATTATTAATTATTCCTTTGCCCTCAATAATTTCATATTTTTCCTTATTGAATGCTGTGACATCATCTTTAAAGTGCTGTATGACAGTTGATGAATCTTCAGTTTCAATAATGGCTTTCGCTTTACCTTCGTATATCGTTTTATTCAGTGACATGTTTAATTTAACTATATATTATATCAATTTACTGTTCTTAGAGTATAGCCCCAAATAACTTAAAATAAACCTTAATGGCATTCAATGTTACAATATTAACCATATTTCCAGAAATGTTTCCCGGGTTTTTGAACTATTCTCTTGCCGGAAAAGCGTTAGAAAAAAAAATATGGAACCTTGAAGTAATAAATATTCGTTCTTTTGCAAAAGATAAACATTCAACTGTGGATGATGTTCCATATGGAGGCGGAGCAGGAATGGTTATGCGCCCTGATGTAATTGGTAGTGCAGTGGATAGTATGTTCTCTGTTCATAAAAACACTAAGTTTATTTACATGACTCCATCTGGCGCGAAGTTTAATCAGAATATTGCCAGAGAATTATTAGAGTTTCCTCATATAACAATATTGTGTGGTCGATTTGAAGGTATTGACCAAAGGATAATTGATGCGTATACTCCTTATGAGTTAAGTATTGGAGATTATATACTTTCAGGAGGTGAGCCAGCTGCAATGGTGGTTCTTGATGCATGCATTAGACTTCTTCCAGGTGTAGTAAATAATACCGATAGTATTACTGAAGAAAGTTTTAATTATGGTGGTGGTGTACTTGAATATCCTCAATATACTAGACCTGAGCAGTGGAAGGGATATAAAGTACCTGAGGTTTTGTTATCTGGCAATCACAAAAAAATAAGTGATTGGAGGCAGAAGCAGTCTCATGTTATAACAAAAAAGCGTAGGCCTGAATTATTGAATGGAGAGATAAATGACAAATTTACTTAAAAAATTTAACGAACAGCAAATGCAAGTGTTAGCTAAAGAAATACCAGAATTTCGTCCTGGCGATGATTTGAAGGTCACTTTTAAAGTAGTTGACGGTGCAAGTGAACGTATACAGATATTTGAAGGTGTATGTATATCAAAAAGGAACCGCGGGTTACATTCTTCTTTTGCAGTCAGAAAAGTTAGCCATGGAGAAAGTATAGTGTCTCAGTTTTTTGTTTATTCTCCTGCACTGGTTTCAGTGCAAGTGACAAGAAAAGGAAAGGTTCGTAGAGCAAAACTGTATTATCTGTGCAAACTATTTGGAAAAGCTGCAAGGATCAAAGAACGTACTACTTATGTTAAAAAGAAATCTAAGTAGATACAATAGGGAATGACATCAACGGTTATTAAACTGGACGTTTGTACAGCTGTGGGCTTGACGATGGGATCCAGGAAAAATAAATGAGTATAAAGAAAAAATTCCTTAAATTACTTCAGTCAAGGCGTGTACATGCTCGTATAAAAAGGAAAAATAAAAAGAACAGAGCGCTACGCTTTTGTTCTTTCACGGCACTAGTTATCTCACTTGGCTGTCCTGTGTGTATATTGTTGAGTATATTAGTTAACTCTTACAGTGCCTTAACAGTAACGAAAATTTTATTGCCAGTTGAAATAAATGCTGATCTTACTTTGGCGAGTAATCCTAGTGATTTGCGGTATAAGTCCATTGGCTTACTCAACGATTCTTTACGTAAGGTGTTTGGAGGAACTGATTTTAAAGACGGTGACGAAATTTTAAGTCGTAATTCTTACAAAGAACTAGAGAAATTTTTTCGTAAGAAAGTAAAAGATAGTGGTGAATATGAGATCTGGTTTACCGCGTCAAGTATAATTAATTCAATAAATAAAGATAAATATTTGAATGATCGTTATGCTAAATTACTTGATTGGCTAAAAGAAAAGAGGAGAGTGAAAAAATTTTTTAATAAGTCTTTATTCCTTAAATCTGACTCTCGTGAACCTGAGAATGCAGGGATTTTAGGGGCATTTATCGGTTCATTAATGACAATTATAGTGTGCCTAGCATTAGCATTACCAATAGGAATTATGTCGGGCATCTGTCTTTACGAATTTATGCCTAAAAATAGGCTAATGACTAATATTGTAGAAATTAGCATAAATAATCTTGCTGCAGTGCCTTCAATAATATTTGGTGTAGTGGGCTTAACTCTCTATCTTGGCATATTTGGGCTACCACGCTCTTCACCACTTGTTGGTGGAATGACTCTTTCATTTATGATGTTACCTAATATTATAATTGCAACAAAAAATGCCTTTGCGAATGTTCCTATTACGATAAAAGATGCAGCGTTTGCGCTCGGTGCACCTCACATCAAGGTGATATTAGATCACTCTTTACCGATTGCGTTACCAAGAATAATACATGGTACTGTGCTTGCAATTGCAAGGATTTTAGGTGAATCTTCTCCTTTACTTATGATGGGTATGGTGGCATTTATTGCTGATACACCTACGTCCTTTTTCGATCCGGCGACTGTTCTACCTGTGCAAATATACATATGGTCAAGCAATCCTGAAATTGCATTTGTTGAACTTGCTGCTATCGCAATTATAGCTTTATTATTGGTGTTATTTGCGTTAAATTTAGTAGCAAATTTTGTAAAAAGGAAATTCGAATTTTTTAATTTTTAGCAATTCATGAAAATCACAGTCCTATCTGGTTATGGCTTAAATTGCGAAAAAGAAACTGCATTTGCATTTATGGAATGCAGCAGAAAACTTGGTATTGGTAATATTGAAGTAAAAATCGTTCACATTAACGATATCATAGATAATCCAGGTGAACTGAAATTAAGCAATATACTTGCAATTCCAGGGGGTTTTTCCTATGGTGATGACACTGGTGCTGGTAATGCGTTTGCTTTACGTATTAAAAACAACTTGTTGGATGAGTTTCAAGAGTTTTTATCTCAGGACAAGCTGATTATAGGAATATGTAATGGTTGTCAGATATTAGTAAAATTAATTCCAGAATTCTCTAGTCTAGCTTTAATCCATAATGATATAGGCAATTATCAATGCCGTTGGATTAGAGTGAGAGTTAATTCAAAGAGTAATTCTGTTTGGCTACGGGGCCTGAGTGAACTATATCTCCCTATTGCTCATGGGGAAGGCAAATTTTTTATGGATCAAGATATTTTGAACCAATTGATTGAGAGCAATTCCACCGCATTACGTTACATTGATAAAAATGGCAACTATGCTAACCTACAATTTCCTTACAATCCGAATGGATCTACATACGACCTAGCAGCTTTATCAGATAAAAGTGGAAGAGTGCTAGCTTTAATGCCCCATCCAGAAAGGGGAATATTTTTTACCCAGCAAGATAATTGGCCCCTTGAAAAAGAAAAGAGCAAGCGTTTAGGTGTTGCTGTGCCAAAATATGGCGATGGAATGCTTATATTTGAAAATGCACTGAAGTATTTTTGTTAAAATTTATTGATAGGGATTTATGGTCGAAATTATCCCCTGATATTGCAAAAAACTTGCTTGACAAGCCTTGCCAGTCCCCTTATCATGAAACTGAAGCTATTTATTTATCTTCTCTGTACAGATTAAATGACAAAAAAACTCACGTATCTGGCGTCCCATGTTTAATTTTTTGCACTATGTGCATCTTATGTCTTTATAAAGTTTCTAGGTTTTTACCTAATATAAGCTGAAATGCGCTATTTAAAACATTAAAAAACGCCAATTAAAAAATGGATAGTGAATAATTAGCTACCCTAGGGTTTCTTTTGCCTTTTTTTCTGTTTAGTAAATTTCTTAAACATTTATGACTAAAGGTTAGTTGCATTAAAAAGCAGCTAAATCGCGGTTATTAAGCGTTTAGAATAAAAAAAACGCCATACTTGAAAGTATAATGTAAGTAATTAGCCAACCACGGGGCTTCTTTTGCCTTTTTTTTATTTGGTAAATTTCTTAATATTTATAGCTAAACGACAACCGTCATCCCGCTGCTTGTTAGCGGGATCTAGAGATACCGCAACGTCTCACCTATAGCCTTCAGTGCTCCTTTTTTTGTCATCCCAGCGTCACGCGTTGGTTTCAACATTATATCATGAACTTTCTAAAATTCATTGAACTGTGTTTTCAAACGGTAGTGCCGGGGTGTGAGTATAATGATTATCAGTATATAAAAGTCATAGCAGACAGACTTGAAGCGGCAAATGTTGGCAAAATGAGGCGAATAATATTCAATATGCCTCCGCGTTCAATGAAGTCCCTGTGTGCTAGTGTTGCGTGGCCCGCATGGATACTGGGAAATCAGCCAACTGCAAGAATAATAGTTGCAAGCTACTCTCGGCTGCTTAGCGAAAAGCACTCGCTCGATACAAGATGCATAATGCAGTCTAGTTGGTATAGAGAGCTGTTTCCAGAGGTAGGACTATCCAAAGATCAGAATACCAAATACAAATTTCAAACAGTGCAGAGAGGATACAGAATCGCAACGTCAGTTGGAGGGACGTTAACAGGTGAAGGTGGTGATTTCATCATCGTGGATGATCCACTGAGTCCCGCCCAAGCTTTGAGTGAAACGTTTAGAAAGCGTGCTACAAATTGGTTTGACCAGACTTTAGTAGCCAGGCTCAACAATAGAAAAAAAGGAGTAATTGTTCTTGTGATGCATAGGCTACATCAAGAAGATTTAACCGGGCACCTTCTCTCCAAACCGAAAAACATATGGAACCATACTTGTTTACCGATGATATCTGAAAATAAGGAGATTATCTATTCAATCAAAAAGCCAGCGCCTCCTTTTCTTGTTCCTGTCACCCGAGTAACTACAAATGAGTACAAAAGCTGGATTACAGCATCAAGTGCTAGAATGACACCACCCGTAATATTATACTCAAGAGAAGAAGGTCAGTTGCTATATCCCCTCGATGGAGGAAAAGAAGAAGTTGAGATGATAAAGGTTGAACTTGGAAGTTACGCTTTTGCTGCACAATATCAACAAAACCCTCTGCCACTTTCAAGTGGTATAATTAAACGAGAGTGGCTGAAGCGCTATAGAAATTTTTCTGATAGTCTCTCATATGTCACTCAGAGCTGGGACACTGCAGTTTCAACAAGCAGCATGAGCAACTTTAGCGTCTGCACCACCTGGACAAAAGTGGGCAATAAATTCTATTTACTCGATGTATATCGCGCAAAGCTTGAGTATCCAAAGCTTAAAGAGCAAGTTCTGTCACTAGCTGCAAGATGGACACCGCACGCAATTTTAATCGAAGCAAAAACAAGTGGTCAGCAATTGGTGCAAGAGCTAAAGACAAACAGTGATTTACCAATTATCGAAATAGTACCACATGATGACAAACTCACTCGATTTTATCAAATTGTTCCGATTATAGAGTCTGGCAAGGTTTTTCTGCCGCACCAAGCAGTATGGCTGAACGATTTTGAGTATGAGATTTTAATGTTTCCTGAAACTCGACACGATGATCAAGTGGATAGTATAGCTCTTTCGATAAAAGTCCGGATGTGATAGGATAAGGATAGATGATGATAAGGAGGTTGAATGCCAGCAGCATATAGTTATGATTTAAGAAAAAAAGCAATGGAAGCGCTAGACGAAGGAGAAAGCAGAGAAACAGTGGCAGCAAGATTTAAGATTGGACGAACTACTTTATGGGAGTGGCAGCAAAGAAGAAAAGAAACAGGAGACTTTCAATCAAAAAAACTTGGAAATGGGGGTTACAATCACAAAATTACCGACTGGGATACCTTTGCCAAATTTGCCAGAGAACACGGAGGAAAGACTCTATCGGAAATGGCTAAACTTTGGAACAACGTTAGTATCCAAACGATCTATCGAGCCCTTAAAAAAATTGGATTTACGCGCAAAAAAAGACATATGGATACAAGGAAAGAAACGAAGAAAAACGTGCTGAATTTTTGAAAATTATAGCGACAAAAGAACCTAAAAACTTAGTGTATATAGATGAGTCTGGCATTGATAACACCGAAGACTACCCCTACGGATATTGCCAGAAAGGACGGCGGTTTTATGCCTTAAAATCTGGAAAGAAAACTCAACGAATCAGTATGGTTGCAGCCTTAAGTGGAAGAAAGATAGTTGTTCCGTTAACCTTTGAAGGCCACTGTAATATGGATGTTTTTAATGGATGGTTTGAGCAATTTTTGACACCGATCTTGGAACCTGGACAGACTGTCATTCTTGACAATGCTACTTTTCATAAGTCTGATAAGATTATCGAGCTTGCTAAAGGGGTTGGTGCAGAAATTTTGTATCTGCCGCCTTATTCTCCAGATTTCAACAAAATTGAGCATCATTGGTTTGCTATAAAAAACAGAGCCAGGAAAAACATTCCTCTATTCGAATCCTTTCTTCGTGCTGTTGATTCTGCCTTCCTATGACCTGTTTGGACTATTATGAGAAATGCTATAAATCAAAGTTGCAAGACTATTTAGAGAGTAGCCAATTCTTTCCATCCAAGAATCATTTTATTGACTTGCCTCAATTTTTCAACAGAAGGCAAGTCTTCTGTGCTGAGTGGTAGGCGGACAGTTTGATGTTCTATGAGCCCAATATCATGCAAAAGTGCTTTAGTGGGTATTGGGTTGCTGGCAATAAATAACGCTTCGCAAGCCTGTTGCCAGATATCTGCCTGAGGGTTCCTGCCATTGAGGCACTTCTTAACGTATTCATGCGCTATGCGTGGCCAAACATTGGCAGCAACGGAAACCAGGCCAGCCGCACCATAAGCGGCCATATCAGATATCATATTATCATCTCCGCAAAAGACCTCAATATTTGGTGCAACTTTCTTATACTGAGCTAAAGTATCAACAGTGCCACTTGAATCTTTGATAGCCCAAAATTTTTCGTGGCTGGATAAGTTGCGTACAGTTTCAGCGTGAAGACTCACTCCTGCTCTTGATGGAATATTGTAAAACATAACCGGCACATGTGCTTTCTCAAGCAGCTTTTCAAACCATAAAGTCTGCCCCATAATTCCGGGCTTTGCATAAATGGGAGTTGTCATTAGATAGTCATGAATAGGCATACCCTTGCAAAAATCAAGCCATTCAAGAGTCTGATATAGATTCACTCCTGGTACGCCAATTATAATTTTCGTATTTAATTTTAGCTTACATACGAATTCAACTAATGTACGCTTTTCAGAATCAGTAAGCGATAGGCTCTCACCTGTGCTACCTAGCAACACTACGCCATTTTCAGCTTTAACTTGCATTGTCAGTAAACGCTGCAAACTGCTATAATCTATGCTATCCCCATTGCAATTAAAAGGAGTAACACAAGCAGTCCATAAAAATGTAGATTTCAATTTAAATTGTTAAAATGGTATTTCATCGTCGAGTAGTTCATCTTTTATATCGTTGTCAAAACTTTCGTGTTTATCTTTTTGTTCTGTTTCACCTTGTTTGTATTCACTTGGCTTGTAATCAGAATTTGGCGCACTATTTCGTGAATCCAAGAGAGTAAGAGCGCTATTAAAATTATATACAACCACCTCTGTTGTGTATCTTTCACCACCGTTTTGGTCAGTCCATTTTCTAGTTCTCAAAGAACCTTCAACATAAACTTTACTGCCTTTGCGTGCAAAATCTTTGACGATTTTTACTAATCCTTCACTAAAAATTACGATATTATGCCACTCTGTCTTTTCAGAGCGCATACCGGAAAGTTTGTCAGTCCAACTTTCAGACGTGGCTATTGAAAAACTTGCCATTTCTTTTCCATTTTGTGTAGTCCTAATTTCAGGATCTTTTCCTAAATTACCAACTAGTATGACTTTGTTTATGGTACCACCAGACATAATTATGCTCTAAATAAATCCTTTTATTATCTTATGTGAAAATACTATTGTCAAATTTAATTAAAAGTGCGCTTGGAGGGATTCGAACCCACGGCCTTTGCCTCCGGAGGGCAACGCTCTATCCAACTGAGCTACAAGCGCATATATATTTAAGTTATTTAATAGATAAGCCATCCAAGTCAAATTTTTGTTTTGGATAAAGCGTAAACATAATACTCCCATATCCAAAATATACATTTTGAGAATCATTCGCATGCTTTTTTATTGCTTTTTGATCTACGGTCCATACAAAAGTTACATAATTTTCAGTGACTGAGTGCACTTTTAAATCCTGAGTATTTATAAACAGTTTTCCATTTACCCATATTTTCCATGTATCGGGAGAAAGATATAAAATTGAGTCTAAACTCACTACCTTACCGTTGAAATTATCTGATACCTCCTCTTTTACAGCTCTTGAAGATCGTAAATTGAACTTTTCCATTTCATTGACCATTCTATTAACTGGCTCTTCATCAAAAAAAATGCTTTTTACGTTACTATATTGTGACAAAACGTCAAAGTCACTTTCCACTGCTTCTCTTATTATATCGTCCCGATCTGTATAGCTTAGTTTTTGATTGTTGATAAAGAAACACTCTTTTGCACGCAAATTTGCTATATCAATAAAATCGTCGATTTCTTGATTGCCAACTTTAAGAATACTTTCAAAATATCTTTTTTCTATCATCATTCCATACTGAGAATGATGACAAACCATTTCATCATTACCTTGTTTTTCTATATATACGCATAAATTTCCACTATTTAATCCTAATATTTTATGCTCAATAAAGTCTTCATTGCCAATATATTGTCGGCAAGAATACTCCTTACAAATTTCTATGCTTTCTATGATATCTTCACAACTGCAATATGCATTAACATTAGAAATGAGTAGCGTAAAAATAAAAAACAGCTTTATGTTCATCACCTTATCTACTTAATATAGTATACCAATCAAAGACTATATTAGCTCTCACTATCTCTATCATATTACCATTCAAAATCTGATTCATAGTTGCAGCATCAATATTTCTCTGCTTATTTAAAATAAGAGATTTGATCATAACATAACCGGGCAGATTTGGAATAGACTGTAGAAATAAAAAAATATGCTTATCGCTGATTGAGCTTAAATTTAGGACCACTTCACTTTTTATTACTTTTGTGCGTTCACTTTTGTTGTGGAGCTCAACTTCTTCGGGTATAGAAATTGATATTTCAGGTTCTAATATATAGTACTTTTTATATAACTTGCTAAGCTCGAAATTTAAATTTGCAATGTATCTGCTACTATGTAAATTTGAAGAAGAAATTTTTTTCCATAAATCTAGGTTTTTATTTAGAACAACTTCCTTTTTTTGAATTCCAGTAATCTGTAAATTAATAGAACGTATTTTATCAATCGCAATTTGGTTTTTATTATAAATCTTTTCGTTATAGATAACAACATATGTTAATAACCCTATTAATCCAACAGATAATAACAAATACGATATAAACTGAATTGTAGCTTTTCTTTTTAATTGAGAGATAGTCATTAATCTACATTGCCTCTCCTATTTCAACATCAATAGATAGATTTTGCTCTTTAGCAGCAGGTAAGCTAGAAATATTAATGTCATAGGTACGAAAATTATCGTTTAAATTTTTTCGTAGTTTCTCGTATTGATGAGAAATATTTTTACCGGATTGAAAATTAAACTTTAAAGTTGTGGTAATATAACTTTTTGCCTCATTATAATTCCATTCAAATGATCGAAGCTCTATACCTGGTATTTTTAACTTTTCTACATACTTAACTTGTGTAAGAGGAGAGTATTCTATTTTTGATAAAATATTATTGATATTAATAAAATCATAAATTTCATCTATTTTTTTTACATTATAGCTTTGGCTAAGTTTTGTTAATTGGTTATTTAAGGTGTTCTGCTTTGCTGATAAATTATCAGCGACATTGAAATTTGAATACAAATTTAGCAAACAAAGGGTGTTTATTATAACTAAAACCAGGGCGAAGTATAGAAAAATTCGAGGAGAGTTTAAATAAAGGTAATTGAATAGATAAAATTCTTTAGTTTCCTTTGTATTAAAAATAGCTGCTAATTTATTCTTAAAGCTATGAAACAAAATTATGGTATCGCAAAAGTTATCTTTTTCACTTATAGCTAGTTCTGCTCCTAATAGTTTGCCTAACTCATATGGAGTTAATATGTTCACACTGTTCTCTGAAAAATTTATGACTGATAAACTAGCTTTGATATCTTCTGACACTATGATACAAAGGTCGATAGGGTTATTTTTTTCAAACCCAAACTTAGTTAAGGATCGAATAGTATCTTGCACTTCCTGATATATTCCACCAGCGATAATTCCTGGTAAATTATCATTAGTAAATGATGTTAAGCGCGTAAATACCATTTTATTCTCTTTAAGAACCACTTGTCTATAGCCTCCCGTTTTAGTTGCAGCAACTATAATTTTCCAATTATTAGGATCTTTATGTAGAATCTTTTTTGTTATATTACTTATTTCTATAGGAAACATTAATATTCCCTTAAAGTTGGAGCCTATCTCAATAAACACATTCAACCAATATTCTACTAAATGCTTTGCTTTTGATGAAACAAGAAGATAGCACCAGTTTTGATTGAATTTGTTTGGCTTCTCAACCAAAAAAACTGAACTTATGTCATTATTACGAGAAAAATGCTCCATCTTTGTTTTTGCTGATAGATAGGCACTAATCTTGTTTGCCCTTGTAATAAACTGTAGCGAGTAATTTTGATCTGCATGATTAAGCACCAGGTATAAAGGTGCTTTTTTATCTGACGAAAGACATGAAATTAAATCGGAAACTGCTTTATCGTTTTTGCCCTTAACAAAATACCTTTTATTTAAAGTATTATTTTTAAAATATAGTAACATTATGCCTTCTTCTCCAATAGAAAGCATAAACTTACTTTTGGATTTTGAACTAAACATATTAACAAAGCATATACTTATCTAGAATTAAAAAGGCAATTTATTGAAATTCATTAAACGTTAGAGGGAAATATTGTTATAAATTTTCGCAGCAACATTATTTATATTATAATTTTTTTATAAAATTACCACTAATATTAAGTTATTTAGATAATAAATTAAGAAAATTCATTAAGACGAATTTGTTGTTTTTCAAATTGTAGGTAAACCTAAGCCACTTTATAGCTCTTTCGATAAAAGTCCGGATGTGATAGGATAAGGATAGATGATGATAAGGAGGTTGAATGCCAGCAGCATATAGTTATGATTTAAGAAAAAAAGCAATGGAAGCGCTAGACGAAGGAGAAAGCAGAGAAACAGTGGCAGCAAGATTTAAGATTGGACGAACTACTTTATGGGAGTGGCAGCAAAGAAGAAAAGAAACAGGAGACTTTCAATCAAAAAAACTTGGAAATGGGGGTTACAATCACAAAATTACCGACTGGGATACCTTTGCCAAATTTGCCAGAGAACACGGAGGAAAGACTCTATCGGAAATGGCTAAACTTTGGAACAACGTTAGTATCCAAACGATCTATCGAGCCCTTAAAAAAATTGGATTTACGCGCAAAAAAAGACATATGGATACAAGGAAAGAAACGAAGAAAAACGTGCTGAATTTTTGAAAATTATAGCGACAAAAGAACCTAAAAACTTAGTGTATATAGATGAGTCTGGCATTGATAACACCGAAGACTACCCCTACGGATATTGCCAGAAAGGACAGCGGTTTTATGCCTTAAAATCTGGAAAGAAAACTCAACGAATCAGTATGGTTGCAGCCTTAAGTGGAAGAAAGATAGTTGTTCCGTTAACCTTTGAAGGCCACTGTAATATGGATGTTTTTAATGGATGGTTTGAGCAATTTTTGACACCGATCTTGGAACCTGGACAGACTGTCATTCTTGACAATGCTACTTTTCATAAGTCTGATAAGATTATCGAGCTTGCTAAAGGGGTTGGTGCAGAAATTTTGTATCTGCCGCCTTATTCTCCAGATTTCAACAAAATTGAGCATCATTGGTTTGCTATAAAAAACAGAGCCAGGAAAAACATTCCTCTATTCGAATCCTTTCTTCGTGCTGTTGATTCTGCCTTCCTATGACCTGTTTGGACTATTATGAGAAATGCTATAGCTATATCTGCCGATTGACTTTAATTAATAAGAGTTATTAATCTATTTACTATTCTTGTAATATTATTTCTAATGGTAAAGAAATATATATTTTTCTGGAACAGTTGTTATTTCAGATACAGAATTTATTGTAAGTAAACTAACCATTTGCTGAAGAGCGCTCATCTTCTGTGGTACTTGATGATGGAGCAACTAATTTGCTCAAAATCTCATCTTTTGGTCCCATAGCGTAAATGACACCATCTGACATGAGGATCACCTTATCAACTACGGACAATAACGGTAGCTTGTGAGTGATGATAACAGTAGTAGTATTTTGTTTTCTTGCAATGCCAATTGCATTAATTAAGCATGCCTCTCCATTGCTATCTAAGTTAGCGTTTGGTTCATCAAGTACTAAAAGTTTTGTGTGACCATAAAAAGCTCTGGCAAGTCCAAGAAGCTGTTTTTGGCCGCCAGAGAGCGTTACTCCTCCAGGACCTCCTATTGTTGTATCATATCCATTTGGTAAGCTTAGTATTAGTTCATGTATTCCTGCAATTTTTGCTGCTTTGATTATTTCTTCAGGATTTGGATCTGGCCTCATGCGAGCAATATTAGCTTTGACACTAGTGTTAAATAACTCAATATCCTGAGGTAAGTAGCCAACATAATTACCAAAATTTTCTCGATTCCAAGTATATACATCAGCGCCATCTAGTCTGACTACACCAGATATTGGCTTCCATACACCAACAGTTAATTTTGCGATAGTGGATTTACCAGAAGCACTTGCACCAATAACACCAACTACATCTCCAGGATCTATAATGAATGATATTCCTTTTACTGTCGGCTTATTGCTTCCATAAGGAGTAAAAAATACTCTATCAAATTCCAATTTTCCTTCAGGTTCTGGTAGAGCCATCGTTTGCTCTCTTTTTGGCGATGTTAATATAAGTCTTTGTAGCCTTCCATATGACATTCTAGCCTGATTTAAAAACTTCCAAGTATGAACCGCAGCATCAAATGGTGCTAATACTCTACCCATTAAAATTGAAGCAGCGATGATGCTACCGGCAGTCTTATGAGCTGTGATTGCAAGTAATGCACCTGTTCCAATCACTGATATTTGCAGAGTTGAGCGCAAAAATTTAGTGATTCCAGTAATTACATTAGAGCGATTTTGTGCTTTAATTTGCATTGCTCGGTTCTGATCATTTCGTTTACACCAATCAGAGACTATGAATTCTGACATGCCCATAGCTTCAACCACTTCTGCATTTCTTGTTGCAACATCTATAGCATTGATATTCCGTATAGTTTCTTCGTTGGTTTCTTGTAATATTCGTTTAGTGGCAAGTTCATTCCATATTGCCATAGAGACTAATATAATAATTCCAGTAATAGCTATAAACCCCGTGGAGGTATGTATCATGAAAATCACAACAAGGTAAATTAACGACCATGGAGTATCAAACAGTGAGAATATACCATTTCCTGTAATGAAATTTTTTATCACTCCGAGATCTCGTATTGCTTCACCACTTGAAGTTGAGCTCTGCACTGACGTTAGCCTGATTGACCTTACTATCAGATCTGGTGTTGCAGTTTTATCGATCCAATCACCTATTTTTGCCATGGCTAAATATCGACAAGTTTCAAGCATTGCAGAACATGCAAATGCAGATAAAGTGATAATTGTCAGCATAGTTAGTGTTGATACACTTTCGCTCGATATCACCCGATCAAGCACTTGAGAGGTATAAAGTGGTAGGAATAACATTAATAAATTGATTCCCGCACTAAACCAAAAGATAAACCAAAATGCACTTTTGCATTTTTCTAGGCAAACATATAGAGTACTTTGCTTCAATTCTTTTTTTATTGATGGCGTAATTTCCACAATCTTCCTCTTAATTTGATTACATGCACCATATACAATTTTTATTACAAAAATATTAATAACGGTAGTTAGCTTACTTTAAGTGAGTAAAATATTAATATATGTGAATAGGAAATATAAACAATGGTAAAAAGAAGTATAGTTGATATTTCCTTCGTTGCCTATAGCGAAGCTACGTCATACCGCGATTCATTCTATAGCTGTACGAACATTCATTTTTGAAGATAAACTGCACAGCAAATGGTGTCATGAAAGTAGCTGACACTGGGATGGCTTTGTTGCATCGCTACTTATGAAAGGCTAACTATAATTAGGATTATAAGCAACTTATTGAAAATCTTGTTTTTTTGCAATCAATCTGATCAAATTTAAGAATAGTAATTTGTTATTTATATTAATAAATTTAATTCTATTGAAAATAGCTAAAGCATTGAAATTCTTGAATTTTAGCCGGATTGGTAAATGGTAGTGAAATTTCTTTTACTCAAATTTAGGTATTCATTGACCGTTCTTGTTGTATAGCTCTTTCGATAAAAGTCCGGATGTGATAGGATAAGGATAGATGATGATAAGGAGGTTGAATGCCAGCAGCATATAGTTATGATTTAAGAAAAAAAGCAATGGAAGCGCTAGACGAAGGAGAAAGCAGAGAAACAGTGGCAGCAAGATTTAAGATTGGACGAACTACTTTATGGGAGTGGCAGCAAAGAAGAAAAGAAACAGGAGACTTTCAATCAAAAAAACTTGGAAATGGGGGTTACAATCACAAAATTACCGACTGGGATACCTTTGCCAAATTTGCCAGAGAACACGGAGGAAAGACTCTATCGGAAATGGCTAAACTTTGGAACAACGTTAGTATCCAAACGATCTATCGAGCCCTTAAAAAAATTGGATTTACGCGCAAAAAAAGACATATGGATACAAGGAAAGAAACGAAGAAAAACGTGCTGAATTTTTGAAAATTATAGCGACAAAAGAACCTAAAAACTTAGTGTATATAGATGAGTCTGGCATTGATAACACCGAAGACTACCCCTACGGATATTGCCAGAAAGGACGGCGGTTTTATGCCTTAAAATCTGGAAAGAAAACTCAACGAATCAGTATGGTTGCAGCCTTAAGTGGAAGAAAGATAGTTGTTCCGTTAACCTTTGAAGGCCACTGTAATATGGATGTTTTTAATGGATGGTTTGAGCAATTTTTGACACCGATCTTGGAACCTGGACAGACTGTCATTCTTGACAATGCTACTTTTCATAAGTCTGATAAGATTATCGAGCTTGCTAAAGGGGTTGGTGCAGAAATTTTGTATCTGCCGCCTTATTCTCCAGATTTCAACAAAATTGAGCATCATTGGTTTGCTATAAAAAACAGAGCCAGGAAAAACATTCCTCTATTCGAATCCTTTCTTCGTGCTGTTGATTCTGCCTTCCTATGACCTGTTTGGACTATTATGAGAAATGCTATAAATACCAGAATAATAAGCTACTGATATTCTCCACCTTTTTTATCTTTAATCCATCATAGCTAGCGATGCAACAAAGCCCACCGATTCATTCTACTGCAACGCAGAAAATTCGTACAATTGTGCATAATGTGGGGCTTCTGGCTACATTTTTCTATTGAACTCACCTTTTCTCTATGTGACAGATTTCGTATTAAATTTTAAATTTAATGCGCCTAGATATACAAGCATTCCTAGCAAAACCATAGGTATAGAAAGCAACTGCCCCATAGTTAAATCAAGCCACAAATAGCCAATTTGATAGTCTGGTTCGCGAAAAAACTCAACGAAAAAACGTGCTATTCCATACCACATAACTGCAATACCAGTTAACGCACCGTGATACAGTCTTATTCTAGTTAAGAAAAACAGTGAATTTGCAACTGCAAAAAGTAGCAGTCCTTCAAAAAGTGCCTCATAAAGCTGGCTTGGATGACGCAGCAAATTATCACCACTCTCTGGAAATACCATACCCCATGGCATAGTTGTAACTCTGCCAAATAACTCTCCGTTTATAAAATTGCCTATGCGACCTAAAAATAAACCTATGGGAACTCCGCAAGAAACTAGGTCCAGTGCATAAAATATAGGAATGTTATGTCTTCTGCAGGAGATTATTACTGCAAGCAAAACTCCTATAGCACCACCATGAAATGACATCCCTCCTTCCCAGGTCTTCAATATCTCAATAGGGTTGCTTATATAAAGAACTGGATCATATATCAATACGTAGCCAAGTCTACCTCCAAGGATAATACCTACAATAGTGGCTGTTAATAACGAATCGTAAAAATTCTTAGTAAATATTTTTTGGTCATCTAGCTTATGTAAATACCAATATGCAAACACTATACCCAAAACGTAGGCTAAGGAATACCAATATATAGAAACAGGACCGATGCTGAAAATTACTGGATTTAAAGACATATTTTGCTATAAATTATTTTTAGACAATCTACTTTTTTCACGATCCCACTCTCTCTGTTTTATGGTTGCTCTCTTATCGTAGAGTTTTTTTCCTTTTACAATGGCAATTTTAGTTTTTGCAAATCCTTTATCGTTAAAATAGACCGAAAGCGGCACAACAGTTATCCCAGCAGTCTTGATTTGACCAATTAGTTTATTTATCTCCTTTTTATGCAAGAGTAATTTACGTTCCCTTTTTGGTTTATGATTTTTTCGGTTCGCAGCTTTATATTCTGCAATATGCATATTGTGCAGCCATACTTCGCTATTCTTTTCAACAACGTAGGCGTCGGAAATATTTACTTTTCTTTCTCTTAGCGATTTAACTTCACTGCTTAATAAGACCATACCCGCTTCAAATTCTTCTAAGATGAAATATTCAAACCTTGCTTTCCTATTTTCTGCAATAACTTCCATATCTAAAGATATCTTTAAGCTTCAATATATTACAGAGTTTTTGACTTAATTCATAATAAAACAGTTATCCCAATAAATATAAGGTGCCAGGCTAGTCTGATAGCAACAGGATAACAAAAATCAAGTAAGTACTTCTTTTGCCTTTCCAGATACAAGTTCCTGCTTTACTCCTTTCATTTCAGTTTTAGGCTTTGACATTATATATTGACCAGCACCAACTATGAGCGCAGATCCTGCAGCTAGTCCAATTATTGCTGGTACAGATAGGGCAGTAGCAAATGCAAGTGCAACACCAACTATCACTGCAGTTACAAAACACACAATAACACCTTTTACAATTGCATTTTTTGCAGATTGTTCTTTTTCTTTCACAATTGCATTTTTTCTAACCTGTTTTTCTTCCTTTTTCTCTGGAAGCTGCATTACATCTTTATTTTCAGTAAGATCCTTTGGCGTTTTTTTATTCTCATTTTTTAACGTTTGCTTTTTTTCCGCTTCCTCTAAAAGCTGAATTATACCTTGATATTTAGTAAGGTCTCTTGGCGTTTTTCCATCAACATCTTTTAATGAAGGGTCTGCTTCAGTGTGTAGCAGAACTTCCACCACTTTTATTTTGCCATTTTTAGCAGCAAGATGTAAAGGAGTACGTCTATCACCGTTTTTTGCCTTAACCTTTGCTCCTTTTGCGATTAGAGTTTTTACTATATCTTCGTGGCCATTTTCAGCAGCAACATGCAAAGGAGTCCATCTATCAGCATCCTTTATATTAACATCTGCTTTCTCAACTAGAATTTTTACTACCTCTATGTGGTTCTCTTCAGCAGCAATATGTAAAGGAGTATATCTTTTATTATTTTGTGCATTAACCGTTGCTCCTTTTTTGATTAGAATGTCTACTACATCTTTATGGCCCTCTCTGGCTGCAAGATGTAAAGGAGTCTCGTCCACAATACCTTCTGCATTAACATCTGCTTTCTCAACTAGAATTTTTACTACCTCTATGTGGTTATTTTCAGCAGCAAGATGTAAAGGAGTCCACCCATCACTATTTTTTGCATCAACGTTGATTCCTTCTGCTTTTGATAGAACTTGTACTATCTCTTTGTGGCCATTTGTAATAGCAAGATGTAAAGGAGCCCATCCTTTATCATTTTCTGCATTAACATTTGCTCCTTTTCCAATTAGAGTGTTTACTACATTTTCGTGGTTCTTTTCAACAGCAAAATGTAAAGAAGTCCATCCATCACCATTTTTTGCATCAACAATTGCTCCTTTTCCAGTTAGAATGGTTACTACATCTTTGTGGCCATAGTGAGCAGCAATATGTAAAGGAGTAATTTTATTATCATGTTCTGCATTAATATCTGCCCCGTTTTCAATCAGAGCTTTTGCTACATTTGCATAGTTCCAATAAGAAGCAAGATGTAACAATTTGACTTTCTTAGAATTTTGACCACAAGATATAGTAAATATGTAATTTATGCCAGATCCACTATCGTTGTCAGGTTTACTCTTTTCCCACTCTTGACATAAATCTGGATCTTCTTCTTGTAACTTAGCTTTTATTTTTTCAACTATATTGTCCTTGCTCAAATCTGAAAGGTCATTTATTTTTTTTAATATTTCCATAAATTTGTCATATTTCATAACTTCCTCACTTAAAATACATAACTTAGTTGTTATATCTTTTAACATAGAAGTCAAGAACCTAAATATTCGTTATTATCTTTCCTTAAAGAGTCATTTAAGTTATATTACAGACTATGAAAAACCTCAACTTTAGGAAGGAAATCAAGTTTTTTTCTCTGTCATTTATAATTTTATTTGTTCTATGGACTGTATTGTCTGGTTATTTTGAGCCGTTTTTTATTTTTTGTGGAGTGTTTTCCTCTATATTCACATCGTTTATCTTTAGAAGGTTGATAAGCGCTGAAAGAGCTCTTAGCCAGATTTTAAATAGTACGAGTAGACTGTCGTTTTATAAGTTAGTAAGTTATATACCATGGTTAATGTACCAAATCATTTTATCAAGTGTTTATGTAACAAAAAAGGTGCTACAACTCAAATCTAAGCTTGAGCCAATCATTATCCTAAGAAAATGCAAAGGGCATAATGATGAAAGCATTGCGTTATTTGCCAATTCAGTCACAATCACTCCCGGAACTTTAACTATCAATGTTGAAAGTAAGCAGAAAACATATTTCTCTACCATGTATTTGATAGATAAAGATCTTGAAAGCGGCATTTCTGAAATAGAAAATAAAATCTTAAAAATACTACGTTCAGTTAAGTAATTGCTTTAAATAAGTTAACAGCATCCTTATATTCCCTTACAAGACTTTCAAGCATTTCTTTTGGAAGGCTATTGTTAACAATAGAACATAAATAATTATACAAATCTTCTAACCTTAATACGTTATTTCTCTTCTTGCTGTTGAATTTATACGGAAAAATACCTTCCATAACTTCAATAGTAGTAGCCTTGTTTAAAAATACATTTTCACTTGTCACGCTTATTCTTGCTAAAACAGTGTTAATTTCAGGTTCGTCACTCGTATAAAAATCTGATAGCTGAGTTATTCTAATAACGTACAAAGTTACTATTTTTGACAAGCAATTATCAGCATATTCACAATTTTTTATTACCTCCCACTGAGTAACCTGAGATTTACCTATTTTTGCATTGTTCGGTAATTTACTCATTGAACTTTCTCCATTTAATCCAGTGTAATAAATTATACTAATACTTTGTTAAATAAATAATAACGCGATTACAAAAATATATACTTATAGTAGTATATTATACAAAAATAGCACAATATCTAAGCATTAAAGCTAGTTTTAGCTGGGTACATGGGGCTATTCGTTATTTTGTGTTGTCCAGTGAGGTTCAAAATTAGAGGTCCACTTATATAAAGAGTTTAGTCTGCCTTCTTTGCTATAAAATAAGTTTTCCTTTTGAGCTGTTTTGTTAGTATTAACTAAATTCTAAACTAACTGTGCTATAATGAAAAAGATAAAACTCGGAATACTAATTTCAGGTAGGGGGTCGAATATGCAGGCCTTAATAGAAGCATGTCAAGATCAGAATTTTTCCGCAGAAGTTGCATGTGTTATCACAAATAATAGCGAAGCTGCTGGTCTGAAAATAGCAGAGCAAGCAGGAATCTCAGCGTTTATTGTTAAAGATAAACCGCTTGATGCTGGTAAAATTCACGAAATACTTGTTCAACATAAGGTTGATTTAATTTGCCTTGCAGGGTTTATGAGAATTCTCAAAGCTGATTTTCTGAGTAAATGGCATAACAAGGTGATAAATATTCATCCCTCTTTACTTCCGTCTTTTAAAGGCCTAAACGCTCAAGAGCAAGCTCTAAAAGCAGGTGTAAAAATTACAGGTTGTACTGTACATTATGTCACTCCTGAAGTTGATGCTGGAGCCATAATTGCTCAAGTTGTTGTACCAGTGTTACCAGCTGATGATATTCAAAGCCTCTCAGAACGCATTCTAGCTGAGGAGCATAAGTGCTATGTAGAAGCAGTAAGATCAATAGCAGAAAGTATTAATTATTGACCCTGAGCGTTTTTTCCAACTTCAACGAAAAATAAATTTTCGGGTTCCAGTAAAGAACTTGCCAGCTCGTTTACTTTTTCTAGCTTTACGTCATTAATGAGACTTACAAAATTATTTAGACGATTAATATCGCGATTACGTACCTGCATACTAGCCAAGAACACTGCTGTGTTTGCGTTATTAGATAGGGAAAAGATAAAATTATTTACCATACTAATTTTTGTATCTTTAAATAATTGTTCATCAATTCCTTCCTTTTTTATCCTGCTCAATGTATCTCTTATTGCAGATATGGATTGACTGGCAGTAGAGCTATCAGTACTTAAACCTCCGGCTATAATATTTGCATGCGTATAACTAGCCATAGAGGCACTAATACCATAAGTAATTCCAAGATTTTGCCTTAGCTCTTTCATCAGCACTGAATTCAGCCCCATACCACCAAGCGCATTAACCAAAACTTGAGCATTATAGTAGTCTGGATCTTCATAAGCTATACCTTTTTGAGCAAAAAGTATCACACTTTGTGGTATATCCATAAAAATGTTCTTACTTTCTGCAGAACCAAAATCATTTTTCACAGGTATTTTTCTAACTTTTGATCTTTTTGACGGCAATTTAGATAAATATTTATCTAATAGCGTAATAATTTCTTCTTTTTTTGCACAACCAGCAACACTGATAACTATGTTATCTTTAGCAAAATTACGCTTTATGTATGTTAAAACATCGTCTCTAGTAATGCTCATTATAGTATCAAGAGTACCATACACACTTTTTGAGTAAGGATGTTTTTTAAACAATAACGTATCTAATTCTTTTCCAGCAACAAAATAAGGATTTTTTTCAAGATTATTAAAATCAACTTTGGCTTTCTCGAAAACTCTATTCAACCCTTCAGGGTCAACTTTAGGACGCATTATAGTATCGCTCAGTAATGAAATTGCTTCCTCTAGATTGTCAGACAAAGTATTTAATGAAACCCTAAATGCTTCTAAATCAGCAATAAAATTTAAACTAATCCCTTTATCTTCAAGCTTTTTCGCAAAATCTTTGGCATCATTTTTTCCTGCCCCTTCTTGGATTACAAGAGAAGTAAACCAAGCAAGCCCCTGTTTTTCTGCACTCTCATACACATAACCTGCATCTTTAAATGATATATTCAGTGAAACTTTTGGTAAAGCACAGTTTTCGACAAATAAAAACTTAAATCCTTTACGGGTAGTGACCTCCTCTATATTTAAGCTACCACTTGCTTGTAAATTAAAGCTTAGGCAGAAAAAAAACAGAAGTACAAATTTACTTATTCTCATTGTTATCTCCTTTTGGTAATAAACGACCAATTAACTTATTGGAAGAAAAGATAGTACGAATTTTGTTATTTACATCCTCTAAATTAACATCATCTATTTTGCTATATGAAATATCTATTTCATCAAGTGGAATACCAAGTGCAAGGTGTGGCACATAGAACATCGCTATATGAGTTAAGTCAGATAGATTATCAAACTGTGCTGCTTTGTATCTATATTTCGAGCTTTGCAACTCCTCATCCGTTATTCCTTTAGACATGAAGTTATTAATAGCATTATCTAACTCTCTTTCAACAATATCTAAATTAACTCCGCTTTTTGGAATGACCTGAATATCAATGTAGCCATCACTAAAAGCTAGGCTATTATAATAAGCAAACACTGATACTGCCACATCTTCATCTAAAACCAGGTCATTATACAGTTTGCTGGATTTGCCGCTACCTAAAATTTCAACCGCTAAATGAGCAGCGGAAGCTTCATTTATATGCTCAAATAAGGGTACACGATAACGAAAATATAAAACTGGTTCTTTTACTTCAGTGCTCTCTAAGGTCACCGATAGACCTGCATTATGCACTGGATCCTGATTTGGGTAATTTCTCATTACAGGCTTAGCTTTAATTTCGCCATATTTTTCTTCTGCTAATTTCACTACTTCATCAAGTTCCACATCACCCACAATCAGTAATATTGCATTGCCGGAGTGATAATAGTTATCATGAAACCTCGTTATGTCATCCAAATTGTAAGTTTTGATATCGCTCTCCCAGCCGATAACAGACCTACCATAGCCAGTACGGTAAAATGCACTATTCATTTCTTCCCATAACAAGTTGTTAGGATGATTATCAAATCTCATTTTTCTTTCTTCCAACACAATGTTTTTTTCTCTATCTATTTTGTCTTGAGTAACATTAAAGCTGCCCATTCTATCTGCTTCAACTTCCATTGCAAGTGGTAAATCTTTTTTGGGGACCAACTCATAATAACAGGTATATTCTTTAGTGGTAAACGCGTTAAATTGAGCCCCAATGCTACTCATAGTGGCTTCTATATCTGTGAACTTTCCTGTAGTTTCAAACATTAAATGTTCAAAGTAGTGAGCCAATCCTGCTTTGCCGATTGGATCATCCATTCCCCCAACTTTGTATATTACTGCATGTAAAACGGCTGGAATCCGATGATTAGAAACAACATAAACATCTAGTCCGTTACTGAGTTTAGTATATTTTATGTTGTGCTCTATGTTTAAAGCATTCGAAGAAATTGGGTAAGTAAAAAAAAGTACAGGTAGTATAAGAAAACTAAAAAACTTATGAAGCATTATTTCGACCTAATATAAAAACAATTATTTTATTCCTCATTTTGTTTAGAAATAAGCATATCGTATATATACCACTTATATAACAATGTAAACATTCCACAAACTATAGATAAATCTGCTAAATTAAAGGCTGGCCAATACCAATCATCAATATGAAAATATATGAAATCATATACAGCTCCCCAATAGATCCTATCAACTACGTTTCCGATTGCTCCACCAATCATCAGAGAAAAACCAAGGTAAGTTGACTGATCGTCAGACTTGTATATCAAATATGCAAGTATACCAATTATTAGTATTGAAAATGCTGAAAAAAAGAAACCGCCATGTGGTAAAGCGCTACACATTCCAAAACTAATACCTGAATTCCAAACTTCAACTAGTTTTATAAAACTAGCGATCTCAATTGATTCTCCTTCATCAATCAATGAGTTTATGTACAATTTGCTCGTTTGGTCAATCAATACTATAATTAATATAACAACTAAGCATAACTTTTTCATAAATTTGCCTTTAACCTATAAACTTTAAGTATATCATAATTTATCTGTTTTGTTAACTCCTCAATACTATGGAATTTTTTTTCTGACCTTATGAATTTTAAAAGTTGTATATTGACTTTATGACTATATACGTCTTCATCAAAATCGAATATGTGCATTTCTATTATAGGCTTTTTCAGATCCTTAAAAGTAGGTCTCATACCAATATTGACTACTCCATATAACCAATTTGGATTACTATCAGGAAAAGTCACTCTAGCGTAATATGTGCCAAACTTAGGTTTTATCATGCAATCTTCTATAGGAATATTTATGGTTGGAAATCCTATTTCTCTACCTCTACATGCACCTTTTGTCACAACACCAGAAACTTGATAAGGCCTGCCGAGCAATTTATTAGCAATTTCTATTTCGCCCCTTTGTACATACTCCCTTATTGAAGAAGAAGAGCAAATTTTGCCGTCAATTGTTAATGGCTCTAATTTAGTCAAAGAGTATCCATATATTTCAGAATATTTCTCTAGAGTTAATATATTACCCAATCGTTTATGACCAAAAGTGCAATTTTCTCCGACAATTATGTGTTTAGCGCCATATTTATCTATTAAAATCTCACTGATAAAGTCATCGCAGCTAACCTCAGAAAAACCTCTATTAAAATTAATAATATATAAGTAATTTATACCATAGCTGCTGATTAGTTCCTTTTTTTGTTCTTGGTCTATTAACCTAAAATTGTTTCTACCAAATAAAACAGTTGATGGGTGAGGCTCAAAAGTTAAAACTGCAGAGGGTAATCCTCTTTCTTGTGCTACCTTCTTGAGAGTAGAAATTGCAAACTCGTGTCCTAAATGAATGCCATCGAAATTTCCGAAGGTTAGTGCTATATTATTTTCTATCCCTTGCTCACAATTATAAATAATTTTCATACAATTTGATGTTTTTACATGTTTCTTATATATAATAACTATATTTTAGTAAGCTACGGAGATAAATTGTGAAAAATGTTGTGATATATGTAAAGAAGGGCTGTCCATACTGCATAAGGGCAAAGGATTTACTAGATAAAAAAGGTGTGAAGTATGAAGAAATTGATGTGCTCAAAAACTCAGATCTATTTAACGACATAAAATCAAAGTATAACGTTAGAACAGTTCCACAGATTTTTATCAACGATAAGCACATTGGGGGGTGTGACAAATTGATGGATCTTGAAAAAGAAGGAAAGTTGGATGATATGCTAAATAATAATGACAATCACACTGATGTCACAACCTACACAAACAGCAATGATGAATGTGGAGAGTGTGTTATACCACATGATGATTTTATGTAACTTTTTATCTTGTTTTGTCGTGTAATACGTAAATGAAAACTAGTATGCTCACTTTAAACAATTCTTAATGAATTAAAAATACAATTCATTCAGTGAGTTTTTTTAGTGGGAAAAAATGACAAAAAATATTTCAATTATTAGCAGAAACTTAATTAGTATCGAATTAGTTAACAAACAAGATTTAGAGAATTTCATCAAGATTTTCACAGTGCTTGATAAACATATAGCAGCTAAAACACTTTTTACAGAAGAAGTGAGAATAGAGTATAAACAACACAACGGCATAGAAGTTGTTGAATTGCTAAAAGATACAGACTTTACATATCATGAGGTTGAAAATGTATTGAACCACCTGAGTAAACATGGAATGAAGGTGCCCAGCAGTGTTATAGCACACACCCTTTTTGCTGCATACAATCATGCACTTGAATTTAAGGATGTAGCATTTTCCTTTTCTGAAGGCTCTCCACAATTTAACATCAGAGTGAGTAAGAACACCTTCATAATAACTCCTATGAGTGAGGAGAATTTGGAATTGAATTCACAAAGTAGCAAGAAATTAATAGAGTCGTTACAGAGCGAAAAAAATATTTATGATTGTATAGTAGAAGAAAATACCATTAAAGTTATAGTGCATTCTGAAATACATCAAGCTATAAATTTGATTATAAAGTCACTGATAAAGTCTCGCCTTTTAGCAAAAGAGGAAGAAGGAAAATTCAAAGAGAAATTGAGACAACTTGCTTTTAAGGATCAAGCTTTTGTTGAGTATTCCAGTATCAAAACCATCAGTAGGTATCCACATAATCATCCTCTGAGAAAGCATGAAAGTGTTACTAAGGATATAGAAAATATTTTATGTGATTTCATAGCAAATGAGAATAGCGAGTTCGCTATAGAGCGGTTAAATAGGCTGAGCTCAGCAGTTTCTCCGGATACTCCAAGAATCATCACTAAAACTATAGATAAACTTGTTAAGTTTCACTAAGATATACGAGAGCCAATAGATTTCTTGTATTACCTTTTGTCATCCAAGTAGCCAAGGCTACTTGGTTCTTTTTTTGGGTTCCAGCTATGTACATAGCTGTACAAACATTGTAGCCGTTATTCAAGTAGTCCGCAGAAACAAAAAAACTTGCTTGACAAACTCCGCCAGCCCTCTTATCATAAAACTGAAGCTATTTATTTATCTTCTCTGTACAGATTAAATGATAAAAAAACTCACGTATCTGGCGTCTCATGTTTAATTTTTTGCACTATGTGCACCTTATGTCTTATAAAATTTCTACCTACATAAGCTGAAACGCGCTTATAAAGCGTTTAAAACATAAAAAAACGCCAACTTAAAAAATGGATAGTGAATAACTAGCTACCCTAGGGTTTCTTTTGCCTTTTTTTCTGTTTAGTAAATTTCTTAACGTTTATAATTTAGATTAGTTGCGGTTTAAAAGTAGCTGAATCGCGGTTATTAAGTGTTTAGAATAAAAAAACGCCATACTTGAAAGTATAATGTAAGTAATTAGCCAACCACGGGGCTTCTTTTGCCTTTTTTTTCGTTTGGTAAATTTTTTAACATTTATAGCTAAACGACAACCGTCATCCCGCTACTTGTTAGCGGGATCTAGAGATACCGCGAATGAATCGCGGTATGACGGTTCGCGGTGGCATGACGTAGAATTTTATACTCACCAACTCAGTATTCCAACCTGGATTGTATCTTATCGGTAAAAAAGAAGAGCTATTTTAGGAAGTTTTTATAGGACTAAAACCAAAGAAAACTTGCATATAAGTTTATCAAGATGTAAAATTGAAGTTATTTTAAAAGAATAGGTTAATTATGAATCTTGTAACAAAATCTGCTATCGATTTTACTGCTTCAGCTGTTCTCTCTGGCGGAGAAATTGTTGATGATTTCTGTCTGAGTAAGCGCATAAAAAATAAGTATGCTGTCCTTTTTTTCTATCCACTTGATTTTACCTTTGTCTGTCCAACTGAGTTGATATCATTTAGTAATAAAATAGAGGATTTTTCAAAACGTGGTGTTGAAGTGATAGGAATAAGTGTAGATTCAAAATTTTCACATTATAAATGGCGAAACACTCCAGTTAATGATGGTGGTATTGGAGAGATTAGCTACACTTTAGTGTCTGATATCAAAAAGTCTATATCAAGAGACTATGGGGTCTTATATGATGACTCAATTGCGCTGAGAGCAACTTTCGTTATTGATGATAAATTTATTGTACGTCATCAATCGATAAATGATTTGCCTTTAGGGCGTAATATCGATGAATTCGTTAGAATTGTTGATGCAATTAAACATAATGAGGAGCATGGTGAAGTATGTCCAGCAGGGTGGAAGAAAGGTAAGCCAGCAATGCAGGCAAGCGATGAAGGAGTAGCTGATTATCTAAACTCATACAGTGAAGAATTATAAATTTAGTACAAAAGTTCTTATTATTGGATCTGGGGCAGCGGGTTATGCTGCCGCTATATATGCAGCACGTGCAAACTTAGAGCCAATTGTAGTAACGGGAATGCAGCCTGGTGGTCAGCTTACAATTACTACAGATGTTGAAAACTATCCTGGTTTTGTTTCAATACAGGGTCCAGAACTAATGGAGCAAATGAGGTTGCATGCAGAAAAGGTTGGAGCAAAAATAATAGATGATGAGATAAAAAGCGTTGAACAACTTGAGGATTCTAATAAGTATAGATTTAGATCTTCTGGTAATACTAATGACTACTATTCAGATGCAATTATAATTGCATCTGGTGCGCAAGCAAAATGGCTTGGTTTGGAGAGTGAAAAAGAATTTCAAGGTTATGGAGTTTCAGCTTGTGCAACTTGTGATGGTGCATTTTTTAGGAATAAAGTTGTAGTTGTAGTTGGCGGTGGAAACACTGCTGTTGAAGAAGCAATATTTTTAACTCGATTTGCCAAAGAAGTGATATTAATACACAGGCGTGATAAATTAAGAGCGGAAAAAGTAATGCAAGATAGACTCTTTAAAAATGATAAAATAAAAGTAATGTGGAACCATACCGTAGAGCAGATTCTTGGAGAAGAAAATCCGAAGAAAGTTACTGGTATTATAGTTAAATCAACGGAAGCTCAAGAATTGAAAGTCGATGGAGTGTTCATTGCAATTGGGCATGCACCAAATACAGGTATTTTTAAAGGCTTTGTTGAAATGGATCAGCAGGGTTATATAATTACAAAACCTGGAACAACTTTAACTAGTAAAGCAGGAGTATTTGCTGCAGGTGATGTTCAAGATAAGGTATATCGTCAAGCAGTAGTTGCAGCAGGAACAGGATGCATGGCTGCGCTTGATGCAGAAAAGTTTTTGGAGTCGTAGTTAATTCTAGGATTTTAGATAAATTGCTTGCAATTTTCCTTTTCTTTTACATAATTATATTAGTAAATCATTAATAAAGAGGGTTTAGTATGCCTTATAGAAACGGTGTAGCATATTATGGAGCTTATGGAGGTGGTGATAACACGGCATCGCAAGCTCGAAATCCGACAACTTCAAGACAGCTAAGTGAATCAACAAAACAGCTATTTAAGGCTATTAATGATGGAAACCTAGAAGATTTTAAAGAAGCTCTGGCAGAGGGTGCGGATGTTAATGCGTTTGATAAAGAAGGCATGACACCTTTGATGTCCATAGTTACTAATTTGTCTGCAGGCTCTGAAACAGAAAAAGAATATCAGAATATGATTAGGTTGCTCCTACTGCACCGGAGCATAGATGTTAATATTTCTGAACAAAATAATAACAATACAGTTTTGCATCTAGCAATGTGCTTTCAACAAAAGAAAACTTTACAACTCTTACTAAGTCATCCAAACATAAACACTTATCTAACCAATAAAAACCATCAAAATCCTGAGGAATGTGCTAGACAAAATCGTGCTGGGCATTTGATAATAGAAATACAAAAAGCACAGAAAGGAAAAGAATTATTAGCTGCTCTTTCTAGCGGAAATATTTGCCAAGCGAAAACACTATTGAATCAAGAGCTTCATCCTAATTGCTGGAGAAGAACCCAAGATGGAAGAATAAAAACACCACTTAGCTTAATTATTCGATTATGTTTACGAACGATAACAGAAGATGAAAAAGAAGTATTGACAAAACTTTTAAAACATAAAGACCTAGATTTTAGTTACGAGCAGTATGCACAATTAAAGCAAACAATTGAACAAGCTATTCAGAGCCGATTAACTGATACTATTAATAGAAAAGATTTAGATGATGTGAAAAAATTAGTAGAAGATAATTGTTTTATAAATCGTGCAGTTGTTACTGCTGCATTGGGGGGTGTTGATAATCCAGTTAACTCTATTAAAGATTATTTAAATGAAAAATTTCCTGCAAATACGAATAATATACCAGAAGATTTTGAGAAGTTTTTACAAGGGCTTGAAAGAACAAAAGCTCAACTTGTAGAGAAAGAGCAAGAGCTAACGAATAAAACTAGCAAAATTTCACTATTAGAAAGAGATTTAGGGCAAGTAAGACAGGAAAAATCGGCTCAAAAAACAAAAATCAATGATCTAAATAGTGAAGTAACTCGACTTAATAGAATTGTGTATGGAAGAGCAAGTGACACTGTTGAAATTTCACAATTAAAAAGAGATTTGAAACAAGTAAGGGAAGAAAGAGATAGGCTTTCATCAGAAAATAGACTGCTCCGTACTAAAAGTCTGAGTAATAAAAACGAAAAACCCTCGCAAGCAATTTCTTCTGATAGAGAACAAAGCAACTACGCTTCTGCTTCTTTTGTGTTGTCTGGAGCGTTTGCTGTTGGTGCATGTTTAACAATACCTAATTTGGAAATATGTATTCCACTTGCTGTAACTGCATTTGCCTTTTTTACAATTGGATGCTACTTTTCATACAAAGCAAACACAACACTTAGCAACGTTAAAAGCACTCAGCTTGGTGATTTAGAACGAAGTTAAGGTTTTGATTTCTTCTCCAAACTCTGCTGAAAATTCTTATACATATTAAAAACATCTTGATAATTGAGGTGAGTGTAAACTTGAGTAGTTTCCAGGCTTGAGTGGCCAAGCAGTTGTTGTATTGATCTTATGTCAATATCTTCCTGAAGCAAATGAGTAGCAAAACTATGGCGAAATGCATGTGGAGATAAAATTTCTGGTAAATTTAACATTCTCCTTATTTTTTGCAAACGATTAGCCACATAAGTTCTTCCCAATTTTTTTCCTCTTACTCCCACAAAAAGATGTTGTGCTTCATCAAGGTAAGGACAGGCTTTTACATATTCTTGTATACATTTTTTTACTACTGGGAGAATGAATACCTGCCTTTGTTTATCTCCTTTACCTGTTACTATTAAACTTTCATTGTTAATATCACTAACCCTAAGGTTCAACGCTTCACTGATTCTTAAGCCTGTACCATATAGCAGGACGATAATCGCAATTTCTCTTTTTACCACCCAAGGTTCGCCCAGGTCGGATAGTTTCATTTCTTTCAATAAAGTTTTTATATTAGATATTGAAAGTGCTTTGGGCAAAGTTCTTCTCTGAATTGGCCTTGATAAGGAAAATACAGCTTCATTGTCTATATTGTGGTTGTTTTTTATGTACTTGAAGAAATTTCTGATTACTGAGAGTGCTCGAGTGTTGGATCTTGCGTTTACACCTCTTGCGTAACGAGAGGTAAGCCAACTTCTTAACTCAGGTATGCTTAAATTTTTCAGAGTACCAACATTTACTTCTCCACCAATGTGAGTATTTAGGAAACTTATAAGATCCTTCAAGTCCCTCATGTATGATTCCAAAGTGTTTGGTGAATAAGATCTGTTGCACCTCAGCCACTCATACCATTTTTCAATGATTGAACCGAGGTCCACAATTATTTTTTAAAGAAAGCATCGATGCACGCATCTCGAAAGGCTTCATTTATATCAGGATGAGAGTGACAAATTCTGTATATATCCTCTGCTGCTGCGCCATATGCCATTGCAACCGCTGCTTCGTTGATTAGCGTATCAGCGTATGCTCCTATGATATGCACACCTAGTATTGTATCTGCTCTGCTACAAGTCAGCACTTTCACGAATCCTTCAGCATCATCAGTGATTTTTGCTCTGCCGTTTGCAGCAAATTGACATTTACCAACTTTGTACTTACGGCCAGCATTTTTGAGTTCCTCTTCGGTTTTACCAATCGAAGAAACCGCAGGGTGAGTGTAAATGACAGATGGTATGATTCCATAATCAACGTGAGGTGACTGTCCTGCTATTATCTCTGCAACTGCCACTCCTTCTTCCTCTGCTTTATGAGCAAGCATTGCTCCACCGATCACATCACCAATAGCAAATATTCCTTTCACATTAGTTTCATATCTGTTGTTAACTTGAACGAAACCGCGATTATCTTTTTCTATTTTTTCATCAATACCAAGATTCTCAGTGCATGGTTTGCGTCCTGCTGCCACCAATACCTTATCCGCCTCTATAGTGTTTGTTTGATTATCTTTTACAGAGCAAACTTTCACACTCAAAGAATTACTACTTTGTTTTATCTCCTCAACTTTAGTGCTAAGTAAAAATTTTATTCCTTGTTTTTGTAGACTAGAAAGTAGAGACTTACTTAATTCTCCATCCATTGCTGCAGCGATTCTATCAAAAAATTCTACTACAGTGACTTCAGACCCTAGCCTCCTCCATACAGAAGACATTTCAAGCCCTATTGCCCCGGCTCCGATTACGACAAGTTTTTTTGGTACTTCAGTTAAAGATAATGCACCAGTTGATGAAATAATACTTTTCTCATCGATATTAATTCCTGGCAAAGAAATAACGTCAGAACCGGTTGCAATTACTATATTTTTTGTCTTCAGCACCTTACCTTCAACTGAAACTTCAAGATTACCTTGGTCAAAAGAAGTAATTTTCCCAAGCCCATTGATTTTAGTGATTTTGTGAAGGTTAAACAGATATTCTATACCTTTTCCAAGTTCCTGAACTCTGGCTTCCTTATAGCCTAGCATTTCTTTTAAGTCGAAACTTGCGTCCTTAATTTTTATGCCAAACTTCGACAGATCATTTTTCGTGTGAGCATACTGATAGGAAGAATGGAGCAATGCTTTGGAGGGTATGCACCCAACCCGCAGGCACGTACCACCAAAAATGCTATTTTTATCTATGCAGGCAACTTTCAATCCAAGTTTTGCAGCAGCGATAGCACACTTATAACCACCTGGACCACCACCTATAACAATCAGGTCATAATCAATCATAAAGAACAAACCTATTTTCTAAAGAATAAACACCTTTTCCCTCAGTTGTTACATATATTTTATCGTGAGTAAACACTGGAGTGTGAAACACATTGCCAGGTACTTTGACTACCTTTCCTGCATTTTCAGATCCCGGAAAAGCAAACATTGAACCTTTATTGCTTGTCACCCACAGTGTATGGGCATGCATAATTGGAGCAAACAATTGCGTATTTTCTATTAAATCAGATGCCCAGACTGTTTCTCCATTTTTTATATCCAGGCCAATTATTTTATCGTCTTTAGTAACTATAAAAATTCTTCCGCCTTCTTTTTGCTCCTTTGGAGGAATAAGAGGACTGTAATATGATTCAATGTCTGATACACTTTTTACTTGCAGTGACTTTGACCATAAAATATTTCCTGATTTTACGTCAATGCCATAAATATAAGAATTATTTGTAGCTATTAAAGTATCGCCAAGCACTCTCGGTGTAGTAGTTACATCTGTGAGCTGTGTATCCAAAAGGTTTGTAGCCAATTTTTGGCTCCACAATTTTTTACCGTCTTCATTAAAAGCTATTAACTCACCATTTGAAAATGGTGCTATTATTTTATCATTAGAAATTGCTGGCGATATGGAATACAAACCTCGAACCTCATTGATGCCGTTTTGATAAGTCCAAACGAAGCTGCCATCTTTTATATCAAACACGTACAGATAATTATCAATAGTCAATACTACCAATTTATTGTTTATTACTGCTGCTTTCCCTCTTACTGGAGCTCTCAATTCTTTTTCCCACTGAATCTCGCCGGTTTTTGCATCTATTGTGTGTAGAACGTTATCCACTATAAAGAAAACGTTTCCTCTGTGACGCAATAGGCTCATGTTACTAATTTTTTTTCTGTGTGAGAGGTGTAATTTCCAATTCATAGCCTTTGAGTTATCAATATCAAAGGAATATAAAGCGCCGTGCTTGTCTGATAAAATAACGCTATTTTCTGTAAGCACTGGAGCTACATATCCTTGAGATAGTTTTTTATCCACTAGACTTATTCTCTCGCTTGCCATTGTGTAACTGCTACACAATAACATTATCATGACAATTATTACTTTCATTATTTATTGAAAACAAGATTCATTAATATACATCTTAAGAACCTTAATTACAACGGAAATGTTCTTGCTGCATGTTAAAAACGTTGATTTATGAACGAAATATTATATTATTATGTGAGATAATGTATACTCTTAGAGGTAGTACACCTCATCCACTATGCGGCAACGTGCATAGCTGTACGAACATTGAGATATAAAAGTAATTTATACCAAGAAGAAAGATGTCATCCAAATAGCCTCTTTTCCTGTCATCCCAGTGCTTGACACTGGGATGGCTCTGTTGCATCGCAACTGAAAAAATCTGGTGGCTACTGACAAAATTCATTATAAAATAGCCATTTAACCGCTTAAGGAAAAATATGCCACAAAAAATGAGAGTTAGTAACTGCCATGAATATAACAAATTTCTAGAAAAAAGAGGAAATATTTTTCGTTACATCGATAAAGCTATCGAAAATTGGTATGAAAATAGTCCAAAAATGCAGGGCGGCAACTATATTTATAGTGATAAAGTTGTGATTTTAGTGCATATAATCGTTAATCTTTTTAGAATTGGCTTAAGACAAACAGTCGGGTTTATAAAAGGATATTTGCAACAAATAGGAAGAGATTTGGCAGTTATCAGCTATTCGCAAGCTTCAAAAAAAACTTAATATTAAGATCAATGATTGCAGAATTGATAAAAATAATATGGAAGATATCGAAATTGCCATAGATAGCACAAGCATCAGCATTTATAACAACACACAGCAAGGAAAATAGCGCTGACAGAAAATATCGTGGCTATGAACAGACAAGAAAATTGCATGTAATGTTGAATATAAACAGCAAAAAAGCCATAGCTGCAGAATACAGTAACGGTCTGATCACTATGGAGCTTGCGATTTACTTAAAGGAGTTAATTTTCAGCATGCCATAAAAGCACTATATGCAGACAGAGCATATGACAGACATAAACTCTATAAATTGTGTGATGAATGCGGCATAAAGACAAAAATTCCTCCAAAAAAACAATGCAGCAGAGCATCCAAAGTATGGCAGAGAGAAATGCTGCAATTAGACTAATAAAGTCATACAGCGAAGATGGAATGAAGAGGTGGAAAAGGCAAACAAACTACGGAAAAAGATCTTATGTAGAAAGTTTTTTCTCGCGACTGAAACAAACATTCGGGTTTAATTTTCGGAACAAATCTGAAATTAATCGTGGGAAGGAACTGCTACTCAAGTGTTATTTGCTTAATCAATTTACTGACATTGGTATGGCTAAATTTGAAATGGCTACATGAATTTATCGTAAATTACCACCGCATAGTTGTAACATTGTACCATATTATAGCATTTCTCATAATAGTCCAAACAGGTCATAGGAAGGCAGAATCAACAGCACGAAGAAAGGATTCGAATAGAGGAATGTTTTTCCTGGCTCTGTTTTTTATAGCAAACCAATGATGCTCAATTTTGTTGAAATCTGGAGAATAAGGCGGCAGATACAAAATTTCTGCACCAACCCCTTTAGCAAGCTCGATAATCTTATCAGACTTATGAAAAGTAGCATTGTCAAGAATGACAGTCTGTCCAGGTTCCAAGATCGGTGTCAAAAATTGCTCAAACCATCCATTAAAAACATCCATATTACAGTGGCCTTCAAAGGTTAACGGAACAACTATCTTTCTTCCACTTAAGGCTGCAACCATACTGATTCGTTGAGTTTTCTTTCCAGATTTTAAGGCATAAAACCGCTGTCCTTTCTGGCAATATCCGTAGGGGTAGTCTTCGGTGTTATCAATGCCAGACTCATCTATATACACTAAGTTTTTAGGTTCTTTTGTCGCTATAATTTTCAAAAATTCAGCACGTTTTTCTTCGTTTCTTTCCTTGTATCCATATGTCTTTTTTTGCGCGTAAATCCAATTTTTTTAAGGGCTCGATAGATCGTTTGGATACTAACGTTGTTCCAAAGTTTAGCCATTTCCGATAGAGTCTTTCCTCCGTGTTCTCTGGCAAATTTGGCAAAGGTATCCCAGTCGGTAATTTTGTGATTGTAACCCCCATTTCCAAGTTTTTTTGATTGAAAGTCTCCTGTTTCTTTTCTTCTTTGCTGCCACTCCCATAAAGTAGTTCGTCCAATCTTAAATCTTGCTGCCACTGTTTCTCTGCTTTCTCCTTCGTCTAGCGCTTCCATTGCTTTTTTTCTTAAATCATAACTATATGCTGCTGGCATTCAACCTCCTTATCATCATCTATCCTTATCCTATCACATCCGGACTTTTATCGAAAGAGCTATACAATGTTCGTACAGTTGTGTGCGCGACCGGGGGTTTTATACTATTCTAGAAGTAACATACGGAAAAGGGGGGATTCGAACCCCCGACATATTTTCATATGTGCACGCTTTCCAAGCGTGTGCTTTAGACCACTCAGCCACCTTTCCATGCTTATTCATAATATTGAAAATTGTACTGCTAAACAATATAAAAACCTGGTATATAGGGTTCACCACGAAAATTCACAGTATTGTTAAACTTGCTTCTGCAAGTTGGAAATGTTTTATCGCAACCTGCGAGTATTGAATATTTATCTCCAGCAAAAATTTGGTATGGAGGCGAAGTAAACAACGTAACTACTTTATTTTTATATTCTTTTACTACACCTTCAAACGCTATTGAGCCAAAGAATTTTACTACTCCGTGCTTATAATATTCATCACTCTCAGTTAAATTCGTGTCTTCAAATCTTCTTTCATCTATTACTTTAGTGATTGTACTTATTTTACTAAATTTTTTAGTATCGGCTTTACATTTATCATCGCAAAATTGTGCTCTGCATGCAGGAGAGTATAATTCTGCTATGCTTCTCTCAAGCTTTGCTGAGAGCCCTCTAATTTCAGCAATAAATCTTCCACTACTTAATGTCACTTTACCAAAAATTCCTGAATGTAGATTCATTGTTCCCTGGGTCAAGTCTTTATAATTCACAAGAAATATCTCAATATTTGCAAAGTCGTACTTTCCTGATAAAACATCTTTTTCTTTGATATCAACACTATTTAATATTCCCTCAATTTCCAAATTATCAGTCTTTAAATCGCTGTTTAATATTATACTACTGGCTGTAAATCCACTTGAAGATTTATAGAGTATATTATCAATATTTAAGTCTTCATCATAGTCAGTGAATCCCATTACTTCTCCACCTGCGAGCTTTAATTTCCAGCACGTAGCAGTGGTAAGTAATTCTCCAGCTAAATGATTTTTTAGTGTGGTTTGCATAGGGGCCTCCTGCTTAATTGATTAAATTTGAAAGTAGCTATACGGCCAGTAGAATAAGGGCAGTGTGTTCTTTTCTCATCATCTAAGTAGCCATAAAGCGTTATTCCGGTGACCATAGGGTGTCATACCAGTGCTTGACACTGGAATCCAGGAAATTTTGCTTGTAAGTAAGCAAACTGATTTGGTGAGCATAAAAAGTGGCTGATCTTATGCTGAATAAACGCTTTTGATGAAGTTGCATGGAAAGCTGGATCCCAGTGTCTGGGCACTGGGATGACAGGAGAGAGGACACCATATGTTTATTTGATCGACAAATAAACACTAACAGACAAGAATACACCACAGTTAACTGTGGTGTGTACTGGCTGGTTAGAAAGAAAACTTCACACCAGTAAGAAGGAGAATTCCTTGGTTAGAAGGTACATCAGCATCAGACTCATCTTTCAGCTTACCTGTTTCGTTAGTCATAAAATAATGGAGAGCTGCGTAAGGAACAAATTTGTTCTTACTGCATGCAGGAGACAGATCATATTGAACGCCAAGTGCACCATCATGAAGCATATCTTTGTCATTCATTCTGCTGCCAAAATACGTCAAACTTGTGTAGATATTCTCATGTTGATACCCAGCTCCCACAGTCCAATACATGGTATCTATACTATCTTTACCAAATTGAGCTTTCAGCCCTTCCACTCTTTTGCCATCAGTAGCATCTTTACTATCAATTTCCGTATAGGTATCACCAATTAATTTTTTAATACCCTTCGGTTGACCAGATTTGCCCAAGTATGCAAAAGAGGCAGCAAACTTTACGCCTTGATCTTCATTAATCTTATAATCAGCGCTTACACCAAAATTAACACCCATCAGGTCATTATACTCCACAAATTCCTTATAAAGATGCTTATCTTTACTTGGTTGCTTTGGAAAGCCATATTCACCAACTGCAGAAGTTTTAACTTTTATGTTATGTTTATCAAAGTCATATTCATATGATGCACCAGCACTTACTATGTGCTCATAGTCTGGGCCGACATGCTTTATCGTTTCCTTATGTTCTATCTTACCGCCTTTATCTTCTGAAACTGTTTCTTTTACAGTAAACAAACCACTATCATAACGAGGTGAGTAGCTGATACCAAATCTTGCGCCCATATAATTTGGTGAGTAGTAAGCAACTCTAAATGGCAGTGTAGTCATAACGCCTTTGTTATATTTCCCTGCCATACGGAAAGAGAATTTTTCACTTTCACTCGAAAAACTTTCAGTGTAAAGACGTGGTGTTACATAAAATGGAAAGCTAGCAGCGCTTCCTTCTAAGTTCACTTTTCTGAACCAGTCACTATCTGCAGCTCCGTCAACAGTCGCAATTCTTGTTGCATCAAGCCTCATCAGAGCCTCAGGACCAAATTGGTAACCAAGCTTCACGTCACCATATTTTGAGTTAACAAACACATGCGCACTTCTGCCTTTTGCAGCATAAACACCCTGTGAAGTTCCCTTACCTTCGGTCACTGGAACATGAAACTGCACGTCAGCACCATAAAGAAGACCTAAATCTTCATTCTTATTTTCTGCTCTGAGGTGCAATATTGCATCAGCAATCATACCCATATCGTTGCTGTAATCACCAATATTTCCTATTCCTTCATAGAATATTGGATTTGCTCCTTTTGTTATATCTGGAGTGGCATTATAATACTCTGTAGATCTGTTTGGCATAATGTTATAACGTTTATAATTTGCGCCACTTGGTCCAGCTTTGCCATAACCTTGAGCATCAACAACACCACCAAAAGTTATTCTTAAATTACTTTGCCCTTGATTGGTATTGATAATATCAACTCCACCAACTGAAACAACAGGACTTGCCTTACCTTTTTCCTCTGTATTTTTGTTAACAACTTTTATATCCTTCTTTACATCTTTAGCTTCAACTTTAGCATTCTTAGTTTTAGAACGCTTAGTTTTTGAAACTTTACCTTTTTCTATATTAGAATTCTTAGCGTTTAGAGCTTTCGCTTTTGAATCCTCTATAAGCTTTGCTTTTTTCTCATTTGCTAGCCTGATCTCCTCTTTTTTCTTAAGCTCTTCAGCTTTTTTTCTTGGATCAGCATTACATATTCTGTCCATCTTTTCTTTCAGTTTTTTATTTGATGTTTTCATAACTTCTGTTTTTCCAGAAGTTTTTGTGCTCTCTTGCTTTTTTATTTCCTTCATACTCTCATCAGGAAAGTCAGCTGCAAAACTGCTGAAAGAACATAAAGTTAATAAAGAAACTAGAGCAGTTCTAGTATACATAGACTTTTTCATGAAGTGCCCCCAAAAAATTTCGAAATCATATCTTAAATGTAAATAGTATAAAAATGTTGAAAATTCAACTTAAAGCAACCTTATAACGAAAATAAAAGTAAAATGCAATACCTTAAAAGCAACTTTCTTAATATGCTCAACGTGTATATTAACCAAAATTTAGTACAGAGGTTCGCTTGTTAGTGCATTATAACTCGACTATTTATTCTATGGAAGTAAAATTTTTCCACCACAAGTTATTTGCCATTCTTCTTTAAATTTCTTTAGGTATTCTTTTTTTTCGCACTCTAAAAGTAGCTCTTCCACACTTTTGTTGTAGCTTTCAGTAGTAATCCTTCCCTGATGATGCATGAACCTTAAGTAAATCAAATAAGTGTTAATTACATCTGTTTCACAATAATCTCGAATCTCTTGTATCTTGCCGCTATCGTATAAGCCCATAACTTGTGACCCATCAACTCCAATCTTACCAGGAAGATTAAATGCTGCACAAACTTCGTTCATTTTTACTCTCGCAGAAGCTCCAAAATCAGAGAGGGATTCAAGCAAATCACAATGCCAATCACTGCTATATCTCTGATTGTAACTATTCCACTTATCGCCAGCTTTATGAAAATATTCTGCTTGAATGCCATGGACCATAGCACGATACTTCAGCACTGGTATATCAAAAGTGCGTCCGTTGAACGAAACTAATCTTGGCTTTTTCTCTGATATGTAGTTAAAAAATCCTTTCACTAGCTCCTTTTCACTGGAATTTAGTGTGCCTCCAGATCTTATTTCTTGCAGTGTGAACACCTCATAACCACTCTGGTAGCTTATATTGCAAAGTAAAAAACTAATAACTACAACAAGGTGAAAAGGCTGACGCAGAAAAGAGTTTTGCCCGTTTGTTATTTCAAGATGATATTTTGTTAATGCATCCCTCTTCTCTTCTACACTACTATCATCACTAATATTGAGTAAATTTTTGCAGGAATTTACATCTGGTATAGTTTCAATATCAAATACCAATAAAGAATTAAGCATTGCCTATATACTCCTCCGGACGGTCGATCCAAGGTCGCACTTTCACAAATAAAAAGAGGTGTACCTTGCACTCAAATAATTTTTCTAGTTCAGCACGCGCTTCGATATTAATTTTTTTAATATTACTGCCATCTTTTCCTAGCACTATTTTTTTATGACTATCTTTCAACACAAATATGATCTGTTTGATGACTAAACTCTTATCTTTTTTTTCCTCAAATTGTTCAGTTATAACAGCTGTAGAGTATGGCAATTCTTCACGCAAGTTCAAGAATAATTTGTCTCTCGTAATTTCTGCTGATAAAAAATTTGTCGAGGAATCGGTTATTTGATCTTCTTCATAAAACCAGGGGCTCACCGATGCAACTTCAGACAAGTAATTCATCAAATCAGAAAGTCCATCATTCTTTAATGCTGATATCATAAAAACCTTTTCAAATTTATAAAGCAAATTCAGATGCTCATGCGCCATCTTTAATTCAGGCCTTTTTACCAAATCAGTTTTATTGATAACCAAAATGCATCTGCCTTTTGTGCGCTGCAGCCGCATAAATATAGTCTTAATTCTTTCTATATTTTTCAAATAATTGCTTACATCAACAAGCAACAAAGTGATGTCACTATCCTTAACTGCCGACCATGCAGATTTGACTAAAGCTTTTTCAAGTTTTGTTTCTGCTGAGAAAATTCCTGGGGAGTCAGTAAAGACAATTTGTGTGTTGTTGCATGTTGCAACACCCCTTATTTGCGTCCTTGTTGTTTGCACTTTAGGGGTGACAATTGCAATTTTCTTGCCTATGATGCTGTTAATTAATGTAGACTTCCCAGCATTTGGTAAGCCAGCTATCGTTACAAATAAGCATTTTTGTTCTTTCACAAAGAAAATTATAAAGAAAACTGAATGTCAGCGTCAAGCTACTTATATGACAAGAAGTCAGAAAATCCATAGGAGGATTTGCTAATGAAGGCTCTTAAGTTGACGCCATTGCCAGAACGACTGCTTGATTTAAGGGTAACGTTTTAACCATAAGGTCACTAACTCCTTAATATGTGTGTTCATAATTTGATTTTCCACGAAAGACATAATAGCAATAACCAGTGTAAGTTAAAATGATTGGTAAAAGCGGTATTATAACAATGAGCATTAAAGATAAACTTGGCCCAGAAGCAGCTGCATCCAGAATGGTATATTGAAAAGGTATAATCCATGGGTAGATACTAATTCCTAAACCTAAATATCCCATAAAAAAAATAGCAATACTGAGAAAGAATGGACGGTACTCCCGTTTAGTATTCTGAAGATCAAACCACAGCATGAAAAATAGCCAAGATGTGAGTAATGAAATAGAAAATAAATAATAAAAATTTGGCATACTAAACCAAAAGTTTTTAATACGTTCATTTAAAAATGGTGTCACTACACTCACTAGTCCCATGAAAATACCTACAAAACCAAGCGTATAAGAAGCAACCTTGCGTGCCCATTCTTGTGTTATATTTTCTGTCTTCATTATGAGCCATGTAGAACCTAAAAGTGCATATCCAAATATCACAGCAACGCCTGTCATTACACTAAAAGCACTTGCCCAATCAAATTGGCCACCAGAAAAGTTGCGTCCGTTTACTTCTACACCATGTATAAATGCGCCTAAAATCATGCCCTGGCAAAATGCAGCACCAAGTGACCCAAAATGAAAGGCATAATCCCATAATTGCCTGTATTTTCCTTCTGCCTTAAAACGAAACTCAAAGGATACTCCGCGCACTATAAGGCCAAGCAGCATAATAATGATTGGAATATAAAAAGCAGGCATTAATATTGAATATGCAAGAGGAAAAGCAGCAAACAACCCTCCACCACCTAGTACCAACCATGTTTCGTTTCCATCCCAAAATGGTGCAATTGAGCTTATCATGTGATCACGGCATTTATCTGACGGTGCAAAAGGAAGTAAAATACCAATACCTAAATCAAACCCATCCATTAAAATATACAGTAAAACAGCTATGGCAATTAGTAATCCCCAGATTAGGGGTAAATTAATTAAGGAAGAAAAATCAAACATGATTGTTGCCCTTTCCAGATGTACCAGCATCAATCACTGAAGCTCCAATACCGTGTTTATAAAATTGCTCTTCTTCTTTAATGACAGGAATTCCTTTGTATATAAGTTTCAGGATATAGTAACTGCCTGCTCCAAATATAAGGGTATACATAACGATAAATGCAATCAAAGACCATGCAACCTGAGGACCGGTAATCGCAGATGAAAATGATTCAATTGTGCGCATAATTCCATATACAGTGTAAGGTTGACGGCCAATTTCAGTAGTAAACCAACCTGCAAGTAACGCTATGAACCCAGACGGCATCATTGATATCCACCATCCATGTAAGAAACAACTTTGGAATAATTTGCCACGAAGATACTGTATAACACTTACTGACCCAATTATGATCATTAAAATTCCAACTCCAACCATTATACGGAAGGACCAGAATACCCATACTACAGGTGGTCTATCTTCTTTTTTCCATTCCTTTAATCCTTTTACTTCTCCTAAAAAATCATGTGTTAAGATCAAGCTGGCAAGATTAGGAATTTTTATCTCGTAGTGATTAATTTCATTTTGCTGATCCGGATAAGCAAATAAAAGTAAGCCAGCCCCTTTTTCGGTTTCCCATATACCTTCCATTGCAGCAATCTTAGCAGGTTGATGCTTTAGTGTATTTAATCCATGCCTATCTCCCATGAACAGCTGAAATGGTGCAGCTAAAGCTACCATAATGGTTGCCATACCAAGCATAATTCTTGCTTGAGGAGCATGTCGTTTTCTCCAAAGATAAAATGCTCCTACACCACCAACCACAAAAGCTGTTGTAAGATAGGCTGCTGTTACCATATGAATAAAGCGATAAGGGAAAGAAGGATTAAAAATAATCTCTAACCAATTGGTTGGATATAGGAGACCATTCTCACCAATCGTGAATCCAGCGGGTGTTTGCATCCAACTGTTGGCCGCAATAATCCAAAAAGTGAAATAAGCGTTCCCACTGCAACAATACAAGTAGAAGCAAAGTGCATACGAGAACTTACTCTATTCCATCCAAATAGCATAATACTCAAAAAAGATGCCTCCAGAAAAAAGGCTGTTAAAACCTCAAAGGAAAATAGAGGGCCGAGAACATTGGCTATGCGGTCAGAAAAAATCGACCAATTGGTACCAAGTTGATATGACATTACAACTCCAGATACCACTCCCATGCCAAAAGCAACGGCAAAAATCTTGATCCAGAATTTATAAACATCACGGAAACGTGTATCACCAGTCTTAAGCCAACACCATTCCAAAAAGGCTAGAAAACTTGCAAGCCCGATCGTGAAAGCAGGAAATATAATGTGAAAGCCTATTGTGAAGGCAAACTGAATTCGAGCTAGCAGCACAGAACTAAATTCAAACATTTTATCCAATACCCATGTATTACAAATAATAGCCAAATCTACCTATAATTCAATCCATTTTTTCAAAAAATATTTTAACAAGATACCATGTCAATTAGTGACCTTGCCCAGAAAAAGTAGAGAAAAAGTTAAGACGTTTTTGTCATGAGAATAAATTGTGCAGGAATGCAACTGTTCTTCCTTGTCATACCGTCACGGTATCTCCAGATCCCGCTAACAAGTAGCGGGATGACGGTTGTTAGGCTAGCTGTCATCCAAGTAGCTGACACTGGTTCCTTTATGACGGCAGTGCCCCTATGGTGTCATTCCAGTGTCCCTATGATGTCATCCCAGTGCTTGACACTGGGATCCAGGAATTTTATTAAGTTGGTAAGCATAAAAGTAGCCGTTTTATGTTAAAACACAACGTTCTTGATGAAATTACGGCAAGGCTGGATCCCAGTGGGCTTTGTTGCATCGCTCTTCGGATAGTAGGTAACGTACAATAAATTCATGAAGCTATCTCAAACTTAGCCATGCCTATTTCAGTAAATTTGTTAAGCAAATAACACTTGAGTAGCAGTTCCTTCTCACGATTAATCTCAGATTTGCTCCTAAAACTAAACCCAAATATTCGCTTCAACCTTGAGAAAAATCCTTCAATATACGATCTTTTTCCGTAATTTACTTCTTCTTTCCATCTTTTTATACCATTCTCACCATGTAATTTCATTAACTGAATAGCGGCATTTCTATCAAGCATATAATCCAATTTTGGATGCTCTGCTGCGTTGTTTTTCGGAGGAATTTTCGTTTTTATACCATATTGATTACACAGCTTATAGAGCTTTTCTCTGTCATATGCCCTATCTGCATATAGTACTTTTATGACATACTGAAAATCGACTTCTTTTAGCAAATCACAAGCTCCATAGTGATCAGAGTAGACACCGTTACTGTATTTTACAGCTATGGCTTTTTTGCTGTTTGTATTCAACATTACATGCAATTTTCTTGTCTGTTCATAGCTGCGATACTTTCTATCTTCGCTATTTTCTTTGCTATGACCAGGAGTGTTGTTGTATATACTAATTCCTGTACTGTCTATAGTAATTTCGATATCTTCCATATTATTTTTATCAATTCTGCAATCATTGATCTTAATATTGAGTTTCTTAAACCTTCTTGATGATTGTGAATAGCTGATAACTTGCAAATTTTTCCCAATTTGCTCAAGGTATCCTGCTATAAACCCAACTGTTTGCCTCAGGCCTATTCTAAATAAACAAGTTATTATGTGCACCAAAATTACAACTTTATCGCTATAAATATTGTTGCCACCTGGTATTTTTGGACCATTCTCGTACCACTTTTCTATGGCTTCGTTGATATAATGAAAAATATTTCCTCTTTTTTCTAGAAATTTGTTATATTCGCTATGGTTACTGACCCTCATTTTTTGTGGCATATTTTTTCTTTCAAGGTTAAATGGCTATTTTATAATGAATTTTGTCAGTAGCCACCAGATTTTTTCAGTTGCTATGCAACAAAGCCCACTGGGATCCAGGAAACTTAACTTTACACCAGGTGAATGTACAATAAGAACTGGATTTCAGACTGGAATGACACCGAAGGGGCTACTGGGATGACAAAAGGGGGCACTGGGATGACAGGAGAAAGAGGCACTGGAATGACAAAGAGGGTACTTGGATGACAGGAGGTAATGCAGGAAGTCTAATAGTGCAGCAACACGGAACCCCAGGTCAGGCCTGCACCTATTGAAATCAGCAGTACCAGATTTCCTGATTTTATTTTTGATTCTTGTATTGCATAGTCTAAGGCCAGTGGAATTGATGCCGCTGAGGTGTTTGCATGCTTATCAACGGTATTAATCACTTTCTCTATAGGAAAATCTAATTTCTTTACTACTGCTTCAATAATACGAATGTTTGCTTGATGGGGAATTAACCAGTCAATATCAGTGATTTTCAAATTATTGCATTTCAGAGTTTCCTCTACTGAGGCTGTTAACTTATCCACTGCATGTTTAAACACTTCTCTTCCATTCATGCATATTTTTCCAGAATCACCAGTTGAGGATATCCCTCCGTTCGTACATAGTATGTCCACATTGCCATCAGAATATAGGCTAGTTGAAATTATACCTTTTGTAACCCCCTTCTCTGCCACCCAAGTATCAGCATCATTTGTTGGAATGACGTTAAAATGACATGCTGATTTCATTATTACTGCACCAGCACCATCACCAAAGAGTACACAAGTTGACCTATTTTCCCAATCAACAATCCTAGACATTATTTCAGCACCTATAACCAATGCATATTTAATTCTATTGTTAGATTTTATGAGCGAATCAGCAACTGTAACTGCATATATAAAACCAGAGCATGCTGCTTGTACATCAAAAGCAAATGCGTTTTTACATTTTAACTTACTTTGTACAATCGTTGCACAGCTAGGAAAAGTTTTATCAGGAGTTGTTGTAGCAACTATAATCAAGTCAATTTCATCTACTGAAATTTTAGCTTTTTCTATAGCACTTTTTGCTGCATTTACAGCTAGATCTGACGTTAGTTCTCCTTCATCTGCTATATGCCTTTGAACTATTCCTGTTCTCTGCCTTATCCATTCATCGCTCGTCTCAACTATCGATGCAATTTCGTTGTTACTCAACATTTTTCTTGGTAGGTAAGATCCAGTGCTTAATATGAAACTTTTATTCAATATGACTTACCCCGTTAATTATCTTTTGATTTAAATTTTCACTAATTGCATTTACTGCAAATTTTATGGCATGGGCAAAAGAAATAGCATCAGAATTTCCATGACTTTTAATGATGATACCATTCAGCCCTAAAAACATAGCTCCACTTCTAATTTTGGGATTAAAACGCGTTAAAGCTTTATTTAGTTTGGATTTTAACAATATACCAACAAGCATTTTCGCTATCCACGAATTGAATACTTCCTGCTTTATTAGATTGATAAAGGTACTAGCGGTTGCCTCAGCCGTTTTGAGCATTACATTGCCAACAAAACCATCAGCAACAATCACATCTATATTACCCTCTAAAAATTCACTTGCCTCTATATACCCTTTGAAATTAATGCCTGGAGCGTTTTTAAGCAACTCAAAAGCGCCGCGCACTGAGTCATTACCTTTAACTTCTTCTGTGCCGATATTTAGCAAAGCAACTTCAGGATTGTCAATTTTTAATGCTATTTTTGCAAATATACTACCCATTAACGCAAATTGAAATAATGAGTCGGCATTACAATCAACATTTGCACCAAGGTCAAGCAAAGCGAAGCTTTTTGTCTTAGTTGGACAGATAGAGGCAATAGCAGGACGATAAATGTTTGGTAATGTTCCTAAAATAAATCTGGAAATTGCCATCAACGCTCCGGTGTTGCCTGAAGATACCACTCCGAAAGCTTTACCTTCTTTCACTGCAACAATTGCAGCTTTCATACTTGAGTCTTTACGATGTCTCAGCGCAAAAGATGGCTTATCATTTGCAAGGACATTGTCAGAACAATGAGTAAATTCAGAATTGTTACTTACTTTTTTATATTTCAAAAGCAAAGGAGATACTTCTTCCTTATCTCCATAAATATGAAAAAAAACTTTAATGCCTGGGTCAACAAGGTTGTCTAAAAAAAAACCAGCACCCTGAATTACGGAAAGAGGCGCAAAATCGCCCCCCATAGCGTCAAGTGCAATAACTATATTATTATTGACCGTAGGTAACATATCATAATAGTCACTCCGCCTGTTGCTTGATGAAAACCCGTTTTCCTTTGTAACTGCCATCAACTGCTACGTTATGAGGCAACATGAATTCCCCAGTTGTTGAACACACCACAATATTCTTAGGCTCAATAGCATGATGAGAACGATGCATATTACGCCTTGACTTTGACTTTTTTCTTTTTGGAACTGCCAAAATTTCCTCCATTCTACTACAAAATACAATACATTAGTAACATGTTTTTTACAGGAAGTAAACAGGGATAGTAAAATAAGTAAGGTTTGCTTATGTAATTGAGTTCTATAGCTAAAGTGGCTCTACAATTTGAAAAACCGTCATTCCGCTACTCGTTAGCGGAATCTATACCGCGAATGAATCCATAGCTGTACGAACATTCATTTTTGAAGGTAAATTGCACAACAGATGATGTCATTCCAGTCTGGAATCCAGAAATTTTGCTTATAACTGAGCTGATGAGCTAAAGGTAGTTGTCTTATGCTAAAACAAACGTTTTTAATTAAGTTGCATAGAAGCTGGATCCCAGTGGGCTTTGTTGCATCGCTACTTATGAAAGGCTAACTATAGTTAGGATTATAAGCAACCTATTGAAAATCTTGTTTTTTTGCAATCAATCTGATCAAATTTAAGAATAGTAATTTGTTATTTATATTAATAAATTTAATTCTATTGAAAATAGCTAAAGCATTGAAATTCTTGAATTTTAGCCAGATTAGTGAGTGGTAGTGAAATTTCTTTTACTCAAATTTAGGTATTCACTGACCGTTCTTGTTATAAATACCAGAATAATAAGCTACTGATATTCCCTATCTTTTTTATCTTTAATCCATCATAGCTAGCGATGCAACAAAGCCATCCCAGTGTCTGGGCACTGGCCCACTGGTGGGAATTGCTCCCAAACTACAACGTTCGTACAGTTGTGGATACCGTGGCGGTATGACGTAGGGAAACCTTTCTTGGGTTAGCTATATGAGCTTTAAATTAAAACATCAAGTATGTTGAACTTAAAACATATCTCAGCTATACTTTGCGATAAAGTTAATAAAAATTTTAATAAAATCAGTAAGACTAACCTCTAGCTAAAATGAATACAAAGTGAGCTTTTTTGATATAAATAGTGTTAGAATAATTGGTAGGTACTTTATCAATTTTTTGTTAAGGCTTGGTAGTGCATTCATATTTTTTATTCAATCTCTATACCACTGCCTTGTGCCACCATATTATTTTAGCAACATAGCAAGACAAATTATAGAGATAGGCTTTTTCTCTCTGCCAATTGTTGGGCTCACTGGAGTTTTTATAGGAGCGGCAATAGTTTTACAAAGTAGCTTGAGTGACCCATTAATTAACCAAGAACAGATAATACCCAAACTTGTTACGATCACTATCATTAAAGAGTTAGGACCAGTTTTGATCAGCTTAATAATGGTAGGAAAGGTTGGATCATCAGTTGCAGCAGAAATTGGTACAATGCGCATCACCGAGCAAATAGATGCACTTACAACCTTGAACATCAACCCTTTTAAATATTTAATTGCACCAAGGATTTTAGCGTCAATCATAGTATTTCCCATACTTACAGTATGTGCAGATTTAATAGGAATATTTGGAGGATGTATCACTGCAGTCTTCGAATTTAACCACAATTTAAATATATACATTAAACACACAGCTCAGTTCTTTAATACGTATGATTTTATAACTGGGCTAATAAAAGCAACTGTATTTGGCGCCATAATTTCTGTCTCAAGCTGCTATTACGGTTACCATTGCAAAGAAGGTGCACGAGGAGTAGGTGTTGCTACAACATCAACTGTTGTTTTATCGTCCATACTGATCATTTTAGCAAACTACATGATTACTTTGATACATGCGTAACCCCATAATATCAATATTGAACTTAAGCTTATCTTTTGATGATAGGACAGTACTAAAAGATCTAAATTTTGATATATTAAAAGGGGAATCATTAGTCATACTTGGTGGCTCAGGAAGCGGCAAATCTGTATTAACAAAAACAATTATCGGCTTGCTTGCTCCAGACTCAGGGTCTGTTAAAATAAATAGTAAAAGCAAAAATAAATTTGGGGTTTTATTTCAAAATTCCGCTTTATTTGACTACGTTACAGTGTGGGAAAATATATCTTTTAATTATAAAAAGCGCTTTAATATCAGCAAAAAAGAGGCAAAACAGCTAGCAATCGAGAAGTTAAATGATGTTGGACTGGAGGAAAGCATAGCAGATATGTTTCCAATAGAGCTATCAGGTGGAATGAAAAAAAGAGTGGCACTTGCAAGGGCGATTGCACACAATCCAGAAATCATTATTTTGGATGAACCAACTTCAGGATTGGACCCAATTATGTCAGATATAGTAAACGAGATAATAATAAAATTATCTAGAGATCTTAACCCTACAATTATCACGATTACACATGATATTCATAGTGCATTTAAAATAGCTGATAAAATAGCAGTATTATATGAAGGGGAGATCATTTCCCATGGAACTGTTCAGGAAATACAAAATACTAATAACGAATATATAAAAAAATTCATTCATTATATATAGCTAAAGATATATACACTATTGCTAACAGTCATATTTTTAAGTTTTAACTTTGTAAAAGGTAGTGGACATTGGAATTCAGATTTTTTTCAAACTGGATCCTATAGCTAACACGTCATACCGCGATTCATTCGCGGTATCTCGGCATAGATTCCGCTAACTAGTAGCGGAATGACGAATTTGTCGTTTTTCAAATTGTCGTAAGTCAGTTTAGCTATATATAGGATGACAGAAATTGTTTGTATTAGCTATATTCAAAAGCTCTATTGATATTTTGCAATATTTGTGATAAAATAATAGCTTAAGGTTGAGAGTAAAAATTTATGAGTGAAGCTCAAGGTCCAAATATTGCAGAATGGCAAGCGCAGCAGCAACACCAAGAGGCTGCTGGTGAGAAAAGTGGTTTTGGTCTTGGTCATAGTGACTCTGTTTCAACAGTTGTCGATGGAATGAAATGGTTGTTCAACTTTCATGAAGGAGCAATTGCTGCTTATAATAATGTGTTTGAAGGTTTGGTGAGTGGCAGTAGTTTAGTAACACTGTTTGGAAAGTCAGGTAATATGTTTGGCATAAAACTTCTTGAAGGCCTTGCAGAATATTTTTCAGGTGGAGGTGGGGAAGATATGCCATCAGAAGGAATGGACATGGCTCATGGTGATGATGGACATCACTCAGATGATTACCCTCATGCCAATAACGAAATAGCTCATAATGCTGATGGTTTGCAAGACATGCATGATGCAGGTGATCACCATGGTCAATCTTTTTCACCTGGTCCTTCACCATCTGTTGGCGATGACCACGGACATGAACTTGGTTAAACGCTTAAAAACTATTGAATAGTTGGAAGAAGGCCTAATAAGAAAAGTTGCTATTGTTATGAGTTTGTCTTAGTGAAAAAGGTTTCAGTTTTAGGATCAACAGGAAGTGTTGGAAAAAAGACTGTAGATTTGCTCTCAAAGAGAAAAGAAGAATACCAAGTGGAAGCACTAAGTGCCCATTCGAACTTTGCTCTACTGGCACACCAAGCAAAACTGCTGAATGCAAAATATGTTGCTATCTCCGATGAAAGACTTTACAAAGATTTGAAAGAAAGTCTACTTGGTACAGATGTAAAAATAGCAATTGGTGCTACAAATGTTGCTGCTATACCTGTTGATCTCTCAGTTGTTGCAATAGTTGGCGTTGCAGGCCTTGAGCCAGTTATGGAAGTTATAGAAAGCGGTACCAAAGTCATTGCATTGGCAAACAAAGAAAGCATTGTTTGCGGTGGAAAGTTATTACTCAAAAAAGCTAAAGAAAAAAATGTACAAATAATCCCTATTGACTCTGAGCACAATGCAATTTTTCAAATTTTGCAAAATGACGACAAATGCGTAGAAAAGATCATACTTACTGCTTCTGGTGGACCATTCTTAAATTATAGCCTTGAGCAATTAAGAAATATCATGGTAGATCAGGCGCTTAGTCACCCCACTTGGAATATGGGAAAGAAAATCTCGGTTGATAGTGCAACAATGATGAATAAGTCACTAGAGATAATAGAAGCACATAACTTGTTTAATATCAGCCCGGATAAAATTGAAGCAATAGTGCATCCTGAGTCAATAGTACATGGAATTGTAACTTATAAGGATGGGTTCAACTTTGCTGTGCTTGCAGAAACTGACATGGCAATTCCTATTTCATATGCTCTATCTTGGCCGGAAAGATCAGCTTTAAATCGTAAATTAGATTTAACAAAGCAAGGAAAATTGACCTTTCAAGAGCCAGACCATAAGCGTTTTCCTGCGCTAAAGCTTAGCATGGAAGTGTTAAACTCTTCTACTCCACAAACAAACAGTATTGTGCTCAATGCTGCAAATGAAATAGCTGTTAATGAATTTTTGAAGTCACGAATCGGCTTTTTGGAAATAGTAGAGGTAGTGGAATCAACAATGGAAAGTTTTGGTAGTTATACCGATATTAATTCACTATCTGATATAATAAATATTGATTATGAAAGTCGTATTATTGCTAATAAAATTGTTGAAAGTAAAGTTGTTGCGTATAGCTAGAGTAATGTAACCAGACTGCATTCTGTGATTTTTAGCAAAACACGATCTTTCATTTGAGCTTTCTTCAATTTAAAGTAAATACAGAAACTAGCTATCTTCAAAAATATAGTTGAATAATTGTGTGTATAATTATTAATGCTTTCTAAGTGGATTTCTTATGGCTTTTTCTAAATTCCTCGATCCAAAATTGGACCTAACATTCAAGAAAATCTTTGGCACTGAAAAAAATAAGAACATTCTCATCCATTTTTTGAACGATATTTTAGGTTGTACTGAAGTTATAGCTCTTTCGATAAAAGTCCGGATGTGATAGGATAAGGATAGATGATGATAAGGAGGTTGAATGCCAGCAGCATATAGTTATGATTTAAGAAAAAAAGCAATGGAAGCGCTAGACGAAGGAGAAAGCAGAGAAACAGTGGCAGCAAGATTTAAGATTGGACGAACTACTTTATGGGAGTGGCAGCAAAGAAGAAAAGAAACAGGAGACTTTCAATCAAAAAAACTTGGAAATGGGGGTTACAATCACAAAATTACCGACTGGGATACCTTTGCCAAATTTGCCAGAGAACACGGAGGAAAGACTCTATCGGAAATGGCTAAACTTTGGAACAACGTTAGTATCCAAACGATCTATCGAGCCCTTAAAAAAATTGGATTTACGCGCAAAAAAAGACATATGGATACAAGGAAAGAAACGAAGAAAAACGTGCTGAATTTTTGAAAATTATAGCGACAAAAGAACCTAAAAACTTAGTGTATATAGATGAGTCTGGCATTGATAACACCGAAGACTACCCCTACGGATATTGCCAGAAAGGACGGCGGTTTTATGCCTTAAAATCTGGAAAGAAAACTCAACGAATCAGTATGGTTGCAGCCTTAAGTGGAAGAAAGATAGTTGTTCCGTTAACCTTTGAAGGCCACTGTAATATGGATGTTTTTAATGGATGGTTTGAGCAATTTTTGACACCGATCTTGGAACCTGGACAGACTGTCATTCTTGACAATGCTACTTTTCATAAGTCTGATAAGATTATCGAGCTTGCTAAAGGGGTTGGTGCAGAAATTTTGTATCTGCCGCCTTATTCTCCAGATTTCAACAAAATTGAGCATCATTGGTTTGCTATAAAAAACAGAGCCAGGAAAAACATTCCTCTATTCGAATCCTTTCTTCGTGCTGTTGATTCTGCCTTCCTATGACCTGTTTGGACTATTATGAGAAATGCTATAGCTCTAGGGTCGCAGCTTTACGGGCATTGTGATTTGAGTCTACCAGATCCAAGTAGTCAGCTACTTGCATGACACCCTGACAACCGTCATCCCGCTACGTGTTAGCGGCTAAGAGATACCGCGGCGGAATGACGGTTAAGCAATTCGTCATCCCGCTACATGTTAGCGGGATCTCTTGTTAGCGGATGAGATACCGCGAATGAATCGCGGTATGACGGTTAAGTACGTGTTAGCGGCTAAGAGATACTGCGGCGGTATGACGTAGAGCTCGCGTTAGCTATAAGATTAGCTAAATTCTGCACGTCCATAAAAAACAAACCTTCTTTTTCGTCTTGAACGCTAATAATAGCGTGAGTGTTAAAAGGTAAAGGATCATTTGTATGTCCATGGCCTACCCCTTTCATTGTAAATACAGGAAAGTTAACACTTTTTGCAAACCTTTCTTTTATAACTTCAACAAGGTTATCGTTATAGCAGTTAACGAAATCCCCAAAGATTACTGCATGTACTCCATCAAAGATGTGAGCTTGTTTTAGGTGATCTAAACTGCGCTCTATTGCGTATGGGTAGACTCTTATGTCCTCTAAAAATAGAATTTTACCTTTCGCATTTATTTGCCAAACAGTTCCTATACTGTTTTCAACTAAAGTCATATTACCACCGATGATTTTAGACTTTAATCTGCCATCTTTTAGTCTAATGCCATTATTTATCGTCTTTAGGTTATCAAATCTGATAGAATCCCGCTTGTTAAGAATTAACTCTTTCAATTTTTCAACAGAGCTTTCAGAAACGGAGTTATTTACTATCATTTCCAACATGGTGCCGTGAAGAGTTTGCCAATCATATTTAGCTTGTAGATGGATGTGCAAGGCAGTTATATCGCTATAGCCTATGAGGATCTTTTTGTTTTGAGCAATCCTTTCTTTTTTATCATTGGGTAACTTTTCTAGATAGGGAATTAACCGAGAAGCCCCTTCTCCTCCTCTGATACACCAGATTATTTTACTATCACCGGTTAGTGCACTAACCAAATCATTTGCTCTGAATTCATCAGAGTTGGAATAAAATGGATTATCATTACTATATATTTTCTCCGAAATATGGGGATTAAAATCCAAAGCTTCTACATATTCTTTTATGGTAGTCAGATCTGATTCTTTTCCCTTGGAGGAAGGAGCAATAATATCAACTTGGTCGATTGCATGAATACTTGTGTTAGCACATAAAGTGAGAATGAAATATAAAAGATAAACAATCATTAAAATATCTTATAAAACTCTTTTTTTAGTATATCATCCAATTCAGAGAGTGGAACTTTCACTCCTAGTTCTTCCATTGACGTGACGCCATAACCTTGCAACCCACAAGGAATAATACCCTTATAGTGAGAGAGGTCTGGAAAGACGTTAAGCGCTATGCCATGATAAGTTACCCATTTTCTTAAGCGAATACCAAAAGCTGCAATTTTTTTTTCTACTCCGTTATGGTTTACCCAAATGCCTATTCTATCTTCTTTAAACTCTCCAAGTATATTAAATTGCTTTAAAACATTTATGATCCACTTACTTAGATCTCTAATATATAGCTTTATATCGCATTTGTTTCTTTTTTTAAGGTTTAACATTAAATATATAATGCGCTGTCCTGGACCATGATATGTGTGTTTACCACCCCTTCCTGTTTTATATATGGGAAATAGTTTTTCAACAATATCATCAGCTGTTGCACTGATTCCTGCAGTATAAAGTGGAGGGTGCTGGAGTAGCCATACCAATTCGTCTGCTGAATTATTGTGAATTTGTTGAATTTTCTCTTCCATGGATTTTACAGCACAGTTATAATCAATAAGCTGATTAGATATTAGCCATTCTGTCATATTCTATTTCTTTTTTTTTAGTATAGCAGTTCGTTTTTTCCTGTTATTCCAGTGTGTGACACTGGGCGCAGCCTTTCTTATTCCTAATATACTTAATACTAACTTCTGTGCTATTTCTCCTTAACAAACATAGTACATGACAAATGTTTAATTATTTGTCAACACAGGTCCTCTTTACGTATAGGCAACTTTTTTTATTGAAAAATTCAGAAAAATGTTGTATAATTATTAGTAGATTTTAGGTAAAATATATGGCAAACTCAAAATTTAGCATAACTTTCAACAACGAAATTTCAGAGTGTCTTGCTGGACTGGCTAAAATAAGAAATAAGTCCATTAAAGAACTAACAGAGAAGCTAATACAAGAAGCAATTGAAAATGAGGAAGATAAAATACTAATTGAGCGTGCTGCTAAACGTAATGTTTCAGGTGTAAAGAAAATTAGAAGTGAGGATGTAGACTGGAATACAATATTATCTTCATAGAAAGCGTTCTTGAGAAAGACCTTCCAGCTCTTCCAAAAACAATAAGATTAAGGATCATAAATGCGATAAATAAGCGCCTTACAGTTGATCCCATTAACCTTGGTGAGCCATTATATTACAGATTTAAAGGACAAAGAAGATTAAGGGTAGGTGATTATCGCGTTATCTATTCCGTAAATATTATAAAATATGAAGTGGTTATCACAGAGATAGGACACAGAAAAGATATTTATAAGTAAGTACATCATATAAATATTATAGCTCTTTCGATAAAAGTCCGGATGTGATAGGATAAGGATAGATGATGATAAGGAGGTTGAATGCCAGCAGCATATAGTTATGATTTAAGAAAAAAAGCAATGGAAGCGCTAGACGAAGGAGAAAGCAGAGAAACAGTGGCAGCAAGATTTAAGATTGGACGAACTACTTTATGGGAGTGGCAGCAAAGAAGAAAAGAAACAGGAGACTTTCAATCAAAAAAACTTGGAAATGGGGGTTACAATCACAAAATTACCGACTGGGATACCTTTGCCAAATTTGCCAGAGAACACGGAGGAAAGACTCTATCGGAAATGGCTAAACTTTGGAACAACGTTAGTATCCAAACGATCTATCGAGCCCTTAAAAAAATTGGATTTACGCGCAAAAAAAGACATATGGATACAAGGAAAGAAACGAAGAAAAACGTGCTGAATTTTTGAAAATTATAGCGACAAAAGAACCTAAAAACTTAGTGTATATAGATGAGTCTGGCATTGATAACACCGAAGACTACCCCTACGGATATTGCCAGAAAGGACGGCGGTTTTATGCCTTAAAATCTGGAAAGAAAACTCAACGAATCAGTATGGTTGCAGCCTTAAGTGGAAGAAAGATAGTTGTTCCGTTAACCTTTGAAGGCCACTGTAATATGGATGTTTTTAATGGATGGTTTGAGCAATTTTTGACACCGATCTTGGAACCTGGACAGACTGTCATTCTTGACAATGCTACTTTTCATAAGTCTGATAAGATTATCGAGCTTGCTAAAGGGGTTGGTGCAGAAATTTTGTATCTGCCGCCTTATTCTCCAGATTTCAACAAAATTGAGCATCATTGGTTTGCTATAAAAAACAGAGCCAGGAAAAACATTCCTCTATTCGAATCCTTTCTTCGTGCTGTTGATTCTGCCTTCCTATGACCTGTTTGGACTATTATGAGAAATGCTATAATACTATACAAGAAATAGAATTTATCAGCACCATTTTGAATCCTGAAATTGTCTCCGAGAGACAAAGTATAGTTGATGTTCTTTGCAGGGATTCTAGTGGGGCCAGGTATGTGATTGAAATGCAGCTTACTCGCGATAAAGGCTTCGAAAAACGAGCTCAACTGTATGCTGCTAAGGCTTACTCAAGACAATTAGATAAATCTGGCAACTACATTGATTTAAAGAAAATCTTCTTTATTGCTATATCAAATTGTAACTTACTTCCTGAAGAAGTTGATTATATATCCAGCCACACTATAAGAGATGAGAAAACCAATGAGCATGACTTAAAAGATTTTCAATTTGTATTTATTGAACTACCTAAATTTCCTAAGAATAAGGAAGAACAGCTAGAAAGCATAGTGGATCGTTGGTTATTTTTCTTCAAATATGCAGATGAAACTACGGAAGAAGACTTAAGGAAAATAGCAGAAAAAGCACCGATAATAAAGTTAGCCTACGATGAATTAGACAGGTTTAGCTGGAATGAAAAAGATTTAGTAGCTTACGAGGAAAGAATAATGGATCTACGCAAAGAAGAAGCCATTCTTGAATACAGACTTGATCTTGCTACTGAAAAAGGCATCCAAATTGGCGAAGAAAGAGGCATCCAAATCGGTAAAGAGGAAGGAAAAATCGAAGGAAAAATCGAAGTCGCAAAAGCAATGCTGGCTAACAATGTTGATGTCAACACTATTGTCAAATTTACTGGCCTTTCTATTAGTGAGATTGAAGAATTAAGTGTGAACGGTACAGAGTAATTTCAAAGTGCATTTGCAGTTGGAACGGATACATTTAATGAGAGTCCCATTTCACGGTGTTCAAATCTACTCCTTCTTGTACCACCTCCCAAAGTGGGCTCATTTCTCTCAGTCGGCCAACATTTTTAGCAACAAGATCTGCTGCATACAAAACTTCTTCTCTAGTTGTAAATCGGCCTAGGCCAAATCTAATTGATGAATGCTCAAGGTCATGGCCATTATTTAGCGACCGTACTACATAGGAAGGCTCAAGAGACGCAGACGTGCACGCAGAACCAGAACTTACTGCTAAATCCTTGATTGCCATGATGAGAGACTCACCCTCAACATAGGGAAAGCTCAAGTTTAGGTTGCCAGGAATTCTATTTTCATAATCACCATTTAAAACGATATCAGGAAACGCTTCTTTTATCTTGTTATACAAAATATCCCTTAATTCTTCCACTCTAGTTGTTTCTTTTTTCATTTCTTCTCTAGCAATACGTGCCGCTTCACCAAAACCAACTGCAAGAGGTGTTGGAACTGTTCCAGAACGCATGCCTCTTTCCTGTCCACCACCACTAATTAGTGGTATCAGCCTAACACGAGGATTCTTTCTACGTACATATAATGCGCCTATTCCCATAGGTCCATAAATTTTGTGGCTAGAGAGACTCATAAGATCAATGCACATCTCATTAACATCAATTGGAACTTTTCCAAAGCTTTGAGCTGCATCTGTGTGGAAAAATATATTATGCTTTCTACATATTACACCAATTTCTTTGACAGGCTGAATTACTCCGATTTCATTATTTACCATCATCACTGAAACCAGGATTGTTTGATCAGTAATTGCTTCCTCAAGCTTTGATAAATCTATAATTCCGTTTTGCTTAACAGGCAAATATGTAACTTTAAAGCCTTCATTTTCCAGATGCCGACAAGAATCCAGAACACACTTATGCTCCGTGCAGACAGTGATTATATGATTTCCTTTATTTTTATAAAAGTGAGCAACGCCCTTGATTGCTGTATTATTTGACTCAGTTGCACCTGAGGTAAAGATAATTTCTTTGCTATCTGCGTTCACCAGATCAGCGATGTGTTTCCTTGCTTTTTCCACTGCTTCTTCAGCAGTCCAACCAAATGAATGGCTGCGAGAGTGTGCATTGCTGAACTCACCAAAGTAAGGTATCATCACCTCTAAAATACGGGGATCTACTTTAGTAGTAGATTGATAATCAAGAAATATTGGTAATTTTATTTTAGCATCGTGTATTTTTTTACTTTCAACATTCATAAAGCTACCACGGAGACAAAATTTACAATTATTTTATAGCATTAAAACTTAATTTTTTCAAGATATAATCTTGCATCAAGTACAAAAGTGTCATCCAAGTAGCTGACACATAACTGTACGAACATTTATTTGCGAAAGCAGTGTGTTAAATGTTATAGCCAGTTTTGCCTCAAACACAAAGGCAGTGCCCAGACACTGGGATGACACCCTATTGGTGGCAATTGCTTCCAAATCATAATGTTTGTACAGCTGTGCGCCGTGCGCTGGAATCCGTTTTAGCCCTTATCTATATCTCAGTTCCACCAACAGTTATTGCGTCGACTTTGAGTGTCGGCTGACCAACTCCAACGGGCACATTTTGTCCATCTTTCGAGCATGTGCCAACACCAGGATCTAACTTTAAGTCATTACCAACCATAGATACTTTTTTCAACACTGTTGGACCGTCACCAATTAGTGTTGCCCCTTTGACTGGCTGTGTAATTTTGCCATTTTCTATTAGGTAAGCTTCCGAAGATGAAAAAACAAATTTTCCTGACGTTATATCAACCTGCCCACCACCGAAATTTACTGCATATAGACCTTTCTTTACGCTAGATATTATTTCCTTCGGTGTATACTTTCCGGGCAACATATAGGTGTTTGTCATGCGCGGCATAATAACTTCTTTATAACTTTCTCTTCTACCATTACCAGTTGGGCTTACACCCATGAGTTTAGCGTTCATATGATCCTGCATGTATCCTTTTAGGATCCCATCCTCTATCAATATATTATAACTGGGTGGAGTGCCTTCATCGTCTACGCTGATAGAGCCGCGCAAATTGGGCAGAGTTCCGTCATCAACTACTGTGATGTCACTAGCTGCTACTTGTTTACCCACAGAATTTGAAAATGCTGAGACTTTTTTGCGATTGAAGTCGCCCTCAAGTCCATGACCCACGGCTTCGTGTAACAATATTCCTGGCCAGCCTGGACCTAAAACGACTGTCATTTCTCCGGCTGGAGTTGGAATTGCTTCAAGATTTACCAGTGCTTGTTCTAACGCTTGGTTTGCAACTTCTTTCCACTTTTTCTCAGAAATAAACTTACTATAAGAGTCCCTTCCACCATGCCCTGCAGAACCTCTTTCGGTACGGCCATCTTTTTCTACAATGACTAGCACATTAAAACGTACCAGAGGCCTGATATCGCTTAATCTGTGATCACCCTTTATTATTTGTACAACTTGCCATTCTCCACTTAGAGTTATTTTTACTTGCTTCACGCAGTTATTTTTGGACCTTACATACTCATTAACCTCATTGAGTAGCTTAATCTTTGAATTCAGATCCATTTCATTTATAGGGTTAATCCTCGAATATAGGCTTTTTGTCTCTTCGTTTAAATTTATTGAATTTGTCTTGTTTAAAGACACTGAGCTTTTTACCATAGAAGCAGCATTACTAATTTCTTTTTCGCTGATCTCAGAAGAACAAACGAAAGATGTACTATCTTCACAAAAAGACCTTAAACCAAATCCCCTTCTAGTATTCAAGTCCATGTGTTTTAATATGTTATCCTCAAAAACCAGGGACTCCGACTGGCAAAATTCTAGAAACAGCTCACCACCATCGCTATTGCTCAAAGCGTTATTGACTATTTTATATACGTTATTAATATTAACATTGTTTTGAGCAAAAAATATTTGATCTAGATTTGGCATTACCTTTGAACTAAAAATTGTTTAAGTATATTATTTAACTTTAACATAGTAAACTATAAAAAGCCCGGGTGGCGGAATTGGTAGACGCGCTAGCTTCAGGTGCTAGTAACTTTTTAAGTTGTGGAAGTTCAAGTCTTCTCTCGGGCACTCTTAGCTTCCATATTGCTTATTGAATTAATTAATGTTATAATATAACATATTAGGTAATATTTATGCTATGTATGGTGAAAAAGATAAGTTAGCCTACAGAAAGAAGGTACGAACTTACTCGAAACGCTTAGTTACTACACTATCTACTATCTCTTTCATTGGATACATAGCGGCATTGGTCTTGAATATTCCTGTCTTAAGTCTGTATTTTAGTATTGCCGGCACTATATTCAGTGCACTTTCGTTTGCTTTAAATATATGGTCACTAAATGATCATTCCCGACAACAGAATCTTAATAAGAAATCTGGCATAAAAAACACTCCAGGACAAAAAAAGTTAACAAAGATCTATCTTGATATAGCATCCAGTGCTTCATTTCTAATAGGAGGTATTGCATCTATGTCGCTTTTTGAGTCTTCTGTTATTTATTTTGTTTCTACGCCTTTTTTTATTCTAGGCTGTGTTATTATGGCAGCTAATATCGTTCAAACTATGATTAGTGAACCACAGACAAAAAACGTCCTTGAGAATCTCTCTTCAAATACTGCAAGAGTACAAGCTTAAGTATTAACTTATTTAACTTATACAGGAATATTAGCTATATAATTCCACTGAAGGAAGCCATTCAAAAGAGTTCGATGTAATTAGCGTCAAAAAAGTGTAAGCAGAAATTGTGGGCTTATTGGGGTAGGAGCGCTTAGTACTCCTACTTCCACATCAATTACTTGAATAATTGCTCAAGCTATCAAAATAAAAGTTTTTATTCAGTAATTTGTGTATAAAGGGTACTATTTTACTAGTAGTGAAATAAATCAGAATGAAGTCTATTTTATTAACGAGGCCTTTATTGGACTCGTTCAATACAAGAAATATATTGAGAAAGTATGGATACAAAGTTTTTATAGAACCAGTATTCACAATAAAGTACTTAAATCCTGATATATCTGCGTACGAATTTGACGTTGTGATATCTACAAGTAAAAACAGTGTAAAGGCTTTTAGTCAAATATGCAAAGAGGATGACTTTCCGATTATTACAGTTGGTAATTCAACCATGCAGGCTGCAAAAAATTTGGGATTTTCTGATATAATCTCAGCAGACAGCAACGTTGATGGTCTGATATCATTCATAAAAGCTCATTATTCAAACGCAATAAAGTTCTTGTATATAAGGGGACAAGAAGTATCATGTGACCTAAAAAAGAGATTATCTGAAGAAGATTTTAACGTAAGAGAAGTTGTACTCTATAAAACAATTATAAAAAGGAATCTAACTAATAGGTGTAAAAATTTACTATTGGATGGTAAAATTGATAGTGTTGCTTTTTTTTCCTCACAGACAGCAAGGGTATTTTGTTCATTAGTTCTAAAAAGTGGGCTATCTCATGTGATGAATAATACAGTTGCATATACTATGAGTAAGAACATTGCTGATAGTTTAAAGTTAATCAAATGGAAAAAAATTATAACATCGAGGTTGCCTACTGGGGAGAGTTTAATTGATATAATTAATAAGGATTGTTGATGCTAAAGATTGCAACTTGGAATGTAAACTCCATACGTAAAAGAGTTAACCAACTTTGTAGTTTTATAGTTGATAGTCAGATAGATATAATTTTGCTGCAAGAGATAAAATGTATGGAAGAGCAATTTCCTTATGCAGAGATAGAGAAGCTGGGATATGAATGTGCTGTCTATGGACAAGTTGCAAGAAATGGCGTTTGTGTTTTATCTAAATATCCGATACTGGAGAAGTTTAAGATTGATATCGTAGAAGGTTATCAAGAAGCGCGTTATATAGAGTGCATAATAAAGCACAATAATCAGAAGGTAAGGGTGGGAAGTGTATACGTTCCAAACGGTCAAAGCCCGGACTCTCAAGCATTTGAATATAAACTCAAGTTTTTTGATAATCTATATGAAAGGATGAGCACTTTGTTAAAGAATGAAGAGTTAACTATTATAGCTGGCGATTATAATATTGCACCGGATGAAATTGATGTTTTTGATTCAAACTTATTGAATGGCCAAGTGTGCTTTCATATAAAAGAACGTGAGAAGTTAAGAGCGATCTTGAATCTTGGGTTTAAAGATGCGTTTAGAATATCTCACCCAAATTTGCAACAATTCACTTGGTGGCATTATCAAGGCAATTCACTCAGAAATAATCAAGGAATGCGAATAGATTATATGCTGTTATCACCACAAGCTGTAGATAAATTGGAAACATGCTACATAGATGATAGATTGCGTAAGCTAGAAAATCCGTCTGACCATACTCCTGTTGTATGTGCTATAGAATAATAGCAGATCTCTTACACAATTCACTTTTGGCAAACCTGAGTAGTCTTACCTTTGCTGCTCTGTGGTTCTTCCCTTCGTTTGTTTTCCTTTCTTGTCCAAGGTTGATCTTGCTGTTTGCTTTCTTCGTTTCCCCTGTTGTTTTCCTGGGAAATTTGCTCAGGAAAAGGTTGTTTTTCACTCTTTTCTTTTCCTTGGGAAATTTGTTCAGAAACAGAGGTACCTTTCTCAACTTCTGTAACTGGGGTTTTTAAAATATCATCAATGCCCTCGAGAATTTTTCCATTCAGTTTTTCTCTCTTTTCTGTATCATTTTTATCTTGTGAGTTAGGGTCATACAAAGTACCTTTTTTGTTATTTGAAAAAAGAACCTCCACTCCTCCTTTTATGGCAAATATTGTGCCGATAGCAGTAAGAACTACTCCGAGTGTAATAGGACCAAAAATTAACATTGGAATAGTGGAAAGAAGGACAGGAAAAAAGATCTTGCTTAAGAACGTTGTTACCATCTCTTCATCACTGAGTGGTGGTTCATCCTCTTCTTTCTTGTCTTTACCTAAGAATGGTATTTTTTCTTTCATCCCATCCATAAAGGAGCCAGAAATATTTTTCGGGTCTATTTTGATCCCTCCAATTAGCAGCAGCAGCATTTCCAATACAAACTTTATGGATGAATCTTTAGCTTCTGTACCGCGTATATCAGCTACACAGTCATCTACTACTTCTTTTATTTTACCATTCTTGAGATTCTCCTCATTAGCTAATTTTTTCTCTCTAATTTTCTCAAATACGGAAAGTAAAAACTGAGAAAAATTCTCTTCACTGAGTGGTTCTACATCTTCTAGCTTGACATTATTGAATATAATTTGATTCTGACTTAGCATGAAAGCGAGTACTGCCTCGTCATCTTCCTTTAATTCTTTAGGTTGTACTTTGTTTTTTAGCAATTGTATAAAGGCATCATGGATTACCTGATGTTCCTCTTTTTCAAAAATTTTCTCATCTTCGTTAGTTACCTGAGTAGGTAACTTTGGAGGTTTTGAACTTTTTACTTGTGGGCCTGTCATGGCTGACCTATTTGCATTTGCTATGTTCTATTCTAACATATTTTTCGTATTAGTTCAAATGATTTATACTCCTAGAATTCACGATGTTTAAGTCATAATTAAGGGAATTTAGACCCCAGTTGTCGCCAACTTTTATTTCTACTTCAAGTGGTACAGAAATTTCTATTGCATTTTCCATTATATCTTTCATAAGTTTTGCTGTTTCTTGTACCTTTTCGTCTTCTACTTCAACCAGTAGTTCATCGTGAACCTGGAGGATTATTTTACCTACTTTTAATTGGTCAAAAAGCTGAATCGTCGCACGTTTTATTATATCAGCGGCGGTGCCTTGCAGTGGTGCGTTTATTGCTGCCCTTTCTGCAAATTGTCTTATATAAGGAATTGTATTGTTTATGTCTCTTACAAAGCATCTCCTGCCAAACAAAGTTTCTACATAACCATGCAATCTTGCGATAGACACTGCTTTTTCCATATAGGCCTTTATTTCTGGGTAACAGGAAAAATAGTAATTAATGTATTCAGCAGCTTCCGCAATGATAATTCCAAGCCGCTTTGCAAGACCAAATGGGCTAATGCCATATATAATTCCAAAATTGATGGATTTTGCTTTGCGTCTTAATTGCTCATCTATTTCTTGCACTCCAAAAACTTGCCTAGCGGTGATCTCATGAATATCTTGTCCGTTTGCAAAAGCTTCTTTAAATGCTGCAACGTTTGCAACGTGTGCCAGGAGTCTTAACTCTATTTGTGAATAGTCAGCAGAAATTATCTTATGCCCTTTTGGCGCAATAAATGCTTGTCTGATAAGATTTCCCTCTTCGCTTCTGATAGGAATATTCTGTAAATTAGGATTGCTGGAGCTCAGCCTTCCAGTTGCAGTTGCAGTCGTTGAAAAGCTTGTGTGTATTCTACCATCAAGTGGATCAACTTGCTTTATTAATGCATCAGTGTAGGTGCCTTTTAATTTACTTAAATGTCGCCAATTTAAGATTTTACTTGCGATTTCTACCCCTTCTTCTTCGAGTGCCTCTAGAACTTCATAATTGGTGCTATACGATCCAGATTTTTTTGACTTTTTCTTTTTATTAAGCCCCATTTTGTTGAATAAAACATCACTTAATTGTTTTGGCGAAGCAATATTAAATCTTTCTCCTGCCAAATTATATATCTCATCTTCAAGCACGGCAATTACCTGCTGAAATTTATCGGACAGCTCCTGTAATTTTTGTATGTTCAGTAATATCCCATTTTTCTCCATATCAAATATTACTTTCATAAGTGGCTTATCGAAGCGCTCGTAAATTGTGAACAATTTTTCCTGAAATAACCTTTGCTTTAGCTTTTCATGAATTGCTATTAAAGTTTTTGCCGAGAAAATTTCTGCATTTTCACTCAAATTATGCGCAACTATGTTTGGAATACTGTGATCGTGTTTTCCTGTATCCAAGCTATACGACATTATCATCAAATCATCAACTGAATCTAGCATCTTCTCTACTGTAGGGAAGATTTTCCTGATTTCTTTAATGTTATGTATTATTTTAAGCGCCCCATTTGAGAGTAAAGTTGAGTTAATTATAATGAGTGCATCTTGTATGCTGTCTTGCTCTATATAAAAAATATTACTTTCGCTATAAGATAAGGAAATTTTATTTAATAAGTTGTCTTCAAAGTGGCAATGAATTGCAATTCTGCCTTCATATCTACAATGCTCCAAAAATTTCTCTAACTCTTCACTACTATATTCTATTTTCTCTTTTGTGCTAGACCCATTATAGGAAAAAAGCTTTTCCATTTTACCTATTAAAGAATTGAATTCATACTTCTTTAAAAAGGATAATAGTTTTTCCATATTTGGAGGGCGAACTTCACATTTTGCAATATCATGTTGAAGGTCTACTTTTTCGCATAGTGATAAAAGTTCTCTTGAAATTAGCGCTTTTTCCTTATGTTCAGCAAGAATATTACGAATCCTCGTTTGCTCGATGTTATCAATGTTCTCTATAATATTATTCAATGAATCAAATTCATCTAGTAATTTAGCTGCAGTCTTCGGACCTATTCCCGGAACGCCTGGAATGTTGTCAGATGCATCACCAGTTAGAGAAAATAAATCAAGAAGCTTGTGTGAGTTTACGCCAAATTTTTCTATTACTTGTTTTTCATCTATATATATATTTTTAATGGGGTCGAATATTAAAATATTGTGGTTCAAGAGTTGAAATAAATCTTTATCTGATGAAACGACTACCACTTTAAAGTCTTGGTGGTTGGCGTATTTTGCAGCTAGTGTTGCAATTATATCATCTGCTTCATAACCTTCAATCTCTTCATAGCTGAGGTTAAAAGCTTCTACCGCTTCCCTCAGTATGGTGAACTGTGGAGTTAGATCCTCAGGAGGCGTTACTCTGTTCGCTTTGTACTCAGGATATAAATTGTGCCTAAAATTCTTTTTCCCTGCATCAAGTGCTATAGTTAAGTAGTCCGAATGGGCAATGTACTTAAGAACCATATTCAGAAAGCCATATACACCACCTATTGGCATTCCTGTTGTGGTAATTAAGTGAGGTAGTACATAGTAAGCTCTGAAAAGAAAACCATAGCCATCGATGATTGTGAAAGTTTTTTCTTTCATTGTAGATATTTATGCGTGCTTTTGATGGTCCACTATTTAGCTGAGAAAATCAAGTTTTTGTTTTTCTGCTTTTGAGCGTTGTAAGAGATTTTACCGAAAATAGCATTCATGATGGGGATGTACACATATGACCTTACCCAGAAAAAGTGGAGAGAAAGTGTGGAATGTTTTTTACAAAAAGAATGATGCATCAAATTGTTCTGGAATGCAATAGTTATAGCTCTTTCGATAAAAGTCCGGATGTGATAGGATAAGGATAGATGATGATAAGGAGGTTGAATGCCAGCAGCATATAGTTATGATTTAAGAAAAAAAGCAATGGAAGCGCTAGACGAAGGAGAAAGCAGAGAAACAGTGGCAGCAAGATTTAAGATTGGACGAACTACTTTATGGGAGTGGCAGCAAAGAAGAAAAGAAACAGGAGACTTTCAATCAAAAAAACTTGGAAATGGGGGTTACAATCACAAAATTACCGACTGGGATACCTTTGCCAAATTTGCCAGAGAACACGGAGGAAAGACTCTATCGGAAATGGCTAAACTTTGGAACAACGTTAGTATCCAAACGATCTATCGAGCCCTTAAAAAAATTGGATTTACGCGCAAAAAAAGACATATGGATACAAGGAAAGAAACGAAGAAAAACGTGCTGAATTTTTGAAAATTATAGCGACAAAAGAACCTAAAAACTTAGTGTATATAGATGAGTCTGGCATTGATAACACCGAAGACTACCCCTACGGATATTGCCAGAAAGGACAGCGGTTTTATGCCTTAAAATCTGGAAAGAAAACTCAACGAATCAGTATGGTTGCAGCCTTAAGTGGAAGAAAGATAGTTGTTCCGTTAACCTTTGAAGGCCACTGTAATATGGATGTTTTTAATGGATGGTTTGAGCAATTTTTGACACCGATCTTGGAACCTGGACAGACTGTCATTCTTGACAATGCTACTTTTCATAAGTCTGATAAGATTATCGAGCTTGCTAAAGGGGTTGGTGCAGAAATTTTGTATCTGCCGCCTTATTCTCCAGATTTCAACAAAATTGAGCATCATTGGTTTGCTATAAAAAACAGAGCCAGGAAAAACATTCCTCTATTCGAATCCTTTCTTCGTGCTGTTGATTCTGCCTTCCTATGACCTGTTTGGACTATTATGAGAAATGCTATAATTAGCCAACCACGGGGCTTCTTTTGCCTTTTTTTTCGTTTGGTAAATTCCTTAATATTTATAGCTAAGAGAGCCCAAGAGAGGTGTCATTCCAGCGCGTGACGCTGGAATCCCAAAAAAAGGATGATGTCATCCCAGTGCGTGACACTGGGATGGCTTTGTTGCATCGCTCAAGTGAAAAGAACTGGCAGTTACTGACAAAATTCATTATAAATAGCCATTTAACTGTTGAAGAAAAAATATGCCACAAAAAATGAGAGTCAGTAACTGCCATGAATATAACAAATTTCTCCAAGAAAGAGGAAGCATTTTTTGTTATATCAATGACGCCATAGAAAATTGGTACGAGAATTGTCCAAAAATGCAGGGCGGCAACTATATTTATAGTGATAAAGTTGTGATTTTGGTGCATATAATCGTCAGTTTCTTTAGAATTGGTTTAAGACAAACAGTCGGGTTTATAAAAGGGTATTTGCAACAAATAGGAAGAGATTTGGCAGTTATCAGCTATTCACAAGCATCAAGAAGGTTTAAGAAACTTAATATTAAGATAAATGATTGCAGAATTGATAAAAATATAGCTCTTTCGATAAAAGTCCGGATGTGATAGGATAAGGATAGATGATGATAAGGAGGTTGAATGCCAGCAGCATATAGTTATGATTTAAGAAAAAAAGCAATGGAAGCGCTAGACGAAGGAGAAAGCAGAGAAACAGTGGCAGCAAGATTTAAGATTGGACGAACTACTTTATGGGAGTGGCAGCAAAGAAGAAAAGAAACAGGAGACTTTCAATCAAAAAAACTTGGAAATGGGGGTTACAATCACAAAATTACCGACTGGGATACCTTTGCCAAATTTGCCAGAGAACACGGAGGAAAGACTCTATCGGAAATGGCTAAACTTTGGAACAACGTTAGTATCCAAACGATCTATCGAGCCCTTAAAAAAATTGGATTTACGCGCAAAAAAAGACATATGGATACAAGGAAAGAAACGAAGAAAAACGTGCTGAATTTTTGAAAATTATAGCGACAAAAGAACCTAAAAACTTAGTGTATATAGATGAGTCTGGCATTGATAACACCGAAGACTACCCCTACGGATATTGCCAGAAAGGACGGCGGTTTTATGCCTTAAAATCTGGAAAGAAAACTCAACGAATCAGTATGGTTGCAGCCTTAAGTGGAAGAAAGATAGTTGTTCCGTTAACCTTTGAAGGCCACTGTAATATGGATGTTTTTAATGGATGGTTTGAGCAATTTTTGACACCGATCTTGGAACCTGGACAGACTGACCTTACCCAGAAAAAGTGGAGAGAAAGAAAAGAGTTTTTTTGGGTAAAATAAAATTTTGGAGGATTAGAAATGGTAAGAGAATATACAGCAGAATTCAAATTGGAAGCTGTTAAACTGGCAAATGAACAAAGAAAGGCAGGTCAAACAATTACAAAAACAGCAAAGGATTTAGGAATAAAGGGTGGTTTATTAGGAAAATGGATAAAGAAACACAACGAAAAAAAGTCGGCAGCAGATGCATTTCCAGGTAGAGGTAACATGGCTCCTTACGACAAAGAGAGGTTTGATTTACAAAGCAAGAGTAACAAGGGAAAGAGACATTTAAAAAAAAGCCCTGGCCAGTCAAAAAGAGTAAAATATTTTTTTATATAGTAACTGCTATAAAGTACAGGAATTATGTAGGATTTTCTGCTAGTGGCTACTATAAGTGGACCACAAGAAAAATAAGCAGTAGAGAATCAGCAAATAAAGAGCTACTCGAAGCTATTCAAAAAATATATCAAGCTTCTAAATGTAGATATGGAGCTCCTAAAATTCATGCTGAATTGAAGGCTTTGGGTAAAAGTTGCAATTTGAAAACGGTGCAAAGTATTATGCAGAAAAATGACATCAGGGCTATACTGAGAAGAAAGTTTAAAATTAAAAAACAACAAACAGATAATAGAGCTGTAGCTCCCAATATACTAGATCAAAACTTTATTGTTGATCAACCAAATAAAGTATGGGATTACTTACATCAAAACCAAGGAGGGATGGCTATATTTGGCAGCAATAATTCTCACGTATGGTAGTTAATGAGTAGTGCAATAAATAAACAATTGGTTATGAACTCTTTATTAATGGCCATTAATAGGCGTAAACCTGTTAAAAATCTACTGCTGCACAGTGACCAAGGTTCACAATATACTGCGCAAGGGTATCAATATCTCTTAGCTGTAAAGAATATAGATGAGTAATAAAGGCTGTTGTTACGACAATTCTGTTGCAGAAAGCTTCTTTAGCTCATTGAAAAGAGAAATACTTATTGATACTTCACAACACTCTGCTCAACAAACTAGAACTGCAATATTTGAATACATAGAAATTTTTTATAACAAACAACGTCACTATTATAGCATTTCTCATAATAGTCCAAACAGGTCATAGGAAGGCAGAATCAACAGCACGAAGAAAGGATTCGAATAGAGGAATGTTTTTCCTGGCTCTGTTTTTTATAGCAAACCAATGATGCTCAATTTTGTTGAAATCTGGAGAATAAGGCGGCAGATACAAAATTTCTGCACCAACCCCTTTAGCAAGCTCGATAATCTTATCAGACTTATGAAAAGTAGCATTGTCAAGAATGACAGTCTGTCCAGGTTCCAAGATCGGTGTCAAAAATTGCTCAAACCATCCATTAAAAACATCCATATTACAGTGGCCTTCAAAGGTTAACGGAACAACTATCTTTCTTCCACTTAAGGCTGCAACCATACTGATTCGTTGAGTTTTCTTTCCAGATTTTAAGGCATAAAACCGCTGTCCTTTCTGGCAATATCCGTAGGGGTAGTCTTCGGTGTTATCAATGCCAGACTCATCTATATACACTAAGTTTTTAGGTTCTTTTGTCGCTATAATTTTCAAAAATTCAGCACGTTTTTCTTCGTTTCTTTCCTTGTATCCATATGTCTTTTTTTGCGCGTAAATCCAATTTTTTTAAGGGCTCGATAGATCGTTTGGATACTAACGTTGTTCCAAAGTTTAGCCATTTCCGATAGAGTCTTTCCTCCGTGTTCTCTGGCAAATTTGGCAAAGGTATCCCAGTCGGTAATTTTGTGATTGTAACCCCCATTTCCAAGTTTTTTTGATTGAAAGTCTCCTGTTTCTTTTCTTCTTTGCTGCCACTCCCATAAAGTAGTTCGTCCAATCTTAAATCTTGCTGCCACTGTTTCTCTGCTTTCTCCTTCGTCTAGCGCTTCCATTGCTTTTTTTCTTAAATCATAACTATATGCTGCTGGCATTCAACCTCCTTATCATCATCTATCCTTATCCTATCACATCCGGACTTTTATCGAAAGAGCTATAACTATTGCATTCCAGAACAATTTGATGCATCATTCTTTTTGTAAAAAACATTCCACACTTTCTCTCCACTTTTTCTGGGTAAGGTCAGTCAGCTACTTGGATGACAGGGGAGGTGCTACCCTGACAATCGTCATCCCGCTACGTGTTAGCGGGATCTAGAGATACCGCGAATGAATCGCGGTATGACGGTCTGCGGCGGTATGACGTAGGGCTGCACTAGCTATATCATGCATTTTATTAACCGACACTATAAACAACATCCTTACAATTATGAGATTGAACCACAACTTGCTCAAGCGTTAAGCTGCTGCGTTTAGCGTCTTTACCGTGGTTTTCCCCAAGAACATTTGTTCTTTCGTGTTTTATTTCTTCAATGAATTTCTTGTTAACGCTTTCAGGGTCAATCTTTTCCTGCGAATATATAAGATTAGTGCAATTTGTTTTTCTATAATAATGTATGCCAAAACCCACAATGAGTAATGCAAGTATACCAGAACCTATAAGTAATGATAATCCTATGTTATTAGTCAAAGGGTTTTGGTAAAATTTTTGTACACCATTAACACCATGTGTTGCAAGTAGCCCTAGAGGAAACGCTATATTTGCAGCAACTACACCAGTAAATAATGCAGTAAATATTGGTCTGTCGTTAATTACTGATTTTATTTTATTAGTTCTAGTAATTACTTTTTCGTCAATGTTAGTGAAGCCTTGTTTAGCTTCCCAAGCATTAAGTACAAAATTTGAATGAGTGCCATTGCTATATTCCAGTCTTACAGATTTTATAGCTTTATCTTTTGGCTGGTGCTCCAACACCTCAGCTAAAATTTTATCCGCATCTTTTTTTTGAATGGAATGTTCTTCAGTATCTATAAATTGCCTTGTTGCAAAAAATATTGGACCAATTGCAAGCAATGCAGCAAGTGCGATAACTGGTATAGTGATATATTTTGGGCTGTTTGTAAAAAATGCAATAAATTTTGCTTTATCTTGTAAATATAATAAAGCTGCAGATATACTGAGTATAATAGCACTTGCACCAAAAATTATAAAACCCTTCTGCTGCATGGCATACTTTGCTCTTGGCAAGAATCTGTTTGTTTTTTTATTTGTTGTGCTACCTATATCAGAATTTAGTGACAAAGACTCTTCAGAGTCATCTTTGCTTTTATACGATGGTAAAGTATTTGAAGACGCACCTAAATCATCTTTTGAGTTTTGACCACCTATTCCACTGTCTAAACTCTTTTTCGAAGATTTTGCATTTGGGTCTATAGCTGCATAAATATGTTCTTCTGATCCATTACCAGATAATCCTCCTAAACCTAAACTTGCTGTTTGTGATACCCAATCATGAGTCTCACCTTTTGTTTCTTCTAGGGAAGGAGGTAGTACTTCAGTACTAAGACCAAACAAATTTTTGTCTTCTTTGTCTTGTAAACCTGGAGCTTTTGGCAAAATCGGTGGTGCTCCATCACCATCTTTTTGTCGATTTACAGATGCATAAGTAGGATCCACTTCCTCATCATCTGATTCTTCATGTGACATTCCCTGCACACGTGGTACTACATTCAGTACACTTGAGATAGCATTTCCTGCTTCTTCAGGCGATGGTGGATCTTTTAGTGTTATCTTGCTATTGTCACCTGTTTGTTCGTAAGAAGTTAATTTTACTGTTGATTTTTCGACTGACCCATGCATATTCACTCCAAAGTTAATTACTATGCTGCATTGATTACGCTATAGTTATTAAGATGTAGTAAATACCAATTTACAGATAATGTATCTGTTTAGCAGAGTGGCAAAATAAGGTAGACGAGAAAAGACAACTATAGGAACAAATGGGTGTCATCCCAGTGCCCAGACACTTGGATCCAGAAAATTTGATTGTGTACTATACAACATTTTTGATCAAAAGCTGGATTCCAGTGTCAAGCACTGGAATGACATCACAGGGGCACTGGAATTTTTGTTTCAATATTTGTACATTAGCCATGTATCTGAACAGATACATTATTAGTATAGAAATTGTCTATCAAAGATCCTTTCATTCAGAGGGTAATCTTTGTCAAAAAGCAAAGTTATTGTGTTTTCGTGGTCTTTTTGTATTTTTATCTGTGATATATTATGAAACTCCTTGTAATCTGATACTACAAGTGCTGGACGGTTTTTTGTGTCGTTAATGTCAATTTGTACGATTGTATCGTTTGATATTAACGCTCCATTCCAATGCCTTGGGTAATAGCTATTGATAGAAGTGAGTGCAAGTAAATTTGAATTTAGCGGCAAGATTGGGCCACCGGCAGAGAAGTTGTATGCAGTGCTGCCTGTGGGGGTAGATAATATTACTCCGTCCCCTCTAAATTTTTCTACTTTTAGCTTATCATTAATAGTAATATTCATCTCTACTATTTGGTTCGCTTTTCTAAAAACGTATACTTCGTTTACTGCTATGTAATGATATCTCTTGCCACTTGTGTCTGTTGCTTCCATTTTTAGCAAAGTTAACTGAGTTGAAGTTGCATGCTCTATATGATCAATTAAATCTTCACTGCAGCTAAAGCATTTATTCATCAAAAACCCAACATTGCCAGTGTTTACTCCGTATACGTGTGTGTTTTTGTTTTCTATAACGTAATTATGTAAGGTGCGTAGCATAAAGCCATCACCGCCAATAACTATCAATAGATCGATTTCGGACTTATTTTCTTCTGTTATATTGATAAAATTAAGTTTCTTTAATAGTTTAGATACTTCCTGGGACTTTGGTGATGGAGAAGCAACATAGCCTATATTTTTGTATTTATGCATGCTTCAGTAAACTCTCTAAAACTTAAAGAGGAGGAAAATTAGAAAATGCTTCCATATTTATCGTTAAACTTAGCTAATTTGCTAGTTTTACTTGCTGACTCGCTTGTCAAACTTCCAGTCCATGCAGGGTGAGTAAGAGGATCTCTATCAAGCTTTACCCTGTCTCCCTCCTTTCCATAAGTGGAACGAGTTTCAAACTCTTGACCGTCTGTCATAACTATAATAATTTTATGATAATTCATTGTTGCTTATAAACTTTTAGTCAGTTAATATTCTAGTGAACTTAATTCACTAAGTCAATCATTATTCTAAAATATTGACAAAAAATAGATAAAATGTTATACTCAATAGGGAATAAATAATAGTTATCATGATTTTCGCTTTCCCTGGTCAGGGCTCTCAGTTTGTAGGAATGGGAAGGAGCTTATATAGTGAGTTTTCCGTTGCAAGACAAGTATTTAATGAAGTAGATAGCATATTGGGTAGAAAGCTGTCTCATTTAATCTTCAACGGTCCTATTGAAGAATTAACCATTACAGAAAACGCTCAGCCAGCTATAATGGCAGTATCAATTGCAATGCTACGTGTTATGGAGCATGTGTTTGGCAAATCTCTTTTCACTGATCACAATGTTAAATATGTTTGTGGGCATTCAGTTGGCGAATATACAGCGCTGTGTGCTGCAGGAGCGTTAACGCTTGAGTCTGCAATCAAGCTGCTGAAAGTTCGCAGCGAAGCAATGCATGAAGCTTCACTGAAATGTAAAGGCGGAATGGTTGCGTTGCTTGGAGCAGAGATAAATGAAGTGGAAGATATATTGAAATCAGTTCAAATTGACGGAATTTGTGAAATTGCAAACGATAACGGTGGCGGACAAGTGGTTATAAGTGGCACTAGAGAAGCTCTTGAAATGTTACCCGATTTATTCAAAAACTCGAGTGTGAGGAAACTAATTAAATTACAGGTTAGTGGGCCTTTTCATTCATCTCTTATGAAACCTGCTGATGAAAAAGTTTTGGAGTTTTTGAAGGGTATTAAAATAACCCGTCCTATAGTTCCTTTGATATCAAATGTTACAGCTAAAGAGGAGAGTGATCCCAAAGTTATAAAAACTTTACTCGCCAAGCAAGTTGTAAGCAGAGTGAAATGGAGAGAAATGGTTTTGTATATGTCAAGCTGTGGCATTAACAAATTTGTTGAAATTGGCCCTAATAAAGTTTTATCTAATTTGGTCAAAAGAATTGACCAATCTATCAGTACAAAAAATATAGATAGTATTGGTGATATTGACAGCTTCTTTAATGAATCATTAGTACTAACAGCGAAAAATTTAAAAGTTGGATTAAGTTAAAACACATCTATTTGATGTCATTCCGGTGCATAACGCTGCCTAGCTGGAATGACAGAGGGTAATGCAAGAAATCAACGAACTGCCTGTCATTTCGTTTGGTTTTTTAATTCCAAGTAGCTGTAAAATAGTAGGGGCAATGTCAGATAACCTTCCGTCTCTTAGTTTTAGATTATCGCAAGACACAATAAATGGCACTTTATTTAGAGTGTGTGCTGTATGAGGTGTATTATTTTCTTCATCGAACATACATTCCACGTTACCATGGTCTGCAGTAACAATTAATGCGGTGTTGCTTGACTTTTTAACAGCATTCAGCACTTTCGCAAGACAATCATCTACAGCTAGCACAGCTTTCTCGGCTGCTTTTATATTACCTGTATGCCCTACCATATCAGGATTAGCGTAATTTACAACTATCAGTGCGAATTCTTGGGAGTGAATTTTTTCTACAAGCTTTTCTGTGAGCTCGAAGGCTGACATTTCGGGCTGCAAATCGTAAGTTTGAACTTTTGGTGAGGGAATGAGTATTCTTTCTTCACCAGAGAAAGGTTCTTCTTTTCCACAATTGAAAAAGAAAGTCACATGAGCGTATTTCTCGGTTTCGGCGATACGTAATTGTCGTAATTTATTGTCTTCTATTGTTTGTCCTAGAGTATCAGCGAAAGAAGTAGGAGGAAAAATATAAGGAGTTTTGAGATCTTCTTTATACTTCATCATACTTAAAATTGAAGAGAATTTTGCTACCTTAGCGTAATCTGTTTTGCCAAGCAAAATACTTGCTAATTGTATCATTCGATCAGCACGAAAGTTAGCCAACAGCACTCCATCTTCTGGTTTTATACCTTGATAGTCACCTATTACTGCGGGCCTAATAAACTCATCAGTTATGTTATTTTGATAATTTTCATCAATCAACGATACTGCATTATCATGACAAGGTGCCTTTGCAAATGCGATAGCCTCATAAGCTTCGATTGTTCTCTTCCACCTGTTGTCACGGTCCATAGCATAGTAACGCCCAGAAACAGTAGCAATTCTTGTGTCATTTCCCTTTATACTCTTTGTAAATTCTTGAATGCATTTTTTTCCTGAATTTGGCAATGTGTCTCTGCCATCTAAAAATGCATGTATCACCACTTTTATTCCATGCTGTGATATTTTATTTGCTAAAGTTGAAATATGCTTTTGATGCGAATGAACACCACCATCGGACACCAATCCCATTATATGGCATACTCCGTTCTTACTTTTTAGATCATTAATAAAACTTTGTAGATTTACATTGTTTTCTATTGTTCCAATCTCTTGATTAATGCGCTGAAGGCTTTGCATTACTACTCTACCACTGCCAATATTCATATGGCCAACTTCTGAATTACCTATTTGACCACCAGGTAACCCCACATCAGCTCCACAGGCGGATAAACTGCATTTTGGATAATTAGAGCTAATATATTGCCAACAGGGTGGATTTGCGTTGCTAATAGCATTGTATTTACTGTTTTCTACTCCATTTCCCCAGCCATCTAGTATACATAAAACGACTGATTTAATGCCCATATAAAATCAACACTAAAATTCAACAGAGAAGAGCTCCCCGGGCCGGATTCGAACCAGCGACCAATTGGTTAACAGCCAACTGCTCTACCACTGAGCTACCGAGGAATAAACCGTTTTTAATTTACCATGTTGAACGTTGGTTGTAAACGTTTTTTGTGTAGACTTTAAGTCCAACTGGTCACAGAAACGAAAAAACTTACTTGACAAACTCCGCCAGCCCTCTTATCATGAAACTGAAGCTATTTATTTATCTTCGCAATCTGTGCAGGTTAATGACAAAAAACTTAGGGTATTTGGCGTCTCATGTTTAATTTTTCGCACTACGTGCATCGCATGTCTTTAAAAATTTTTAGGTTTTTACCTATATAAGCCGAAACGCGCTTACAAAGCGTTTAAGACAGCAAAAAACGTCAAATTGACAAGGGAGAATTTGAATGCTAGCTACTACGGGGTTTCTTTGCCTTTTTTCCTGCTTAGTAAATTTCTTAAACACTTGCGGTGTAGGTTAGTTGCAAGTTATAGCATTTCTCATAATAGTCCAAACAGGTCATAGGAAGGCAGAATCAACAGCACGAAGAAAGGATTCGAATAGAGGAATGTTTTTCCTGGCTCTGTTTTTTATAGCAAACCAATGATGCTCAATTTTGTTGAAATCTGGAGAATAAGGCGGCAGATACAAAATTTCTGCACCAACCCCTTTAGCAAGCTCGATAATCTTATCAGACTTATGAAAAGTAGCATTGTCAAGAATGACAGTCTGTCCAGGTTCCAAGATCGGTGTCAAAAATTGCTCAAACCATCCATTAAAAACATCCATATTACAGTGGCCTTCAAAGGTTAACGGAACAACTATCTTTCTTCCACTTAAGGCTGCAACCATACTGATTCGTTGAGTTTTCTTTCCAGATTTTAAGGCATAAAACCGCCGTCCTTTCTGGCAATATCCGTAGGGGTAGTCTTCGGTGTTATCAATGCCAGACTCATCTATATACACTAAGTTTTTAGGTTCTTTTGTCGCTATAATTTTCAAAAATTCAGCACGTTTTTCTTCGTTTCTTTCCTTGTATCCATATGTCTTTTTTTGCGCGTAAATCCAATTTTTTTAAGGGCTCGATAGATCGTTTGGATACTAACGTTGTTCCAAAGTTTAGCCATTTCCGATAGAGTCTTTCCTCCGTGTTCTCTGGCAAATTTGGCAAAGGTATCCCAGTCGGTAATTTTGTGATTGTAACCCCCATTTCCAAGTTTTTTTGATTGAAAGTCTCCTGTTTCTTTTCTTCTTTGCTGCCACTCCCATAAAGTAGTTCGTCCAATCTTAAATCTTGCTGCCACTGTTTCTCTGCTTTCTCCTTCGTCTAGCGCTTCCATTGCTTTTTTTCTTAAATCATAACTATATGCTGCTGGCATTCAACCTCCTTATCATCATCTATCCTTATCCTATCACATCCGGACTTTTATCGAAAGAGCTATAAAAGCAGCTAAATCGCTCTTAATCAAGCGTTTTAGAATAAAAAAAACGCCGATATTTTAGTACATAGTAAATAGCCAACCACCACGGGGCTTCTTTTGCCTTTTTTTTCGTTTGGTAAATTTCTTAATGTTTATGGCTAAAGATTGCACGAATGTTGCAATTACAAAAGCGTTTCTACTAGGAGGGTGTCATGGCTTTGTTGCATCACACTTTATGAGATGGTGATTTATGGTAAATTCATGTAACTATCTCAAATTTAGCCATACCAATATCAGTGAATTTATTAAGCAAATAGCATTTGATTAGCAGTTCTTTTTCTCGATTTATCTCAGATTTATTCCTAAAACTAAATCCGAATATTTGCTTTAATCTTGAGAAAAACCCTTCAATATAAGATCTTTTCCCATAATTTACTTCTTTTTTCCATTCTTTCATGCCATCTTCACCGTATAATTTTATTAACCTAATAGCAGCATTCCTGTCAGACATATAATCTATTTCTGGATGTTCTGCCGCATTGTTTATTGGTGGAATTTTTGTCTTTATATCATATTTGTTACACAACTTATAAAACTTGTGCCTATCACATGCTCTATCTGCATATAGTGCTTTTATGGCATGCTGAAAATCAACTTCTTTTAGCAAATCACAAGCTCCATAGTGATCAGAGTAGACACCGTTACTGTATTTTACAGCTATGGCTTTTTTGTTGTTTATATTCAACATTACGTGCAATTTTCTCGTTTGCTCATAGCCACGATATTTTCTGTCAGTGCTATTTTCCTTGCTGTGACCAGGAGTGTTGTTGTATATACTAATTCCTGTACTGTCTATAGCAATTTCGATATCTTCCATATTATTTTTATCAATTCTGCAATCATTTATCTTAATATTAAGTTTCTTAAACCTTCTTGATGCTTGTGAATAGCTGATAACTGCCAAATCTCTTCCTATTTGTTGCAAATACCCTTTTATAAACCCGACTGTTTGTCTTAAACCAATTCTAAAGAAACTGACGATTATATGCACCAAAATCACAACTTTATCACTATAAATATAGTTGCCGCCCTGCATTTTTGGACAATTCTCGTACCAATTTTCTATGGCGTCATTGATATAACAAAAAATGCTTCCTCTTTCTTGGAGAAATTTGTTATATTCATGGCAGTTACTGACTCTCATTTTTTGTGGCATATTTTTTCTTCAACAGTTAAATGGCTATTTATAATGAATTTTGTCAGTAACTGCCAGTTCTTTTCACTTGAGCGATGCAACAAAGCCGGGTGTCATCCCAGTGTCAGCTACTCGGATGACATTACAGGGGGCGCTGGGATGACATCATAGGGGCGCTGGAATGACATCATAGGGGGCTACTTGGCTGACAACCGTCATCCCGCTACGTGTTAGCGGGATCTCTTGTTAGCGCCGCGGCGGTATATTTGTCATCCCGCTAGCGGGATCTATGTTGAGAGATACCGCGAATGAATCGCGTTATGACGGTTTGTGGCGGTATGACGATAAGACACAAAGCCTAATGGAAAAAACTGCGAACGCCAGTGAAAAACATAGCAATTTTATTTTCATTTGCAGCTTTTATCACATCTTGATCTTTCAGCGAGCCGCCGGGCTGAATTATAGCTGTAATCCCATGTTTTGCGCTTTCTACTATGCTATCTGGAAATGGGAAAAATGCATCTGAAGCAAGCACCGCACCTTTACATTTTTCACCTGCTTTTTTCACTGCAATGTTAACACTATCTATTCTGCTTGTTTGTCCTGCACCGATGCCAATAGCACAACCATCTTTTGCTATAACTATTGCGTTGGATTTCACATGCTTACATATTTTCCAGGCAAAAATAAGATCTTTTTTTTCTTTTTCTGTTGTAGTGCATTCTGTTACTTGTTCTGCTTTTATCTTGTGATCATTATTTTCTTGCACCAAAAACCCGCCAACAACGTTTTTAATTTGGTATTTCACATTTTGTTGGAAAGATTTATGAATAATCACTCTTAAATTTTTCTTTCTTTGTAAAATTTTTAGCGCCTCATTGTTTACTGATGGTGCTATCACAACTTCCAAAAATATCTCGTTTAATTTTTCTGCTAGCCTTAAATCTATCTCCCGATTTAAGGCAACTATACCACCAAAACTGCTTACTTCATCACACGATAGGGCCTTTTCATATGCCTCCAAAGCATTATCACCAACAGCAGCGCCACACGGGTTATTGTGCTTTATTATCACTGCTGCAGGTTCTTCGAATTCAGAAGTTATGTTAAGTGCGGATTCTATATCTACTATATTATTATAACTCAACTCTTTTCCATGTAGTTTTTCCAACGGATATTCTGTAAATTGATTACTATAAAATGCAGCTTTTTGATGAGGGTTTTCACCATACCTTAATTCTTGTGCTTTATGCCCATATAGTGCGAAAAACTCTGGCAACTCATTATTTTTAATCTGGGATAAAAACCAACTGTGAATATTAGAATCGTAGTGTGCAGTGAGAGCAAATGCTTTGGTTGCTAAATATTTTCTATATTCCAATGTTGTTTCATTGTTATTTTTTATCATCTCAGCTTTTAGTGCTTCGTAGTCTTGAATGCTAGAAATAACTGAAGTAAAACGAAAGTTTTTTGCTGCAGCTCTAATTAACGCCACTCCGCCGATATCAATTTGTTCTATAATTTGCTCTTCATTTGAGCCGCTACTTACTGTCTCCCAAAATGGGTATAGGTTAGTTATAAGCAGGTCTATTGGCTCAATACCTAGATTTTGTATTTCCGTTTTGTGTTTTTCTCTATTGCAAAGTATTCCTCCATGAATTTTAGGGTGTAAAGTTTTTACTCTACCACCCAGTATCTCTGGAAATTGTGTGTAATCTGAGACCTCTTGTGTTTTTATTCCTGCACTAGATAGCGTTTTATAAGTATTTCCCGTTGAAAGAATTTCTATTTGTTGCTGCATTAAAAACGATGCAAGATCAATTATATTCGTTTTATCGTATACTGATATTAAAGCTCTTTTTATTTTCATTTTTATATGGAAAGTTTTTTAAAATTATATCTAAGAAAAAGGAATTTGTCTATATATAGCTACTACGTCATACCGCCACGGTATCCACAACTGTACGAACATTGTGATACAAGAGACCAAGAAAGATGTCATCCCAGTGCCCAGACACTGGGATCCAGAAAACTTCACTTTAAATGAGCACACCAGGTGGCTGTACAATAGAAACTGGATTCCAGACTGGAATGACACCATCTACTACTCAAATTACCTGCAAATTGCAATGTTCGTACACCAAAACGCGGTATCTTGTTGTAGATTCCGCTAACAAGCAGCGGAATACCAAATTGTAGAAGTTGCTTTAGCCCTCCTAACCTTCCCTTCAAAGTAGTCTATTCTATAAATTTTTTTACCATGCTTGATTTCAAGCCACGAATAAAATCTTCAATACTGCAAGGATTTCTCCCTTCCATTTGTACAACTTTAGGAATTAAAGTGCCACCTTTTAAACTTATGTGCATATTATCGTTAACAATCTTACCTTGTTCTGAAGCGAGAGCTTCAAAGTCAGCATCAAGTATCCTGATACGTTTATTTTCTATCTTAATGAATGCTTTTGGGTAAAACGCTTTAACCTTTCTATAAGCAACTTCACAGGCATCACTTGCATAAATTTTATAGTCTTCCACTTTGTCAGCGTAACATGCATTGTTATCGTTCTGTTTTAAGGGAAGCTGTTTTTCAATTTCGTTTAGCACTTTCAGCAGTAAATCACTGCCTAGCTTAGATAATTTATCATGCAATGTCTTGTAATTATCGTTCTTTTCGATAAGAAATTTTTCCTGTTTTAAAATAGGGCCGGAATCTAATCCTTCATCCAATTGCATAATGCTAACCCCGGTTTCTTGATCTCCTGCTAAAATTGTGTGCTGTATCGGGGCTGCACCACGCCACCTTGGTAGTAATGAAGGATGAATATTAATACAACCATATTTTGGAATATTCAAAATTTCTCTTGGAAGTATCAATCCATACGCGGCAACAACCGCAACGTCTGGCTTGAAATTTCTAAATTTTTCTTGCTCTGCCGAGAACTTTAGAGAGATAGGAGTACATACCTCTATGTTACTTTCTTCAGCGATAACATGTACTGGAGATTTCATTGGCTTCTGTCCACGCCCCGAAGGTTTTGGAGCCTTGGTGTATACTGCCACCACTTCGCTCTTTGATTTCAGTAACAAGCTCAGAGAATTAACAGCAAATCCTGGTGATCCCATGAAAATAATTCTCATGGTGTTTTTGCTTTAAGAATTCTCCGCTAATTTACCACTTACAGTTTCTACTAATTTGGCAAAATCATCCTTATAATTAACTGCCATCTCAGCAAGAATTTTTCTATTTAAATCAATGCCGGCAAGTGTAAGACCATGCATAAACCTACCATAAGTAAGCCCATGCTCTCTTGCTGCTGCATTAATACGTATTATCCATAAGCTACGGAAATCACGTTTACGGGTTCTTCTGTCTCTGTAAGCATATTGCAGTGCTTTTTCAACTCTTTGTAATGCAATTCTATAACAGCTTTTTGCACGTCCTCTATAACCCTTTGCCAGTTTCAATATTTTTTTATGACGAGCGTGAGTAGTGACTCCACGTTTTACCCGAGCCATTTTATTTTACCTCCATTTTGTTAAATACCGTAAGGCATATGAAGCTTAACTATACGCGAGTCAGATTTACCAAGAATCGTTGTACCGCGCTGATTACGAATATTAGATTTACTTCTCTTTACCATGCCATGCCTTTTGCCTGACTGAGTAGAAATAACTTTACCCTTAGCTGTAAGGTGAAAGCGCTTTTTCACAGAAGATTTGGTTTTTAATTTTATTTTCTTCATATTCCAAATAAATTTACAAGCACTACTATTGAGTTCTTTAATAGTAATTAAGCATTAGTATAAATAATTTTATTAAAGAATCAAATTAAAATTGTATATTAAAGGAGTTTAAAAGTAATTACGCCCAATATGTGTGTTATACCTTCTTTATTCCCAAGTGGCAACAATACTTGCCTCATTTTAACACTTTCACTTTCTTCCTCTTCATTGATCGGGCATTTACTCTCTATTACAGTATCAAGTTTATCAATAACTGCATCTATTTTATATAGTCGCAAAAATGGTGCATCAATTGCATACTTATTATCAATGCGCGTCTTTTTCTCAAAACCATAGAATTCAACAGCCTTTTCTCCTGCATTTTCACAAATATAACCTTGATCCTTGACTTCAATGACAAAACAATGCTGCCATGATTCCATTATTTCTGCAGTGTCTATTTCATGCCTTTCTGGCCAATCTCTGTCTGATCCTTTTATGTCATTCCAGTGTTGAGTCACCACATTTGCTATTCTTTTTTCTTTGCCTACATAAATTTCCATTCCAATTTCCACATATAAAACACAGATATGAGGTAAATTTATCGTGAATATATTGATTTTTTCTTACCACAAGGTGCATGTCACTAGAAGTTCTGAGATCTAGAGAGTGGTATTGATTTTATTTCCATTACAACTTATTATTTATAGATAACCTCAATAAAAACGATGAAGCTAAACGAAATCAGAGAAAGATTTATAAAATTTTTTGTAAATAATGACCACGAGCAGGTTTCTTCTTCTCCTTTGATTCCAGAACATGACCCAACGCTCATGTTCACAAATGCTGGTATGGTGCAGTTTAAAAATATTTTTACTGGTGCTCAAAAAACTGAAATGAAACGTGCTGTCTCAAGTCAAAAGTGCCTAAGAGCAGGCGGTAAACACAATGATCTGGAAAATGTTGGCTATACAACTCGGCATCACACATTTTTTGAAATGCTCGGAAATTTTAGCTTTGGTGATTACTTTAAGGAAACTGCGATAGAATTTGCGTGGGAATTTATCACTAAAGAGTTATCTCTTGATAAAAACAGACTATCCATAACCGTCTACCATACTGATGATGAGGCGTACGAGATTTGGCGTAAGATAAGTGGCTTTTCAAGTGATAAAATCATAAGAATTACAACGGATGATAACTTTTGGAGTATGGGAAGCACTGGTCCGTGCGGTCCATGTTCTGAAATTTTTTATGACCATGGGAGTCCTAATTTACAAGAGGGCGATAGAATTGTTGAAATCTGGAATCTGGTATTCATGGAGTTTAACAAAGATGAAGAAGGTAATTTACACAAATTGCCAAAAAAATGCATCGATACTGGAATGGGCCTTGAAAGAATAGCGGCTGTTATGCAAAACGTCCATGATAACTATGATATTGATCTATTTTCTGCTCTGATAAGTAAATCACAAGAGTACTGTGGAAGAACGGAAAATAAAATAGCGCATAAGATCATAGCAGATCATCTTCGCGCGGCTGCATTTCTCATCGCAGAAGGAGTGCTTCCTGGAAATGAGGGCAGGAATTACGTATTACGCAGATTAATTAGGAGAGCCACACGTTATATTCACCTGCTTGGATATAATGATTCCCTACTCCATCGTATTTTTCCAGTGTTGATAGATAGCACGAGTTCGGCTTATATGGGAGCTGAATTAGTCAGAGCTAAAAGCTTAATAGAAACGACGTTAAAATCAGAGGAAGAAAACTTTAAAGACACTTTGATGAAAGGTATCAATCTCCTGGAGAAATTCACTACAGATTTAAAATCGGGCGATACTTTGCCTGGAGAATCAGCGTTTAAGCTATATGACACCTACGGATTTCCTTTGGATATTACACTTGATATTTTAAAAGAGAAAAAAATAAATTTTGACCAGAAGGGTTTTGATGATGCAATGGGAGAACAAAAAGAGAGAGCACGTGCTAAATGGGCTGGATCTGGTGAAAAATCTGTTGAGCAAGTATGGTTTGATTTGATCAATAAATTTGGCAAAACAAAATTTGTTGGTTATGAGTTCAATGAAGTAAGTGATGCGAAAATACTAGCTATAGTTTCCTCTAAAAATGAAGTAATTGATTCTGCAAAGGAGGGAGAAAAGATAACCATTATACTTGATAAAACACCTTTTTATGGCGAGTCAGGTGGACAAGTGGGAGATACTGGCAGTCTGATCAAATCTGATAGAAGTATTATTATAGTCGAGAATACCAATAAGGTTAATGACCTATATTTGCACAGATGCATAGTTAAGTTCGGTTCAATTTGTAAAGGTAACACAGTTGCAGCAAGCATTGACAAGGAAAGAAGGCAAACCTTAAGAAGAAATCATTCAGCTACACATCTTCTGCACTTTATACTCAGAAAAATTCTAGGTGATCATGTCACTCAAAAAGGTTCCCTAGTTGCACCAGATAGACTGAGATTCGACTTCAGCCATAACACTCAAATGACTCAAGATCAGTTGTTTTGGGTAGAGGATATGGTAAACTCTCTAATCAGAGAAAATCTTTCCGCATCTACAAAAATTCAAAGCATGAATCAGGCAATAGACGAAGGAGCTATGGCGTTATTCGGCGAAAAATATAGCGATCAAGTAAGAGTAGTGAAGATTGGAGATTCAAGGGAACTGTGTGGTGGCACGCACGTTGAACATACTGGAGAAATCGGTTTATTTAAGATAGTAACAGAGAGTTCTGTTGCTTTTGGAGTGAGGAGAATTGAAGCTTTAACTGGTCAGGAAGCAATCAATTATGTACGTGATAATGAAATTAACTTAAAAAAAGTTGCAGAATTCGTAAAAGCGCCAGTGAGTGAAATAACAAGCAGATTAAGTATTTTAAGTCAAGAACACAAAAAATCCGAAACCAAAATAAAAAACCTATATAAAAAGCTTGTGAGTGCAGAGAATATAAAAAGCACCGAAATAAATGGAATAAATTTTATAAGCCACACTTTCACTGATATTCCAGCAAATGTAATAAGAGAGTTTGTTTTGCAGCAACAAAAACCAAAAACGGTAATAGCTTTTACGGCAACAGAAAAAGATAAAACAGTCTTGATTATTAAAGTAAGTAAAGACTTAATCAATAAGATTAGCGCAAAAGAACTAATATCCATAGCAGTTAAAAAGAACTGTGGTGGGAATGCTGAACTTGCACAAACAGGCTGTGATAGCAATAAAATAGATGATGCCATTACAGCCATTTATAGCAAAATAACAGCTTCTAAGCACTCTACGTCATACCACCACGAACCGTCATACCGCCGCGGCGCTAACAAGCAGCGGGATGACGAATTATAGCATTTCTCATAATAGTCCAAACAGGTCATAGGAAGGCAGAATCAACAGCACGAAGAAAGGATTCGAATAGAGGAATGTTTTTCCTGGCTCTGTTTTTTATAGCAAACCAATGATGCTCAATTTTGTTGAAATCTGGAGAATAAGGCGGCAGATACAAAATTTCTGCACCAACCCCTTTAGCAAGCTCGATAATCTTATCAGACTTATGAAAAGTAGCATTGTCAAGAATGACAGTCTGTCCAGGTTCCAAGATCGGTGTCAAAAATTGCTCAAACCATCCATTAAAAACATCCATATTACAGTGGCCTTCAAAGGTTAACGGAACAACTATCTTTCTTCCACTTAAGGCTGCAACCATACTGATTCGTTGAGTTTTCTTTCCAGATTTTAAGGCATAAAACCGCTGTCCTTTCTGGCAATATCCGTAGGGGTAGTCTTCGGTGTTATCAATGCCAGACTCATCTATATACACTAAGTTTTTAGGTTCTTTTGTCGCTATAATTTTCAAAAATTCAGCACGTTTTTCTTCGTTTCTTTCCTTGTATCCATATGTCTTTTTTTGCGCGTAAATCCAATTTTTTTAAGGGCTCGATAGATCGTTTGGATACTAACGTTGTTCCAAAGTTTAGCCATTTCCGATAGAGTCTTTCCTCCGTGTTCTCTGGCAAATTTGGCAAAGGTATCCCAGTCGGTAATTTTGTGATTGTAACCCCCATTTCCAAGTTTTTTTGATTGAAAGTCTCCTGTTTCTTTTCTTCTTTGCTGCCACTCCCATAAAGTAGTTCGTCCAATCTTAAATCTTGCTGCCACTGTTTCTCTGCTTTCTCCTTCGTCTAGCGCTTCCATTGCTTTTTTTCTTAAATCATAACTATATGCTGCTGGCATTCAACCTCCTTATCATCATCTATCCTTATCCTATCACATCCGGACTTTTATCGAAAGAGCTATACTATGCCGCCGCGAACCGTCATACCGTTGCAAACCGTCATACCGCGATTCATTCGCGGTATCTCTTAGCATAGATCCCGCTAACAGGTAGCGGGATGACGGTTGTCAGGCTAGCTGTCATCCAAGTAGCTCGACTACTTGGATCCAGGAAAAAGAATGGTGTCATGAAAGTAGCTGACACTGATTCCTTTATGATGGTGTCATCCCAGTGCCCAGACACTGGGATCCAGGAAACTTAATTGCAAGTAATGCATTGGATTTGGTGAGTATGGGTTTTGCGTTATAGAATGAAGCACTTTTGGTGAATTTATAAAGAAAGCTGGATCCCAGTGGGCTTTGTTGCATCGCTCTTCGGATAGTAGGTAACGTACAATAAATTCATGAAGCTATCTCAAACTTAGCCATGCCTATTTCAGTAAATTTGTTAAGCAAATAACACTTGAGTAGCAGTTCCTTCTCACGATTAATCTCAGATTTGCTCCTAAAACTAAACCCAAATATTCGCTTCAACCTTGAGAAAAATCCTTCAATATACGATCTTTTTCCGTAATTTACTTCTTCTTTCCATCTTTTTATACCATTCTCACCATGTAATTTCATTAACTGAATAGCGGCATTTCTATCAAGCATATAATCCAATTTTGGATGCTCTGCTGCGTTGTTTTTCGGAGGAATTTTCGTTTTTATACCATATTGATTACACAGCTTATAGAGCTTTTCTCTGTCATATGCCCTATCTGCATATAGTACTTTTATGACATACTGAAAATCGACTTCTTTTAGCAAATCACAAGCTCCATAGTGATCAGAGTAGACACCGTTACTGTATTTTACAGCTATGGCTTTTTTGCTGTTTGTATTCAACATTACATGCAATTTTCTTGTCTGTTCATAGCTGCGATACTTTCTATCTTCGCTATTTTCTTTGCTATGACCAGGAGTGTTGTTGTATATACTAATTCCTGTACTGTCTATAGTAATTTCGATATCTTCCATATTATTTTTATCAATTCTGCAATCATTGATCTTAATATTGAGTTTCTTAAACCTTCTTGATGATTGTGAATAGCTGATAACTTGCAAATTTTTCCCAATTTGCTCAAGGTATCCTGCTATAAACCCAACTGTTTGCCTCAGGCCTATTCTAAATAAACAAGTTATTATGTGCACCAAAATTACAACTTTATCGCTATAAATATTGTTGCCACCTGGTATTTTTGGACCATTCTCGTACCACTTTTCTATGGCTTCGTTGATATAATGAAAAATATTTCCTCTTTTTTCTAGAAATTTGTTATATTCGCTATGGTTACTGACCCTCATTTTTTGTGGCATATTTTTTCTTTCAAGGTTAAATGGCTATTTTATAATGAATTTTGTCAGTAGCCACCAGATTTTTTCAGTTGCTATGCAACAAAGCCATCCCAGTGTCAAGCACTGGGATGACAAGGTATAAACCTTATCGTCATGCCGCCGCGAACCGTCATACCGCGATTCATTCGCGGTATCTCAGCCGCTAACAAGAGATCCCGCTAACAAGTAGCGGGATGACGGTTGTCGTTCAGCCACAAACATTAAGAAATCTACCAAATGAAAAAAAAGGCAAAAGAAGCCCCGTGGTTATTATCCGCTTTAAAATATTGGCGTTTTTTATGTTTTAAACGCTTGACAAGCGAAATTCAGCTGCTTTTAATTGCAACTAACTTACGCTGCAAACGTTTAAGAAATTTACTAAGCAGAAAAAAAGACAAAGAATCCCCGAGTTAGCTAGTCTTTTACTATCTCTGTCGAGTATTGGCATTTTTTGATGTCTTGTAACGCTTTATAAGCGCGTTCAGCTTATTTAGATAAAAATCTAGATGTAGATGAAGTTTTGTAAAGACATACAGTATCTATATACTGCAAAAAATTGAACATAAGACGCCGATACATTAAGTAATCCTTACCTTTTAATCTGCAGATTGGCGAAAGCAAATACAATAGCTTCAGTTTCATGATAAGGGGGCTGGCGGAGTTTGTCAAGGAATTCTTATTAAAACTAAAGAGCTCAAATGAAAGGAGGTAAACTCTAAAGTATACATTTAGTAGCGCTTTCTATGAGAGAAATCGTATTACCTATTCCGTAAAGCTTTATGAAAGATCCCATTCTTGGACCGGTTTTTTGGCCAAGTAACGTTTCATATAATAGCTGAAACCAGTCACGTAAGTTGGTGTAATCATATTTTTTTCCAATAGAAAATACCTGAGATTGAATTTCTTCAGCAGTAGCAGTTGTAGATAGAGAATGTAAAGTGTCCTTCAAATCTAGTAACGCTGCTTTTTCTTTTTCATTTGGAGTTTTATATGATTTTGTTGGCTTGATAAAATCGTGATAATACTTTACTGCAAAGTCTGAAAGTCTATCAAGCATTTTATTATTTTCTGGTGTAACGTTTGGTGCATAAGAGGATATAAAACCCCATAGGATCTCTTTGTTTTCAGCATTACAAGCTGCTGCTAGGTTTAAAAGTAGTGAGAAATTTATGCCTGAAGTTTCTATACTGGGAACATTGCCCTGGTGAATGTGCCAAGCAGGATTATTTATATCCTTTTCTTTGTTCTCATGATAACGCTTTACAAATTCTAAATATTCATCAGTTGATTTTGGTATCACATCAAAATATAAACGTTTAGCTTTTTTAGGACTCTGAAAAATGTACAATGCTAAGCTCTCTGTTGGTGCGTAAGTTAGCCACTCTTCAATTGAAATGCCATTTCCTTTTGATTTTGATATTTTCTTTCCTTCTTTATCAAGGAAAAGCTCGTAGCAAAACAGAAGTGGTGGCTTTTCTCCAAGTATTTCACATATTTGACTTGAAAGCACAGCAGATGGAGTTAAATCTTTTCCGTGAGCTTCGTAATTTACTCCAAATGCGGCCCACCTCATTCCCCAATCAGGTTTCCATTGCAGTTTACATTTTCCTTTTGTCACTGGAACTTCTATTTTTTCCCCGTTTGGGTCTTCATATGTGATTGTTCCTTTCTCTGTATTTGTTTCAATTACTGGAACTTGTAAAACTTGAGAAGTTTTTGGGCATATTGGCAAGAATGGACTATAAGTCTGCTGTCTTTCTTCCCGAAATGATGGAAGCATTACGTCCATCACTTTATCATAATTTTTCAGTAAGAGTAAAAGTTTTTCATCGTAAACGCCAGATTTATAACACTCTGTTGCACTCCTGAACTCGTATTCAAATTCAAACATATCAAGAAATTTACACAACAATGAATTCATATGATGACCATAACTCTGATGAGTGCCAAATGGATCAGGTATCATAGTCAATGGTTTATTTAAGTGCTCTCTTAGTATCTCTTGATTTGGCACATTATCTGGTATTTTTCGCAAACCATCCATATCATCTGAAACTGCAATGATTTTGGTTTTTATACCAGGAGCTATTTTTTTTAATGCATTTACAATAACTGTAGTGCGGAAAACCTCTCCAAAGGTTCCTATGTGGGGTAAACCAGAGGGTCCATAACCAGTTTCAAATATTATTTCTTTTTTATTAGGAAACTCTTGCAATATTTTTTCTGCTTCTTGAAATGGCCAACTTGTCATTATCGGGATTAAATAATGTATCTTAACTTAAAGTGCTACTAGTTTCAATGGATTTTTAATATAATGATATAGTATTAGTGTTAGAGCTATTATTAGAAGGTTAAAGATATGTCCACAGGTAGTATACAAACAGATCAATTATTTAAAGGTCTTACAAGACCTGCAATGCTCTTTGGTGTGAGTTATATGTTTGCAATATTAAACGTCCTGATTTGCATGCTAATTTTCATTAATTCAAATGATTTAAGAGTGATTCTCTTAATGTTACCAGGTATACATGGACTTGGTTATATAGCTTCTGCAAAAGAACCGTTGTTTATTGAATTATTTATGGTAAAATTGGGAAAGTGCTCGAAATGTTTAAATCGTTTTTATCATGGAGCCAATTCTTATGATATTGCTTAACGTTGTGTGATGCTGAGGTTTAGGGCTGTTCAATCAAAGAATAAATCTACTCTGAGCAGGGAAGTTCACGCTGCTGAATTTATTCCTTATTCTTGCTATTGGAATAGCACAACCTTGATGACAAAAGAAAATTGGTTGGTTAAGGTTATAAAATTAAGTGGCTTTGCATTTGAAACCGCCGATGACGAGGATTTAGTCATACAGAACAACATCAGGAATCAGATGCTAAGAAGCATTTCATCTCCGGCATTTAGTTTGTATTTTCATACTATCAGACGTAAGAAAAATATTTTTTCTAATGAATTTGCAAGTCAAGGTTTGCCGAATTTTTTCGCTAATCACGTAAATCTAAAATGGAGAGAAAAACACGCAACAAGGCAATCATTTATTAATGACCTATACATTACGATTATCCGTAGAGCGGACACAAAAGGAGTAGAATTTTTGTCACATCTACTAAAAAAATTCGGACATGTAACTTCAAAACATGCTTGGGAAAGTGATATACGTGCCACGTATGAAGATTTAGAGGAAACGACAAATCGTGTAGTGACAAGCCTTAGAAATTATTCGCCTAAAATTCTTGGAGTAAAAGAAACTCCAGATGGTTTGTTCTGCGAAATAATGGAGTTTCTATCTAGAATCGTAAATTGTGGCTTCGTTACAAATACGCTTTTTCCGCTAAGAACTGAAATATCAAGATACTTACCAGTACATAGGTTATTCTTTGGCCGTAAGATGATACAGGTTGTGACTCATAATGAGAGTAAATATGCTGGAATAATTAGTATCAAAGAATATGGAAATCATACTTCTGCAGGAATGCTTGATTCGTTTTTACAACTTCCTTACGAGTTTATAATTACGCAATCTTTTCAATTTATAAACAGGCAAATGGCGATTGGAAAAATGCAGATACAGCAAAATCGAATGATACAGTCTGCAGATAAAGCTATTTCTCAAATAGCAGAAATTTCTCAAGCGCTTGATGACGCAATGAGTGGTAAGATTGCGTTTGGTCAACATCACCTGACTATTTTATGTATAGAAAAAAGTCCTAAATCATTGGATAACGCTCTGTCGTTGGTAGAATCAGAGCTTTCTAATTGCGGTGTTTACCCTATACGTGAGAGAGTTAACCTTGAACCAGCATTTTGGGCGCAAATTCCTGGTAATTTCGATTATATAGTGAGAAAAGCTACAATAAGTAGTCTTAATTTGGCTGGATTTGCATCTCAACATAATTATCCTACTGGTAATAAATTCAATAACCACTGGGGAGATGCCGTTACAGTTTTTGACACGACATCTGGTACTCCATTTTTTTTCAACTTTCATATAAGGGATGTTGGACACACTATGATAATTGGCCCAACTGGTGCTGGTAAAACTGTTTTAATGAATTTCCTGTGTGCCCAAGCGATGAAGTTTTCTCCAAGGATATTCTTTTTTGATAAAGATCGCGGTGCAGAGATTTTCTTAAGAGCACTTAGTGGTATCTATACTGTAATAGAACCAAGAACTAAAACAAATTTTAATCCTTTACAACTTGATGATACCTCTGATAATAGAACATTTTTAATGGAGTGGATAAAGTCTTTAATTTCGGTATATAATGATAAATTTACTTCAGAAGATATTGCACGAATTAATGATGCAATTGAAGGAAATTTTAAATTAAGAAAAGAAGACAGATTCTTGAGAAACCTCGTACCGTTTTTAGGGCTTGCAGGTCCTGATACTCTAGCTGGGGCAATATCTATGTGGCATGATAATGGTTCTCATGCTGCAATATTTGACAATAAAGAAGATTTGCTAGATTTTTCACGAGCAAGAGTATTTGGTTTTGAGATGGCTAGCTTGCTCAAAGATCCTGTTGCTCTTGGACCGGTCTTGATTTATTTATTTCATAGGATTAGTATATCTCTTGATGGCACTCCATCTATTATCGTTCTTGATGAGGCATGGGCGTTAATAGATAATCCAGTTTTTGCACCCAAGATAAAAGACTGGTTGAAGGTACTGAGAAAACTAAATGCTTTTGTGATTTTTGCTACTCAGAGTGTTGAGGATGCAAGTAAAAGTACTATTAGCGATACGCTTGTACAACAAACAGCGACACAGATTTTTTTACCAAATCTGAAAGCTACTAGTGTCTATCGGGATGTTTTTATGTTAACTGAACGTGAATATATATTAATTAAGCACACAGATCCGAGTACTAGATTCTTTTTGGTGAAACAAGGAGTCAATGCTGTAGTAGCTAGAATAGACTTAAAAGGCCTGGATGATATAATCAACGTATTATCCGGACGTGCAGAAAGTGTTCTATTGTTACACGATATATTAAATGAAGTTGGGGACAACCCAAAAGTATGGTTGCCTATATTTTATCAGAAGGTAAAAAATGTTTAAGACTAAGCTGTCATTGCTATTAATTGCGATATTTTTACTAAATATAGACTTTTTACTCTCATATCCAGTGCTTGCAGATGGAGTAAGTGGTACTGAAAAGACAGAATTTGTTAGCAGATTTAATTCCACTGGCAGTTTTAGTCGTGCCTCTAATCCTGATTGTGGAGCGTTTAAAACAGCTGCAGCACTTGCTGGAATAGCGATTGCTGTTGGCGCAATATTTACTGGCATTGTTTTGATCGTTTCTTCTGCTGGTTTGTTTACCGCTCTTGTTATTGTTGGAATGATAGCTGCAATTGTTGGAGTCTGGAAAGCGATAGGAGGGATTGTTGTTTGTGAACATAGTTTTGTTAAACACCCAGTTGCACGTGATCATGATGGAAAATACAAAAATTTTAAATTAGAAGACACAGGTTATAGTGGCTGCACCAATGAAAATTACCAAACAGAAGAGGAATATTTTTCTTGTTTGCAAAATAAAGCTCGGGAAGACGTGAACAAAAAAGATTATGACGGGAAAAGAGCAGAAAAAGAAGCCTTAAATTCTAACGTTCAGGAGAGTACAGAGAGTTATTACTGGCCAAAAAACGGTGTGCAATACAGTGAATATATAGAAGTATGTCATCGAAACCCTTTAACTTTTGGTAATCTTTTTAACAAGAAAGACTTTGATTTCAGAAAAGAAACTGGATACATAGATTTTGATGTCAGGGAGAAAGATACTGGATATGTAGATGGGTCATGGTCCCCGAAGGTTGATGGTGAGCTGAAATGTAAAGTTCTCAAAGCAGGACAGAGCGAACCCATACATGGAGCTACATTTAAAGCAGTAAGAAAAATGGGCAGATTATGTGTGGAGTTAGCAAGTGTGAAAATGCTTGGTATCGAAATGACTCCTTGGCCGCAAGGGGTTGATATGGGGTGCACGGAATTGCCACCTGACCCACTTGCTCCTATGTGTGAAAAATCTGTGATGATATTCAAAAATAAAGATGGTACAGGAGAGGAAAAAGTTCCTATTGGTAATAATGATGACTATAAAACTATTATCAGATCTAAAGAAAAAAGACTCAACGGACAAGGGGGGAAAATTTTTGTAGGTTATGATAATGCTGGCTGTTTTAGCTCGTATGTTTCTGAAGCTTGTTATAACCAGGCAGGGAGTAAATCATTAGCTCCTATTCCCGTAACTTCTATGATAGTGCAATGCATTAAGGAATCGTTAGATAATTTAGTTGCAGGTAAAGGTGCACCAAATGGTGAGAGTTTTATATCTGTAGCACAGAAAAGGCTGAAAAACACTGTAACTGCTGTTTTAGTTTTAGCTTTAATACTGTTCTCTATAAAAGCCATGTCTGGTGGAGTTCAGAGGCCTCAAGAAATGTATATGTTGATCATAAAATTCGCTTTAGTGATTTACTTCACAACAGGCAGTACCATGTCTCATTATTATGGAGAATTAACTCGTCTCTCAAATGGTTTGTCAGAGATAGTGCTAAAAGCATCATCTGAAAGTAAAGGCATATGTAATTATAAAGCAGGTACAGATTATGAATATACTCGTGCAGGAAAGAGGGTATCTTACAGTTATCTTGCACCTTGGGATAGGCTTGATTGTAGAATTTTATTTTATTTAGGTGCCCCTTTAGATGGAATTGGTGGCAAAATTGGTACTGGAGGTGTTGCAACGTTAGCAGTCTTGCTTGGTGCTGCTCCTGTCTTATTAGTTGCAGGTTCGGTAATCGGTATTATTTTTGCTGGTGGACAAATTTTAGTAGCTCTTGTCTGTATATTTATGGCCGTTCTGATGATGATGGTTATTTTGTGGCTGTGCTATGTATTTATTTTATCTCTAGTTGCTTTAAGTGTAATCATCATTTTATCACCTTTGTTCATTCCTATGGTTTTATTCCAACACACCAAAGGATATTTTGAAGGCTGGGTGAAAGAGTTGATTACCTATAGCTTATACCCGGTTATCCTTTTTGCGTTTTTGTCCTTTATGTTCATAGCATGTGATAAAATCTATTTTAAAAATTTAAATTTTGAACTGGACGAGTCATATAAAAATGAACAACCGGACAAGTCATATGAAAAGAAACAAGCAGAAATCTCATATAGTAAGAAAAAACAGTGGTTTAAATTGAAAGATGGGGAATGTGATAAAAATGAAACTACTCTTGCATGTATGATGCAAAATTATAGCTTTAAAAAGAGCAGCATACTTGGTCTATTCGACTTTACATACATGGAGTTTGGCAGCTCTCTCATCGGAGAATTATTAAAATTGTGTTTAGTATTATTCCTCTTTTACCACTTTTTAAACATTCTTCCTGGCATGGCTGCTGAACTTGCTGGTAACCATAGAGCAGCACTTGGCTCAGGTCAGACACCTGGACAAATGGTGGGCAAAGCTTTATCTGCTGCCAAAGCTGCTGCTGGGGGTGTTGCTGGAGTTGCTGGTGCTGCTGCTAAGAAGTTGAGTGGTGGAGACAAGAGTAAATCTCGAGGTTCTGGTTCTAGTAGCTCCGAGAGTGTTAACAAAAGCACTGAATGAGTTGGATTTATGCTAAAATTTTTGCTGATAATACCGTTTTTTTTTCTGTCAGGCTGCGGGGAACATCACTGTATTAAGCCAGAAAATTTATCAGGTTTGCGTGAAAAACTAGATATAGTGTCAACAGAGCAGAAATGGGTTGATTCTGGTGTTAATATTTCAGATAGAATAAGAGTAACAGAGATTGATATAGTGCCTAGTAAGGTTAATTTTTGTCCTAAGCAGTATGCAGATTTTGCAATTGGGCCTGGGAGAAATGACGTTGCATTACCATTTGCACTTAAAAAAGGCGATACGATAAGCTTTAGTGTGATTGGAAGTAAAGTGTGTAAAGATAAAGAGAGTGAGACAAAAATCAGGTATTTGAAAATCGACGAAAAGTGTAGCGAGCAAGAAACGGAACATTTTGCACATGTTTTAAATCAAGAGAAATGCCAAGGTGGCAAGGATGGGATATGTCCTAATAAATATATAATAGGCGATGCGCAATGGTTGAGTGGAAGAGAGTACTGGTTTTCGAAGTTAGATCAAGATGAAAGAAAAAAGGAAATTGAAAATATTATTAACTCTATAAAACAAGGAGAGAATATAGATTGCAGCAAGCTTTCAGAGAGCAGTGCAAGTAAGATAGATACGCACATTTTAAATTCACTCTGTAGACGTATATGTAAATTTTCTTCTGGTCGTAGAGGCGAGGATTGCGTGTATATTGAATATAATAATATAGAAATTGAGCTATTCAATGCTTTAAATTCTAGTGGTGAATCTGTTGTTGCTGAAATTATTAGTAACGTATTAAAGGGAAAACAGGTAAAAACTGACATTACATTTCTAAAAGTTGGTATGGATAATGAAACTCTTGAACACATTCCAGGTGGTGGTTTATGTACTAGTTGTGATCATAAGATGGAGAATGACCATCAAATACCAAGTTTAACTTTTAGTCTATGTAGCAGAAATGACAAGAGCTGCTACAATACAAATGACAAAGGCGGGTTCAACATAAGAGTAACGAAGAACCATAGTCTGGAAAATAGCTTGTATATAAGTGTTTCCGATAAATTCCCTGAGCATAAGCCTGGTGAAAATCAAGCGGATATATCTGTAGATATCAGCAAAGTTCATGACATGGAAAACTTGAAAGGAAAATTAAAAGACAAAACAGGCACCATATATTACGGAATAAGAGACCATGGCTGCGATTACAAAAATGAAGGTCAGTTTAGTATTAACCTAACAACTAAAGAGCCACCTACAAAAACTTTTAGTGCAATATATAATTTCTTTGATGAAAAAGTGAAAACTGCATTTTTCGGCTCTAATTATAAAGACCCTAACGCAATTCACTCTGATACTAGTCCTGTGAAGTCTCTTTACGAAAGTTTTATAAAATCAAGCAGAACAAATACCATTAGATCTACTATAATATCACTATTAGTACTATATATAATCTTATATACTCTTTATTACTTTTTTGGATTAACTCATATTTCTATATATGAGTTTTTAATTATATGCGTAAAGATAGGAATCATCGCCCAGCTATTGCAGGATAATAGCTGGGACTTTTTTTATAACAACGCATTCTCTATATTTATTAACACTCCAAAACAACTAATAGAAATAGCAAATTTTAGAGGCACTACTTCAAATGTTTTTGAGTTTCTTGATTTGCCGCTCAATAGGTTCTTGTCATCGCATTCAGTATTGTTAATAGTATCTCTTATATTTTCTGGCCCTTTGGGCATTGTATCTTTTTGCTTGGTGATTTGGGGTTTAATCACAGTGAGCTTATCTATTTTTAATGCCTTATTTTCTTTTATTACATCTATAGCAATAGTTGCGTTATTACTTTCTTTAGCACCTATTTTTATTATTTGTCTTTTATTTGCGTATACTAGGCAGATGTTTCAAAACTGGGTTAAAAATTTAGCAAGATTTGCAATTCATCCAGTGGTCCTTTTAATTTTTATATCACTGATAAGTCAGGTTATGGATTATATTGTGTATTCAGTATTTGATTTTGAGGTCTGCTCTACATGTATACTTAATATTAACCTAAAGATTTTTAACCCTTGTATTTTTTATGGTTATGCTTCCAAATATACACCTAATATTACCGCTATGATGGCTTTTGTTATTTTGGGACACGCTATGAAAGCTTTAGTTGAAGCTTCTTCGGCAATATCTGACTCGTTGTTTGGTGCTTATGTAGCAAGCGAACCTGGAAGACAGTATCAACAAAGCTTAATGGGAACAGTAGGGTTAGATGAACAAAGCGTTCAAAGAAGAGAAAGAGGAGATGCCTCTCAACAGTCAGGTACGTCAAGACCTCAAATACCACAAGGGACTCAAAGGTCAACGCCTCAGATACCACAAGGAAGACAGCAATGATAAGTAAAAGATCACTATTGTTGATACTGTGTCTTGCAATCACTGGTTGTAATATGGATTGTGTCGAGCCTGGGTTGCAGAGCAAAAACACCAGCGTTAATGTGGATGTTCCAGTTCGTAAAGCCGATAAAATTCATTGGGTTGATTCTGGTCAGGTAATTAGTCAGGGTGAGAAAATCAAATTCACCCTCGATGGATCAGTAAATTTTTGCCCTTTTAAAGAAGACAAAAATCCAAGGAAAGTACTTGTGCCAGCTAGCTTTTGTGCTGATGGCTCAGAACCAAATTATAGTAAGGCTGCGGATATTAATAGTGTACCTAACAATTATGGTGTTAATGAAAGTAAAAACGAACTATGTGGTGGCAAAGGATTTGGCAGCAATAGACGTTATGTGGACACTGGAATTAAAGTAAATCCTGGTGACAAGTTAAGCTTCAGCTTAGTTCCCAGAAAAATAACAATTGATTACGACAATCCAGAAGGGAAAGGCATCAATTTTGATGACAATTGTTATAAAGCTGTAGAAAATGACCGTAAGGAAACTGTATATAAGAAAGCTACAGTGAGTGAAGTACATCAGGGGGGAGAGTTTTTTTGTGATGGTAAAGATGGTACAAAAAATAAAATACAATTTTTACCTCTTGATAAAACAAAAGCAAAGGAAAGCAAAGTGCTAGTTGGCAATGGGTATACCCCATATGATAATAAGGTGCATTTTAATAAAGGTTATATTCAAGACAACGAACCATGGGTATATGGTTCACTACTTGATTTACGCCGCGCTAAAATAGGATTGAACGAGTTATGTGATGGAAAAAACTGTAGTCTTGATGAGAGAAAAAAGTACTCCTCCTATGAGCTTAACTGTTACCATCAAAATATATGCTATACTGAGAAGGGTATATGGAACTATGGTTTAGGTCAAGCAGGAGAACGGAACTGTGTCTCCTCTATAAGGTATAAGAAGTACGATAAAGGAAATAAATGTGATATGTATTCTTATCTAGAAAAAATGGAAGGGAATGTTAAAGCAGGTAGTTTTACTGAAGATGATAAATCTTGGGCTGAGGCTCTTGTTGCAAAAATAAGCGATCCAGGTGATGCAAGTATTTCTGAAGGCAAGCGTAATGATATGAAGGGCGATGCTAAAGGTATTCAATGTCTTCCAAAAAGAGGAGAAGCAGGAAAGGAGAAAAATGATAAACTAGTATGCTCAAAAATCAGTGATAATTTTGAAGATTTTTCCTTAAAATTAAATCATGACTATCCAATAGGAAGTGTAACACCTGGTAGCAGTGTGATGCTTGCCATTGCAGATTATGGTCACTATGGAGCTAATAGAGGTGGGTACCATGTTAAAGTGACTAGATCATGTGAATATATTAATGGCGAAAAATTATATGTATATTTAGGTGATGAGCCACCTAAAGATTTGCATGGTGTGGGAACTAATGATTTTAAAGTGGTAGGAGTGAGAGAAAGAGTAAACGGAAAAGATGAGTACACCATATTAGATGTAATAAGCGGAGAACACTTTCAGAACGAAGAATCTAAGAAGATATATTTCGGCATCAATGTAAGCAACGTAGAGAGAGATGACATTACAGATAAAAATGGCAAATATTATGAAAATAATAAGTACACAGTAACTTTATTTGTTAAAAGAAAAATTAATGATTTTATTTCATCGAATGTAAACGGGGTATTTAAACTTATAAAAGAAGAAGTAATTGGGGACAGCGTTAAAGATTCATACAAAGGATATGCAAGAGGTCTTCTTCAAGGGGTAAGAGCTTTGCTTACTCTATACGTTATATTTACTATCGTTGGCTATATGCTTGGAACAATACAGCTAAGTAAATTTGATTTCATTGTAAGAATGTTCAAGATAGCATTTATAGCTTTTGCCTTTAGCGATAGAAGCTGGGAACTTTTTGGTACAACTTTATCCAGACTTTTTATAGATGGTAGCACTTATTTGGTTGATAGCTTTTCTGGCTATATAGGGGAAGGGGGGAGAAAATTTGCATTCTTAGACTTGACAGCAGGAGTATTATTCACAGCAGAAACTTGGTTAAAGTTTTTATCATTGATGCTCTCTGGTCCTTTTGGCTTTATTGCATTTTTGGCAATACTCTACGCTACTTTTATGTTCTTAAAATGCATTATTAGCGCTACGTTTAAATATGTAATATCTACTGTTCTAGTGGCGTTTTTACTGTCATTAACACCTTTATTTATCGTATTTATTCTATTTCAAAAGACTAAACCCTTGTTTGATAATTGGATAAAAACGTTGGCTCATGTTTCATTAGAACCAGTCATTTTATTTTCATTTTTATCTCTTTTAAATCAGTTGATGTATTCAGTTTTATATAACCTCACAAATTTTTCTGCATGCTATCAATGTTTAATTAGCGTAAATTTCTTATCGTATGATCTGTGCTTGATGAAATCAATACTGCCTCTTGGATACAGTCCTGGCACTAGCGTTGATGTTGCACTCAGTACCGGAGAAAGGGCTGGTGGACACTTTGCAGCATTACCTATAGACCTAATCCAGGCGTTTATATACCTCATTATTGCCGGTGCAATGGAAGCTTTTGTTTCTATATCGGAAACTATGGTACAAACACTATTTAGCTCTGGTTATGGAGTTACTGGCGGTGTTGGTACAGTTGCTAAGAGCGCATCGCAAGCTATGCTGTCAACCGTTGGCCTTGATGATAAGACCCAAAGTATGATACAGAGTATCAAGCAGAAAATGAGTAAAGATCGGGGAAAAATTGAGGCTAAATTACCTAACACGCCAAAGCAACCAGACAAAAAAGAAGATTCTAAAGGAAGTTCTGATAAAACAACGAGTGATAGACCTAAAACATTAAAACAATCAGATCAGCAAAAAAATTCTGATGAAACAATAAGAAGTGATCCTAGTGCTAAAGCTAAAAACAAGGAAGAAAATGAAGAGGAGTAAGATATAAATGATATTATGGAGTAACTAATTAAAAAGATATTTTAAGTAAAGTTTTAGAAATTTATTCTGTATTTGGAAAAAGTTTAGATATGCAATCACGTTTAGGCAAATGTTGGTTTAGGGTATTACTTCTTGCAGCTTATGTGCTGATCACAGGTTGTAGTAAAAACGATATGCCTTTTCCAAGGTGTATATCTGCTGACTATTTTGGTCCTAAACCTATTGCAGTAAGCGCTCATTTTTCAAGCGACCACGATGCGTTTATTCCAGGAGATGGAGAAGTTATTGATCCTGAAACTGGCGAAATTAATTATGGTTTTCACCATAACCAAGTGGTGAAGTGGGAGGATACCGGACTCGAAACCAATGGAGATAGTTTAAAAGTGCGAGTTAATGGTGCATGGACATCTTGGAGTAATAATAACAAGAAGGAATCTAAAAAAGGCAGTTATACCTTACAAAGCTTGGAGCAGTTAAAATATGCAACTAAATTTGAAGGCGAGCCAGGTGATAATAGTCTACCTGACTTTCACTTAGTTTGTAATGATTATAAACCTAGCATACAGAAGTTTTCAAGTAAGCCTAATGCAAGTTGCACTGTAAATTGCAAGTGCATTAATGAAGATGATAGTGCAAATACAGTATCACGTGGTGCTCCATGTTGGTTTACCAACGGTCATGGTGCTTATCTTTTGTTTCAAAGGCCTGGTGACGATAGTCCTAACAAAGATTTGAAATCTATGCGCAATCCTTCATCTCCTACTGTACATCTAGGTTACAACTCCGTGGCAGAGAATGGGAGCGGTCTTTTTGCTTTAGACAGAGATAGCACTAAATTAAAGGACAGGGATTGTGATACGGTGAAATTAGAAAAGGGATGGAAAATATATGTAAAAATATTAGATAGATATTACTTAGATAATGTAGGTGGCTACTCTTTTGAGTTCTTAAGTGGAGTGCAGCAGCCAAGTAGTTTTGGGTTTTTTGATTACATTTATAACTATCTAAAATGTGTATTATTGATTAACGAAAATTGCAAAGAACATTTTAATAGCAATGATCCTGCAGTTGCACAAGCTATGTTCGAAAATATAGCTGAAAAAAGTACGAGCTTTCACAATTTTGTTCTTTCCTTGCTTGTTCTATTTGTAATGATTTCATCGCTTCTTTATCTTTTTGGCATGATACGAGAAACTAAGCATGATATGCTCATCAGAATGATGAAAATCACTCTAGTAATAGTGCTTATATCTCCTGGAAGTTTTAGATTTTTCTATGATCATTTTCTTGTTTTATTCGTTAAAGGTCTTGAACAATTGATAAGTGTAATTACTAACTTTGCTCCCAACATGAACACCGGAAGTATTGCTCAAGGAGATGAAGCTAAGTTGTTTAGCTTCATGGAGGACATGTTCAATAAATTTTTTGCTTATTCTGTTTGGAAAAAGTTTGCAGCGTTTTTACATTACCAAATGTGGGCAAGCCTTCTTATGATACCGGCAATTTTCATAGGGATTGTACTATACTTCTTGTTGTGCTTGTATGCTTACATAATATTTCTCTCTGGCTTTATGGGTATAGCTTTTCTTATAGCTATCATGCCACTGTTTCTAATTTCTATTTTATTTTCACCGCTGAAAAGTCTATTTGAAGGTTGGATAAAATTCTGCATCAGTTTTTGTTTACAATCGATTATGATATTTACTCTCTTGTCATTGTTGGCTTCAATGGTAATGAACACCTTTTATAGACAACTAGGTTTTACTGTATGCTACAATAAATGGTTCGAGGTAAAGTTATGTGCTCCAAAATGGGTGTTTGGCGGTTTTTGTATCGTTGATAAGCAGTACTTTGGTTGGACCCCAGGGCAAATTTTTGTACCTTACACTCTTGGAGAAGCTTCTTCTCTTAACATAGATAAAAGTATAGAAGGTATAGAAAAGATAAGCAGAGAAGGTGGTACAATAAAATTTACTGGTGGTGCTGGATATATCCCGCTTCCACCAGATTACCCTAAAGATAAAAATGGTGAACATATAAAAGGGTTTCGTTATATAGATTATCCTTTCTTTAATCCAATTCCTGGAACTAAAGATAATCCAGCAGACCACTATATTGCAGAAAGTGATATGGTAGTTAGTAATGGCTGTAGTGAAAAAGATCTAGTGCGCTTAACAAATAGTTTATCTCATGCATCAGAGAGGGCTGACATTATATTACTGATCAACAATATAGAGAAAAGGATAGGTGATGTTAGTGAAATAATAAAACGCTACTGTCAAGATATAAATAAATGCAATAGTTATAGGGAAATAATTAATGAAATAAGATCTTTAGTGCGGAGTGCGGTAGAAAAACAAGGTTGTAGAATACTGAAACTTCATGATTTATATAAGGATCCCAACAGTGAATACTGTCAGAAATGTAAAGATTGTGAGGATTGCAAAAATTATCAAGAAAATAGCGATTACCAAAGGGTGCAAGACATACAGAGAGGTTATTTAATCAATGCAGGGGAAATCTTTGTGTTATTCTTGCTTTCATTTTTAATGTTCTCCTTACGCGAGTTCGTACAACAAATGGGCTCAAGTATAGCTGGTGGTGGATTCAGCGTTTACAATATATCTAGAATGTATGAAGCATCGCCTTTGGTTGGCATAATGGAAGGATTAAAACAGCATTATTGGCAAGACGCAATTGGTGGAAAACTAGAATCTTTAGGTAATTGGGCTACTCATTTACCGGATAGATTAGCCGGAGGTACAGCTAATCTACTGGGTAGGATACCAAGAGTTGGAGGAGTGCTGAAATACGCTATTGATGTGCCACGTAAATTTGTAGGTGCTACTATTGAAGCAACAAAATTTGCAACATCACCTAAAAATGACGTTGATAAACTTGAGGAAAAAATCTACAGGGCATTTGGAGTTGATAAGGAAGATATTACGCATAGAAGGATCGGTAAATATTTAGAATATTACAAAGGATATGTAGGATCACATTTGGGCTATACAATAGAAGATGCTATGAAGTTTACTTGGGAGCATGGTCTTGACTCTATAGGAAAGCATGGCTATGATCATAACCTACTCTATAGAGCAAAAGAATATAGGCGAGATTTCTTAGAGAAGCTTCATGATTACACTATCGGCCGTAAGAGAGAACCAGAAAAAGACAATCCTGATCAATCAAATAAGGTAGAACGAGAGTTAGGCACGGAACTAGTAAGAGATAACCATGATCAGCCACTAGAAGAAGGCGACCCTCTTCGACTACGAGGGGGAGGTCAGCCAGATAAGGTAGTACGAGAACTAAGCATAGAACAAGAAGACAAGCCTAATCAACTACAGCATGATCAGCCAAAAGAAGAAGATAAGCCTGATCAATCAAATGAAGTGACACGAAATTTAGGCACGGAACCAAAAGGTTCAGATGAAATTGATGATTTTGGATCTGCTTTTGAAGGTATGGAAAAACGTGCTGAAAGAGAAGGCAGAAGAAATCAAGATAAAGTTTACAACCTCTCACCACTTTTTGAAATGAACACTCCAGAAGCTGTAGAAAAACGTGCTGAAAGAGCTAGAAGAAAAGAAGAAAGAGATCGAAAAGACGAAGTTTATAATCTTAAGCCTTTATTTAAAGAACCAAAAAATCCAGAAGAGTACGTTAAGGCACTTTTTGAAATGAATACCCAGGAAGCTATAAAAAAACGTGCTGAAAGAGAGGAAAAAAGAAATCGAGAAGACAGTAAAAGGAAATTACCGGAACCAATGAGGAAACCAGATGCAAAAGGAGATGAGAAGAGGATTGAAGATGAAGACTAATAAAAATTTCAAAGGCCTTGATTATTATAAATTGCAGCAAGACAAAGATGGCAACATAAAGTTAAATGACTACGACGACATTTTAAATGCGCGTAGGGCAAGGGTAGACTTGTTGCGGGATAACACATCACTTGACAAGGATGTCAATTTTGCTAAATTGAATAAAGCTTTGAGTGAGAAATTTGTAGATAATCATGGTTTATTGTCTGAATTTGATAAGGAAGACAAAGAGATTGCACAAGAAAGGCTTAAGATGTCTAATATTTTAGACAATCTTGATAATCTTGCAAACATTAAAAGTGAAGAGCTATTAGAGGTTAGTTTATTGCTATCAGACCTTAGCTTCATAGAGAGAAATGTTGTACTAAATACCGATCAGAATTCTGATCTTACAGAGTTTAAAAGTCTATTTATCGAAAAAAAGGCATCTGGTAAAGAGTATAGTGAAGAAGAATGTAGAGGCTTTCTTGATAATATAGATAAAATCAATACTATAATTAAGTTAGAGTTAGAAAGCAGAATTGAAGGGCTAAATCATGATGAAAAAAATGATCATGATGATTTACAAGATGAGATTGGTCAAGCAATTAATGCAGCAGGCAAATCAGAAAAAGATAACTGATGAGTCTTGTGTTTGTGTTTTTCTTACAAGCGACTCGATAGCTTCTCTCTATTAAACTGCTAAAGCCATATTGACATTAATCATATAGTATAAATAATTAATTATTTTGGAGCTTATTTAATATGCTACGCATCATTGCAGGCAAATATCGCGGAAGAAAAATAACTACAGGTAAGCATTTAGCTGCACGGCCAACTATGAGTATTGTCCGAGAAGCAATATTTAATATGCTTTCCTCAAGGAAACCTATTTATAACTTGAATGTACTTGATTTATTTTGCGGAAGTGGCTCTTTTTCATTTGAAGCGCTTTCTCGCGGCGCTAAACATGCATTCATGGTGGATTCAGATTATTACAATTTGCAACTGCCTAAAAAAACAGTAGAAGATTTTGGAATTACGAACAATGTCACGCTAATTTGTTGTAGTGCTAACAAATTGCCACAACCTATTTCAAAGTGCGATGTAGTTTTTATAGACCCACCTTACAATAGCAATCTAGTTGAATCAACGTTGAATGGACTAGCTCACTCAGGCTGGTTAAGTGATGATGCATTGATAATTCTAGAGATTAGGAAAAACGAAGATTTTGAGTGCAATAAAAACTTCAGTATAATCTTGGAACGCACCTACGGTATAGCGAGAATAATTTTTCTTTCTCTATTAACTTGAACTTGCATATACTTTTCATTGATGAGTTCCAGTTCTATTTTCGTCAAGTTTCCGGAGAAATTACTTATTCTGTACTGCCCTAGATCAAAATTTTTATTAAATTCAGAGTCTATTAAATATTCATGTGCTTCTTCAATAAATTTATTTTCTTTTTCTTCGTAACTGGTGTATTTTGTTGTACCATTATTATCCTCACGATAAACTAAATGTTCTTTATGATCAGCATGAATATTTTTATTTTCACAAACCTTTTCAGGATCGTGCTCAAGTACTTTTCTACCAACAATCAATAGCTTATAAGAAATTTCCTATGATTCCTTTTAAGCGAGTTTTGAATTTTTGAAATGTCATGACATTGTTGATACGGTTATCAAGAAACGATAAAGTATCCACAAAATCTTCTGAATAATCATTGATAAAAAAAAGTATCGTACTTAAGTACACTCCAGCTAATATTGCTCTTTTTGTATAGTAGTTAAAATCTGTTGATTGGTCATGAATGCCATACCAAATCGCACTAATAGTTCTGTATAAAAGTTTACTAGAAAAATATGTATTTTTTGGTGATACGGAGAATAATAAAACATTTTTTAAAAGTTCTCTATAATTTGGTAGCTTAGCGTAATTTGAAAGGCGTATTTGAATGGCTAACTTTACTCGCTCTCGCACTTTCATATCTTCTAAATTAGAATTCCTTAGTTCAGCTTCCATTGAGCTATTTAAGTCCTCTGCTATGTGCTCCAAAGCGCTATATATTCCATTCTGAAATTTGCAAAAGCTATTAGCTAGATTAAGGTCAGTGCACACCTTTAATAGGGTTTCATCGCTTATCCCTTCAAATGGAATAACCCTAATTAGCTTATCTATTATTAACTTTTGTTCCACGCAACATCATACTAAACAGCATGTGTGATTGTACCTGAGATTTTCAAACATTCTACAAAATGCTTCACCACGTTCCTCGAAATTTTTCCATTGATCAAAAGAAGCACACGCGGGAGAAAGTAATATTGTTACTTCTTCTGTGCTATTTAAGGCCTCTTCAAAAGCCAATCTGAATGCATCTTCTAGATTGCAACATTTAACATAATCTACTTTATTCTCCATAACATTTGCAAAAGCTTCGGTTGATTTTCCAATAAGAAAAGCTTTTCTAACCCTTGTAAAATGCTTGCTTAATGATTCTATTCCACCTTTTTTGCTTCTTCCACCAACGATCCAATTTATGTTTTCATAAGATAAGATCGCCTTTTCGCTCGATTTTGCATTAGTTGCTTTGCTATCGTTCACGAAAAACACATTTCTTATTTTGCCAAGCAGTTCATTCCTATGCCTCAGTCCTGAAAAGGACTTGATTCCATTGATAATAGTGTTGCTATCTACTCCAAGTACCTTACATACGGCATATGTGGCTGCTATGTTTTCTGCGTTGGATATTAGGTTTATTTTCACGTCGCTTACTGATAAGCTATGATTCTCTAGTTTTAACGAGATCTTCTGGATCCCAGTGCCCCTTTTGTCATCCAAGTAGCTGACACTGGGATCCAGATAATTTCGATCTATACCAGTAATCTGTTCACTATAATCAAGCAAATTGTTACCTGCCAATGATATTAGATCTCTGGCACCACCCTCTGTCATCTGAGTAGTTGGCAATGGTTTTTCTTTTCTGGATTCCAGCGTCACGCGCTGGAATGACATCGGGGAATATGTTACTGAGATTGGAATTTTGTCTCCAGTGAATTTGTTGAATATATCAGCAGTAATCTCATTGTCACATCCTATTACGGCAACCTCACTACCGTTTATCAGTTTTAATTTAGTTGCTATGTAGTTCTCCATACTTCCATGCCTATCTATGTGATCTGGTGTAATATTGAGCAGTGCTGAAATGTCCACGTTAATTTCATTCATCAACTCCAATTGAAAAGAGGAGAGTTCGATTACATAAATTTCTGCATCTCTTTCTAGATCCAAAACAGGAACGCCTAAATTTCCACCAATAGCTACTTTTTTCCCTGCAGATTTTAATATGTGCCCTATTAGTGATGTAGTGGTTGATTTACCATTTGTTCCTGTGACGCCTATTACCTTCTGGTTCGTAGTTTTAGCTTCAAGAAATAGCTCAATGTCTGATTTTATTTTGCAATCAAATCTCCTTGCAAGTTTTACTATCCAATGTGGCTCTGTTGGCACTCCAGGGCTTAAAACCAATGCACTGATCTCATGCCAATTGTATTCCTTGGGATGAATAAAATTACATTTTTTATACATCATTTTTGCATTTGCTATTTGCTCTTCATGATCATCCCATGCATATATTCTTGCACCACTCTTTGTTAGAGCGTTAATGGCGGATAAACCAGTTTTACCAAGACCAAAAACCGCAACGTTTTGATTTTTGTATTTGTTTAGTTGCACTGCTAGATAACTTATGCGAACCATTTTATAAAGATATCGTACAAACTACAACAGACTTCTTGCATAGGTCACAACTGTCATTCAATAGAAACGAAAAAACTTACTTGACACCCTCCGCCAGTCCCCTTATCATGAAACTGAAGCTATTTATTTATCTTCTCTGTACAGATTAAATGACAAAAAAACTCACGTATCTGGCGTCTCATGTTTAATTTTTTGCACTATGTGCACCTTATGTCTTTATAAAATTTCTAGGTTTTTACCTAATATAAGCTAAAATGCGCTTATAAAGCATTTAAAACATAAAAAAACGCCAACTTAAAAAATGGATAGTGAATAATTAGCTACCCTAGGGTTTCTTTTGCCTTTTTTTCTGTTGAGTAAATTTCTTAATGTTTATAATTTAGATTAGTTGCGGCTTAAAAGCAACTGAATCGCGGTTATTAAACGTTTAGAATAAAAAAACGCCATACTTGAAAGTATAATGTAAGTAATTAGCCAACCACGGGGCTTCTTTTGCCTTTTTTTCATTTGGTAAATTTCTTAATATTTATGGCTAAACGACAATCGTCATCCCGCTGCTTGTTAGCGGGATCTCTTGTTAGCGGCTGAGATACCGCGAATGAATCGCGGTATGACGGTTAAGTGGGGTGTCATCCCAGTGTCAGCTACTCGGATGACAGGAGAAGGAGGCTACTTGCATGACACCATTCTTTTTTCTGGATCCAAGTAATCAGGGCACTGGGATGACAAGAAGAGGGCACTGCCGTCATAAAGGAACCAGTGTCAGCTACTCGGATGACAACAAAGAGCTACTTGGATAACAAGAAATATAGGCACTGGAATTGCAAAGAGTTTGCAAATATTAGTTATTACCTGTAGGATATAGAGAAATTAGTAAGGATTTTAATAGGAATAATATGCCATCTGTTACTTTTATTTTACCTGATGGGAGTAAGAAAAGTTATGAAGCTGCAGAGGGAGAAACTCTGCTCAATTTAGCCCATAGAAGTGATCCAGATCTGCTTGAAGGTGCATGTGAAGGCTCTCTTGCTTGTTCTACATGCCACGTGATTGTTGATCCAAAATCTTATGATGCTGTAGAAACGCATAATCCCATATCTGATGAGGAAAATGATATGTTAGACCTAGCTTTCGGCTTAACAGAGACATCAAGACTTGGGTGCCAAATAAAAATCACAAAAGATATCGACGGCTTGTGTGTAACCATACCAAGGGGTACAAGAAATATATCATTGGATAAACAGGGGAGTGATTAGCTATGCGTAAGATTTTTATCTATATTATCATCTCTTTACTTTTGTTTATTCCTGTAGCGTATAGTGGTTTTTGGTATTTTTCTGCATGTAAGGTAAAAAATCTTTTAGCTGAAACAATACTATACATTAACGACGAAAAATTTGATATTTCACATGATTTTAGTGGATTTCCTTCTAACCTAATTTTTCGTGTGACAAACCCAAAATTTTCCAATGAGCAATTAACCATCTCATCTGATGCTTTATTGATAAAAAATAGATTGTTTGATAAATCAGTATATATCTACATACCAAGCAATGAAGTCAATATTGCTGTTCATGGTGATGAGAAAAAGAATATAAAATGCCACACAAACGATAGCAGCCACTTTGTTGTTAGACTAAACTATTTACCATCTTCATTGCGATTCAACAAAAATAGTACCGTGATAGACTATATAGATACACTTCGTTACGAAGATTATGGATTAAAATGTGATGTTTTAGAAAATCAGCAAAGTGTTATAACTGAAGTGAATGATAAAAGCAATTACATTCAATTTTACCTCGATAAAGAACCAAGTGGAAATACTAAACTAGGATTTGATTTTTATACTTATCGGTATAAAAATACTGCAAGTCCTGAAAGTTACCTTAGTATCGACACTAAATTTGATTACGAATTTGTAAACCACATCTCAGCTTCCAGAATTAATTTCAACATAGAGAAATTTTTAATTCAAAGTAATAATTTTTCTCTTGCTGCAGATGGTGGAGTGCGAAATTATAATTTGGTTACGTCTTCATTTAAAGACAAAATCAACGTGGCTATATCAAATTATAAAGAATTAATCTCGTTTATGATTGGTGACTCAAAAACTTCAGATGCGTTTGAAAAATTAATGTCTTCCTTATCAGAAAAAACAACTGATGATGGCATTCAATTTTCAATAAAGTACGATGATGATGTAGGGTCAAGCTTTATTGGAAAGTTATCCACCACTGATTTTATGAACCAGCTCAGTAAAATAACCCAATTAACCAAGGATGAGAGCAGTAGTTAGTTTACTTTTCATGTTGATATTCCACTCAGGCGTAAACGCTTTTACTCTGGATAATAAACTCAGAGATAAAAGCATGGAAAAACGAGCAACCAGTTTATTTGAAATAATAAGGTGTCCAATATGTTCTGGCGAATCATTGTCTGAATCTGGATCTCAGATCGCGTATGATATGCGAGAAGCAATTCGTAAAAAAATCAATGATGGATACACAGATGAAGAGATAATCTCAGAGTTAAAAAATTCTTACGGCAATTCAATTATAATCGTACCGCCTATAAAATCTAGCACTTACATTTTGTGGTTTATTCCACTTACAACTCTGCTTATTGGGTGTTTTTTAATACAAAGATACATCAATACAACCACTTAAACCTTTTATATATAGCTAAAGTGACTTAGGTTCTCTAATTGCACATAAGTCAACAATAATTTTCACACAAATCAAAACAGCATATCTTCTCCATAATCCTTGGTAATTTTACATAAGTTAAAAGTAGCATATGGTTCTCTCCGCGGTCTGAGATGACAATAAATTTGTCAAGCCGCATTATACTTGTTAGGCGGAAGTGGACGGCAACATATTTACCACGAAGTCTAACTAAGTTCTTGCTTGTCCCTTCCATCGGCATTGCTATCTTTATTTTCAATAAAATTATTGTCCTATGCTCTTTTGATGTTTATTGATAATAAAATTCTGTTTTATCAACCAACATCCTATGCATAATTACAGCTAATTTTCTTGCTACTGCTACAATTGCTTTTTTCATTCCTTTTTTCTTCGCAACCCCAGTTTTTTAATTTAAATGTCCTCTTGGTAACTGTAAGCATTGTTTGTGCAGCTTCATATAACATACTTCTACATTCCGCTGGTCCCATCTTTGATATGCTGCCATGCCGATCAACTTTTCCAGAAGAATATTGCCTTGGTGTCAACCCTATATACCCCAGTTGCGGATTAGCCAACGAAGTAAAGCTTAGAAATGCAGCGGCTGCATGGAATATGAAACAAGCGTAGAAAAAATGTGTACCAAAAAATTTATCGGTGATCTGTGGCGAGTATGCTCAATCTCAAATTTGTTTTTCAGAGAGCCAAAAACTGTCTCAATAATCGATCTTTTTCTTAACAAAATCTTCTCATTTAGCACCATTAATGAGTTTTTCATACCCTTTTTATACTGGTTACAAGCTTTAACCCTCTATCGAATAATTCGTGAAAAAGATCTTTTTTGATATATCCTTTATCTCTAAACAATAATCCAGTCAATTTCTGAGTTAAATTTGGCACAGGTATCAACGTTGCCTTTTGTCACCGTAACCCCTTGAATTTCGCCAGTTTCGTTGATTACTAGATGTACCGAAAAACCACCCATAAGTAGTCTTTCCAATCTTTGCCAACCCTTTGAAAACTTTGTTTCTCGAGGTCCTTTTTGGATGGCAAACAGCGATAGATTATGTACGAAATCCCTGTCACTTTTGACTGTTCGCAAAACCATTGCATTAAGAGCGCTAAATACCATAAAACCCGCGATTTTAACCTGATAAACCTACTATAGGATGGCAATTTTGGAAACGCTGATTTGTATAATAATTTCAAATAATGCACATAGAAAATTTTAAAATTGTCGCACTTGATATAGCAATATTATGGTAAAAATCTCTGAATGCGTAATCTCTGGCGTCCTGGTTGGTTTTTTGCCACTTGGTAGAAGTTTTTCTGCAAAATTTTCATCGACTGTATTGCAAAAATCATCGACTATACAAAAGATTTCTGTTACTTTCTCTTTCATTGGTAACCTCCTATTTTAGGAATGAATATCAAATACCTTGGAGTTTACCCTATTTCCTTACCTTTTCTATTTTTTCTAATTTACAACTGGGGTTAGCAGTGCTGTGAGAATGGTTGAAAGCGCAAAAGAAAACCTCTCGGAAGTTAAAAATATACTGGTCGATGCAGGTTATACAGGAGAAAATTTTGCAACTAAAATAAAAACGATTATTGGAGCAACTGTAGAAGTAATAAAACGAAGTGAATTACATTCCTTTGCTGTATTGCCACAAAGATGGGTTGTAGAGCGATCTTTCGCTTGGTTAGAAAAATGCAGACGATTGTGGAAAAATTGCGAGCGAAAACTTAACACTAGCCTACAAATGGTCGTTCTTTCCTTCATTTCTCTTCTATTGAGAAGATTTTAAACAGGTTCTAAATCTTTATTTTAAAAATGTCATATTGACCACCGGTACCTGAAAATACTATTCCAATTGATCAGAGCTATCCATTTCCTTAATTTTTGTAACGTTGTCATAGGAGTACTATAATTTAGTATCAACTATGTTTTATTGTTTTTGCATCTAAAAAAATTTAGCTTATTCAAGCAGCATTTTGCCTTTTTTTGGATGTAGGGATTTTTTAGGAATTGTCTTCTTGAATTCTATGGTATTTTGTTTAACATTGAAACAAGATTCCAGTGTCAGCTACTTGCATGACATTGTTGGTTAATGTTTTATGGCTTTACGATAGCTATACAACTTATCTTAAAAGCAATATAGTGTTTACTATACAATGAATCAAAGATAGTAAGTAAAGTCTATGAAATTTCAAATCGCTACACATTTTCAACCGGCTGGGGATCAACCACAGGCAATCGATAGCTTAATTGCAGGGCTAAATAGTAATAAAAGAGATCAGGTTTTGCTTGGAGTTACTGGTTCTGGGAAAACTTTTACTATGGCAAATGTTATTGCAAGAACAAATAGGCCTGCATTAATTATGGCACACAATAAAACTTTAGCAGCACAGCTTTATGAGGAAATGAAAGGATTGTTTCCCCATAATGCTGTTGAATACTTCATTTCTTATTATGATTATTATCAACCTGAAGCCTATTTACCACAAACTGATACTTATATCGAAAAAGATTCTGCAATTAACGAAAGAATTGAGATGCTGCGTTATTCCACCGTCTGCTCCCTTTTGGAGCGCAGGGATACGATCGTAGTTGCCAGTGTTTCCTGCATATACGGTCTTGGTTCGCCTGAGAGCTACCGCAGCATGATCATACCGCTTAGTGTTGGAAATAAAATTCGTATTAATGATTTCCTGAGCAACTTAACTGATCTTCAATACAAGCGCTCTGATGCCAGGTTTGAGAGAGGATATTTCAGAGTGCGCGGCGATATTGTTGATATATTTCCTTCCCATTATGAAAATAAAGCTTGGCGTTTATCGTTATTTGGCGATGAAATAGAAGAAATTTCTGAAGTTGATGCTATAACGGGCAATGTTACCAAAGGCGTAAATAAAATCACCATTTTTCCAAATAGCTATTACATAACCCCGCGTGAGGCTTTGTTGCAGGCAATTGAACTAGTCAAAAAAGAGCTGCATGAACGCTTGGATTATTACTACTCGCAAAACAAGATTGTTGAAGCAAAGCGCCTCGAGCAACGCACTAATTTTGATATCGAAATGATGAGAACAACAGGAATATGTAAAGGTATTGAAAATTATTCGCGTTATCTCTATGGAATGGAAGCTGGGGATCCACCACCTACTTTGTTTGAATATTTACCCAAAGACGTAATTTTATTTGTTGATGAGAGTCATGTCACCGTTCCTCAGGTTGGTGCGATGTACAGTGGTAATGAGGCGCGTAAAAAGAAATTGATCGACTATGGCTTCAGGCTCCCTTCCGCTTTTGATAATCGTCCATTAAAATTTGAAGAGTGGGAGGGAGTTAGGCCGCAGACTGTTTACATTTCAGCCACTCCAGGAAAGTATGAGTTGGCAAAGACCAATAATGTATTTATAGAGCAAGTTATCCGTCCAACAGGGCTTACGGACCCAATCTGCATTGTAAAACCAATAGAGAGTCAAATTGATGATGTAATTCATGAGGCACAAGTGACAATAGGGAAGGGATTTTGTGTTTTAATCACTACATTGACGAAAAAAATGGCTGAAAATTTAGCTGAATATATGAGTGAATTGAATATGAGAGTGAGTTATTTGCATTCTGATATTGCTGCGCTGGAGAGAATAGAAATTATATACAAATTGAGATCTAAAGAAATCGATGTTTTAGTAGGTGTTAACTTGCTGAGGGAAGGTCTTGATATTCCAGAGTGTGGGTTGGTTGCAATTTTGGATGCTGATAAAGAAGGATTTTTGCGATCGGAAACTTCATTAATTCAAACGATCGGTCGTGCTGCGCGTAATGCTGAAGGTAGAGTAATTTTGTATGCAGATAAAATCACTGGTTCTCTGGACCGTGCATTAAGAGAGACCGAAAGAAGAAGAAAAAAACAAGAAGAACATAATATATTGCACAATATTGTCCCAAAGACTATAATAAAACCTATATCAAACACCTTACAGGAGAGGGCAATAGCAGAACCGAAAGTAAATACTAATAAGGATGATTTGAGAAAGCAAATGATAGAGCATGCTAAAAATTTAGAATTTGAAGAAGCAGCAAGAATAAAAAAATTATTGTAAGGTTAAGTAATATATGATGCTATGGGCATAGTATAAAAATGTAAATATTTTATTGATATCTTTATATTAATACTTTTTAAATATTTAGTACGGTACAATATTTATAGCATTTCTCATAATAGTCCAAACAGGTCATAGGAAGGCAGAATCAACAGCACGAAGAAAGGATTCGAATAGAGGAATGTTTTTCCTGGCTCTGTTTTTTATAGCAAACCAATGATGCTCAATTTTGTTGAAATCTGGAGAATAAGGCGGCAGATACAAAATTTCTGCACCAACCCCTTTAGCAAGCTCGATAATCTTATCAGACTTATGAAAAGTAGCATTGTCAAGAATGACAGTCTGTCCAGGTTCCAAGATCGGTGTCAAAAATTGCTCAAACCATCCATTAAAAACATCCATATTACAGTGGCCTTCAAAGGTTAACGGAACAACTATCTTTCTTCCACTTAAGGCTGCAACCATACTGATTCGTTGAGTTTTCTTTCCAGATTTTAAGGCATAAAACCGCTGTCCTTTCTGGCAATATCCGTAGGGGTAGTCTTCGGTGTTATCAATGCCAGACTCATCTATATACACTAAGTTTTTAGGTTCTTTTGTCGCTATAATTTTCAAAAATTCAGCACGTTTTTCTTCGTTTCTTTCCTTGTATCCATATGTCTTTTTTTGCGCGTAAATCCAATTTTTTTAAGGGCTCGATAGATCGTTTGGATACTAACGTTGTTCCAAAGTTTAGCCATTTCCGATAGAGTCTTTCCTCCGTGTTCTCTGGCAAATTTGGCAAAGGTATCCCAGTCGGTAATTTTGTGATTGTAACCCCCATTTCCAAGTTTTTTTGATTGAAAGTCTCCTGTTTCTTTTCTTCTTTGCTGCCACTCCCATAAAGTAGTTCGTCCAATCTTAAATCTTGCTGCCACTGTTTCTCTGCTTTCTCCTTCGTCTAGCGCTTCCATTGCTTTTTTTCTTAAATCATAACTATATGCTGCTGGCATTCAACCTCCTTATCATCATCTATCCTTATCCTATCACATCCGGACTTTTATCGAAAGAGCTATACTTATAGCTTATCTATTCAAATTTTGACTTTATTTTTCATAATTCATTATTGACAGAAATTATTAATTGGGTTATTATTAAATTATCATTAACAAATGAGACAAAGAAATGACGACATCCAATAATTCTTCATTGCTAAAAGATAGTCAGGAGCTTACTAAAACTAATGGGACTATATGGAAACCTTTAATTATTGTCTGTATTTAGTTTCACATCTGGTCAATATCTTCCTTATGTTATCGCAGCAGTTTCTGGTTCTGGTGCCATTGCAGCAGTTCCTTTAGCAATCTTTGCTGTTTCTGCGGTTGTTGCACTTATTTCAGTGACATATCTTGTTAAACTGGTTATTTCTAGAGATGATAATAAGAAAGAAGTAGGTCTTAATGGACAGAAATTCGGCCATACTCCATCTCAAGAACCACAAAAATTTGTGTGTAAAAATTGTACTAATCTGGAGAATAAATCAAATGTACCTACTCCTCAATCACCTCCAGTAACGTTTGGAACACAACCAAATCCAAGTGCCAATATGCTACAGCCGCCTCCTCCTCCTCTATCAAGCTGTGCACCACCACCACCTCCTCCTATGCCAACTCCTGAGCAATTGAATCAAGCAAGTGGTGCAGTACCTCCACCACCACCTCCTCAAAATTCATCAACTCAACAGGGTAGTAATGATTTACTTAATAGTATAAAAAAAGCTGGCGGTAAGGCAGGTGTGAGCAAAGAACAGAAAAAAGCACGCGATGAAAAATTAAAACAAAATAGGGAAAAACGAGAAAAGAATAGTGAAGGTGAGCAAACAGATTCCAAAAATGCTTTATTTGCAGAAATAAGAGGAGGTTTTAAATTGAAACCAGTTAATAAAAATCAACAAAGCCCTGAGAAGAGTACTCCAAAAACAAAGTGTGATACGGCTTCTATTCTTGCAAGGAGAATAGCCATTGAATTCTCAGATAGTGAAAGTGAGCATTCTGATTCTATTAGCGATTCAGGTTGGACTACAGATGAAAGCAAAGACAAACAGAAAGAGATAGAGCAGAAAAAGAAGGTGCTGACAAAAAGCAGGAAAAAATCTACGCCTTCAAATTCCCAATCAGACAATAAAAAAGGAACAAGCACTCCCGAGAGTGGTTATAGATCTGATGATGACCAACAATATCCTGAAACTGCAGCTCCGCCAAGCCACCAACCAAATACAAAAAAGCCACCGATACCGCCTAAGCCTGTTAATTTAAAAACGAAACCTGAAGCTCCTCTTGCAACAACAGCGACTGAAGTGAAAGACTCATTTACTCGTTCTGTTAAGGAACGTTGTGGCATGTTTGGTAGAGCGGCTACTAAATTTGAGAGGGAATCGGTGTTACGATACGTTAAGGAAAGCACCACGCACTTCCCTTCTTTTTCAAAATAAGTTTGCCTACAAGTCTGATTGTATTAAGATTACTTAATACAATCAGATCTATTATATGCGTTTATCCAAGTATTACTTACCAACTCTAAAGGAAAAGCCTGCTCATGCTAAAATTATCTCCCATCAATATTCTTTACGTGCAGGTTTAATAAAGCAGATAGCATCTGGCATCTATACGTGGTTACCACTTGGTCTGCGCGTGCTTAAAAATATTGAAGACATCATCAGAGATGAAATGGATAAATCTGGTGCTATTGAAGTGTTGATGCCTTGTGTACAACCGGCAAATCTTTGGCGAGAATCAGGGCGTTACGATGATCACGGTAAGGAAATGTTGCGTATAAAGGATAGGCATGAGGAAGATATGCTTTTTGGTCCAACGCACGAGGAGGTAGCAACTGATCTAATTAGAAATGTGGTAAAAAGTTACAAAGATTTGGCACTTTGTTTATACCAAATTCAATGGAAATTTCGTGATGAGGTAAGACCACGTTATGGCGTTATGAGGGGTAGGGAATTTTTGATGAAGGATGCATATAGTTTTGATGTGGATTACGAAAGTGCACAGAATTCATACAATTTGATGTACAAGACTTACATAAAAATCTTCAAACGCATGGGACTTACCCCAATTGGAGTTCGAGCTGATACGGGGCCAATTGGAGGAAATTTGAGCCACGAGTTTCATATATTGGCAAACACTGGTGAAAGCACTTTATATTACGACAACAAATTTTCTGAGTTGCTAGAAAGCGAAGATGTTGAAAGTTTGAAGAGTATATACGCAGTTGCAGATGATATGCATGATCCTGAGACTTGCCCTATATCACAAGAGCAGTTAAATGTTAGTAAAGGTATTGAAATAGGGCATATTTTTTATTTTGGCGACAAATACTCAAAGCTTATGAAGGCAAGTGTTATTTCTCAAGATGGAAAAAATGTCAATATACATATGGGTTCGTATGGCATTGGGGTTTCAAGACTTGTTGGTGCAATAATAGAAGCTTTTCATGATGATAAAGGAATTATCTGGCCAGAATCGGTAGCTCCCTTCAGAATTGGTTTAATCAATTTACAACCGAAAGTAACGGAGGCTGCAGATAAAATATATAAAGCTTTAAAAAGCGATGAAGTGCTTTACGATGATACGGAAGGGAGTGTAGGAGTAAAATTTTCTAGAATGGATCTGATAGGCTTGCCGTGGCAAATAATTGTCGGAAAAAAGGCAATAGATGAAAAGATAGTTGAAGTAAAAAATAGAGCAACTGGAGAGGTAAAGGAAATGCAGATTGAAGAAGCAATAAATCACTTTAGCACAAAATGATACACGGTATCGGCACTGACATAGTATATATACCAAGAGTATCGAGGATATTACAAAAATACGGGGAAAAATTTCTCAATAGAATCTACACTGAAAAAGAAATAGAGCTAAGTAGAAAGTATAATAGTCAAGAAATGCGAGCAAGGTATTTTGCTAAACGCTTTGCAGCAAAGGAGGCTTTTGTTAAAGCACGAGGTAGTGGTCAGGGTATTATAATGAAAGATATAGAAATATACAATGATGTAAGAGGCAAGCCATATCTTACCGTTAGCAAGGATTTTATCTCCAAAATTCATCTTTCTCTGAGTGACGATGGAGATTACGCTACTGCATTTGTTATAATTTGCGTCTATAGCTCACACAGATAAAGTTTACTCTTTTGTCATCTTATGGCTTACTGTATGAACATTCATTTTTAAAGGTAAACTGCACAGCAAATGGTGTCATTCCAGTGCCCAGACACTGGTTTCTGCAATCTCATCGAAAACGTTTTTCTATGCTAGTTTGCTTGCTCACAAGCAAACTTTCCTGGATCCCAGACTGGGATGACATCTTTGTTGTGTTTAACAAAAACAAATGTTCGTACAGTTGTGGAATGAATCGCAGTGTAGCTATAGCATACACAAATAACTAAAAAAACATAGCGGTTTTTCTATGATTTGAGTATAATTCTAACTTTACCTAAACAAAAAATTTAATGTTAATGTATCTTTCCTTACCATTTTTTATTACTGAGAATTATTTATTAATTACTGCGTTGATTCCACTTTTAAGTGCGTTAGCTATTTTTTTTACTGGTAAATGGCCCAGAGTGAACAATAGTATTACTGTCACTTCTTCTCTACTTCTATTTGCGTATACGTGTCTGTGCACTTTATATTGGGTGTATGGTGATCATTCTCAATTTATCCTCATGGATTTTGGTAATAATTTGCACATTAGTTTAAAGCTAGAGTCTACCGGAGTAATATTCAGTTTATTGATATCGTTTTTATGGATACTAACCAGTATATATGCAATATGTTATATGCAGAATAACTATGCTGATAGCAATCACTCAAGTTTTCTATGCTTTTTTTCAATATCGATTAGCTGTGCAATGTTTATTGCTTTTTCTGGAGATTTGCTCACTACATTTGTCTTTTATGAGCTTCTAACTATTAGTACATACCCTCTGGTTACTTACAACTCAACAAATGAATCAATGATTGCAGGACGCTATTACTTTGGCGTGCTATTTTTCTCTTCTTTGGTATTATTTTTTCCTGCAATAGGCCTTTTATATAATGAATTTCATACTTTAGACTTTGTAAGTGGTGGAATATTCAAATTTGATACTTCACTCATCACTTTTATTGCAGTGTGTTTTGCTATGCTAATTTACGGAATAGGAAAAGCTGCATTAATGCCAATGCATTTTTGGTTACCAAAAGCAATGGTTGCACCAACTCCTGTGAGTGCACTACTGCATGCTGTTGCTGTTGTGAAATCCGGAGTTTTCATCATCATAAAAGTTATATTATACACTTTTGGCGTCGATAACATGCAACGTTTTGTGCAGCAAAATTGGTTTGCTGGAGGGTGGCTTCCGTACGCTGCTGGATTTACTATTATTACTGCATCATTGATTGCACTAAAGCAAAAAGAATTAAAGAAATTGCTTGCTTACTCTACCATCTCTCAATTGTCATATATTATATTGTTCGCTTCAATTTTTAGTGAGCTCAGCATGAGGGTTGCAATTTTTCAATTAGTTTGCCACGCATTTGCAAAAATCACTTTGTTTTTCGTTGCCGGAGCAATAATAACGAGAGCAGGTGAGAAATATATAGATAAGATTTACGGTATAGGACGCAGTATGCCAATTAGCATGACAGCATTTGCTATAGGTGCGTTGTCTATGATAGGGGTGCCGCCTGCTCCAACTTTTTGGGGTAAATTTCTCATTTTTCAAGCTGTTTTCAACTCTGGCAATGTAATACTTTCTGTGTTTGTAACTCTAGTGTTAATTGTTAGTACTATACTCAACGCTCTGTACTTTTTACCGATGATTTACAATGCCTTTTTCTTAAAACCTTCTCAGAATTACTTCATTAAAAAAACGCCAATTCTTCTAGTTTTACCTCCAGTTATTACTGCTATGTGCACTTTGGTTATTTTTTTTAGCTACCAAGTAATATTTTAAATGTGATTATCTGTATTTATAACCATTAACAATAAATTTAAATGGTATTATACCAGCCAGAGTTGCTTTTATATTCGACAAAGTGAAGCTAATCTCAACAGCCTGATTTTTCACCTCCTTATTTTGCTCGGTTGCAAAAACTACAGTAGCATTTCCAGCAAATGTAACTAAGTCCTTGGTCGATCGATCAATAGATAATGTTATTACATTTATGTTGGCAATTTTTCTTTTGGATGAAACAGCTTCATTGTTCGTTTTTTCCTGAAAGCCTTGATAGATTTTATGTATAGAATTGTTTCTTATAAAATTTTCTTGGTACTTCGGTTCAACGGTCTTAATGGACTCATATATTTCGATGTATTTACTTATTAAGTACCTCGCTGTGGAAGTGTATTCATCTTCCTTTTTACTGAAACTAAGCTTATGCATTGCGGAGAACTCATCTTCTGTGTGGTTCATATACTTCACAAAATTTAAATCTTTTTTAATAGGAAATAACAGGTATATGTTTAATGTTAATAAACATAAGCATACTAGGAGAAGCGATACTATTAATGCCATCCAAGATCTTTCTGCTACACAAAACAGATACCTATGGCAGTACCATTCGACTGCTTTACTGAAATAACTTTTGTTTTTTACTGATTCAAGTAATTTATCTTCCATAACACAATACTACCAGACCTAATCGGATCATTATAATAACAATAAGCTTAGATACTCTAAAAAAAACTTTAAAATATGTCTAAATTTTCCCAAATAGGATGAATGATTATATCACCTTGTTCTGCAATGAGGTAGAATTTATCGATTTTGCTCACATCTATATTTATCATTTTTACACTGAAATTTTCAGGATCATAAGTATTACTTTCTGCACTTTTGTGATAATTATAATAATGCAATTTATTTTGATCATCAAAATAACCAAATTCATCAGCAAAGGCTCCCACTTTTCTACCTTTACCACTTTTGACTAGCTCAAATAGATCAATTGCATGGTTTTGGGATCCAGGCTCAATAGGCCCTTCTGCAGCAAAAAATTTAGGTGCATGACCAACGTATTCCTTAAATTTTAGATTATGAGTCTTTTTTACACTACCAAAATTCACAAATTTATATTCATCTGAAATACCAGAATATTGTGGATCATACTTTTTATATTCAAAAAACTCGTTACCTAAAAAATTACAAAACGTTAATTTATAATCATCATGATCAGATTTAACGACTTTAAGGTAATGAAAATCTCTAGGAATCTTTACTTCCTCTTCTGTAATATGATTACGTACAACAAGCTCGCCATTTAGCATATGATAGCCAATTTTTGGCAAAGTGGCTATATTGATTGCCTTGTTTAGCTTAAAATTTGCCTCATAGATGCCACTTAATAACTCCTTTCCTTTTTCTAAGGTGACGTCCTGGTCTAAAGCTATATTCTTGATTGAACTCAATTCTTTCTGCATGTTCAGTATGGCTTTTGTCAAAACTTCTATTGATTGCCATACAGTTAATTTATTATCAGTCAAATTATATACTTCAAGTATTAAATTAACAGGATTTTATCATGAATTTATGTTAAAAGTATTATACTTTGTAAACTTATGTCATGATATTAACTACATTAGCTAAAACATGCTTTTTATCTAAGTGGAGTTGCTTAGCAACAACAAAAAGTTCATCTATTTTTTTCCACTGACTTAGCAGAATTTCAACATCATTTACCTCTCTCTTTATGCTTTCTAAAATGAAGGCCTGAATTATATATGATGCTAGTTCTAGTTCGATTTCGCTATTAATTACTTTATTAATCATATTGGGATTCTTTAAATCATGAAGAAATTTATAAAAGCATTTGTATGCTTCATAAGCATCACTACTTATTGCATTTATTATCATTCCTGGCATTCCAGGAAATAAAGTAATCATTTCGTCAAACGTTTGATCATCAAATTTACATTGAGATGAAGCAACTTGCTTTGTTTCATCATAAGTTAATGGAAGTAAATTTAGCTGAAAGCACCTACACAAGATAGTGGTTTGTATATCATATGGCTTATGGCTAATTATAAATATCTTAGAATTTTTTGGCGGCTCTTCTAATATTTTCAATATTGCGTTTTTAGCGTTATTAGTCATTGCCTCTAAGCTATCTATTATAGCTATTTTGTGTTCTGATTGAATGGGACTTAAGTGTAGAAAGTTTTTCATTTCTCTGACTTTTTCTATTCCGATAGTATCACCTTCAACAATGTGTAAGTCCAATGCTACTTCATTATAGCTTTTTATGAGTAACCAATTGGAGAAGGATTTTGCAAGCGTTGCTTTTCCTATACCTTTTTTACCACAGATCAGCCAAGACTGAACAGATAAGTTGTTCATTAATTTTTTTTTGGCCTGGTTGTGACCTATTACTCTTTTCATTTTTTCTCCTATAGATCTTAGTTTGAAAATGTGTTGTTTACTGTTTGTAATGAAATTGCACCTTCCCTTAAAACCTTAATCTTATCTTCGGTTAAGTCAATAATAGTAGATTCTGTACCAGAAACTAGTTCATCATCTTCAATCACTACAGATAAATGTTGCTTAATGGATTGTGGTATATCGTCTGCCTTACATACACTTTTTTCTCCTGAAATATTTATACTAGTTGCAACTATTGGAACTTTCAGTTTATTTAATATTGAAATTGCAATAGGATGCTTAGGGATTCTGATGCCTATACTATCTTTAAAGAATTCGTTTGGCAATATATTGTTGTTTTTAAGTGGTAAAATATAGGTAATTGGTCCAGGAGAAAAGTGGTTTATTAAATCAATATATCTTTCCTTTACCTTTGCTATTTTTGTCAAATTGTAAATATCACTAACAAATATGGAGAGTGGCTTATTTTGAGAGCGTTTCTTTATCTGATATATTTTTCCTATAGATTCATTATTTAATGCATTACAAGCAAGAGCATACACTGTTTCTGTTGGAAAACACACTAACAAGTTGTTCTGTATTGCATTTATTATTTTAGATACCATATAGCTAAAAACTTATTCATAACAACTAGATCAGTTTTGTTGCATTGTATCTTATATAGTAACTGCTAGTTTTTGTGAATATAATACAACGCAGCTTACCATTTGTTATGCAGATTTGCTACAACCCAAACTCTTCATTGACTTTATCCATTATTGCCTGTGGTGGATCCTCTCCCCATCCTGAATACAAAATCTCTCCATAGTCTGCAACATCTATAGAGCCAGTTCTGCTTTTTGCTAGAAACATTTCTCTTTTCTCTTTATCAACTAATACATAATGCCACGCTGATTTTCCACGATCTTTACCACGGACTAAGTATATAAGATCTGACCTACTTCTTTTTGTTGCATCAGCAAAAGATCTTTCATTGACAGTTCTGCTTTTACTTTTTATGCCGCCACTTTCAGAAAAAGCTTCCTTGGATTCGGTTTTTTTGCCTGCTAATTCAGAAATTTTTCCTTTTTCCCCTAATGCCCGTTCTTTGGTGTTTTGAGACGAATACTTACTGGAAAAACCTTCCCCTGTACCGCCAGGAGTCCTGTTTGTGAAACGCTTAGTAAATGAATTATTGTCGTTGTTTTCTGCCATAAAAATCTCCAAACTTTAGATTGTAGAATCCAAACTTTTACTACACTTTATCATATGTTAATTAAATTAATATAAATGAAAAATAATATAGTAATTATTACAGGAATTACGGCCTCAGGTAAATCAGAATTATGCGATAACCTGATAGAAAAATATGGAAATATTAGTATAATAAATTGTGATTCAAAGCAGGTATATGAAGAAATTCCCATAATTGCTGCTCAACCACCAAAGCAAGAAGTATTTTATAAACTATATGGTTATGTTTCAGCAAAAGAAAATTATTCCGTGGGTCTATGGTTAGAAGATTTAGAAAAAGAAGTTAATCACGCATTAGAAAATGCTCAAATACCTATCATCACTGGAGGAAGCGGGCTTTACATCAGCAGTTTAATCAAAGGCTTATCATCAATGCCACAAATAAGTCAGGAAGTGAGGAAAAATGTAAGCGAATTAAGGAAAAATTTAAGTAAAGAGGAGTTTTACAAATTAGCGCTAAGCAAAGATCCAAGGATTCAAGGTAAAGTGTTCATGAATGACTCGCACCGCCTTTCAAGGGCACTTGAAGTTATCACTGAAACTGGCAAGTCAATTTTTGTATGGCAAGAGAATAGACAGCCTCCTTTATTCAATAATTTTAAGATATATACAATTCTGCCTAAACGTGAAGATGTATACCGAAAAATAAATTCTCGTTTCATTACAATGATTGAAAATGGAGCAATTGATGAAGTAAAAAAGCTACTTAGCATGAACCTAGCCCCACATTTGCCAGCTATGAAAGCACATGGAGTGCCAGAAATTGTAAAGTATTTGAAAGGTGAGATTACTTTAGACGAAGCGATACAGATTGCTCAAACAAACACAAGACACTACGCAAAACGCCAGTATACTTGGTTTAAAAACCAGTTCCCAAGTTCTGAAGTCATTGATTGTGCAAATGAGCTAACAGCGCTTGAAATATTTTAATTGTTAGTTTCTAGGTGTATTTCCATACTCATTGCTATGAATGGGCGGTTCCATATTTTCCAGATGGCTGTTCACTTTTGGTGGCTTATCCAAGCCATGCTCTATTTTTATTTTAAAAAATCCAAGCCTCTCGCAAAATTTCTGAAAACACTCTTTTATAACGTCAAACAAGTTTTTATCACCTATATTATAGTCCTTCAGTCTCTTAGGAACAGTAAGTGACAATTTACCATCTTCATATGTTACATTTTTATCACCTTGAGACTTAAGTGTGAATTCTAGCGAGCTATCCAATTTACATAATTCTTCTTCCAGTTCTGCAAAAGTGCGAACTGCAATTTTTTCTTCAATTCTGATTGCCGCATGACTTGGATCACTACAATTAATATGTGTTACATGATTAGACTGAAACAATAACCCATATGTTTCAGCTAAATGAAGGATAGGTCCTCCTTTACCATACAATGCACCCACATAAGCAGCCTGGTTACAATTAGTGATTAGTTCTTCTAGAATAGAATCATTTGGAACTTCTGCTTCAGCATATTCAAATAGCTCTGTAAAAACTTGTTTTACAAATTGGCGGTACTTATTTTTGTCATTTGAAATGAGGTTGGTATGTTTATTATATAATTCATCAACAAGCTCTTTTGTTATAACTTTGTTCTGAATAACAAGTTTCATTCTTGGAAGATCTACGTACATAGTTGCACCAGAATTCGCTTCAGCATTATCTTTACCAGCCCTCAACCTGCTAAAACCAAACTTTTCTGCTTGAGCTCTTAGTGTAACTATTGGATTTTCCTTTTCTTTTGGTGTAGAGCTGTTCATCATTAATACCTTGATATAGACTGCTAATGGTATAATAACACATAAAAATGATTAATAAGTTAATAAAATACCTACTATAAGCCCTATGATAGCAAATATAGTTAGGGGTAACTTAGGCTTACCGACGATTTTAAAAACAACAAATTCGTCATTCCGTTACGTGTTAGCGGCTGAGATACCGCGAATGAATCGCGGTATGACGTTAGAGAGCTGTGCTAGCTATAGTGCATACCTGACCATAAGGTGACAAGATTTTAAAAAGGCTCTATAACAGTTTTACACATGTATGAATCTCAATGAGCAATCAGATTTTTCTAAATAGCAGGCTGGAGAATATACCTAAGTTCCATTCCGCAATATTGCCTAAACTTTGTGGTGGGGACAAGGTGGTGGATCTGCTGTTTTATAAGCCACTTAGTTATGTGGATAGAAGCAAGTTACTATCTGATGCTCGAGTTGGAGAATTTACAACTTTCATTGCAAAAGTTTATGAACATCAGTCGCCCACTTTTAGAGGTAGACCATATAAAATAGTCGTTGAAAGTGAGAGTCAGTATATATTCATAGTCTTTTTTAATTACTCAGTTAAGTATTTATATAAACTATTTCCAATTGGAGCGAATGTGATCATCAGTGGCAAACTCGAAAAATTTGCTGAACATTGGCAAATTACTCATCCAGATTACGTGTCGCTTGACATCAACCAATTTAAAGAAATAGCTTGCATAGAGCCAGTTTACCAATTATGCCGTGGCATTACCAATAAGCGCATTGGGAACATAATAAGCTCTAATCTAAAGGAATTGCCTGATTTACCAGAGTGGATAGATGATACATTAATCAAGCAAAAAAAATGGTTAAGTTGGAGGGAAAGCATCATAAAGTTGCACAGACCAAGCTCATTGGCGGAAGCTGAGGTTTGTAGAAAAAGGCTTGCTTATGATGAATTGTTTGCGTATCAGCTAGCGCTGAAACTTGCAAGAAAAAATCATGTGAAAGAAAGGGGAAGAGAATTTATAATATTGAGTAAATACAAAGAGCAAGTTTTAAATGAATTGTCGTTTCAATTAACAAATGATCAAACTCGTGCAATAGATGAGATCTCAGAGAGACAAAAATCCAAGTATCGCATGATAAGCTTGCTGCAAGGTGATGTTGGTAGTGGCAAAACCGTAGTTGCACTTTTTGCGATGATAAATGTGGTAGAAAACAACATGCAGGCAGCTCTAATGGCACCGACTACTATCTTGGCGGAGCAACATTATAATTGGATTGAGGAAGTTTTATCCTGTACCGATATAAAAGTTGCGCTGCTTACTGGTAAAACTTCGCGCAAGGAAAGAAAGATTATCATGAACGAACTTGCAAGTGGTGTTTTAAATATAGTGATTGGCACTCATGCACTATTTCAAGCTAACGTTACATTTAAAAATTTAGGGCTTGCAGTCATAGACGAGCAACAGCGATTTGGAGTGATGCAGAGAAATCGCTTGGTAGGAAAAGGAGAAAATGCCGATATACTTTTCGTTACTGCAACTCCCATTCCAAGAACCTTGCAGCAAGCTATGTATGGTGATGTTGAATGTTCAATTTTGAAAGAAAAACCAAAATCCAGATTGCCAATAAAAACTGTAACTATGAACATTAGTAGGATGCCAGATGTTATTGAAAAGCTAAAAGGTGCTATAAACAGGGGCGAAAAAGCATATTGGATTTGTCCATATATAGAAGAAAACGAAGAGACCAATATTGCTGCAGCAGAGATGCGTTTTCAGGAATTACAAAAAACATTTCTTGATAAAGTCGGGATAATACACGGAAAATTGACTCAGGAGCAGAAAGATCAAGTTATGTTTTCCTTCAAAAGGAATGAATTTTCTCTGCTTGTTGCAACTACTGTGATAGAAGTTGGTATAGATGTGCCAGATGCAACCATCATGATTATAGAAAATGCAGAGCAATTTGGGTTATCACAATTGCATCAGTTAAGAGGCAGAGTAGGGCGAGGAAACAAGCCATCTTTTTGTGTATTATTATACGATAATTTAAGTAAAAGCTCATCTTCAAAGTTAAAGATCATGTGTGAGTCACAAGATGGATTTTACATTGCTGAAAGGGATATGATGCTAAGAGGCAGTGGAGATATTTTAGGCACAAAACAATCAGGATGTATGGAATTTAAATTTGCTGATTTATATCAGGACAAAGAGCTGCTCAATCTCGCGTATAATAACGCAAAAGGCGCAATGGCTGATTTTGAATTACTGCTTGATATATTTGAATATAGGAGTAGATTACATTTTTCAAAATTTCAGTAGAAAAACCAGGTAGCCCGCAGAAACAAAAAAACTTCCTTGACAAACCTCGCCAGCCCCCTTATCATGAAACTGAAGCTATTGTATTTGCTTTCGCCAATCTGCAGATTAAAAGGTAAGGATTACTTAATGTATCGGCGTCTTATGTTCAATTTTTTGCAGTATATAGATACTGTATGTCTTTACAAAACTTCATCTACATCTAGATTTTTATCTAAATAAGCTGAACGCGCTTATAAAGCGTTACAAGACATCAAAAAATGCCAATACTCGACAGAGATAGTAAAAGACTAGCTAACTCGGGGATTCTTTGTCTTTTTTTCTGCTTAGTAAATTTCTTAAACATTTGCAGCGTAAGTTAGTTGCAATTAAAAGCGGCTGAATCTCGCTTGTCAAGCGTTTAAAACATAAAAAACGCCAATATTTTAAAGCGGATAATAACCACGGGGCTTCTTTTGCCTTTTTTTTATTTGGTAAATTTCTTAATGTTTATGGCTAAAAGAGCCCAAGGGAGGTCAGTGCTCCTGTGATGTCATTCCAGTCTGGAATCCAGCATTTCACACAATCCCATCAAGAACGTTGTATTTTACATAACACTTTTATGCTTACCAACCCAGTGTCCAATCAAAATTCCTGGATCCCAGTGTCTGGGCACTGGGATGACATCATAGGGACACTGGGATGACACCATAGGGGCACTGCCGTCATAAAGGAACCAGTGTCAGCTACTTGAATGACATCATGGGGGCGCTGGCCTGACAACCGTCATCCCGCTGCTTGTTAGCGCCGCGGCGGTATGACGGTCCGCTGCTTGTTAGCGAGATACCGCGAATGAATCGCGGTATGACGGTGTAATGACGGTTAAGTAATTCGTTATCCCGCTGCTTGTTAGCGGAATCTGCTGTGGCGACATAAACTCAAATCATTTCAAATTTCAATCCAAAGAGGTATCATTATGTCAAACAACTTCAATTTTAAAGAATTTTTTAACCACTATGAAACAAATAGTACGTCAGATGATATACAAAGGTATTATTTGCTGTGGAAATCAGTAATAGCGCAGGCAATGATTGATGCAGCAAGTAACTGTAAAAAAACAGAAAGCTTGGTAGAAAAACGTAAGGCAATTTCTTGGTTGTCAGACTTTAGTCAAGATTTTGTGCACACATGTATATTGGCTGATTGTGATCCGGTATACGTAAAAAATAAAATACAGCCAACCTTAAAAAGCCTTACTAGATAAAGCCTTTTTATATACTTAATGAGGTTTACTCCTTTTACCGAAAAAAATATAATTCAATCTCCTATCTATAGTTGCCTCTATATCTTTGATTAATAGCTGCTTTATCATGTTTACTTTTCGCTTTGCATCTTGAGCTTGACGCTCATTGTTACCACTGTTATTGCTGTAATTATTCTTATCACTATAACTACTGCCACTTGGTTTGCTACTGTTACTGAACTCACTACCCTTTTTTCTTCTTGTGTTGAGTATCTGTATTATCTTTTCCTTTAAAAAGGACTTCCAGCCTGTGCCAAGTAATAATTTATAGAGAAAATGCGGAGTAAGAAACGCCACTAATATTCGAATAGAAATTCCGTAACCGAGATCTTCCCTATTTTCATAATACCACTTGCAATATTGAAACAAACGGTAAAACGCATTTTTGAAAGAGCAAAATTCTACAGCATACCAAAAACCATTGCTGAGAAACATGAGCACAATGCTGAATGTGTAAAGATACATTGTGAAGAGAAACAGTTTCACAATTATATCTTTTAGACTACCTAATATATAATTCAATAATCTTAATTTATAGAAAAGTAATATCATTTCACACCCACTTCAATATGGCTGGGGTGGAAGGATTCGAACCTTCGCGTGGCGGTATCAAAAACCGCTGCCTTACCACTTGGCTACACCCCAATACTACTTACATCAATAACACTATTAGCCCAATTAGTAAAAGATTTATTTGCTTTTTCTATGGGCATCACAGCAATAGCTGGCTGATCATAAGAATGCATTGCTTCGATTTTTTCTACAATTTTATCAACTTGATCATTCCTGCTCTTCATAATTGCCACTACTTCACAACTATTACTAATTTTACCTTCCCATAAATACAGAGAATTCACTTCGGGAAATATATTTACACATACAATTAATTTCTCGTTTAATAATTCTTCAGAAACAGTTTTAGCCTCCTCAAAATTTGAAAAAGTTGTATAAACCAAAACTAAATTATTCATTAGTAGCTACATAAATGCATTGCTACTATACTCTACCGAGATTTATTCATCAAGAGAAAATAACGCCAGCGCGTACTGTATGAACATTTGTTTGCAAAGGTAGTATGTTAAGTGTTATAGCTAGTTTGCCTCAAACGTAAAGGTGTCATCCCAGTGCCCCTGTGATGTCATTCCAGTGCTTGACACTGGAATCCAGTTTTCCATATAATCTCATCGAAAACGTTGTAACCACTTTCTATGCTAGTTTGCTTGTAAACAAGCAAACTTTCCTGGATCCCAGTGGGCTTTGTTGCATCGCTACTTATGAAAGGCTAACTATAGTTAGGATTATAAGTAACCTATTGAAAATCTTGTTTTTTTGCAATCAATCTGATCAAATTTAAGAATAGTAATTTATTATTTATATTAATAAATTTAATTCTATTGAAAATAGCTAAAGCATTGAAATTCTTGAATTTTAGCCGGATTAGTGAGTGGTAGTGAAATTTCTTTTACTCAAATTTAGGTATTCACTGACCGTTCTTGTTATAAATACCAGAATAATAAGCTACTGATATTCTCCATCTTTTTTGTCTTTAATCCATCATAGCTAGCGATGCAACAAAGCCATCCCAGTGTCAGCTACTCGGATGACACCTTTCCTAGCAGAGAAATCACAATGTTCATACGGTTGTACGCATACCGCTGGGATCTAGGATTTTTCTATAGTTTAAAAACAAAAAAAGGACGTTACTCATTGAGTAACATCCTTTTGGAGAAGGTAGAAGTTTTACTTATTACACTGTTCCTGGAGTTGCTGTAGCTCTTGAGTTGACAGGTTCTGCACTAGGTTGATCTAGAGATGCGCGTCGTTTTGCCAACTTTTCTTCGAGTTCTCTGTCAAATTCTTCTTTTAAAGGAAGAACTTGTTTTCTTGTTAGCGTAGAAGAACCAGAACCCATTCCACTATCAGTAGAATTACTGTGAGTGAGAGTTCTGTTACTCAAACTATCCAGGTTTTGCTCCACAATAGGATCACTGAGAACATCTTCACTGAAAGAACTTTGTCCATTTAAGTTAGTCAATGAGGCGCTTCTAGGTAGTTCTGGTGGAGCAACTGGAGTAAGCTTAGGAGTTAAGCTACTAGATGAATTGCTTCTACGGACTGTTGCAAAGTCCTGAGAATCTGAATCAGAGACAGTAGCAGTACTTTCAGTTCCTATAGAATTTAGTGAATTGCTTCTTGGTAGCTTCAGTGGAGCAACGTAAAAAGTGCTATTTCCTACTTTTATAGGTGGCTCTGTACTATCAGTCTTTACAGAATCTAGTGAACTGCTTTTTGACAAGCTGTTAGATTGTTCAGAGCCTTTTCTTCCCAGTGAAGAGAATGATGATGACACAGACCTAGTTAAACTTTTGACAGAAGGCCTGTTAGCTTTTTTCTCTGCTCTGTCAAACATATTGCTTACGCTTGAGTACAAATGATTTTCTCTACATTCTTTAATAACCTTCTTAATTTCATCGTGATGTTCAGAGAAAACACTGTCGATGAAATAACTACCTTTAGGTAATGACCTTTGTGTTAACAAGTTATGCAAGCTTTTTTCATTTAAATTATTAATGAATTCTTTCTGTACTTGCCATCCAGAAGTATGTTCAATCTCCCCTGATTTTGCCTTCTCTGCCATTTTTAAATCAATTTCTGACGATATTCCAGAAAGTATATTTTTCACTAACCCAGAATTATTTCCTTTATCAGCAAAAATTGCTTTCATATCATTTCTTATTTCGTCAGATTTCTTAATTGCATCTGGAGTAAACCTTTTTACCTTATCTAAATAGTCCGTCTCACCAGATGCCTTATGGAACTTATTTGCCACTCCTTCGCCTACAAAACTAGCGCCTTTTTTCAGTGAATCTACTGAATGTTCATAACCTTCTTTCACCTTATCTTTAACATGTACAGCACCATCTCTAACTTTTCCGGCAGTATATTTCGCCCCATTAACTGTTTTTTCTGCTGACCATTTGAGCCCTTTGAATGTGTATTCAACTGCTTTCACAGCAAAAAATAGAGTAAGGGCAACTATTGCACCTGTTGCAGCAACCGGTAAAGCAGCTGCCACAAATGGAAGTAATGCACCAACCATCACACCTACTGCACCTACTGCAACCATTTGCTCTTTTGCAGACCAATTAGAGAAATTTTTTATATCATGTAGTTTACCCTGCAAAGCTTCCACAAAAGTAGAACTTTTTTTAACAGGACTTGAATTTGTTTGTTCACTGGCTAACATTTTAAACCTCACTATTAATTAAATATAGTATAATTGTATTCCTTGATTCTTAAGTTAGTGTTAAATTGATTGCCAGTATTTATTTGTCTTCAAATAATTTCGCTTGACGTGTTTTGTGGTAGCGTAGAAAATTAGGTCAAGAAGCTGCAGCATTTATGAGGTATAGAAAAAGGACTCTCATCTTTTTGGCTGTTATAACTTTAATAATAATAGCTTTACTATTTAGGTATAATTCCCATTTTCACAAAGACGTAGTGCACTTAAAGAGTGACAACAAAGAATTCAAAAAAAAGCCAGAAAATTCCATAGAGTCGACCATATTACATAGAGAAAAGGAAGTGTACGATCATGTTTTCCATCCTGATGATTAATTTGTAAATAAAATAGCAATTTATGTTTGCATTTTCTTATTAAAGAAGTAATATTAGCGTATTAATTATAGAATCAATCATTATGTTTGATGATAATAATCCTTGGAATCTGGGAAAGAAACCGGTAGGGAACAAAACTCCTAATAATGAAGATATTTTAAGTAAAGCTGTATCTGATATAAGGTTCTTTCTTAATGGATTAACCAGAAACAGGGGCAAAAAACCTTATTTCATCATTGTCATTATTTTGCTGCTCTATGCTTGCACTGGCTTTTATATTGTCCATCCTAGTGAAGAAAGTATAGAACTTACCTTTGGTAGATATTCTAATACAGAAACACCTGGTTTGCGTTATCACTTCCCCTACCCTATTGGCAAGGTTTTTAAAGTGAACGTTAAGGAAGTAAATCGTGAAGAAATTGGGGTAAGTAGTTCTTATGGGCGAGATACAGATCGCGGTGAAGGCGTGATGCTAACTGGAGATGAAAATATAGTCAACGTTAACTTCGAGGTTCAATGGCGCGTTAGAGATGCTAAGGACTATTTATTCAAAGTGCGGGATTACAAACCCGGTTTCAGTGTTAAAAATGCTGCTGAAAGTGCCATGAGAGAAATAATAGGTAAAAACACGATCTCTTTTGCACTTGGTCAAGGCAGACCAGAAATTTCTAGAGATACTAGAATTCTATTGCAGCAGATTCTTGATGGATACCAAATGGGCATAGAGATTTTATCTGTTCAAATGAAAAAAATTGATCCACCAGAAAAAGTAATCAGTTCGTTTAGAGATGTACAAAGTGCTCGTGCAGACAAAGAGCGTACTATAAACGAAGCATATGCTTATAATAATGATATTATACCTCGAGCAAAGGGTGAAGCGATAAAGATAAAATTAGATGCACAAGCATATGAAAATGAAGTAATAAATGAAGCAAAAGGTAATGCAAATCGCTTTTTATCTCTTTATGAGGAATATAGACAGAATCCTTCTCTCGTTAAGAATCGTATTTATCTTGAAACTATGGAAAATATTTTCAGTAAGGTAGACAAAGTTGTTGTAACTGATGATCTGAAAGGTATGTTTTCTTATTTACCTCTTACAAATTTAGGAAAATAACCATGAGTAGTAATATTAAAATTGTTTTTGTTTCTGTATTTGTTGTTTTATTGATTGTTTTATCTAATTCAATATTTGTTGTGCAAGAAACAAAGCAAGCAATAGTTATACAACTGGGTAAAGTTGTAAGGGATGTTAGGGAAAGTGGCTTATATTTTAAGTTGCCATTCATAAATAGTGTAGAGTTTCTTGATAAAAGAGTTTTAGATTTAAGTCCTGATAAGATCCCAAGGGAAGTGATAACAGCGGATCAAAAACGTATTATAGTAGATGCGTATGCAAAATATAAAATAACAAATCCTGTTACTTTTTACCAGGCTGTGAGGAATGAATCAGGGCTGGTTAGAAGATTATATCCGGTTATAGAAGCACACATAAGAGAAAATATAGGCAGATTTTCGTTGATTAGCTTGTTGAATGAAAAAAGATCAGAGGTTATGCAATTGATTCAGCGTGGAGTTTATTCTGAAGCTGAAAAATTTGGCATAGAAATAATAGATGTAAGAATTAAGAGAGCAGATTTACCAGAAGAAAATAGTTCTGCAATATTTCGCCGTATGCAAACTGAAAGGGAAAAAGAAGCAAAAGAAATTAGAGCAGAAGGAGAGCAAGCTGGGCAGGAAGTTAGATCAAAAGCTGATAAATTAAAAAGGGAAATTATCTCCAGTGCAGTAAAAGAATCGTACGAAATAAGGGGCCGTGGTTATGCTGAAGCAACTAGAATTTATAATGAGGCATTTAAGGTTGATGAAGAGTTCTTTAACTTTTATCGCTCTATGAGCGCTTACAGTAAATCATTTGCCGAAAATAATACTAAATTTGTACTTTCACCAAACAATAACTTTTTAGATATTTTAAACAAAGGATGGAAATAATTTATGAAAAGTAAGGCATTTATTTTATCTATATTTGCATATTTTCTAATTGCGTTTTCTTCGTACGCTAATATGTTTGATTGGAATGCAAAAAAGGTCGTTAATGCTAGCACTACTGCATGTAACTGTAATCAAGGACTTGCCGATTTAGTGGAAGAACTCATTCCTGCGGTTGTAAATATTTCAAGCGAACAAATAATCAAACAAGAAAGTAACAATAGAACTAAAATCCCTTTTATGCCAAGAAATAATTTCTTTGATGATTTTAGAGAATTTTTTGAGCATTTTGATCAGTTTTTTATGGATAGGGGCCCTAGTGTTAACAGAGAGGTGGTGTTGCTTGGTTCTGGGTTTATTATAGATAAAGGTGGAACTATAGTAACCAATTGTCACGTTATTAAAAACGCCCAAGATATCACAGTTACTATGAACGATAATACTTATTTCAAAGCAGAAGTTTTAGGCTATGATGCAAGAACTGATCTTGCTGTGCTTAAGGTTCATTCTAATAAAGATCTTCCTTTTGTTGCATTTGGTAATTCTGATACAGCAAGGGTTGGCGATACAGTTATTGCAATAGGTAACCCATTTGGTTTGGGTAGCTCTGTAAGCACAGGAATTATATCTGCAAGGTCTAGAGACATTAGTATCGGCACTATGAATGAATTTATTCAAACCGACGCTGCAATTAATAGAGGCAACTCTGGAGGGCCATTATTTGATTTAAATGGAAAAGTTATAGGCATTAACACCGCTATCTATTCCCCATCTGAGTCTGGCGGCAATGTGGGTATAGGCTTTGCTATACCATCTAATTTAGCTATGTCAATTATTGACACATTAAAAAGTGGCAAAAAAATAAAACATGGTTGGCTTGGTGTGCAAGTTCAGCCTATAACGAAAGAATTTGCTGAGTCCTTGGGTTTAAAAGATATAAAAGGCGCATTGGTTGCAAGTATAGTAAAGGATAGTCCTGCAGAAAAAGGTGGAATTAAGGTGGGTGACATATTATTAGAATTTGATGATAAAAAAATTGATAGAATGACACAACTGCCTCAAATGGTTTCAAGAACTGAACCTGGAAAAAAAGTACAAATTAAGTTACTTAGAAAGAGCAAAGAGGTCAATATTAAGGTTGTGATTGAAGAATCTGCAAATGATGGTCAAGGTAATAATCAAGAAGAAAACAAATCAACATCCGATTACATAACTGGTTTAACTGTTTCAAACCTGCCAAAAGAATCAAAAGAAAGTAATCCTACAAAAGGTGTGATAGTTACTAATGTAGATAGTAACAGTAATGCCACGTTGCGTGGTATTAAAAAAGGAGACATTATTATCCAATTAGATGGAACCGATATAGAAAATACTAATGATTTTCAAAAACAAGTTGATTCAGCAGTAAAGAAAAACGGTAAAGATTCAATAATGTTGCTCATTTACCGCAATGGAAATCAATTCTTTACTTCGATAAAGTTGAAGAAATAGCACTCGTAGGTTATTTACTAAATTAGCAGCATTGTAAGCCTGTCATTGTAACACCTCAATCTTACAAGACAAATCAAAACTATTAAAGTCTACATTCCATTCACTAAAATACACATATGGATAATATAAATTTTCTAAAATTCATTGAACTGTGCTTTCAAACAGTGGTGCCGGGATGTGAGTATAATGATTATCAGTACATAAAAGTCATAGCAGACAGGCTGGAAGCAGCGAATGCTGGCGAAGTAAGGCGCATAATATTCAATATGCCTCCGCGTTCAATGAAGTCCATATGTATGAGTGTTGCGTGGCCCGCATGGATACTGGGAAATCAGCCAACTGCAAGAATAATAGTTGCAAGTTATTCTAAGTTGCTTAGCGAAAAACATTCGCTCGATACGAGGTGCATAATGCAATCTGATTGGTATAAAAAGCTATTTCCAGAGGTAGAACTATCCAAAGACCAGAACACTAAATATAAATTCCAAACAGTGCAGAGAGGATACAGAATCGCAACATCAGTTGGAGGAACATTAACCGGTGAAGGTGGTGACTTTATTATTGTGGATGATCCGCTTAACCCTGCTCAAGCTTTGAGTGAAACATTTAGAAAACGTGCCACAAACTGGTTCGATCAGACTTTAGTAACGAGACTCAACGATAGAAAAAAAGGAGTAATTGTGCTTGTGATGCATAGGCTCCACCTGGAAGACTTAACTGGGCACCTCTTATCCAAGCCAAAAAACATATGGCATCACATTTGTTTGCCAATGATTTCTGAAAATAAGGAGGTTATTTATTCAATTAATAACCATACTGGTGTCATTCCAACCCCCCCTCCTGTCATCCCAGTGCCCAGACACTGGGATCCAGAAAATTCAACCGCAAAAGACTGGATTCCAGCATCAAGTGCTGGAATGACACTACCTGCAAGAGTATTATACTCAAGAGAAGAGAATGAGTTATTATATCCCCTGGAGGGAGGAAGAGAAGAAGTTGAGATGATAAAAGTTGAACTCGGGAGTTACGCTTTTGCTGCTCAATATCAACAAAATCCTCTACCACTTTCAAGCGGTATAATAAAACAAGAGTGGCTAAAGCGCTATAAAAATTTCCCTGATAATCTCTCACATGTAACTCAAAGCTGGGACACTGCATTTTCAACAAACGATTCCAGCGACTTTAGCGTCTGCACCACCTGGGCAAAAATAGATAATAAATTCTATTTACTTGATGTATATCGAGCAAAGCTTGAGTACCCAAAGCTTAAAGAGCAAGTTCTGTCACTAGCTGTAAGATGGACGCCACACGCAATTTTGATCGAAGCAAAAACGAGTGGTCAACAATTATAGCATTTCTCATAATAGTCCAAACAGGTCATAGGAAGGCAGAATCAACAGCACGAAGAAAGGATTCGAATAGAGGAATGTTTTTCCTGGCTCTGTTTTTTATAGCAAACCAATGATGCTCAATTTTGTTGAAATCTGGAGAATAAGGCGGCAGATACAAAATTTCTGCACCAACCCCTTTAGCAAGCTCGATAATCTTATCAGACTTATGAAAAGTAGCATTGTCAAGAATGACAGTCTGTCCAGGTTCCAAGATCGGTGTCAAAAATTGCTCAAACCATCCATTAAAAACATCCATATTACAGTGGCCTTCAAAGGTTAACGGAACAACTATCTTTCTTCCACTTAAGGCTGCAACCATACTGATTCGTTGAGTTTTCTTTCCAGATTTTAAGGCATAAAACCGCTGTCCTTTCTGGCAATATCCGTAGGGGTAGTCTTCGGTGTTATCAATGCCAGACTCATCTATATACACTAAGTTTTTAGGTTCTTTTGTCGCTATAATTTTCAAAAATTCAGCACGTTTTTCTTCGTTTCTTTCCTTGTATCCATATGTCTTTTTTTGCGCGTAAATCCAATTTTTTTAAGGGCTCGATAGATCGTTTGGATACTAACGTTGTTCCAAAGTTTAGCCATTTCCGATAGAGTCTTTCCTCCGTGTTCTCTGGCAAATTTGGCAAAGGTATCCCAGTCGGTAATTTTGTGATTGTAACCCCCATTTCCAAGTTTTTTTGATTGAAAGTCTCCTGTTTCTTTTCTTCTTTGCTGCCACTCCCATAAAGTAGTTCGTCCAATCTTAAATCTTGCTGCCACTGTTTCTCTGCTTTCTCCTTCGTCTAGCGCTTCCATTGCTTTTTTTCTTAAATCATAACTATATGCTGCTGGCATTCAACCTCCTTATCATCATCTATCCTTATCCTATCACATCCGGACTTTTATCGAAAGAGCTATAACACAAGAGCTAAAGGCAAATAGCGATCTACCGATTATCGAAATAATTCCACACAATGACAAACTCACTCGATTTTATCAAATTGCTCCGATAATAGAGTCTGGCAGGGTTTTTCTGCCGCATCAAGCAGTATGGCTCAGCGATTTCGAATATGAAATTTTAATGTTCCCAGAAGCTCGCCACGATGATCAAGTGGATAGTACCGCGCAATATCTGCAATGGATGAGAAAAATTAACACCAGCGCCTTTAGGGTCAGAGACTTTGGCCCCAACCCTAATAAAACGCTTAGATGGCTGAGAGCAGTGGATTAGATAATAAACCTAAGTTAGTTTCCAAAAGGTCCCTTATCATTTTTATATTCCGGTTTTATTGAGCTGTTCGCGGACTTGTTCGATTGTGGAACCGGAAAAACCTGGGCGTGGTGAACCTACTTCCCCTTCAAATGATGAACTATCGCTTTCGCTTCGAGTTTTTTTTGTTGTACTACCTCCATCTTCAGGCGATGGAGACTTACGTTTTGGCGATCCTCCTCTAGTATTCTCACAATCCATAGACTCATAACCACTTGTTGTTGCCTCAGCTTTAGAGCTTACGTTTTCAGCATCAGTTACGAACCCGGAAGAGTAACCGCTGTCTTTATTATCTTCGGGCTTCATCTTTTCAGCTTTTGATTTATCTTTAGCAGGCCATCGCTCTCCCCTAAACAACTCTACTTCCGAACCATCATAATCACGGTTAATCCAGTATCCACCTTTGTCTTTTGTAATTGAAATATATTCTAATACGCTTTCATCGGGATAACAGGTTTTAATTGCTTCTTTAGGGGATAACCCATGTTCTTGCACCTGAAAATTTACCCATTTGTCCTTTTCAGATTTCACTGCCTTTTCGACGATGTTAATGTCGATATCTTTTATTTCTACTTTTCCCTCATGCTCCCGACTAAAAAGTTCTTTTAAGTTAAGTAAGGCACCACGACTTATATTAGCAACAACTGTTGTTTCTTGGTTTTTCTCACAATTAGAAAGAAATTGAAATGGAAACTCATTGAAATCATAGGCTTCTTCCTTATTGACACGATACTCTTCTTTCGTTTTATCTATTATCTCCTCTAAATACTCTTTTACATCAACACTATCATCAATTAAACTAGCAATCTTCCCATTTTTTACAATAAAGTTAGTATGAGGAGGATCCAAAGCATAATTATTTAAGTTAAACCAATAAAGCAATGCTTTAAACAACTTTTCTTCTTCCTTTTCCTTAGTAACTTGCTGTTTTTCAGGTTCCTTATTACAAATGTTCGCCGTATCTTTTAGAGAATCTTCAGAAACCCCAGAATTTAAGAATGTTGAACTATCCCATGCTCTAGGAGAAAGAATCGATGGTGGTCTACAGGTCAAAGATAGCTGTGATTGACCACAAGTGGATTGACTTGAATCTATTTCCCCCGGCACCAACTGAAACAGCCCCCCTTTTCCTCCCTCTCTTTCTGATTCTTGCCTGGGAGGCCTCTCTAACCCTTTACCACGACTTCGCTTGGGAAACTCCTGTGTCTGTGATGCTTCAGCTAATGGCGTTCGAGGAAGCTCAGGGTCAATGGACAGTTCATGGTCTTTGTTGATTACAGAGTTTTTTATTATTTTGGTTATCACACAGTGAGAAATTTCTTTATTAGAAAAGTCTATACCGTATATTCCTCTACTACCAAATACTGGTAGGTGTTTTGGTGAAGTGTAACTTTCAATATTATTTAACACAACCATACCAAAGCTACTATTAATAGTATCTACTTCTTCTTTGGTTAAAAATCTATAATAGTTATCATAACTTACAATAGGAACTAAAATTGAATCCTCATTATTTCCTGAATAAGAAGTATGAAAGACATAATAAAGAGGAGGGCATGCTTTACGAATGAAGCCAGTTATTAAATACTTAATCTTCTCAATAGCTGGATCATCTGAGCTAGAAGTTTGAAGATCACGTCCTATCAAACATGCTTGACTTTCTTCTATCTCATTAATGAACTTAGTTTTATCAAAGAGGCTTTTCTTTATATATACACAATTGTCCTTGACTTTCAAGAAATCATCAGTTCTTTTAGGACTATTTTTATAACCTTTTACTGTCGCTGAGAATGACTCTATAAAATACTCTTGTAACCTTTTATCATAGAAACGCATACAATATAGATAAGATTTCCTGTCAAAGCTTTCATCAGATGTATACTCTTCTACATGTTCTAAACCAAAATTTCTTCCCATAGCACCTGTGATGTCTCTCGCAAGCCCATTAGCTAGCAAACATTTTAGATTGAAAACTATACTTTGATCTATCGGCACTGAAAATCTATACTTTCCATTACTATCTACCAATTGGCTCCGATTGAAATTAAAAGGAAAAGATTTCATATCAAAAGATAAACTAGCAGTACTTTCATTTCCACAGAATGTTTCTACTATCCTTCCTTTCATATTGTCTAAATACTTCATGCATTGATCAGCATCCATACTTTTATCAAATGAGATAACAATATGATCCTTGTTACGTAAACCTCGATGTACATTTTGTACTTTTAGATTAGTATTAATAATATTGTTATAACAAACACTAATATTAAATGCCTTTACTAATGCTTGATTCATTTCACTCGCACTAAACATAATACCCTCCCTACTTTTAATATACCTTAAAATCTTGAACTGCCTTGACCACTACTTTTACTTTTATTGGATTCATCCCTTCTTTTCCTCTCTTCATCTTCACGCTTAAACCTTTCACCAAAATTCTCTAGCTTTTTCTGATCTAATTTAGTTATATCAACTCTCCCTCCTCCTGGTGCAGTATTATCAAATTGCCTTTTGCCTGAGCCATTATTACTATGCATATTAACCTCCAGTAAAAATATTATGTAACTAATATACTAAAAATAAAATTAAGTGCAAGCACTTTTTTATATTTTTTTTTAAAAAATTTTATTCACTCTTTTTCATAAAATTCAGTTTTCTAGATTCCAGCGTCACGCGCTGGAATGACACCTGTATTTCTCTTTGCCATCAATCCCTACTCTTTAATGTCATACCAGTACCTCTTTTTCTTGTCATCCCAGTGCCCAGACACTGGGATCCAGTCTTTTTTGTCATCTAAAGCTAACACTAGCTATCCCCTCGATGGTGCTTTTTCTGGTGCCTTTCCTATTGAATCCACATGATTATTAACTTTTACATCATCAATCAATCTTTTTGGTGGTTGAGCAGTACTAGCATTAGACTTTCCATTAGAAGCTTGTTCTTGCTGATTGTCAGATGGAATATTCCGTTGATTATTATTACTCAAATTTATCCTTCTTGACTGTGTACTATCGAGTTTAAACTTTCCACCTCTTTTTTGCTGATCTCTCTTCGGCGTCTGCCCTGTAGGTTCCGGTGGACACACCTCTTTCTTCGGTCCCTCCGGCTTCGCTTTTTTCTCTTCTTCCACTTTTGGTTTTGTTTCTTTTACCTCGCGGTTCTCATTGTTTATAACCTCTTTAAATATAGGAGGCATTATAGGTTTTGGTAAAAGATCAAGTTCTGGTTTGCTCAGAACAACCGGTCTTACAAATCCTGGTGAAACTTCAAAAAGGAAAACTGGCACTTTAGGTTTTTCTCTTTCATCTACCTTTATTTCTACGTCTTTATGAACTTCTTTATTTTCTTCCTTTAATGATGTTTTTTCTGCTTTTTTATCTTCTTTTTCTGTAGATGCCTCTACCGCAGCCGCCAACTCAACTCCAAACATCTCTGCGAACATTGTAACAATCCATCCGACAACGGCCATTTGTAACCTGAGTTTCAGATCTTGCAATGCAGTTAATCTTTCTAACGCCCTTGCAAACTCTTCTTCTGATAACTCACCACTGCCTAATTTTTCCTGCAATTCTTTTATCTCTTTGTCCAACCTCTGATTGAAACTTAAATCGCGTGCAAAAATCTTCTTGATTAACTCCTTAAGCTTATCACGCAAAAACTTCATTATCGCAGCAATCAGGTTTTTTTCTTTCTTCTCCTTGAGCATTTGGTAGATTTTCGGATCATCTACATCTACTTCAAAAAGGGTAAAGAGAGATTCAAAGAAATTCCAGAAATCTCCAAGTACTCTTCCTTTTTCACCAGTGAAGTAATCCTCATCATCACCTTCTCCGATATGTAGCTCTGCTTGAGATGATATTTCATCGATACAACTAGAAGCCTGACGCTCACACTCGAGCCTCCTGAGCAAATCTTGTCTGGTGAGCTCCTCTACGCACTGCCTCTATTGTCTGATATAGCTAAAGTGACTTACGATAATTTGAAAAACAAAAATTCGTCATTCCGCTACTTGTTAGCGGAATCTATACCGCGAATGAATCGCGGTATGACGTAGGACTGCTGTCATCCCAGTGCGTGACACTGGGATCTCGTTCCTTAACTTTATAGTGTAAATTATTTCAAATTGTGTCTAGCTGCAAGTATAATAATTTCCATTTATAGATAAAGTATGTTGCAAATGTTATGCCAAAGAGTATAATAAAATCTATATCAAATACTTTACAAGAAAAAGTGGGATAGAGGCAAAAGCAAATATTAATAAGGATAATTTAAGAAAAGCGCATGCTAGAGTTTGAAGAAGCAGTAAAAATAAAAAATATTATTGAAAGGTTAAATAGCACATGATATAATATATATATAGTGTAAAAATGTAAATAATTTTATTGACATCTTTACATTAATAGTTCTTAAATATTTAGTACTGTAGAATTAAGTTTTATGAAGGAAGTAAAAATGGTGGAAAGCTTTTCAGGTAACAACAGAGGCAGTAATTTTATTGAGGAGGCAAAAATAATGGAAAATTTTTCAGATAATAACGGAAACGGTAGCTCGATCTTCCAAGGAAAAATCAGGGAGCAAGATTTCTCTGCAGAGCAGAAGCTAAATGAACTAAAAGCAGCCATAGAGGAGCTCACCAGACAAGATTTGCTCAGGAGGCTCGAGTGTGAGCGTCAGGCTTCTAGTTGTATCGATGAAATATCATCTCAAGCAGAGCTACATATCGGAGAAGGTGATGATGAGGATTACTTCACTGGTGAAAAAGGAAGAGTACTTGGAGATTTCTGGAATTTCTTTGAATCTCTCTTTACCCTTTTTGAAGTAGATGTAGATGATCCGAAAATCTACCAAATGCTCAAGGAGAAGAAAGAAAAAAACCTGATTGCTGCGATAATGAAGTTTTTGCGTGATAAGCTTAAGGAGTTAATCAAGAAGATTTTTGCACGCGATTTAAGTTTCAATCAGAGGTTGGACAAAGAGATAAAAGAATTGCAGGAAAAATTAGGCAGTGGTGAGTTATCAGAAGAAGAGTTTGCAAGGGCGTTAGAAAGATTAACTGCATTGCAAGATCTGAAACTCAGGTTACAAATGGCCGTTGTCGGATGGATTGTTACAATGTTCGCAGAGATGTTTGGAGTTGAGTTGGCGGCTGCGGTAGAGGCATCTACAGAAAAAGAAGATAAAAAAGCAGAAAAAACATCATTAAAGGAAGAAAATAAAGAAGTTCATAAAGACGTAGAAATAAAGGTAGATGAAAGAGAAAAACCTAAAGTGCCAGTTTTCCTTTTTGAAGTTTCACCAGGATTTGTAAGACCGGTTGTTCTGAGCAAACCAGAACTTGATCTTTTACCAAAACCTATAATGCCTCCTATATTTAAAGAGGTTATAAACAATGAGAACCGCGAGGTAAAAGAAACAAAACCAAAAGTGGAAGAAGAGAAAAAAGCGAAGCCGGAGGGACCGAAGAAAGAGGTGTGTCCACCGGAACCTACAGGGCAGACGCCGAAGAGAGATCAGCAAAAAAGAGGTGGAAAGTTTAAACTCGATAGTACACAGTCAAGAAGGATAAATTTGAGTAATAATAATCAACGGAATATTCCATCTGACAATCAGCAAGAACAAGCTTCTAATGGAAAGTCTAATGCTAGTACTGCTCAACCACCAAAAAGATTGATTGATGATGTAAAAGTTAATAATCATGTGGATTCAATAGGAAAGGCACCAGAAAAAGCACCATCGAGGGGATAGCTAGTGTTAGCTTTAGATGACAAAAAAGACTGGATCCCAGTGTCTGGGCACTGGGATGACAAGAAAAAGAGGTACTGGTATGACATTAAAGAGTAGGGATTGATGGCAAAGAGAAATACAGGTGTCATTCCAGCGCGTGACGCTGGAATCTAGAAAACTGAATTTTATGAAAAAGAGTGAATAAAATTTTTTAAAAAAAAATATAAAAAAGTGCTTGCACTTAATTTTATTTTTAGTATATTAGTTACATAATATTTTTACTGGAGGTTAATATGCATAGTAATAATGGCTCAGGCAAAAGGCAATTTGATAATACTGCACCAGGAGGAGGGAGAGTTGATATAACTAAATTAGATCAGAAAAAGCTAGAGAATTTTGGTGAAAGGTTTAAGCGTGAAGATGAAGAGAGGAAAAGAAGGGATGAATCCAATAAAAGTAAAAGTAGTGGTCAAGGCAGTTCAAGATTTTAAGGTATATTAAAAGTAGGGAGGGTATTATGTTTAGTGCGAGTGAAATGAATCAAGCATTAGTAAAGGCATTTAATATTAGTGTTTGTTATAACAATATTATTAATACTAATCTAAAAGTACAAAATGTACATCGAGGTTTACGTAACAAGGATCATATTGTTATCTCATTTGATAAAAGTATGGATGCTGATCAATGCATGAAGTATTTAGACAATATGAAAGGAAGGATAGTAGAAACATTCTGTGGAAATGAAAGTACTGCTAGTTTATCTTTTGATATGAAATCTTTTCCTTTTAATTTCAATCGGAGCCAATTGGTAGATAGTAATGGAAAGTATAGATTTTCAGTGCCGATAGATCAAAGTATAGTTTTCAATCTAAAATGTTTGCTAGCTAATGGGCTTGCGAGAGACATCACAGGTGCTATGGGAAGAAATTTTGGTTTAGAACATGTAGAAGAGTATACATCTGATGAAAGCTTTGACAGGAAATCTTATCTATATTGTATGCGTTTCTATGATAAAAGGTTACAAGAGTATTTTATAGAGTCATTCTCAGCGACAGTAAAAGGTTATAAAAATAGTCCTAAAAGAACTGATGATTTCTTGAAAGTCAAGGACAATTGTGTATATATAAAGAAAAGCCTCTTTGATAAAACTAAGTTCATTAATGAGATAGAAGAAAGTCAAGCATGTTTGATAGGACGTGATCTTCAAACTTCTAGCTCAGATGATCCAGCTATTGAGAAGATTAAGTATTTAATAACTGGCTTCATTCGTAAAGCATGCCCTCCTCTTTATTATGTCTTTCATACTTCTTATTCAGGAAATAATGAGGATTCAATTTTAGTTCCTATTGTAAGTTATGATAACTATTATAGATTTTTAACCAAAGAAGAAGTAGATACTATTAATAGTAGCTTTGGTATGGTTGTGTTAAATAATATTGAAAGTTACACTTCACCAAAACACCTACCAGTATTTGGTAGTAGAGGAATATACGGTATAGACTTTTCTAATAAAGAAATTTCTCACTGTGTGATAACCAAAATAATAAAAAACTCTGTAATCAACAAAGACCATGAACTGTCCATTGACCCTGAGCTTCCTCGAACGCCATTAGCTGAAGCATCACAGACACAGGAGTTTCCCAAGCGAAGTCGTGGTAAAGGGTTAGAGAGGCCTCCCAGGCAAGAATCAGAAAGAGAGGGAGGAAAAGGGGGGCTGTTTCAGTTGGTGCCGGGGGAAATAGATTCAAGTCAATCCACTTGTGGTCAATCACAGCTATCTTTGACCTGTAGACCACCATCGATTCTTTCTCCTAGAGCATGGGATAGTTCAACATTCTTAAATTCTGGGGTTTCTGAAGATTCTCTAAAAGATACGGCGAACATTTGTAATAAGGAACCTGAAAAACAGCAAGTTACTAAGGAAAAGGAAGAAGAAAAGTTGTTTAAAGCATTGCTTTATTGGTTTAACTTAAATAATTATGCTTTGGATCCTCCTCATACTAACTTTATTGTAAAAAATGGGAAGATTGCTAGTTTAATTGATGATAGTGTTGATGTAAAAGAGTATTTAGAGGAGATAATAGATAAAACGAAAGAAGAGTATCGTGTCAATAAGGAAGAAGCCTATGATTTCAATGAGTTTCCATTTCAATTTCTTTCTAATTGTGAGAAAAACCAAGAAACAACAGTTGTTGCTAATATAAGTCGTGGTGCCTTACTTAACTTAAAAGAACTTTTTAGTCGGGAGCATGAGGGAAAAGTAGAAATAAAAGATATCGACATTAACATCGTCGAAAAGGCAGTGAAATCTGAAAAGGACAAATGGGTAAATTTTCAGGTGCAAGAACATGGGTTATCCCCTAAAGAAGCAATTAAAACCTGTTATCCCGATGAAAGCGTATTAGAATATATTTCAATTACAAAAGACAAAGGTGGATACTGGATTAACCGTGATTATGATGGTTCGGAAGTAGAGTTGTTTAGGGGAGAGCGATGGCCTGCTAAAGATAAATCAAAAGCTGAAAAGATGAAGCCCGAAGATAATAAAGACAGCGGTTACTCTTCCGGGTTCGTAACTGATGCTGAAAACGTAAGCTCTAAAGCTGAGGCAACAACAAGTGGTTATGAGTCTATGGATTGTGAGAATACTAGAGGAGGATCGCCAAAACGTAAGTCTCCATCGCCTGAAGATGGAGGTAGTACAACAAAAAAAACTCGAAGCGAAAGCGATAGTTCATCATTTGAAGGGGAAGTAGGTTCACCACGCCCAGGTTTTTCCGGTTCCACAATCGAACAAGTCCGCGAACAGCTCAATAAAACCGGAATATAAAAATGATAAGGGACCTTTTGGAAACTAACTTAGGTTTATTATCTAATCCACTGCTCTCAGCCATCTAAGCGTTTTATTAGGGTTGGGGCCAAAGTCTCTGACCCTAAAGGCGCTGGTGTTAATTTTTCTCATCCATTGCAGATATTGCGCGGTACTATCCACTTGATCATCGTGGCGAGCTTCTGGGAACATTAAAATTTCATATTCGAAATCGCTGAGCCATACTGCTTGATGCGGCAGAAAAACCCTGCCAGACTCTATTATCGGAGCAATTTGATAAAATCGAGTGAGTTTGTCATTGTGTGGAATTATTTCGATAATCGGTAGATCGCTATTTGCCTTTAGCTCTTGTGTTATAGCTCTTTCGATAAAAGTCCGGATGTGATAGGATAAGGATAGATGATGATAAGGAGGTTGAATGCCAGCAGCATATAGTTATGATTTAAGAAAAAAAGCAATGGAAGCGCTAGACGAAGGAGAAAGCAGAGAAACAGTGGCAGCAAGATTTAAGATTGGACGAACTACTTTATGGGAGTGGCAGCAAAGAAGAAAAGAAACAGGAGACTTTCAATCAAAAAAACTTGGAAATGGGGGTTACAATCACAAAATTACCGACTGGGATACCTTTGCCAAATTTGCCAGAGAACACGGAGGAAAGACTCTATCGGAAATGGCTAAACTTTGGAACAACGTTAGTATCCAAACGATCTATCGAGCCCTTAAAAAAATTGGATTTACGCGCAAAAAAAGACATATGGATACAAGGAAAGAAACGAAGAAAAACGTGCTGAATTTTTGAAAATTATAGCGACAAAAGAACCTAAAAACTTAGTGTATATAGATGAGTCTGGCATTGATAACACCGAAGACTACCCCTACGGATATTGCCAGAAAGGACGGCGGTTTTATGCCTTAAAATCTGGAAAGAAAACTCAACGAATCAGTATGGTTGCAGCCTTAAGTGGAAGAAAGATAGTTGTTCCGTTAACCTTTGAAGGCCACTGTAATATGGATGTTTTTAATGGATGGTTTGAGCAATTTTTGACACCGATCTTGGAACCTGGACAGACTGTCATTCTTGACAATGCTACTTTTCATAAGTCTGATAAGATTATCGAGCTTGCTAAAGGGGTTGGTGCAGAAATTTTGTATCTGCCGCCTTATTCTCCAGATTTCAACAAAATTGAGCATCATTGGTTTGCTATAAAAAACAGAGCCAGGAAAAACATTCCTCTATTCGAATCCTTTCTTCGTGCTGTTGATTCTGCCTTCCTATGACCTGTTTGGACTATTATGAGAAATGCTATAATATACGACCAGCAATAGCCATACAATAGACTTCTTGTATAACCCACACTAAGTAGAAAAAAGGTGTCATCCAAGTAGCTGACACTGCTCTCCTTTGTCATTCCAGTGCTTGACACTGGAATGACACCGAAGGGGCTACTGCCGTCTTGGATGGAAACCAGTGTCAGAACTAGTTAACCATGAGGCTTCTTTTGCCTTTTTTTCCATTTGGTAAATTTCTTAAATATTTATGGCTAACATGAAGCTAAGTACGAACTTTGTTAAACATAACAAATGGTGCCATTCCAGTGCTCCTTTTTTTGTCATCCCAGTGCTTGACACTGGGATGGCTTTGTTGCATCGCTAGCTATGATGGATTAAAGATAAAAAAGATAGCGAATATCAGTAGCTTATTATTCTGGTATTTATAACAAGAACGGTCAGTGAATACCTAAATTTGAGTAAAAGAAATTTCACTACCACTCACTAATCCGGCTAAAATTCAAGAATTTCAATGCTTTAGCTATTTTCAATAGAATTAAATTTATTAATGTAAATAATAAATTACTATTCTTAAATTTGATCAGATTGATTGCAAAAAAACAAGATTTTCAATAGGTTACTTATAATCCTAACTATAGTTAGCCTTTCATAAGTAGCGATGCAACAAAGCCATCCCAGTGTCAAGCACTGGGATGACATCATAGGGACACTGGGATTACACCCTGACAATCGTCATCCAGCTACTTGTTAGCGGCTAAGAGATACCGCGAATGAATCGCGGTATGACGGTTCGTGGCGGCATGACGATAACCTCGTCTCACTGCCATTAAGTTAAGGAAAAAAGATAGATTTTATGGGATAATGATGTATACCAATAAGTTTAAAGGTAGTATGAGTAAAAAAGGCAGTAATAAAATTTATTCAAAATGAATTGGCAAGTCTAGAATTTATAGAATCCCATAAATCATCTTCAAAAGATTTTATGAGAAAGAGGAAGTTATCTTTTATTGACATATTTATCTTAATTTTAAGAAAAAGTGTAAAGTCGCTGCAAGTAATACTAAACGAATTTATTTTATATAGGAAAAAAGACTATACCGTTACTGCTAGTGCTTTTAGTCAAGCAAGAAAAAAAATGAAACACAGTGCATTTTCAGAAATTAACGAAGGTGTGGTTTCCTTGTACTACCAAGACCAAAAATTTAAAACTTGTTTTGGCTTTAGAGTGTTAGCTCTTGATGCCTCCAAAATCATTTTACCAACAAGCGTTGAAATAAAAAATGAATTTGGCTCAAGAAAAATACGTAACCAAAAACCAAAAGATTTAGGTGATTATGCAAGTGCAACCTTTGCGGTTTGTTAAGATGTGCTAAATAATGTTGCCATAAGGTCAGTGTTAGATAGAGGTAACACTCATGAAATTAACTTAGCAGATGAAATGCTTAAAGTTGTAAATACTAATGACTTACTGATTTGTATATTTATCTTATAAATTTCTTTCTAGCCTTACAAAAAGAAAAATTGCTTATGTCATTCGATGTCCCAGATCATCTTTTAATGAAGTGAATGCTATGTTTGAAGAAAAAAGCCCATCTAGTGTTGAGGTTACCATATGTGCTCAGCGTAAGATAAAACAAGAAAATAGTGGAATAACGCTTCAAAGTGGTACTGCCATCTGGTGAAATTGAAGTGTTAGCTACATCATTAATGGATGAACAAAAGTTTCAAACTGGAGGATTTAAGGAGTTATATTTTTTACGCTGGGGAGTTGAGACATTTTTTGCAAAACTCAAAGGAAGACTAAGTCTAGAAAATTTTACAGGAAAAAGTGTTGAGTCTGTTAAACAGGATTTTTGGTCAGCTATCTTTATTAGCAACCTAGAAAGTGTTATGACAGAAGATGTAGAAGAAGCGTTGAATATGGACTTAACCGATGATAAGCTTAAGAGGAGCATTAACAAATCTGTCTCATTTAACGCGATCAAAAACTTGGCTTTCGACATTTTTGCTACGGAATCAGATACTGACTGCATTATGGATCAATTATCAAAGCTATTTTTGATGAACACTTTGGCGGTAAGAAAGGGAAGGAAAGTTGATCGTCATAAGGTACCTTATCTTCGTTCGTTCAATTACCAAAAAAGGGTTAGAAAACACATATTTTGACTAGAGGTAGTATTCATATCTTCTGATAATAACTGGGTAGCTTATTGCCATAGCTCCTGTAAAATGACTTCTAAACAAACTATTTCTTAAGTAATTTACACTTCAGAGTTTATCTGCTTTAAAGTTTACTCTATTCTGTTTCAGCATTTGTCATAAATCCTTAATTATTTCTGACTTTTTAGTTCAGTTTTTAACCATTCTTTCCTTAACTTAATGGCAGTGAACCTCGTCATCCCGCTACTTGTTAGCGGGATCTCTTGTTAGCGGCTGAGATACCGCGAATGAATCGCGGTATGACGGTTCGCGGCGGTATGGACGTAAGAAAACCTTTCTTGGGTCAGCTATAGAGACTCTCATCTTTAGCGAGCTTCAAGGTAATTGGTTGCTATTTGCGAAAATATTCGCATAATTTAAGTAACATTACTTAATAAAAATTAACTATGGAGCTTAATAAGATTGCAGCATCGATTTTACTTTCTGGGCTAATCATTATGATAGTTAGTAATGTAGTTGATATGCTTTACAGTCCAGAAGAATATAAGATTGAACACCAAACGATAGTAGCTGCTGGCAGCAATGAGTTCCAGCAAAAAATCGAGCAAGTGGCGCTTGATATTGGAGCGCTCATGCAGAATGCTAGCTTTGAGAAAGGTAAATCAGCAGCAAAAAAATGTATAGCCTGCCATAGTTTTGAGAAAGGTGGAATGAATAAAGTAGGACCAAACTTATGGAACATAGTTGGAAATAAAAAGGCCCATCTTGGTAACTCATTCAATTACTCAAAAGCAGTGCTTGACAGAGGTGGAAAATGGGGGTATGAGGAGCTATTTGCCTTTTTAAAGAACCCAAAAGCCTATATAAAAGGTACACGTATGGCATTTGCAGGTATTTCCAATCCGCAAGAAATTGCAGATCTAGTTAGTTATTTGCATCAATTGAGTGATAGCCCGGTTGCTTTGCCAAAGTAGTATGGATTATTGTAAATTGTTTGATGGAAATAATGGTCACATAGCATATCGAAAGCTACAAGGAAAGAAAGCTTCTGTAGTTTTTTTCGGTGGATTTGCATCCAATATGGATGGAACTAAAGCAACTGCTATTTACAAATTTTGCCAAGAAAATGACGTAGCACTTGTGCTATTTGATTATTTTGGTCACGGTCATTCAAGTGGTAATTTTATTGATTACACGATAAGTGATTGGCAAAAAAATTGTGCTAAAGTAATGAGTGAATTAACTAGCGATAAACAAATAATTATAGGTTCAAGTATGGGAGGATGGCTGATGTTGCTCACTGCCCTTCAATTTCCAGAAAAAATTGCAGCACTAATTGGTATATCGTCTGCTCCCGATTTTACTGAAGATTTGATATTCAAGCAATTGTCAGGCAAGCAAAAAGAAGAACTAGATTCTAAAGGTGTAATAGATTTTACTTCAGAGCATTGTACATACAAAATAACTAAAAATTTGATCGAAGATGGCAGAAAGAACCTTCTTTTAAACAAAAAGACAATAGATATAAACTGTCCTGTGCGCTTGCTGCATAGCATTAATGATAAAGATGTTCCTTATCAAACTTCATTGAATTTAGCTGAAAAAATTAAGTCAACCGATGTTGAAGTACACTTAATAAAATCAGCAGAGCACAATATGTCTGACAATCATTCACTGGAAGTTTTATTTAAGACCATTAGAGAATTTTGTAACCAGACTGCATTCTGTGATTTTTAGCAAAACACGATTTTTCATTTGAGCTTTCTTCAACTTAAAATAAATACAGAAAATTGCTGCCTATAGCTAAACTGACTTAGATTTACCGACAATTTGAAAAACCGTCATCCCGCTACGTGTTAGCGGCTGAGATACCGCGGCGGTATGACGGTTCGCACCATCACACTTTGGAACCTTACAGATATTGAGCAAATCCAATAATATCCTTGATTTCTTTTATATTATGGGTTGCAATTTCTGCTGCTTTCTTTGTGCCTTTTTTTAATATTTCATGTAAATGGAATTGGTCTTTTAAAAGATCATTCATTTTCTCACGTATGGGTGATATAACACTGATAATTAAATCAGCTAACTCTTTTTTGAAGTGCTTCATGTCATGTTTGTTCACTTCTTCACATACTTTTTCCGCATTTACATTACTAAGCACTGAATAAATGTTTATCAAATTGCTTATTTCTGGTCGGCACTTTAAAGTAGCAAAGCCTAGAATTGAATCTGTTTTTGCTTTTTCTATTTTTTTGACAATTAAGTCATCCGTATCATCAAGGTTAATGCACGAATGTTCTGAAGGATCAGATTTACTCATCTTGCTTGTGCCATCCCTTAAGCTCATTATCCTTGATGTGCAATCCAAAGTTAAGATTTCAGGTACGATGAAATAATCCAGCTTATAATGATTGTTAAAAGCTGATGCAATATCACGTGCAAGCTCCAAATGCTGTTTTTGATCATCACCAACAGGAACGTATTTAGTTTGATACAACAATATATCTGCAGCCATAAGTACTGGATAACTATATAATCCAAGAGAGGCTTTTTGTTTATCGCTGCCAGCTTTATCTTTAAATTGAGTCATGCGATTAAGCCAACCAATTGGTGTATAGCATCCAAGCAGCCAGCCCAGTTCTGCATGACCACTAACTGTGGACTGACTAAAAATAATGGACTTTTCTGGATCTATTCCGCATGCAATATAAGCTGCTGCTGTTTTGAAAATATTACTTTTTAATTCACTTGCGGGAAGCTTATTTGCTGTGATTGCGTGTAGGTCGACAATACAAAAAAGAGATTTGTATTTATCCTGTAAGTCTATCCACTGTTTGATTGCACCAAGATAATTACCTAGATGTAGTACGCCACTTGGCTGGATACCTGAAAAGACAATACTTGTCATTATACATTTACCTCATGCTAATCGCTTCCACAATCAGCAGATTTCTTAGAAAGAATAACCATTGCAGGACGGAGCAACCTATTTTTGATAGTATAACCAGTTTGTAGTACTTCTACAATGGTGCCAGGCTTTTTTTCATTGTCTTCTCTTTCCACAACAGCTTGGTGTAAATTACTATCAAAAAGCTCACCAAGTGGATCTACTTCCTCTATTCCATGTTTTTTTAGATCATTTATAATTTTTTGATAAGCTACTTTAATCCCCTCATGAACAGGATCACCGTCTTTCAAAATTTCCATTACTCTTTTTAAATTGTCGCACGAGTCGATCATATCACGTGCAAGTTTTGTGACTGCGTAGTCACTTGCATCGCTAATTTGCTTTTGCATTATACGTTTGACGTTTTCATTATCTGCAACAGCACGGCGTAAATGATCTTCAAGCTGAACTGCACGTTCTTTTAATGTATTGAGATCTTCATTTAAATCATCAGTTTGCTTATGGTTATCACTTTGTTGGTCGTCACCTTTCTGCCTACTTACCATATCAGCAAACTTCTTCTTTTTCTCCTTACTGCTATCTGACATATCATTACCCTTAAGAATCTAATAAATATATAACAATTAATCTGAAAATATCAAGCGCCAGCTACATTCGTCTTTCTATGCTCGCATTTAAAAAGTTAATTAAAGTAGTTTTATAAAAAGAATCAGAAAAAGTACTAATATCATTTTGTGCCATATTAATGTAGTGTCTAGCTTTTTCCATAGAAAGCTGAATGGCATTATGGTGATTAATATAGTGTAATGCTTGGTCAAAATTGTGTCTAGCTGAAGAAAAGCATTTTTCCCAGAATGTTTGCTCTGCTGGACTGCCCTTTTCGTATGCTATAATAGCAGGTAAGGTGACTTTACCTTCGAAAAAGTCTTTTCCGACTTGTTTTCCAGAAGTGCCTTGATTAGCAGTATAATCGAGCATATCATCAACTATTTGAAATGCCATACCAAAATTAAAACCAAAATTCTTTAGCCTCTCTGTTTCGTCATTTGTTGCACCAGATACTGTTGATGCAGCTTCACAGCATGCAGAAAATAAAGATGCTGTCTTTTCTCCAATGATATCAAAATAATTTTCCCTGACTGTGTGGGGGTTAAAGCGTGCTGTCATCTGCTTTATTTCACCCTTCACAAGTAAATGCGATGCTTTAGATAAAATAGAGAGAATATTTAAATTTCCACACTCTATAAGCCATCTAAATGCTAGAGTCAACAATAGATCACCAACTAAAATGCTTGATTTATTTCCCCAAATCTTATTCGCTGTTTTAACTCCATGGCGTGCCTCACTTTCATCGAGCACATCATCATGAAGTAAAGTAGCATTGTGTATAAACTCTACCGATGCAGCAACGTTGATCCTATTCTCCCCAGAATAGTTTAGCATTTTACATATAATAAAAACTAGTTTAGGCCTTATTTTTTTTCCACCTGACCTAACAAGATGAGATATAATATCAGTAGCAAGCTTAGCATCTTCATCATTGACATTTTTGAAGACAAAGTCATTCATAGCTGACAAATCAGAAGATACAATATCGTCTAATTTATCGCTGTTTGTTAAATCAGTATTTAGCATTTTAAGAGACTTATGCCTCTTGCCCTTGTGCTTTCTCGTTCTCTACTTTCTTCTTTTCTGTTTTCTTTGGTTCTGTTTCTAAAGTTACTATGCCTTTTTTGATAAACCACAGTACTCTTTCAGTTGCCTGCGCGCCTACACTTAGCCAATGTTTTAATCTATCAGCTTTCACCACAACACGATTTTTATTGTCTTTTGGTAACATTGGATCATATTGTCCTATTTTCTCAATAAAACGCCCATCTCTTGGTGCTCGTGAATCAGCTACAACTATCCTATAAAAAGGGCGTTTCTTTGCGCCAAACCTCGCCAACCTTATTTTAACTGCCATGTTAACCTTTATTCATATATTAGCCACAATTTTATACAATGAGCCGTTTTAAGTCAAATGAATTATACAACTTTTGCACCTTATAATATAATTACCAATAATGTAGGGCAGTGCCGGGTGCACAGCTATACGAACATTCATTTGTGAAGGTAAATTGCACAGCAAATGGTGTCATTCCAGTGCTTGACACTGGAATCCAGCCTTTTTTTAATCATTAAAACGTTGTATTTTAACATAAAACGGCTACTTTTATGCTTACCAACTTAATAAAATTCCTGGATCCCAGTGTCTGGGCACTGGGATGACATCCTTTCTAGTGAAGATTGCTCTCAAATCGCAATGTTCGTACAGTTGTGTGTCTGGGCACTGGATGCGTTTGAAGCAACTTATAAGATTTTTGATTATATATCATCAAGTATAGCGTGATTAACTTCGACTTTATACTTTGATTCCAGATAGCTAATTAATTGCTCTTTTAGCGATATCATCACACGTTTTCCGGTGTCAAGCATGTTTAATTTGCCATTTGATGAATGCATTTCTTTTAGAACACCTATTATAATTTCATTATTGTATTGAATAGGATCTGTCACTGAACCAGTTGTTTTCATATTGAAAATCTCTTCTACAAAAGAAAAGGGGTAGTTTTGTTGATCCACTTTATTGCGGTGCATCTGCTGACCTTTAACTAATTCCACACCTTGAATTTCTTCCAAATCTGTTTTTTCTCTTAGTTGAACTGCAACCTCTTGCCCGAATTTAAACATTCTTTCTTTTATAAACTCACTACGCCAAAGCTCTACCGCTAATGCCTTGCCTTCTTCAAAACTTTGCAATTTGGGTGGAACGATATCGACGATTTTTACACTAACAACAGCGTCCCCAACGCCCTTAAAATAACCTTTCTGATCCTTTTCTCGCGAAAAAATGAAAGAAATCAAATCACCAGAATCTCCTACGTTATTACCGCTTTGATCTTTTCCACTCGCATCTACTGGACCAATAGTTTGTATAGGTAAATTATATTCACTCAATATTTCTTCAATTTCTGAACCATTGTATATCTTATAGTTCACTTGGTTTATGAAATCATTGACTCTTTCAAAAGACTTTTGGTTAGTTAGAACTGACTTTATGTCTTTTTTTAAATCAACTAAGTCTTCATCAGAGATTTGATGCGCACTTTCCACTTTTACTATGTGCCAACCAAAACTGCTTGCTAAAACTTCACTTACTTCACCTACTTTGAGAGCAAATACCTTCTCTCTCACGTCTTCTGGTAAAAAATCCTTAGTTATATTATTTACTTTAGTTTCCTCAAGTTTTGCTTTGCCAAACTCTTCTACTATCTGTTCAAAGCTTGTTTTACCCTCCTCAAATGCTCTTCTTGCTGTCTCAGCTTCTTCTTTGGTAGAAAATATTGCATTGAATATATCTCTTTGATTTTTAAGTTCTTGTTGTTCTATTATACCATCAACTTCTTCATCTGAGATCTTGATTTGATCTTCAAAATACTTTTGGCCTAGGGAAATATATTGCGCAGTTCGATACTCAGGATAATAAAAATGGGATTTATTTCTTTCGTACAAATCAAGTAAGGCTTGATCATCTGGTTCAGGAATGTTTGTAACTGCATCTTCAGTTATTTTAACAATATCAACTACTCTAGTTTGGTAGCGACTTTTGTATATCTGCTCATCAATTTTCTCGCCAAAAGTTACTGGATAATTATCTTTAAATAATGAAGTCATGAACATCATTGCAGGCAGGACTTTCTCTAGCTTTGCTATATACTCTTTCTCTGTCATATGCAGGTCATTTAGCGTTTCATAGAATTTATTTTTGTCAAATTCACCTTTATCATTTTGAAAGTATTTGGTGTTTTTAATATGGTTTTTTATAGATTCTTCTCCAACTGTCACCCCCAGCTCACTAGTTAGGTTAAACAATAGTTTTTGCTCTATAAGTGCGTTAAGCAAATCATATTTCAGCTTTTTTACTTGTTCTCTACTCGCATCAGATCCAGAAATTTGCTTTTCATAATTTTGATATAGTGATTTATACTCATCTGACGTTATAACTTCTTTTCCAACCCTAGCTACCTCTTCTTTTTCATCATCACCTGATAAAAGGTTGCCAATTCCCATGAAGATTAACAAGCAAGCTAAAAGGACAACGGTTACTTTAGTGAAAAAATTTTTAACATTCATTTTAAACCCAGTTAATTAATGATTAATTATAGAATAGTGATAATTTAATGCTTGTAAACCTGTTGCTTTATTAGCTAATATATATAATATTACAATATATTAACTTAAAATTTAACTCTCTAATCTTAAATAGGAACATATGTTTAACTGAGTTATACTATACCTTAGGAAGGGGAAATATTTTGTTTGAAATATGCTTAAAGGTAAGCGCATTTAATTAACTTAAGAGGTGGGAAGTGACAAACAAAAAGTTATTGAATGACAAAATTAATGCTTTTTTAGTTTTAATAGTTTATATTTTAGCTCTGTATAACAGTAAGGGATACTTTAAATGGGAGATGCTTTTTTGATGTCAATGGAATCTTCTAAGGGCAATAACGATAGAAATAAACAGTTTCTAGTGCAAATAGCTGCTTGGTTAGTAGACAACACTGGTTTAACTTTTAATCAAATAGCACAATGTTGCAGATTGGCCCTTGAAGAAGTACAAGACATAGCTGATGAGGAAATAGAAGTAGAAAAATATAACCCTATTATTTCTGGAATAATTACTGAAAAAGAAATCGATGATTGCAAAAAAAATTCAAATCGTGTACCAAATTTGATTATAAAAAATATAAAAAAAAGAAGTAAAGCGATTGGTAGCATTCTTGGCTTTGCCTCTACGGCAAGACGTAGAGATAAACCTGATGCGATTTATTATTTAGTAAAAAAATTTCCTATCTTGGACGATAACGTTATAGCTAAATTAATTAGTACAACAAATTACACAGTTGAGCAGGTAAGAGATGGATCTCATCATAACATGCAAAATATAAAACCCCAAGATCCTGTACTACTCGGCTTATGTAGTCAAGAAAATTTAGAAGCAGAAGTGGAAAAAGCAAAAGTAGAAGAGGAGAAGCAAGAAAGGTTAAAAAAATATAAAGAATAGCTATTGAAAATCCTCAAATTTTTGTGTTTTGTTAACATTAAATTAACTTGACTTGCTAGTGTTTATTAGTATAATGTAAGTAAAGTACGGGGTTTAATGATAATTAAGCTTAATACGCACTGAAACTAACTCAGCATAATTTATTATCTTATAGTCACATTTTAGGTTAGTAAGCATCAATTAAAATTTTTGGAGGATTATGACAACAATCAATGAAGATGTTTTGGCAAAAGGAAAGGTTACAGCTCAACCTGAAAAAAGTGAGCAAATTTACAATAACGATACAGTAAAACAGATGGTCAATGAAGGTACTGAGAAAAACAGAAAAACATTAGATCTGAGCGAATTAAAAGAGAAAACAGCAGAAGAATTGTTAGAGTTAGCTGAAGAAAGAAAAATTTCAACTAACGGTAAAAGCAATGGTAGAATGCTAAAGCAGGAAATAATATTCAGCTTAATGAAAAAAATGAGTGAAGAAGGAGGCATAACCACAGGGAGTGGAATAGTGGAAATATTGCCTGATGGTTTTGGTTTCTTACGTTCAGCAAGTGCAAATTATGCCCCAAGTACCGATGATGTTTATATTTCTAACGGGCAAATAAAGAAGTTTAATTTACGTACAGGAGATATGGCATATGGAGAAATAAGGCCACCTGGTGATAAAGAGAGATATTTTACTTTAACTAAGGTTCAAAGTATAAACTCTACTGAAGTAAGTGAATTAAGAAAGTACGTCCATTTTGATAATTTGCTTCCTCTTTATCCTGAGGAAAGCATAGTACTTGAGTGTAATAATGGTGATGATAAAAAAGGCTTAAGCATGCGTGCTATAGATATAGTAGCTCCTCTTGGAAAAGGGCAAAGAGCGTTAGTAGTTGCTCCACCTCGCACAGGAAAAACTGTATTGCTTCAGCAAATGGCTAACTCTATAGCTATAAATCACCCTGAAGTAGAATTAATAGTGTTACTTATAGATGAAAGACCTGAAGAAGTAACAGATATGATACGTTCTGTAAAAGGTGAGGTAGTAAGTTCTACGTTCGATGAGACTGCTTACCGTCACGTACAGCTTGCTGAAATAGTAATAGAAAAAGCTAAAAGAATGGTTGAGCATAAAAAAGATGTGGTAATTCTACTTGACAATATTACTAGACTTGCACGTGCTTATAATGCGGTTATTCCTTCGTCTGGGAAAGTTCTAACTGGTGGTGTAGATTCAAACGCACTGCAGAGACCAAAACGCTTTTTTGGAGCAGCTCGTAATATTGAGAATGGGGGTTCTTTAACTATAATCGCCACAGCTCTTATAGATACTGGTTCAAAAATGGATGAAGTTATTTTTGAAGAGTTTAAAGGTACAGGAAATGCTGAGATCATACTTGATAGAAAACTTTCTGATAAACGTATATTTCCAGCTATTGATATTACAAAATCCGGAACAAGGAAGGAAGAGCTATTAGTTGATAAGGCTATACTAAATAAAATATGGGTGGTACGTAGGATACTCAATCCTATGGGACCCGTTGAAGCAATGGAATTTTTACGTGACAAACTACTTTTAACAAAGAGCAATGCTGACTTTTTTAACTCCATGAATCACTAAAAGTAAGCCAGTTATGATGGATATGCTGAGCAAAAAGTAAAACGCTCTTATAGCTAAAATAATTTGGATTTACCAAAATATATTTATAGTTAAGTTGGCAATTTACCTTAAGTTAGCGCGTGACACTGGAATGACACCCTTGGTGGCAGACAGCTAAAGGAAAATATCAACTAGGTTTATAATCTATCACTACCGTGTTTGCAATTTTGTCGTGAAAAGCTTGTTTATGTTCATCACCTACTGCACATACTAAAACTAAGATTAGTATAGCTAAGAATAAAATGGGATTACAAAGTGATATGCAATAAATTATAAAAAGAGCTATAGTCCTTTTCATTGCTTGCATTGTAGTGATTGACTCAAATGTATCTTTGTCTTTTACGCGCATGCTAAATAACAAGTGTCCTGGAGTGCCGCCAAATTTTACTAGCATGAATATATGAAATATACATGGTATCATTAAAAATAAAGAAAATACAATCGTGGTGATTACAATTATTGCACCCATGATCCCTTGTATTGCGTGTGTAAGTGAGAAACCCACCGCCATTAAACCAAATGGTATTGCGATAAATAAAATACAATCAACTATAAATGCTAGAGTACGTCTTGTCATCGTTGAGTAGTTTACTTTTTTATCCATGTACTACCTATAAAGAAAAATATCAACTAGATTTATAGTCTATCACTACTGTTTTTGCAATTTTATCGTAAAAAGTCTGTTTGCGTTGATCAAATACTGCAAACAAAAATAAAATTAGCACAATTAAAAGATATAGAAAAGTATAACCATGATAATGCAGATGAAGCAAAAAGCGAAAAATAATCCAGATGCTTCCCTTAGAAATACATCTTATTGTTGCTTGCATAAGGGTAACATTTGTAAATGTATTAGCATCTTTAATATGCATACCACACAATAGTTTTCCTGGGGTACCACCAAGTTTTGTTACCATTAATATTTTGGATATTGTTAGTACTAATGTTGCGACCACTGTAGAAACTATAAATGGTATTTCTGTTGCTAGTTGTGCAAGTTCCTGAAAAGAGTCTTTATCTTGATCTTGTAATGATACGATGAATACACCATAGATAAAACCGAAGATAAAATGAGGGGAAAATATGATGAGGTCAAGTATTTCTGCTACAATACGCCTTGTAAATCCTACATAATTTACTTTAACATTTATTTCAGTATTCATAACCCCACCTATATTTCATAATATCATCATATAATATAAAAATACGTTATTAAATAACCGTAAATATACTAACTTGGGTAATATTAGCTACTTGTGCCACTCTATTATTTAAATTAATATTAAATCATTTATAACTAGGGAAGTTATGTCAACACCAATCACAGTTGCATATGGCGACGGTATCGGACCAGAAATCATGGAAGCGGTGCTGTCGATATTGCGCGAAGCAGAAGCGAAAATCTCAATAGATATTATTGAAATAGGGGAGCGTGTTTATAGTAAAGAATGGTCTCACGGAATTTCTCCAAGTGGTTGGGAATCAATTGAAAGGACAAAAATATTATTAAAATCTCCGACAACAACTCCTCAAGGTAAAGGCCACAAAAGCTTAAACGTTGCACTCAGAAAAAATCTAGGGTTGTATGCAAATATCAGACCATGCATTTCATATCATCCTGTTATAGAAAATAAATTCGATAAGTTTGATATCGTAGTAATACGTGAAAATGAAGAGGACGTTTACACCGGAATAGAGCACAGGCTCACTGGTGACTCTTACCAATGCACTAAAATTATTACTAGATCCGGCTCAGAAAAAATATGCAGGTACGCTTTTGAATATGCAAAAAAACATAGTAGAAAGAAGGTAACTTGTCTTACTAAAGATAACATAATGAAAATGACTGACGGAACTTTCCATGCGGCGTTTGATCGTATTGCAAAGGAATACCCGGACATAAAGGCAGAACATTATATAGTCGATATTGGGATGGCACGTGTTGCCACAGAACCGGAGAATTTCGATGTTATAGTAACCGAGAACTTATATGGCGATATATTATCGGACATTGTGGCGCAAACCTCTGGATCTGTTGGACTCGCTGGAAGTAGCAATATAGGTAATGAATATGCAATGTTTGAAGCAGTGCACGGTTCTGCTCCTGATATTGCAGGAAAAAACATAGCTAATCCTTCTGGACTTTTGAATGCTGCAGTGCATATGTTGGTCTACATCAGTCAAGTGAGTACTGCAAAACTAATTTACGATTCATGGCTCAAGACTTTGGAGGATGGAATACATACCGCCGATTTATATAAAGAGAAAAAGAGTAAACAGAAAATTGGTACCAAAGAATTTGCAGAAGCCGTTATAGATAATCTAGGAAAAAAACCGAAAACATTATCTGAGCTTACAGTCGGTAGCAGTACAAATAGCAAAATAAGTGAAATACAAAATAGCTATGAACAGGACTATAAAACCAAAAAGCTAGTAGGTAGTGATATAGCGCTTGCTTGGGACAAATCCAGCAACTTTGACCAAATAGTTAGGTTATTTGAATCGAGTAATCTGCAAATGATAGCAATATACTCAAAAGGTCTTGCGATTTGGCCAGGAAACTCAAAACCTTCAAGTGATCAAATAACCTGTAGGTTTATCGCAAATAATGAAAAGCAAGCTATTACAAATAGTGATGTGAATAACTTGCTAATCAAACTTGAAGAACACAATTTTGACGTGGTGAGAATGGACAAATTGTATTTGTATGATGGGAAAGAGGGGTTCTTTGTTTAAATATTTAAAAGAGGTGTGGTAAATGAAATGGACTCAAAAAAAGTAGAACTAATATTTGAAAAGTTTCAACAATCAAATCCTGCGCCAAAAATAGAGCTAAATTATACCAATCATTTTACGTTACTGGTTGCGATAGTTTTATCAGCGCGGACAACTGATGTAAGCGTTAATAAAATTACAAGAGAACTATTTAATATCGCTGATACACCAGAAAAAATGCTGAGCTTTGGGCAGAGTGAGCTGAAAAAATGCATAAGCAGTATTGGTTTATATAATTCCAAAGCAAAAAATATAATCGGGCTTAGTAAAATATTGGTAGAACGATACAACAGCAAAGTACCTACTAATTTTGATGATTTGGTGTCTTTGCCTGGAGTGGGGAGAAAGAGCGCTAATGTGTTCTTAAATTCGGGGCTTGGCATTCCAACATTGGCAGTTGATACTCACGTTTTTAGAGTGAGCAATAGAATTGGGCTTGTGAAAGAAAAAGATGTGTTTAAAACAGAGCAATCTCTTTTAAATGTGGTTCCCAAAAAATACCTGCTTTATGCTCATCATTGGCTAGTTTTGCATGGTAGATATGTTTGCAAAGCACAGAAACCTTCGTGTGAAACGTGCATAATTCATGATTTATGTGAATTTGAGTGCAAAAGGTATAAAGTCTAGTATTTCTTCTTTTGTCATCCAAGTAGCTATAGAAACGAAAAAACTTACTTGACACATTTTGCTGGAATGACACCAGTTGTTATTCAGACAACAGTTATGCAAGAGATCTGATTACATCTAAGCTAACAATGGACCACTAGATATATTACTAACTACGTTGACCTGATTCAATATTTTATTAGTGGGATTGAAATAATTTTCTATAAATTCCTTATATATAGCTGTTAACTTGTGTATATCGTTTACTGATACGCATTCGTTTATCTGATGTGCAGTTTTGTTGATTATACCAAATTCAATCACTGGACAAACATCTTTGATAAACGCAGCGTCAGATGTGCCACCACTTGTGCTAAGTATAGCATCAATGTTGGTAACCTTACTTATTGCATCAAGCATAATATCAGTATTTCTATCGGGAGTAGAGAGGAAAACGTCCCTGCTGCTATGCATAGAAAGTTTATAATCGTTAGTTACACTGGAGCATATTTCATCAATCAGCTTATATAAGCCACCCGGTGTTTGTTCATTGTTATATCGAATGTTAAAACGTGTAGTTGCTGAGCCAGGTATTAGATTGCTAGTATTATTTCCAACATCGATAGTAGTAACTTCGCAATGTGAAGGCTGAAAATATTTATTACCATGATCAAAAGTAGTATTTTTTACCTTACTCAATATCGATATTACCTTATATATTGGATTGTCTGCTAGGTCTGGGTAGGCAACGTGCCCTTGTTTTCCATGGCAAATTAATTCAAATGTTACAGAACCTCTTCTGCCTATTTTTATGGTATCACCTAATTTCTCACTACTGGTTGGTTCGCCAACCACACAAAAATCTATCTTTTTCTGCTTATTTTTCATCCATTCCAAAACTGCCTTTGTTCCATATTCTTCCATGCTTTCTTCAGCACTGGTAATCAATGCACTTATCGAACCATTAAATTGAAACTTCTCTGCAATCAAATTTACCATAGCAGCAATAAATGCAGCTACTCCGCTTTTCATATCAGCGGCCCCTCTTCCATATAGCATTCCATCCCTCACTTCTGGTTTAAATGGACCAAATGCCCAATCTTTTAACTGACCCGGTGGTACAACATCAACGTGCCCAGCAAAGCACAAATTTGGTACTCCATTTATATATTTCGCATAAAGATTTTTAACTTTATCACCAAATTCTAAAATCTCACAATCAAAGCCGCTCTTTTTGAAGATTGTTGCTATATACTCTATTGCCCCGCTGTCTTCTGGTGTTATACTCTCAAAAGAGATCAATTTCCTAGTTAGCTCTACAGGGTCAATTTTCATGTCAATCTTAAAATACTTATACTGCTATATTGTAAACACTCTATGCACTATTTAAAACAAATATTACATCAAACCGAACAAACTTTTCTAAGGGAAGTAATAACAGATTACTACCTTGCTGATGATATCTATGAAATATGCACACGACACGGAAATGACGTCTTTCTAGTTGCAGATAAAAATACAGCAAAACTTTTAAACAAAAACGTACTTAATAAAATTCCTAACTTAATTATTCCAGCTCCACCTGCCATTCCAGTGTCACGCGCTGGGATGACATCAGGTAGAGAAATGACAACAAGCAGAGCTGCCTCTCTTGAAACCGTAAATCTAGTTAGAAACAAAGCAAAAGACAGTGACTTAATAGTTGCATTTGGTAGCGGCACTGTTAACGATATCTGCAAATATGCAAGCTACCTCGAGAAAAAAGATTATATATCGTTCCCAACAGCCGCTTCTATGAATGGATATACCTCTGCAAATGCTTCAATATTAGTAAATGGATATAAAAAATCGTTCAAAGCACATCTTCCAAGAGCAGTATATATAGATATAGACATACTTGCCAATGCACCACTGCGTCTCACATTAAGCGGATTTGCAGATTTCATTTGTCGTTCAACAGTTCAGGCTGACTGGCTACTATCTCATTTGTTGCTTGGCACAGAATACAATGAATTACCTTTTACACTTGTTCGCGATTTGGAGCAAATTTTGCTAAGAGAGTATACGGCGCTTACTAAAAGAAGTAGAAAAGTGGTCCTATTACTTATGGAAGTTCTACTAATTTCAGGACTTGGAATGGTAATATCAAAAGGCAGCTATTCTGCAAGCCAAGGAGAGCATATGATAGCTCACGCAATGGAAATGGTAACAAGAGATCATTCCTTACTACATGGCGAAAAAATTGCTGTTACGACGATTACCATGGCTAATTTGCAGGAAAAGATATTATCAATACAAAACCCGATTATCAAACCGACCACTTTAGATGTAAAACATATAACTCAGTGCTTTGATAATATCGAATTTGTAAGAACTTTTGAACAGAAGCAAATTATGCAGCAAAAAATCCAAGAGATTATTTGTAAAGAATGGCATAATATTTCCAGTTTAATTAAGCAAAATTTACTACCTGCAAAACACCTGCAAAAAATATTTGAAGATCTATCAATTCCACACTTACCAGAGCACCTCAGTTGGAATAAAGAACAATATTGTAAAGTGGTCGATCTTGCGTTTACAACAAGAGATAGATTCACCTTTCTTGACTTAGCTAACTGCATAGAAGAAAGTTAAGTTTTGTAGTGAAATTCTGTCATTTAAAGAGATCATAGGCCAAAAGCTAAACCCTTTTCACAATCTCTTATCCATTGTCTCCTCACCTGAGTGGATATACAACTCATTCTAAGTAACTGACACTGGGTTTCACCAATAGCACTGCTTTGCTAAACATAGTTTAGTTCGAGTGGCTGAGGAGGGACTTGAACCCCCGACCAAGAGATTATGATCCTCCTGCTCTACCAACTGAGCTACTCAGCCTAATTAAAAACCTTATTATACACACGATCTATATGTTTCGTATAATACTTCAAATCAAACAAAGATTCAAGTTTTTCCGAGTTAATAACCTTAAGTAAGGGTTTATCTTGTTTCAATTCGGCCAGAAAATCACTGTTGTTTTGTTTCACTTTCATTGCATTGCTCTGAACAATTTTATACGCCTCTTCCCTCGCCAAACCACTATTTACTAACTCAAGCAATACACGCTGTGAGAAAACTAAACCTTTTGAAGAATTTAAGTTCTTTTCAATGTTTTCCTTATTGATCACCAATTTATCTATCAAATCTGTTAATCGCACTAAAGCAAAATCCATTGTTATACAAGCATCAGGAGCAATGCATCTTTCCACAGACGAGTGTGATATATCACGTTCGTGCCACAATGCAACATTTTCTAACGCAGGAAAAACATAACTGCGTATTAAACGTGAGAGTCCAGTCAGATTTTCACTTAAAATAGGATTACATTTGTGTGGCATAGCAGAGCTTCCCTTCTGCCCAGTGGAAAAATGCTCAGAAATTTCGCCGATTTCAGTTCTTTGCAAATGACGAATTTCAACAGCAACATTTTCTATTGAGCTTGCAATCACTCCCAAAACTGAAAAGAACATAGCATGTCTATCACGAGGAATGACTTGAGACGATATGATTTCAGGTATGAGTCCTATTTCTTTCGCTACATATTCTTCAACAAACGGATCAACATTTGCAAAATTGCCTACTGCACCTGATATTTTACAAATTGAGATCTCTTTTTGCGCGCTAATTAATCTCTGATAATTGCGTTTAAATTCAGCATAAAATCTGGCAAATTTTATTCCAAGAGTTGTTGGTTCTGCATGCATTCCGTGACTGCGTCCAACACAAACAATATCTTTATAGTCCTCAGCTTTTTTTTTCAATGCTGCAAGTAAATTTTTTAGATTCTCGAGCAAAATATCACAGGACTCTTTCAGTTGCACCGCAAGGCATGTATCCAAAACATCAGAACTTGTCATTCCATAATGAAGATAACGAACATCAACTCCCGCTTTTTTAGCAATATATGTCAGAAAAGCTATAACATCATGTTTTACAATGGATTCAATTTCGTTGATACATTCAACATCAAATTCAATAGCACCAGAGAGGTTCTCAGCAATATTATTCGGAATCACTCCTAACTTTGCTTGAGCTTCACACGCTAATTTTTCTATTTTAAGCCATATATTAAATTTATTATTTTCCTCCCAAATGGAAGACATTTCTTTTCTGCTATAGCGGGGGATCATTTTTGATTTACTCCAATAATGGTGTCATTCCAGTGCGTGACACTGGAATCCAGGTATAAAAGTATTTGCAAATTATTCAATGGACAACGGATTCTAGAAGCATAAAATAATGTCCATGATGAAATAAACTGGATCCCAGTGTCACGCACTGGGATGACATGAGGGAAGCACTGGGATGACACCAGCTTAGCCATGGCAGACATTTCTTTACGACTATAACAAGGGATCATCTTTGATCAGCTATCATCACCATCAGTAGCTTCTTTATTCGCATCTTGCTCTGCCTCTTGTTGCTCAGACTTCTGATTTTGCAATTTTACTTGCCTTAGCTCATTTACATCTGTTTCGGATTTCACGACGTATATAGTAATTGGTACTACTACTTCACTATGTAATTCTACGTTTACTTGGTATTCACCCAAGTTTTTGATGCTTACTCCACCAAAAGATAAACTACGGTGATCTATCACATGTCCTTCTTGTAGTAAAATTTTCGCAATTTCACGTGTTGTTACAGAACCAAAAATTTTACCATCCTCTGAAGCTTGCTTTATTAATACCACAAACTTATCATGTAGTGACAACGCAAGCTCTTTTGCTACATTTAATCTTTTTATATTCTCTTCTTCCAGTAATAAACGTTGCTCCTCTAGCTTTGTTAAATTTTCCTTGGTAGCTTTCACCGCTTTTCTTTGTGGAAAAAGAAAATTACGTGCATAACCTGGTTTAACTTTGACAACTTCACCAAGCTTACCTAAAGTCCTTATATTTTCCTTTAAAATTATCAACATAAATTACCTAAACTTTTTTAGTACAGTAAGGAATAAGAGCTAAAAAACGTGCCCTTATGATCGCTAAGCGTAACTTCCTTTGTTTTTTTGCACATACGCCTGTTAATCTTCTAGGTAATATCCTACCATAGTCAGAGGTAAACTTGGATAATAAATCTATATTCTTATAATCTATGTCTTCATCTTTAGACGCAGCAAGAGGGCAAACTTTAGAACGCCTAAAGCCAGTCCTATTATTTACAGATACGTAAGAATTATTAAAACTATTTCGTCTTTTCATCATTATGCGCTTTGCTCCTCAATTTGTTTATTCATCATATGAGATTTACCTTCAAAAATTTTATCAACCTGCACAGGAAAGTGGCGAATAACGTTCTCATTAAGTTTCATTCTACGCATAAATTCATCCAGAATGCTTGCAGTAGAACTTATGCACATTATACAATAATGACCGCTCTTCATTTTATTTTTGTGATATGCAAAATCCAAAAGACCCCAATGTTCATACTTGATTAATCCTGATGCTTCAATGTTTTTCAAAAGCATTTCCAACGCTTTGCTCGATTGAGTTGGACCGTTTATTCTAAAATCTTTCAAAATATCTTGAAAAATCTTTATTAGATGTTCTGAAATATTTCTCTTCAAAGCATTTACTGCGTTATGGATAAACGCACTTTTAGTACTGCCTCCTAGAAATTTTGTAAAATCTTGCGTTATTCCTAAATCTTTTAGGTCATCTTTCAACTCTTTATCGATTTTTGACTTCACTTCTTTCAAATTTGAAAGATCTTCTTCTAATTCAACCCATAAAATTTTTGTAAGATCTTCCAAGAAATCAGAGTAAGCAACTAGACTTTCTTTAATGTCCTCAGCACGCACTTCTAACTCTTGTTTTGTAAGCTTGTCATTTCCTTTTTTCAGAATATCCCTGATTTGCTGGAACATAATATCTGCTTTAATATTTTTCAATGAAACAGCTAGCTCTTGGACCATCTCCTCTACTTCTTGCTGTAACAATCCTTGTTGTGCTATAAAAGTAAATTCATAAAGATTCACTATATCTTCCTTTAATACCGATTAAATATTTCATTATATAAAGCTTTTTTATATAAGCAAGTTATTTGTATTAATTTCTACGCCTTTAATCCAGCTTAAATTAGATATTTCATAAATTACTTGAGGAGCAATTGAGTATGCACCTGGTAATAAGATGCTCACTTTATGTTTTTCGAGAAGAAGTTTTAGCATTATTTTGGTTCTGCCTTCATCTTTCAATATTGTGTTTAATTCCATAGCGGCTTTTTGCGAATCCGTGCACTCAGTGGTGAGAACTAATTCTTTTATTGTAGAAGTGACTCTTTTTGTAAACTCAGATATATCCTTGCCTGCTAATCTTGTTGTATTTTCCGAAGCTTCAAGATCAATTATCACAAATGTTCCTGGTGAAAATAAATCTCTTTTTTCTTCTATTATTTCATTATTATAGAATGCTATTTCAGAAACGTTATGGGGATCAGAAAGTGTGAGGATAACAAACCTTCCACGCTCTGAAGTTCTCATACGTGCATTTAATATTACCCCAGCAGTTTTTGCTGTTCTATTTTCTCCGATAAACCCAATATTTAACTTTTCCAGAAGAGTTCTAAATTTTTCAAGCGGATGATTAGTTAAATAAAATCCTAGTGAAAATAACTCATGTTCTAATTTTTCCTCTTCATCAAAATCTTCCACATTCTCAAGTTTCGGTTTGAGGACATCAAGACTACCAAACAAAGCAGCTTGACTTGATTCTCTATCCTGTTTGTTTTTATTTGCAAAGTAAATCAGCGTGTCCATTGACTCATATAGCTGCTTTCTGTTCTTATGCACGCTATCGAATGCTCCGGATTTAATCAGGCTTTCTAGCGCTCTCTTATTTATTATATGACCTGAATTTTGAATGAATTCCCATATGTCCTTACAAGCGCTTGAACGTACGTTCACTATTCCTTCCGCTATAGAAAAACCAACATTCCTCAAGGCAGCAATACCATAACGTATGCGTTCATCCTCTATTGAGAATTCAGCTTGAGACTTGTTTATATCAGGTGGAAGAACGGTAACGCCACTAAACTTTGCTGCATGATAAAATAAATTCAGTTTATCTCTATCATCAATATTCAGATTCATTAGTGCTGTAAAAAATTCTAATGGATAATTAGCTTTAAGGTAAGCCGTTTGATAAGATATCACCGCATATGCTGCAGCATGAGATTTATTGAACCCATAACCAGCAAATTTTGCAACAAGGTCAAAGATATAACTTGCCCTGTCGTAATCAACGCCATTCTTCGTTGCCCCTTGGATGAAAAGTTCACGTTGTTTATCCATCTCTTCCTTGATTTTCTTACCCATAGCACGTCTCAGCAAATCTGCTTCCGCTAAGCTATACCCGGAAAGAATACGGGCTATTTCCATCACTTGTTCTTGGTAAATTATTACCCCAAATGTCTCTTTTAATACTTCCTCAAGTAACGGATGAATATAATCTGGCTTCTCAAGTCCATGCTTTCTTGCAACGTAAGTTGGAATGTTATCCATAGGTCCTGGACGATAAAGGGAAATTAAAGCGATAATATCCTCAATACAGTCCGGTTTTAGTTTAATTAAAGCTTCTCTCATTCCCGAACTTTCAAGCTGGAACACTCCAATTGAATCACCGCTTGAGAGCATCTCATAGGTTTTTTGGTCATCTAAAGGAACTGAAGAAATATCGATCTTTTGTCTATCACGATTAATTAAACGACATACATGATCTATTAGCGTTAGCGTACCAAGCCCAAGAAAATCAAATTTTATTAGCCCAGCTTTCTCCACATATTTCATGCTGTATTGAGTGATTGGCAGAGCCGAATTTGGATCGTAGTACACAGGAACAAAATTTTCCAACTTTTGATCACATATTACAATTCCAGCAGCATGAGTTGAAACGTGACGATATATTCCTTCGAGCCTTAGCGATATATCAAGAAGCTTTGCAATTACCTCATCACTATCCCGCTCTTTCTGCAGGTTTTGATCAAACTCTATCGCTTGTGATAAAGTTACAGGATTTACTGGATTAAATGGAACCATTTTAGATATTTTATCCACTTGAGAGTAAGGCATTTGCAATACTCTACCAACATCACGCAATACTGCCCTTGCTTGCAATTTTCCAAAAGTGATTATTTGAGCAACATAACCGTACTTTTTCTGAACATAATCAATAACCAGGTCCCTTTTCTCTTGGCAGAAATCGATATCAAAGTCAGGCATCGATACACGATCAGGATTCAAAAATCTTTCAAATATTAGGCCAAACTTTATTGGATCAAGGTCTGTAATCTGCAAGCCCCAAGCAACAATTGATCCAGCACCAGAGCCTCTTCCTGGACCAACTGGAATGCCATTTGCTTTGCTCCAACGAATGAAATCAGAAACTATCAAAAAGTAGCCAGCGTAGTTCATCGAAGTTATCACACTCAGTTCGTAATTCAGCCGATCGTAGTATTGTTTAAGGTCTATGTCTGTCTCATTCGCAATACGGAATTCTAATCCTGCAACTGCCTGCTCCCTCAGTTCTTCATTCTCAGTTTTATTTTCTCGACAAGGAAATTTAGGCAAAATAGGCTGCCTGCTTCTTGGCATGTAAGAGCACCGCTTAGCTATCACTAAAGTGTTATGAATTGCTTCGGGAATGTCGCTGAACAGCTCCTCCATTTCTGCCACAGACTTGAAGTAATGCTCGGTAGTTAACTTCTTTCTGTTATTCTCCAGGGCATAACTCCCCTCCGATATACACGTTAATATATCATAAGCCTCATAGTCAGACCTATTTGGAAAAAACACATCGTTCGTTGCAACTAGTGGTATATTGCGCTGATAAGCAAAGTCTATCAAAGCTTCTTCAAGCTCTAGCTCTTTATTCAGCCCATGACGCTGCAATTCAACATATAAATGACCATTGAATGCTGAAAGCAGTTTTTCAACCGTTTCTTTATCTTGCCCCAACAATGGTTGAGCCAAACATCCACCGGTTAAAGCGATCAGACCCGTACTTAAATTCAATAGCTCATCAAAATCAACGTAAGGAATATCGCTGTTATTCTTGCGCTTTCTAAAAGACTCACTCACCAAAGTGACTAAATTAGTGTACCCTTGCTCATTTTTTGCAAGCAATAATATAGGTAAATTTTGTTCTGAATGTTTAACTATAATATTGCATCCTATTATTAGCTGTATTCCCCTACTTGCCGCATATTCTGCAAACTCAAGTGAACCAAATAAATTACCTGAATCAGTAATTGCAACCGCTGGCATTTTATTTCGCAAACAAAGGCCGATCAGCTCCTCAATTTTAACCGAGCTTTCAAGCAGCGAATAAACACTATGAACACGTAAGTGTATGAACATAAGAAACTTTAGATCAACAAAAAAGGATAACATTAATTTACTCATGAGAACATAATTTTCATGAGAACAAAAGCCTATAAAATTCTAAAATTAAAATACAAAAACTTACTTGACAAACTCCGCCAGCTCCCTTATCATGATAATGAAGCTATTGTATTTGCTTTCGCCAATCTGCAGATTAAAAGGTAAGGATTACTTAATGTATCGGCGTCTTATGTTCAATTTTTTGCAGTATATAGATACTGTATGTCTTTACAAAACTTCATCTACATCTAGATTTTTATCTAAATAAGCTGAACGCGCTTATAAAGCGTTACAAGACATCAAAAAATGCCAATACTCGACAGAGATAGTAAAAGACTAGCTAACTCGGGGATTCTTTGTCTTTTTTTCTGCTTAGTAAATTTCTTAAACATTTGCAGCGTAAGTTAGTTGCAATTAAAAGCGGCTGAATCTCGCTTGTCAAGCGTTTAAAACATAAAAAACGCCAATATTTTAAAGCGGATAATAACCACGGGGCTTCTTTTGCCTTTTTTTTATTTGGTAAATTTCTTAATGTTTATGGCTAAACGACAACCGTCATCCCGCTGCTTGTTAGCGGCTAAGGGATACCGCGAATGAATCGCGGTATGACGTAGGGATTGCATTAGCTATAATTCTTTAGTTTTCACTTTTCTTTTAACCTTGCAATGATATTTTCTTTGCCGATAAAAATTAATAGTTTAGCGAGCTCTGGTCCTGTTTCTGTTCCTGTTAAAGCTGAACGCAACTGCGTAAATAGGTTTTTTGCCTTTATATCCACTGTTTGTCGAATAGTTTTGACCCATTCTGACAACGTGTTTTCATTACAATCACCTTGGGGCAATGCATTGAACGCAATTTTTATAAGCTCCTTATCAAGAATAACAGGCTCTATATCGGATTTGCATATTTTCCACCACTTGGCCACCTCAGAAAACCTTTCTATATTGTTCTTTATAAAATACCAAAACTCTGAGGAGTCCACTCCAATTTGATTTAAACGTTCTTGTATAATTTCAAATGGCATTTGTTGCAGCACTTTGCTATTTAGCTTGTATGCTTCACTCAAGCTAAATTGCGTACATGCTGAGCTAAATTTTTTAATGTCAAATGAATCAATCAAAGATTGCATACAGGCGCAAGCTTCAATTGGATTGGATGTTCCAAGCTTCACTAAATAACTAACTAGTGCCATCGGTTCAATTTCATCTTCTTTTATAGATTTAATGTCCAGCACGCCGGTTCGCTTGGATATTTTGCTATCATCAAAATGTAGCAGAGAAAGGTGAGCAAATGTAGGGATTTTCGCTTTTAATGCTTTAATCATTTGGATTTGCACTGCGGTATTAGTTACATGATCTTCCCCGCGTACAATATGAGTTACATTAAAGTCAACATCATCAGTAACAGAAGGTAACATGTATGTGTAAATTCCATCTTCTCTTTTTACCACAGGATCGCTGATGTGACTTGTTGCAATATTTATTTCACCTTTAACTTCATCATTCCATTTAACAACTTCATTTCTATCCAACTTAAATCTAAAATGTGGTCTTCTTCCTTCTTGCTCATAACTAATTTTCTCTTGCTCAGTTAGAAGTAACGCGCTTCTGTCATATACAGGGGGAAGTCCTTGTTTTAACTGCAATTTTCGTTTAATGTCTAACTCTTCTCTTGTTTCATAGCATGCATAAATATGCCCTTCTTTTATTAACTGCAAAAACACCTCATTGTAACGCTCAAAGCGCTCTGATTGCTTGAAACTTGCATCCCAATTGATACCAATCCATTTCAAATCTTGTATGATATCATTTATATATTTGACATCTGAACGCTGAAGGTCAGTATCATCAAAACGGAGTAAAAATTTTCCATTTTGATTGCGTGTGTACATCCAACAAACCAAGGCAGTTCGTACGTTTCCTACGTGGAGGTAGCCAGTTGGGCTTGGAGCGAATCTTGTTAGCATTTAAATAGCAATATTGTTTACTCTAATTTATTTTAATTTTATATAAATATATGGCTAGAGCAAGCGAGATCTGCTAATACAATTGAGCAAGAGAAGAATAAGTATGGCTATAGCATTGTGGCACCTTTGATATTTGATGGATTAAGACCATATGATAAATTCAAGAAAATTCACAGCTTGACGACAAAGGCTAATGTAGCATTATATTGGTATCATGACTAACTTAGAAAAGATGAGAGAAAAACTGCAAGATCAAATAAATTATCATAATGTTTTGTATCACCAAAAAAATAAGCCAGAAATAAGTGATGCTGAATATGATGAACTGAAGAAAAAGTTAGCTGAAATAGAGCCAGAAATTTATGCAACACAAGATAGTGTTGGTGCTCCACCTGATGAGAGGTTTTCTAAGGTGGAACATCAAGAACCTATGCTTTCCCTTGAGAATGCTTATGATGAACAAGGTGTAGAGAAATTTTTGTCTAAAATAAAGAGGTTTTTAATTGAGGACAAAATAGAGATATTATGTGAACCAAAAATTGATGGGTTGTCGTTTTCTGCAATTTATGAGGATGGAAGATTTGTTAAAGCTGCAACTCGAGGTGATGGTTTTGTAGGGGAAGATGTCACTCACAATGTTGCAACAATAAAAGGCTTTCCTAAGTTTTTGCAAGGTGTGCAAGGAAGACTAGAAGTAAGAGGTGAAATATACATCAGTAACAGCGACTTTTTAAAGTTAAATGAAAACGATGAATTTGCCAATCCTCGAAATGCAGCCGCTGGTTCTTTAAAGCAATTGGATGCAAACATTACAGCAAGTAGACCACTTAGATATTTTGCTTATTCTTTAATTGGTGGAGCAGAGAAAAGTCAAAGTGAAATACTAAATAAGCTTGAGGCACTTGGTTTTTGCGTAAATGATCATCAGTCCTTAACGAGTAGTTTGGATGGAATGCTGAAGTTCTATAACGAAGTCTATAACTGTCGCTATAACTTGGATTATGATATTGATGGAATAGTCTATAAAGTAAATGATTTGGTACTACAAAATCGTCTAGGGAATACTCACAAAGCACCGCGCTCAGCACTTGCATACAAGTTTTCTGTGGTTTATGCAAAAACAAAGTTAAATAAGATATTTATACAGGTGGGCAGAACAGGGGTTTTAACTCCAGTTGCAGATTTAGTGCCAGTCAATATTGGTGGGGTGCTAGTTAGTAGAGCAAGTCTGCATAACCAAGATGAGATAAAACGTAAAGACATAAGAGAGGGAGATATTGTAACAATCAAAAGGGCAGGGGATGTAATTCCCCAGATCGTTGAAGTAAGCAGAGATTCTCGTCTTCCAAATACACCTGAATTTGTGTTTCCTGAAGTATGCCCTGAATGTGGTAGTAAAGTACGTCAGGTTGAGGGAGAGGCTGCAGTAAGATGTCCTGAGGAATTTGCCTGTAAAGCTCAAATAATAGAAAAACTAAAGCATTTTGTATCGAAAGATGCATTTGACATTGTTGGCCTTGGTGATAAGCAGATAGAGTTTTTTTACGACCTTGGTCTGATAAAACAAATTCCCGATATTTTTACTTTAGAAGAAAGATTGGATGAATTTAATCTGGAAGAACAGTCTGGTTGGGGCAAGAAATCAATAGCTCATTTATTAAATGCTATACAAAGCAGAAGGGTAATAACTCTAGATAGGTTTATATTTTCTTTAGGTATTAGATTTATTGGCCAAGTTGCAGCAGAATTGCTTGCAGATTATTATGTTTCTTATGATAATTGGTATAATTCGATGATTGAACTGTCATCAGATAATACTGAGCTAGTGGGTATAGACGGCATAGGAAAAAAAGTGGCTGAATCTTTGGAATCATTTTTTTCTAAGGAACATAACATCAAAATGTTAAATGATCTTACTGCTTGTCTTCAAATTCTTCCTGTGAGCTCCAACTCTAGTAACTCTGTTTTAAATAATAAAATTATAGTGTTTACTGGTAAGCTACTTGCTATGAGTAGAGGAGAGGCAAAAGTAAGAGCCAAAACTCTAGGAGCAAAGGTCAGCTCACATCTTTCTGCTAAAACTGACTACCTAATTGCAGGAGAAAAACCAGGATCCAAATATAAAAAGGCAGTGGAATTAGGTGTAGAAATTTTAGATGAAGACCAGTGGCATAAAGTGATAAGTTTGGGAGTGTTCAAATGACACTTGGATTGTATATTATAGCTCTTTCGATAAAAGTCCGGATGTGATAGGATAAGGATAGATGATGATAAGGAGGTTGAATGCCAGCAGCATATAGTTATGATTTAAGAAAAAAAGCAATGGAAGCGCTAGACGAAGGAGAAAGCAGAGAAACAGTGGCAGCAAGATTTAAGATTGGACGAACTACTTTATGGGAGTGGCAGCAAAGAAGAAAAGAAACAGGAGACTTTCAATCAAAAAAACTTGGAAATGGGGGTTACAATCACAAAATTACCGACTGGGATACCTTTGCCAAATTTGCCAGAGAACACGGAGGAAAGACTCTATCGGAAATGGCTAAACTTTGGAACAACGTTAGTATCCAAACGATCTATCGAGCCCTTAAAAAAATTGGATTTACGCGCAAAAAAAGACATATGGATACAAGGAAAGAAACGAAGAAAAACGTGCTGAATTTTTGAAAATTATAGCGACAAAAGAACCTAAAAACTTAGTGTATATAGATGAGTCTGGCATTGATAACACCGAAGACTACCCCTACGGATATTGCCAGAAAGGACGGCGGTTTTATGCCTTAAAATCTGGAAAGAAAACTCAACGAATCAGTATGGTTGCAGCCTTAAGTGGAAGAAAGATAGTTGTTCCGTTAACCTTTGAAGGCCACTGTAATATGGATGTTTTTAATGGATGGTTTGAGCAATTTTTGACACCGATCTTGGAACCTGGACAGACTGTCATTCTTGACAATGCTACTTTTCATAAGTCTGATAAGATTATCGAGCTTGCTAAAGGGGTTGGTGCAGAAATTTTGTATCTGCCGCCTTATTCTCCAGATTTCAACAAAATTGAGCATCATTGGTTTGCTATAAAAAACAGAGCCAGGAAAAACATTCCTCTATTCGAATCCTTTCTTCGTGCTGTTGATTCTGCCTTCCTATGACCTGTTTGGACTATTATGAGAAATGCTATAATTTGTAGAATAAGGTTTTTTCCTTTTTGCATATTTCACCTAAAAAGGACACATTTTAGACTTCTTTGTTGAAATAAAACAGAAACAAAAGTGCTGTCCCTTGCACTCTTTGGATAATTTAATGATAAAAAATTTAGAGAGAAATTTTATACACAATCTCTGACATTTTTCCTTAAGTTGACGCCATTGCCTGAACGGATACAACTTAATTTTTAATCTGCAGGAGTCAAGTTGAGAATGTCCAATTTTCCACTTTCTTTATAGCATAACATACTTCAGCGCCTCTTGCTCCTCTTGAAGTCCAATGGGCTCACCACTTATGTGTAAATTAATCGTTAATGTTGTACACGTTCTTTTCTTTTTCTACTCTCTCTTGCTCTTCAATACAATATATAGCAAGCGGATTAGCTTTAAGTCTTTCGACTCCTATTTCTTCTCCTGTTCCATCGCAGTAACCATAAGTGCCTAATTTTATTTTTTCTAACGCCTCCTTAATTTTTTCTTTTCTATCTTTTCGACGCTTGATTAATTCCTCGTTTCCACTATCTTCATCAGAATAGTATGTATCAATACTATTATCTTCTAGTTCTTGTTTCTCTAACTCAGCGAGTATTGATTGTAACTTTAAGCTGAAGTATTCCAGTTGTTTTACGCTCATATATTCTTCATCTTCTGAAGGAGTGTAATCTTCTGGTGACTTTATTTTTAGTAACTTTTCCATAATTGCATTATCAAAAAAATAATAAAACCTATATAATTTATGAACAAAAAATTATACTACCTCAAAGTAAACACTATAATTTATAATAAACATTTAAAAGCCTAGTATGATCGACTCAGTAAAAAAATTAGTAATAGATGATAAGAACTTTACCTATATAGTATGTATTTTTATCATAATGTTAAGTTTATCTTCATTTACACTTAAAAACAACAATAAACAAGAAGTTATGTTAACATTAACATGGATATGTGCTACATTTGTTTTGCAGATTTCTACAAATAATTTGTTTACATCTGATTATCATGATGGAATATTAGAGCAAATCTTTGTACAGCCACTCTCTTCTAGGCTTATAGTTGCTTATAAAATTTTCGCTCACTGGTTATTATTTGGGTTACCGATTTCAGTAATTTCTTCCATATTCAGCTTTGCAATTCTAGGCAATAGTATTGAACACTCAATAGCAGTTGGAGTGTCTTTATTATTTAATACGCTGATAATCATTAATATTTCAGCTACTGGAAATGCATTGATGATTGGTCGAAACAACTTAGCATCAGGAGTATCGCAAATTCTTGTTTTGCCAATGATAATGCCAACCTTTGTGTATTTTAAAATGCTAACTCAATTTGAAAATTTATCCTTGAATATTTATACACTACTAATCACCATCTTAGTTTTTGTTATTTTGATTGTTAACAGCACCATAACTACTCACATGGCACTAAAATTTGCTGTGGAACAGGATTGAAAAATCTTACTGTTATTCAGTAGACTTCTTGCATAACCTAGAAAAAAGGCAAATAGTTATTATAGATTTAGGTTTATCGACAATTTGAAAAACCTTCATTCCAGCATCCTTTCCTGTCATCCAAGTAGCCCTTCGTTGTCATCCCAGTGTCAAAAACTGGGATAACAGCTAACCTGACAACCGTCATCCCGCTACTTGTTAGCGGCTAAGAGATACCGTGACGGTATGACGGTTCGCGGTGGCATGACGATAAGCCTCATCATCCCGCTACGTGTTAGCGCCGCGGCGGTATGACGATTCGCAGCGGCATGACGAGAAAGGGGCTACTTGGATGATACCTTTTTTCTACTTAGTTTGGGTTATGCAAGAAGTCTATTCCTTCATAAGGAGAAGTAGTTAAAGGAATTTACTCTATTTCTCCCTCTTTTTTTATTATTTTTAATCTATAGTTAACGTAAAAGAGATATGCAAAAACTCTATTGATCCATAGTCTGCAAATTATTAATAACACTTACTTTAAAGAACCTCACTTTACGCTGATCTTTGAGCGCTCTTCTGTGGTATTTTGTAAGAGTATAACTTGTGAAATCGTCTTCCCTATAGATTAAAGAGTTACACTGCTTTATATGTGATGCTATCCACTCTGCATAGTCCTGATGATCGGTTGCAATGAATATTTCCCCTGTTATAAGTATTTTTTTTGCTAATAAATTTAAAAATTCCGTATTAATTAATCGTCTTTTATTGTGACTTCTTTTTGGCCATGGATCTGGAAAGAGAATAAAGAATCTTTCAACACTGTTATCAGGAAAATTTGCAATCAATTCTCTTGCATCTTCTGTCCACATTAAAATATTTTTTATGTTCTGTATTTCTATGTTTGTCAGCAAGCGAGAAACCCCCTTTAAGTAGGGCTCACATCCTATAAATAATAGATCAGGTTCATTGAGCACCTGGTAAAGCATATTTTCACCGTTTCCAAAGCCTATTTCTACCCATATTCTTTTTTGTGAATTTACAATTTTCTCTATAGATTCCTTGCTGTTTTGAATAGAATATTTTTCCAATATTTCATCAACATCAGGTTTTAGCCTGGACCTTCTGGAGAACGATCTAATCCACTTGCTATTCTTAAATAGCATATTCTTGATACATATATAATTTTCTCACTATATTTTATATAGCTTAAACAATTCTCGAAATGAGTTAATGAAAAATTACTTGTCAATAATTGTTAATATTATATAATATATGAGTTCTAATAAAGTTTAAGTTAAAGGTATGAATAATAATAATCCAGTCGTAAATCTACCGGTTACTATCAGAAAGCTATCATCAAACAAATTTATAGAAGAGATATGTCAAGGCCAATTTGAGGATCAAGATAATACCTTGTTTGAAGATTCTTTTGTTAACAAAATTAAAGAAGGAGATGTGGTAGAAGGTGTAATTACAAGAATAAACCCTAACGACGTTGTGGTTGATATTGGTTTAAAATCTGACGGGAGAATTCTGATCAAGGAACTCGGTTGTAATGATGAGGTCATTATTGGCTCGAAAATCAGAGTTTATGTGGAAAGAATTGAAGATTATCATGGTAATGTTGTTCTTAGTCGTGAAAAAGCAATTAGGGACGAAAAATGGAATAAGTTGGAAGAAGATACAGTTACAAGGGCTGAAGTAAGCGGAGTTATTAAACGCTCAATTAAATGTGGCTTTATTGTTGATCTTGGTGACGGAATAAGCGCTTTTTTACCGCTGAGTCATGTGGATTTGAAGCAAGTAAAAGATGCGAAGCACCTTATTGAAACTGAACAAAAGTTCATCGTGCTTAAAATGGATAAGAAGCAGGGCAATATTGTAGTATCAAGAAAGCTGGTGTTAGAAAAATTGCACGCTGGTGAAAAAATTAAATTTTTAGAATCTTTAAATGAAGGCGATATAATAGAAGGGAAAATAAAAAGTATCACTCATTACGGTGTATTTGTCGGTATTCATGAATCAGATGTAGTGGGAGTTATAGATGGATTGTTACATATTACAGATATCTCTTGGAGTAGGGTAAGTCATCCGTCTGCAGTTTTTACTTGTGGTCAGACTATAAAAGTTAAAATTATAAAAATAGACAAGGAAAATGCTAAAATTTCCTTGGGTGTGAAGCAGCTAGAAGATAGCCCTTGGCAAGATGCAGAGTCAAAATATCCAGTTGATAGTGTGCATAAGGGTTATGTAACAAGCATAGAAGATTATGGATTATTTGTTGAGCTTAGACCTGGAATTGAAGGTTTAGTGCACTCGTCAGAAATAACTTGGGTTAAGAGTAATTTACCAGTTAGTAGTCTCGTAACAAGGGGACAAGAAGTATATGTAAAAATTCTCAGTATTGACATTGCTAAGAGTAGGATGAGTTTAAGCATGAAAAGGTGTGTAGACAACCCTTGGCAAGTATTTATCAATAAATATCCTCCTGGTTCTATTGTTTCTGGTGAAGTGAAGAATAATACCGGCTCATATGTATCTGTTGCTTTCGGTGATTCTGAAATAGATGAGAACGTAGAAGGGACAATATATGTGAAAGATTTTAGTTGGTCTAAAAATGGTTCAGATGAGATAAAGAAGTATAATGTAGGTGATAAAATAGAAGCAAAAGTAATAAGGGCTAACGTGAATCGGGCAAGAATTTATCTTGGAATAAAACAAATAGAGTATGATCCTCTTGAAGAACTGATAAAGAAAGTTAAGGTAGGTGATAAAATACAGGTTATTGTAGGTAAGAGAGAAGATAATGGACTAGTCGTTGAAGTTGAGAACGATGTAACCCTTCTAATAGATCAAGAGCATTTACCAGAGAATAAAAAATTCTCTATATCAGAAAAAATAGAAGTTGAAGTATTGGGTGTTGAAGAATATAACATAGCATTATCTGCTAAGTGATAAGGTTTACTTATTTTGGCTTCATATAAATGGCAACAAAGTCTGATATAATAGCGAGGGTAGCAAAAAGACATCCTTTTTTAGATAAGATTGTTATAGCAGCTATAGTTGATAGATTTTTTGGGATACTTTCAAGCACATTGAAACATCATAATAGAGTTGAAATTAGGGGGTTTGGTTCTTTTTCAGTTAGAAGTTATAACTTGAAAGAAACAAGCCATTTAATGTTACAGAAGTTTACAAAGAATCAATACTTTAAAACATATTTTCGTAGCAGTAAAAAATTATCTGATTTGATAAATGAATAAAAATTTATACCATAAATAAGATGAAAGTAGGGGTTTGAGTTTATACTGTACGATAGAAATTTTTAGCACCATATGCAAGTAGTAGAAATAGTTATACGTAATAACACATATAAAATATCTTGCGAAAGTGGGAAGGGGAATCATTTATTACGCCTTGCTAATAGTTTTGACAAGTTAGTTAGTTCTGTATCTCAAAAAACTGGAGGTAAGGGTTCGGATGCATTAAATTTCTTACTTGCAGCACTAATTCTTGAGGATAAAATTTTAGAATTAACAAAGCGATTAGATGAAGTAAATCAAGAGCGCGAAAAGTATAGAAACGAGAAAAGAATAGAATATACTGAGGTACTAGATAAGGTAAATAAGATTATCACTAATCTTGAGTGCATAAAGGATTAGCTTCAATAAAGCAAGCAATTAAATTGACTATCTGACTATTCAAGCCAGGAGGGAGGTTTGTCTTACGAGTTATGTAACAATATAATTCGTAATCATCAAGATCAACTATTTTTTCGTATTCGATTAGTTCGCTTAAGGAAAATTTATCAAGATATTTCAATGCGAAATGCCCTAAAAGTATATCGGTTTCTTTGCAACCCCTATGCCAGCTTCTATATATTAATTTTCTTCTGAGTAGTGAGGTATCTGTCATTACAATTAAACTTTTTTTAATTTAAAAGTTAAACTAAATACTTGTCAAGCGAGGCGCATTTTAATATACTTAACATTTTGTTAAGATCTAAATATACAGGTGGAATTAATTTCTAATCTTATCCATCAATTTAGCGATGGAATATATTATTTTTTATCATTTTCTTTAATAATTTCTGTCATAGTATTCGTGCATGAATATGGGCATTATGTTGTTGCCAAAGCATGCAAAGTTAAAGTTGAATCTTTTTCTATAGGTTTTGGTCCTGAAATTTTTGGTTTTAACGATAAGTCTGGAACTAGATGGAAATTAAGCGTTGTTCCATTGGGTGGTTATGTTAAAATGCTAGGAGATACTAATGCAGCGAGTGTCCCAGCTGATCAACAAGAATTAACGGAAGAAGAAAAATTGTATTCATTTCATACAAAACCGCGTCATAAAAAAGCGGCAGTAGTTTTTGCAGGGCCTTTTGCAAACATGGTATTTGCTGTTATAGCTTTTACAATATTTTTTAGCATAGCAGGTTATTATCGCACTCCACCGGTGATTGAAAATGTAATCGAAGGTAGTGCAGCTAAGCAAGCTGGTTTGTTGCCAGGTGACACTATTACACAAATCAATGAGCATAAAATAAAATACTTTGAAGATATTTCACGTGTGATAATGTCGAATCCTAAAACAAGAATGGAGATTGAGTATAGCAGAAATAATGAGAAGCACAGGACCAGTTTAACTCCATTAATAATCAAGGACAAAGACGTTTTTGGCAACACAATAGAAAGAGAAACTATAGGGATTATTTCAGTCAATACATTAAAGCAGTCGTCTTTTCTTGGGGCTGTGAGCTTATCAGTAAGTGAAACTTACCACACTATGTGCTTAACGATCAAAGCTCTCTTTCACATTATTGTTGGTAAAAGGAGTATCAATGAAATAGGTGGGCCAATAAAAATCGCAAAATATTCAGGACAATCAGCTAAAAAGGGATTTATTATGGTTCTATATTTTATGGCAATCATTTCAGCTAATTTAGCTGCAATTAACTTGCTGCCAATACCACTGCTAGATGGTGGGCATTTATTTCATTATATCATAGAAGCGGTTATACGTAGGGATTTAAGCTTGAAATGTCAAAAATATGCAGCTATTTTTGGTGCTTTAGTGTTGTTTTTGCTTATGGCAACTGGAATGTCAAATGATATTAGGGATCTTTTTTGAAATAAAATATGAAAAAGCTATTTTATATACTGGTAGTGGTTTTTATTTCTTTTCCTGCCCTGCTTGTTGCTTTAGGAACTGCGGAAAAAGTGCAGGTGAAAGATGTCAAATGTATTGGTAATGAGAGGGTAAGCAACCAGACAATAGGGTTCTATATAAAACTAAAATCTGGTGATTATATAAACGACGATGATATAGACTCAATTATAAAAGATCTATATAAAACAAAGTTATTTGCTAGTGTTAATGCTTACATAGATGATAAAAAAAATTTAGTAATAAAAATTCAAGAAAATCCACTAATTAACAAGATAATATTAAAGGGTAATAAGTTATTTAATAGCAAAGAGTTACTAAATAATGTGATTCAGTCAAAATCGCTAACTATTTTCACTGAAACAAAATTGCAAAACGATTTAATGAATTTAATCACTACTTATAGAAATAACGGTAAGGTTGGCGTTAAAATTGAATATGAGTTGGAGAAGCTCGATAGTAATAGGGTCAATCTAATTTTCAAAATAAAAGAAGGCAAAACCTCTAAAATTAAGGATATAAGATTTATAGGCAATAAAAACTTTTCTGAAAATGAGCTAGAGCAAGTTATTAAAAGACATAGTAATGACATATTTAGTAAGTTATTTAGAGCCATTTTTAAAGGCGAAAATCATTATTCACCGCAATATCTATTGGTTAACACAGAATTGCTCGATCGTTTTTATTCGTCTAAGGGATATATTCAAAATAATATTCAACCAATTGTTGAGGTTGATAATAACAATCAAACAGAGTTAACTTTTTTGATTGACGAAGGACAGCAGTATTTGTTTGGAAATAATGAGGTTAATATTGAAACTGAAATTCAGGATTTGAGCCTAAAAGAAGAAATATTGGATTTTATAACAGAGGAAAACGATAAGATATTTAATAGAGTTAAAATTAATAATACAGTAGAAAAAATAAACAAATATTTAAATGAAAAAGGATACATATTTGCAAAAGTTAATCCAGAGTATGCACAACGTGACAACGTTGTAGATGTAACCTACAGAGTGCTGCCGGGTAAAAAGATTTATATAAATCAAATTACAATTGATGGTAACGATCGCACTTTAGATAAAGTGATCAGAAGTAAGCTAAGTGTAGCAGAAGGTGATGCATACAATATATCTGAGATTCAAAAGTCACGTAAAAAACTAATGAGTAGTGATTTTTTTGAAACAGTGAAAGTAAATAGTTACGCAGTTAATGACAATACAGTAAATCTTGACTTAAATGTTAAAGAAAAAAACACTACTTCGTTGTATTTGGGAGGCGGTGTGTCTCTTCCTGGTGGAGCATTGATTAAAATTGACCTCAAAGACCGTAATTTATTTGGTACTGGAAAAGAGCTCTCTTTTGCTCTTGAAAAAAGTCAATACGTATTTTCTACTGATTTAGAGTTTGTTGAAAATAATTTTAACGATTCTGATACGTCACTAGGCATGGGTGTATTTTATGAAAAACAAGATAAACCAAACACTACTTTTGATAGTTGCGATATGGGATTTTTTACAAAGTTATCATATAAAGTCACAGAGAACTTAACTAATTCCCTTCGCTATTCTTATAAGTATAATCATATACACATGGATAATAAGGGTGGACAAGACACCGATATCTCTGAAATAATACTGGACCGAAAAGGTAAACATCAGATTTCATCAGTGGGATACACGTTGGCATATAATAAACTGGATAATCTATATGCTCCAAAAGAAGGGTATTTACTGCGCTTAAGTCAGGATATTTCAGGATTGGGAGGAAACGTGAATTTCCTAAAATCTGAATTCTTATCTTTTTATACGCACCCTATATTAAGCAAAATTGACGATGATATAACGCTACGCTTTAAGATGGCGGCAGGTCATATTTTTTCTTATACTGATGAAAATCTAAACATTGGCCAGCACTTTTTTAAAGGGGGTAATGAGATTAGAGGGTTTGACCTTTCCGGTATTGGACCAAGAGCAGAAGACAAAAATAAAAGCTCATTGGGAGGCAAAACTTATTTTAATCTAACACAGCAAGTGGATTTTCCTCTACCAAAACTATATGACTATGCTGGTATCAAAGGCTCACTATTTGTTGACTATGCGACACTTTTTGGCTTAGATGATAAAAATAAGAAGTATGAAGGGAAATACTATGATAGCAAGCCTGTGAGAGTGTCACCAGGTTTTGGCTTTTCAATGCTTTCTCCTTTTGGTAGACTTAGATTGGATTTCGGGTTTCCTTTAGTAAAGGAATCTTATGATATAATACCATCACCAAATGTTAAATTTTCTATTGAAGCGGGGATTTGAATGAAATATATACAGTTATTTATATCAGTTATTGCCTTAATTATTTCCTTATTTGTGGGGTATAAGTTTGTAGGATATCAACCTCAGAACACAAAGGCTGCCATTATTGATAGTGATAAAGTTATCAATGAATCTCTTGCTCTGCAAAACATACAACAACAAATAAAGGAGCAGAATTCTAGATTACAACAAGAATTTGAAAGTGAGTTAGAAAAACTTAAGCCATCAAAAGAAGAATTTGAACTTTTGTCAGAAGAAGCAAAAAAAGAAAAGACAGAACAGTTTAATAAGCACACTGTAAATACTAGAGATAATTACGCTAAAAAAATGTTACATTTAGAAGAAAGCTATAGAGACGCAGTAGAGAGTGTTTTTAACAAGATAAAAGAAGTCGCTAAAAAAACGGCAGAAAAAAACAACATAGATTTGGTACTATTTATTTCAAAAAAGAACCAAGTTTTATACTCCATGGATGAAGTTGATTTATCAGATGTGGTATTAAACAATATAAACAAGAAAATACCTGAATTTGCTTTGAAAGGCATTGAGTAGGCTTATGCAATTTAATATCAGTGATATTATAAAAATATTACCACATTCTTATCCGTTTCTCTTAGTAGATAGAGTTATAGAGTGTGATCCTGGTAAAAGTATAAAAGCAATCAAAAATGTGACTTTCAATGAGCCATTTTTTATTGGCCACTTCCCTGGTCATCCGATAATGCCAGGAGTCTTGATAATTGAATCTCTAGCTCAGGCATCTGCTATATGTGTTCTAGGTAAAGAAACAATAGAAAATAAAGTTGTTTACTTGAGATCCATTGAAAATGCAAAATTCAGAAAGCTAGTTACTCCAGGGGACACATTGATTCTTCAAGCTACCATTCAAAGTGTGTGTTTAGGTGTACACAAATTTAGGTGTATTGCATCTGTTAGCGAAGAAAAAGTTGCAGAAGCAACAATCTCAGCAGTATTGCAAAATAAATAAAATCTTCATCTGTAAGAAACAGCATGTACACTTTATAGTATAGCAATGAAGCTGAATTTCAAAATCTCATTTTCGAATCTATATACTCGCAATGGATTAATAAAATTAGATGAGACATTTTTGAATTATATTAAATCATGTGATGAGAGCTTGTTTTGTTCATTAATTGAAGCAAGAGAAAAAGCAGCTTCTTCTTCGATGTCATCCCAGTGTCACTTCCCATCATCCCAGTGTCACCCCCCGTCATCCCAGTGCTTGACACTGGGATCTAGAAAACAAGAAGGACGGTCAGCTACTTGGATGACAGATAGCCAGCTCATTATAGACCTTTCGTACTTACTTGATGAATTTATTGCAAAACTTTTCAACATTGAAAAAGAAATAGAGGAGCTAAAGAAAAAGCACAACGACTTTGCTGTAATATATAAGTGCAAAAGATTATTTGTCCAACGCTATGCATTGAAGAAATACACTAATGTGGCGAATATAGATATTACTAACAAACTAAGTCATTTTCTCACTTTGCCAACAACAGAAAAAAATTTTGCTGAGCAGGTGATGCATTGGTTTGAAGATAAAGAAAATCACAAAGAAGAAATAGAACTTGCAGCACAATATGCAGTGTGGAGAGTAAAAAATAAACAGAGTATATTATTCAGTATTCATAAAAAAATCGACCACGAAAACCTCATACCATTTTCTAAAAAGGAAGTGGACAAAGTTGAAGTGCTGTATTCAAATGAAGTAAAAAGACGATACGGTTTTGATCTAACAAGCAAAAAGGTGAGTTTGAATAAAGCACTAGATAATGCTCACTACTGCATATTTTGTCATAAGCAAAGTAAGGACAGCTGCTCAAAGGGGCTAATTAATAACGACAATACTTTTAAACAATCTCCACTAAAAGTTGAACTGCACGGCTGCCCACTAGAGCAGAAAATATCAGAAATGAATCTGGTGAAAAGCGAAGGGTACAGCATAGCAAGTCTTGCAATTGTGATGATAGATAATCCGCTATGTGCAGCCACTGGGCACAGAATATGCAATGACTGCATGAATTCGTGCATATATCAAAAACAAGAACCCGTAAATGTGCCAGCAATTGAAACAAGGATTCTGGATGATGTGCTCAGTTTACCGTACGGATTTGAAATATATTCTCTGCTCAGCCGTTGGAATCCTTTAAATTTTCAGCGTTCATTGCCAAGAGAAAACACCGGAAAAAACGTTCTAGTTGTAGGCCTTGGTCCTGCTGGTTTTAATTTAGCTCATCATTTGTTGAACGATGGGCATAACGTTATCACCATTGATGGACTAAAGATTGAACCTTTGATCGATAATTTCCAGCTAATTAAAGATTTCAAACACGAAAAATTGAGTGAACGCACGGCAGGAGGGTTTGGTGGGGTGGCAGAATATGGTATTACTTCTCGGTGGGATAAGAATTACTTAAAGATTATTAGATTACTGCTGGAAAGACGTGAGCATTTCGCACTTTATGGAGGCATTCGTTTTGGTGGCACGATTAATGTTGATGACGCGTTCAACTCGGGTTTTGATCACATCGCCCTAGCACTTGGCTCTGGCAAGCCACGAATGATCAAAATAAAGAATATACTAGCTCGTGGAGTGCGTATGGCATCTGACTTTCTTATGTCGTTACAACTGACTGGCGCTCTTAAATTTGATTCTATAGCAAATCTGCAAGTTCGTATGCCGATAGTTGTAATAGGGGCTGGGCTTACTGCGATTGACACTGCCACTGAAGCTTTAGCGTATTATCCAATTCAAGTAGAAAAATTTCTTCTTCGTTATGAGATATTAGTTGATAAGTATGGAAAGGACTGTGTTGAAAAAGATTGGACAGAAGAAGAGCGCGAAATTGCGAATGAGTTTATATCGCACGCACAATTGATCCGAGAAAAGCAAAAGTTAGCAAAAAAAGAGAATAGAGAAATAAAAATATTAGAGTTAATGCAGAGCCTCGGGGGAGTGAAAGTTATATATAGAAAAGAGCTAAAAGATTCACCGAGTTATCGATTAAATAGCGAAGAGGTGCAAAATGCACTGTCAGAAGGAATTTACTTTATTGAAAACTTAGAGCCAGTTGAAGTTGTGACGGATAAATATAACCATGCTGAGTCAATAAAACTGATAGACACAAAATCCGGCGAAATCAAACGTATAAAAGCACGTTCTATTTTTATAGCAGCAGGTACTGAGCCAAATACGGTTATTGCAACAGAAGATGAAAAGCATTTTAAATTAAGTAATGGGTATTTTACTCAATTGAATTCATTGGGAAAAGAAATAGACCCAATATTTTCTCCTAAAATGCAAAATAAAGATAGAATATTAGTGTATAAGCAAGGCAATAAAACAATCAGCTTTTTTGGTGATCTTCACCCTTCGTATAGTGGCAGCGTCGTGAAAGCTATGGCAAGTGCTAAGAACGGCTACCCTATTATTTCTCAGCTTTTGAGTGGAGTTAATAGCTTCGTTTCTGTCATTCCAGTGTGTGATGTTGTGGGCCAGAAAAAAAATGCGTGGTCAAGTGTTGAAGACCTGGCTAATAAAGAATTATTTAATAGAATCAAAGAGCAATTCACTGCAAAGGTTATAAAAGTTCAATATTTAACAGACAAAGTTGTGGAAATAGTGATCAAAGCACCACTTGCGGCAAAGAATTTTAAGCCTGGGCAATTCTTTAGATTGCAAAATTTTGAAACCAATGGCAGAAAAGCCAATAATACAAACCTTGCTATGGAAGGTATAGCCGTAACCGGCACTGAAGTAGACAAAAAAAAAGGAATTATTTCCACTATTGTGCTGGAAATCGGCGGCTCCACTAATTTATGCAGACACTTAAGAGAAGGCGAGCAAATAATTCTTATGGGCCCAACTGGCAGACCTACTGAGGTTTACTAAGTCTCAATATTAAAGTGATGCCAAATTTTATTTCAAAAAGTAAATAACTTACTAACGCTCGTGCACAAATTAAAAATAAATTATGCACGAGTGTAGCGTTATGAATTAGGAGTGCTATATTAAAGCTTACCTCACTATTAAAGCTATCGGTCAGATTAGATTAAAAACCTAATCTGACCGGTTTCTCTATACCCTCTAAACTCTGATATAATTATATGATAATTAGTTTAATTAGTGGTTAATATGCAAATTGATTTTATTCATATATTGAGATAGCATAAACCATATTGGTTTTAATTATTGTGCAACTTTATAAATCGTCACTGTTACTTCTACTGACTGTATTAATAGTTATAGTCCTAAAATTACCTGAAAATTTGAGCATTGCAGTAAATTGGTCTCTCCCAATTCTAGATTTTGATTTATCTTTTCGTACCATACTAATATCTTTTTTATCAGTTGCATTTTTAGCTGTTCTACCAGCACAAAATTTGACTTTTTCAGAGATGCTATCTTTTGCTGCTTACACTATTAGTTCACTTTATGCAGTTTTATCTGAACATATGATATTGGTTATAATATTCTGTGAATTAATGACCATCAGTGCATTTTTTATTATCGCAGCTAGCTGTAGAGATAGTGGACCTGCAATAAGGTACGCTTGTGTACACTTTTTCGTTGGAGTTATATTAATAGCAGGATTGGCACTTCAAAGCACTAACCTGATAATTTTGGGTTTATTGATAAACTGCGCTTGTTTTCCTTTTTCATTTTGGGTTGTTGATGCATATCCTGCTGCATCGCTACATGGCACCACATATCTCTCTTTATTTACCACTAAAGTCTCTTTTTTAGTGATGCTTTTACACACTTATAACCTATGGCAAGATTGTACTGAAATATTAGCGCTTGTAGGCGCCATCACTGCAATTTACAGCATTATATTTGCTTCTCTTGAGCAAAATATTTGCAGATTTTTATGCTATAACGTTGTAGGACAAATGGGCTTGCTGATTATTGCAGGAAGTTTGCTCAGTCCTTCGGAAAAAGCAATACCAATTTTGATACTGCATATAATCTTCTCTCTTGTTTATCAATCATTATTGTTTGTGGTCAGTAATTCGATTATTTCACAAACAAAAACAATTAGTTTTAATGGAGTGGGTAAACTGATGTCAGTGGAAGGCATGTGTGCTATAATCGCAATACTTACAATGGCTGCATTTCCTGGAACCGTTGGATTTATCAGTAAATCATATATCACAGCTGAAATTGAAATGAACACTGTTGCCTTAAAAGGGTATAAAAATTTATATAAGCTTCTAAATTTGCTGCTTCATTTAAGCGTGGGGCTAAAGTTTCTTTATTACTTATTTATTGCAAAAAGTAAGTCAAAACCTTTAGCAGAGAGAGGAGGCAAAATGACTATGATTATTTTAGCATTTATATGCGTAATCGCTGGCAATCCTTACTTACCTATTTACAATAAACCTTCGATTTTCGATTTTGTGTACAACACAAAAAATATTTTGTCGCAATTTAATTTGTTACTATGTACCACTTTATTGTTTATTCCTTTACGCAAGTTATTTTACCCGAGAGTAAATTTTAAAATGGATGTTGATTGGATTTTTAGAGCTTTCATACCCTATATTGTCTTGTTGTTCAATCAGTTAGTCTCTAAAACTAGAGAAATGTTTGCCAGCGTAGTGCAAAACTTGACTAATCCACTTGTTGGTTTATACTTTAATAATATTACTAAACTTAAAGAAGTGCTGAGTTATAACTCAGTGAGTTTTGTTTCAGCTTCTTCTCTCTTTTTAATGAGTATTCTACTAATGCTATTATGTTTAAATCGTTAACTGAAAGTTTAAATTCTGTATTTAGTAAACTGAGAGGAAAGTCAATCATTTCTGAAGATGATTTTAATCTTGCCATGCGTGAAATGCGCATAGCCTTAATTGAAGCTGACGTTTCACTTGAAGTTGCAAAAAAATTCATCAACGACATTAAAGATAAAGTAATTGGGGAAAAAGTCATAAAAAGTGTTTCTCCAGCACAAATGATAATTAAAATTGTGCAGGATAATTTAGTTGCAGTTCTCGGATCAGAGAAAAGTGACTTAAATCTAGCAGTTAAACCCCCTGCTGTAATTATGATGGTGGGCTTACAAGGTGCAGGTAAAACAACTACCTCAGGAAAGCTTGCTTTCAAGCTAAAAAAGCAAAAGAAAAAAGTGATGCTTGCCTCTTTAGACATTTATAGGCCTGCTGCCCAGAAACAACTTGAAGTGCTAGGTAAACAAATAGATGTGCAAACTTTACCTGTAGTAATAGATGAGAAGCCCATTACAATTACAAAAAGGGCAATAGCAATAGCAAAGAACGATAATTATGATGTATTAATACTAGACACTGCAGGCAGGCTTCATATTGACAATAATATGATGAATGAGTTGAAAGCCGTAAAGGAAATAGCTTCACCTGCAGAAGTTATTTTAGTAGCCGACGCAATGATAGGCCAGGATGCGGTCAACATTGCCAAATCATTCAATGAGATAATAGGTGTAACCGGTATTATTCTCACCCGTATTGATGGTGATGCACGTGGTGGTGCTGCTCTTTCTATGAGAATGATCACCAATTGTCCAATTAAATTTATTGCTTGTGGTGAAAAATTAAGTGACCTCGATGATTTTTATCCCGATAGAATTGCAAAAAGGATACTTAGCATGGGTGATGTTGTATCATTGGTTGAAAAAGCTGCTGAGATTGTTGGTCAGGAAGAAATTGATAAGTTACAAAAGAAAGTGAAAAAAGGTAAATTCGACCTAAACGACCTAGTGGGAATGTTAAAAACTCTGAGTAAAATGGATGGCATTAGCAACATAATGAAATTCATTCCTAGTTCATTTACAAAAAAGCTAAGTAGCAGTGTGCCAGATGACAATAAAGTGAAAAAATATATAGCCATCATAAACTCAATGACTGAAAAAGAAAGGCAAAATCCAGATATTTTAAATGGCAAAAGAAGACTTAGAATTTCTAAGGGGTCCGGAACAAGTGTAACTGACGTTAATCTTCTGATTAAGCAGTATAATCAAATGAGCTCTATGGTAAATAAGTTCAGTAAAGTTGACCATAGTAAACTCAAAGAATCTGATTTGATGGATATGCTAAGCAGAAAGTAAGTGACCTTACCTTTAGCTATATCAAAAGCCGGCTTAGGTCTCGCAAAAAAATTTACAGCTTCTTGCTAGCCAAGAAATTTATTATTAATTTTAAGAAATACTATAGCTGACCCAAGCAACACGTCATACCGCCGCGGTATCTCTAGATCCCGCTAACACGTAGCGGGATGACGAGGCTTACCTTATCGGATTGTTTCAACACGTCATACCGCGATTCATTCGCGGTATCTCAGCCGCTAACAAGAGATCCCGCTAACAAGCAGCGGGATGACGAGTTACTATACCGCTGCGAACCGTCATACCGCCGTGGTATCTCTAGATCCCGCTAACACGTAGTGGGATGACGATTGTCAGGGTAGCTGTCATCCCAGTAGCCTCTTTCTCTTGTCATCCTAGTGCCCTGACTACTTGGATCCAGGAAAAAGAATGGTGTCATGCAAGTAGCTGACACTGGTCTCCATCCAAAAGGGTGTCATCCGAGTAGCTTGACTACTTGGATCCAGGAAACTTAATTGCAAGTAATGCATTGGGTTTGGTGAGTATGGGTTTTGCGTTATAGAATGAAGCACTTTTTGTGAATTTGTAAAGAAAACTGGATCCAAGTAGTCAGGGCACTGGGATGACATCATCCTTTTTTTTGGATTCCAGACTGGAATGACAGCAGTCCTACGTCATACCGCGATTCATTCGCGGTATCTCTAGATCCCGCTAACAAGCAGCGGGATGACGGTTGTCGTTTAGCTATAAATATTTAAGAAATTTACTAAACAGAAAAAAAGGCAAAAGAAGCCCCGTAGTTGGCTAATTACTTACATTATACTTTCAAGTATGGCGTTTTTTTATTCTAAACGCTTAATAACCGCGACTCAGCTGCTTTTAAATGCAACTAACCTTAGCTATAAATGTTTAAGAAATTTACTAAACAGAGAAAAAGGCAAAAGAAACCCTAGGGTAGCTAGTTATTCACTATCCATTTTTTAAGTTGGCGTTTTTTTATGTTTTAAACGCTTTATAAGCGCGTTTCAGCTTATGTAGGTAGAAGTTTGATAAAGACATAAGGTGCACATAGTGCAAAAAATTAAACATGAGACGCCAGATACGTGAGTTTTTTTGTCATTTAATCTGTACAGAGAAGATAAATAAATAGCTTCAGTGTTTATGATAAGGGGGCTGGCGGAGTTTGTCAAGCAAGTTTTTTCGTTTCTATTGTAATGACAGTTATGGCCTGTGCAAGAAATCTATTGATTTACAGCAGGTTCTTTGTTACAGTCCACAGTTATGCAAAGAAACTTAAAGCCTCATGAGTTTATTTACAGCCAGTGGTTTACATAATTTGGAACTGTATAGCTGAGTATTGTATATGATAATATTGATAACAAACGATGATGGCTTTGGAAGTGAAGGAATAAAATTACTCAAAGAGATTGCACGGAATTTTGCGCCAGAAATATGGATAGTGGCACCAGATACTGATAGAAGCGGAGCTGCAAGATCTCTTGATTATCCAGTGAAACAATCTATTGGAATAAAACAACATAGTGAAAGGGAATTTAGTGTGTCTGGTACTCCTGCAGATTGTGTCATTATTGCGCTAAATAAAGTTATGAATAAAAAACCAGACTTAATATTGTCCGGAGTAAATATTGGATCAAATGTCGGGGACGATATTTGTTATTCAGGAACAATTGGTGCTGTAATGGAAGGTGCTGCAAGGTCTATACCTTCTATTGCGCTAAGCCAAGTTTATCATGATAAAATAGACTGGCACAATACAAAGGTTTTTGCACCAAAGGTTATTGCCAAGCTAGTTAAGGTTGGTTGGCCTAAAAACATAGTGATGAGTGTAAATTTTCCTGCTACGGAAAAAGTAAAAGGAGTAGAATTTGCTGAACAAGGTGAATATAACATTGATGGGGATTTAACTTTTACTGAAAATTCGAATGGCTCTTTTAGCTTAAATTGGTCTCGAGAGCACTCAGGCAGTGGTAGTATAAATAAAATAAAAGAAGGATTTATTACTATTACACCGGTAAAATTAGATTTTACAGATTATGATACATTGAATACTATGAAAAATTCTTGTGCAGACGAATTTTCTTCTATAGCTGACTGAGAAAAACATTTGCATTGCTCCTAATAGATATTTCCTATTGTGTTATCGCGAGCAATTATTTTTTCTTCACCTGTATCCATGTTTTTAATCTTTAAAGTTTTACTACTCAATTCTTCATCGCCAAAGATTAAAGCAGCTTTAGCATTTGCTTGATTTGCTTTTTTCATTCGGGTTCTGAGCGTTCCGCTATATTCATAGATTACATATAAACCATTTCTGCGCAATTCATTCGCAAGTGTTAGGGTATATTCTTCAACCTCTCTACCGATTGGAATTAGGTAAATAGGTCGCTCTTCTTTCGGAGAATAATTGATTAACTCCATTATGCGCTCAATACCCCCTGCAAATCCTATTGCTGGAGTGTGTTTTCCACCTACTGAAGATACTAAATTATCGTATCTTCCACCGGCAAAAACTGCCCCTTGTGCACCTAAATCCTCTGTAACAAACTCAAACACTGTGTGGCAATAATAATCCAAACCTCGAACTAGTTTATTGTTTACGGTATAAGGTATATCAAGAATTGTTAATCCATTTAGTATTTGTTCAAAGAAATCTGAGGACTCTTTCGTATAATAATTGCTGATTTTGGGCGCATCAGAAATTATTGATTTATCTTTCTCGTCCTTGGAATCCAGTATTCTGAGTGGGTTTTTGATCAACCTATTTTTGCTATCTTCTGATAGATCATTTTGATACTTTGTAAAGTATAAGATCAAAGCTTCTCTATACTTAGTTATTGTTTCACTATCACCCAGAGAGTTGATTGCCAGCTTTACATTTTTATTGATGCCAAATTCAGTTAGTAAGTGCTGAGCGAGTGATATCAATTCAACATCGGCTTTTGAATCTTCTACACCAAAAACCTCAAAATTTATCTGATGAAATTGCCTCTGTCTTCCCTTTTGCGGTCTTTCGTAACGAAATGCAGGCCCTGTTGAAAATAATTTTATCGGCGTTTGCAGTTTTTTTTCAATGAGTAGCCTGACAACTGCTGCAGTGAACTCAGGACGTAAAGTTATGCTCTTTCCCCCTTTATCATTAAAGGTGTACATCTCTTTAGTGATGATGTCTGAGCTATCACCTAAAGTCTTTGTGAAAACTTCCGTATATTCAAATATTGGAGTTTGAGCAGGCAAAAAGCCATATAGACTTGAGATTCTGCTTGCTGTTTGCTCTATGTGTTTAAACTTGTACCATTCATCAAACAGGAGATCTTTTGTTCCTCTAACCGTTTGATTAGTCATAGTGTGGTCTCTATACCTGCAACCTCTGGTATGTGGTAGCTCAGCATATTCTGCACTCCTTGCTTTAAAGTAATTGCAGCACTTGGGCATCCAGAGCAAGCTCCTTGTAGCTCAACATAAACTATCCCGTCTTTATAGCCACGAAATTTGATATCGCCACCATCTTGAGCAACTGCAGGTTTGATATAACTTTCCATTAATTCTTTTATTCTATTTACAATTTCTATATCATTTTTATCAAAAAATTCTTCATCCGGTATATTATTATCATTTACTCCTTCTTTATCTAGTGCTTTTCCACCTGAAGTAAAGTGATCCATGATTGTAGTTAAAATTTCTACTTTTAATGTATCCCAATTAATTCCACCCAATTTTGTTACTGAAATAAAATCATGACCAAAAAACACTCTTACCACATGTTCTATTTGAAAAAGATTTGCTGCTAGTTTAGAATTTTTTATCTCATTTGCATTTGAAAAATCAGCCGTTTCTCCTTCGTTTAAAATTTCAAATCCAGGAAGGAATTTTAGCGTATTTGGGTTTGGTGTTTCTTCAATCTGGATGAACATGTTATTTACCATGACAATTATAATTGTTACTATTTAATCATAAAATGATAAAAAAATATACATGTCATTCATCTTTTTTCTTTTTTTAGTATTCATAGTAATTACATTTGTCTTGCCTAGCGTTGTTATATTTTTTCTTTTCCTGACAAAAAAAAATAATATGAGTTTCATGATGAACTCTATATTGAGTAAGTTTTTGAACGAATTTAGTAGCAGTAGAAGTTATACTGAAAATTACACTGGTGATAACATGTCCAAGGATGAAGCATTAAAGATACTGGGGCTGAATCCTGAGGCAAGTCAAAATGAAATCAATAAAGCATATCAAAATTTAATGAAATTAGTTCACCCAGATAAGGGAGGCTCGGAATATTTTGCGCAAAAGCTAAATGCGGCACGTGATAAATTGTTAAAAAAGTGATCTTAAAAAAAGTTTTCGTTTAACGAATTTCTTCCTTTGCTTTTTCTAAATACTCCAATATTGCTTCATGTAGTGCAGTCCATGTTATCTGTTCTTCCAGGGAAGGTATAAATTCTTGTCTCCAAGCATTCTTAAACTCCTGAAACCACTGTTTTTCAAAACCCTGAAATTCTAAAGAAATATCTACTTTAAAGCTATCAATTAAACTGGAAACTTCTGCAGCTTTAGAGCTATCTAGTGATTTTAAAGATAACACTCCACTCTTTAAAATCTCTAACTCTTCCAATACATTAAGCTTAAATGGTTTATAGAGTGAAGACCATATGCGATATCTTAAATAAGAATCATAGTATAACTTAATTTTGTACATTAAAGTGGTAGATGCATCAGGAGAAATGTTATTCTCATATTGTGCAAGAGAAGATAATAAATTCTCATAATCTACTTTGCTTAAACATGGTTGTAGAGTCGATTTAATTTTTTCACTAAAGGTTAGATAACTAGAAGAAATGCCATGACTATATTCACTAAAGAATTCAGGAAATATATCTGCTTGTTCTAGTTTAAGAGGTAGATCTTTTCTAATTTCTCTTGGTAAATTATGTATTGAAAACTGATAAATAACCCATACAAAATTCTCATCAAACTCATCTGAGTAATCAGCATTATTATCAGGAAAAATTACATTACCTTTCTTATCATTCCAAGGTTCTATCTTATAGAAAAATCTGTTCAGCCTTTGTTTTAATTTCAAAATACCTTCATTTCTATCACCTGCTTTATACAATGTTTTGCCCATTTTGTGTTTAGCATCTTTAGGGTTTATTCTGTCACTTATGTGCAATCCAATTTCATTTTTCTCTAATAACTCCCAATCAAACAATTTGTGTGGATCTGGTTTACGCATTGTATAGCCAAGCTCTGGATCATACACTATAGTTCCTATTTCAGAATGACTAAATATCATATCCCTTTTAATTTTAAAACGCTCCATAAGGTATAAAATCAGCTCTTTAACAGATCTCATTTGCTCTTCCGGAAAAAGCTCAAGTCCTGTGTTTACAATTTCAATACCTACAGAATAGTTGTTAAGCTTCCGTAACTCTTCAAGCTTACTATCTACCTTAACTCTTGCATAACTAATACCAGCATGCCATGCTTCTTTCTCTAATGGAACCATTAAGGTGATGCTGCCATCCCTATCGACAATAAAATGAACTGACAATCCTCTAGCATTCAGCGTATCTTTTGTACCTTTTAGTGTTGATGTTTCAGTATGGTGAACTATAACCATTAACACTTTTTTACCTGCCCTATCACCATAATTTAAAGCTGAAGCTGGATCTAAAAATAACAAATCCTGATCTTTCAATAATGGTAATTTTTCTTGTAAATCTTGAAAATCATTCTCGATATTGCTTGAACTGGATACTTGCCCAGATATGAGAAATGCTGAGACAGTAATCAGTAAAACTAATAAATATTTGTTGACTTTAGATAGTTGGATTTTCATACCATCTTCATAAACACTTTGTAGATAATTTTTCATTATATAGTTAGAATAGGGTTGTTGAATAAATTTACAAGACAAAATCATACTAGTCTGGTAGTAGTAACATGTTCAGAGATGGAGCATTTAAAGTGCTAGGAATAGATTCTGGAGCGAACCAAAATGAAATCAATAAAGCATATCAAAATTTAATGAAATTAGTTCACCCAGATAAAGGAGGCTCGGAATATTTTGCACAAAAATTAAACGCAGCACGTGACAGGTTGCTGAAGAGGTAATTAATATTGCTTTAAAGTTTTTATTTGTGCGTAAAGGATAAGTTGCTACAATAAAAAAATAAGATAAAAGTAGCAATGGACATGTGTTCAGAAAGGTTTAAGTTATGCAGGAAGATAACAAAAAAGAAACAATAAAAGAAGAAAAAGGCATATTAGGATGGATAGAATATAGATTGCCTATATTTTCTTTTCTAAGACACACTGCTTCTTACCAAGTGCCAAAAAACTTAAATTATGCTTGGAACTTTGGCTCTTTGGCTGGTATAGCGCTGATTTTACAAATAATAACAGGTATATTTCTTGCTATGCACTACACTCCGCATGTTGATTATGCGTTTAATAGTGTAGAGCGCATAATGCGAGATGTGAATTACGGGTGGTTAATACGCTACACTCACGCTGTTGGAGCATCGCTCTTCTTTATGGTAGTCTATGTTCATATAATGCGTGGATTATATTACGGATCTTATAAAAGACCGAGAGAGATGGTGTGGTTTATTGGAATATTTATATTTTTTGCAATGATGGCAACTGCCTTTATGGGATATGTATTGCCTTGGGGACAAATGAGTTTCTGGGGTGCAACAGTTATAACCAACTTATTTTCTGCTATACCTTTAATTGGCAATAAAATAGTTATATGGTTATGGGGTGGTTTTTCAGTGGATAACCCAACACTTAACCGTTTTTTCGCTCTGCATTATCTTCTGCCTTTTGTTATTATTGCTTTAGCTATGCTTCATGTGACAGCTCTGCATAGGTTTGGCTCTGGTAACCCAAGTGGAGTGGAGGTAAAATCAGATAAGGATACCATCCCTCTCTATCCTTATTATATAGTCAAGGATTGCATAACTTTTGGTCTGTTTTTTGTAGTTTTGTTCGCATTTGTTTTCTATGCTCCCAATTATCTTGGGCATCCAGACAATTATATAGAAGCTGATTCTATGGTCACTCCGGTACATATAGTGCCAGAGTGGTATTTTTTACCTTTTTATGCAATGCTACGTTCAATTCCAGATAAACTTACTGGTGTGCTTACCATGTTTGCGTCTATTTTAGTGTGGTTTTTGTTACCTTGGCTTGATAAATCAAAAGTTAAAAGTGGTGCTTATCGCCCGGTGTTTAAGAAATTTTTTTGGGTTTTTGCAATAAATTTTGTACTTCTTGCCTGGCTTGGAGGACAAGAGGTAAAAGAGCCTTACATCACTATGAGTAGGCTATCTACTCTTTATTACTTTGCATACTTTGTGATAGTTTTACCACTGCTTAGTAAGTATGAAAAGCCAAAACAACCACCAAAAACCTTAAGTGATTCTGTGCCGGAGATGAGGTGATGTCAATTCAAAGCAGATCTCTTACAAAATTCTCTGTCATCCCAGAGCTCTCTTCTGTCATCCCAGTGCTTGACACTGGGATCCAGAAAAAAAATAAATGGATTCCAGCATCATGTACACAATTGTATGAACGTTGTATACAACACACAGTGTCATTCCACTATCTTCCGTTGTCATCCCAGTGCTTGACACTGGGATCCAGGTATAAAAATACTTACAAATCATGCAATGGACAACAGATTCTAGGAGTGCATGATAACCATAATGTCAGTGATGAAATAAGCTGGATTCCAGTGTCAGCTACTTGCATGACATCAATTCGAAATTTACTAAAACAGTGGTTATGCATGGGATCTAATGTATTTGCAATCTTCTGCATGTTATTTCTATCTAGTCTTATATCTGCAGAAGAATTTAAATCATCACCAAATAAGAAAATAGACTGGAAATTTGATGGAATTGTCGGATCTTTCGATAGAGAGTCAATTCAGCGTGGCTATAAAGTGTATAAAGAAGTCTGTGCTGCTTGTCATTCAATGAATAGGGTAGCATTTCGTAATTTGCAAGATGTCGGTTTTTCTGAAGAAGATGTAAAACAAATAGCAGCTTCTTATCAAGTTAAAGATGGTCTGAATGATTTGGGTGAAATGTTTGACAGACCTGGAGTACCTTCGGATTATTTTATTGCGCCTTTTGATACAAAAGAAGCAGCTGCAGCAAGCAACAATGGTGCAGTCCCACCAGACTTATCATTAATTATTAAAGCAAGGCATGATGGTGCAAATTATGTCTATTCATTGTTAACAGGCTATCAAAACGGCGAACACGATGAAAATGATTTATATTTTAATTCGTATTTTCCAACAGGCAGATTAGCTATGGCGCCACCACTTTCTGAAGGAATGGTGGAATATGATGGTGCAAGGCAAGCCACAGTTGAAAATATGGCGTATGATGTGATAAATTTTTTACAATGGGCAGCAGAGCCAGAATTAGAGCGCCGGCATAAACTTGGATTAAAAGTAGTGGCGTATTTTATAATTTTAACAGTGTTTTTTGTATTAACTAACAACAAAGTTTGGAGCAAGCTCTATAAAAAGAAGTGATAGTCAATTTTGCCTCAAGCACAATGGTTGTCATCCAAGTAGCTAACACTGGTTCCTTTATGACGGTGTCATCCGAGTAGCTGACACTGGGATGGCTTTGTCGCATCGTACCTTATACGGTAATAATTTACGATAAATTCATGTAGCCATTTCGAATTTAGCCATACCAATGTCAGTAAATTTATTAAGCAAACAGCACTTAATGAGCAGTTCTTTTTCACGATTTATAGCTCTTTTCATAGAAGTCCGGATGTGATAAGGATAGATAATGATAAGGAGGTTGAATGCCAGCAGCATATAGTTATGATTTAAGAAAAAAAGCAATGGAGGCGCTAGACGAAGGAGAAAGCAGAGAAGCAGTGGCAGCAAGATTTAAGATTGGACGAACTACTTTATGGGAGTGGCAGCACTGTAGGCTTGACCATAAATTATGTTAAGATAGAAAATGACTATTTTAGATAGAGCTTGATGTAATGCAGTGCGATACAAAATAACGGTAGAATATAATGGTAGTAATTTCTCTGGTTGGCAAAAACAGCAACACTCTGCTAACTCAATCCAGGAGAAGATAGAAAATGCTATATTTAATTTTAGTGGTGAGAAAGTTATAGCTCTTTCGATAAAAGTCCGGATGTGATAGGATAAGGATAGATGATGATAAGGAGGTTGAATGCCAGCAGCATATAGTTATGATTTAAGAAAAAAAGCAATGGAAGCGCTAGACGAAGGAGAAAGCAGAGAAACAGTGGCAGCAAGATTTAAGATTGGACGAACTACTTTATGGGAGTGGCAGCAAAGAAGAAAAGAAACAGGAGACTTTCAATCAAAAAAACTTGGAAATGGGGGTTACAATCACAAAATTACCGACTGGGATACCTTTGCCAAATTTGCCAGAGAACACGGAGGAAAGACTCTATCGGAAATGGCTAAACTTTGGAACAACGTTAGTATCCAAACGATCTATCGAGCCCTTAAAAAAATTGGATTTACGCGCAAAAAAAGACATATGGATACAAGGAAAGAAACGAAGAAAAACGTGCTGAATTTTTGAAAATTATAGCGACAAAAGAACCTAAAAACTTAGTGTATATAGATGAGTCTGGCATTGATAACACCGAAGACTACCCCTACGGATATTGCCAGAAAGGACGGCGGTTTTATGCCTTAAAATCTGGAAAGAAAACTCAACGAATCAGTATGGTTGCAGCCTTAAGTGGAAGAAAGATAGTTGTTCCGTTAACCTTTGAAGGCCACTGTAATATGGATGTTTTTAATGGATGGTTTGAGCAATTTTTGACACCGATCTTGGAACCTGGACAGACTGTCATTCTTGACAATGCTACTTTTCATAAGTCTGATAAGATTATCGAGCTTGCTAAAGGGGTTGGTGCAGAAATTTTGTATCTGCCGCCTTATTCTCCAGATTTCAACAAAATTGAGCATCATTGGTTTGCTATAAAAAACAGAGCCAGGAAAAACATTCCTCTATTCGAATCCTTTCTTCGTGCTGTTGATTCTGCCTTCCTATGACCTGTTTGGACTATTATGAGAAATGCTATACAGTGGCCTTCAAAGGTTAACGGAACAACTATCTTTCTTCCACTTAAGGCTGCAACCATACTGATTCGTTGAGTTTTCTTTCCAGATTTTAAGGCATAAAACCGCCGTCCTTTCTGGCAATATCCGTAGGGGTAGTCTTCGGTGTTATCAATGCCAGACTCATCTATATACACTAAGTTTTTAGGTTCTTTTGTCGCTATAATTTTCAAAAATTCAGCACGTTTTTCTTCGTTTCTTTCCTTGTATCCATATGTCTTTTTTTGCGCGTAAATCCAATTTTTTTAAGGGCTCGATAGATCGTTTGGATACTAACGTTGTTCCAAAGTTTAGCCATTTCCGATAGAGTCTTTCCTCCGTGTTCTCTGGCAAATTTGGCAAAGGTATCCCAGTCGGTAATTTTGTGATTGTAACCCCCATTTCCAAGTTTTTTTGATTGAAAGTCTCCTGTTTCTTTTCTTCTTTGCTGCCACTCCCATAAAGTAGTTCGTCCAATCTTAAATCTTGCTGCCACTGTTTCTCTGCTTTCTCCTTCGTCTAGCGCTTCCATTGCTTTTTTTCTTAAATCATAACTATATGCTGCTGGCATTCAACCTCCTTATCATCATCTATCCTTATCCTATCACATCCGGACTTTTATCGAAAGAGCTATACTGCACCACCTTTTGGCTTATATTTGGTAAAGATAGATTACTAATTTAATAAAAGCTAGTGAAATAAGTGCCATACCGCCACGGTATCTCCAGATTCCGCTAACAAGCAGCAAGATGACGAGTTTAAGTTCTCATTGGCATTACTACATATAATGCACTTGAATCGTCTTCATCAGTGATAATTGTAGCACTATTACCATCGGCTAAGCTAAACTTACATTTATTTTTTATGCAGGATAGAACATCAAGTAAATAACGCGAGTTGAACCCTATTTCTATAGGGGCTTCATTGTAGTCCACTTCTATGGATTCAGTTGCATCACTGCACTCTTGGGAGTTTGAATGCAGAGTTAGCAGCTTTTCTTGTAGTGAGAATTTAATAGATTTTACTTTATCAGATACAACAACGGAAACTCGATCTATAACGTCTGAAAGTTTTTTACTTTCAATAATCATATGCTTATCTTGAGATGCTGGAATAACTGCTTTATAATTTGGAAAAGTTCCATCTATTAATTTTGATATTAGAATATATTCACCGCATGTAAACTTGATTTTTCTGTCTGAGAGTTTTACTTTAATTTCATTACAATCGTCCAATATTTTTAACAGCTCCATAACAGTTTTACGTGGAATGATCACACCAAATTCGCCATTGATGTTCCCAGGCTTTGGCCTCTTTATACATGATAAACGATGGCCATCAGTTGCAACGCAGTACAGAAATTGCTCATCTGTATGTAGATATATTCCATTTAAATTATACCTTGTATCATCTAGTGATACAGCAAATTTTGTTTTAGTTAATAAGTCTATCAGGTCTGTATTTAGTAGAGTAAAATCATGTTTATAATTGTCTTCTTCAAGAGCAGGAAAGCTGCTTGAAACTACATTCGGTAAAGAAAAGTTTGCATTTCCGCAAGACATCAATAATTTTCCTTGGTTGTTTACTTCAAAATTGACATCCAAATCAGCGGGTAACTTCTTCACTATGTCATGTAAAGTATGCGCTGAAATTTTTACTTCTCCTTCTGTTAATACGGTTGCAGCAAGTGAGGCAAACATTGAAATGTCAAGATCAGTTGCCATTAATTTTATGCTGCCGTGTTGTGCTTTGATATTTATACACGCCAAAACATCTATTGCATTACGCCTTTCAACCACTCCACTTACTCTGGATAATGTATTTAAAAGACTTGTGCGGCTCACGCTAAAACGCATCTGCTCGCACACAGAATTTTGCTTTTTGATTTCTGTATCTACACCTGCAACCTCTGACATTGCTAACTCTCAAAAATATATTTTAAATGATATCCACATCCCATATAAAGTAAAGTGCTATTTATCGAAAGGGCAGTCTGTTTTATACTACAACTGGAAAATTACCTATTCTGTTACAATAATTTACTTTGTATGGCATAAATCATGCATTTTTTGATACGCTTTTTGAAAACCAAGTAGGGAATAAGTATCATCAATGGTCACTGTTTTTGTTTTTCCATTAACTACCATTGATAATCCCTGCTTCATTTTTAGAATGAGATCTTGATCTATTTTTGTATGCTCTGCCCACGCAAAACTTCCCTGTATTATGGGCAGTGTATATTTAATTTTTTTGTCGATATTGAGAGCTACAGGCTCCTTATCATACTGAAAACCAGAGGTAACGCTTACCTCATCTGCTTTTTTATCAACATAACTAACCATTACATACGGCTTGCGATTGGTTGTATAATATTCGCTTTTTTTTTTAGGATAGGATACAATATAACATACTTTCTCTCCATCTTCCAATGCAGTATACACGAGCCAATCTTTATATTTTTCCTTCAATTGTACATCACTAACCGATGCAAAAGCGCCTATCGAAAAAAATATTAGAAATATAAAAAAACTACGCATGCAAACCAAATTTCAAACTTTCAGATTGTATATATTGTTTTACCTTAGCCATCGCCTGCTCAGCCAACTGCCTTATTCTTTCTCTTGAAACACAATATTTTTTACTAAGTTCATCCAGAGTTTGAATGTTTTCAGACAAATATCTACTGATAAAAATGTCTCTTGCCCTTTCGTTGAGGCTCGCTAGTGCATTGTTTAAAATTGTTTCTTTTAATTCTTTTTCTTCATGATTCTGATAGGTTACTTCTTGACTAACCAAGTTACATGGGATCATATCTTGTAGCTCCCTTTTAGAGTCATCACCTATTTTTATGCAATCGTTTAGCGACTGATCCTTACAAGCCATACGGTAATTCATCTGCAGAACGTCTCCTTCGGATACAGAAAGCTCATTAGATATTGCTTTTATTTCTTCATTATTTAAGGTTTCCCTGTTTGTATACTGTAAAATTCTTTTTTTTATTTTACGTAAACTAAAAAACAATCTTCTTTGTGCTTGCGTTGTGCCTATTTTCACAAACGACCAAGATTTCAATATAAAGTCTTTTATTGAAGCTTCAATCCACCACACCGCATAAGTTGAAAAACGAAACCCTAAATCAGGATTAAACTTTTTCACTGCATGCATTAAACCCATATTTCCTTCCATGACCAGGTCCATCAACAATAGTCCATAATTTTTGAATTTCATTGCAATTTTCACTACCAAATTCAAATGGCTGGTAATCAATTTATGAGCAGAAGAAACATCCTTATATTGGTTCCAATTTTTTGCTAATCGTACCTCTTCCTCTTGAGACAGCATAGGAAATTTTTGCACCCTAGCAATATATTGCATGAGATTGGTTCTGCTATCGACACATAAGCTTGCCATTGGGGTCAACATAACAACTTAAATTAAAACTTCATGCATATAATATATTGATTTTCCAGCAAAAATTCAAGCTTTGATTTGAAAAAAGTACAAATTTTTCATCTAATTTCTTGGAGACAGTAGGCCGCAGTGTTAGCTAATTGGATAACATTATGTAACTTTAGATGATATTCTACCAGTACAATGGTAAACGTTACAGCTTAAACACATAGCAAATAGTGTTATTCCAGTGCCTTGACACTGGAATCCACATTTCTTTTTTCTAGATCCCAGTGTCATGCTACTTGGATGACAAGAAAAACCCCACTGGGATAACAAGACTGAGATAGACTAGAAATTAAACGCTACTCCAGCTTCTGCACCAACAGTGCTGTAAAGAACTTTGAGTTCCCCTTTGTCTTTGCCTGCAGCAGCATCTTTATCAAAATGAGCACCAAAAGAACCGAAATAACGAGCTCCAGCATAAAGTTTGACTTCCGGAGTTACATCATAACTAACACCAGCTTTTACTTGACCAGCAAAACCAAATTTACTTTTTTGATCATTCACAGCGTCTTTCAAAGGAGTGCTAATATACGCTGCACCAACACCAACACCAATATATGGAGTGATAGGCATATCTTCAATTGCTATATCGTAATAAACGTTAACTAGTCCTGAAATTGCTGTTAAACTGTCTGCAATAGTACCTGGCGTAAATTTTGCATCTGTAACATCATTTTTGTTTAGGTATGAATAAACTCCTTCAACATCAACCCTGATGTCGTCCATTTTGTAACCAAACGCACCACCACCAGCTATAAAAGACGCTTTTAATGGACTGTAATCACTATTGTCTTTCTTATAGGTAATACCATCAACTTTTGTGAAAAGAGGTAAAATTTCACCGTTGTATTGCAAACGAACGTAGTAGCTAGTTTCTTCATCACTTATTGGACCAACAGGATCTGAAAAAGCAGAGTTTGATAAACTTAGCAACGTTGCTAAAGCGGCTGCTGAAAAAAACTTTTTATAATGCATAATTGTCCTCGTAAAAAAAATTAAAATTCCACTTTAGCAGTCTAAGTAACAACTAAAGTTAAGTCAAGTGCTAACTTAATAACACAAAATATCCTACATTTTAACTAATTTTTAGGAGAAGACAAAGATTTTATTAATGAATAAATAGAGTTACACGACTTTTTTACTCTTGATTTTTTGGTATAGCTAACATAGGTAAGATTTACTATCGAAAGACCTCGTCATTCCGCTGCTTGTTAGCGGATGAGATACCGCGAATGAATCCATAACTACACGAACATTGCAATTTGAGTCTACCAGGAGGGCAATGCCTCTTATTCAAGTACCCTCTTCTTATCATCCCAGTGCGTGACACTGGGATGGCTTTGTTGCATCGCTCAAGTGAAAAGAACTGGCAGTTACTGACAAAATTCATTATAAATAGCCATTTAACTGTTGAAGAAAAAATATGCCACAAAAAATGAGAGTCAGTAACTGCCATGAATATAACAAATTTCTCCAAGAAAGAGGAAGCATTTTTTGTTATATCAATGACGCCATAGAAAATTGGTACGAGAATTGTCCAAAAATGCAGGGCGGCAACTATATTTATAGTGATAAAGTTGTGATTTTGGTGCATATAATCGTCAGTTTCTTTAGAATTGGTTTAAGACAAACAGTCGGGTTTATAAAAGGGTATTTGCAACAAATAGGAAGAGATTTGGCAGTTATCAGCTATTCACAAGCATCAAGAAGGTTTAAGAAACTTAATATTAAGATAAATGATTGCAGAATTGATAAAAATAATATGGAAGATATCGAAATTGCTATAGACAGTACAGGAATTAGTATATACAACAACACTCCTGGTCACAGCAAGGAAAATAGCACTGACAGAAAATATCGTGGCTATGAGCAAACGAGAAAATTGCACGTAATGTTGAATATAAACAACAAAAAAGCCATAGCTGTAAAATACAGTAACGGTGTCTACTCTGATCACTATGGAGCTTGTGATTTGCTAAAAGAAGTTGATTTTCAGCATGCCATAAAAGCACTATATGCAGATAGAGCATGTGATAGGCACAAGTTTTATAAGTTGTGTAACAAATATGATATAAAGACAAAAATTCCACCAATAAACAATGCGGCAGAACATCCAGAAATAGATTATATGTCTGACAGGAATGCTGCTATTAGGTTAATAAAATTATACGGTGAAGATGGCATGAAAGAATGGAAAAAAGAAGTAAATTATGGGAAAAGATCTTATATTGAAGGGTTTTTCTCAAGATTAAAGCAAATATTCGGATTTAGTTTTAGGAATAAATCTGAGATAAATCGAGAAAAAGAACTGCTAATCAAATGCTATTTGCTTAATAAATTCACTGATATTGGTATGGCTAAATTTGAGATAGTTACATGAATTTACCATAAATCACCATCTCATAAAGTGTGATGCAACAAAGCCATCCCAGTGTCACGCACTGGCATGACATCACTTTTGCTTCAATATTCGCACATTAGCGGAGGTAAGCCCATTGCGAAAATCAGTATGTTAAGGCATGATTTTTAATAACCTCAACATCGCTAAATTCAAAAGTTTGGTTGCCTATAATTTGAAATTTCTCATTTCCCTTTCCTGCAACTAGCAGAATCATACCCTCGTTATAGGCAATATCTACGCCTTTCTCTGTAGCTTCTCTCCTACCTCCTATCTCCAGTGCATCAGGGCAATGTAGCAAAATATCGTGGCGAATTTTTGCCGGATCTTCATCACGCGAATTATCATCTGTAATTATTACTTTATCTGCATACATTTGTGCTATTTTGCCCATTTCTGAACGTTTCGTCTGATCGCGATTTCCACCGCATCCAAAAACTAGAATTATTTTTTTGTTGATATGCCATTTTAAAGACAATAGGGCTTGTTTAAGCGCACTTGGAGTATGAGCGTAATCCACGAATGCAAAAGGTTGCACTTTTTCCATTCTTCCTGGTGGAGAAACGAGTTTTTCTACGCATATTTCTCTGTAATTTAATCCAGATATACCAATTGCACATAGCAGATTATATGCTTGAAATTTTCCTAAAACTGGGAAAAATGTATTGTAAATTTGGTTATCAATTTTTACTGTAAGATGTTGACCATTAGGGGTTGATGTTTGCTCTAATAAAGTAATATCAGAGCCTTTTTTTCCATAAGTCACAACTTTATTACTGCGTTTTTCAGCTATTTTAAGCAATGCGCCGTATTCATCTATATCCGCATTTAAAATCGCTGTTTTTCCTTCTGGTAATACTTCGTAAAATAACCTTTTTTTAGTTTCTAAATATCCACCAAGACTTTTATGGTAATCTAAATGATCTTGCGAGAAATTAGTAAAAGCTGCAGCACTCAACTTTAATCCATGGATTCTGTATTGATCAATCCCATGACTTGATGATTCCAACACTAAGTGTTCTACACTTATACCACGCAATGTTGCGTAAAGGTCTTCTGCACCTGGAGTGGTAAGGCTGTTGCTATTACCTTTTCTGCCATTATTGATGCATGTTCCAAGTGTTCCAATAGACGCAGCATTATAGCCAGAGTTTTGCCAGATCTGGCGGCAAAATTCTACTACTGAAGTTTTACCATTTGTACCAGTTACAGCAGCAACATATTTGGGCTGTTTGAATTGATAAAACCTGCTGACTATTTCGCTGTATATTTCTTGAGGGTTTGGGTGTTCAAGCACTGCAAAGCTCGAAGTATCTGTCATTCCAGTGCGTGACACTGGAATCCAGTTTTTATTATACAATTGCCTAGTGTGCTCATTTGCAATTAAATTTTCTGGATCCAAGTAGTCAAGCACTGGGATGACATCTTTCTTGGCCCCTTGTATCACAACGTCTACACAGTTGTGTACGTAACACTGTGATTCAGTAGGAAGGATATGGATTCCAGTATCGCATGTTGCGTATTCTTTACTCCTTTCTGACACACAAACAAAAAGATAACCTTCCTTGACTCTCTTGGGATTACATGTAACGCCCTTGATTTCAATATCAAAGTTAACATCAATAATGTTATGCAGTAATTCTCTCAGTTTCATCTGCCAGCTTTGATATTCAAACATGGCAGTCTTGCTAGTGCAGCATTTAAATCAGAGATCAAATCCTCAGAATCTTCTAGTCCACAAAATATCCGCATGAAACTTCCACCATAATCTGAATTCATTACAGATCTTGACATAGATCTACGATCTATTGGTAATATCAAACTGTCGCACCCTCCCCAAGAAGCACCAATACTAAAAATTTTCATATGATCAACCATGCAGCTTAGTTCTTCACATGAATATTCTCTATCCAGTATTATACTGAATACGCTACTTGCTCCTTTGAAGTAACTTTTCCATAATTCGTGTTGAGGATGGGAGGGAAGTGCTGGATACAAAACTTTTTTGATTTTTGAATGTTTTTCTAGCCACTTTGCCACTTCCATTGCTGTATTTTGGTGCCTTGCCATACGTGCATGCAGTGTTCTTAGTCCCCTATGTGCAAGGTAGCAGTCGTGCGATTGAATGGTTACTCCATAATTTTTATAGCTCTCATAAAGCAATTTAAAAGTTTCACCTTCAGCAACCATAGCTCCCATCACTAAATCTGAGTGACCGGCTAGATACTTTGTCACCGCATATAGTGCAACATCAACTCCATAATCAAGCGGCTTAAATAACAAAGGAGTGGCCCATGAATTGTCACAAACGGTTACAATTCCACGTTCTTTAGCAACTTTTACTATATGCTCTATATTCGAAATCTCAAACGTTACAGAACCAGGAGTCTCGATCATTATCAATGAAGTATTACTCTGAATTAAATCAGTTATATCCTGTGTTGGATCATAAAAAGTTACTTCTGTTCCTCTTTTTGGTAGCTCATTTTCTGCAAACCTCCTAAGCCTATAATAACTATTATCTTGAATTAAAACGTGCGAGCCTGCTTTAGCGAAAGTTAGAATAGCAAAAGTAAGTGCAAATAGTCCGGAAGGATAAATAAGCGCTTGTCCACTCCCTTCAATTTCAGCCAGTGCATTTGAAAGATAATGAACAGTAGGAGTACCAACATTACTGTAGCTATAATCCCTTGCAACACCATCATTGATTACATCGTATATACTTTCTCCATTTGCTGCATTTAAGTAGTCCTTGTAAGTAGGGAATAATATGGTAGAAGAATGATAAACTGGCGGGTTCATGGAACCTTTATAGTCATTAAATTTTCTTCCTGCTTTAACTAATATAGACTCTTCCTTCACATTTTTATTATTTATTTTTTAAATTGTACTCATCTTGCGTATACAAGTGAAGAGAAATTGCATGTATTAGCTCTATCTCACCCTTCAATAACTCATAAATCAACTTGTGTCTTTTTAGAACGCTCATTCCAATAAAGCCGTCAGATATTAATATTAATTTAATGTGCGAAGGTAATGTTGAAGATGAAGCAAAATAATGATCAGCATGCTTTGCTGATTCATCGATAATGTTGATATCAATTACATCTATCGAATCGCGTATCTTTTCTTCTATTGTTTTAATAATATCCATAATGGTTTCTTTAAGCAACAATATGCTCCTCTTGTCATCCCAGTATCAGCTACTTGGATGACAATCGCAATTACTTATTCTCTTCTTTATTATCTATGTCTTGATAATCAGAATCTACTACTTTTTCCTCTTTATCATTTGGATTTCCTTCTGATGAAAAGCCATTTTCAGCACTATTTTGTTGAGATGCTTGATACATAGCTTCTCCAAGTTTCATAGATAATTGAGAAAGATTAGTGACTTTCTGCTGTATTGAATCAGCGTCATCAATGTTATCAGATTTACTAACTTCTTTTAATTCGTTAACTGCATTTTCAATAGCAGATCTATCTTCTGGTGAAACTTTATCACCATACTCTGTCAGAGACTTTTCTGTAGAATGGACTAAGCTATCCGCTTGATTCTTCACTTCAATAAACTTTTTGCGCTTTTCATCTTCTTGCGCTTTTTCTTCAGCTTCTTTTACCATGCGATTTATTTCATCATCAGATAAACCACCTGAAGATTGAATGCGTATTTTTTGCTCTTTTCCAGTAGCTTTATCTTTTGCAGAAACGTGTGCTATTCCATTTGCATCTATATCAAATGTCACTTCAATTTGTGGCCTTCCGCGCGGAGCAGGAGGTATCCCTTCCAAACTAAACTGACCGAGTAGCTTATTATCAACTGCCAGTTTTCTTTCACCCTGATGCACCTTAATTGTAACAGCTGTTTGGTTATCTTCTGCAGTTGAAAACACCTGAGATTTTTTAGTAGGAATTGTAGTATTACGCTCAATAAGTGGAGTGAATACTCCTCCTAGAGTTTCAATACCAAGAGAAAGTGGGGTCACATCAAGTAGTAACACATCTCTTACATCACCTTGAATGATCCCCGCCTGTATTGCAGCTCCAATTGCTACAACTTCATCAGGGTTAACTCCTCTATGTGGATCTTTGCCAAAGAATTCTTTAACTTTCTCTATGACTTTTGGCATACGAGTCATGCCACCAACAAGAACCACTTCGCCAATTTGACTAGCAGATAAACCAGCATCCTCAAGAGCTTTTTTACAAGGAGCCATAGTTCTTTCGATTAAATCATTCACTAAGCTTTCAAGTTTTGCTCTCGTTAATTTCATATTTAAGTGTTTTGGACCACTTGCATCAGCTGTAATAAACGGTAGATTTATTTCCGTTTCCATTGCACTTGATAATTCAATTTTCGCTTTTTCAGCAGCTTCTTTGATTCTTTGCATAGCCATTGGATCATTTTTCAAATCAATGCCATTACTTTTCTTGAATTCATCTAGTAAATAACTCACTACTCCATTATCAAAGTCTTCACCTCCAAGATGGGTATCACCGTTTGTTGCTTTCACTTCGAAAACTCCATCACCTATTTCAAGTATTGAAACGTCAAATGTACCACCACCAAGGTCATATACTACTATTGTGTGCCCATGTTTCTTATCAAGACCATAAGCAAGTGCTGCAGCAGTCGGTTCATTTACTATTCTGAGTACATTTAATCCGGCAATTTTTCCTGCATCTTTTGTTGCTTGACGTTGAGAGTCGTTGAAGTATGCTGGCACTGTTATCACAGCATCTTTTACTTCCTCTCCAAGATAAGCTTCTGCTGCCTCTTTCATGTTTTGTAGTATAAATGCACCAATTTGACTAGGAGAATATTCTTTATTATCAGTTGTTTTAACCCATGCATCACCACTTTTTGCTGCAAATACTTTGTATGGTACACTTAGATTTTTCATCTCAGGATCACTATATTGACGGCCTATTAATCTCTTAGTAGCAAAAAAGGTATTACTTGCATTGGTGGTTGCTTGCCTTTTTGCTGGAGCACCAATCAACCTTTCTCCTGAAGAAGTCAATGCAACTATAGATGGAGTAGTTCTTGCCCCTTCTTTATTTTCTATTACCTTTGTATCCTTGCCCTGCATTATTGCAACACAAGAATTTGTTGTTCCGAGATCTATGCCTATTGCTCTTCCCATAATGAGTACCCCATTGTAAATATTATCTTATATAAGAATATATAAGTATAGGGCTCATTAATTACAAGCCCAATTTAGGTTTCTAATTAGTTATTAGAACTTAAAAGGCGCGAAAGCCACTTAGTCAGCCAAAAATTGCCTCGTAGTTTATTTGAATTATCAGCTTCTTCATTGCTGCTATCCCCAATTTGGTATCCAGAGTTCTGTAATGGCTTATAACCGTTTAAATTAACATCATCTCCTTGTTTTAAAACAAATGTATTTATATCTAAACTGTTATCAATACTAACGTTCAATGTAATATTAAACTCTTTTTCGATTGTAGAAACTGTATTGCGTTTGTTATTAAAAATGTGCGCTATAACTGCACTGTGTGCTACTAAATCAAAAGACTTATTTCGATTCTTGTTAGCAATATATTGTAAATCCCTTAGTATTGATGAAACAATTACTTCGTTTGATTTTACTCTTCCAGTACCTTTGCAGTGTAAACACTCTGTAGTATTAATTTCTTGTATGTTTGGTTTAATTCTTTGTCTTGAAAATACCATTAAACCAAAGTCATTTATGTAGCTAAATTGAACTTTAGCTTTATCATCTTTAAACGCTTGCTTTATAGCAGACTCAACAGCTCTGCAATACTGATATTTCAACATATCAATAAAATCGACTACTATTAATCCTGATAGGCCCCTAAGATTCACCTGTCTTGATATTTCAGGTACTGCTTCCATGTTGGTTCTATAAGCTGTTTCTTCTATGCTATCTTCTCCTGTCATCTTTCCTGAATTCACGTCTATCGAAACAAACGCCTCAGTTAAAGTTATTATCAAAGACCCACCAGATGGCAATTCTACTCTATTGCTATATAACTCAGAAATTTGATCTTCGATTCCGTAGTAAGTAAAGATCGGAGCATAACCTCTATACAATCTATAGCGCAACTTACTACCTTTTAGTGCATTGTTAGCATATTGCCTAACTGCCTCAAAAGCTTCCTTTCCAGACACTATAACTTCTATACCATCGCTACAAAAATCACGAACAGATCTCATAATTACATCTGCTTCATTGTAAATTAATGATGGAACGTTTACAGAGAAGGCATTTTTTTGAATGCTCTGCCATAATGAGGATAAGTAATTGTAATCCTGCTCAATTTCTTTCTTATTTTTTCCTGAACCAACAGTTCTTACTATTAAACCTGACCTTTTTGGCAAGTTTATTGAACTCAGTATCTCCTTTAACTGCTTTCTGACATTAGCATCTTCAATTCTGCGAGACACTCCACCTTTACTCATGGAATTTGGCATGAAAACACAGTATCTACCCACTAAAGTTATGTATGTTGTAAATGAAGCTCCTTTATTGCCTCGTTCCTCTTTAGTTAGCTGAACCAATACTTTTTGATTTACTGAAATAACATCTTGTAATTTGTATTTTTTATATAAAGGTACCTCTCTTACAAAACCACTACCTGACTCGTTGACATTCTTACTAGCTGCAGAATCTGAAGAGACATTTGCTATGGTATCGTTCCCTTTTTCTGTATAATCGTCATTTGAGTAGCTCTCAAAGATAGTTTCCTTTTCTTTTTCTGGAATATTGAAGTAATCTAGAGATATCTCGGAAAAAGACAAAAAACCTTGCTTATTTTTTTCATATTCGATAAATACGGCTTGCAAAGAAGGCTCTATACGCTTTATATAAGCAACGTATATATTACCTCTTAATTGTTTTTTTTCCTTGAATTCTTGTTCAAATTCTACAACCTTATTATTAACTGACAAGGCAACTCTTACCTCATTAGAACAGGTGGAATTTTCTATCAATAATAACCTTTTACCACTATTTACCACTTATTTACCGTTTGCTTTTCATTCTGAAGTTAACTTCATGCTACTTAATGCACTGTTGATTGTCAAGAATTTTACGATCTGCATTATTCGGTTGACTTTTAGTGTTTTGCGTAATAAACTCGCATAGAATTTATTATATCATTATAAGTATGGCGAAAAAAAATGCTTCTTTGCTCGTTAAGTTAGTTAGCACTGCAATCAAGACAACAAAAACTGGTGAAGAAAAATCAACAGGTTATTTTTATGTAAAAAAGCGTAATCCAAAAAAGCTTACCAAAAAACTGGAGTTTAGGAAGTATGACCCAGTAGTCAGAAGGCATGTGTTATTTAAAGAAGAAAAACTAAAGTAATTTTTTTATAAGGGATTTTATTATTATGCAAAATTTACAATTAAGTTATCCTATAATAGTAGAGTTGGGGGATGTGAAAGATACAAAACTGAAATTAATAAAGGTCATTGCACAATTAATAAGTAAGAAGTACACAACACAGAAAAAAGCAGCAAACGCTCTAAAGAGAGATCAACCTAAAGTATCTCAAATCAATAGGTCAAAAATCGAAGGGTTCTCCTTAGAATACTTGCTTAACTTATTGATTGTATTGGGCCAAGACATAAACGTAAGAATAAAGCATAATTCTAAACCTGCATAATATGTAAAGGACAAATAAATGCAGAACAATAAAACAGTAAGCTAAAAGGGAACTTATTACTCAACAAAACAAGACTTAAAATTTTGTGCAATGTTATTGATTATAGCTAGATATGCATCTTTTCCAGGCTCTATGTCTGATCCAATAGGATCAAGAACTACCATTTTTGCGTCATTAGAAAGAGCATTAGGCTTTATGCTGTCTTCCTGTGAATGAGCAAATATACATTTAACGTTTTCTTCCTTCATTATCTTTTTTAGCTTCATTAAACTCCTCATACCTATGTAAGAATCCTCTTCTATGGAAAGAATGGCGCTTGGGTGATTTAAACCAAAATATTTTTCAAAATATTGATAAGCATCGTGAGTGACGATATATTTTTGATTTTTAAAATCATTCAGTTCTTTCATGATTTCTTTTACTTCTTGGTCTATTTTTTTTATAGCTTTTGTTGCATTAGAGTTGTATCGATGGGAATTTTCTTTATCTATGTTAGACAATGTTGCACTTACAGAAAGTATCATGCTCTTTGCATTTTCGGGACTCAGCCAAATGTGTAAATCTTTTTCATCTTTAATGTGAGTAATTTTTCTAGAAAATGAATGTGGCCGAGTAGGAAGTAGGTTGATTGCCTTTGACAATTGCACTAGTTCTTTATTATTTTTGGCGAAAGTTTGAACAAACGTCTCTAAGTTATCGTCAACATAAAATATAACGTCACTTGATTCTAAATTACTCGCATCAGATGGCTTTAATATATAATTATGCGCAGATGTTGCATAGCCAAGCAATTCCGGTTCTAAAATCCCTTCTGTAATAGAAGCTACAAGTGAGTGGATAGGTTTGATTGTAGCTACAACTTTTAAATTGGATGAAAAGGCGATATTATAGTATAGTGTAAATGAAAGTAATAGAAAAAAAGTCAGTAAATGTCTCATATAAACGTTGAGAAGAAGTTAAATTTTGTCAATAAATTGAATAATGTCAATAATCGTGTTCTAAAAATAGAAAATCTTGCTCTCACATATGATGGTAAAAGAATCCTTGACAATATCAATATGTTCATGGAAAGAGGAGACATAATTACAATACTTGGTCCAAATGGTGGAGGTAAAACCTCTTTAGTGAAAGCAATTGCTGGCATAAATAAAAGCTGTACCGGTAATATCGTATTTGCTGACAACATAAAAATTGGCTATATGCCGCAAAATTTTAGTATTAGTAATTTGATGCCAATAACAGTTGAATATTTCCTTTTAAATAGCTCCTTGAAAAGACTAAAGAAAAATCAATCCATTATTACAGAAACGATAGAGTTGGTTGGTATCGGTAACATTTTGAAGAATCAAGTGTTAGAAATTTCTGCAGGGCAAACACAATTATTGCTACTTGCACGTTGTTTAATTGCAGAGCCTGACTTGATCATTCTAGATGAACCAGTTAGTGCAATGGATATTAACGCGCGGGCTAAATTTTATGATATTATAAATAAAATAGCAAAAAAACGATTGGTATCGATTCTTATGACTTCTCATGATCTTAACTCTGCTCTACCATCCTCAGATTACATAATTTGTATAAATAATACTATCTATTGCCAAGGCAAGCCTGATGAGATTATGAAAAATAGAACCCTAAATGAAATATTTAGCAGTTACACAGCGAAATGATTCAAAATATTTTGCGTCTTCTGCACATAACTAAGGTGCTGACGCGTTACAATATATTACCTTATTTACTTCCACCATCAAAAAAATCAATAAATAAAATACAAGGCCACAAGCTAAAGTGTGCTCTTGAAAAATTAGGTCCGGTGTTCATTAAGTTTGGGCAGTCTATCTCATCACGTACTGATGTTTTAAATGAAGATATAACAAATAACTTGTTATTGATATGTGATAGATTGCCATCATTTTCACATAAAATAGCAGTTAAAACTATAGAAAGTGAGTTTAATTGTAAATTGAGCGACATTTTTTCAAGCTTTTCTGAAAAGCCAATTGCAGCAGCATCGATTTCTCAGGTGCATAGAGCGGTTACAACTGAGGGTAAGGAAGTTGCTGTGAAGGTTTTAAGGCCAAATATTGAGAAAACATTCTCAAGAGATATAAAAATGCTTTCTTGGCTTGCAGAAATTGCAGAAAAATTTAGCGAACAATCAAAAAGGCTGAGGCCAATTGAATTAGTTAAAACTTTTGCTGAAATTTGCCGATTAGAGTTAGATCTACGTTTTGAAGCTGCTCACTCTTCGGAACTAAAGAAAAACACAAAAAATGACAGAGGTTTTTATGTACCTGAAATAGATTGGAATAGAACTGCAAAAAAGGTTTTAACATTAGAATGGATAGAAGCAACGCCAATATACGAAGTTGAAAAACTGAATAATCATAAGCAAATAGCTATCAATCTTATAGAATCGTTTTGTAATCAGGTATACAGGGATTGTTTTTTTCATGCTGATATGCATCCTGGAAATCTAATGGTTGATAGTAATAACAATATTATTGCTCTGGATTGTGGAATCATGGGTAGAATAGATCGTGAGACATGCTATTACGTTATAGAGATACTCAAAGGCTTTTTAAATCGGGATTATGATCACGTTGCAAAAATGCACTTTAAAGCTGGTTACGTTTCATCACAGCATAGAAATTTTGTCACAGCTTGCAGGGCAATAGGTGAACCCATTATTGGGCAGCCTATACAGAAGATTTCATTTGCTAGTTTACTTGCTCAGCTATTAAAAATAACTGGTGATTTTGATATGAAAGTTCAAACACAATTGTTATTGCTGCAGAAAACTATGATTTTACTGGAAGGGACATGTAGAAAGATCTACCCAGAAATCAATATGTGGAAAGTAGTTGAAGCGTGGATAAGCAGTCAACATGAAAGTAAAATAGGGTATAGGGAAAAAATTAGAAGTTCTTATCCTGTAAAAACAATCCAAGGGATATTTAGCCTTATAGAAAAATTAAACCTAATAGCTGATAAAAAATTAGAAAACATCCAAATTAAAAATAAATCAAATGGAAAAGTCTATTTTTTATTGTGGTTTGTAATTATAATTCTAATCGTTAAACTTTTAATTTCTTAAACTATGGGAAAAAACTGCGTCAAATCCAATTTTTATTCAACTTAATTTTTAATCTGCAGGAGCCGAGTTGAGAATGTCCAATTTTCCACTTTCTTTATGTATCTGTTCAGCAGAGTGGCAAAATAAGGTAGACGAGAAAAGACAACTATAGGAACAAATGGGTGTCATGCCAGTGCGTGACACTGGCCTCTTGTTTCAATGTTAAACAAAATACCATAGAATTCAAAAAGACAATTCCTAGAAAATTTCTACATCTAAAAAAGGCATAAGTTATGTTAATGCTGTTTGAATGAGATGATATAAAGATAAGCCAAATTTTTACAAAGAAAACATTTCAAGCAGCAAGACACCTTTGATTGAAAGAGAGCACCAAATTTATGGGGTGAGTAACTGTGCTATTTCAACTATAGTATTTTCTAAAACGAATGATAAACGTCTAAAATGGTATTACCAACTAAAAGGTGTAAGTCTGTACATTGATGCATTAGAGGTCTGAGGCAACTTTTGATGGTGTGCCAACAATGCTCTATCGGATTTAGATCAGGTGAATATGTTGGAAGATAAAGCAAATGACAGCCAAAAGACTCTATTAATGACTTTGTTTTGGGAGTTTTATGGAATGTAGCATTATCCATAACTATGGTTGTATCACGCTGTAATTGTGGAAGTAATCTTCGCTCTAACCATACATTAAATATATCTTTATTACACCCTCCTGTGAAGGTCATTGGTGCAATAAACTTCTCATCCACCTATTATACTCACTCTTTCCCGCTTTTTTCCTGGAACATCAGCATATATTTTTTCTCCTCTTGGAGCTCGTGCATATTCTCGGTATAGTCTATTATCAACTCCTGCTTCATCTATATATAAAATGCTACAGTGGTCTATTTTTGAGACTTTATCGATAAATTGCTGCCTATCTTCTTGATTGCGCTCTTGATAGAATGTGACTTTTTTTAAAGGTTATTTTTAGCTGTCTTAATCTATACCAAATTGCACTTATCCCAAAGCCAAGGTTTTGTTTCATTTCTGCTAGTGTGTGATCTGGGTGTTTTTTGACATATTCTTTGAGTATTTCTGGATCTATTTTTCGAATAAAACCAGTACTTTTTACCGCTTTGAGACCTTGGCCAGTAGCTTTCTTTTTTAGCCATCTATATAGTGTTGCTATCCCTATCTCAAAAACCTCTGCAACTTCAACCTTTGACTTTCCTTTTTCTACCAAAGACACTGCTTTTTCCCTTAAATCTACACTATATACCATTGCTTTCCCTACTTTAAAAAAACATATTATACCTTTATCATTCGCTTTTGAAAATACTATAGTTAGCGGAATGACGGTTTTTCAAATTGTCGGTAAATCTAATTCAGTTTAGCTATAATTTCCTAAATTTGCTCACAATCTCTTGACTTGACACATATGTTTTTTTCCCAAATGTTACTATCTTCCTCCTTTTCCTTTCTCAATTTGTGCAACCATTTCCTTTACATTTGCATGCGTGAGAAGGGAATTTTTGCTGACATGAGATTTTGGATCAGATTTTGCTGTTACGTGTTTCGTTGCAGATCTTTTATTCTCTGTTAGAAATGAATGAGATTGTTTTTTCTTCACACCGATATCCGCTTGTGCTGCTGGAGTGGTTTTGCTTTCAGCAAGCTGTACATTAGCATTTCCTTTTGCTTGATTTTGCTCAAATTTTTCTTTTAATGCCTTTACTTTACTGCCCATCTCGCGATTAGCTCCTCCTTTCATAGTAGCTGCTGCTACTTTTGGTATCGCCTTACCAGCAGCTTTTTGTGCTGATTTCCTATTGTCTTGATTTTCAGATTTTAGTGGTACTCTTTCAGCTGATTTTTTAAGAATTACTCCTACTACTTTTGGCTCTGTGCTTACTTTTTGATTAGCACGGCTTAGATTTTTAGGCTTTGGCGGTACTGCAGGTTTATCTTTGATTACCACTTTCGATTCTTGTCTAACTTCTTGACCAGTAGTAAACATTTTTTTTGGCACTTGCGGTGGTTTTGGTGGTACGAGGGATTGAGGTTGTTGTTTCTGCTTACGTTCTCTTTTTGCTTCTATATGTTCTTTAGAAACTGTTGCATAAATTGGCTCTTCTTTGGGCGATTTTGAACTCTGCGAATTTTCTATTAAAATTTTACTCTTCTTCTCTTGATAATTTGATATCTCTTTGTATACAGACTCTTCATTTAATGAACTTTCATAGCCTAAATCTTCTCTCTGCTCATATAAAGGATTTTCCTTTTGCTTTTTCTCTTGATAATTTGATATGTCTTCATATTCAGACCCCTGATCTAATGAACTTTCATAGCCTGAATCCTCAGAAGGATTTTCCTTAGCATCAGGCATACTAAAACTATTAGCTCCTTTTAGTAAAGAAGATGTAGACTTTGCCTTGCTTTCTCCATCTGAGGATATTTCTGATTTAAAGCGTACCTTCCTCAAATCTGGAGCAGCCGGAGGTGCTGTTGTTGGTCGCTTTATTTGCCTCATGCGATTACCACCTAATTTTTCTTTCGGCTGTTCTTCTTTTCGCAGCTCAAAAGTACTTTCCTTTTGCTTTCTACCTTCCAAACTCACTTCGTGCGATCTATCTTTTCCTTGACTCTTTTCACTTTGTTCTAAATTTAAAGAATCTTTTAAAATATTATTTTTTCTGAAATCTTTTTCTAATTGTTCCAAGAGATCAATTTTTTTTAAAATTCTTGTATACTTAGCTGCTGTTTCTAAAGTGAAACTTGACAACTCATCATTTACAAAATTACTTATACTACTGTTCTTGGTTGGAAAATTTTTTCCCAAAATTCTATTCATTAATGTTTTAAAAAGACCTAATGGCTGTTCTACATAATTGTTCAAGTCAGTATATATAACAAACTCAGCTATACCTTTTGCCTCACCTGTAAAACCTTCTAATGCATGAGATAAATCCCTTAACGTTTTGTTATATTGTTTCTCTGCATTTCCTAGCTTTACAGCTTTGATCAGAGAATCGAGATTTTTTTTATAGTTCTCACTTTTAAATGGATTATTCATACTAATTACAGCTCATTATTTATTAAAATATAGATCTAAAATATTAAGATCTAGTAAATGTTACTTTTGTAATTCATGTAGAACTATAGCTATAATAAGTAAGATTTCCCTACGTCATACCGCCGCGGTATCTCCAGATCCCGCTAACAACTTACTATTACCCACAAATATGAGGTTTGTGAGCAAGTCGCCATCCTTCTGCTAAATCAAAGAGACGTTTATATCCTTTCCAAAGAGTAATTGGTCCTGGTTTTGGGTCATTTTTTCTTGCTAAATGACCTCCAAGTTCACGAAACGGCTTCTTTTATAGTAGGGGCTATATTTGGACATGGTTTCCTGTGTATTTTAACATATAAAACTTTCCATTCTTCCTCAGCTAATAAGGCAGTACATGGTAATGTTGGGTTAGTTCTTGCAATTGATGTAATAAAGAAAATTCTCCAAGCAATAATGCTCATGACTGTTAAATACCTCATTAATCTTTCTGCTATTCCAAGCCTACATTCTTCAACTTTGAGACCGGATTTAAAATTTTATGTAATATCTCTATTTTCCATCTAAGGCAATTGTAAGTTAAAAACGTGATATAAAAGAGATAAGAGAGAAAGATAACCCTGCTCACTAGGAATAGCGGGCGTGCGCGACCGAAAGGAAATTGGTATTACAACCGTTGGTATCAAGGTACGCTAGCCCTATCCCTCGATACGTTTGAATAGTTGCTTGGGACATATATATGCACCCGTTTACAATCTTAAATTAACTAAAACTATCGAGGTTTATTATGGTTACATCTTATCAAAATTTTATTGGCATTGACATGGAAAATTTAAAAATGTCGTTGCAATTCACAAACAGAAGAATGCTGTCGAATTTGATAATAATGCTTCTGGTTGGCAACAATTATTTCAAGAGTTTTCAGATATTCTACCTAATGCTTTAGTGACTTTAGAAAATACAGGGAAATATGAGCTTGGCTTATCACATTTTCTTACCGACAAAAATATTGCCGTGCATCGAGCTAATACTCGTAAAGTAAAAAGCTTTATTTTATCTCACGGAACTTTAGCAAAGTCTAGATGCAAGAGCTCTTGCTCAATATGGATTTGAATGCCATAGAACTATCTCTCTATTTGTACCTACCTCTACAGAACAATCAACTTTGGCTGCACTTTGTCAACGTCGTGATGATATTACGCAAATGAGAACTCAAGAAAAATGCAGACTTGAAGCACCGGAAAATGATCATATAAAAGAAAGCTGTCAAAAGACCATTGAGTTTTTCGATAGTCAAATAAACGAACTCAATGATACTATACAAAAGATTATTGATGAAAGCCGCGAATTACAACAACGCCAAAAAATTCTTAAAACAGTTCCTGGAATAGGTAAAAAGTTATCACAAGATTTTTTGTGTTTAATGCCAGAGCTTGGTTACTTAAATAGAAAAGAAGTAGCAAGTCTTGCCGGAGTTGCACCGCATCCAAAAGAAAGTGGTAAAGCTGTTGGTTACCGAAGGATTACAGGTGGTAGAAGTAACGTTCGTTCAAAGCTCTTTACAGCCGCTATGGCTGCTACAAGGTCAAAATCTATACTTGGCGCCTTTTATTCTAAGCTTGTTGAAAGTGGTAAGAAGAAGATGGTGGCTATAACAGCCCTAATGCGTAAAATTATAGTAATTGCTAATACAAGACTTAAAGAAGCAATTAATTTGCATACTTAAAAATCTTCACAACGGTAACTGAAATTGGCTAATGAATATGTGCGTCCACACAGACTTAAAGCACATATTCATTAGCTTAAGCAGAAATTGCTGTGGTAGCTGTTTGATATAAAATTCTATTTCTATGACAAACGGGTTTTTATTGCCCATATAATTTGCAAAATTACACAAATAAAAAAATTTTTAAAAAACATAGTTGATACCAACTAATTTTTTCAACAGCTTCATCGAAAGTATTAACTGAAAGATTCGTTAATAGCATCCATTCTAGCGGTTTTTTTTAAGGGAAGGGGAGTTTTCTCAACAACATAAACTGCATAAAGTGGTAATTTAGGTAGTTCTTCCGTCTTATGCCTAATATTATTCTTAGATGGATTCATCATAAACTTTCCAAATCTAACTTCCAAACGTGCTGTTCTTTTTGGCTTATTATCTTTTACAGGAACTTCAACTTCTACCGTACCTGCACAATGAGAGGATTTAATAAATGCCCATAACTTCTGCTCACCTTTTTCAGGATATCGAGATTTTCTATTTACTGCTCTATCTCTGCATGCTCTAACTAGCACTGCCGAATTAAGACTATGTGCAAGCTCAAAAAAGTCATATATATCTGCTTCTCTATCGCATACAGTTATAGTCTCAGTTTGAGTTGGATCAATAATATTATTTGTTTTTCTTAAAGTTTCCAACCACTTTACGCTTTCTTTATCTTCAATGCGATCGCTCTTTTTTTTAAGGTTCTCAGTTTCTTCAGGTCTTGAATAAACTTTTTGATCTAGTATCCCTAGTACCAAACCTTCTATACTAACGGCAAGAGCTGTATGCATTATAATACCTTTTGCAGTATCATAACTGGACAAATTTGCTAATCCGCTTGTTTTTTTATGGTTATTATATACAATGTAACTGGTATCTTGAATGACAAGAACCCTCTTGTGAGCTTTTGTTCTCTCAACTGTTTTATCAATGTGTGAAGCTAGAATATCGACTTCTTTTACGTTCTCATTTTAAAAAAAACGATATGCTGCTTTTGCTTCTGACCAACTTTCACATGCTTGATTAATCTAACTTTCAGGTAATTTTGTCAAACATATCAGCAATCTTTACTAATCGCTCAGTTAACCTTTTATCTCCAAATTCATTTTTAGCCCATTCATTACTCTCGTTTGCCATTTTTATACCCTCAATATTTGCAAACTCTAATATTGTAATACTTTATTTATAAGTACATTTATATTTGTGGGTAATAGTAAGATAAATAATAGTGCAAATTTTTCTATGATATGCGGTAGTGGTGTATATGTAAGATCAATTGCTCGTGATCTTGGAATTGCATTAAATTGTTTTGGACACATTACAAAATTAAGAAGAACTATGGTAGGTGACTTTAGAGAAAATGAATCAGTGACAATTGAGCAACTTACTAAAAAAAACACAACAACTTACTCTCCGATGTCATCCCAGTGCGTGACACTGGAATGGCTTTGTTGCATCGCTCTTCGGATAGTAGGTAACGTACAATAAATTCATGAAGCTATCTCAAACTTAGCCATGCCTATTTCAGTAAATTTGTTAAGCAAATAACACTTGAGTAGCAGTTCCTTCTCACGATTAATCTCAGATTTGCTCCTAAAACTAAACCCAAATATTCGCTTCAACCTTGAGAAAAATCCTTCAATATACGATCTTTTTCCGTAATTTACTTCTTCTTTCCATCTTTTTATACCATTCTCACCATGTAATTTCATTAACTGAATAGCGGCATTTCTATCAAGCATATAATCCAATTTTGGATGCTCTGCTGCGTTGTTTTTCGGAGGAATTTTCGTTTTTATACCATATTGATTACACAGCTTATAGAGCTTTTCTCTGTCATATGCCCTATCTGCATATAGTACTTTTATGACATACTGAAAATCGACTTCTTTTAGCAAATCACAAGCTCCATAGTGATCAGAGTAGACACCGTTACTGTATTTTACAGCTATGGCTTTTTTGCTGTTTGTATTCAACATTACATGCAATTTTCTTGTCTGTTCATAGCTGCGATACTTTCTATCTTCGCTATTTTCTTTGCTATGACCAGGAGTGTTGTTGTATATACTAATTCCTGTACTGTCTATAGTAATTTCGATATCTTCCATATTATTTTTATCAATTCTGCAATCATTGATCTTAATATTGAGTTTCTTAAACCTTCTTGATGATTGTGAATAGCTGATAACTTGCAAATTTTTCCCAATTTGCTCAAGGTATCCTGCTATAAACCCAACTGTTTGCCTCAGGCCTATTCTAAATAAACAAGTTATTATGTGCACCAAAATTACAACTTTATCGCTATAAATATTGTTGCCACCTGGTATTTTTGGACCATTCTCGTACCACTTTTCTATGGCTTCGTTGATATAATGAAAAATATTTCCTCTTTTTTCTAGAAATTTGTTATATTCGCTATGGTTACTGACCCTCATTTTTTGTGGCATATTTTTTCTTTCAAGGTTAAATGGCTATTTTATAATGAATTTTGTCAGTAGCCACCAGATTTTTTCAGTTGCTATGCAACAAAGCCCACTGGGATCCAGACTTTCCGTAAAAACGTTATATTTTAACATAACACTTATATGCTCACCAACTTAGTGCTAATCAAAATCCTGGATCCCAGTGTCTGGGCACTGAGATGACAAGAAAGGGAGCACTGGAATTTTTGTTTCAGCATTAGCCATGCATCTGAACAGATACAAATATTGCAATTAAAAGCATTAGACAGGTGGTAGAGGTCTTGGTATTATATAATCTTTAGGTTCTAAATTTGGAAGGGTGGCCGAGCGGCTGAAGGCGGCGGTTTGCTAAACCGTTATACGACCCAAAAGTCGTATCGAGGGTTCGAATCCCTCTCCTTCCGTATACTGTTTTTAGCACGGTTTAAATTCGCTATATTAGCATGTTTTTAGCCTATTTACCAGCGTACCTGATTTTGTTGCAATGGTTTTTATTTCCATTGTCACTGAGATCACTATTAAAAAGTTGGCTAGCATTGACTCAGTATTTATTATAGAATTGGTTATTAACTAAACAACTTTACTTGTATGTATAAAATACTAATTTTACTGTTGATAGTGTTGCCACTTAGGTTGCTTGCAACCGAGATTGAAATTGTTGCAGATGTAAATGGTGAACCAATTTCAAATTTAGATATCGAAAAACGCATCAACTTTATAAATTCATTGTTTGGCACTCAAAGTGTTAATCAAAAAGAAGCAAAGCCTCAAGTGCTTAGGGAGCTAATAGACGAAATTATCATTATCAATGAAGCACAGAGGCTGAATATAAAATTGAGCAACGAGGAGTTAGATAATGCTATTATGTTATTTTTAACCCAAAGTTTTAAACTTAAGGCTAATGAAGTTGATCAATACATAGAGAAGCATAATATAGATCTTGGTATTTTAAGAAAACAAATAAAATGTCAGTTACTGTGGAGCAAAATTATTGAAGTAAGAATTGTGCCATTTATTAATATAAGCGATAAAGAAGTAGATGATGTAAAAAGGCAAACAGAAAAGCCGGATTATCTTATCACGTTCCAAGAGTTTATAATTCCTGATCAAAAAGACAAGGACGTTTATGGTATAGCTGAAGATTTAGTAAAAAAATTACGCAACAGTAATAACCCAGAATCTCCAATAAAGATGCGTAAAGCAACAGTTAATTTAAGTCAGCTAAAAGGAAAACTCAAGAGCGTTTTAGAAGGATTAGAAACCAGCGACATAGCAGGTCCATTCAGTTTCAGTGAAGGTTACTCCGTTATAAAAGTAATAGATAAAGTACAACTTAATCATGCACTGCTGGAAAGCACTTTAAAATTAAAACAGATTGTGGTTGAAGGTTCAGAAAGTTTATTAGATAATCTCAAGGAGCAAAAGGTCAGTTGTTTAAATTTTGATAAATTGGCAGATAATTTTAAGCTGCCAAACGCAAAAGAATTTGAAATAAAAATGCGAGATTTAAATCCTGATTTACAGATTTTATTTAGTAAAACAAGTGTGAATGAAATAGTAGAATTGAGAGAAAATGGCACTGCAAAGTTGATGATGTTGTGTGATATCAAGAGTAATGTAGCGGGTATAGAAGCAATAAAACAGAAAATGTACCAACAAAAGATTATGATACAAAGCAACTTGTTATTAGATGATATGCGTAAAAATGCAGCTATCAGTTATCGGTATAGTTGAAGTCAGAGAGTGTTCTTGTCTTTGTGTATAGAACTATATAAATTACTTTGTTCTATAAAATTTCAAAAAATTTGAACAAATGCAGTTAAAATAGCACATGAAGAATATAATGCTAATTGGTGGTGGAGTTGGAAATGCAGTGTTATTTTCGATAGGGAAGGCATGTCTTGAAAATAATAACAAGGTTTTGTACTTTGCTGGCTATAAGAAGTTAAGTGATGTATTTAAACGAGCACTGATAGAGCGTGCATCAAATGCAGTAGTTTGGGCATGTGAAGAAGGATTGATAGAAACAAGCAGAGATCAAGATAAATCCTTTCATGGTAATATAGTTGATGCAATAGTCTCTTATCAACAAGGAAGATTAGGTATTAATTTGAACGTTATAGATAAAATTATCACTATTGGTTCTGACAAAATGATGAAAGCTGTGAATGAAGCTAGAAAAACAATTTTAAAGCCATATCTGAAATCAGGCCACATAGCGATATCATCAGTTAATTCTCCTATGCAGTGTATGATGAAAGAAATCTGCGCTCAGTGTGTGCAGCAACATATAAATGCGAAAACAGGAGAAAGGAGTTTTGTTTATAGTTGCAGTAATCAAGACCAGGATATGGGGTGTGTTGACTTTGACTTTTTAAGTGAGCGCTTGAAGCAAAATAGTTTACAAGAAAAACTTACTGCAAAATGGATAGATCATGTTCAAAGATATTAAACAGCACAAAAAGGAAATAAGAGAGCAATATAGAGCTATAAGAAAAGATATTGATGAAAGTTATTCCAGTTATGCGGCAAATTCCCTTATTAATCTCTTTAATCAGAACTTAAGCTACGTTAAAGGCAAAACAATAGCAGCTTACATTCCAATGGATGAGGAAATAGATGTTGTGCCTTTGATGCATAGTTTACTCGATTTAGATTATAAAGTAGCAATTCCTAATAAAAATAAGTTACTAAAATTTGAGGAATGGAACGAAACAAATGAAGATGTAATTCCCGACACAATCATTACTCCTGTTATTGCTTTTGATGATCATTTTAATAGATTAGGTTTTGGCGGTGGTTGGTATGATACAATGATAGAAAAACTGCGGCCACTTGGAAAAATATTTATAGGTGTAGCATATGAGAAACAATATTGTAAAGATTTACCTGTAGAAAAACATGATCAAAAATTGGATATTATAATCACTGAAATGTGTGTTAGGTGTAGAAGTGGATTGCTCAAAAAAGTGGATAAAAAAGAATAGATCTCTACCTTTCCTATTCCCTCCCTCTCCAAGCCATCAGAGGGTTTTGGTTTCTCCTGTACTCGCTTGTTCAGAACTTGGACTATCTAATTGAGGAACTGGTGACTTCATTTGGTTAACTTTATCATTAACCATTTTTTCTACCTCCTCTATTTTACCCTCACCAATGGCCATAATTTTAGATTGAAATTTCTCCATAAGTTCCTCAAGTGCTTCCTTATCACTTTCATAAGTACTAGTACCTTTTTCTCTAAGCTTTTTCATATCATCTTCTGAAAAATTTTGAATAGTTCCATTCTTTACTAACTCTTGTATAGCAGATCGCTGCCCTTCATTTTGAAGCATGCCTATGACCTTTGCTTTACTCTGGGCGTTTTTTATTTTTTCACCTTCTTCGGACATATTATAGCCTATAATCTCTAGAGCCAAACTGTTGTATAATTTACTAAAGTTATCTTTTTTTGGCCCAACCTCAGGCAATTTATCCCCTAAATTTTTAGATAAACTTTTCACTGCTTTTCCTGCATCAATCGCACCTTCTTTTATTTTTTCCCCTGCCTTTCCTATACCTATTCCTACATAACGTGCTCCAATAGCTACAAGCGCTATTAATGTAGCAAGCACAATAAGCGGAGAAAATGCTACTCCTAATACCATTCCAGCAGAAGCTATTCCTATTTTTTCATTTGCAGATGCTGATTTAAAATAATTGACTAGATTATCCAGCGGACCTTTATTATTATTTATAACATTACTTATTGCTTGCTGATTAACAGATTGTAGTGCTTCTTCTATTATCTTTGGCTCGATATCTTCAGACTTTGAATTTTCAAGTGCTTTTTCAATGAATTTTATAAATAATTCTTTGTTAACCTCCTTTTGCAAGCCTTGGTCATTAATCGCTAAACCTAAATCTTTGAGGTTCATCCCTTTAACTTGTTCTGATAGGGTTGTAAATAACTCTTTTTTCCCCTCTTGTGAGGATTGTGCAATACTTTCTATTATATCTGAAATAGCTTTTCTTAGTTCTGGATAGTCAGTGTCAAAAAACATACTATTGCTAGATTCCATATTCAGCTTCGTTGATTATAAATATGCCTAATTATACATACTAATCATTAATTATATTATAATTGATATAACATACCCCTTTCCAAATATAGAATTTGTATTAAAATATCTAGATTGTATGAAATCAAGGTACTTTATGGGTGAAAAAAAATTAAAAGCTGCTGTGGTTTTATCAGGGTGTGGTCACCTTGACGGTGCAGAGGTAAGAGAAGCGGTTTTAAGTTTGCTTGTGCTTGATCAGCAGGAAGTGGATGTTAAATGCTTTGCACCTGATATCAATATCACACAAGTTATGAATCATAGAACAAAAGAGGCAACAAAAGAAAAAAGGAATGTACTTGTGGAAGCAGCAAGAATCGCAAGAGGCGAAATATATGACTTAAAAGAAGCCAAAGCTGAAAATTTTGACATGCTAGTTGTACCTGGTGGATACGGGGTTGCGAAAAATTTATCTGACTTAGCTGAAAGTAAAGACATGGTGACAGTAATGCCTGAATTTGAAAGATTAGTTTCAGAATTTTTTGTTACAAAAAAGCCAATAGGAGCGATATGCATATCTCCAGCCATCATTGTTTCAATTTTAAGTAACAAGATAGGTAAAGAAGAAAGTAAGGTTAAGGTAACTATAGGAGATGACAGAGAACAGTTGATAGAAAGGCTTGGCGGCGAGCACATAAAATGCGATACAGAGTTATCAATAGAAGACGAAGAACATAATGTATTTTCCTGTTCTGCTTATATGCGTAGCGACGAAAGTACATACTCTGTATATCAAGGGATAAAGCATATGATTGACAGCATGGTAAAAAAGATTAACAAAAAAACTAAACAGCCATTCCTCTAAGATATAGTAATTTAGACTTCCTTACACAATTAACTGTTGAATTTTACATTCTTAGCTGTATTATAGCTAAAGTGCTCTAGGTTTACTGACTATAACGGTATGGCGTAGGGCTTTAGCTCTTTTTTTATAAACGTAAGGTGTTTTATATGTCAGACCTTTTCTATATTGAAACTACGTGTTGTGTGGACGGTCAGTGTGATGTCTATACAGGGGAAGTGAGTTTTAATGATGTCATGTTAGGCAAGTTCAGTCTAAATTCGTGCAGCGGGAAAGAAGCTATGATAAATCTAGACATTATTACATTCGATATTAATATCGCTATTGATGGTCAAAATGGAAAGACAATAAAAAAAGACCTTAAAGGTCTTGAATTTGTAACTAAAGATGATGGTTCTTGGTATATTAATAAGGATTTTGGTGATGATAAATTTGAAGTTGTAGTAAAGCAATCATAATTTTACATCTCAGGTGTAACATTTAGTATAGGCGCTATTCTATTTATAATGTTCTTTACTATAGGCGCAGCAATTATTCCCCCGGTATGGTGCATCCCTTGAGGCTCATCAATAGCAATTAGCACTATGTACCTTGGGTCAAGCATAGTTAGCACTCCTATAAATGATGCTATGTTTGCATCTTTGCTATATTTACCATCTACAACTTTTTCCGCCGATCCAGTTTTTCCTCCTATTGAATATGCCTTTATTTTTGCTTTTCTGCCAGTGCCATCTGTTACTGCTGCACGTAATAATTTTCTCATTTCCCTGGAAGTTCTTCTTGAGATAATTTGCTCTCCTATACTTCTTTTATTCAACATCAAGGTTGCGTTATGAAATATCCCATTGTTGATTAATGCTGCTGCAGTTTGTGCAAGATGTATAGGAGTTACAGCTATGCCATAACCATAAGATGCTGTTATTAAAGTGTTTTCACTCCATTTATCCGGGATTATCGGTGTGGATTTTTCTGGTATTTCTATTTTCAAAGGAGAAAATAGCTTCATAGCTTTAAAGTATTCTACCTGTTTTTCAATACCTAGTTTGACTGCAATTTTTGCTGCACCAATGTTGGATGATTTTACAAATATATCTTGCACAGTAATTTTTGGAATTTTAGATTTATGAAAATCCTGAATTTTATACTTTCCAATGGTGATTGGTGTTGATACGTCATATAAATCGCTAGTTTTTGTAGCGTTCGCATCAAGCGCTGCGGCTATTGTAAAGTATTTTAATACCGACCCCATCTCATATACCCCAAGACTGGCGCGATTAAACTTTTGTACGTCTTCTGCCTTATTCTGTAAGTTGGGATTAAAATCAGGTAGGCTGACCATCGAGATAACTTCACTATTTCTCACATTTAAAACAATTCCTACTCCGCCAAGTGCCTGATATCTGCTTACAGCTTTAGTTAGCTCTTCATGCACTATGCTTTGCACTCGTGTATCTAAGGATAGTATTATGGGCTTTTCTTGCTCATTATTTTTACTTATATATGCCTCAACTCCTGCAATACCGTTGCCATCTATGTCAGTGTAACCAAGCACGTGTGAAAATAAATTACTGTGAGGATATATACGCTTTATGTCGTCATAAAAATTTACTCCTGGTACACCAGCGTTTTTGATCGCTAGTAATTCTTTTGGAGTCAAGTGCCGCTTTATCCAAGCAAATTTCTTTTCTGAAGTAAGTACTCTATATAAGTTCTTGTATTCGAGGTCATGCAAAGTAGAACACAGTTGTGCTGCTATACTTTCCGGATTCTTTACTTTGGTTGCATCTATATATAGTGATGTTGTGGGCACATTCGTTGCTATTACCACTCCATTTCTATCTAAAATATCGGGTTGTTTATGTACTATATTATCTTTTCTAAAATTTTCTGAAGTAGTAAGTTGATCAAATGTTAAAGAGAATATGCGAAAAATAATTATTATATAAAATATAAATAATGGTACTATAAAACACAGTGAGCGGAGCTTATTTTTAAGTAATGCTTGCATATTTACTTGATTTGACAAAAATGGAAATCATCTTAGCTGAACCACGAGGTTTTTGTGCCGGGGTAAAAAGAGCTGTGGACATATTAGCTATTACTTTAGAAAAATACAAAAACGAGCGCCAAGTTTATGTGCTACACGAAATTGTTCACAATAAATATATAGTAGAGGACTTTAAGAAACAAGGAGTGGTTTTTGTAAGCAGTATCGAGGAAATTGAAGATAATGAAGGAATACTGATCTTCAGCGCGCACGGAGTATCAAAAAATATAGAAGATGAGGCAAAAAGAAAGGGTATTCAAGTGATTGATGCAACATGTCCTTTAGTCAACAAAGTGCATAAAGAAGCAAAAAGGTATGAAAACAGTGGTAAAGAATTAATTCTCATTGGGCATGAAAACCATCCAGAAGTTAAGGGAATTAGGGGAAGAGTAAACAATCCTATCACTTTAGTGCAAACTTTGCAGGATGTATATGATTTAAAGGTTAAAGATCCAGATAATTTGTCTTATGTTACACAAACTACGTTAAGCATCGACGATACCCGTGACATTATTGCTGCCTTGAAATCAAGGTTTCCAGGCATAACAGGTTCAGATTTAAAGGACATATGCTATGCAACGCAAAACAGACAAAATGCTGTTAAAAAGCTAGCTGAAATTGTAGACATGGTATTAGTTGTAGGAAGTAAAAATAGCTCAAATTCAAACCGCTTATTAGATCTGTGCACTGCCAGAGGAAAAAGAGCCTACTTGATTGATAATTACAGCTGTGTGAATAAAAGCTGGTTTCAGGGCGTAGAAAAGATAGGAATCACTGCAGGTGCTTCCGCTCCTGACATATTGGTTGATGAATTAATGGACTACCTAAAAGTAAACCTGAGTGTAAAAATTTCAGTTATGCCAGGTGGTATTATTGAAAGTGTTCAGTTTAAAATACCGAATCTGGTTTAAAACACAACTTATCTACTAAGCTTCTCTTGAAATCACACAAACCAGCATCTATAGCTAAGACGTCACACCGCGATTCATTAGACTTCTTGCATAACCATATAACAAACTTTTATTGGGAATAGAAACGAAAAAACTTACTTGACACCCTTCGCCAGCGCCCTTATCATGATAGTGAAGCTATTGTATTTGCTTTCGCCAATCTGCAGATTAAAAGGTAAGGATTACTTAATGTATCGGCGTCTTATGTTCAATTTTTTGCAGTATATAGATACTGTATGTCTTTACAAAACTTCATCTACATCTAGATTTTTATCTAAATAAGCTGAACGCGCTTATAAAGCGTTACAAGACATCAAAAAATGCCAATACTCGACAGAGATAGTAAAAGACTAGCTAACTCGGGGATTCTTTGTCTTTTTTTCTGCTTAGTAAATTTCTTAAACATTTGCAGCGTAAGTTAGTTGCAATTAAAAGCAGCTGAATTTCGCTTGTCAAGCGTTTAAAACATAAAAAACGCCAATATTTTAAAGCGGATAATAACCCCAGGGCTTCTTTTGCCTTTTTTTTCGTTTGGTAAATTTCTTAAATATTTACGGCTAATATGAAGCTAAGTACGAACTTTGTTAAACACAACAAATGGTGTCATTCCAGTCTGGAATCCAGGAAAAAGAATGGTGTCATCCCAGTGCCCAAACACTGGGATCCAGTTTTCTTTACAAATTCACCAAAAGTGTTTCATTCTATAACATAAAACCCATACTCACCAAATCCAATGCATTACTTGCAATTAAGTTTCCTGGATCCCAGTGTCTGGGCACTGGGATAACAAAGGAGGACGTTATTCCAGTGCCAAGCACTGACCATTTCTGGTCTCTTAAATTGCAACTAATCTAAGTATTAAAAAATTTACCAAGCGAAAAAAAAGCCCGATGGTTGGCTAGTTACTTACATTATACTTTCAAGTATGGCGTTTTTTTATTCTAAACGCTTAATAACCGTGACTCAGCCGCTTTTAAGCCGCAACTAATCTAAATTATAAACGTTAAGAAATTTACTAAACGAAAAAAAAGGCAAAGAAACCCTAGGGTAGCTAATTATTCACTATCCATTTTTTAAGTTGGCGTTTTTTGATGTTTTAAATAGCGTATTTCAGCTTGTGTAGCTAGAAATTTGATAAAGACATGAGGTGCACATAGTGCAAAAAATTAAGCATGATTTACGCCAAATACATTAAGTTTTTTTGTCATTAATCCACTGCAGAGATTGCGAAGATAAATAAATAGCTTCAGTTTCATGATAAAGGGGCTGGCGAAGGGTGTCAAGGAAGTTTTTCGTTTCATCCAATGCGCTGCCAAAAGTTTGTTATGCAAGAGATCCCATAAATTGGGTGTCATAATAACTACACCCACATTAATTTTGGTGTACGTGACCTTGAAAGATCGTGATTCAATACTTAAATTATTAGGGTAGTAGGCAAATAATGGAGCTCAAAATGCATAATGTACAAGAAACTGAAAATTTAAAATTTGACGCTGAGGTAGGGAAAGTACTGAATATAGTGATTCATTCACTTTACACCAATAAAGACATTTTTCTGCGTGAATTAATATCAAATGCATCAGATGCATGTGATAAGTTGCGCTATGAATCTCAACTAAACCCTAATTTGCTAGATTTGAGTGACGAATTAAAAATCACTATCAGCTCCAATAAAGATAAGAACGAGCTATATATCACTGATAATGGCATTGGAATGAATAGACAGGATTTAATAGACAATCTTGGTACAATTGCAAGCTCTGGTACGCAAAAGTTCTTGGATGCGATTAAGAATAGCAAGGATTCAAGCCAAACTGTGGAGCTGATTGGGAAGTTTGGTGTTGGTTTTTACTCAAGCTTTATGGTTGCATCAGAAGTAATAGTAGAATCGAGAAAAGCTGGAGAAGAGGAGTCTTGGATCTGGCAATCCAAAGGAGATGGGGAATATTCAATCAGCAAGTCAGATAATCAAGTCCCTCGCGGAACCAAAATTACGCTCATTATGCATCCTGAAGAAAACGAGTTTTTAGATAAATTTCGTGTTGAAAATATTGTCACTACTTACTCTGATCACATAAATTTTCCTGTTGAATTTATAGACGAAGAAGGAAAAAGTGAAAAGTTAAACAGTAAGGCTGCAATTTGGACTAAGCCAAAAAATGACGTTACTCAAGAGGAGCACAACGATTTTTTCCGCAGTGTTGCTCACGTTGGCGGGGAGCCCTGGATGATATTGCATAATAAAAATGAAGGTGCAATAGAATATACAAATTTGCTTTATGTTCCTTCTATAAAACCTTTTGATTTATTCCATCCAGATAGACGTTGCTCTGTGAAGTTATATGTAAATAAAGTATTTATCACTGAAGATAACGTACAGATTATACCACAATACTTGCGTTTTCTGAAAGGCGTGGTTGATTCACCGGACTTGCCTCTTAATATCAGCAGAGAAACGCTGCAGAATAATCGTGTTGTTGAGCAGATCAGAAAATCTCTCACTAAGCGTGTGATATCAGAGCTAGGTAAAAAAGCAAAAGAGAATTTAGAGGAATATACAAAATTCTGGACCAATTTTGGTGCAGTTTTAAAGGAAGGTCTTTGTGAAGCTATGCCAACTGATGAGAGAGAAGCACTACTCTCAATTTGCAGATTTCATAGTACTGTTGATGAGAAATTAGTCAGCATTGATGACTATATAAGCAGAATGAAGCCTGAGCAGGAACATATCTATTATCTCACCGGAAATAGCCTCGATTCAGTGAAAAACAGTCCACAACTTGAGGGGTTCGTCAGTAAAGGGCTGGAGGTTCTTCTGTTCGTTGATCCAGTGGATGATTTCTGGACTAGTGTAATTCATGAATATAAAGATCAAAAGTTTAAGTCTGTGACTCGCGCTGATGTTGATTTGGAACAATTCTCTTCAGAAGAAGATAAGAAAAATGAAGAAAACAAATCGAATGAAGAAAAAACTGAGGAAACTATATTGCAATATTTTACCACAGTGCTTGGAGATTCAGTAAAAAGCGTAAAAATTTCCAAAAAATTGACTGATAGTCCCGTATGCCTAGCGGTTGATGAAGGTGCTATGGATCTTCGCATGGAGCGTTTTTTGCGTGAACAAAAGCAGCTAAATTACCGCACGCCAAAGGTGCTTGAAATTAACACTAAGCATCCTGTAATAAAGAGTATAATGAAATCTTATGCTGAAAGTGGTGAAAACCCAACATTGGAGGACATGGTTCACTTATTGTTTTACCAAGCTTGCATCGTGGAAGGCGAAGAGATGGATGACGCGAGCAGCTTTGCTAAGAGACTGAATAATTTGCTTGGCAAGATTTCTGTTTAATGCTATACTTAGCTTAGCTGCTAGTTAAGAGGTAAAACATGTTTGGTTCCAATTTTAGAGACTTTGTATCACAAGATACAACTTCACAGGGCCAATCAAATTCTGAAAGATTAATCAAAAGTTGGCATGGTTTTGAAAAACCAGATTCTGAAGATTCAGGTATTGAAGAAGAGTTTGAAGTTTTAGATAGCGAAAGTCAAGAGATACCAGCTACTCCATCTAGCACACCCCCTGAAGATCTAAGTTTAGAGAATGCAATACTTACAAACTTTCCTGATGGTTGTGATAGGTCGTTTACTGTAGAGTTAAAAGATGAAGATTCATATGGTATCATTCCTAAAAACTTAACTTTTGCTGAGATTATAAATATCTTAAATCAAGCTATACAAGAAGATAATTGTGAAGAATTAGACAAGGTTGTACAAAATATTGAAGATTATGAAGGCAGGTCTATTACGCTGGATAATGAAAATCTCAAAGATTTCTGTTCAAATCAACTTAATTTGGAGTTACAAAACGGAAGCAACCATCAACATATATATTCAAATGTACTATCACAATATAAATTTGATCAAGAGGGTTTCAAGTATGATTATTCAGTAAAAGAATTGGTACTATTGGCAATTGCAGCTAATGACAAGCTAGTAGAGCAATATCAGGATTTTCTTTTTGCTGAAGGAAATTTAAGTCTTTTACCTCTCCTTGTTGGTGGTCAAAAATATATTGAAGCTTTTATAGAAAAATTCCATGGTACCGATGGAGTTTATGGAAGATTAAAAGATCAAACTATACAACTTGTCGAACCTAATAAGATTGGTTTTTTCTCAGTTATAGCATTAAGAAAAGAGCAAGAATTATTAAATGCAGTTTTTGTCGAATACGTTTTAAGAGATTTTGGACAGGTGTTAAAAACAAGTAATCCTGATTCTTTGTATGGTGTGCTTGAAACAGCGTCTCTGATCAAAAATGAAGAATTCATCACGATAGTGCTGGGTGCATTTGAAAGATATATTAATAAGCTAACTAAAAAAGCCTCAACAGAAGAGTTATTAAAAAAGAGTTTTGTTACTTTATTAGAAACTGCGATAAGCCAGGAACACACATCTGTCATTGAATACCTGTGCAAACGATACACTAATAGTGCAGATCATGCCATTTACGATGTATATGAACAAGCATTTGCGGATGATAAAGTTATTACAATACTAGGGCAACAAATCCTGAAAAACATAGGAGCTCGTGGCAGAAAAGAAATTTATAATTTAATTCTGAAAACTGCATTGGATGCTGGTAATATTGCATTTATCGAGCACTTGTGTGAAAAATGTGCTAAATGCAGCAATGATGTTATCGGCTATCTCAATCAAAAATTTAAAAATAACGAATTTGATAACATACACGAATCAATCCTCATTGCATTGTCTAATGTTGAATACACAAACACAGACGTTATAGTCGAGGTGCTTTTTTACACTAAAGAAATCCATCAAAACGTATCACATAATGAGCAAGTGATTAGGCCGGTCATACAGAATATACTGAAAAATGCAACACACTACTCAATAGGCCAAGAAGATTACTCCTTAGTCAAGGAAGTATGTTACTTATACACAGAAGAGGGTGCAATTAACGTAATTTTTCAAGAGGAGTGTAAGATTTTTAAATCTAGCATAGAAAAGCGCATAGAAGATCTGGAAAAGGAAAACAAATTATTGCAATCTGAAGCTTTACGTGAATATAACAGCCGTCTTCCAGGTATTGTAAATGGATTAGTTCAGACTGCTTGCATAGTGTATGATGAATACACTAAAGATCCAAAAGACAATAAACGTCAAAAGAATATTGATCTAATATTCAGTTTAATGCAAATTAGAAATATTCTGCAATTTTCTATTGATGTGCAAAAATATTCCTGCCATGAACGTCAAGATTTGTGGGATGAAATGTGCCAAACTCCTGGAACTTTTATAATACGAAAAAGAAGTAATAACGTTGCAGATGAATTAGAAATTCCAGTTATAACAAGTGACATTCTATCAGAAAATCCAGGACTTGAAAGTGCTGGCAGTAAGCAGACAGAAAAAAATATTGTGGACAGAGGAAAAAATATTATGAACAATGAAGAGGCTTCAATAGAGGAAGCTATAGGTAATAATTATGAGGAGGGTGAAATGGGTAAAAATAGTGCTAAAAAACGTAAAGAGAGCATAAAACGATCTAAAGAAGAAAAAAAGAAAAATGAACAAGAAAAAGAAGTGCAATTTAGAGAACTATATGTTGGTAAAAATGATGGCTCGAAGGTAATCACTGAAGTTGATAGTAGTAAGAGGAAACAAGCTCCTGTCCAACCTGCTGAACATGTACCAGAAGAAAGTGCAAAACTTAAGGCACAGCCTTCTAATACTCAAGAGCAACAAGGTGATCAACAAGATTCACCACCACTTTCACCACAGAGTTCTGCGAGTGGTAATGTTGAAGGTACAAAAGCCTCTGCTAATGCAGCGCCAGTGCCAACGCCGAATCCGATATTAACATCAATACCAGACCAAGTGCCAACATCAGTGCCTCCAGTAACTAATAAAAGCTCTGGACAAGCGGATAATGTTCAAATCAATGGCAAGCAGTCTACTAATCCAAGCAATACTGTACCACCTGTTCAACCAACTACACCTGAAACACCTAATGCTTCTTCAAGTGAGAATAAAATCTCTGAACAAAAAGATGGTACTCAAACTAGCACCAGGCAGCAAGAAGTGTTTCCTTTTTATCCTTATATGCAGAACGGTCATGTGCTTCCAAGTGGAAGTCTTAACCCTATTACCGAAATGGGAAATACACAGAATTTGCAATCTGCAGTTTTAAGTAGTCAACAGCTTGCTTTCCGCAATGTCATTGAAATTTTCAACAAGCATGGTAGAGAGGGTTTTACTTCGCTTAAGCTTGTGGTACAGGAGTTTCTTCGCAATGGAATATCAAAAATCCAACTTCCTACCTCTAATGGTTACATTACCCTTAATTTGAATACGATCAACAAAGCAGGTTCAGAAGGATTGCAAAATATAGTAAAAGTACTTACAGATTCGTATGAGAATGGTGCACTTAATGATAGAACTCGCAATGCTATTGAGACACATGATGATATTGACGATTATAGGCTATTTTCAGAGAAAGATCCAACTCTAACACCTACGCCAGTGCCAACGCCGAACCTAACACCAACACCGAATCCAATTCCAATACCTACGCCGGCGCCAACACCACAACCAACACCGGCACTGAAGCCAACACTAATACCTTCAGTAGCTAACAACAAATCTGAGCAGGTGAATAATGTTCAAAGTAATGGTAGACAGTCTGATAATCAAAACAATAAAGATATACAAGATGTTAGCGCTACTATAAGTGATCAGGTAACTCCTGTGAGTAGTGATACTGAAAACAATAAAGTGGAAAAAAGTGGTGTGAGTTTACAAAGCAGCGGCTATGTGGACAATAGCACAGTATTATCCTTTGTGGATAGAGAGCATGTTATTCATGTTGATGCGCAGGTTTCAGGGGATGTGAGTTGTCTGGTTGAAACTACTAGTGAAGATACTGATGAAGTTGCAAGTAATCAAAATGGTGTACTTTTGCTGGAAGCTCAACCTATGGTACAGAGTTATGATTCAAGTGAAAAAGGTAATACTAATTTGCAAAGTGCAGGTGATAGTAGTGTAGGTGTAGTGTCAAAGAATGGTAGTGATCAACTACCTGCCGATAATCTAGAGCAGAATAGCAAAGGGGTGGATGATAGTAGTGTATCTGTGCAGTTTATAGGTATGGTGATAAGTCAATCTAATAGTGCTTCCACTATAACTCTGGATGATCACAAGCCTCTCATGAAAGATATAGAAAATGATAATGATCCAAGTGAAGAAGATAATGATTCTCCACAGAATATCAAAAAAAGCACATTGTCTACTATAGTTGTTTCAACACTAGTCGTGGCTGCAGTAGCTTCGATAGCTATCTTTGTTTACTTAGAAATGTTAGCAGTGGGGATAGCAGTTGGAGCTTGTTGTCTGGTTGCCGCTGCAATTATATACTACTGTACACCTAAAAGCCAAGTTGAAAACAACGAGGTTGAAAAATCTTTCAACACGGGGAAAGTACCTACTGCCGTACATGTATAATAAATATAGTAGTTTACCATTTAATAATTTATTATAATTATGTTAATTATCGGTAAATAAGGACTTGGTAAACTACGAAGAAATATTCTTGAATAAAATAAAAGATATAAAAGATGAGGGGCGCTACCGTGAATTTACGCACTTTGCGTCATTGCCAGGTAGGCTCCCCCACATTATGGACTATGAAAGAAATAGGGAAGTAATCGTCTGGTGCAGTAATAACTACTTAGGAATGTCACAAAACGAGAAAGTTATTGCCGCCATTCAAAATTCATCAATTGGTGCGGGGGGAACAAGAAATATATCTGGTACAACAAAAGAGGTTGTCGAGCTTGAAAAATCCTTAGCTTGTTTGCATAAAAAAGAGGCTGCTTTAACTTTTGCTTGTGGCTACCTTGCTAACCAGACTACACTTAGCACTTTATCGTCTATTATCCCAAATGTAGTAATTTTTTCAGACGAGAAGAACCATTCTTCAATGATAGAAGGCATAAAATCAGGAAAAAGACCAAAACATATATTTAAACACAATGATGTTGATCACTTAGAGCAGTTGTTAAAATCCGTAGACACAAAAACACCAAAGATAATAGCACTTGAATCTGTATATTCAATGGATGGCGATGTAGCGCCGCTTGAAACGATATGCGATCTTGCAGATCAACATAATGCAATCACCTATTTGGATGAGGTGCATGCAGTTGGCATGTATGGTTTACATGGTGGCGGAATTGCAGAAAGAGAAGGCCTGATGGATAGAATAACCGTCATTCAAGGTACACTATCGAAGGCTTTTGGAGTGATGGGTGGGTATATAGCGTCTTCAAAGAGCTTGGTAGATGTAATAAGAAGTTCCGCTCCAGGATTTATTTTCACCACTGCTATGTCGCCTGTTTTAGCAGCGGCAGCAAAGGCAAGCGTTGAACACCTAAAATCGAGCAACATTGAAAGGGAAAAGCAAAAGCAAGTCGTTGAAAAAGTAAAAAACTCACTGAGAAATGCAGGAATTAACTTCATTCCAACAGAAACTCATATAATTCCAATAATAATTGGCGACCCAGAGTTATCCAAAGGAGCATCAAAATTATTATTTGATGAGCATGGAATATACGTTCAACATATAAATTATCCAACAGTGCCAAGAGGAACTGAGCGTTTCCGTATTACCCCTACACCTTATCATACTGATGAAATGATAGAACATTTAACAGAATCTCTTGTAAAAGTTTTCGAAAAGTTGTCTATCTCTGTAGCCTGTTTATCCTAATTTAATATCGCCAGCAATAATCAATCCGTTGTCTTCCGTTAGCCTTCCACCGCTTTCTTGCAGAAAAAGTCTACCGAGCAAGGCTTTATATTTGTTAACTCCAGAGTAAACTGCTCCTCTGTGCCTTCCTGCTGCAAGGTACGCAAAGCCTAAAATTGTTGAACCGATGGAGCGTACATTACTATTGCCAGGCAGCAATTTATTTAATAAATTACCACTTACATCTATTAGACCCCCTTCACGGCTTTTCACCCGCATTTTTATATGACGAGATCTAAAGTCCTCAAGAAAAGCACCTTTCTTTTCTTCTGCCCAAAAAGTTTCTCTAAGAGCCGGAGCATCAATTACAGCTGCCACAACTTTATTTTTATGAATGAGACAGACTGATACTGCAAAATAAACCATGCAACTAGAAAAGTTCTCCCTGCCCTCTATAGGCATAATAAACCAAGTATAACCGTTATCTTTTATTTCTTGGTCAGTATCATCTTCGGAAATAAACCCATAGTCTCGTTTGTAGTCGTGCAAGCAATCGTATATGGTTTGCTTGGATTTTGAATAAGTTTTATTAATGAAGTCTGCTGATTTAACATTAGAAATTTGCAATTCATTAAAATCGCGCATAAGCTGCCTGGAAGCACTATGCACAGAATCAAGCATCACATTAATTCGTGGTGATGAGATGGACATTCTTCCTTTTACTCTTTCACTCTTTCATAATAGCTGTCACCTGGAGTATATACTACAATTTTATCCTCTTCTTTTATAAATTGAGGCACGTTAACGCGCATTCCGTTTTCCAAAATTGCAGGCTTATAAGAAGCAGTAGCAGTTTGTCCTTTAATAACAGACTCTGTTTCTTTCACAGCAAGTGTAACATAATCAGGCACATGCGCAGAAATTATTTTGTCTTGATAAGCTACAACTTTAATTTTCATGTTATCCTGTAAATAAATTTTTTTTTCTCCCAATAAGTCCAAATTTATAGTGATTTGCTCGTAATTACTTGGATGCATAAGATTTACAATGTTTCCTTCAGTGAAAAGGTAAACATATTCCTCTTCATCTAAAATTGCCCTTCTGATTGTTGCATCAGAACGAAATCTTTCATAGTGTTTTGCTCCGGTCTTGATATTTTTCATTTCAGCTTGTATGTATGCACCACCTTTACCAGGTTGAGTATGCATAATACCTACAACCAAAAATAATCCGCCGTTATGTTCCAACACCTGACCTGGTCTAATATCGTTAGCTCTTTCTGCCATAATTACATTTTCAGTTTGATCTTACAATTATAAATAGCTTTATATAAATATCAAAGTCTTTATTAGTCAATAAATTCTGGTATATTTAATACTATATACCTCCCCTTTATATTTATATGTGGAAATATCTCTTTATTGAAAGACAGCATAATACGTTTTTTTGTGCTGATAACTAAAATTTCTAATATATCCCCTGAGCCGAAATTATACACAGATTTTACATAGCCATATAATTCATTACTTTTCAGCCTTACTTCCATATCTACAAGGTCACTTTGGTAAAATTCATCCTCATCATTTAGCTCTGGTAACTTGCTTCTTTCTATATATAGCTTCTTATTCCTTAAAAGCTCTGCTTCATTACGGGAATTTACTCCGCTTATTGTAGCTATTACTAAATTATCACCTATGACGGATACTGAGTCTATTTTATAATTCTCATCACCACTTATTAGCTTACCATATAAGAAGATATTTTCAGGCTTTTCAGTAAAGGTTTTTACTTTAACAGCTCCTTTAATTCCGTGAGGAGAGGTAATAATTCCTAAGCATACCAGATTGTCGTTCATATTAATGCAAGTATCTAATCAGAAGATTTCTCAGATAAATATTGAGTCAAAATCTCGATGCCTTCATCAATCTCTTTTTCAGTGATAATGAGTGGAGGTAAAATTCTCACAACGTTATCTGATGTTACCCCAACAGTAAGCAAGCCGCGATGACTTAACTCTTCTGCAAACTTTTGATTGTCTGCTTTCACTTTTATTCCAAGCATTAACCCTTTCCCTCTTACTTCCTCTATTATTGGAAATTTACTTGCTAAGTCTTCTAGTTTATTTTTTAAGTATTTACCTCTAATTTCAACATTTTTCAAAAAGCCGGGGCTGAGCAATTCTTCGAGCACAGCATTACCTACTGAGGTTGCAAGCGGATTGCCACCAAAAGTGGAACCGTGCATACCGACCGCCATATATTTAGCAGCATTTTCAGTCGCAAGACAAGCCCCTAGCGGAAACCCGCCGCCTATTCCCTTTGCAAGAGCACATATATCAGGTTCCACTCCTATATGTTCGTATGCAAATAATTTTCCTGTCCTGCCAGCACCGCATTGCACGCAATCAAAAAATAACAATATGTCATTTTCATCACACAGCTTTCTTAGTTCTTTCATAAAGACTTCATTCATTACTTTGATACCACCTTGCCCTTGTATTGGTTCTATTAATATAACGCCTATACCACTTGAAATTGCTTTCTTTACGCTCTCAATATTGGGCTCGATGTTATCACACCAATCAATGTAGGGATTTAGTAATTCAGAAAATTTCTGTTTATCGTTTGTAGCACAAGTTAAAAAGGTTCTTCCATGAAATGCACCATGGAATGTTAAAATTCTGTGACGATTTTTATTGCCTTTTCCATTTTGATAGATCCTAGCAATCTTAAGCCCACATTCTACTGCCTCTGATCCAGAATTTGAGAAAAATACAGTGTCAGCGAAACTGTTGTTTATTAATTTTTCTGCAAAATTATTGGCAGCAGGTATATTATAGGTATTTGATATATGCCATAATTTTTCTCCTTGCAATTTAAGAGCACTAATTAATCGCGAATTAGTGTGACCTAAGCTACTAACGGCTATTCCGGAGTGAAAATCTACGTAGCGCTCACCATCAACATCATATAGGTAGATACCTTTGCCATGAGAAAAATTTATATTAACAGGAGAATAAACTGGCAAAATAGGAGAAATTGTCATAAAATATTATATGCTAAATTTTATTATTAATAACATAAAAACCGTTGTTTCACAATAAGAAGGATATGTATAAGCTAGGTAAATTGATGTTTTCTGCGTTGAAGAAAAACAAATACACAAAAGTTATTGTATTACTCTCATCGATCTTTATGATTTTATTCAGTGTGATATATTGTAATCATTTACTAAGAAGTAATTTCCTTTCTTCTTACCGTGATTCAAGTGTAAACTTAAAAAGCGTACTGGAAAATGGCATAATAAAAAAATACCATTATTTACTAATAGAAAAGCATCACATTAAATACAAAAATTTTGACTACATAAACCAACTAGTAAAACTACGTGCTGAATTATTACAATCAGTGAGCAAAGTAAAGGATTTCAGCTTAATACTGTATGATCAAAACGGCAGAATAATATTCAGTAATTTTAACACTCAAGATTATGATTATGAACAGTTACTTACAAACGATGAAATTGATAAACTATTAAGTAACCAAGAAATATTTTATACTACAGGAAATACATTAACTTCTATTTTCCCTATATTCCATGAAAATAGCGTTAAACCGTCGTTTTTTTTGAAGATTCTTCGAAACTACAATAATTCTTATGTTATAGCATATGGCCTGTTTTTAACATTTTTGGGCCTATTATTAATAATCTTAATATTAATAATGTTCTATTTGCACTTTTCTAATACCCAAATGCTAGCCAAGCAACATAAAACTAACATTGAATTACAGCAGATAAAAGAGACATTAGAGCAAGAAAATGCAAACAAGCTAAAGTTTTTTGCAAGCGTTACACATGAATTACGCACACCTCTTAATGCTATTATTGGATTTGCGGAGTTGATCAAAAATAAAACTTTAGGTTCAATGGATAATTCTCAATACAAGGAGTATGCAGACGATATATATAATGCAGGAACACACTTACTTACCTTAATTAATGATGTGCTCGATTTTTCTAAAGCTGAATCAAGTAGTTTAACAGTAGAAAAAGTGAAGTTTAACCTGAACAAAATAATGGATTCATGCGTAAATATGCTATTACCTAAATTAAAAGAAGCCGGGATTAATTTAAAAAAAGAGATGACTAATAAACAATTATTAGTCATTGCAGATCCCAAGAGAATGAAACAAGTTATAATAAATTTATTATCAAACTCAATCAAGTTTACTCCCAAAGATGGTTTAATAAGAATGGTGATAAAAGAAAATATAGAAAAAAACTTATTAACTATTGAGTTTCATGACAATGGAATAGGAATAATGCAGCAGGACATATATAAAGTTATGTCTGTTTTTGGCCAAGCAGATTCGGGGTATAGAAACGAAGGTACGGGCATCGGATTGCCGCTAAGCAAGAAATTAGTAGAGTTAATGGGTGGAACTTTTGACATTAAAAGTGAAGCAAAACTTGGTACTACGATAACATTGAACTTCTTTTATGAAGAACAAACATGTGAAGATTCGATTGATTTTTAATAGGATCTATTTGATATGGCCTTACATCAGACGAAAACCACACTTTATCAAAAGCGGCAAGCCGAGAAGGTAGGCAGAAATTCATCAATAAGCCCCCATCAAGAATCTTATCTGTTAGCTATATATAAAATTTGATACTCTGACTACAATATACTACTATAGATGGAAGTGTTATTAATGGAGCAAGGTATGGAATTAGCAGTAGGAAACAATGCACCCGATTTTAGCTTGCCAGCAGATTCTGGTGAAAATTTATCACTGAGTGAATTTTTTGATAAAAAAAATGTAGTTCTTTATTTTTATCCTAAAGACGATACTCCGGGTTGTACAATGGAGGCAAAAGGCTTTAGAGATAAAATAGATGATTTTTCTTTCCTTGACACAGTGATAATTGGTATATCAAAAGATAGTGTTAGATGTCACACTAACTTCAAAGCAAAATATTCTCTGCCGTTTTCTTTAGTTTCTGATGAGAATGCTGAAATGTTGGGAAAATATGGTGTTTGGGTAGAGAAAAGTATGTTTGGCAAAAAGTATATGGGAATAGAACGCACTACTTTTTTAATAGATAAAAAAGGTAAAATAGTGAAGATCTGGAAAAATGTAAAAGTTAGTGGACATGTTGATGAGGTTCTGGAAGAAGTAAAGAGAATATAAACTAAAGAATAGGTTAATGGCTACCCATTGCTACATAAAAAAGCTGAAATTACATAATTTTCGTAGCCACTCAAACTTTGAACTGGATTCAGATGATAGCTCAGTTGTAATAACTGGCAAAAACGGTATTGGTAAAACTAATATACTTGAAGCAATCTCGTTGCTTGCTAAAAGCAATGGAATGAAAAAAGCAAAAGCCAGTGAGATACAAAATAGATTCAGTAATGAAGATTGGGTAGTGCACTATGATTTTTTTAATGGAATGGATTTTAATTCAATTGGTATCGCAAAGAGTTTTGATAAGAAACTAATACAAATTGATGGAAAAACGCAATCGAGTTATTCATCTTTGTATAAGATATCCAATGTAATATGGCTGATTCCACAAATGGACTATGTTCTTCTTAATTCTCCAAGTGACAGATTAAAATTTTTAGACCGTATAGTCTCACTGTTTGAGGAAAATTACACTTGCTGCTACATGAAACACAGAAAAGCTAAACGTGAGCGAAGTAAACTGTTAAGAGAGAACACCTTGGACGAAAATTGGCTCTCTAGTCTTGAAAACATAATGGCCGTTAATGCAGTTAGTATTTTACGTATGCGATCGTCTGTTTTAAAGACACTACAAGACACAATTGATAACCATTCCAGTGAGTTTTTTCCGAAGGCAAGTTTGAAATTCAGCAGCCAGCTAACTTTGGACGATACTGCAGAATATTTTCAGAATCGTCTAAAGGAAAACAGAGAAAAAGATTCATTGACTGGTAGAGTAACCTTTGGTGTGCATAACGATAATTTTCGGGTTTTTTGTCAAAAAAGAAACGTACCAATAAATCTGTGCTCCACTGGAGAACAAAAGTTATTACTGCTTTCTATTATTTTATCCAGTGTAAAAGCAAGGTGTATTCATTACAATAAGGCACCACTTCTTCTACTTGATGATATAATGTCTCATCTGGATAAACATTACAGAAAGGCGTTAATGGAGGAAGTGTTAAGTATTCAATGTCAAACTTGGATAACTGATGTAAATCAAGATAATTTCAATAGCTATCTTTATTCTTTCAAGTTTTTTGAATTATCAAATGAATAGTACCTCTTTCAAAGCTCATACAGGCAACTCCCAATTGTAAATTCCGGCAATTAAACCTCAAACCAAAACATTTCTGTTTTTTTTACTTTAAATTAAATGCAAAAGTTACTTTACAAACTTCGCCAGTCCCCTTATCATGAAACTGAAGCTATTTATTTATCTTCGCAATCTCTGCAGTGGATTAATGACAAAAAACTTAATGTATTTGGCGTAAATCATGCTTAATTTTTGCACTATGTGCACCTCATGTCTTTATAAAACTTCTAGGTTTCTACCTATATAAGCTGAAACGCGCTTACAAAGCGTTTAAGACAGCAAAAAACGTCAAATTGACAAGGGAGAATTTGAATGCTAGCCACCCTAGGGTTTCTTTACCTTTTTTTTCGCTCAGTAAATTTCTTAATGTTTATAATTTAGATTAGTTGCGGCTTAAAAGCAGCTGAATCGCGGTTATTAAGCGTTTAGAATAAAAAAACGCCATACTTGAAAGTATAATGTAAGTAATTAGCCAACCACGGGGCTTCTTTTGCCTTTTTTTTCATTTGGTAAATTTCTTAATATTCATAGCTAAACGACAACCGTTATTCCGCTGCTTGTTATACCAAAATCCATTACTGACCGAACAAATAAGAAACATTACAAACTCGTTTAATAGTAGTGCTGGAAATATTGACAATAAAATTACACAAAACATCTTCAAGTAAACCAATAGTATCGTAGATACTATTGCGTAAAGTATTGTATTTGATATATTGCCACAACCTTTCAACAGGATTCAGTTCCGGTGAATAAGGAGGCAAGTATATGATGGTAATGTTTTCCTGAATTTTCAAACTTTTTGATCTATGCCAACTTGCACAATCCATTACAAGAAAGGCTTCTTTCGTGCCTAAATCTTTCGACATCTGCTCCAGAAATATATTCATACAATCAGTGTTTACATATGGAGCAAGTAGGCTAATTTTCCTACCACTTCTTGGATTTACCGCACTGTAGATATAGAAATTCTGTCTACCAATTTTCATTTTAACCTGCGTTCTGACCCCTTTTTTAAACCATCCGTGTCCGATTTTTGAATGAGTCCCAAATCGTGATTCATCAAAAAAAACACCTCCCTTTTAGGGTGGAAATTGACTATTTTATTGAAGTATCTTTTAAACTCTTCTTGCTTGTTTTTATCTTGTTTATGGTGCATTGGCCTCGGTGTTATGTAAGAAAATTTCATCCTTTGTATCTCACGGTGCACTGTTGATTTGCTGATGTTTAGGCCAAATTCCTCTGAGATTTTTATTTGTACTTCCTTAATAGTATAGCTCTTTCGATAAAAGTCCGGATGTGATAGGATAAGGATAGATGATGATAAGGAGGTTGAATGCCAGCAGCATATAGTTATGATTTAAGAAAAAAAGCAATGGAAGCGCTAGACGAAGGAGAAAGCAGAGAAACAGTGGCAGCAAGATTTAAGATTGGACGAACTACTTTATGGGAGTGGCAGCAAAGAAGAAAAGAAACAGGAGACTTTCAATCAAAAAAACTTGGAAATGGGGGTTACAATCACAAAATTACCGACTGGGATACCTTTGCCAAATTTGCCAGAGAACACGGAGGAAAGACTCTATCGGAAATGGCTAAACTTTGGAACAACGTTAGTATCCAAACGATCTATCGAGCCCTTAAAAAAATTGGATTTACGCGCAAAAAAAGACATATGGATACAAGGAAAGAAACGAAGAAAAACGTGCTGAATTTTTGAAAATTATAGCGACAAAAGAACCTAAAAACTTAGTGTATATAGATGAGTCTGGCATTGATAACACCGAAGACTACCCCTACGGATATTGCCAGAAAGGACAGCGGTTTTATGCCTTAAAATCTGGAAAGAAAACTCAACGAATCAGTATGGTTGCAGCCTTAAGTGGAAGAAAGATAGTTGTTCCGTTAACCTTTGAAGGCCACTGTAATATGGATGTTTTTAATGGATGGTTTGAGCAATTTTTGACACCGATCTTGGAACCTGGACAGACTGTCATTCTTGACAATGCTACTTTTCATAAGTCTGATAAGATTATCGAGCTTGCTAAAGGGGTTGGTGCAGAAATTTTGTATCTGCCGCCTTATTCTCCAGATTTCAACAAAATTGAGCATCATTGGTTTGCTATAAAAAACAGAGCCAGGAAAAACATTCCTCTATTCGAATCCTTTCTTCGTGCTGTTGATTCTGCCTTCCTATGACCTGTTTGGACTATTATGAGAAATGCTATAATATTTGGATTTCTTTCTACCCATATTTCAATTTGCTCACGTTGATTTTTGTTTAATTTGCTTTTTCTTCGCCGCTGAAACGGGGCAAATAATTTTTCTACTCTACCAAATTTTAGATGCTTTATCCATTCAGTCAAAGCAGTCCTTGAAATTTTACATATTCTTGCCACAGCGCTTATACTACTTTCTTTTCCTGCTATCACCGCTTGTAACTTTTTTGAAACATATGCGTTATTTCTTACCTTTTTTAACATTTCTTTCGCTAAATTTACAACTCTTTCGTCTAATAGTTTTGACCTTAATGCCATTCATACCTCGCTATTTCACTTACTTTAGTATGACTTTTTTTCCCATTATTCTCTATCTGTTCTTTGTATAGCGGGAATTGGTATTAGCTGATGAGATACCGCGAATGAATCGCGGTATGACGGTATGCGGCGGCATGACGATAAGCCTTGTCATTCCAGCGCGTGACGCTGGAATCTAAACTTTAACTGATATGATTACAGAAAGAGAATTTATTAGGTATTCATAGACACTGAAAGTGGTCAGCTTGACCACTTTCAAGTAAAGAAAACTACGTTTGTGCCTCCAATAATTTCTATTACTTATTCGCTACTGCACCGTCTTTACAAATCACACCTCCTGGTGTTATTTTTGAAACGACTACAGGAGCGCCAAAAAACACAGCAGTGAACGCACCGAGTGCAAAAAGCGCTGGCCATGGCATTCTGCCGAATATCGCAAGCAAAGCTGCACCAATTATCACTATTGTGATCATCGGTCCACCTATGCCGTGAGTATAGCCTATTATCTTGCATATCACCGATGATGTTGTATCATTTTTATCAACAAAAGTATTTGCAGCATTTGCATCAAATGCAAAGGAGAGAATTAAAGCCACAAGTAGAAGAAAATTTTTCATTACGCCTCCGATAATTTCTATTTAATGCTGGATTATCCTTCACTTTGATTAAATTTAAGTAAATGGTGAGGATTTTTTGCTTAAAAGTATCCTTTATTTCATTTAGAATACTTTTCTTGGTTCGTCTATATTACAGTGCTACAGAAATTTTACAGCATCGTTTATTGCCTTTATCGTGCTTTGATTGACACAATTCATAATGATGGAGTGGAGCATGCAGGGTATTTATCATTTTTAATTCTGTTATCAATATTTCCTTTTCTCATCGTTTTAATGGCTGTGGCGTCAACATTCGCAAATTTTTTAGACCAGTACAACATTGGCTGGGTATTTATCATTGATAACATGCCACAGGATATTTTATCATCTTTGATGCCGCGTATTAGGGAGATAATATCAGGCCCGCCGCAAAGCTTACTAACTTTAGCAATTGTAGGTGCTGTTTGGACCGCTTCATCGACAATTGAAGGGCTTAGAACAATACTCAATAAGGCCTATAAAGTTCCGGTTTCGCCGCCTTATATATTAAGAAGAGTACTAAGTATATTACAATTTTTAGTAATCACGCTTATTATAACTCTAACTATAGTGTTTTCTACACTAGTACCAATGCTAATTGATTTTTCCTATCAGGGGCTAAGTTATACTAGGTATTTACTTATTGAATTTGTACTTTTCACAGTAGTCTCTTGGCTATATTTTATGTTACCAAACATAAAACAAAATTTATCAGACGTATTTCCTGGATCTTGTGTAGCTGTTATTCTTTGGACGATTTCTGCTTCAGCTTTTAAGCAATACTTAAAAGCTTCCTTTGACCAACTGGATTTGATATATGGAAGTTTAGGTGGTGTAGTAGTGTCATTACTATTTTTTTATATGCTAAGTTTGATTTTTATATATGGAGCAAAATTCAATTTTCAGCTAAAATATTTCAATGGATCTCGCTAAGGAGAAAGAAATGGGTAAGTTAGAAGGTAAAGTAGCTTTAATCACCGGAGCTTCAGGTGGAATAGGCTCTGCTGTTGCAAAAAGGTTTATAAGAGAAGGTGCATGTGTGATTCTGATTTCAAGATCTCTTGATAATCTCAAGCCACTATATAATGAAATTGAAGAGCTTGAAGAATTTAAAGAAGGCTCTGTGAAACTAATTCAGCTTGATCTTTTAGACTTTGAGAATGTAAAGATACTGACAAACATGATAGAAAGCCTGAAATTATCAGAATCTGGAGCACTTGATATATTAGTTGCGTGTGCTGGAATTTTAGGCAAACTGAACCCCATTCATGACTGTGAGATTGAAGAGCTACAGAACGTAATGAATACAAATTTTACTGCCAATTGGTACTTACTAAAAAACTTAGATCCAATGCTAAAAAAGTCTAATGCTGGAAGAGCGATATTCATGACCTCAGAAGTGACACTTTCTCCTTCCTCTTATCCATATTGGATGCCGTATGCTGCAAGTAAAGTTGCACTAGAAATAATGGTGCAAATATATGCATCTGAAACAAAGCATACAAAATTATGTGTAAATGCTGTATACACGGAAGGACCTGTGGGTAGTGAGCAGGCATTTCCTGGATCTGAATTGGTGTCACCTGATGACCTAACAGACAAATTTGTGGAGTTAGCTTCTGAAGATTGCAGCGCATCAGGACAAATCTTACCGCTCAGCAAATCTCCCGAATAAATTACCATAGTATCTGCAAAGATACCGTTAAGCCCACAACTGTATGAACATTGTGATTTGAGAGTAATCTCCACTAGGAAGGATGTCATCCCAGTGCCTCTATGGTGTCATTCCAGTCTGGAATCTAGTCTTTATTATGCAGCCACTTATTTAAAGTTAAGTTTTCTGGATCCCAGTGTCTGGGCACTGGGATGACACCTCTGGGCACTGCCGTCATAAAGGAACCAGTGTCAGCTACTTGAATGACATCATTTGCTGTGCAATTTACCTTCAAAAATGAATGTTTGTACAGCTGTGTGTCAAGCACTGGAATCTGCCACGCAAATTGCAATGTTCGTACAGTTATGCGTCAAGCCTAAAAGTAATTAGCTAATAGGTTTAATAAAAATTCACATATACAGGAAAGATTGGTAACATTACTTGAATAGAGACCGTTATTGTAATTATGCCGAAACGCACAGATATAGAATCTATATTAGTAATAGGAGCAGGCCCAATAGTTATAGGTCAGGCATGCGAGTTTGATTATTCTGGAACGCAAAGCTGTAAAGTATTAAAAAGTGAAGGTTATAAAGTCATTTTGGTTAACTCCAACCCCGCAACTATAATGACAGATCCTGAATTCTCTGATGCAACTTATATTGAGCCGGTACTGCCTGAAATCATAGAGAAAATTATAATTAAGGAGAGGCCAGACGCAATATTGCCAACAATGGGCGGGCAAACAGCACTCAATTGCGCAATAAAACTTGCAGATGATGGAGTGTTAGACAAATACAACGTAGAATTAATAGGGGTAAATAGAGAAGCAATAAAAAAAGCAGAGGATAGAGAGTTATTCCGTCAGTCCATGGATAGAATAGGACTGAAATATCCCAAAAGTATCATTATAAAAAATCAAGAACAAATAAGAAAGGCTTTGGATTACATTGGATTACCAGCAATCATCCGTTCATCATTCACTCTTGGTGGCGCAGGTAGTGGCATAGCATATAATAAAGAGGAGTTTTTCAATATCGCAGAAAGTGCTCTCAAAATTTCGCCAATAAATGAAGTTCAGATAGATGAATCAATTATCGGCTGGAAAGAGTATGAAATGGAAGTTATCCGCGATTGTAAAGATAACTGCATAATAGTCTGTTCGATAGAAAATGTTGATCCAATGGGAGTGCACACCGGAGATAGTATTACGGTTGCTCCTGCTTTGACTCTGCGTGATGCTGAATATCAACAAATGAGAAATGCATCTATAGCAGTGCTGAGGGAAATTGACGTTAGTGCCGGTGGTGCAAATGTTCAGTTTGCAGTGAACCCTAAAGAAGATGGAAGCCTCGTTGTAATTGAAATGAATCCAAGGGTTTCTCGCTCCTCTGCACTTGCTTCGAAAGCAACAGGCTATCCTATTGCAAAAGTTGTAACTAAACTTGCTATTGGCTATTCGCTCGATGAAATACGTAATGACTGCGCTCCAGTTATACCTGCTGCATTTGAACCAGTGATTGATTATATCGTCACTAAAATTCCTCGTTTTGAATTTGAGAAATTTAAGGGGACGAATTGTGAATTATCAACCTCCATGAAATCGGTGGGAGAAGTAATGTCTATAGGCCGCACTTTTAATGAGTCGCTGCAGAAAGCTTTTCGCTCGCTTGAAACTGGGCTCACGGGACTTGATGAAGTGTTTTCTGAAAATACTGATATTGATCACATCAGATCTCAATTAGCAAAATTGCTACCAAACAGATTGCTGATTGCTGCTGATGCAATGCGTCATGGAATTAGCATAGAAGAAATAAATTCAATTACAGGTTATGACTTATGGTTTTTGCAGAATATACAGCAAATCATCTTGGCTGAACAAAAAATCAAGGAAAACGGCCTCCCTGGAACTGCATATGAAATGTTAGAGCTGAAAAAAATGGGATTTTCAGATGCAAGATTGGCGAAATTAAGCAATAAGAAAGTAGAGCAAATCGAAGAAACAAGAAAAAAATTTGGCATCAAACAAGTTTATAAGCGTGTAGACACCTGTGCAGCTGAATTTGAATCGAGCACTGCTTATATGTATGGCTGTTATGAGGGAAACATTACAAATAGGACAGAATGCGAAGCGGACATTTCTGACCGAAAAAAGGTTGTCATTTTAGGAAGTGGTCCAAACCGCATTGGTCAAGGTATTGAATTTGATTATGCATGCGTACATGCAGCTTCTGCCGCCAAAGAAATGGGGTATGAAACAATAATGATCAACTGTAATCCAGAAACTGTTTCAACTGACTACGATACCGCTGATCGTTTATATTTTGCCCCACTGATTGCAGAGGATGTGCTTGAAATACTAAGCAAAGAGCAAGAAAATGGCACACTGGTTGGTGTAATAGTTCAAATAGGTGGTCAAACACCTTTAAAGTTAGCCAAAGTGCTTAACGAGAGAGGTTTCAAAATTCTGGGAACTTCGTTTGATTCTATTGACCTTGCAGAAGATCGCATGAGGTTTAAAAATCTTGCTTTGCAACTTAATTTAAAACAACCTGAAAGTTCTATCTGCCATTCAGTAGAAGAAGCGTTAACCAATGCAGAAAAGGTGGGGTTTCCACTAGTAGTCAGGCCATCATATGTCCTCGGTGGTCAATCCATGTCGATTAGACACGATACTCAGAGCTTTAAAGAGTACGTCTTAGATCAAACTAAAATCTTTGAGCATGGTTCGCTGCTTCTTGATAAATTTTTAGTCAATGCAGTTGAGGTTGACGTTGATGCTATATGTGATGGGGAAAAAGTTTTCATTGCAGCGGTCATGGAGCACATTGAAGAAGCTGGTATTCATTCTGGCGATTCAACATGCTCAATACCGACAAATACATTGAGTGACGAAGTAATAAAAGAGATCGAGCTCCAAACTGAGAGAATAGCATTAGCATTAAAAGTGAAAGGTCTGATAAACATTCAGTTTGCTGTTCAAGAGAATAGACCTCTTGCAGAACCTGTTTGTGATGAGAAATCTTTAGGAAAAGTGCAGATGAGCACCACAGAATACTCGAATGTATTTGAGGAGCGCAGACAAGCTTTGACGACAAAATTGCCTTCAGAAATCGAGTTATGCAAGAGGTCTAGTGATGTATACATACTTGAAGTGAATTTAAGGGCTAGTCGAACCGTTCCTTTTATTTCCAAGGTAATCAATATTCCTATTGCAAAGCTTGCCACTCAGGTTGTTTTGGGTAAAAAATTGAATCAGGAAAACAAGCCTTTCAATCATTTTGCAGTTAAAGCTGCTGTTTTTCCATTTACCCGCTTTGCAGGAGTTGATACTTTACTTGGTCCTGAAATGAAATCAACAGGAGAAGTGATGGGAATTGACTCATCATTTGAAGCTGCACTTGCAAAAACGCACATGGCTGCAGGATACAAGTTACCAACAGAAGGAACAGCTCTGGTTTCAGTAAAAGATGATGATAAAAAGTATATATTGCCAGTTGCACGAATGTTGAAAGAACTGAGTTTTGAAATATATGCCACCAAAGGCACAGCTTCGTATCTGAACAATAACGGCATTGCTGCACAAGCTGTAAATAAAGTAAGAGAAGGCAGACCCCACATAGTTGATATGCTCAAAGATGGAAAAATAAATCTAGTGATTAATACTTCAAAAGGTGTAAAGTCAGTCTCAGACAGCAAAGATATCAGGAGAACTGCTATTTTGCAAAATATAGCTTACAGCACCACAGCTTCCGGAAGTAAAGCGTTAGTGCTTGCAATTCAATATGTAAAGAATAGCAAACTGGAAGTGAAATCATTACAGCAGATACAAAACGTTTAAATATCAAAACTAGAATAATTCACTCTCAAAATGCTAAAGAGAACATAATAAAAAGATGGAAATTTTGAAGGAAATAGTATACCTAAAGAATCAACTAGCGTAATTGAACAGCCAAATGCTGCAACGAATGCTCCACAATCTCACCTAGAGGACACTTCCCTTATATGTTAAGAACAAGTCTTTATAAATATCAAAGTAGTGAGATTAAAGACACACAGAGAAGAGGAATCGTCACGCCCCTTGATTATAAGAATCGTTGTTCAGCAAGGTTCTCTTCTCTGGTTTATTATACTGAAAGTTCCGAACAACTGATTGAGCTTTTAGGCTCGTATATAAGGCTGGAAAATGCAGTATATGTTATTATTACGGAGGAATTATGAATTCATCAAACATTATTGCTGGCATTGATGTTAGCAAAAGTAAATTAGATCTCCACATTCACCCACTTGAGCATTATAAAATATTTGAAAACAATGTACAATCCATTGGTGAAATGCTGGACTTTTTACGTTTGCATAATGTAACCAAAATTGGTCTTGAGGCAACTGGTGGATACGAAAAATTATGTGCCTATACTTTACTAAGCAATGGTTTTGAGGTGTACGTCATTCAACCAAGGTGGGAGAGACTATGCTAAAAGCCTTGGTATTACTACAAAAACTGATAAAATAGACTGCAGTATCATCTCACGTTATATTAATAATACAGATATGCGTGTTACTCCTTTAACAGTTAGTAATGGTAATATTGATTGCTTGAAACAAAAATTATCTCGTAGAAACCAACTTGTAGAAATAGCAAAAATACAAAAAACCCAAATCCAACAGTTATAGCTCTTTCGATAAAAGTCCGGATGTGATAGGATAAGGATAGATGATGATAAGGAGGTTGAATGCCAGCAGCATATAGTTATGATTTAAGAAAAAAAGCAATGGAAGCGCTAGACGAAGGAGAAAGCAGAGAAACAGTGGCAGCAAGATTTAAGATTGGACGAACTACTTTATGGGAGTGGCAGCAAAGAAGAAAAGAAACAGGAGACTTTCAATCAAAAAAACTTGGAAATGGGGGTTACAATCACAAAATTACCGACTGGGATACCTTTGCCAAATTTGCCAGAGAACACGGAGGAAAGACTCTATCGGAAATGGCTAAACTTTGGAACAACGTTAGTATCCAAACGATCTATCGAGCCCTTAAAAAAATTGGATTTACGCGCAAAAAAAGACATATGGATACAAGGAAAGAAACGAAGAAAAACGTGCTGAATTTTTGAAAATTATAGCGACAAAAGAACCTAAAAACTTAGTGTATATAGATGAGTCTGGCATTGATAACACCGAAGACTACCCCTACGGATATTGCCAGAAAGGACGGCGGTTTTATGCCTTAAAATCTGGAAAGAAAACTCAACGAATCAGTATGGTTGCAGCCTTAAGTGGAAGAAAGATAGTTGTTCCGTTAACCTTTGAAGGCCACTGTAATATGGATGTTTTTAATGGATGGTTTGAGCAATTTTTGACACCGATCTTGGAACCTGGACAGACTGTCATTCTTGACAATGCTACTTTTCATAAGTCTGATAAGATTATCGAGCTTGCTAAAGGGGTTGGTGCAGAAATTTTGTATCTGCCGCCTTATTCTCCAGATTTCAACAAAATTGAGCATCATTGGTTTGCTATAAAAAACAGAGCCAGGAAAAACATTCCTCTATTCGAATCCTTTCTTCGTGCTGTTGATTCTGCCTTCCTATGACCTGTTTGGACTATTATGAGAAATGCTATACTTACATTATACTTTCAAGTATGGCGTTTTTTTATTCTAAACACTTAATAACCGCGATTCAGCTACTTTTAAACCGCAACTAATCTAAATTATAAACGTTAAGAAATTTACTAAACAGAAAAAAAGGCAAAAGAAACCCTAGGGTAGCTAGTTATTCACTATCCATTTTTTAAGTTGGCGTTTTTTTATGTTTTAAACGCTTTATAAGCGCGTTTCAGCTTATGTAGGTAGAAATTTTATAAGACATAAGGTGCACATAGTGCAAAAAATTAAACATGATACGCCAGATACGTGAGTTTTTTTGTCATTTAATCTGTACAGAGAAGATAAATAAATAGCTTCACTATCATGATAAGAGGACTGGCGGAGTTTGTCAAGCAAGTTTTTTTGTTTCTGCGGGCTACCTGAGTCTATTGATTTCATTAGAGCCGAAACTCTTGAGACCTAGGTGATAATTCTATCTAAAAGAATGCCGAAAAAGAGCAGCAACCCTACGTAGGAATTATTTTTAAATATGGGCATGCATTGACTGGGATCGTCAGGATTGAAATTTTTGTATTGGCGGTGAAATATGAACCCTACAGCAAGTAGAGCAATATAAAAAATGTTATTTAATGATGATAAGATACCAGCATATAGCCACGTCATAAGAGATATTAAATAAAATCTTTTCAACCAAGATTTTGTTGTATCACCAAAATATAATGCGGTAGATTTCATCCCGAGTTTTTCATCATCTTTTTTATCTTGATGGGCGTATATGGTGTCATAGCTAAGTGTCCAAAAGACGCATCCTATATAAAACAGCAAGGATTCTATACTGATCTGGTTTGTTATTGCTGCTGAGCCCATGAGCGATCCCATATTGAAGGTAAACCCTAAGAACAATTGTGGCCACCAAACATACCGCTTTAATAAAGGGTAAGTAGCTATCATACACATTGAGATTATTCCAAGTATAAGTGTAGTTTTATTAGTTAATAATAAGATTACCAGGGCAATAGACAGTAGCAGTGAAAGTAAAGCTAAAGCCTGCTTTATGTTTAATGCACTACTTGCAAGTGGCCTATATTTTGTTCGTTCAACGTGCGCATCTATTTTTCTATCGAAGATATCATTGATTATGCACCCTGCGGGTCTCATTAAAAATGCACCTATAGTAAACAAAACAAGGAGAAAAAGAACCTGATACGATAGAGAAGTTGAGGCTAAAAGAATACCGCTCAAACTGGGAAATAGCACAAGCCACAAACCCGTTAAACTGTGCAACCTCATTAATGAAAAGTAACGATTGAAATGCATTAATTAAGTGTGATTATGTAATATTTTGCTTACATTAACAAAATTATCGAACGCTAAGTCAGGCTTGAAAACTAGTTCAGGTATAAATCGCAAATCAACATAACACAATATAGATTTACGTATTGACCATGCAGATTGGTTCATTTCATTAACAACAGTATTAATATCACAATTATTCTCAGAAGGATCTCCAGTGCGTCTTTTTTCTGGATCTAAGTAGTCAGCTACTTGAATATTCAATGAAGATAACACAATATATACATCTGCTTTTTTCAAATCTTTACTTAATTTTACGTCAGATACCGCTACATTTTTATTGAACACCTTACCTTCCATTAGAATTCTTGATATTGCTCTATGCAATACCGATGCTATCTTTAGGTTTCTAATTTCCTTTTTCATATCCAGCTACTATAACACCCTTTCTTCTTGCACTAATTGATAAGCTTCCAAAATATCTCCAACTTTAATATCGACATTACCCTCTAGTGATACTCCGCATTCAAAGTTTACACCTACTTCTTTAACATCATCTTTAAATCTACGTAGTGCTTTTAACTTTCCTTCATGCACCAATTTGCCACCACGCACTACCTTAATTAAAGAATCTTTTTTTATGACTCCATCACTTACATAACATCCAATGATATTACCAGCTTTAGATACATTAAATATTTGCCTCACAGATGCAAAGCCAACACGAACCTCTCGTGTAACAGGCTTTAACATTTTAGTTAAATACATTCTCATGTCGTCAATGAGCTCGTATATTATGTTATAAGTATGTATTTCTACACCTTTTTGTTTTGCCAAGTCCCTTATTTTTGAATCCACTTTTACATTAAAAGCTAAAATTACTGCACTTGATGCTTCTGCAAGCAGCACATCTGAATCTGTTATCCCTCCTACTGCTTTGTGTAGGATATTTAATTTCACTTGGTCTTTACCGAGTTTATCAATTGAACTTGATATTGCTTCAATAGAACCAGTTACATCGCACTTTAAAACTACAGATAGTTCTTCTGTTTCGCTGTTATTACGACTGAATATATCTAAATTATTGTCGCCCAAATCTTCTTTCTTTTTCTTGATTAACTCTAGCCTGTATTCAACAATTTCACGCGCCTGCTTTTCAGAATTTATAACAACAAATTTATCTCCAGCATTTGGCACACCATTTAGACCAGTAATTTCAATTGGAGCGGAGGGTAGTGCTGCTTTTTCTCTTTGACCGAGGTGATTAACCATACTACGTACTTTGCTGTATGTTGTACCAACTACCAATATATCACCAACCTTTAACGTTCCTTCCTCAACTATCAATGTGGCTGATATTCCTTTCGCTTTATCTATTTTGGATTCTATTACCCATCCAAGTGCTCGACAATCTTCTATTGCTTCTAGCTTCATTAATTCAGCGATTAACAAAATCGTCTCTTCTAGTTTATCTAAATTAGTTTTCTTTTTTGCTGATACTGGCACAATCATAACATCACCACCAAGCCCTTCAGGGATGAGATCATATTGAGGCAAACTATTAATTATTTTTTCTACATCACCAGGCTCAGATTTATCAATTTTATTAATAGCAACTATAATGGAAACATTTGCTGCTTTTGCATGATTTATTGCTTCAACTGTTTGTTTCATGATTCCATCGTCAGCTGCAACTACTATTACAACTATATTAGTAATATTGGCACCACGTGCACGCATCGCAGTGAACGCTTCATGTCCTGGTGTATCAATAAAGGTAATTTTTTGCTTATCTTTTGTCGTTATTTGATAAGCACCTATGTGTTGAGTTATGCCACCTGACTCTCTTTCTGCAACATTAGATTCACGAAATGCATCGAGCAATGAGGTTTTACCATGATCGACGTGTCCCATAAAAGTGACGATTGGTGGTTTAGGTTTTTTAGGCAGGCTTTCTCTGCCTTCTATAAAAAATAAATCTTTTTCTCTGTTGGTATCGCTCACTCGTTTAGCCATATGATTAAATTTTTCCACTATTTCACATGCTATATCTGGATCCACCAGATCATCTACTCTATAACTCTCACCGACTTCTTCTTTGAACATTTTTAGCACACTCTTGCTATCTTCTGCCATGCGAATAGATAACTCCCTGATAGTTATTTTGTCTGGTATAATAACTTCTCTTGATATATTTTTACCCTTAGTAAACTTTGACTTTCTACCTCTTATACCAAACCTTTGCTTAAATACAGGGGGTTGTTCAGTTTTTTCATCTATTGCCTGTGCAATTACCAGTTTAGAATGCTTAGAATATATATCTTTGTTGACTTTAGAAAACTTTTTATCGTCGCCCTCATAGTCAATATTATCTTCTTTTAGTTCAACTAAGTGAGTATCACTTAAAACTTGCTTATTTATTTCTTTAGATAAAGTGTCCGCTTCATTTTTCTCGTCAATCTCTTTATTGCTGTCTTCTTTTGCTGTTTTCTCTTTTTCTTCTCTCTGATTTTTTTCTTTCAGCAAAGCAGCATTCTGCACAGCATTAATGCGGAAAATTTGTTCTTTCTCTGTTAAAGAACCTAATTTACTCTCGTCAAATAAATTATGTTCTTCTGCATCATGAGATTTTTTTCTTCTTTTTTTTACTATTGTAGCTCCAGTACTTGGGCTAGTTGAAGAGTTTAAATTGAGGTCTAATTTAAGCTTGCTTAAACCTTGGAGCGTTAATTTTTTATCACTGATATCTTCATTATTCATATTATTTTATTATATTAATCCAAGCTTTTTGCGTGCTTCTATGATTATTGAATCTACTGTATCTTTTAGATCTTCTTTGCTATCGGATGAGGAAGAGAGTATGCTGCAAAACTCATAACTTGATAAATCTGCTATGTCCTCTAAAGTCTTAATATCATGTTTACTAAGAGCAATTTTATTGTCTATTGATAAAGTTAAATTGATTACATCATCTTCCATACCTAGACTTTTTAGCTCTTCTATTTTTCTATCATTTTCTGCTTTCAGGTACTTATTTGCTCTATTGTGAAGTTCGTTTGCAATATCTTCATTAAAGCCCTCTATTGAAGCAAGCTCTTTAATTGAAGCGCTAGATATGTCTTCTACACTTGAAAAACCTTCTGTTACCAATAGCTGACCCATAATCTCTTCTAAGTTTAAAGCTTCAGCAAATAAAGCTGAACATTGACTAAGTTCTTTACTTCGCCTTTCTGATTCTTGCTGAGTGCTTAATATCTCAATTTTCCATCCAACAAGCTCTGAAGCTAATCTTACATTCTGGCCCTTTTTTCCTATCGCTAAACTCAATTGATCTTCAGCAACTATTAACTCTATGCAATTTTCATTTTCATCAATAATAACCTTCGATACTTCTGCAGGAGTAATGGCTTTAATAACAAATTGACCCAAATCTGAGAAGTAATTTATAACGTCAATTTTTTCACCATTTAATTCGTGTATAATAGTTTTTATTCTATCTCCCTTAACTCCAACACAAGCACCTACTGGATCAATGTTCTTGTCGGGAGAGAAAACGGCAACCTTAGACCTTGAACCAGCATCTCTAGCTATACCTTTAATTTTCACTAATCCGTCAGCAATTTCTGGTATTTCTTGATTTAATAATGCCTCCAAAAAGCCTTCATGAGTCCTAGAAAGAATAATTTGACGTCCATCATCAGAGCGCTTAACAGTCTGTATGTAAGCTTTAACCTTATCGCCTTCACGAAATGATTCACCACCAGTTAAATTTCGCAATGGAAGATATGCCCTAGTGCCATTTATGTCTATAATAAGATCTGAATATTCTACTTGTTTAACAATACCATACCTTATTTCTCCCACTTTATCTTTAAACTCCTCATATTGCTTTTTTGACTCTTCATCTTTAATTACTTGAGCAATCTTTTGCTGGGCAATTCTTGCTGAAGCAAGATCAGTGTTAAGAGAGAGCAATTCACTAACAGTATCTCCAACTTTTGCATCTCCTTTTATTAATTTAGCTTGTGTAAGCGTAATTGATTCACACTCAGTATTCTCTTTTTCATTTGATTCATCATCAATAACTTTTAGTTTTCTATATGAAGTAACTTTGCCTGTGTTTCTATCTATATTAACTACAATTTTACTTTTGCTACCATATTTTTGATAAGCCACTGCTTCTATAGCACTTTCTAGTGCCTTTATTACAACATCAAAATCTAAACCTTTTTGAAGTGAAAGCTCTCCTGCTGTTTTTATTACATCAAGGCTTCCAACTATGTTATTCTTGTTACTTTTCTGCTTAACACTGCTTTTACGATTAGCAATCATAATAAATAAATCCAATGTAATTAGTTATAATTATAGCTCCAACGGGCAAAGAACACTATCTTAAATGTTAAATGATTGCTAATTTAAGTCAAGTTTTTTCATGTCTTTGTATAACAAGCAACGCAGGAGTAAAGAATAAAGTTAAAACCGTTGCAACCAATATTCCACTTGCTATGGTTGTTGAAATGTCAACCCACCACTGGCTTGATGGAGCATCATATGTGATTTGTAGCGTAAAAAAATTGATATTTAACCTGGTAATCATCGGTATTAAACCAAGAACTGTGGTTGCAACGGTAAGCAATATTGGCCTAACGCGAGAAATTGCAGCGTTTATTACACATCGCTTGATGTCATTTTTGTGTACCTTAATTTGGTGATGAAAGGCATCAAGTAATAGTATGTTATTATTCACTATAATTCCCGCCAAAGCAATTATCCCCACTCCACACATAACAACTACGAAAACTTGTTGGATAAGAAAGAAAACAAAAAACACACATGTTGTGGATAAAAACACTGCTGTCATTACGATAAATGTATGGTATACATTATTAAACTGTGTCACTAATACCAATATCATTAGTGTAATCGCTAATATAAAAGCCTTTAACAAAAATGCTCCTGATTTTTGTTGATCTTCTTTGTCGCCTTTAAAATCAATTTTTACTCCCTTGCCCCAATCCTGGGCAATAGAATTCTGAATGAACTTTACTCTTTCATCAACAAGATAGCCAGTATCAACGTCAGCAGAGATTGTCACTATGCGTAATCCATCAATCCTGTTTAGTTTGTTTACCTTTTTTTCGGGAGCATATTTTACTATATTGCTCATAGGATACGGGCCATTAACTGTATTGATAAAAAGATTGTCTATAGTCTTCATGTTGCGATCCTTTCCAGGGAAACGGAGTACAATATCGATTTCTTCATCCGTGTTATTTGGTCTATATTTTCCAATCAACACTCCATTTGTAACCATCTTTATAAAATCGCCAATGGTTGCAACACTTACTTCAGAGCTTGTAGCCTTACTCTTATCAACACTCATATTCCACTCTATTTCAGGTGCTGATCTGCTATCTTGAATATTTATAAACCCGGATGAAGGTTGGTTCATAATTTCTAGAATTTTCTCTGCTGCTAAATTCAAACTGGATACACTCCCGCTGAGGTTAATTTGTATTGGCTTGTCAGCCGACGGTCCTGGCTTTTCCTCTTGAACATTAATTATTATTCCTTTCATGTCTTGCACACTGCTCCTTATATCATTTAGTATGTGCTTAGCTTTGCGCCTGAAGCGCCAATCCATAAGTTCTAGTTGTATTCTGGCGATAACGTTGTCTGAAAATGCTCCTGATCTAGCATAAGAAACATGAATTTCTTTTTCAATGCTCAAAATGCGTTCTTCCACTTCTTTGAGTATCAGATCTCGTTCTTTGGCTGATAAGCTTTCTTTTGCTTTAACACTGATTAAAATATTATCTGAATCCACTTTCGGAAAAAACTTTACTCCAGGACCAAAAGTAAAGTACAGCACACTAAATGAAAACAAAACGAATACAGTAGCACATACGAATTTTTTAGGATGATCCAAAACCTTCTCTAGCATGCGTACGTAAGCTCTTATTATAGGCCCAGCATTTTTTATTTCACCACTTTCTATAGCACTCATTTTTTTTATTTCTTTTTTTGAAGTTATCGAAGGCTTACCAAATATTGCACCAAGTGTTGGTATAAAAACCAAAGCCATAATGAGCGATCCAGTCAAAGTTAGAATTATTGTAATTGGTATGTACTGCATGAATTTACCAACAGTATCAGGCCAGAATAATAGAGGAAAAAACACTGCTAATTTAGTTAACGTTGATGATAGAACCGGATAAAACATATCACGAACTGAAGTGTAAAAAGCTTCTACTTTATCCATTCCGCAGATCATCTTTCTATCGGCATATTCGCTGATCACAATTGCATCATCAACCAGCATGCCAACAGCCATAATTAAACTGAAGAGCACAACGATATTTAAGGTTATACCCATAAAGTAAAGAGCTATTATCCCAATGAGAAAGGAACCGGGTATCGAGAGTGCCACAAGAATAGCAATCCTTGTTCCCATAGAAAGCATCATTATGATCAATATTAACAACACAGCAAATATTATGCCGTTTTCCAAGTCATCAAGCACATCGCGGACGTTTTTTGACTGGTCGTTTAAGTACACCACTTTTAAATTTTCAGGTAATTGATCTTTTGCCTTATCCATTAAGTATTTTACTTGATTTACTGTGTCTATTATGTTTTTTCCGTTACGTTTTGAAATTTCTAGCATGACACTAGGTAATCCATTAATGCGAGCAAATCCTTGGTGATCCTCAAACCTAGGGTATACTTTTGCTATATCTTTGATTCTCAAAACTGCATCGCCTTGAGATCTAATAGGAATATTCATAATATCTTCTATATCTTTTAATAACCCTGATATTTTAATCGAATATTTACCGGCCAGTGACCCAGCTCCCACTAGTCTATTATTGCTTGATATAGCTTGGAATATTTCGTTTGATTGAATGTTATATTTTGTTAGAACTGTGGGCTCAATTATAACTTCCACTGTTTCTTTACGAATACCTGCCACTTCAACTTTGAGAACATTTGGCAGAGATTCTATTTCTTTCTTTAACTTGCGTGCTATTTCAGTTAAGGCTCTTTCTGGCAGATTACCAATTAAGCCAACATTTAATATGGGAAATAGACTCAAGTTTATTTCATTTATTATTGGAGATTCCGCTTCAACAGGTAACTTCGATTTTATGTTTGAAAGCTTTGAACGGACATTATCGAGCACTTCTTTATTATCATACTCTGTTCCAAATTCGAGTATCATGTGAGCACCATCATTAGTTGCAAAAGCTCTCAATTCTCTTACACCTTCGATGGATCTTAGTTCATTTTCTATAGGAAGCACTAATAGCTTTTCACTATCTTGAGCAGAAATCCCAGGAAGTCCAACAAACACGCTGATTATAGGAATCTGTATATCAGGATTGCTTTCCCTTGGCATTTTTACATAAACGTATGAACCGAAGATAAAAATTACTATAAGTAATAATACCACCGCCCTGTTTCGCTCTATGAGTAAGCTCTGCATGTTGAATGTTAGCTGAATATGTGTGTTTGTACAATATTATAGTCGAGATACATTGCATATTAATTAATCCTTGTGTAGCTTTAAAACTTTATGCAAATAATTAAAATTTTCGCAAAATTGCAAGTATAAGAAAATTCCTGTATAATAATTCTAGAACAGTATTTGAGAGGTTATTATGGTGGCAATTTTAAATGTAACAAAAGGCAAGAATAAAGTTATTACATCTGGGTTAGCTGGAGCTTTATCAGCTTTAATATTTTTAACAGCAATTCACATTGCTGCAAAGATAGCCATTATCGTTGCTGCTGCTGTAGTTACTTACACATTACTTTCATTGATTCATAAAATAAGAACTAAAAAAGAACAGCCTGCTGAAATTACTGGTGTTTCAGGAGATAAAGTTTCAGAAGATGAAGGGTATAGCAGTGTTGATGAAGGTGAAGAAAAAGATACAGAAATATCCGCAAAAGAACCAGAAAGAACTGAAACTGAGTTCGAAGAAGAAACAATAAGGAAAAGAGCACAAGAACGCATGGAGAAAGGATCACTTGGTGGCCCTATAAATGCGTTTGGCGAACCAATTCATGTGACTATAGATGCTGAAAATAGTAATCCTGTTGATTATACAAAAACTATGGTAGTGCCTGAGAAAATTATTCTTGGCATGCCAGATGATAAAACTCTTACACAAAATAGCTCTAGCTCTATAAAGAATCAGATGAAATCTCTTCCTGAACACATGGATGTATCTGGTAATCCACTTCCTGAGCAGCCACCAAGCAACCTTCCCAATATAGGGCCTAAGTCTAAAAGTACGCAAAAACTATCTGCTGCAGACTTGCTATTACAGTACGGGAATGTAAATGATAATGTGACGAAAGTGCTAAAACAGCCAATTATTCAACGGCCGTTTAACGGGTTAGGGTTTGAGGGGTAGTTGCTATATCAAACTCTCCACCTTATATTGAGAATCAGATGCAATGCCATACACTCTATTTGGCGGAGCAATTTTGTTCTCTATACCAAAAACTATACCTTCAATTATTGCTGTAAGTACTTTTTCAAGATTACAGTCTGCTCCGGGAACGCGGTGCTCCAGGCGGCATCTTTTGAAATCGTTGCCAAAATAGGGAATTCTGATCGCAGCAGTTCTGTTATTTACTCCCCAACTAATCGTAGTTGGAGTGTGGATATCCGGGTACTGAAATCTTAAATATGAATCATCATTTGGAGCAAAAAACAACATATGTTTTTTCATCATTGTGCATAATCCACCAATACTATGAATCAAATAATCACTATACTTTTGCTCATTGATATAAAATAAGTTATCGTTATTTGAATTCACGAGATTAACATGCACATTTAATGCACTGCCTGCTCTATCCAAATAGGGCTTTGCTTTAAAAGAAACGTTTCCACCTAGTTTTTGTGCTGTTTCAGTAAGTAATTGTTTTGCTAACTCAAAATGCTTAATTAAATTGTCGAAGTTCGTGTAACAACCACTTTTTATCTCATACTGATGTGTAGAATTCTCCTTCTCGCAAGAAAATTCAAGAGATGCTATTTTATTTTTGATGCTATTCAGAAATAAGTATTCTTTTTCTATTCCTTCAATGTAAAACTCTAGTTCAATACCGAATACAGCATAACAACTCAAATTACTTAGTATAATCATAAATTTGCTTCAGTAAATCTATATTAGGTTAGCTATATTTATATGAATACTTTACTTATTTGCCAGTAAATTTAACATCTTATTTATACATAATGTATTACTGTTTTTAATAGCATGCTTCTAATCCTCGATACAAGCGACATTTACAAATTTTTCATTTTTTTGAAATAAAAATGATCAATTTTAATGTTTTTATACCCTTTACAACCCATCAAAAAATCACCATAATTTTTAGTATGTATTAAGTAGTATTAGCTTTTCATTTTGCAGTAAGCTATTGATTATCTTGTATTTTTCTAATTATTGCTTTTTTCTTGGTGTGGTATATGAACTTAACTAGCCCTAAGGTTTCTACTATGTTTTTTGATCAGATTATTACAGTAACGGATCACAATGTTACTTGGGAAAAAATCCAAAATTGTCTTTATAATCTTTATGGAGAAGCAACATATAATAGCTGGCTGAGTTCACTAAAATTTGTCAGTAACAGAAATGGGGAAGTTCTTTTATCCGTGTCAACAAGGTTTATAAAAGAGTGGATTACAGTTCATTACATGAAAAAAATATTATCATTATGGCAAAGCGAAGATAAAAGTATACGTTCTATTGATATTCAAGTAATTGAGGAGAGGAATTCAAATTTTAATGTTATACTAAAAAACAGAGAGGAAAGTAATCATAATCTTGGTTCGCCGCTGGATCCAAGGTTCACCTTTGATAATTTTGTAGTGGGAAAGCCAAATGAATTAGCATTTACGGCGGCAAAGCGTGTGGCAGAATCTATAGATCCAATATTAGGCAGTAATCCTTTGTTTCTATATGGTGGAGTGGGACTTGGTAAAACACATCTAATGCATGCTATAGCTTGGCACATAGTCAATTCCCCATCAGCAAAAAGAAAAGTGGTGTATTTATCAGCAGAGAAATTCATGTACCAATATATTACAGCGCTGCGAAGCAAAGATATTATGTTATTTAAAGAGCAATTTAGATCAGTAGATGTATTGATGGTAGATGATGTGCAATTTATCAGTGGTAAAGATAGTACACAAGAAGAATTTTTTCACACTTTCAATGCATTGATAGACCAAAATAAACAATTGGTTATATCAGCTGATAGGTCTCCTAGTGATCTTGATGGAGTGGAAGAAAGAATAAAATCACGACTCGGTTGGGGGTTGGTGGCAGATATTAATGAAACAACTTTTGAATTGAGGCTTGGTATATTGCAGGCAAAAGTGGAGCAGATGAATATGTATGTTCCGAAAGATGTCCTAGAGTTTTTAGCAAGGAACATAAAATCTAATATAAGAGAATTAGAAGGAGCATTAAATAAGGTTACCCATACCTCATTAATTGGAAGAAGTATGACGGTAGAATCAGCTAGTGAAACCCTAATCGATCTTCTTAGGTCAAATCATAGGTCAGTCACAATAGAAGAAATACAAAAGAAAGTAGCTGAATTTTTCAATATAAAGGTTGCAGATATGCAATCCAATAGAAGGCTTCGCAGTCTTGCAAGGCCAAGACAAATAGCTATGTATTTTGCCAAAAAATTTACGCAAAAAAGCCTACCAGATATTGGGAGAAACTTTGGTGGCAGAGACCATGCTACTGTTATACATGCAGTAAAACAAGTAGAAAATTTTATAAAGACCGACTCAAAATTTGCTGATGAAATCAATCGATTAAAAAAAATGTTTAAGTAGCGTTTTTAAAATAGCTAATAACAAATCCTAAAATGAATCGACTATAGTTTTAATCCGTTTAAGTTTAAAATCTTCTGTTAGCTTCGCAGAATACATTTCCTTATTATCTTGGTTATAGAAGGTAAATTTGTGATCATCTAAGTTTAGTATTGCAAAGCCAAAGCCGAAAAAGTTTCTAACTTCGTGTGCTAAGTAGTTTCTACCATTTGAATAGTCAAATTCTACATTTTGATAAACAGGTTCTTGATCTTGAGCGTGTAGTAATGAACCGCCATTTCCAACTATAATCTGGTCTGGAACATTATCCATTAATAAAATCTGGGCTATATGAATATGGCCGGAAACTATGGTAGTAACATTGCTTAGAAATCTATCCCCAAAAGCTTCAATTTGTGTAAGATTGCCATGGCTTTTTAATGTCAAAAATTCTTTTTTTGGAGATCTCCAAAGTGGTTTATGAGTTAAAAACCACGTGGGCTTATCTTGTATCAATTTATCAAATTGCCTTTCAAAAGCATCAATTGTGCTTTGGGTTGTAAAAATATCCTCACCGGATGAAGAGTCGAAGATAAAAAATTTCATCGGTCCAGCATCTAAGGACCAACTAGAAACGAAGTTTCCACATTTTTCAGACGAAAAGGGGTATGAATCTAAATACCTGAACCATCCTTCATAAGCTCTATCACAACTCTCATGGTTTCCACGAACAAAAAGGAAAGGGGATTGTGATAAAATATCCTTTGCAGGCTCAAACCAATCAGCGTACCAAGCTTCTTTATTATATCCATAAATATCGCCACACTTTTTTGTATTTCTACATCTTGTTTGCCTATAATGATAATCACCAACATGGATAATTAAATCTGGTTTATGAAGGGCAATTGAGTCTAAATTTTTTTTTAAAGGCCAGCTATCTACCGAATTACATTCCTGCTGAAATAACATATTTATTCTACAGCCCGTGTCACCAATGAAAGCAATTTTATTAACCTTTTTTGGTAATATAGGAACCCGTAGATCCTCAATACTAACGTCTTTGGCACTTGTTTGTACTGTCAGTTCACAAACTGTTTCGTTATGATCACCATTGTTAATTGAGCTGCGATTCAGCATTTCTGTTTCCTTGCCATCAACATAAACAATGGGACACATGTCATTGTCCGTAATTGCGCGTATGCTTAGTTTATTTTCTGGGATAACTTGAGACCATGTGTATAATATTTGTGCATGGACGAAATGAAAGCTAGTTATAAGAGAGAGAGCTAAAAAAATAAAGATATTAGCTATATTCATTTGTATAAAAACCTAAGTTAAAAATTAGTAGTAAGGTTATCTTAAATGATTAAAATTTATAATCACAAAATTCATAATCAAATTATACAAACAATTTCTAAATTATTCTAGTATCAGATTGACACTCTAGATGAAAAATTCTAAAATGATTAAGTAATTTAAAATAATTATATAAAAACTAGAATATAGTGCGGCCGTGGTGGAATTGGTAGACACGCAGCGTTGAGGTCGCTGTGGCTCATAAGGCCTTGGAAGTTCAAGTCTTCTCGGCCGCACCAGTTTTTATCGCTGTTTAATATGGGTAAAAATGTTTATAGGAAATCAGAGTAGCAATAAGGTAGAAAGAGCTATCAGCGAAATCAGGCGCGGTCGGCCAATTGTAATATATGATGAAAGTAATTACCTATTGTTTGCTGCTGCTGAGGCTTTAGAAAGAGATTTATTTAATCAATACAAGCTTATATCAAGCAATGTATATGTTACTTTAACTTCAAGTAAGGTAAAATACATATCTCAGAATAAAGAACATAACAGCAAACGTCTGTTGGTGAATAATTTTGATGAACTGCTCCATTTAATAAACTGTTCAAAGGAAGATTGCATAAAAGAGTTGCAATGCTCAAAGACAATAGATGAATGTGCTATTGCCTTGCTTAAGTTCTCAGAATTATTGCCATACGCGTTAGTGGCTGATATGACTTTTGAGAATAATCATGAAATGCGAAATTGGTGCGAGAAAAATGACGTTATTGCACTGGACACGTCATTCATAAATAATTTTCAAGAAAATCAGGATGTATATGAAGTGTGCAAAACATCATTATTTTTAAAACAGACTCAAGAAGTAAATATCATATCTTATAGAACCGAAAGTGGTGGAAGAGAACATCATGCAATTATCATTGGCAATCCAGATAAAGATGGCGAACCATTAGTAAGAATTCATTCTTCGTGTTATACGGGTGACTTGTTAGATAGCTTGTCATGCGATTGCAGAAGTCAGTTACATCAAGCAATTCAAATGATAGCTGACTCTGGAAGTGGTATTATATTGTATTTGATGCAAGATGGAAGGGGCATTGGTTTAACTAATAAGTTAAGAGCGTACAGTATGCAAAGAGGACATAATCTTGATACTGTTGATGCAAATAGAACATTGGGTTTTGAAGATGATGAAAGGAGTTTTGCTGTTGCAGCTAAAATGCTTAAGAAATTGAACATTAACAAAATCCAATTACTTACAAACAATGATAGGAAATTGTCAGAATTGGAAAGTAGTGGTATAGGAGTTACAAAGTGTCTACCACTTATTGTGGAACGTAATAAATATAACGATTCATATATGGAGACAAAGTTTGGTAAATTAGGCCATAGATTAAGAGTTTTTTAGCTTTTTTGCTGTAACTACTTTGTTAATTTGCTATGTTTATTAACATAAGTTAAGATTTTTAGGAATACTAAAATGCTAAGATTTTTTAAGCGAGAAAAAAATACTGAATCCTTAGATAAGGATATAAATTGGAATTCAAACCGCTACAGCACAGTTATTGCTCAAAGGAATATTCTACTTTTATTTGCATTAATATTATTAGCAACGATCTCTATCAGCATATTAGTCATATTTAAAATTAGCACAAGTAGCACTATTGAGCCATTTGTTATAGAAATTGACAAGAAATCAGGAATAGTGCAATTGGTTGATCCTGTCACAGTAAAACAGTATTCTGCAGATGAAGCGCTAAACGATTATTTTATTTCAGAGTATATAAAAGCAAGGGAGGTTTTTGATCCATATCATTATAATTATAACTATTATACAAAGGTGAGGTTGTTTTCCTCACCTAATGTGTATAATGAATTTAGAAATTATGTAGGATCGCAGAATATGGATGATCTTTTTAATTTATATTCAGATACCAAAAGTGAATTTAAAATTCGCTCAATTCAAAAGTTGGGTAACGATGCTCTTCAGGTGAGATTTTTTGTGGAATTTACACGGAAAGATGGAAGTTCTACGAGAAAAAATAAGATAGTTATTATGTCATATAGATATGCATCGCTTGAAATGGATGATCAGCAAAGATATATTAACCCATTAGGATTTCAAGTTATTTCATATAGAGTAGATGATGAATATGTATAGGATATTATTAGTTTTAGCTTTACTTGTCAGTGGCAATTTAAACGCATCCATTAATTATAATGAGCCTATTTCTGTAGATAGTAGAATAAAGACTTTTGTGTATAGCCCTAATGAAGTATTTACGGTGGTTTTTAGTCAGGGTTACTATTCTTATATTGAATTTGCGGAAGGAGAAAAAGTTAAAAATATCGCTGTTGGTGATGCATCAAGTTGGAAAATTAATCCTTATGACAATAAATTGCTTATCATGCCATTTGAAGTTAGTAGTCGCACTAACATGATTATTACGACAACTAAAAAAAGAAATTACATTTTTGATTTAATCTCAAGGCCAAACTACGATAAATACCCGGATACTGATGCTAAGAAAGTGGATCACGATTATTCTGCTGAAAAGGATATATCTTACGTAGTACGTTTTTATTATCCTCAAGAAGAAGGTGAATTTGATGTTGATTTAGATGAGGTTTCTTTACCTACTCAAATGCAATATACTACAGACAAGCTAGAAAAAATAATACAAGAAAATGATACGAAGTACAATTATACATATATTGATGAAGGTGGTAATGCGGATATAGTTCCGATCGAGTTATTTGATGATGGTTATTTAACCTATTTAAAATTTAGAAATAATAATAAAATACCTCAGGTTTTTGTAGAAGGGGAGGATAAACCTTGTAAAAGGCTGTTATTTGATGATTATGTTATAATAAAAGGAGTACATAAAAAGCTATTTATGCGTTATGAAGATGGTGAAGTTGAAATTATAAATAGGTCACTTTAGCTGTGGTACATGCAATATGAATAAAGAAAGGCGTAACAATTCAGAAGATGAATCAGAAATAGAGAATAAGGTAGTAACAGTTGGCTCTAATCAAGGTCATAGGGCATTGATGGTCATTATTTTAGTACTTCTGGTTGGTGGAGTGTATTATCTCTATTTTAGTCCTTCTCATAAAGAGGGTTCAGAAGTTATTAAAAAAGAGGAAACAAAGCAAAACGTTCAAGAGTTGAAAGGAAAGTTGGAACAAGTTCCAGATAATGTAATGGTTCCTGAAAGAATAATAACCGATTCCTTACCACCCTTACCTCCTCTTCCTACACCACAAATCGTACCAGAAATAAAACAAATTAAAAAAGAAGAAGAGAAACCAAAAGAAACTTCTGCGTCAAATATACCTATTTTGCCAAAGCAAAATTTTCCTTCTAGTAATGTTATGGGCAATTTACCTACCTCATTTCCTACAATAGGGGGTGGCGGTTATCCTAGAGACAGACGTAGTGCACAAATGTTAACAATTTCAGGTGGTAGTGGAGAGAACAAGGCTGCTGATGCTATTTTATCCGACACTTCAGCACAATCGAGCAAAGCTACCAGGGTAGGAAAGCTTGGTTTAATGATTACTCAAGGTAAAATTATTGATGCTGTTCTTGAAACTGCAATAAACTCTGATCTGCAAGGAATGCTGCGTGCTATGGTGAGTAGAGATGTTTATGCAGAAACTGGTGATACAGTTTTAATACCTAAAGGCTCAAGATTGATAGGCAGTTATTCATTTGACTCGAATGTTGCTAAATCTCGTGTAAATATAAACTGGAATAGAGTGATTCTGCCACATGGAATAGATATTGCAATCTCATCACTTAGTACTGACGAGCTTGGTAGAGCAGGAATAGCAGGAATAGTTGATAACAAAATAGTAAGTGCGTTATTCTCTTCAGTGACACTTGCTGGTGTTTCGATTGGTTCTGCTGTTATAGGGCAAAAGGCTTCTAATCTTGTTAATACGCTAACTATCAGAGATGCAGTAAAGTCTATCACTGCAACCGAAATAGATTTTTCTTCTCTCCAACTCATTATTGACCCAGAAAAGAAGATATCTAGTGACAAATGGAAATTAGGCCTTGGGGCTATCGGAAGAATTCGGAGTGCCAAAAGCAGACAAGATTTACTAAAAATAATGAAAGAGGAAATAGCAAAAGCACTAGGAATTGAAGAAGACGAGGTAAATATAAGCCTGGAAATTGTAAATCAACTGTTAGAACAAATTCAAAGAAAAAGCAAGTCTGTTTATGATGAAGCAATCGGGAAATCAATCGAGGATTTTTCTAAAGATATGCGGGATGTAGTGGGCAGATATACAGATAAAAAACCAACTATTTATGTTGATCAAGGCACTGCATTGAAAGTATTTGTTAACCAAGATATAGTATTTCCTCCACAGGCAATATTAAATCAATGAAATGAACTATGCTGCACTTGATACATATTTGGAGCCATTACAAGGCATATTTCAAGAAGAAGGCGTAAATGAAATATCAATAAATAAGCCAAAGGAAGTATGGATTGAAAATCGCGGTGAAATAAGGTGTGAAAAATTAGAAGTATTCGATCTTAACCATTTGAAATCTCTTGGCAGACTGATTGCTCAAGCTACAGAACAAAAACTTAGCGAAGAAGCGCCGTTACTTTCGGCAACATTACCAAATGGTTATCGTATACAGATAGTATTTCCGCCAGCATGTGAACCTGATAAAGTAGTCATGTCGATTCGTAAGCCTTCTAGCATGCAGTTAGCACTCGATGATTACGAAAAAATGGGGGCTTTTTCTGAAACTGTTACAGAAGCAACTGATAATCCAGTTGACCGTCATTTGGATTTATTGTTAAGGCAAAAAAAAATAAAAGAGTTTTTAGAATACGCTGTAATAAGTAAGAAAAATATTATAATTAGTGGTGGAACTTCCACTGGTAAGACTACTTTTACTAATGCTACTTTGCGTGCTATTCCAGCTGAGGAAAGAATTATTACTGTTGAGGATGCAAGGGAAATCGTTTTGAACGATCATCCCAATAAAGTCCATCTAATTGCCTCTAAAGGAGGGCAGGGCAGAGCAAAAGTAACCACTCAAGATTTGATAGAAGCGTGCTTACGTTTAAGGCCAGACAGAATAATAGTTGGTGAGCTCCGTGGAGCGGAAGCTTTTAGTTTTCTCAGGGCGATAAATACTGGTCACCCTGGATCAATATCAACCCTTCATGCAGATAGTCCAACAATGGCCCTTGAGCAAATAAAATTGATGGTTATGCAGGCAAATCTTGGCATTCCTCCAGACCAAATTATACCATACATTAGAAATGTGATTGATATTGTTATTCAGCTAAAAAGAACCGGTGGGGGCAAAAGAAGCATTTCTGAGATATTATTTACTAGATCTGCGAGCGAAAATGCTTAAATTTATACATAAGTTAAGGAAGAGTAGTTTATGAGTAATGGAAATCACCTACGTAATATTCTCATAGGAGGTGTAGTAGCTTTTAGCGTACTTGAGTTTTGCTTCTATCTATCTGGTATATTGTTTGTTCTGTTTGCTGATGGTCCGGATGCTGTGGATTTTAAGGCAATTAATCCTAGTTTGACGCCTTTCCCTCAAGCTCTTTGGCCAACGATTTTTGATCATATACAATATTGTTGGCATCATCCAGAGTTATATAGCCTTGAGCTCAAAATCACATTAATTATATCTTCTGCACTGCCTATCATTGTTTTAATGATTATCTTATGGAATTTAAGAGAAAGGATAATTGAGTGGCGACCATTTAAAAAGAAAGAATCACTGCATGGAGATTCGCAGTGGGCATCAGAGAAAGACATACGAAAAGCAGGATTAAGAAGCAAAAAGGGATTACTGCTTGGTAAAGATAAAAGAGGCTACTTTATTGCTGATGGGTTTCAGCATGCATTATTATTTGCACCTACAGGTTCTGGTAAAGGTGTTGGTTTTGTAATTCCTAATTTATTATTTTGGACTGACTCGGTAATTGTACACGACATAAAGTTAGAAAACTATGAAATAACAAGTGGTTGGCGAGAACGACAAGGACAAAAAGTATACGTATGGAATCCAGCGCAGCCAGATGGAATAAGTCACTGTTACAATCCATTACAATGGATTAGTGAAAAACCTGGACAGATGGTTGACGATGTGCAGAAAATAGCCAACCTAATTATGCCTGAACAAGACTTTTGGCAAAATGAAGCAAGAAGTTTATTTGTTGGAGTGGTATTATACTTACTTGCTGCACCAGAGAAAGTCAAATCTTTTGGTGAAGTTGTGCGTACGATGCGTAGTGATGATGTAGTCTATAATCTTGCTGTTGCTCTTGATACAATGGGTAAAATACTACACCCTGTAGCATATATGAACATTGCAGCTTTTTTACAAAAAGCTGATAAAGAAAGGTCGGGTGTTGTATCAACCATGAACTCATCACTTGAATTGTGGGCAAACCCATTGATTGATACTGCAACTGCGTCAAGTGATTTTAATATTTTAGATTTTAAAAAGAAGAAAACTACAGTTTATGTTGGTTTAACTCCTGACAACTTGACTAGGCTCAGGCCTTTAATGCAGGTTTTTTACCAACAGGCAACTGAGTTTTTATGTAGAAAATTGCCATCGGATGACGAGCCTTATGGCGTATTGTTTTTAATGGATGAGTTTCCTACACTTGGAAAAATGGAGCAATTTCAAACAGGTATTGCATATTTTCGTGGTTATCGAGTTAGGTTATTCTTAATTGTTCAAGATACTGAGCAGCTCAAAGGAATATACGAAGAAGCAGGGATGAACTCCTTTTTGTCAAACTCGACTTACAGAATAACTTTTGCAGCCAATAATATTGAAACAGCTAATTTAATATCGCAACTTATAGGAAACAAAACTGTACAACAAGAATCGTTGAATAAGCCTAAATTTTTAGATTTAAATCCTGCTTCAAGGTCATTACATATCTCTGAAATACAGAGAGCATTGCTATTGCCTCAAGAAGTTATTATGTTGCCACGTGACGATCAGATAATTTTAATAGAGTCGACTTACCCAATTAAATCAAAGAAAATTTTGTACTACAGTGATACCACCTTCACAAGAAGGCTGCTCAAACAAACTCGTGTGCCTACACAAGAACCATATGACCCAAACAAAGTTCTTTCTGCCGCTGCGAGCAAAGATAAGGTTAATAACGAGGGGAATAATGTTCTTGAGGGACCTAATTCAGTTGATTATCCTGCTGAAACTAAAACCGAAGATGCAGTATATGATGAATCAGATGAATTTGCAGACGAAGATATTGATGATGAAGATATCGACGATAAGTTTGAAGATGATGACGAGGAAGATGAGGATAGGAGCGATGATGGGTTTGATGACGAAGAAGAGGAGGATGAATTTGAAGATGAGGATAAATTAAAAAATGACGAGAAGTAAGGTTAACTTTGCCTATTTTTAGCTCAGAAAAGTGCAAGTTATGCAAATAATTAGGTTTTTCATATTAAGCCATTTTTAATTAATTAGTATTAGATTAGCTATTTTAACTAGGGGAGTAGTAATGATTAGTAAAAAAACATTAGCGGTTACAGCACTTGCTTTATTGTTGTCACAACAATCTTTTGCGAGTGAAACAGAAGGGTTTTACTTTGGTAGTGGGTATTATGGTCAATTTTTTAATGGCATGGGTGAACTAAAAACAAGCACTACAGATATCAAAAATTTGTCTATAAATGACAGGGATGCTCAGAACACAAAAGGTCAGTCACTAAGTGAGTATAAAGGAGATTACAATCCACCTTTTGCTGCAAATGTAGCACTTGGTTACACAGGAGAATTGGGTAACAACAGCTATAGGGCTGAATTAGAAGGAATGTATTCTTCTGTAAAAGTGGATAATATTGGTTTAGCAAGTAGTCAAATAACTGTTTCATACCTAAAGGACATTGGTAAGGATGCTGGTAAAAAAACTTATATCTATAGTGCTACAGTTAATCATGACCAAATTGAAAACATGTCTCTAATGGCAAATGTTTATCATCATTGGAAGAGTGACCGTTTCTCTTTTTCTCCTTATGTTGGGGTTGGAGTCGGTGCAACAAGAATGACAATGTTTGAAAAATCGTCAATAAGACCCGCAGGTCAATTAAAAGCTGGCCTTGATTATCACATAAACGAAGATGTAAATATGCATATCGGATATAGAGGTTTTGGTGCTATTGGTGGTGTTATTGGTGATGGTCTTAAACTTACAACGGATGCGCTTGGAGAAATTATAGATGATCCTAATAACAGGGGTAAAAAGAAGCTTGATGATCAGAGTAAACCAGCAAATGCAGCAAAAGAAGATATAAATATAGGTAATACATTGTTTTACACACACGGTATAGAGGCTGGCCTTACTTTCCACTTTGCCAGCAAAGCTTAAACATGTTGCCCTTTTAAAAAATGCATAAAACCGTTCCTGTCATCCTATGCCTTGACCATAGTAAATATAGATCCAAGTAGTCACGCTACTTGGATGACTAGCTAGAGGGTACTGGGATGACATAGGATAATATGGGATGAAGGAAGAAAACATTAGCTATGTTTTTTGCATAACAATGCACCTCTTCATTCCTGCCAAATCATGTACATATTCCTGAAAAGCTAATTTGTATGAGGGTATTATTTTGTCAATATCATTTTGATCTTCACCTATCTCCAATATTGCAAACCCATTTTTTTTAAGGCACTTTTTCAATATTGGAAAAATACTCAAGTAACAGTTTAAACCATCAATTCCACCATCAAGAGCAATTCTTGGCTCTTTTTGCACTTCGGCTTGTAAGTCTTTTAATTTGCTTCTTTTAATATATGGAGGATTGCTAATTATCAGATCAAATGAACCTCTGCACTCTGTCCATGAGCTTGGAAATATTTTGGCTCTGCTGAGAAGATCATGTTTCTTTGTGTTCTGATAGGCAACTTTGTATGCTTCCAAGCTTTTTTCAAAACCGATACCAACGGCATATTCATACTCACTAAGTACGGATATCAATAAACAACCTGTGCCTGTACCAAAATCTGCAATTTTTAGTCTCTGCTTTTTATTTGGGTAATATTTTAACACTGTTGAGATTAATGTTTCACTATCTGGTCTTGGATCCAAAACATGCTGGTTAACTATAAAATTTTTACTCCAGAATTCACGATTACCTATTATTTGCGATATTGGATATCTTTCCGCTCTTTTTTTTGTTAATTTCCAAAATAAAAGTTCTTTCTCCATCGGCACTTGATCAGCATGGTTCATAATTATGAATGATCTTTCCACTCCAAGTACGTGCTGCATGATGATTTCACAATCTAAATGTGGTGATTCAACTTTATGTGACGATAATAACTCCGATCCTTCTTGAATTAAAGTGCTGATTGTTTTCATTATTCTAAAAATATGTTCCTTTCAGCCAAGAATAGCAAGATGAGCTTCCAGTTTAGGGTAGCCGTACTAAATCCCAGTGTCAAGCACGCAGCTGTACGAACATTGCAATTTGCAGATCCAAGTAGCTTGACTACTTGGATCCAGCTAAGTTGGTGAGCATAAAAGTATAGCTAATGCGAGCTTTACGTCATACCGTCACGGTATCTCTAGATTCCGCTAACACGTAGCGGGACGACGAGGTCAGGGTGTCATCCTAGTACCTTCTCCTGTCATCCCAGTGCCCTGACTACTTGGATCCAGGAAAAAGAATGGTGTCATCCAAGTAGCCTCCCTCCCCTGTCATCCCAGTGCCCAGACACTGGGATGGCTTTGTTGCATCGCTAGCTATGATGGATTAAAGATAAAAAAGATGGAGAATATCAGTAGCTTATTATTCTGGTATTTATAACAAGAACGGTCAGTGAATACCTAAATTTGAGTAAAAGAAATTTCACTACCACTCACTAATCCGGCTAAAATTCAAGAATTTCAATGCTTTAGCTATTTTCAATAGAATTAAATTTATTAATATAAATAATAAATTACTATTCTTAAATTTGATCAGATTGATTGCAAAAAAACAAGATTTTCAATAGGTTACTTATAATCCTAACTATAGTTAGCCTTTCATAAGTAGCGATGCAACAAAGCCCACTGGGATCCAGAAAAGTTTGCTTGTAAGCAAGCAAACTAGCACAGAAAGTGGTTACAACATTTTCGATGAGGTTATATGGAAAACTGGATTCCAGTGTCAAGCACTGGAATGACACCTTCCTGCCCAGTTCATGTTGCCATAAATATTAAGAAATTTACCAAGCAAAAAAAAGGCAAAAGAAGCCCTAGTCATTGTCTATTTTCAGTATTGGCGTTTTTTAAGTCTTAAACACTGCAATTTAGCTGCTTTTAAATGCAACTCACCTTAGTTTAAATGTTTAAGAAATTTACTAAGCAAAAAAAAGGCAAAAGATATCCCGTATTAGCTAGTTGTCACTCTCTAATCCTGCAAATTGGCGTACTATACTGTCTTAAACGCTTTATAAGCGCGTTTCAGCTTATATAGGTAAAAACCCAGAAATGTTGTGAAGAAGTAAAGTGTGCATAGTGCAAAAAATTAAAAATAAGACGCCAATTACGTAATACTGTTGTCATTTAATCTGCACAGATTGAAGATAAATGAATACCTTCAGTACCATGATAATGGGGCTGGCGAAGGGTGTCAAGTAAGTTTTTTCGTTTCTACTGAATGACAGTTGTGGCTTGGGAGGTAGTGCAAGAAGTCTACTGATGGCTTTCAAGGCAGTTGAGCTTAATTATTAGAGTAGTAATGTTTATTTTTATATTGACTATTGAGGTTTATTATTTTATAACTAAAAACTTAGTTATTTTAATGAGCTTGAGTTTATAACATATGCCTACGATAAATCAATTAATACGTAAGGGTAGATTAGGATTGACCCATAAGAAAAAGGTACCAGCTTTGGGAGAAAGCAACCCTCAAAGGAGAGGTGTTTGCACTAAGGTGTATACTACAACTCCTAGAAAGCCTAACTCAGCACTCCGTAAAGTAGCCAGAGTAAAAATTAGTGGGTATGGTGAAGTGACGGCTTATATACCTGGTGAAGGTCATAATTTACAAGAACACTCTGTTGTTTTGATACGTGGTGGGCGGGTTAAAGATTTGCCAGGTGTGCGTTATCACATAATAAGAGGTGCCCTTGATCTGTGTGGTGTGCAAAATCGAAAGAAAGCTCGTTCAAAATATGGTGTAAAGAAATCTGGTTAAAGTTTATGGCTCGTCGGAATAAAGCAAAAAAAAGAGAAATAAGTCCTGATTCGCGTTACGGCAGTGTTTTGCTGATGCGTTTCATTAATACAATCATGAAATGTGGTAAAAAATCTACTGCAGAAAAGATTATCTATGACGCTTTGTCTTTAGCTGAAAAGAAAATAGGCGAAGGTGGGTTATCAATTTTTGAGACAGCAGTAGGAAATGTTACTCCTTCTATAGAAGTGCGTTCTCGACGCATTGGTGGTGCAACTTATCAAGTACCTGTTGAAGTTCGACAAGATAGAGCGGTTTCTTTAGCGTTAAGGTGGATTGCTAAAGCAACTTCTGCTGCTCGAAAAAAGAGTGGAAAAACCACTGTTGATTGTTTGCAATCTGAAATACTGGATGCTTATAATAAACGCGGTGGTGCGTTTAAGATGTGCGAAGAAAAATATAAAATGGCTGAATCTAATAAGGCATTTTCTCATCTTCGTTTTTAATGTTAGCTAATTAATTGTGATATGGAAATTGGAATATCTAAATACAGAAATATAGGGATAATGGCTCACATAGATGCTGGTAAGACTACCACAACAGAGCGTATTTTATTTTATACTGGTAAGCAAAATAGAATTGGTGAAGTGCACGATGGTGCAGCTTCTATGGATTGGATGGAGCAGGAAAAAGAGCGTGGTATTACAATCACATCTGCTGCAACAACATGTTTTTGGAATGATCATAGGGTCAATATAATAGACACTCCTGGTCACGTTGATTTCACTATTGAAGTTGAGAGATCTTTAAGGGTTTTGGATGGTGCAGTTGCTGTATTTGATGGAGTTGCTGGAGTTGAACCTCAATCTGAGACAGTGTGGCGTCAAGCTGATAAATATAGCGTTCCTCGTATCTGCTTTGTTAATAAGATGGATAGAATAGGGGCAAATTTTTATCGATGTGTTGATATGATAAAGACGAAGCTTGGTGCAGCACCTTTAGTTATTCATTTACCAATAGGGAGTGAGAAAGATTTCAAAGGTATAATTGACCTTATTTCTATGAAAGCCATTATATGGCAAGAAGAAACGTTGGGCGCTAAATTTTCTTATGAAGATATTCCTTCTGATTTGCTTGATAAGGCTCAAGAATATCGAAATCTTTTATTAGATGCTGCAGCTGAGATGGATGATGAAGCGATGAATACTTACTTTGAGTCTAATGATCTGCCAGTGGATTTACTGAAAAAATGCGTGAGAAATGGGACCATTAAAGGAAAATTTGTTCCTGTGTTGTGTGGATCAGCTTTTAAAAATAAAGGCGTACAACCACTTTTAGATGGTGTGGTTGACTTTTTACCTTCTCCTATTGATGTTGATGTAATTGTTGGAATTGATCCTAAAGATTCAGAAAAGAAAATTGAGGTCAAACCTTCAGAAAAAGAGAAATTTGTTGCTCTTGCATTTAAAGTGATGACGGATAAATTTGTAGGCAGCTTGACGTTTATCCGTATTTATTCTGGTAAATTAAAGTCTAAATCTACCGCTTCAAATGCGTTAAAAAACGAAACTGAAGGGATTGGCAGAATGTTACTTATGCATGCAAATAACCGAGAAGATATAACTGAGGCTAGGGCTGGAGATATAGTTGCTTTAGTTGGGCTAAAGAAAACAACCACCGGAGATACTTTATGTTCTGTTGATTTTCCTATATTATTGGAGCGTATGGAATTTCCTGAGCCTGTTATTGAAATTGCTGTGGAACCTAAAACCACTTCAGATCAGGAAAAATTAGGTATTGCTCTAAATAGGTTGGTTGCAGAAGATCCTTCTTTGAGAATGTCAGTAAATGCGGAAAGTGGCCAGACTATATTGAAAGGCATGGGTGAGCTCCATCTTGAGATTATTGTTGATAGAATGAAGCGCGAATTTAACGTTGAGGCTAACGTCGGTGCTCCTCAGGTTGCATATCGTGAAACTATCACTAAATCTGTTGAAATTGATTACACTCATAAAAAACAATCTGGTGGAGCTGGTCAGTTTGCTAAGGTTAAAATAAAATTTGAACCTCTTGAGCCTGGTTCTGGGTTTCAATTTGAAAGTAAAATTGTAGGTGGTGCTATTCCAAAAGAGTATATTCCTGGGGTAGAAAATGGCTTGGAGTTGATAAAAGAAGGTGGTATAATTTCGGGATTTCCGTTGATTGATTTTAAGGCTACCCTTCTTGATGGTGCTTTTCATGAGGTTGATTCTAGTCCTTTAGCTTTTGAACTTGCTGCTAAAGGTGCTTTTAAAGAGATGGCAAATAAAGCTGGTCCAAAAATGCTGGAGCCTATAATGAAAGTTGAAATCATTACTCCTGAAGAATATATGGGTGATGTTATGGGTGATATAAATAGTAGAAGAGGAAATGTTGCTGATATGCTCGATTTAGGTAATAATAGTAAAATAATTACTGCTTCGGTACCTCTTGCAAATATGTTTGGTTATATCAACGTTTTGCGTTCTATGTCTCAGGGAAGGGCGCAGTATAGTATGCATTTTTCTTGTTATGAGCAAGTGCCACAATATGTGGTTGATGAGTTAAAGTTAGAGTATAATTAAGGGTAATAATTATGACAGCAGTAGTGGAAGCATTTGGAAAGCCGCATGTAAATGTGGGAACAATAGGACATGTGGATCATGGGAAGACGACGTTAACAGCGGCGATAACGAAGCATTATGGAAATTTTGTAGCGTACGATCAGATAGATAAAGCGCCAGAAGAAAGGAAGAGGGGGATAACGATAGCAACAGCGCATGTTGAGTATCAGACGGAAAAAAGGCATTATGCACACGTTGATTGTCCTGGACACGCTGACTATGTAAAGAACATGATAGTAGGTGCAGCACAGATGGATGCGGCGATATTGGTAGTGTCGGGGGTTGATGGGCCAATGCCACAAACGAGAGAGCATATATTGCTGGCGAAGCAGGTAGGTGTTGGATATATCGTGGTGTATATAAATAAAGCTGATGTTGCTGATGCTGATATGATAGATTTAGTAGAAATGGAAGTGAGGGAATTACTGAGTAAATACGGATTTCCAGGGGATGAAGTGCCTGTGGTGGTTGGTTCAGCACTCAAGGCGCTGGAGGATGACAGCAGCGAATATGGAAAGAAATCAATAGACAAATTGATGGAAAAGTTAGATGAATATGTAGCGGTTCCACCAAGGCCTGTGGATTTACCATTTTTATTGCCAATCGAAGATGTATTTTCGATATCGGGGCGAGGAACAGTGGTAACAGGAAGAATAGAGAAGGGAGAGATAAAGACGGGAGAAGAGATAGAGATAATAGGTCTGCAAGCGACGCAAAAGACGATATGCACAGGTGTTGAGATGTTTAAGAAGTTGCTGGATAAGGGAAGTGCAGGACTCAATGTAGGAATATTGTTAAGAGGAACAAAAAGAGAAGAAGTGGAGAGAGGGCAAGTATTAGCGAAACCGGGGACGATAACACCGCATAGAAAGTTTAAGGCGGAGGTTTATATATTAAAGAAAGAGGAAGGAGGAAGGCATACACCATTTTTTGCGAATTACCAGCCACAGTTTTATTTAAGGACAACGGATGTAACTGGGAGCATAAAATTGCTAGATGGGAAGGAGATGGTAATGCCAGGAGATAATGTGAGTGTAGAAGTAGAATTGCAAGTACCGATAGCAATGGATAAGGGATTGCGTTTTGCGATAAGAGAAGGCGGTAGAACTGTTGGTTCTGGTGTTGTTTCTGAAATTTTGGAGTGAGTGTAGTAACTAAGATGAAGCAAGATATATATATTAACATTAAGGCTTTCGATTGTTCTTTATTGGAGGAGTGTGTTCGAAAATTTGTTGATGAATTAAAGCGGTCCAGTGCAAAATTATCTGGTCCGATTGCGTTGCCAAGGAAAGATTCTAAATTTATTGTTAATAGATCTCCTCACGTTGATAAAAAATCTCGTGAACAGTTTGAAATGAGAACTTCTAGGCGTTTGATTGTTTTACATGATCTTACTCCTACTATGATGCAGATGCTTACAGGTTTATCTTTTTCTGCTGGCGTAGAAGTGGATTTAAAAGTCAAGGAAGTTAAGGTTTAGGAGAAGGAAATGAAGAGAATAAATTCGCTGAGGAGAATTGGTTTACTAATGATGAATATTGGTCATACTGCTATGTATTCTGACAATAGTCGCATGGCTGTAACTTTATTGCATCTCAGCGAAACTTATATTATTGATATAAAAGGACAAGATAAATGTGGCTATAATTCAGTCATTTTAGGCACAGGAGATTTTAAAAATATAGCAAAACCTCAGTTGGAATATTTAAAGAAAAAGGGTATAAATAATAAATGTAAGTTATACGAAAGTAGATTAAATGACCTGTCGGAAATAGAATGTGGTAAAAAAGTGGGAATCAATCATTTTGTGGTTGGTCAATATCTTGATATTACGGGTTATTCTATAGGTAAAGGATTTGCTGGTGTGATGAAGCGACATAATTTCAGTGGGCTTAGGGCATCTCATGGTGTTTCTATTGCTCACAGATCACAAGGTTCCACTGGCCAATGTCAGGATCCTGGTAGAGTATTCAAAGGAAAGAAAATGGCTGGTCATTTAGGTAACAGCAGGATAACTGCACAAAATATGAAGATATTATCCATTGATCATGAAAATAGTATAATTGCTGTGAAGGGTAATAATGTTCCTGGGTTTAAAAATTCCTATGTTTTTGTAAGAGATGCAGTTAAAAAATCTTTACATAAAGATGTTCCTTTTCCGGTAGGTTTACTGTTAGATGTAAATGATGATGCTAGTAATTTGGTAAGTTAGTTATGGAATGTAATTTAGTTAATCTATCTAATGATAATGTAGGTACTGCTCAGCTCAATCCTTTGATATTTTCTGCTAAGCAAAAATTGAGTATTTTGCATGATATAGTGAGATGGCAATTAGCGAAGAGAAGAGCTGGTACTCATAAAACAAAAGGTATTAGTGATGTCTCTGGTACAACAGCTAAACCTTATGGTCAAAAACGTACCGGTAGGGCAAGACAAGGGAGCTTGCGATCTCCTCAATTTAGAGGTGGTGGGATTATTTTCGGCCCTGTTGTGAGGAGTCATACTTATTTTCTTAATAAGAAGGTACGCAAATTTGGTTTAAAAATTGCTTTATCTCTAAAGTATTTAAATAATCAAGTAATTATTCTGGATAATTTAAATATTGATGTGAAGAAAACGTCTGAAATGTGTAAATGTATTAAAAATTTTAAATTTTCTTCCTTTTTGATAGTTGGTGATTATGGAGATGATTTGTTGCGTGCGGCTAAAAACTTGCACTATGTAGACTTAATCAAACCTATTGGGTTAAATGTTTTTGATATATTGAATCACGAATGCGTGATGTTGACAAAGGATACTTTAAAGCATCTTGAAGGTAGATTGTTATGATCAAATATAATAATATAATAAAATCTCCTATAATTACAGAAAAGGCCTCTTTTTTGAGGGAGAAGTTTAATAAATATTCTTTGTATGTTTTTGTAAATGTAAATAAGCGTCAAATAAAGTTGGCAATAGAGTCTCTATTTGATGTTAAAATTTCTTCTATAAATGTTGTTAGAATTAAGCCTAAATATAGGCGTTTTAGGGGTGTGATTGGTTGTGAAAAACAGAAAAAGAAAGTTTATTTTTCTTTGATGGATGGTCAAAAATTAGATATAATGAGCGTTTAGTATGGGTATGAAATTTTTTAATCCTGTTACTCCGTCTTCTCGTGGGACTGTGTTAGTAAGTAAAGTTGGTTTATCAAAAGATGAGCCAGAAAAGTCTCTTACATCCGGTAAAAAGTCCAGTGGTGGAAGAAATAATCATGGTAGAATTACAACTCGTCATAGGGGTGGTGGTCACAAAAAGAAGTATAGAGTGATAGATTTTAAGCGTAATAGAAGTGGTCAAGGTATAGTTGAAAAAATAGAGTATGACCCAAATAGAAGTGGGTTTTTGGCGTTAATATCATATAAGGAAGATGATATTAAGTCTTATATATTAGCTCCTCAAGGTATGAAGCCAGGTGATGTTGTTACAGCTGGGAATGATGCTGATATTTTGCCAGGGAATTGTTTACTACTCAAGCATATACCTGTTGGTTCTTTCGTTCATAATGTTGAGCTGAAGCCAGGTAATGGTGCTGCGATTGCTAGAGCTGCTGGTTGTTATGCACAAATCGTTGGTCGTGATGGCCAATATGTTTTATTACGACTCAGGTCTGGTCAAATTAGGTTGATTTTATCTTCTTGCAAGGCTACTATTGGTGTAGTATCTAACCCTGACCATAAGAATAGAAAGTTGGGTAAAGCTGGGAGAAGTAGGTGGCTTGGGATTAGACCTACTGTACGTGGAGTTGCAATGAATCCGGTTGACCATCCTCATGGAGGCGGGGAAGGAAAAACCTCTGGTGGTCGTCATCCTGTTACTCCTTGGGGTGTTGCAACAAAAGGAAAGAAAACTCGAAGGAGAAATAAATCTAGTGATAAGTATATAAAACAATTGAAAGGTTAGTTTATGAGTAGATCTGCATGGAAGCCTCCTTTTTGTCATCCTTCTATATTAAAGTCGGTGAATAATGCTTTAAACAAGGGGTTTGTTAACATGGCTATAAAAGTTCATTCCAGGGCTTCTGTAATTCTTCCTAATTGTTTAGGTTTAAAGTTTGCTGTTTATAATGGTAAGGATTACATTCCTGTGAATGTTAATGATCAGAATATGATAGGTCATAAGTTTGGTGAGTTTTCACCCACTCGTAAATTTACTGGGCATAGTGGTGATAAAAAGGCGACAAGAAGGTAATTGATATGAAAAACAGAGATGTAATAGTTAAAGCTGGTTCTAGGGTTTTAAAATCAACTCCTCGTAAATTGAATTTGGTTGCTGGTTTAGTACGTAATAAAAAAGTTTCTTTTGCCACTGTGCAATTAAGATTTTGTGAAAAGAAAGCTGCAGGTCTTATAAGGAAGGTATTAAATTCTGCGATTGCTAATGCTCAAAATTATGGATTGGATATCGATAATTTATATATAAAAGAAATTTTAATAGGTAAGTCTCTTACTTTGCGTAGGGTATGTCCAAAAGCTATGGGTAGAGCTAATAGAGTTAGTAAACGTTATAGTAATATAACTGTAAAATTGGGGGAAATTATATGATTCATAAAAATAGAAAATTAATAAGGAAAGTGCAAAAATATGGGAAACGTTAATCCTAAAGGATTTAGGTTAAAAATAATTAATACTTGGTCATCTATTTGGTATGCTGAGAAGGGTTATAAACAAGGGTTGCATCAAGATTTATCTATTCGCAGTTATATAAATGAATCTTTTAAGCATGCTGGTGTTTCTAAAGTAATTATAGAGCGTACGATCGATTTGGTATCTGTAATAATACATTCTTCTAGACCTGGAGTGATAATAGGTAAGAAAGGCTCGGATATTGAGAAGATAAAGCAAAAGATAGCTGAAAAAGTAAAAAATAATGTGGAAGTGAATGTAGTAGGGGTTAAAAGGTCTGAAATAGATGCAGTTTTAATATCAAACAGCATTGCACAGCAGTTAGAAAAAAGGGTTTCATTTAGAAGAGCGATGAAAAAAGCTATTCAAAGTTGTTTGAGGATGGGTGCTAGAGGTATTAAAGTAAGTTGTTCTGGGCGCCTTGGCGGAGCTGAGATAGCTCGTACTGAGTGGTATAAAGAAGGCCGTTTGCCTTTGCATACTTTACGTGCTAATATAGATTATGCTTTTGCTGAAGCAAAAACTATATATGGCATCATAGGAGTTAAGGTCTGGGTTTATATTGGTAACTAATTAGGTATATTGAAATGTTTATTCCTAAAAAAAGTAAATATAAAAAAGTATTTAAAGGACGAATTAAGGGTAACACGAAAGGTGGTAGCACATTATCTTTTGGAGATTATGGTCTAAAGGCTATGGAAGCAGGTAGGATTCAATCTAAGCATATTGAAACTGCAAGGCGTGTAATATCTAGAACATTAAAACGCTCTGGTAAAGTGTGGATAAGAATTTTTCCTGATACCCCTGTTAGTAAAAAGCCGGCGGATGTGCGTATGGGTAAAGGGAAAGGTAGTGTTGAGTTTTGGGTATTTAAAGCTAAGCCCGGTAGAATGTTGTTTGAAATTAGCAGTGATGTTCCCATGCATTTAGCAAGATTGGCGCTTGAAAAGGCAACTGCTAAGCTTCCTATGAAGTGTAAATTTGTATCTAATCATAATTAAATGGAGTTGCAATGGATATAGCTGACATTGAATCGAGGTCCTCGCAAGAATTGCATGAAATTCTTGTGAATTTGAGAAAAGAGTTTGTTAATTTGGTTTTTCAAAAGAAGCTGGGCCAGTGCAACAATATTTCGCGTTTTAGCTTAATAAGAAAGAGCATAGCTCGTATTTTAACTACATTAAATAAAAGAAGAAGAGAGGAAAAGAATGCCTAAAAAGGTTTTTTGTGGTACTGTAACTAAGGCTAAGTGTGATAAGACTGTAAAGGTTTCGGTATTACAAGTGTATAAGGATGAGCTGTATAAAAAGGTTATAAAAAAATACAAGAAGTATACAGCACATGATGAGAATAATAGTTGTAAAGAAGGGGACAAGGTTTTAATACAAGAACACAAGCCTATTTCTACTACTAAAAAATGGGTTATTGTTAATAGCTCACATTGAATAGGATATTTATATGATTCAAAAAAATACATTGTTGGAAGTAGCTGATAATTCTGGCGCGCGTGCAGTGCTTTGTATTGGTTTATTGGGTGGTAGAAAGTCTGCATCTATAGGTGACACAGTTATTGTATCTACTAAATCTATTACTCCAAGAGGGAAAGTTGAGAAGGGAAAAGTATATAGAGCAGTTGTGGTGAGGGTGAAAAGCCCTATTAGAAAATCTGATGGTTCTGTAATTCGTTTTTCTAGCAATGCTGTAGTTTTGATTAACGATCAAGGTGAACCACTTGGCACTCGGGTGTTTGGTCCGGTAAAAAAGTTATCATCTGGTTCTTTTATGAAGATAATGTCATTAGCTGTTGAGGTTTTATAATGAGTGCTAAAATAAAAAGTGGTGACGACGTTATAGTTTTAACTGGTAAAGATAAGGGAAAAATTGGTAAGGTAATCAAAGTTATAGCACGTGATGCTAAAAAGAAAGTAATTGTTTCTGGAGTGAATGTGCATAAGAGACATACTAAACCAAAAGCTGGTAGTAGTGGTGGTATATTAAATAAAGAGTTAGCTATTGATATATCCAACGTTGCAACATTGGACCCTAAATATAAAACTCCAACTAGAGTGGGGTTTAAGGTTATAGACGGTAGAAAAGTGCGTTTTGCAAAAGTTTCTGGAGAAGTGATAGATTAGGTTGATATGTTTAAAGAATTGTATAAAGATAGCATAGTAAAGTCCTTGAAGGATAAGTTTAATTATGGCAATATAATGCAAGTGCCTAAACTTGTCAAGGTGTGTATCAATATGGGCGTTGGAGATGCTGCTACAGATAGTAAAGCAATAAATGAACCACTTGATAGCCTATATTTGATTGCTGGGCAGAAGCCTTTATCAACTTTTGCAAAAAAATCTATTTCTGGCTTCAAGATCAGAAAAGGTGCTACAGTAGGTTGCAAAGTAACTTTGCGTAGAGATAAAATGTATGAGTTTTTAGAAAGATTGATATATATTGCTTTGCCAAGGGAAAAAGATTTTAGAGGATTTAGTGTGAAGCAATTTGACGGTAATGGTAATTTTTCCTTTGGTATAAAGGAACATATCTCGTTTTTAGAAATAGACTATGATAAAATAAGTAAAATTAGAGGTATGGATATTAATATTATAACAAGTGCAGTTAGTGATAAGGAAGCAAAGGAATTATTACTGGCTCTTAAATTTCCTTTTTTTGATTAATTGAGAGGAGAAATATATGGCAAAAAAATCTATGATAGAAAGAAATCTTCGCAGAATAAAGTTGTGCGATCAATATAAAGAAAAAAGAGAAAAATTGAAATCTATAATAAATAATAAGAATTTGTCTATTGTAGAAAGGTTTACAGCTCAAAATAAATTAATTAAAAAATTGCCTAGAAATTCTTCTAAAACCAAAATTAGAAATAGGTGTGCTTTAACTGGGAGACCAAGAGGAGTATATAGAAAATTTGGTTTATGTAGAATTGTTTTGCGTGATTTATGTTCTTTTGGGCAAATTCCAGGAGTTACAAAGTCTAGTTGGTAAATATAATATAAGGAGTATATTGTGGCGTTATCTGATAGTATTGGTGATTTTTTAACAAGGATACGTAATGCTCAATTGGCAATGCATAGGGCAACAAGGGTACTATTTTCTAAGATGAATTCTTCTATATTGGAGATTTTAAAAGAGGAAGGGTATATCCTTGATTATGAAAAGCAAGTTGTAGATAATTTACCTTCTTTCATTGTAAAATTGAAGTATTATGAAAAGTCACCTGTAATTAGTGACATAGTTAGGGTGTCAAAGCCTGGTTGTCGTCGTTATTCTAAGTATAAGGACATTTCTAAAGCATATAATGGTCTTGGTATTTTTATTATATCGACACCCAAAGGAGTGATGACTGATTATAATGCACATAAGTTAAAGGTTGGTGGAGAAGTTTTGTGTCGTGTGTTTTAAATAATAGGAGAAATTCATGTCTCGTATAGGTGCTGCTCCTATCAATATTCCTGCTGGTGTTTCAGTTGAATATAATAATGGTAGTATGTTAATAAAGAGTGCTAAGGCTGAAAAGGAAGTTAGCTTGATCAGGGATGTTGTGTGTCAGATTATTGATAATCAGCTATTGCTTTCTGTTGATCAAGATAAAGATAATTATGATAAAATAAAGCCTATGTGGGGCACTTATAGGAGTAATATTAATAATATCATTAACGGCATGGTTGATGATTTTTCTGTTAATCTTGAGATTAACGGTGTGGGATATAAGGCAGAGTGTGATGGTAAGTATTTGACTTTGTATCTTGGTTATAGCCATAATGTTAAATATAAAGTGCCTAAAGATGTTGAGATTAAGTGCATAAAGCCAACTCACTTAGTAGTTAGTGGTATGGATAAGCAGAAGGTCTATATGGTGGCGTCTGATATATGCAAAATTAGAAAATATGATCCTTATAAAGGTAAGGGTGTTGTAATAAAAGGCAAATTTATGCTGCGTAAGGTTGTAAGTAAAAAGAAGTAATAAAAATGAAAAGATCGTATAATTTTTTAAGTAATTCTGAAAAAAGGAAGTTACGTAATAGAGCGAAGCTTGACAAGAGCGCTGAACGTTTACGTATATCCATATTTAAATCTAATAGGCATTTTTATGTCCAGTTAATTAATGATGTAAAAGGAATAACTCTCACTTCAGCTTCTACTTTGGATGCTAAAATTAAGGATGTATGTAAAGGGAAAGTCAACGCTGAAACTGTAAAACAGGTTTCTTCTTTAATGGTTGAGCGTCTGTCTGGCATGAAATTAGAGCAGCAGCTTACGTTTGATCGTGGAGCGTATAAATACACAGGATTAGTTTCTCAATTTGCTGAGGCTTTAAGAAGTTCTGGATTTGAATTTTAGAAGGTTTTGAATATGGCTATAAAGAATTTACAAAATAATAATGATTTATCAGAGCTTTTAGTTTCGGTACGAAGAGTGACAACGGTTACCAAAGGTGGTAGAAGATTTTCATTTTCAATTTTGGTTGTTGTTGGCGATGAGAAGGGTAGGGTAGGGTGTGGAATAGGTAAGCACGCAGAAGTTGCTGAAGCAAGAGTCAAAGCTGTAAATGCTGCAAAGAAATCAATGATTAGAGTGTACTTGCGTGAAGGTAGAACTTTGCATCATGATATTAAAGCTAAATTTTGTTCTGGTGAGATAGTTTTAAGAACCGCAAGAGCCGGAACAGGTATTATTGCTGGTGGAGCGATTAGATCAGTTTTTGAGGTGTTAGGTATAAAGGATGTGGTAGCTAAATCCACTAGATCAAATAATCCTCATAACGTTATATGTGCGGTGTTTAAGGCTTTTGATAGTATGTTATCTCCTCGTCAGGTAGCAAGCAAAAGAGGCAAAAAGATTAGCGAGATAGTTGGAAACAGGTAAAGTATGAATAATGCTGTAAAATTAAACTCTATATTTACTAAATTATCTAAGAAAAAGAAGCCTAAGTTGCTGGGTAGAGGTATCGGTTGTGGTAAAGGTAAAACATCCGGTAGAGGGCATAAAGGGCAGAAGGCTAGAAGTGGAGTTTCTATAAATGGTTTTGAGGGTGGACAACAGTCTATATATACTCGTTTGCCTAAAAGAGGTTTTAAGCCTATACGTAGGAGCATATACTCTATAATTAATGTTGGCGATATACAGCGCTTAATGGAAGCTAAAAAAATAGTGAAAGACTCTGTTATAGATAAGGAGAGGCTGTATAAATTAGGTTTTATAAAGTCTATTAAGGGTAAAATTAAACTTCTTAATAAAGGTAAGTTGAGCGAAAAATTTGTGTTTCATGTTGATTTTGCGTCAGAAGCTGCAAAAAAATCTGTAGCTTCAGTTGGTGGTAGTGTGGAAATACTATCGTAAGTCATGGGCAATAAATCAGCATTTAATAGCTTGGATCCTACGTTGTTATATAAAGGCGATTTATTAAAGCGTATATTTTTTACGCTAATAGCTTTAATTTGCTATCGCTTGGGTACTTATGTGCCTATTCCTGGAATTAATCTTGATGTAATTAATGATATATTTCCCAAAGATGGCTCAGGCGTTTTTGGAGTATTTAATTTATTTTCTGGTGGTGCATTGGCTAGAATGACAATTCTAGCATTGAACGTTATGCCATATATAATGGCTTCTATCATTATTCAGTTACTTTCTTCTGCGATTAAAGGAATGAAGGAAGTTAAGAATGATGGAGAGTCAGGCCGTAGAAAGATGAATTCTTATATACGCTATCTGACCATAGTAATTTGTGTATTTCAATCAATTCCAATTTTGGTTGGATTGGAAGGGATGAATAGGGAAGGGGTATTGGTTGTAATCGAACCTGGTGTTATGTTTCGTACAATAGGTGTTTTCAGCCTTTTAGGTGGAACTATGCTTTTAATATGGCTTGGTGAACGAATCAGCGCTAGCGGTATAGGCAATGGTATCTCATTAATCATTTTCACGGGTATAATATCAGAGTTACACAGCGCTTTGTCATCTTTGTTAACGTTAAATAAAAACGGTAGCGTATCGTTATTTATTATCCTTTTTGTTTTGGTATTGTTTTTTTTGCTGCTACTCTTAGTTATTTTTGTAGAGTCTTCTTATAGAAAGGTTATTGTTCAACATCCTAAAAAGCAATTTAAAAGATTACATAATGACGATTTTACTTATATTCCATTGAAGATTAATTTATCTGGTGTAGTACCAACCATTTTTGCTAATGCAATTTTATTGACACCTATTTCAATTGCAAATTTCTATAAGGGGCACGCTTTTTCTGATTTTATTTTGAATTACTTTATGGCAAATAAAGTAGTATATATTGTAGCCTATTTGGTGCTGATAGTATTTTTTAATTTTTTCTATACCAATTTTATATTTAATCCAGAGGAAAACGCAGATTTTCTTAAAAAAAATGGTGGTTTTATACCTGGTAGAAGGCCTGGGAAACATACTTCTGATTACCTTCAAGATATAGTTTTTAAGTTGACATTCATTGGCTCTGCGTATTTGGTAGTCATATGTACTGTACCTGAAGTTATGAGATATTATTATGATATACCATTTATTTTTGGTGGGACGAGCTTACTGATTATAGTGAACGTTATTACTGATACTATTATGCAAATACAATCTTATATTTTTTCAAATAGGTACGACAACTGGATAAAGAAATATGAGTCTAAAACGAGGAAAGTAAGATGATCATTACGATTTTTGGTCCTCCAGGTTCTGGTAAAGGTACTCAGTCAAGCTTGTTAATAGCAAAATATAATTTAAAATTAATTTCAGTAGGGGATTTATTAAGGAATATTATATCTAGCAGTAATGAGTTAGGTAAAAAAATAAAGGGTACCGTGGAATCTGGTAATTTAATTCAAGATGAAATTATATGTGGATTATTACGTGACCAGCTTGCATTAGTGGATGATAATTGCTTATTAGATGGTTTTCCGAGAAATTTAAACCAGGCTCATTTTTTGACTCAAGTTTTGCAAGAAAAATATAATAGGGATGTTGACATTGTAGTTGAGCTGCAGCTTGACGATAATATTGCAATCGATAGGTTAAAAAATCGTCTCGCGTGTTTGGACTGTAAAAGCATATATAGTGTATCTTCTTTTAAGAGTACTACTTGTGCTAAATGTAAAAGTACGAGGTTAGAGAAAAGAATTGATGATGCTGATATGTCTGCAATTAATAAGAGAATAAGTGAATATCACCTTCAAATGAAAGGTTTACGCGAGTATTATAAAGGCAAATTATTAACAATTGACGCTAATTTGAGTGTTGATGAGGTAACGCAAGAGATTGAAAGTAAAATTTCTTGTAATTTGGTTTGACTCTGAGTTGTTTTATGGTATAAATTAAGAGTTGTTATTAATAAAGTATCGAGGTACCAGTGGCACGTATTGCAGGCATAAATATTCCAGTGAGGAAATGTGTTCCTTTTGCATTAACTTATATATATGGTATAGGTATTGCTACTGCGAATGTAATTTGTCACGCTTGCGAAGTTGATAAGCGCAAACGTGTTTCAGAATTACGAGATGAAGATATAGAAAAGATCAGCGGTTTCATTAGACAAAATTATGTTATAGAAGGTGAGCTCAGAAAAGAAGTGGCTATGAACATAAAATCTTTAGTGGAAATGGGATGCTATAGAGGGGTGAGGCATAGAAAAGGTTTACCTGTGAGAGGGCAAAGGACTCATACTAATGCTAAGACTCGTAAAGGTAGATCTCGGTTGCCTATTGCTGGGAAAAAATAAAATTTATTATTATTGTGAGTTTTAATGAAAAAAGTCAAAACGGTTGGTAAGAGTAAGAAGGAGTTTATTACTGGTGTTGTCCATATTCGTGCAACTTTTAATAATACTTTTGTAAATGTAACTGATGTTCATGGTAATACGCTATGTCAAACTTCTGTGGGTGCATGTGGTTTTTCAGGTTCGAGAAAATCCACACCTTATGCTGCAGGTAAGGCTGCGGAGTCTGCTGCGAAGAACGCAATGGAGAGATTTGGTATGAAGGTTGTCTCTGTAATAATTCGCGGTCCTGGCTTTGGTACCGAAGCTGCGGTTAAAGCACTTCAGAGCTGTGGGTTGACTGTGACTTCAATTGCAGATAAAACCGCAATTCCTCATAATGGGTGCAGGTTAAGAAAAAAAAGAAGAGTATAGGATATTTGAAAAGGTTGTTTTATGTATTATAATAATGATGTTTCTCTCTGTAGCAATTTAGATAAATTGATTAAACCTAGTTCAGTTAAGGTAATATCAGATGATTCAAGTGAAAAAAGTGATATAGTGCTAGAACCGTTGGAAAGTGGTTTTGCTTTAACATTAGGTAATGCATTAAGACGTGTAATGTTATCTTCTCTTAAAGGTAGTGCTGTTTATGGAATAAAAATTGAAGATGTAACTCATGAGTTCACTTCAATTCAAGGGGTGAGAGAAGACGTAACTGATATAGTATTAAATATGGGTATGTTGAGGTGTAAATTAAATGGTGCTTCTAATAAATGCTTAAATTTAAACGCTAAAGGGCCTTGCCAGGTATTAGCTGGGATGATAGAAACTGATGATCAATGCTCTATTGTTAATAAAGATTTGTTAATATGTACGCTGGGGCAAAATGTGGAGCTTAACATGACCATATATGTGGCTAGCGGAAAAGGTTATCTTCCTGTAACTAAATATAAAGAAAATGAACTTGTGAAGCTTATGAGCGAACAGGATTTAATAGGTTTTATTCCAGTTAATGCTTTGTATAGCCCTGTCAACAGGGTTTCGTACAAGGTAGAGAACAGTCGTGTTGGCCAAGTTACTGATAAGGATAAGCTGATATTGTCAATTGAAACTGATGGTACAATCTCTCCGAGTCAAGCTGTTGACTTTGCTGCAAGAATATTACAGGAGCAACTTCAGCCCTTTATTAGTTCTGATGTGAGTTATAAAAAATCGCAAGTTTCTTCATCTAGTGGTGCTAAAGACTTGGGTTATGACCCTGTCTTATTGCGTAAGGTAGATGAAATGGAATTATCTGTCAGGTCTCATAACTGTCTGAAAAACGAAAACATCACTTATATAGGTGATCTTGTGCAGAAGACAGAAGGTGAAATGTTAAGAACTGCTAATTTTGGCAGAAAGTCTTTGAATGAGATTAAGGCAGTTTTGGTTAATTTTGGCTTGTCTTTGGGTATGAATGTGCTAAACTGGCCGCCTAAAGATATAGATGAGTTGGCTAAACAACATACTGATGAAGATTAGGTGATATATGAAACATGGAATAAAAAAACGTAAACTATCTCTTTGTACTGAACATAGATTATCGATGTTAAAGAATCTGTCTATCTCATTAATTAACCATGAGCAGATTGTAACTACTTTACCAAAAGCTAAGGAACTTCGTCCATATGTCGAAAAGTTTATTACAATTGCTAAGAATAAGAATACTTTACATGGTAGAAGACTTTTGCTTTCACGCCTTCATAATAGTAAGTTAGCAGTTGATAAGTTATTAAACGTCTTAGCCAGCCGTTATCAAGATCGTAAAGGTGGGTATTCTAGAATAATAAAATTTAGCACTCGAAAGGGTGATTGTGCTTCAATGGCAGTGATAGAACTGGTTGATAGGGATGTTGCAGCAAGAGGTAAGGTTTATAGTAAAAATAGAGAAGGAGGCAAAGTAGTTATACAAAGTTAATTATTATCATAATTGTTCTTCTTATGGTAAGTAGGTTACGCTACTTTATAGGTTACTTTGGCGAATTGTTAATTTTAGCGTATTTAAGGCTGAAATGGTATAATGTTATAAAACGCCGTTACCGTTGTAAGTTCGGTGAAATTGACTTAATTGTATCTAAAAAAAAGGAGCTGATTTTTATAGAAGTTAAAACAAGTTTACTTGGAAAAGAAATACCGATATCTCATCTTCAATGTCAGTCTATTATAAATTCTTCTAAGTATTTCTTAAGTAAAAACCTTAGTTTTTTAAATTATTCAGTCAGATATGATTTATATTTTCTTTCCTTAAAGAGAAGACCTGTTTATATAAAAAATGCTTGGATTGAAGAATGAAAGATTTATAGCTGAATTAATTTAGATTTACTGGATTTAATATGAAAAAGACCCAATACAATAATTTAGTTTCATCTTACGCTAGAGTGCTGTTTCATGTCTCAGGAAGCAGGTTAGGTATTATAAGGAAAGAAGTAGAATTTTTGTTGGCTTTTTTTAAGGATCAACGTGACGTTTTTGTGTACCTATCCCATCCTATGATTTCTTTTGCACACAAAAAAAAAGTGATACTTTCTATAAATGAGCACTTGAGTGAGAATTTAGTAAAATTTATTATGGTTATATTTGCAAATAAACGCTCTAGTTTATTGATCTTTATATTAGAAAAATTCTTAAGTCTTGCAAGAAAAAATGAAAATGAATTCGAGATTACTATAAAGTCAGCAGAAACTTTAAAGGAATCTGATATAAAAATAATTACTGAATCTTTGAGCTTTCTTGGTAAAATAATAAAAGTAAGCAATGTGGTTGACCCTTCTATACTAGGTGGCTTCGTAGTTAGGTATGGTTTTAATTTGATCGATGCTTCGCTAAAAAGTTACTTGGATAGGTTAGTTGACTTAAGTAAAATGGAAATATTGAAAGTAAGGAATTTTGTATGAAGAACAGTATGAATGTTTCTGAGATAGCAAGTGTAATAAGGGAAAAAGTTGAGACGTTTGATAATCCTATAAAGCGGGAAAATATAGGTGAAGTAATTTCAGTAACAGATGGTATTGCATTGGTTTATGGACTGGAAAAAGCAAAATTCGGTGAAAAGGTATTTTTTGCAAGCGGTGTAGAAGGAATAGTTCTTGATTTAGATCATGATACGGCTGGAATAGTTGTGCTTGGTAATGACCGTGATGTGAAAGAAGGGGACGTTGTAAAATGTAGTGGTAATGTTGTGCAGGTGCCTGTAGGGCATGAATTATTAGGAAGAGTTGTAAATGCATTAGGTCAGCCTATAGATGGTTGCGGAGAAATTAGAACTAAAAATAGGATGGATATAGAATCCAAAGCGCCAGGTATTATTGATCGTAAATCTGTGCATGAACCGTTGCAAACAGGAATTAAAATTATAGATTTGCTAATTCCAATAGGTAGAGGGCAACGTGAATTAATTATTGGCGATAGACAAATTGGTAAAACTACTATTGCGCTTGATACTATTATAAATCAGAAGAAGATTAATGATGAAGTAGATGAAAATCAAAAAGTTTACTGTGTTTATGTTGCTATTGGACAAAAAATTTCAACAGTAGCAAAAGTGGTAAATAAGCTAAAAGAAAGTGGAGCATTAGAGTATACAACTGTAGTTGTGGCTAGTGCATCTGACTGCGCGCCTATGCAATTTTTAGCACCTTATGCTGGTTGCACTATTGGGGAATTTTTTCGTGACAATGGAATGCATTGTTTGATTGTATATGATGATTTATCTAAGCATGCTGTAGCATATAGGCAGATGTCTTTATTGCTCAGACGTCCTCCTGGTCGTGAAGCTTACCCTGGAGATATATTCTATGTACATTCTCGCTTGCTTGAAAGAGCTGCTAAAATGTCTGATAAAAAAGGGCAGGGGTCTTTAACTGCTTTGCCAATTGTCGAAACTCAAGCTGGTGATGTATCTGCATATGTGCCAACAAATGTTATTTCAATTACCGATGGGCAGATCTTTCTTGAGTCTGAATTATTTTATAAAGGATTTCGACCTGCAGTAAATATAGGTTTGTCAGTTTCACGGGTTGGTTCTGCTGCACAATTAAAGTCTGTGAAAAAAGTTGCTGGTTCTATAAAGCTAAGCTTAGCTCAGTATAGAGAATTAGAAGATTTTGCAAAATTTGGTTCTGATCTTGATGCTAGTGTTCAATTATCCTTGAATAAGGGTAAATATCTTGTTGAGTTATTAAAGCAAAAACAACATTTACCTATGCCAATAGAAGAGCAAGTAGTGCTGATGTATATTTTTTCTAGTCTATATAATCAGTTAAGTAAAATACAAATAAGTAACGTTAATAAATTTGAACATGATCTTATTAATTATTTTCGTACTGTACACCGTGGGGTTTTAAAAAAGTTGTCAAATGACATGAATGGTGATATAAAAGATGATATTTTTAATATTGTGAGTAATTTTGTTACTCAATTTAATTGCGTTTAGGTGGTAATTATGGCTTCATCCATTATTAATAAATTTCCTATGACGAGGGAAGGTTTTGAGAATATGCAAGCCGAACTTGAAAAATTAAAGGAAGAAAAACCTTCTGTGATACAGGCTATTTCTGATGCTCGTGATCAAGGTGATTTGTCTGAAAACGCAGAGTATCATGCTGCACGGGAAAGGTTAGGTTTTATTGAAGGCCGTATAATGGAGATAGAAAGTAAGCTCTCACATGCGGAAGTAATAGAAGTAAAAAATTTGTCTGGTGATTCAGTAATATTTGGTGCAACTGTGACATTAAGCATGTTAAGTGATAATAACGGTGAAGTGGAATATGTTTATAAGGTTGTAGGCGAATATGAAGCTGATGTTTCAAAGCAGTTAATATCTACTAGTTCACCACTCGGGAGTGCCTTAATCGGCAAAAAAGTCGGTGAGTATGTGGAAGTGACAGTGCCAAATGGAGAGAAATTGTATAAAATAGTTAAGATTGAATTTAAGTAAATTATTATGGTACAGGCCACTTATGCTTCAATGAGTCTACCCGGTGTTTCTTCTGTGGAAGATGTATTAGAGGATGCTCGTTCCGGTAAATTATTCATTTTAGTTGATGATGAAAGTAGAGAGAATGAAGGTGATTTGATTGTCTTAGCTGAGAAAATAAAGCCGGAACATATGGCTTTTATGGTTAGATACGGTACTGGTATTGTATTTTTAGCCATGACAGAGCTTCATATGAGTAAACTAGATCTTGAGTTTATGGAGAGAAGTAATGTAGACGAAAAGGTTGCTCCTCATACTGCATTTACTACATCAATTGATGCACGTTATGGTATCACAACAGGTGTTTCTGCTTATGATAGAACACATACGATACTTACCGCCATTGATGAAAAGAGTACTAAGGACGATATTATTACTCCAGGGCATGTTTTCCCTATTATTGCAAATGAAGGCGGGGTTTTAGCACGTAATGGTCACACTGAAGCAAGTGTTGAAATAGCAAAGTTGGTTGGTCTTAATCATGCAGCTGTAGGGTGTGAATTAGTGAATGATGATGGCTCTATGATGCGCTTACCTCAGTTGCTTAAATTTGCTGAACAACATAAAATTAAGTTAACTACCATCGACAAACTTATCAGTTACGTTAAAAAATTAAACTAGCGTTTATAAATTTGTATAATTTAAGTGTTAAAATATAGAATTCCTATGAATTATACAAGCACAGAATTTTCATGTTTAGAATTGCTAAGTTTTTGACCTTATTGTTCTTTTTTGCATATTATAATAATGCTTACTCTATTAACATTATTAGAGATAGTGAAGTGGAAGCAATAGTGAAAGAGCTAGCGCAACCTTTATTTTTCGCTGCAAACATTGGTAGTGACCGAATAAAAGTTTTTATAATTAATGACAATTCGATTAATGCTTTTGTAATTAACAATAACAGTATCTTCATTCATTTAGGGCTTTTACGATATTCGGCTAAACCTTATGTCCTGCTTGGTATATTAGCACATGAGATTGCTCACATATCTGCTGGTCATATATTGCAAATGAGTAGTGCTATGGGTTATTTTCAATCGATAGCAATGATTAGTTATATGGTAGGATTAGTTTCTAGTATTATCATTAACCCTCAGGTTGCTGGTGCAATTTTGCTTAGTGGTGTAGCATTCAGTTCAAGGCTATTTTCTAACTATTCTCAAGAGCAAGAAAGTGTAGCAGATAGCTATGCTTTAAGGTACCTTGATGAATCTAGCTATGATAATTCAGGTATGAAAGAGATTTTTGATTATTTTAAAAGTATTGAGCATGAAAACACCGAGGAATATTTCCGCACTCACCCACTTAGTGAGAAACGTATATTTGCTGTACAGAATTATAAGGTCAAAAACAACGTAAAACCAATTTTTGCGGATAAGTTACTAAAGTTTGAGCGTGTGGTTGCAAAGCTAGACTCTTTCTTTGCTCCTATTCATGTGTTATCTAATAAATATGAAAATAATTCTGAGTATGTAAATGCTATAGTTTGCTATAGGCAAGGAAAGATAGAAGAGGCTATTGCTAAAATGAATTCATTGATTCAAGAGTCACGCAATGACCCATACCTATATGAATTAAAAGCAGAAATGCTATACAAAGCTGGAAACTTAAGTGAAGCAATAAAAATGTATGAAGAATCGCTTAGGTATTTATCTGAGAAAAACAGTTATAGCTCTTTCGATAAAAGTCCGGATGTGATAGGATAAGGATAGATGATGATAAGGAGGTTGAATGCCAGCAGCATATAGTTATGATTTAAGAAAAAAAGCAATGGAAGCGCTAGACGAAGGAGAAAGCAGAGAAACAGTGGCAGCAAGATTTAAGATTGGACGAACTACTTTATGGGAGTGGCAGCAAAGAAGAAAAGAAACAGGAGACTTTCAATCAAAAAAACTTGGAAATGGGGGTTACAATCACAAAATTACCGACTGGGATACCTTTGCCAAATTTGCCAGAGAACACGGAGGAAAGACTCTATCGGAAATGGCTAAACTTTGGAACAACGTTAGTATCCAAACGATCTATCGAGCCCTTAAAAAAATTGGATTTACGCGCAAAAAAAGACATATGGATACAAGGAAAGAAACGAAGAAAAACGTGCTGAATTTTTGAAAATTATAGCGACAAAAGAACCTAAAAACTTAGTGTATATAGATGAGTCTGGCATTGATAACACCGAAGACTACCCCTACGGATATTGCCAGAAAGGACAGCGGTTTTATGCCTTAAAATCTGGAAAGAAAACTCAACGAATCAGTATGGTTGCAGCCTTAAGTGGAAGAAAGATAGTTGTTCCGTTAACCTTTGAAGGCCACTGTAATATGGATGTTTTTAATGGATGGTTTGAGCAATTTTTGACACCGATCTTGGAACCTGGACAGACTGTCATTCTTGACAATGCTACTTTTCATAAGTCTGATAAGATTATCGAGCTTGCTAAAGGGGTTGGTGCAGAAATTTTGTATCTGCCGCCTTATTCTCCAGATTTCAACAAAATTGAGCATCATTGGTTTGCTATAAAAAACAGAGCCAGGAAAAACATTCCTCTATTCGAATCCTTTCTTCGTGCTGTTGATTCTGCCTTCCTATGACCTGTTTGGACTATTATGAGAAATGCTATACTTGCCTATGCCACTGCATTACCTGCACTAGCAATAATTGGAATTACTGTAGCATCTGCACTGATAGTTGGTAGTATTACCTATGGAGTTACATATAAGTCATCAGAGTATTCATTAAACAGTAAGCTAAGTGAGGTTAGCTGCAGTAATGTTGATGGAAATAAACAAACTGTACAACCATAATTATTAATTCACCACAGTAACCGCGCCGTGGCAGTGTTTGTACTTCTTTCCAGAATTACAAGGGCACTTGTCGTTTCTTGAGACTTTGGGAAGTCTGCTATTTCTAGCAGAATGTAATCTATTGCCTATCTCTTGGTTGTCTGCCAACTTAAAGTGCGCTAGGCGATGAATGGTGAGTTCCTTCCATTTTTCAAGCATCGACTCAAACATCAAGAAAGCTTCGCGTTTAAATTCATTCAGTGGATCTTTCTGCCCCATAGCACGTAAGCTTATGCTTTGTCTTAGGCTCTCTAGAACTGAAAGGTGTTCCCTCCATAAATGATCAAGTGTCATTATCATCATTTGCTTCACGATCGTATTCCACAAATCTGTAGTGTGCTGACTGTTGAAATATTTTTCTTTCTCAGTAAAAAATTCTTGTATCTTATCATTTACATAATTCAAAGCTTCTTGTTTATTCAAAAACTTTGCCAAGTCTTCTTTATCAAGCGTTATTCCATACCTTGTATGGAATTCTTTGACTATATCTTCAATATAATCCTCATAATAGCCACTTTGGATTATACCTTCTACTACGCTCTCATTTACTTCGCTATACACTTCAAACAAATCATTAATTTCGTTGCCTAAGATATTGTTTCTCTGCTTAAAAATAACTTTACGTTGGTTATTGATTACGTCATCAAACTTAAGTAGAGATTTCCGCACGTCATAGTTTCTAGCTTCAACTTTCTTTTGCGCTTTCTCGAGTGCCTTATTGATCCATGGATGATGAATAGCTTCGTTATTCTTTAACCCTACTTTTTGTAAAAAGCTTCTCATTCTATCAGAACCAAATATTCTCATTAGGTCATCTTCGAGCGATAAAAAGAACTTAGAAAGTCCAGGATCCCCCTGACGACCAGAACGGCCGCGTAATTGATCATCTATTCTCCTGCTTTCATGTCTTTCGGTTCCAACCACACATAAACCACCAGCTTTTATAGCAATTTCCTTATCTTTTTTTACTCTTTCAATTATTTCTTGATATTTTTTTTCTCTTTCATCAGCATTTTTTATTTTCTTGAGCTCTACCTTTGCGATCATTTCAGCATTTCCACCAAGCTGAATATCAGTTCCACGCCCTGCCATGTTAGTTGCTATAGTGACACTACCTGGCACCCCAGCTTGCGCTATTATGTACGCCTCTTGTTCATGATAACGAGCATTCAATACTGAATGCTTAAGAGAATGGCTTTGCAAAAGCGCAGAAAGCTTCTCAGAGTTTTCGATGCTCACCGTGCCAACAAGGACCGGTTGAAGGCGTTTGTGGCATTCTTCTATAAACTTCAACACAGCATTAAATTTTTCCTTTTCTGTACCGTAAATTTCATCATCAATATCAACTCTTTTTACAGGTACATTGGTTGGAATTTTTACTACATTTAATCTGTATATATCACGAAACTCTTCTGCCTCTGTTGCTGCTGTTCCAGTCATTCCGGAGAGTTTATTGTACATACGAAAGTAATTCTGAAATGTAACCGATGCTAAAGTTTGGTTTTCATGCTGAATTTCAAGATTCTCCTTCGCTTCAAGTGCCTGATGAAGACCATCGGAATATCTCCTGCCCTCCATCATACGCCCAGTAAATTCATCAATAATCACTACCTTGCCATCCTTTACTATATAATCTTTATCAGCAGTAAACAGCTTATGTGCACGTAATGCTTGGTCTATATAATGAGTCATTATCATGCTGTCAGTATCATAGAGCGAGGAATTTTCAGGAATGAGATTGTATGACCTCAGTAGTTCCTCCACTCGTGAAATACCATCTTCAGTCAAGAATACCGTTCTACCTTTTTCATCTACTTCATAATCATAGTCAACTAATTTGGTTACTATTTTATTGATATGCTTATATATCTGATTGTTTTCCTCAACAGGGCCAGAAATAATAAGCGGAGTGCGAGCTTCATCAATGAGTATTGAGTCCACTTCATCAACTATTCCGTAGTGAAAGCCTCTCTGAACCATGTCTTCTTGAGAAAATTTCATATTATCTCGCAGGTAATCAAAGGCAAGTTCGTTATTTGTAGAATACACGATATCTGCACTGTAAGCCTCTTTTCTCTCCTCATCCGTCAAATTATTCGTAATGAATGCAACAGAAACCCCAAGAGAGTTATATAATTTGCTCATCCACTCCGTGTCTCGTTTCGCAAGGTAGTCGTTAACAGTTACGACGTGCACGCCTTTCCCTTCTAAGGAATTTAGATATGCTGCTAAAGTTGCAACGAGTGTCTTTCCCTCTCCTGTTTTCATTTCTGATATCATGCCACTGTGGAGTACCATTCCACCAATTAGCTGAACATCAAAGTGTCTCATGTTAAGAAACCTTCGGGAGGCTTCGCGCACAACCGCAAATGCAGGTACGAGAAGATCATTTAACGTTTTCCCATTTTTCAATTCTCGTTTGAATTCTTCAGTTTTACCAGCAAGCTCCTCATCAGATAAGCTCTGCATTTCCGCCTCTAGTGCATTAATTTGCTGAGCAATTTTTCTGAAGGATTTTATTATCTTCTTATTTGTTGACCCAAACATCTTTCTTATAAAAAAGAATGACGACGTAAAAATGAAAAATATAAGAATGGCTGTCAAAATTAGTGGAGAATCTAGCATAAACTTAAGTAAAGTCTTATTTAATATGAGATTATATTACTAAATGCAGCCTACAGCAATTACATATTAGATTCGGGAAATCTTTATTCATATACTAAGGTAATAAACAAAGGAACACTTCCAACCCTGTTCTTGCAGACTTTTTTATTGACACACAAAAATTCTGCTGCATTATTTCAGGCATTTGATAACTTTTATCGAAGAAAGTTATTGGTAGTCTTCAGTAGAGTGGCGAATTATGCACGGTAATATCTATCAGTTAAAGGTATTGATGCTGTTTTTGCATCGCGGAGTACTTTATCAGCATTCTTTTCGCTTAGGTACAGAAATAGAAGAAGCCAGAAAGTTTGATGACTTAGTGTTTGAATATACCCAGGGTAGTAAGAAAGCATACCGCTTTTTGCAGGCTAAACATACACAAGATGAAGATAATAGAAAAATTGAAGTAAGGGACTTACTTACAAAAGATAAAAATAGAGATGAGTTTAGGTTAGCAAAGTATTTCATCTCTTATCTAAAGATTAAAAATAATCAAGATTTTGCAGATGGTAACCTGAAAGATTTTATTATCTGTACTAATATCGATTTTGATCTGGATCAAAGTACAGCACAAAACACAGTGAGGAAATTGAAGGTAAAAACTTCAGGACCAAACGAGAAAATAGAAATTTTAGTTGAAGTAATCGACACTAGTGATGTCTTTTTTAAAGACGGCGGCACTAGATATAAGTTCTCTTGTACTCACGATAACATGATTTCAATAATGCAACCGACATTTAAGGGTGCTGTGGAAGAGACGATAAAAGAATTAGAAGAGGAGATAGAAAAACTTCAAAGTAAACCAGATCAGGACTCAAAAAGGAAATTGGAAAGAAATCAGACGTGGCAACGTGAATTTGGACGAATGATGAATGAAGGTAGGTTGGAAGACAATATAAAAGAATTTTTTGACAAATTAGTATTTGCAGTAAATCAGCCTAATGAAATAAAACTAGCGGATATTATCAAAAGTGAGCTAGGTGAGCAATTTAATGATATTGACAGAAAAAATGTTTACGCTCGCTTCCAAGAAAAAATGCTAGATTGGCTGAAAGAAAAAGGGAGACGTTTTCTTACACATGAAGACGGAAGAGAATTCTTTCGCAAGATGAAAGAAGAAATCTTAGGAGGCTTTCGATTTGAGGTAAGAAACCCAGTAGGATCGTTTACTGGAAGAAAAACAGAGCTAGAAAAACTGCATGAGTCAATACAAGAGAGTCAAGGTGTAGCCACAGTAATATCGCAACTGGTTTCTATTAGTGGGTTGGGAGGCATAGGTAAGACTGAGCTGGCCAAAAAATATATTGAAGAACACAGTAAAGATTATGACAACAATATTATATGGATAAAAGCTGAAACCCATGAAACCATGGTGCAGTCTTTTCTCAGGTTAGCTAGAGATCCTTTAGGCATTCCTACAGAAGATAGGGATATTGAATCTATTGTAAGAGACATATACGCTTTTTTCGCCAAGAGAAAAAGTCTCTTTGTTTTCGATAATGCAGAAGAATATAGAAGTGAAGGTCAAGATGCTGGTATTAGTCAATTCTTACCGTCCCACTTTTTATCATCTGATGATAATAAACCTAGTGTTTTGATTACCTCTCGTAATCAGAAATGGGGAGATATAAAATCATTAACATTGGGTGCATTTACTGAACCAGAATCAATAGACTTTATTAGAAAAGCATTAGGTATAAAAGATGGGTCACAAGAAAATGAAATAAAGAATTTGGCAGAAACATTACAGCATTTTCCTTTAGCTTTGCAGCAGGCAGTTGCATACATAAAAGAAAGGGATATAGCATTAAAGAATGTAGGCTTGAAGTTTGAAATTAGTGATTATTTAAAGAGATACAAAGAGGAAGCAGAAAAATTACTTGATTTTAAGTTTCCTAAAGACAGCGACAATAGCTACACCAAGACAACTTTTATAACCTGGAGAATTACTATTGATAAAATCAAAGATAACCCAGAGTATGGTCAGCAAGCCAAAGAAATTTTGGATATCATTGCCTATATTGCTCCTGACAACATTCCTGCAAAAATGTTTTTAGGGGTAGAACGCAATGAAGAAAAGTTAGGTGATGCTATCCAACTACTTAAACAATATTCAATGATCAACTCAGGAGAAGAGCAAAGTTCAGTCAACGTTCACAGGTTAGTGCAGCAAGTAACAAGAATAGAGTTAGAAAAGCAAGGCAAAGAAAAAGTTGTGAAAAAGACTTTTGAATTACTGAAAGAAAGCTTTCCTTATGACAGTGACAAATTAGAAGATTATGCTAAGAAACGACAATTATTACCACATTTAGAAGCGTTCTTATCACATATAGATAATTGGCTAAAAGAAAACCCTTTGAAAAAACAAACAATAGAGAAGGATTATCTAGGAGATTTATTAATATGGATGGGTGATGGATACCGTGACTTGGGTAATTCCAGAAGACAAAAGGAGCTGTTTGAACGGGCTTTAGTAGTTCAAGAGAAACATTATGGGCCTTATCACTTTCAAGTTGCTATAGCACGGGCAAACCTAGGTAACGCTTATGGGGATTTAGGTGATCATAAGAAAGAAAAGAAGTTACTTGAGCATGCTTTACCTATTCTTGAGAAACATTATGGACATGATCATTCTCAAGTTGCTATTATACTGATAAACCTAGGTAACGCTTATGGGAGCTTAGGCGATCCTCAGAAACAAAAGGAGTTGCTCAAACGGGCTTTAGCAATTCAAGAAAAACGTTATGAACCTGATCATTCTCAAGTTGCTATTATACTGACAAACCTCGGTATTGTTTATGGGGATTTAGGTAACCATGAGGAAAAAAAGGAGTTGCTTGAACGGGCTTTAGTAATTCAAGAGAAACATTATGGGCCTGATCATTTCCAAGTTGCTAGCACACTAATAAGTCTCGGTACCGCTTATAGGACTTTAGGTGATCCTCAGAAAGCAAAAGAGTTGCTTAGACGGGCTTTTACAATTCAAGAGGAACATTATGGTTCTGATCATTTTCAAGTTGCTATTACACTGATAAACCTCGGTATCGTTTACGGTATCTCAGGTGATCCTCAGAAGCAAAGGGAGTTGCTTGAACAGGCTTTACCTATTCTTGAGAAACACTATGGCTCTGATCATTTTCAAGTTGCCATTGCACTGACAAATCTAGGTAATGCTTATGGGGATTCAGGTAATCCTAGTAGGCAAAAGGAGTTGCTTGAACAGGCTTTACCTATTCTTGAAGAATACTATGGTTCTGATCATTTTCAGGTTGCCATTGCATTGGCCAATCTAGGTGATGCCTATGGAAATTTAGGTAATTCTCGGAAAGCAAAAGAGTTGCTTGAACGGGCTTTGGCAATTCAAGAGAAACATTATGAGCCTAACCATTTTACAGTTGCTATAATACTAAAAAACCTAGGCGGAACTTATGGAGACTTAGGTGATTCTCAAAAAGCTAAAGAGTTGTTTGAACAGGCTTTACCTATTCTTGAAGAATACTATGGTTCTGATCATTTTCAGGTTGCCATTGCATTGGCCAATCTAGGTGATGCCTATGGAAATTTAGGTAATTCTCGGAAAGCAAAAGAGTTGCTTGAACGGGCTTTAGCAATTCAAGAGAAACATTATGAGCCTAACCATTTTACAGTTGCTATAATACTAAAAAACCTAGGCGGAACTTATGGAGACTTAGGTGATTCTCAAAAAGCTAAAGAGTTGTTTGAACGGGCTTTACCTATTTTTGAGAAACATTACGGTCCTGATCATCTTGAAGTTGCTAAACTATTGGCAAACCTAAGTATTACCTATGGGGATTTAGGTAACCCTTAGAAAGCAAAGGAGTTGCTTGAGCAGGCCTCATTTATTCTTGAGAAGCATCATGTCCATGATTACTTCTAAAGTTGTTGAACTATGGGAAATTCTAGGCCCCGCTTATGGGGCTTCAGGCAGTCCCCAGAAGGCACAAAAATTTCTTGAGCAAGCTTTGCCTGTTTTTGAGAAATATTATGGCCGTGATCATTTTATAGCATTTCTCATAATAGTCCAAACAGGTCATAGGAAGGCAGAATCAACAGCACGAAGAAAGGATTCGAATAGAGGAATGTTTTTCCTGGCTCTGTTTTTTATAGCAAACCAATGATGCTCAATTTTGTTGAAATCTGGAGAATAAGGCGGCAGATACAAAATTTCTGCACCAACCCCTTTAGCAAGCTCGATAATCTTATCAGACTTATGAAAAGTAGCATTGTCAAGAATGACAGTCTGTCCAGGTTCCAAGATCGGTGTCAAAAATTGCTCAAACCATCCATTAAAAACATCCATATTACAGTGGCCTTCAAAGGTTAACGGAACAACTATCTTTCTTCCACTTAAGGCTGCAACCATACTGATTCGTTGAGTTTTCTTTCCAGATTTTAAGGCATAAAACCGCCGTCCTTTCTGGCAATATCCGTAGGGGTAGTCTTCGGTGTTATCAATGCCAGACTCATCTATATACACTAAGTTTTTAGGTTCTTTTGTCGCTATAATTTTCAAAAATTCAGCACGTTTTTCTTCGTTTCTTTCCTTGTATCCATATGTCTTTTTTTGCGCGTAAATCCAATTTTTTTAAGGGCTCGATAGATCGTTTGGATACTAACGTTGTTCCAAAGTTTAGCCATTTCCGATAGAGTCTTTCCTCCGTGTTCTCTGGCAAATTTGGCAAAGGTATCCCAGTCGGTAATTTTGTGATTGTAACCCCCATTTCCAAGTTTTTTTGATTGAAAGTCTCCTGTTTCTTTTCTTCTTTGCTGCCACTCCCATAAAGTAGTTCGTCCAATCTTAAATCTTGCTGCCACTGTTTCTCTGCTTTCTCCTTCGTCTAGCGCTTCCATTGCTTTTTTTCTTAAATCATAACTATATGCTGCTGGCATTCAACCTCCTTATCATCATCTATCCTTATCCTATCACATCCGGACTTTTATCGAAAGAGCTATAATACATTAGATTATGAAAAATTCAAATTCTACCTTCAGCAGGATTTTCTGTATTGTATAGATTGCGCTCGTGCTTTTTTAATTGTTACAGCTAGAGTTGATGATATTGAAATGATGAGTAGTTTAATCAATTTGGCACAAGGAGCATTTTATGTTCGAGAACAGTATAAAAAATATTTTGAAGATTGTGATCTATCTGATGATCACAAAAAGTCAAGAGCTTGTTCTGCCTTTACTGACTTTTTCATGAGTGCCGCATATCACAATTCTGTTAATGAAGCTTTAGTAGCATCTTATTCTTGCTTTAACATATACCAAATCGTTATACGCCATATGGTAAATGAGATAACAACTAAAGGGGTTAAAAATAACAAATACAAAGAGTGGATCAACATTTATAGTAGCGAAACAGTAAATGCTGTAATTGATGAGGTTACTGATATTACAAATAAGCTATATAAAAAAGCTAGTGACTGTGAAAAAAAGAGGATGTATGAGTTTTTTAAGAAAGGGCTGGAATTAGAAATAATGTTTTGGGATGAGGCATATTACTCTAATATATCTAGCAAAGAATATTAGCAGCGGATTATTTACGTTAACTTGATCTTTTATCGGTAACTACAGTGTTCAGTGGCATAATTAGGAGCTGTTACGGGTCAAATCTTTTAAAGGATATAATTGAGCACCCTTTTAATGTTGAGTTAGCGAATAACACCCTAAATATAGAGAACTTCAAGTTCTATGCTCAACAAAAGACGTTGTTCTTAGGTGATTATATTCGTACCACCTTAATTACTGCATCCAGAATGGAAGATTATAGTAGTATTATCTCGCTTGCTGAAGTAGCCCAAAGAGTAGTGACTGTTAATAGAATGCTATATGACTACTACTTTACTATGTACGGTATAAGTCGCGAAAAGAAATCTCTTGAGTGTTTTAATTTCACTAATTTTCTTTTATCCATCTCGCATAGTAATACCTATGAGGCTATGACGGTTTTGTATTCTTGCATGTTTATATACGAGACTGTCGTTGATAGCATGAAAAATAGATTCAAGAAAAATAATAGATATAGGGATTGGTTTAATTTTTGTTACAGTGATTCAGTAAAGTCTGGATGCATTATTTTGGAAAATATTGTTGATGGATATTGCAGCAGAGCAAGAGAAAACGAAAAGAGCAGAATGCTTGAGTTGTTTAGAATAACTGCACAATTTGTGTTAGATTTTTTGAACGGTGCATATAATTTTTCAAGATTCAATCAATTTCCTAAGGAACATTGACAATTTTAAGCTAATTTGTATCCTTAATAAGTATTTTTTAAAATGCTATGAAAAGTAAAGAACATGATTTTCATTTAGTGGATCCAAGCCCTTGGCCAATTGCTGTATCAGCAGCAATTCTTATTCTTGCACTTGGATTAGTTGGCGCGCTTCATAAACAAATTGTCGGAATGTTTTGTTTAGTTTTGGGAATCTCCGCAGTATCAGGGGTGCTGTTTTATTGGTGGAGAGATGTAATAAGGGAGGCCATTTATGACAAATGTCACACTGCCATTGTAAAACATGGACTCAAATTTGCAATGTACTTGTTTATTCTCTCGGAGGTCGTATTTTTTATAGTGTTCTTTTGTTCATTCTTTAAAGCCTGGCTTGATCCAGTTTTTTTATTTGAGGCGTTTTCTCCTGCAAAAAAAGTTGAATGGCCCCCTGAGGGAATTTTGCCACCTGATCCGTGGTCACTACCATTCATGAATACATTAATATTATTGCTTTCTGGTACAACAATTACTTGGGCAAATCACTCTTTACTTAAAAATGATAAAAAGAGCATGATTAAAATGCTGTCCATAACTATATTGCTTGGAGTTTTTTTTATAATAGTGCAAGCAATAGAGTATAATGAAGCGAGTTTTTCTCTACAAGAAACAGGAGAAAAGCTTATTTATACATCCAATTTTTATATGATTACCGGTTTTCACTGCGCACACGTTATAATAGGAATAATATTTTTATCAGTGTGTTTATTTAGAGCACGGAAAGGCCAATTTACACTTCAGGACCATTTGTGCTTTGAGTTTGCCTCCTGGTATTGGCACTTTGTAGATGTAGTCTGGATATTTTTATTTTTGTTTGTCTATTGGTTAAGCGTTTATTAAGTGGTTAAAATAATAGGTCTAGATCCAGGAATAAGCAAGACTGGGTGGGCCATTATCAGCCTGAACGAAAAAAATAATATTGAATTTTTGGGCGGCGGTACCATATCAACTGATGGTAAATTGGGTACAGGTGAACGCCTACATATAATTTTTGAACAATTAAAGAAAGTAATTTCCCTATACTCTCCGAATGAAGCTGCGGTGGAGAAAATTTTTGTTAATAAAAATCCTAAATCTTCACTAACTTTAGGATATGCAAGAGGGGTTGTAATTTTAGCGTTAAAAATAACAAAGCTAACTATGAATGAATATGATGCAAACTATGTAAAAAAAAGCATTACCGGAAATGGCCATGCTGATAAGGATCAGATTATATTTATGGTGAAGCAAATAGTTAGAAATTTGAGTATAAAATGCCACCATGCTGCTGACGCTCTTGCTGTAGCAATTTGTCATGCTTATACGAAAGGTTCTTGTTTTGTTGAGTAACTTTTATATGGGATTCAGTTTGAAGATTTCCAGATCTGGAAAAACTATTTGATTGTATTTATCTTGTCTAACGTTCGTTGCAAAATAATACATGCGGAGATTTTATCATCTATTTTTTTCGATTTTGTGATTGATATTCCAGTAATTTTTAGTGTATGAGTTGCGATAGATGTTGAGAAGCTTTCGTCTTGTAAGTATATATTTACTTTATATTTTTTTATTATTTTATTTGCGAATTGGATTATAGTTTTACACCATTTAGTTTCTTGCTCGTCCATTTTTAATGGTAGTCCTATTACCATTGATCCAGATTCATTTTCTTTGAATATTCTATGCAGATAACCTAAATCTTTGCTCATATTTTTTCTGTGATATATGCTATGAGCTGTGGCTATGAGCTGTGTTTTATCGCTAAATGCTATGCCTATTTGCTTTTCTCCCATGTCAAGGCACATTATGCGCTTATCTTTTGGAATAGACTTTAGAAACTCATCTGGATTTCTATGTAGCATCTATTAGACTTCCTTTAAAGTGACCTTACCAAAAAAGTGGAGAGAAAGTTAAGAAAATTTTTTACAAAAAGAATAATGAATCAAATTGCTCAGGAATGCAATAGACTTCTTGCATAACCCAAACTAAGTAGAAAAAAGGTATCATCTAAGTAGCTGACACTGGTTTCCATCCAAAAGGGCAGTGCCCCTATGATGTCATTCCAGTGCTTGACACTGGAATGGCTTTGTTGCATCGCTACTTATGAAAGGCTAACTATAGTTAGGATTATAAGTAACCTATTGAAAATCTTGTTTTTTTGCAATCAATCTGATCAAATTTAAGAATAGTAATTTATTATTTATATTAATAAATTTAATTCTATTGAAAATAGCTAAAGCATTGAAATTCTTGAATTTTAGCCGGATTAGTGAGTGGTAGTGAAATTTCTTTTACTCAAATTTAGGTATTCACTGACCGTTCTTGTTATAAATACCAGAATAATAAGCTACTGATATTCTCCATCTTTTTTATCTTTAATCCATCATAGCTAGCGATGCAACAAAGCCCACTGGAATCCAGACTTCAATTGTTATACTTGTAAATAAGTCTGGAACGTTCATCTCAAAATGTAGTATTTTTGTTGAAATAGCTCAACTGGATTCCAGCGGGCTTTGTTGCATCACACTTTATGAGATGGTGATTTATGGTAAATTCATGTAACTATCTCAAATTTAGCCATACCAATATCAGTGAATTTATTAAGCAAATAGCATTTGATTAGCAGTTCTTTTTCTCGATTTATCTCAGATTTATTCCTAAAACTAAATCCGAATATTTGCTTTAATCTTGAGAAAAACCCTTCAATATAAGATCTTTTCCCATAATTTACTTCTTTTTTCCATTCTTTCATGCCATCTTCACCGTATAATTTTATTAACCTAATAGCAGCATTCCTGTCAGACATATAATCTATTTCTGGATGTTCTGCCGCATTGTTTATTGGTGGAATTTTTGTCTTTATATCATATTTGTTACACAACTTATAAAACTTGTGCCTATCACATGCTCTATCTGCATATAGTGCTTTTATGGCATGCTGAAAATCAACTTCTTTTAGCAAATCACAAGCTCCATAGTGATCAGAGTAGACACCGTTACTGTATTTTACAGCTATGGCTTTTTTGTTGTTTATATTCAACATTACGTGCAATTTTCTCGTTTGCTCATAGCCACGATATTTTCTGTCAGTGCTATTTTCCTTGCTGTGACCAGGAGTGTTGTTGTATATACTAATTCCTGTACTGTCTATAGCAATTTCGATATCTTCCATATTATTTTTATCAATTCTGCAATCATTTATCTTAATATTAAGTTTCTTAAACCTTCTTGATGCTTGTGAATAGCTGATAACTGCCAAATCTCTTCCTATTTGTTGCAAATACCCTTTTATAAACCCGACTGTTTGTCTTAAACCAATTCTAAAGAAACTGACGATTATATGCACCAAAATCACAACTTTATCACTATAAATATAGTTGCCGCCCTGCATTTTTGGACAATTCTCGTACCAATTTTCTATGGCGTCATTGATATAACAAAAAATGCTTCCTCTTTCTTGGAGAAATTTGTTATATTCATGGCAGTTACTGACTCTCATTTTTTGTGGCATATTTTTTCTTCAACAGTTAAATGGCTATTTATAATGAATTTTGTCAGTAACTGCCAGTTCTTTTCACTTGAGCGATGCAACAAAGCCCACTGGAATCCAGTTTTTCGTATAATTTTGTCAAAATCTATTGTGCTAGCAAGTTCACTAGCGTCACGCGCTGGTCTGTTAGACATTTACGTGTAGGGTGAAGAAATTTTGAAAAAGACATACCAAATATGAAAGGCCTATATATTAAAACTTACGGCTGTCAGATGAACGTTTATGACTCCGTTTTAATGGAAAATGTAATTAAACCTTTGGGGTTCAACGTTGTTAGTGATGCAGGGAAAGCCGATTTAGTGATACTGAATACTTGTCACATTAGAGAGAAGGCAGCAGAAAAACTTTACTCAGAGCTTGGGAAGATTCATTCGTTACGAAAAGAAATGACTATAGTGGTGGCTGGGTGTGTAGCGCAAGCAGAGGGAGAAGAAGTGTTCAGAAGGGCTCCTTTTGTTGATATTGTTGTTGGTTCGCAGAGTATCGCTACCTTACCGGAGCTGATAGTCAAAGCAAGCAGAAGTAAAGGTCATGTAATAAACACTGATTTTCCTGAAGTTGCAAAGTTTGATAAATTGCCAGATGAATGCTATGGCAATAGCCAGGGGTCTTCTGCGTTTCTTGCCATACAAGAGGGTTGTGATAAATTTTGTACGTTTTGTGTAGTGCCCTATACTCGTGGAGCTGAGTATTCACGGCCAATGAATGAAATATTTCGTGAAGCATTGAAATTAGTTGCAAATGGGGCAAATGAGATCAATTTGCTTGGTCAGAACGTCAATGCTTACCATGGGGAGTGCGAAGGGGAAGTGTGGGATTTAGGAAAATTAATTAGTCATATTGCTAAAATTGAAAAGCTAGAGAGGATTCGTTATACAACTTCTCATCCAAGAGATATGCATGAATCTCTCTACTTGGCACATGCGGAAGAGCCAAAGCTCATGCCGTTTGTTCACCTGCCTGTGCAGTCTGGTTCGAATAAAATATTGCACGCGATGAACAGGAAACACACTGCAGAGGAGTATTTGGAAATAATAGACAGATTTCGCAAATTGAAACCTGAAATCGAATTTTCTTCTGATTTTATTGTTGGTTTTCCTGGAGAAACCGAAAAAGATTTTGAAGAAACTATGAAATTAGTAGAAAAAGTTAGATATGCTCAGGCTTATAGTTTTAAATACAGCCCAAGACCAGGCACACCGGGAGCGGAAAGAAAAGATCAAGTACCAGAAGAGGTTAAAACAGAGCGCCTTCTTCGTTTACAGAAATTAATTAGTAAGCAACAACTTGAGTTTAACCAGAGTATGGTAGGTAAAACTATACCTGTTCTATTTAGCGATAAAAAAGGTAAACACCAAAACCAAATTATTGGTAAAAGCCCATATATGCAATCAGTGTGCATTGATGATTCTGAAGATAAATACAGGGACAAAATAGTAAATGTGAAAGTGTTGGAAGCTCGGCAGAGTAGTTTGCTGGGGTGTGCATTTCACTGATTTTAAGCAGCGTTAAATATAAATCTTAAGCAAAGAGTATTGAAAAAATGCAATCATAATCTTTTTCAAAAGTTACAAAGTTTAATTGCTACCTCTGCTGAACGGGTACCTTAAACCTACAAATTTGAGCTTACCTATATCAATTTTTTGTACAAGATGAGTTAGTAACAACTTTATGTATAAAATTGAAGAAGAATAAAAATACAATAACGAGCATTAAATTAAATATTCCCACCTTTAAAAAACCCTCTTTATATATTTCTAAAGATTCTAAATAATTTATTTTACCATTTACTGAAGGAACTGACATAAATTTTGATATTGCAACTCCGGCTAGGTTAGAAAACGCTAATGATAGCATTACTATACCCATCACTACTCCTCTAAGGTTTTTGGGGGCTAGTGTAGTTGCTTGTTCTTGGACTAATGGAGCAATACATAATTCTCCCAGTCCCATAAAGGAGATAGCAATTATTAAATATAAGTATTCTACTTTACCTTCAATGTTAGAGTTTAAACATCCTATGTACAGTGTGAAAAAACACATAGCCATTGTCAGAAGGCCAAGGGTAAACATGGAAGTTGCATATTTTTGCTTAAACTTCATGTATGTTCCAAAAAGAAAGCCAAATATTATAATTGACAAAGGATTTATGGCTTGAGAAACTGAAGCTGGAATTGTTATACCTAATACATTGTTAATAACGTTTCTTTCGGTGAATAAGTTAACCAAAGAGCCAAGCTGCATTTCTAAAGCAAAAAAACACAAGAAAAATACCACAAGAATAGATAATACCACTAATTTTCGTCTTTGTTCTGCTGATAATTTAGATATTATATAAATAAATATGCCCAGAGCTGTTATTCCAACAAATATGAGCATATTAGTAAAAAATTCACTATGTATAAGCATTTTAGCAATTATTGATGATGACAGAAAGCTTCCTATCAATACTATACTAAAAATTTTAATCCCTAATATGCGCTTATTCATAAGCTCTGGATAAGGAGAAAGGCCGCTATCTCCTAAAAGATTCTGAAATTTGAGAAAAAAGATTAGCCCTATAGACATCCCAATACCAGCTAAACCAAAGCCGTAGTGCCAGCCAAACAAGTGGGCTACATAACCACATGAAATAGAAGCCAATATTGCTCCAATATTCACGCTTACGTAAAATAAAGTAAAGCCTCTGCTACGTTCAGGATCGTCTTTGCCATAGCATGAACCAAGTAAGTTAGTTGCGTTTGTGCGACGTGAAAAGTCGCTTATTAAATTGTTTAGCAGGTCACCCTGACTAAACCGAGTGTTTTGCCGCTCGTACCCTACTAGACTGTACAAAAGCAGTAATGCTTTGTGCAAAGCGTTTAGGACAATGAACCCGCCTGAAAAGGAGAAGTTCGGTCTGCGAAGAAAGAACAATGCTATAAGTGTCGAGTTGGCACGGGGGCTAGGGTTAATGGTATGGATAGCGCAAGCAAATGATCCTAAGCATCGTTACGTCGAACAAGCCAAAGACACTGATAGGCTTGAACCAAAAGGTAAGTAGACTGGTTATCAAACTGAACGCATTTGATACGCAAACATCAAGGTCACCGGTGTAGAGATCAATCCTAACCCGTTGTTGTTTAATAGGTGGAACACGGAAACCCCATATATCTCTGGGTACCAATATTGGATATTCAGTAAGGTCGATCGTGAGAAAGGCTTATGGGTATGTGGGATTGGGAGTGTGGAAAAAGTGAACGCTCATCTGTAATGGATGTGATACAGGTTTAACGTTACCTGGCTCGAAAGAGAACTGACGTCCACAATGGTCATCTTGGACAAGATTGTTTGTAAAACTTTTAAAGAGAGGAAAGCAGATGGTTACAGGTAAAATTGTAAGTGCACCTTTCGGTACTGCCGAGCACTGGAACCAAATTAATTGGTCTCAATGTAAGAAAAAAACCAGGAAGCTACAAGCTCGTATTGTTCAGGCAACAAAAGATGGGAGATGGAATAAAGTGAAAACTTTACAACATCTTCTCACACGTAGTTTTAGTGCTAAAGCATTAGCAGTGAAACGCGTAACTTCGAACAAAGGAAAATACACGGCTGGTGTTGATAATCAGTTGTGGCAAAGTCCTTCAGCTAAATCTCAAGGAATTGCTAGCCTAAAGCGACGTGGATATCGCTCTCAACCTATGAGACGCATTTATCTAATCAAGCCTGAGGGCGGCAAGCGGCCGATTAGTATTCCAACTATAAAAGATCGTGCGATACAAGCCTTATACCTTATGGGCTTGGACCCTGTTGCAGAAACAATAGGAGACACTCACTCATATGGATTCAGGGTGCATCGTTCAGCAGCAGATGCAGTAAGTCAAATTTTCATAACATTGGCAAGACGTGATGCTCCGCAATGGATTTTAGAGGGGGATATTAAGAAGTGTTTCGATGAAATAGACCACCACTGGTTGAAAAACTCAATTCCAATGGAAAAGAGTATCCTAAATAAATGGTTAAGGTCTGGATTCGTAGAAAGACGAATGCTACATCCCACAATAGCAGGAACTCCACAAGGTGGAATTATATCTCCTGTACTTGCTAATTTAACTCTCGACGGTCTTGATGATGTTTTCAATAAACATTTCGGAAAAAAGGGAACCAAAAAACGCAAGAAATATGGTGTACACATGATCCGCTATGCGGATGATTTTATAGTAACTGGAAAATCGAAAGAAATTCTAGAGACTAAAGTCAAACGGCTTGTAGAGGATTTCCTGAGCCAAAGAGGGCTATCTTTATCGGCAGGAAAGACAAAGATCACACACATAGAACAGGGATTCGATTTTCTCGGTCAGACAGTACGCAAGTACAAAACAAAACTAATCATCAAACCTTCAGAAAAAAGTGTAAACAGACTTCTGAAGCGCATCCGGTACCTAATTCGCAAGAAGAACGCAGAAACCCAAGAAAAAGTAATTGATATGCTTACACCTCAAATTCGAGGATGGGCCAACTACCATCGAGGAATATGTGCGAGAAAAGCTTACGAAAAAGTGGACCATGAGATCTTCAAAGCCTTATGGCACTGGTCAAAACGCAGACATCCTAATAAAGGATTACGTTGGATTAAAGGTAAATACTTTAAAGTCAAGGAGTCTCGAAAATGGTGTTTTGCAGTACTGGCTAAGAATAAAAACATAATTGAATGGAAAGAACTCTTCCAAGCGACAAGTGTACCAATTCGCCGCCATAAGAAAATTAGAGCAGTAGCTAACCCCTATGATAAAGAGTGGTATGCTTACTTTAAAGAACGTCAATCAAAAAAACTCTTCTCTTTGCAAAAATGGTAAGGTATGATTAATGTTAGTTCTAAGAAGGAATTTGATATGTCCAAATATTCGATAAAAACTGTTGCCGGTTCTAAAGAAAAGGACTTAAGGTGGCTCGAGCCGTATGAAGGGAAACTTTCACGTACGGTTCCTAGAGGAGGGTTCGATGGGTAAATATCTTAGTCCATTGAACTCTTACTCTTTCAAAAGAATATTTGGTACTGAAAAAAATAAAGACATCCTCATTCACTTTCTCAATGATATTTTGGGGTTCACTGGCAAAGATGAAATAAAAGAAATAGAATTCCTCAGCACTATTCAAGATGCTGAAATTGCCTCTAAAAAACAAAGTATCGTTGATGTTCTTTGCAGGGATGAAAATGGGGTGCAAGTAATAGTCGAAATGGTGCGACCTGAAAGTCTTCGGTCATATTGTTTAAAAGGAGAGGAATTCCTTCAGAAAGAAACTGAAAGAATCCTAAAACTTATTAAACCAGATGTTTTGCCATCTGAGTCTACGCATCAGTGCGAATCGGGTAACCGGTTGGTGCCGAGCGATGCGGACAATGAACCTCCTCTTGATAAAGAAGATGCTCAATCGTGAGAGAAAGCATAAACTACAAGCATCATGTGGTTGGAGCGCTAGGCTTAGTGGTATGGTGAACGTAAGTGAAGCTTCATAAGTATCGTAACGATTAAAGAGCTAAAGATGCTGATAAGCTCCGACCAAAAGGTAATGTGGATGAGTTACATTTTTCATTTCTGGATGTACGCAAATAATAATTCCACCGGTATAGAGAAGCCACCTAACCCACTGTTGTATGATAGAAGGAACAGGGTAAGCCTGTATTTTCGCCTATATGGCAGGCAACCCGCAAGGAATGCTGATGGATGTGCAGGTAAAGGATAATGGAGAAAGCGAATGCCATTTTGTAACGAAATGGATAGAATTTGTAACATTAATTCGCGTGAAAACGAGCAGACTTCCATTTGGTCCCTCATGACAAGAAACTTTGTTAACCACTTAAGGTAGGAAAGCAGATGATTACAAGTACAACTGTAAGTGCACCTACCAACAACTCCGAAGCATGGAACCAGTTACTCCGGAAGAGAAATGCCAAAAAGTTGTTATGAGGCTACAAAGACGTATTGTTAAGGCTGTCCAACAAGGAAGATGGGGTAAGGTGAAAGCTTTACAACATCTTCTCACACGCTCCTTTAGTAGCAAAGCTTTAGCTGTTAAAAGAGTAACTGAAAACCACGGAAAAACACGGCAGGTGTAGATCGTCAACTGTGGTTAACTTGCAATGCTAAAATTCAAGGAATAAAGCAGTTAAAGCAAAGAGGATATAAACCTTCCCCGCTAAAACGAATTTATATCAATAAATCTAATGGCAAAAGAAGACCTCTTGGAATACCCACGATAAAAGATAGAGCTATGCAAGCATTGTATTTGTTTGCTCTGGAACCGATATCTGAAACAATCAGTGATCGTCACTCCTACGGCTTTAGGCCCAAAAGATCCTGCGCAGATGCTATTAAGGCTTGTCACTTATTATTGGCAAGGCGCAATCGACCACAATGGATATTAGAAGGCGATATCAAAGGGTGCTTTGACAACATTAACCATGAATGGCTTATGAAGCATATTCCTATGGAGAAAAAAATTCTCCACAGTTGGTTAAAGGCTGGTTTCCTAGAGTCAAAAACCTTGTATCCCACAACTGCTGGCACTCCGCAAGGAGGTATAATTTCTCCAATACTAGCTAATTTTACCTTAGATGGTCTTGAACGGTTATTAGAAAGTCGCTTTGGTAAATTAGGTAGCAAAAGAAGAGACAAAATCAGAAGTGGAGTAAATTTAATCAGGTACGCAGACGACTTTATTATTTCAGGTTTCACACATGAGTTACTGGAAGATGAAGTCAAGCCTATGGTATCATCCTTTCTTCGTGAAAGAGGTCTAGCTCTGTCAGAAGAAAAGACAAAGATTACATTTATTACAAAAGGGTTCGACTTTCTTGGCTGTAATGTGCGTAGATATAGTAAGAAATTATTTATTACGCCTTCGAAGGAAAGTATTAAGAGATTTCTTAAAAAAGTGCGTGCATTAATAAAAGCAAATATAGGCAGTTCACAAGCTGTAGTAATTAAATCACTCAACCCTTTATTAAGAGGATGGGGAAACTACTACCGTCATGTGTGTGCTAAAAAAGCGTTCAGCAAGATAGACAATGAAATTTGGCATAGTTTATGGAAATGGGCAAAGACAAGACATCCCCGTAAAGGATTACGTTGGATAAAAAATCGTTACTTTAAAGTAATGAATCATCGTCAATGGGTCTTTGCTACTTCTGTATGCAAGAACAAACCAAAGGAAATAAGGTTTATGAGCTTACTCAAACTAAGCGACATTCCTATTAGACGTCATGTTAAAATCAGGGCGGATGCAAATCCACTTGACTTAAAATGGAAAAAGTATTTTGATGAGAGAGTGAAACGAACAAGAATGTTAGCAAGCTCCTTTTCAAGAGAAGGTTCTCTACTGTTAGTGTCACCACTAAAGTTGATGTATTCTGAGGATTTATGAAAGACAAGCCGGTTCGAGAAAAGAAGAACTTAGATAAGGGGCTCAAGCGTAGTGTGGGGAAACCTGCATGCTGCGTTTCTAAGGGAGGGAGTAGTAGTAATACTGCTTCCTTACCTGACCAAGTTGCCAAAACTAAAGGCTTTGAAAAACGTGCTCAATATTACGCTGCTAAAGCTTATTCAAGGCAAGCTGATAAAGGTGATCAATATCAGGATCTTAAAGAAATCATTTTTATAGCTATTGCTGATTGTATTCTCTTTCCTAATAAATCTGAGTATAAGTCAGATCATGTAATGTTAGACAAAGATAGCTATGAACATGATTTAAAAGATTTTTATTTTACATTTATTGAGTTACCAAAATTTCCTAAAACTAAAGAAGACCAATTGGAGAGTATAGTTGAAAAATGGATCTATTATTTTAAATATGCAGATGAAACTAGCGAAGAAGAATTGGAAAAGATAATAGGTAGTGATGTAATAATTAAAAAGGCATATGAAGAACTAAATAGATTCAACTGGTCAGAAAAAGAATTTATTGCCTACGAACAGGAAATAAAACGTATTCGTGATGAACGGGCTGTTCTTGAACAAAAACTTGATGATGCTAAAAAGGAAGGAAAAATTGAAGTTGCAAAAACAATGCTGGCTAATAATGTTGATGTCACCACTATTGTTAAGTTTACTGGCCTCTCCATGAGTGAGATCAAAGAATTGCAGAATTAAGTGGACCCGCAAACGGTTACACGAAATAATGCTGCAGCCTGACCAGGTGATAAGTACATTTAGCCTATTTATCTTTATACTTTCATGTCAATTTTATAAATCAAATTTATTTCTGTGAGTAGCTACAATTTAAAGACCTTGCTTCATCAATGTAATGGAACAAAACCTTTTTAGTAAGTTCAAAACCCTCTAAAGTCTCTCCTTCGCATCTTGCTGTAATGCAGTTTTGCGTATTTGATACCCTAAGAAGCCACCAACCTTTATTATCGGTTACCTTAACACCATCAAGATCTGAAAATACAATATTTTGCTGCTCCAGTGTTTTCTTTATTGACTCAATTATTTGAAACTTTTTCTCATCTTTCACTACAATCTTCACTTCATGAGTGATATATAACTTCGGTAAATCCTCAATCACCTGAGATAGGCTTTGGTTTTTCTTAAGCAAAATGTCAACTGCTTTAACAGCAGAATATATCCCATCATCAAAACTTAGCTCAGAAAAGAAGAAGTGCCCGCTTAATTCACCAGCAAACTTTGCCTCTTCCTCTACCATCTTCTTCTTAACTAGTGAATGTCCAGTAGCACAGGTGATAACTTGCCCTCCTAACTTGCTAACAAAATCATGCACTTTCATACTCATTTTTACGTTAGCAATAACTTTGCTTTCTGGATATTCCTCCAACACTTCACGTGCAAAAATTATAAATAAATGGTCATTGGAAACAATACTGCCTTTATTATCAATTAAGCGCACCCTATCGCTATCGCCATCTAGCGCAATGCCAAGATCACATTCATATTCCTTCACAATGTCAATTAATTGAGCGAGGTTCTTTTCCTCTATGGGGTCTGGATCATGCAGTGGAAATGCCCCATCTATAGAGTTATTGGTTACGATGTGCGTATGACCGGGCAAGATCTTTTCAATATACCTTATGATTCCACTTGCTGGACTATTTCCACAATCCCAGGCTATTTTTAACTTTTGTGTATTATTGTTCTTTACCGCACTTTTCAATATGCTAATGTACTCACTATATATATTTATGTTAATTAAGCTTCCAATTCTTGTGCTGTTTTTAATTGGACTGCTTATAATTTCCTTTATCTCTTGATCTGAGAAGACTTTTTTATTACTAAAAAATTTAAAGCCATTATATTCGCTGGGGTTATGAGAGGCAGTTATTATGATACCAAGATCCGCCTGTGTGATTTGTGTTGCAGCGTAAAGCATAGGTGAAGAGCATAGTCCAACGCGTATAACATTTGCACCGGATAAAGTTAAGCCCCTAATTAATTCTCTTTCTATACCTGGTGAATCTATTCTACTATCGTAGCCGACACAAACATTAGCTACGGTTTGGCCAAACTTTCTGCCTATTTCGTACCCATCATTAATCTGCAAATCTTTGCCTATTATACCTCTAATATCGTATTTTCTTATAATGGTATTGTCCATACTGTACTTCTTGAAGTGACTACTATATAACATTTTAGCCAAATGCTCAAGTTTATTTATCCAACAATTAGTTGACTTTTTAAAGAAATCTGTTAATATTATAGTATATTTTTTAAAATGTAAAATTATGCCACAGGAAAACGAAAATGTATTTATAGCTGAAAGTCAAAGTTTAGATGTAGATGAACAGAAGAAAAATGATATTTTAAGTGTCATTGAATCTTGCAACGATCTTCAGGATTTTATAAAAAAACTAAAGGAAGAAAATCTCATCTGGTACTTTATTGGTCCTTTACGCAAAGATGAGAACATTACAGGACAGATAAATTTAAAGTGGGAAAAGGAGTTCCAAAAATTTGAGCAATCAATAGACGCAACGCATAAAGAACTTAAGTCGTCTCTGCCTGGTCAAAATTTCTTAGCGTATTCAACAAAAGATAATGACTTCAAAATTAGATTTGAAAATGAAGAAAAACCAATAGAAATTAGCAATATTTTAAGGGCCAGCAGTGAAGGTAAGGTTTATAACATATCTTTAGGGAAAGATAGTCAAATAACTGCAACCAAAAAAGGCAGCGAAAGGCACTATGATTTTACTGGTTCAAGCTCATGTGAAATGACCATTAATTGGCAGGCTAAGGATTCTGAAGGTAACAGCATAGACTGTAGCATGACCGTAAAATTGGATTCTGGTGGTATACAGAGTGTTATTGGTGAGCCAAAATTTGGAGGAATAACGAGTTCAGAAGAAGTATTAAAGTTAGTCGGACAAAATAAAGAAGTTTTTATCAACGGAAAAACTCTGTATCAAGCTTTTACTGGCATGTCCAGGAGTGTAGATGATCAGCAAGTACCAGCAGAGGAAATATTTACAAAAGATCCACATATATCACCACAGTCACCTACACCGAGCAGCAGTGGGTATTTCTCTCCTAGCACACCTTCTTCTCGTAGAAGTTCTTTTTCTGTTGAAAGCAAGATTGATGATGAAGAGTCCGAAATCACTGATGAATACATTGACGATGACTACGATGAACAAGAAATACACAAAGATTATGAGAAAAAGTATGAACAAGAAAGATTAAAAGGTGTAGATGAGGCTATAAATGAAATTAACAAACTTGCAGAGCAGCGTGACAATCTAAGCTTAGAACGTGACTCCTTAAAATCCACACTTGCGGAACTCGAAGAGAGTTATAAAGAAAAGGAAGACATGTTACAAGAAGAGTTGAAGTCTGTCAAAGAAAGTCTAGAGCAACTGCAGAACATATTACAGCAGGAAAAAGGTCAGGCAACTCAAACTGAAGTTGAATATGAAAGTAGAGGAACAAGCATGCAGCAGCAAGACCAAGGTATACAAGCTGTAAACAACAACTCAAGCAGAATAGCTAGTGGGTTAAGACAAGAAAACAAAAAATTGACTAGAGACAAACTAACTATATCTGAACAATTAAAACAAAAAATAAGAGAGATTGACGAGTTAAAGAAAAATTTAAAGCAATTACAAGAAGAAAATAAACAACTCAAACAAGAAGTTACTAAAAATGCAGGAATTGATGCATCATCTTCAACAGGTCAAAAAGAAGCTAAAGAAACAGAAGTTATACCGCAAAACATTATGGATTGGCCTGTTCCAATTCCAGATGATAAACCGGAAGAGCAGAAAACTCCATTAGAGCCAATCAAGGTAAATACAGAATTATCAGATCCAAAATCAATCTCCGCTGAGGGTCCGGAAAAATCTCCTCCTCTTTCAAAATGATGAGTTTTGCTTCTATAGCTGACCCAAGCAACACGTCATCCCGCGATTTATTCGCGTTATCTCAGCCGCTAACACGTAGCGGGATACTTAACCGTCATACCGTGATTTATTCACAGTATCTCTTAGCCACTAACAAGCAGCGGGATGACAGCAATCCTACGTCATGCCGCCGCGGTATCTCTAGATCCCGCTAACTAGTAGCGGAATGACGAATTTTTGTTTTTCAAATTATAGCTAAACATACTGTAATTGCTATTGAATGATGGAGAGACATACTCCATTATTTTAGCACGAAGTAACAAATTCAATGAATTGGTTCTTCAAAAATAATTTAAACTTTTACAGTAGGTCATGAAATATTATAGCGATCTCATTAAAAGAAACTTTTATAAGTATCGTTGATGAGAAAGGAAAAGTTGTTAAGGAAGAAGTTGTTGCAAGCGAAAGTAAGGCAATAGCAGATTAGCCAAGGCAAAAAATACGAACCCATAGGAATAGAAAGTGGATAGTTGTCAATATCAATGTGCAAAGAGTTAAGGAGTTTTGGATTACCAGTAATTTGTGTAGATGCAAGGCATATGGCAGCAGCGTTGTCTGCAAGAATCAATAAGAATGATAAAAACGATGCGAGGGGTATAGCGCAGATGATGAGAAGTGTTAGTAAAATCAGTTGTCAAATTAAAATAGCGCTTGGAAGCAGAAGACAGCTAATGTGTAGCAAACAGCAGGTTATTGGAACAATAAGAGGGTTGTTGAAGATACATGGTCGATAAAGGATCAAAATTTGAAACTTTCGCTTTAAGAATACAAGAGGCAATAAATAATTTGGATGAAATCAGTAGGAGTTCAATTGAAGCGTTAGTTTGTAGTTTGGAAGCAATAGAAAAGTCATTAAGAAAGCTTGACAAAATGCTTTCAGAACAAGGTGAAAAAGACGATGATTGTAAATTGTTAACTACTGTTCCAGGAGTGGGGATTATAGTAGCAATGACGTATAAAGCTGCAATTGATAACCCACATAGGTTTGAGAAATCTGATACAGTTGGAGCATATATAGGGTTGACACCAAGGCAATATTCTTCTGGAGAAGTTGATCGGCATGGCAGCATATCAAAGATGGGACCAGCGGAATGTAGAAGTATGTTATATGAAGCTGCACAAACAATGCTTACAGTTACCAAGAGGACATTTAAATTAAAAAACTGGGATTGCGAAGAAAAAAGGAATGAAAAAAGCAATTGTAGCAGTAGCAAGAAAATTAGCTGTAATTATGTATAGGATGTTGGTTGATAAAACAGAATTTTATTATCAATAAACATCAAAAGAGCATAGGACAATAATTTTATTGAAAATAAAGATAGCAATGCCGATGGAAGGGACAAGCAAGAACTTAGTTAGACTTCGTGGTAAATATGTTGCCGTCCACTTCCGCCTAACAAGTATAATGCGGCTTGACAAATTTATTGTCATCTCAGACCGCGGAGAGAACCATATGCTACTTTTAACTTATGTAAAATTACCAAGGATTATGGAGAAGATATGCTGTTTTGATTTGTGTGAAAATTATTGTTGACTTATGTGCAATTAGAGAACCTAAGTCACTTTAGCTATAATTCAGAATTGAGAGCTTTTAATAACTCTCTAACTCCCACTTAGGTCTTGGTGCAAAATTGAGAGAATCTATATAGCTTTTCTGTAACATTTCAATTCCTGCCCATCCAACCATTATTGCATTATCTGTACATAGGTTGTTGGGAGGAAAAAATATGTTTAAGTTTATGTGTTGTTTTAATTTTTCTCTCAAGAAATTATTTGCTGCAACTCCGCCGGTAATCACAAAGTCATTGATTTTGATATTTAAAGATTCGGCCATAATAATCGCATTACTAACCCTGTCCAGCAGTATGTCATTAATACACTCTTGAAACGAAGCACATACATCACACACATCTTGCTCGCTCATTTTAAGTTCTTGCACTAAGTTTTTTACTGCTGTTTTAATTCCAGAAAACGAAAAGTTACATCCAGAACGTTTTATCATTGCCCTTGGCAATTTAAATCTTGCACCATTGCCTTTTTTAGCTAACTTTTCAATTAATGGCCCTCCGGGATAGCTTAAACCCAGCATCTTAGCAACTTTATCAAATGCTTCTCCTAGTGAATCATCGAGCGTTTCTCCAAGTTTAATGTATTTACCTACATCCTGTGCAATTAAAAATTGACAGTGACCACCTGATATTAGTAGGACTAAAAATGGAAATTTTACCTCATGCAGTAACCTAATAACCAATGCATGCGCTTCTAAGTGATTCACTGCAATGAACGGTTTTTGTGCTACATGCGCAATTGCTTTAGCCATCATTGTACCAACTATTAATCCACCTATGAGTCCTGGTCCTGATGTTGCTGCAATTGCATTGAGGTCACAAAAGTTAAGGTTAGATTTTTCCACGGCGCTTTTTATTAGACCACTTAAATGCTTCATATGAGCACGTGAAGCTATTTCAGGGATCACCCCACCACGTTTTTTGTGTTCTGCTTGGGAGAGAATTTCGTGAGCAATGACTTGCTTGTCACTATTTACAATCGCTACTGCAGTTTCGTCGCAGCTTGTTTCAACAGCTAAAATGGTTTTCATGTATATTTAGTTACTGTATTACCAAAACTATACTTTGAAACGCTGTAGAAGTTAACTGCAAAGTTAACTTCTATAGCTAAAAGATTTACCGACAACCGTCATTCCGCTACGTGTTAGCTGATGAGATACCGCGCACAACTGTACGAACATTCATTCTTAAAGGTAAACTGCACAGCAAATGGTGTCATTCCAGTGCTTGACACTGGAATCCAGCCTTGCCGTAATCTCATCAAGAACGTTGTGTTTTAACATAAGATCAGCCACTTTTATGCTCACCAACTTAGTGCCCAATCCAAATTCCTGGATTCCAGTGTCAAGCACTGGAATGACACCATCTACTACTCAAATTATAGCATTTCTCATAATAGTCCAAACAGGTCATAGGAAGGCAGAATCAACAGCACGAAGAAAGGATTCGAATAGAGGAATGTTTTTCCTGGCTCTGTTTTTTATAGCAAACCAATGATGCTCAATTTTGTTGAAATCTGGAGAATAAGGCGGCAGATACAAAATTTCTGCACCAACCCCTTTAGCAAGCTCGATAATCTTATCAGACTTATGAAAAGTAGCATTGTCAAGAATGACAGTCTGTCCAGGTTCCAAGATCGGTGTCAAAAATTGCTCAAACCATCCATTAAAAACATCCATATTACAGTGGCCTTCAAAGGTTAACGGAACAACTATCTTTCTTCCACTTAAGGCTGCAACCATACTGATTCGTTGAGTTTTCTTTCCAGATTTTAAGGCATAAAACCGCCGTCCTTTCTGGCAATATCCGTAGGGGTAGTCTTCGGTGTTATCAATGCCAGACTCATCTATATACACTAAGTTTTTAGGTTCTTTTGTCGCTATAATTTTCAAAAATTCAGCACGTTTTTCTTCGTTTCTTTCCTTGTATCCATATGTCTTTTTTTGCGCGTAAATCCAATTTTTTTAAGGGCTCGATAGATCGTTTGGATACTAACGTTGTTCCAAAGTTTAGCCATTTCCGATAGAGTCTTTCCTCCGTGTTCTCTGGCAAATTTGGCAAAGGTATCCCAGTCGGTAATTTTGTGATTGTAACCCCCATTTCCAAGTTTTTTTGATTGAAAGTCTCCTGTTTCTTTTCTTCTTTGCTGCCACTCCCATAAAGTAGTTCGTCCAATCTTAAATCTTGCTGCCACTGTTTCTCTGCTTTCTCCTTCGTCTAGCGCTTCCATTGCTTTTTTTCTTAAATCATAACTATATGCTGCTGGCATTCAACCTCCTTATCATCATCTATCCTTATCCTATCACATCCGGACTTTTATCGAAAGAGCTATATATTTTGGATAGTTTCACTTTCTTTGAGCTTTGAATCGCTGTTTTCACTTTCTTTAACTCGAATAACTACTACTGTTGCACCAATCTGGGAAAATATTCCGTTTATTGCAGAAGGTAAACTGCCACTCTTTCCAAGTCTTGCTGCTTCTTTTAAGCTTCCTGCAATTAACACTGGTTTATTTAGCGGAAACTTTTGCTCATCAGCTTCAGGTGCAGTACCAATTACACCTATCACTGATGATTTAGCTGTACGTACTGTCTTTGCTCCTGAGGTTACCTCAATAACATTTACTCCGTGTAAAAATTCTTCAGCCATTTCTTTGTATCTTTTGTTTAAAATCGTTTAGTAAGTTCTCTAGCTCATTTTTACTTTTGGCTTCTGCAATTTTCTTCTTGGTAATGTCTTCCAACTCTTCACATTTAATTATTTCTTTTACTGCTTTTTTTGCTTTTTCTTCAATTATTCTTGCCATTTCAATAACTGTAATACCACGGACTTTTGCTAATGGTTCTATAATTTCTGTATCCTTTTTACTTATAGACTCTGGTGCTGCTAGAATGCTTTTTGCGGCTTTTTCTTGTATTTGATACGATTTAGCTTTTTGGTGAGAATTTCCAGCGTATTCGTTAGTATAGTTATTAAAATAAAAACGCACACTATCAAGTGCAGAAAGTTTCGCATTTTCCAATAATTCCAGCTCAATATCTTCCTTATTCCTTTCAACAATTTTCTCTCCTTCTGTTAAACAATAACTTTTTTGCCAGTCAAAATTCTTTGGTGCTTCATACCAATCATTTCCAGTTGGCTTGTTTTCAAGTGTTGTTGTTTCAATCTGCTTGTGGTTTTCAAAACGTATATAAATAGTCACAAATTCCTCCTCATTGCCATATTTGATCAGTTCGTTCTAACCCTGGACATTGCCAAGCCCTGAGCGTCCTTTCCACATCTACCTCAAGCCCTGTGGTGAGAAAATTGCTACGTATGTTATAAATCCCCCACTGAATAAATTGACCATAGTTGTGTACATAATTTGATGCAAGCATACCTTGACTAACTTGTGTTCTGGAATACAGATAAGATGATGTGTAAAGTAATATTGCAACTGTTTTTCCTGCTGGAATCTCCACATTACCAGATCCGGCTAACTTGCTATCAGAACTCGTGTATTGGTAAACATTTTTCCATACTATTTTTGAAATACTTGATTTATTAGAATTAGTGTTATCAGGAGTTCCCACAAATAATCCTGCTCCCCCATACTCCGTACTCGAATACGATGATCCAACAAATTCCATTGTCTTATTTATGTTCACATTGGTTGTATTTTTTACAAATACTACTCCAAGTGCAGCATACGGGTAATAGTATATCTCATCATAACTACCCGAAAAACTTTTTGTGCATAACTCTCCGTAAATAAATGTTCCTTTACTTCCCTCTATAAAACTGAGTTGTCTTGGCTGATAAAAACTAACGTAATCTGTATTGTACGTATGGCTACCTGCTAGTAGTTGTAACATATAGTCAGTTTTTGTTATATCACTACTCCACTTTCCAAGCTCTGTCGTAAAAGTTCCGTGGCCAAAATAATTATTTTTTCTGCCAAGTACACTAAATAAGAAAGGTAATGACCCTGGTTCAACCATGTTGCGCTTCCTTATTTCATTTATAAGAGACGCTTTTAACTGTTCATCCCGAGTTTTTACCTCATTTATCAGGGATGTTTTTAATTGGTTATCACGAGTTTCTATTTCCCTAATAATTGATGAGCCAGTGGTAACAGCACGAAAATCTTCTACTAAACCTTTAAGACCATCTTTATGACTATTACTAATGCTATTTATTGCTGCAATATTGGCATTCTTTCTCGTATCAAGTAGCGATAAATTTGTTGTTCCTTTTTCATCAATTCTCTTTAATAACTGCTTCTCTGATTCAGAGATCACTGCTAAAGAACTAGCTTTTTTATTATCCAGATCAGTTAAGTGTTTTTTTGCACTATCAAGAAGTTCTTTTAGCTTACCATCAGTCATCTGTACAATTTCAGAAACTGCACTTTTGTCGACTATTGATTCCAATGCTTTAGCAAGATATGCTAATTGATCTGGTGTACTGTTTTCTGCTAAATCCTTAAGCCTCTTTTGTAGTGCATCAACTATCCTTTTTACCTCAGTCATCTGCACAATGTTGGAAATAGCTTTTTTATCTGCTATCAACTCCAGCGATTTTGCAAGATATGCCAGTTGATCAGGTGTGCTGTTTGCTGCTAAATCCTTTATCCTTTGGTGTAACGCTTCTATTGCTTCTTTCATTCCCAAAAATTCAAAAAAGTTTCAAATCTAAATCGTTTAAAATTATTTTTTAGTTGATTATGCTCATCTTCTCTTTCGGTAATATCTTCATCTATTTTTTCTATAGCTCTGCGAATACGTACTACATCTTCCACTGCAATGTTTTCTGGATGAGGTAGTGAATATCCTCTGCTTGTTTTATCATCTGACATTCTGCTAAGTGATAATGATTCGTAGATTTTTGACTTTAGGACGATAGACAACCGTTCCACTTAAAACCAATTTTATTCTTGTCTCATTGCCATTAAAGTTTGTCAGTACGTGAGTTCTCTCCACCCAATTTTCCCCTATTGGTTTTCCTGATGTTAAATTCACTAACTGCCAATCCACGTTTTTTTGCACATACGCTTTAACATCTGCAGTGCCAGGTATCAGTCTCTACTTGCTCAACAACTAATGACAGCAGCGAGCACAGGTAAATCTTGGTTGGGAATGGAAATTGAGCAGATGAAGACATATGGTGTATTTTGTGAAGATGATACAGAAGAGCTGTGGCGAAGACAGTGTGCTATAAATAGATTATATCAGTTAGATATGGAATCCTGTGACTTTCATGATAATATTGGCTTTTTATCGAGAGTGTGGAAAGATAATCTACTCATGGTATTTGATAACAAAGATATAGGTAAATTAACTCATTGCTTTGAAGAATTACTTGAAGATATTAAATTGTTTCAACCAAAGCTAGTAGTTTTAGATACAGCAGCAGACTTATTTGGTGGCAATGAAAACAATCGCTCTCATGTGAGACAATTTATTCAAAGTTGTTGTGGAAAAATAGTAAAAGTAATAAAAGGAGCTGTATTATTATGTGCTCATCCTTCTGATTCAGGAATAATACGTAAAACAGGTACAGGTGGTTCAACTGCGTGGAATAATACAGTAAGATCTCGTTGGTACTTGTCAAAGCCAGATAAAGCTGATGCTTCTGGTAATGAACGAGTACTTTGCCGTAAGAAGTCAAATTATTCTGCATCTAACGAAGAAAAGATTTCATTTTATTGGCATAACGGTGCGTTTATACAATCTGATGATACATTAAATTCAGAAAGAATAGTAAGGTCTAGCTATAATACTAAATTGGATTTAGAACGTCTAAGAAGATGTGATATAATTTTAGAGTTAATCTCTAATGAAGCGTATAGAGGAGAAGTATATACTGCAGCTAGCTTTGCAAAGTGTTTTGAAGGAAAGTTCGGACTTGGTAGTGATCGTAGCATTCGTGAAAGAATTAGTAATCTTGCAATGATAGGTCATATAAAATTTTTCAAGAAGTGTGATGAATATGGATTATCAAACACAAGATCGAAGCATGGTTACCTATGTGTAAAAGACATGGAGCTAAAAATTGCTGAAAATCAGTATGTATTGGTAAAACCAGATTACTATCTTGTACCAAACAATGGAGCGACTCTACCTGTGGAAAATAGGGATGTATGGGTCTTACATAACTCTGAGAAATAATATGGGAAAGATAATATACAATGTTAGTTATTATTAGTATAATGAAAATATAATGTTACTCAATCTTCATTATAGATAACATCTATAGGAAAGCTAAAGAAGCAAATAGCCTCTTTATAGATAGCAAACGAATTAGGGGTCTGAAACAAAAATTTTTTGGAAGTAAATACCCATTCAACAAAATAGCAAAGTAAATACAAATGCTAAAAAGATAATTATAGAACAGATATAAACATGTCTGGCAAGCCTTTTAAAAATATCTGAAAATTTGAATATAGTAGGACTAAGGAATTAAAGAGAGGAGAGAAAATACTATTTCAATGAGCTGCTTGAGAAAAATCAGGACCTAGGAGCACAGATTATACCAAAAATTTCCAAATTATTATCTTTTACCAGATGCAGTTAACAGCTAAAAACCAAGAAATGTATAACATTGCAAAAGGAGATAGTAGAATTATATATTAAGTTGGCAAGATGGCAAGTTGGCAAACTGAAGAATCTGCCATTCTACCAACTTAAAATTGATAAAAATATAAGAAAATCAGTAGCTTAGAAAAAGTAATAAGTTGGTAGAATGGCAGAAAGTTGCCAACTTGAAATATGTTCCAAAGTTCCCTTCTATGGCTGATTTGAGCAAGTTGGCAGAATGGCAGATTCCTTTATATATATAATATATTACATATTAGTAGTATGTAATATATCTATTGTGATTAGATGTCACTTAGCACAGAAGCAGTTGAAGAAAAATTCATCTTGATAACAGTCTATTTTTTTAATTCCTATTTTTAATGCTTTTTAGAGTAATTATACCACTTGGTGGAAAATTTATAGGTTTAACCCAAAGAACTCTTGTAAACTACATTAAAAACCCAATGAGGGGCATGTGTAGCTTAACTCAATAGAAAACCTTGTGCAGCTATATCACGTTTTATTTTAGCTGTAAAGACTTAAGAAAAAACAAAAGCCTGAAAGAGACAAAAAACATACCTTATCTACAATAGGTGAATACTGTTTTTAGCAGGCTTGCATGGTGCCATTTTGGAAATCTCAACAAGTGAATCTTCTTTGAAGGAAAAAATTTGTCAATGCAAGGCAATATGAAGAGCAGTTAAAGCACCTATGCTGCAGGTGATATAAAACCAAAAGCTACTAGCCCTGCTCCAACTGTAAAATGGGAACTGGGAAACTATTTATAGGTGATTTGAACCGGAGAGACTTTAATCTACTAAAAACTTAACGAACTACTTTTATCAGCACAGTGAAAGGGTTAATACGGTAGCCATAATCTTTACGCGATGATCCAGGCCAACCAACTGTTTGAATCACATCATTACGTTCGATGTTTAATCCTAACTTTTTAGCTAAGGTGGTTTTTATTGTTCTTTGGATTGTGTTTAGTGGTTTTCTGATGTGATGTTCTGGGTCTGCTTCTGGATCAAGATTTAGGCGTTTTTCTATTTCAGTTATGCTAAGCAACATGTGTTTTTCAGGAGGCAATTCTTTTTTACAATCATTCAAAAATTGTTCAAATAATACGCGCAAAACTTTCATACATGCTACAGCTTTCTTATTTAGAATCTCTATATTATTTACATAAAGTGAGCCCTCTATCAATTGCAACTTTAGCAATTCCTTCTCTTTAGGAGGTTCAATTAGATTAAGTGCAGTATGTAAGATTTGCATTGAAGTATTTGGTATAAACTCTAGTACTCCTCTTTGTGCTGCTTCTTGGAATACTTCAATTAAAGTCTTATGCTGAAAGAAAAGGTCAACCATTTTTACTGTGGGCAAATCAAGAGGTATGTTTGATGGATTTTTTCTTAGTATTATTAATACAGTTGGATTAGCTTTAAGCTTATCTATCGTTAAGAATATTGGATTGGTGCAAAAATCAAGTATGATTAAACTTACAATCTTACCTTGTCCACCAACATGATAAACTCCACTTTCCACTTTTTGCCACATAAAATTTGTATCACTTAGCTGACCTTCAAACCAATTCATAAATTTCTCTGGGTTTAAATATGCAGATAAGCGGTTAAATCTTTGCTTCTTGTAGGTATTAGGTAAAATATCATGGTTGCAGTTTTCACAAATTATAGCTCTTTCGATAAAAGTCCGGATGTGATAGGATAAGGATAGATGATGATAAGGAGGTTGAATGCCAGCAGCATATAGTTATGATTTAAGAAAAAAAGCAATGGAAGCGCTAGACGAAGGAGAAAGCAGAGAAACAGTGGCAGCAAGATTTAAGATTGGACGAACTACTTTATGGGAGTGGCAGCAAAGAAGAAAAGAAACAGGAGACTTTCAATCAAAAAAACTTGGAAATGGGGGTTACAATCACAAAATTACCGACTGGGATACCTTTGCCAAATTTGCCAGAGAACACGGAGGAAAGACTCTATCGGAAATGGCTAAACTTTGGAACAACGTTAGTATCCAAACGATCTATCGAGCCCTTAAAAAAATTGGATTTACGCGCAAAAAAAGACATATGGATACAAGGAAAGAAACGAAGAAAAACGTGCTGAATTTTTGAAAATTATAGCGACAAAAGAACCTAAAAACTTAGTGTATATAGATGAGTCTGGCATTGATAACACCGAAGACTACCCCTACGGATATTGCCAGAAAGGACGGCGGTTTTATGCCTTAAAATCTGGAAAGAAAACTCAACGAATCAGTATGGTTGCAGCCTTAAGTGGAAGAAAGATAGTTGTTCCGTTAACCTTTGAAGGCCACTGTAATATGGATGTTTTTAATGGATGGTTTGAGCAATTTTTGACACCGATCTTGGAACCTGGACAGACTGTCATTCTTGACAATGCTACTTTTCATAAGTCTGATAAGATTATCGAGCTTGCTAAAGGGGTTGGTGCAGAAATTTTGTATCTGCCGCCTTATTCTCCAGATTTCAACAAAATTGAGCATCATTGGTTTGCTATAAAAAACAGAGCCAGGAAAAACATTCCTCTATTCGAATCCTTTCTTCGTGCTGTTGATTCTGCCTTCCTATGACCTGTTTGGACTATTATGAGAAATGCTATATATAGAAGAAGCGCTTGAAAAGAAAATGTTTATTGAACTCGAAAGTGAGAAAACAAGTAGTCCTAATTTAAGTGATGTGGAAATATCATCTAGTGATGGTGAAGAGCTAGAGGTATGATATACGCAACATCTTTTTCTGAAGGTTTAAGACCAGATCCGCAGCTTAAAGTATCAGAGTGGGCGAATGAGTATCGAGTTTTAGCGCCAACTGCAGCATCAGAACCAGGAAAATGGAGAACGGAAAGAACTCCTTATTTAAAAGAAATCATGGATTCACTTTCTCCGTCCTCACCAGCAGAAAAAGTAGTATTCATGAAAGGAGCGCAGATTGGGGGAACAGAAGCTGGTAACAATTGGATTGGTTACATCATAGATCAGACTCCTGGTCCAATGCTGGTAGTACAGCCAACAGTTGAAATGGGAAAACGTTGGTCAAAGGGAAGATTTGCGCCGTTAATAGAGAGTACGCCATGTTTAAAGAGTAAAGTAAAAGACCCAAGGTCAAGAGACTCAGGCAATACTGTACAAAGTAAGGAATTTCCAGGTGGAATAGTAGTAATAACCGGAGCAAATAGCAGTGTAGCACTGAGATCTATGCCAGTAAAATATCTCTTTCTTGATGAAATAGATGCCTACCCAGGAGATTCAGGAGGTGAAGGAGATCCAGTTTTACTCAGCATAGCCCGTACTAATACATTTGCACGGCGAAAGATTTTTTTAGTATCAACACCAACGATTCATGGAATAAGCAGAATTGAGAAGGAATTTGAAGCAACAGATAAGAGATACTTTTTTGTACCATGTCCGTATTGTAATTACTATCAAGTTCTAAAATGGTCACAAATAAAATGGGAAGATAAAAATCCAAATACAGCACACTATGTATGTATAGAATGTGGTAAAAAGATAGAAAATCATCAAAAGACAGAGATGCTTGAACGTGGAGAATGGAGGCCTACTAATAGAGTAAAAGGTGAGAAAAAAGGATTTCATCTTTCAAGTCTTTATAGCCCAGTTGGTTGGTATAGTTGGCAACAAGCAGTAGAAGATTTTCTTCATGCAAAAGAAAGTGAACAATTACTGAAAGTTTGGATAAATACTACGCTTGGAGAAACCTGGGTAGATAAAGGAGAAGTACCAGACTGGAAACAATTATTTAACAGGAGAGAATTTTTTCCCGTAGGCACAGTACCTAGGAGAGAAGTGGTACTTACTGCAGGAGTAGATGTCCAAAAAGATCGTCTAGAGGTAGAAGTTGTAGCATGGGGAAAAAGTCGTGAAAGTTGGTCAATAGACTATCGAGTATTTGAAGGAGATACAGGAAGTGGAGAAGTATGGGGAAAACTCTCTGAGCTCTTAAATCATCATTTTATCGGTGAAAATGGGCTTGAATACATGATAAGCATGATGGCAGTTGATGCCGGGTATGCAACGCAGGAAGTGTATAATTGGGTAAGAGGTCATCAAGGCTCTGGAAGAGTAATGGCAGTAAAAGGTGTAAATAAAGCACTAGTACCACTTAGCAGCCCAAGTAGAGTTGATATAACAGTTGGTGGTCAAAAGCTAAAAAGAGGAATAAAGCTTTGGCCAGTGGGAGTATCGATATTAAAGTCAGAGCTTTTTCAATTACTTAATGTTTTAAAAGAAGAAGAGGGAAAAGCTCTACCTGGATACTGTCATTTTCCGGAGTATGCACCTGAATATTTTAAGCAGCTAACGGCAGAGCAATTAGTCAGCAAGGTAGTAAAAGGATACACCAAACAAGAATGGCAAAAGGTAAGAGAAAGAAATGAAGTACTGGATTGCCGAATTTATGCGAGAGCAGCATCTATTGCGCTTGGAATTGATCGTTGGCCAGAGAGTAAATGGAATAGTTTAAGTGAAAAACCAGAAAGTAAAAAATCAAAGAAAATAGTGAAAAGTAAATGGATCAGCAAGTAGTAAATGTATAACGAAGATTATTTAATTCAAGTCGAAGAAGCGATAAAGAAACTACAAAATGGAGAGAGAGTAGTATCAATTGCTTATGGTGACCATGTTGTCCGTTATGCAGAAGTAGATATAAATGATTTACTAAGCTTAAGACAACGTATTAAGGCTGAATTGAAAATTGCAGGTATGAAGCCAAAGAGGAAAATTGTTTTTTCAACGAGTAAGGGGATCATATAATGATAAAAATCGTTGAAAGGAACCATATGACAAAAATTATAGCAAAAGAATATACAGAATTTTTAGAGCAGTTGAAAGAACAGATTGCTACTAGTCGTTATAAAGCAGCATTAGCAGTAAATAGCAAACTCATTGTGCTTTATCACTATATTGGTACAGAGATCTTAAGGCGCCAAAAAGAACATGGTTGGGGTGCTAAAATCATAGATCAGCTAAGTAAAGATTTAAGAAGCGCATTTCCAGAAATGAAGGGATTTAGCGCTAGGAATCTTACTTATATGCGCCAATTTGCTGCAGAATATCAAGATACTGAATTTACGCAGCAGGTTGCTGCACAATTGCCTTGGTTTCATATTGTAGTTATTTTAGATAAAGTAAAAGATCCAAAAGAAAGACTATTTTATTTTCAAAAAGCTATAGAGCACGGTTGGTCACGTAGTATAATGGTGATGCAAATCGAACGTGAATTGCATAAACGTCAAGGAAAAGCTGTTACTAACTTCAAAGATAAGTTACCTTCTCCGCAGTCAGATTTAGCACATTATACATTAAAAGATCCTTATATTTTTGATTTTTTGAGTATAGGAGATGATGCTTATGAAAGAGAAGTAGAAAAAGGTCTTGTAGGCCATGTGGAAAAATTTCTGCTAGAGCTAGGGGAAGGATTTGCATTTGTAGGTAGGCAATTTCACTTAGATGTTGGAAATAAAGACTTCTATATTGATTTATTGTTTTACCATTTAAAGTTACGTTGCTTTGTAGTAATTGAGCTAAAAGACAAAGATTTCAAGCCAGAATATGCAGGTAAAATGAATTTTTATCTTTCAGCCGTTGATGATTTACTAAAGCATGAGACAGATCAACCATCTATAGGATTAATTTTATGCAAGTCAAAGGATAACGTACTAGCTAAGTATACACTGAAAGACATAAATAAACCGATAGGGTTGGCAGAATATAAAATTACTGAAAATCTACCAAAGAATATAAAGGCAGCTTTACCAACAGTAGAAGAGCTAGAGGCTGAGTTATCCAAAGTTTCAGATCAGGAAAAGTAATGCTATTAAAATCGTTCAAGCAATTATTTAGCAAACCAAAGATAAAAAGTTCAGCATGGGATGCAGCAGGCTCAGGAAGAAGGGTAATGTATTGGCAAGGAGAAGCGGGAAGCATAAATAATTTGCTTTCTCAAAGCCTTGAGCACTTGCGTAGCCGCTCTCGTGATATGGTAAGAAAAAATCCATATGCAGCAAATATTATTGATACAATAGTAAGTAACTCTATTGGAACAGGAATAAAACCGCAATCAAAAGCAAGGGATGGAGAATTTCGAAAGAAGGTGCAAGAATTATGGCTAAGATGAACAGATGAAGCAGATAGTAACGGAGTAAGTGATTTTTATGGATTACAAGCTCTAGTATGCAGAAGTATGATAGAGGGAGGAGAATGTTTTGTACGCCTCCGAAATCGTAAACTCGAAGATGGATTTTCTGTACCATTACAACTGCAAGTACTTGAGTCTGAACATTTAGATAATAAAACAAATCAAACTTTAGGAAATGGTAATGTAATAAGAAACGGGATTGAGTTCAATAGACTTGGGCAAAGAGAAGCATACTACCTATTTAAAGAACACCCTGGTGAAGGCTCGTTTGGTGAATCAGTGAGAGTGCCAGCAAATGATGTTTTACATATTTATAGACCATTAAGACCTGGGCAAATCAGAGGGGAGCCTTGGCTTTCTAATATACTGCTGAAGCTTTATGAGCTTGATCAATATGATGATGCAGAGCTGGTGAGAAAGAAAACTGCAGCAATGTTTGCTGGATTTATTACGAGACTCGATCCAGAAGCAAATATCATGGGAGAAGGTGAAGCAAGTGAGCAAGGAGTAGCACTATCTGGCCTGGAACCTGGAACAATGCAGCTTTTAGACCCAGGAGAGGACATAAAATTTTCAGAGCCATCAGATGTTGGAGGAAGTTATGAAGCATTCATGAGACAGCAACTGAGGGCAATAGCAATAGGTACAGGAATAACATATGAGCAACTAACAGGAGATTTAACCGGTGTTAATTATTCATCAATCAGAGCAGGATTAATAGAGTTTCGTCGTCGATGTGCTATGCTGCAACACAACATTATGGTATTTCAATTTTGCAGACCAATATGGAATAGATGGCTAGAGTTAGCAGTACTTTCTGGAGAATTGAGTATAGATGAAAAAGTAGTAAAAGCAGCGAAAGAAGAAGTAAAATGGATACCACAGGGATTTGATTGGGTAGATCCACTGAAAGACCAGCAAGCACAGCAAATGGCAGTAAGAAATGGATTTAAGAGTCGATCGGAAGTAGTATCAGAAATGGGTTACGATGTAGAAGAAATTGACCAAGAAATAGCAGAAGATCAAAAGCGTGCTAATTCTTTTGGACTTTGTTTCGATTCTGATGTTAATCATAAAAGGGGAGGAAGTGGTGTGGATAAATAAACCAGTAATGGTAGAGAGAAGAAGCTTTGAACTATTATCATTATATAACAGCAAACAACCTATCTTTAAGAACATAAAGCATTTTCATATAAACCCAAAAGGAATAGCAATAATACGTATTTATGGAGTTTTGACTAAAAAAACAGAAGCTTTTGATCATATTTTGGACATGACTTCGTATGAAAATATTCATGAAGAGATAGAGAGTGCTTTAGAAGATAAAAGCATAGAGACGATTCTATTTGACATAGACAGTCCAGGAGGGGAAGTAAACGGTGTCTTTGACCTAGCTGATTTTATTTATGAATCAAGAGCAAAAAAGAGAATTATTGCAATAGCAAATGATGATGCATATTCTGCTGCGTACGCTATAGCCTCTAGCGCTGAAAAGGTATTTGTGAGTAGAACTTCAGGAGTAGGAAGTATTGGAGTAATAGCAAGTCACATAGATCAAAGTAGGTTTGATGAAAGGCAAGGTATTAAGTACACCACAATCTTTGCTGGTAGTCGAAAGAATGATTTAAACCCGCATGAGCCAATGACGTCTGAAAGTCTGGGAATTACAAAAAGAAGTAGACCGACTATATGAAATGTTTGTGCAGCTGATAGCAAGGAACAGAGGTCTTTCAATTGAAAAGATTCGATCAACAGAGGCAGGGCTATATTTTGGTGAGAAAGCAATAGAAATAGGTCTTGCAGATGGAGTTACAACATTTTTTGAATTTATCAATAATCATAAAAGTAGGAGTGTTAGTATGACAACTAATGAGTTAACTGAGGAAGGCTACGAGAACTGTCGTAGAGAAATTTTAGAGATAATAAGATTATGTAATATATCAAAGATGCCGGAAAAGATAGGAGAATTTATTGAGCAAAGCGTAAGTGTTGAGCAAGCAAGGGAAGTTTTAATGGAACTGCTAGCAGAGCGAACGAAGAAGACAGAAATACTGAGTGCAATACCACAGAATTCAGGAGAAGATTTAATGATACAGGTAGCAAGCAGTCGTAGGAGTTAAAGTATTTTTATAACCGCCGTATATAGCATTGATAAAAGCGGCGGTAAGCAGTTAAGGAGAGAAATTTATGAGTTGTATAATCGAACAAAATAATCTAGGCGACTTATTAAAGTATGAGGCATCAAGTCTATATTCAAGAGACCAAATAACTGTAGCGAAAGGTCAAAATATTAAACTTGGTACAGTAGTTGCCAAGAAGACAGATGATGGTTTTATTAGAGTGCTGAACCCCACTGGAACAGACGGCACACAAACAGCAGTAGGAGTAATTACAACCGATATACATAGCAAAGATTCTGATATTAAAGGAGTAATTATTACTCGCAGTGCAATGCTAGCAGATCATGCAGTTGTATGGCCAACAAATATTACTGAAGAGCAGAAAGCTGCAGCAATAAAGCAACTTGAAGCACGAGGGATCATCATTCGCAAGGGAGTTTAACTAAAATTATAGCTCTTTCGATAAAAGTCCGGATGTGATAGGATAAGGATAGATGATGATAAGGAGGTTGAATGCCAGCAGCATATAGTTATGATTTAAGAAAAAAAGCAATGGAAGCGCTAGACGAAGGAGAAAGCAGAGAAACAGTGGCAGCAAGATTTAAGATTGGACGAACTACTTTATGGGAGTGGCAGCAAAGAAGAAAAGAAACAGGAGACTTTCAATCAAAAAAACTTGGAAATGGGGGTTACAATCACAAAATTACCGACTGGGATACCTTTGCCAAATTTGCCAGAGAACACGGAGGAAAGACTCTATCGGAAATGGCTAAACTTTGGAACAACGTTAGTATCCAAACGATCTATCGAGCCCTTAAAAAAATTGGATTTACGCGCAAAAAAAGACATATGGATACAAGGAAAGAAACGAAGAAAAACGTGCTGAATTTTTGAAAATTATAGCGACAAAAGAACCTAAAAACTTAGTGTATATAGATGAGTCTGGCATTGATAACACCGAAGACTACCCCTACGGATATTGCCAGAAAGGACGGCGGTTTTATGCCTTAAAATCTGGAAAGAAAACTCAACGAATCAGTATGGTTGCAGCCTTAAGTGGAAGAAAGATAGTTGTTCCGTTAACCTTTGAAGGCCACTGTAATATGGATGTTTTTAATGGATGGTTTGAGCAATTTTTGACACCGATCTTGGAACCTGGACAGACTGTCATTCTTGACAATGCTACTTTTCATAAGTCTGATAAGATTATCGAGCTTGCTAAAGGGGTTGGTGCAGAAATTTTGTATCTGCCGCCTTATTCTCCAGATTTCAACAAAATTGAGCATCATTGGTTTGCTATAAAAAACAGAGCCAGGAAAAACATTCCTCTATTCGAATCCTTTCTTCGTGCTGTTGATTCTGCCTTCCTATGACCTGTTTGGACTATTATGAGAAATGCTATAATAGGAAAAAAGGGAGAGAAAAAATGCAAAATCCATTTACAAATACAGCATTTAGCATGACGGCACTAACAAATGCGATGAATATATTGCCGATAAATTATGGACGAGTTGAAAATCTAAATTTGTTTCCAAGTAGGTCAGTAAGATTTAGACATATTACCATAGAAGAACACAACGGAGTATTAAGTTTATTACCAACGCAAGTACCAGGGGCGCCAGCAACAGTAGGAAAAAGAGGAAAAAGAAAGGTAAGAACATTTACGATTCCACATATTCCACATGATGATGTAGTGTTACCAGAGGAAGTACAGGGAATAAGGGCATTTGGATCAGAGAGTGAACTTAAAGCGCTGGCAGATGTAATAACCGATCATTTGCAATTGATGAGAAACAAACATGCAATAACATTAGAGCATTTGCGAATGGGAGCGCTGAAAGGAATAATTTTAGATGCTGACGGGTCAGAATTATTAAATCTGTACAACGAATTTGAAATCATGCCAAAAGTAGTAAATTTTGCCCTTGGAACAGCAACAACAGATGTAAAACGTAAGTGTCTGGAAGTACTCCGGCATATAGAAGATAATCTAAGTGGTGAATATATGACAGGAATTCATGCCTTGGTAAGTCCTGAGTTTTTTGATGCACTAACTTCTCATGCAAAAGTAAAAGAAGCATATGAAAGATGGCAAGAAGGAGCAGCGCTAAGAAACGATATGAGATCAGGATTTACGTTCTGTGGCATAACATTTGAGGAGTATAGAGGGCAAGCAACTGACCCTGAAGGAACGGTGAGAAGATTTATAGAAAGAGATACAGGGCACTGTTTTCCACTAGGAACAGCAAGCACATTTACAACATATTTTGCACCAGCAGACTTTAATGAAACAGTAAATACACTAGGACAGCCACTATATGCAAAACAAGAGCCAAGAAGATTTGATAGAGGGACTGATTTGCATACGCAGTCAAACCCTCTGCCAATGTGCCACCGTCCAGCAGTACTAGTCAAGATCGTTGCAACATAGGTAGAGCAAATATAAAGCGGTGTGAGGCAGAAGAATGCTTTACCTCTTCTTAGCATATAAATGTTAGTATATAGCGGAGAAATGTGCAAGAGAATATTAAGAGATTATTTAAAGATTGTTTTGCCCATTTAGGAGAAGTGGCTTTGTATAAATCAAAGGATAAGTCATATATGGTACAGGTATTAAAGCAACAGCCAGATAAATTATACGAGATTGGTGAAGGACAATTTGTAGGAGAAACTTTAGCGTTAGAAGTAAGTGCGTTTGATGTGTTAAAGCCAATAGTAGGAGATGTTTTTGTTATAGGTGATCGAAGATACAAAATACACACGCCACCACTTAGGGATAAGTCTGGAATGATCTGGAGAATCGAAGCATCTGGGGTGTAAAATGTCTGTTCATATAGAAGTTGAGGTAATAGAAAGTGTAAATGCTAAAAGAAGAAAAGTAGAATTAGCAACGGTAAAGGCATTAAACAAAACGGCACTATGGTTAAAAGCGCAAGCAGCTAAGGAAATCAGTGAGGAAAAGAAGATAAAATTAAGTTTGATAAGAAAGAGATTAAGAATTTTTAAGGCGAAAACAAGCAGATTAGAAGTGTTAATTAGAGCAAATCTCTATGACATTAGAGCATCGACAATTGGCAAAATACAAAAAACAAGAAGAGGATCGAAAGTAGGAAAGCATGAGTTTATAGGAGGATTTGCAGCAGTTATGCCAAAAGGAAATAGCGGTATTTTTAAACGTGAAGGAAGAGCAGCATTGCCAATAAAGGAAGTTAAGTTGCCACTAGAACCTGAGGCTTCAAGGATAATAGGGAATCTTGTTAATTATGAAGTTGAAAAGGTATTTGAAAAATATTTTATACATTACATGAGTTAAATTATATGCATGACAAAGTTCTGGAAAGATTTACATCAAGCAATTTGCAGCACACTGAAGGAAGAAATACCGGCTATACAGACATGTGAAATTTATCCAGCAATAAGAAAAGAATTATTAGCGCCAGCGGTATTTGTGGAACTTAGTGGCTTTGAAAAAGGACATGATCCAGGAACAGAAGAATTAGCGCTGAAAGCAAGATTTGAGGCACGAATTGTGATTGATAGCACAATAGAAAATGCAGCTATTATTGTCAGATCTTTAGCTAGCGAAGTTGCAAAAGTAGTAAATAAAAATACTTGGAATGTGGAAAATGTTTCGCCAGGAGAATTTATATCAGGAGGAGGAGATGACTTTAGACCAGAGCTCGATGCATATTTAGTGTGGATGGTTGAATGGGTGCATACAATACACGTAGGGCGATCTATTTGGAAAGAAGGAAAATTTATGCCACACAAAATAGAAATCGGTGAAATAAATGTTAGAAAATAATTTTGCAATTTCGGAACTACAGAGGAAAATGGCCAACATTGTTCGTATAGGAGTTGTAAAAGAAATAGATTATGAGAAAGCAAAAGTAAGAGTGAAGATAGGAGAACTTTTAACAGATTTTCTTCCATGGATAACTTCTAGAGCAGGAGAGGAAAGAAGCTGGTTACCACCAAGCATAAATGAACAGGTAGTAATATTGTCACCATTGGGAGAGTTATCATTAGGAGTAGTACTAGCTGGAATATATCAGGAAAAATACCCTGCACCAGAGAATAAAAAAGAAATAAATAGTATAAAATTTCAAGATGGAACAAGATTGTTATATGATAAAGGGAAGCATCATTTAGAGATTGAAGTAGTGGACAAAATAACACTGAAGGCTGGAAAATCAAGTATAGAAATGACAAAAAGTGGAATAAAACTGAAAGCAGAAAGGATCGACTTAAATTGAACAAAGGAATAGTAAGGTTAGGAGACTATTGTGGAGAAGCTATACCACATTTCTGCATTAGGGGAAGTAATAATGTTTTTGTAAACGGTAAGTCAATATGTAGACAAGGAGACAGTTTTAGTGAAGGAAAAGTAATGATTCAAGGATCAAAAACAGTGTTTGCAAATGGTCTTAGTGTAGGAAGAGTAGGAGATATAGTTTCATGTGGGTTTAAAGTAATAAAAGGCAGTGAAGACGTGTTTGCAGGCTAAAAATGAAAGGGATGGATGCTAAAACAGGAAAAGTGTTAGAAGGTTTGGAACACTTAAAACAATCAATAATTGATATATTAACCACTCCTATTAACAGTAGAATCATGGGAAGGGATTATGGGTCAAGATTATTTGAGTTAGTGGATAAGCCAATAAATAGAGATTTAACACTTGAGATATATGCGCCAACTGCAGAAGCTTTGGAAAAATGGGAAAAGAGATTTAAGTTAGAAAAAGTAAAAGTTGAAGGAGTAAAAGAAGGGAGAGTAACATTGAATTTAGAAGGTGTCTATCTTTCAGAAGGTAAGTTCATAAATATTAATGGAGTAGTTGTTTAAAAATGCAGCAGCTAAATATTATCGAACCACTGAACTTTGAAGAGATTTTTTCTCGGATGAAGGAAGAGTTAGTGAAAAGTTTTACAGCATTAGTAGAAAGTGACCCAGCGATGAAGGTATTAGAAGTAGCAGCATGGAGGGAATTATTACTAAGACAAAGAATAAATGAATCAGTAAAGAGCAATTTACTAAAATTTGCAACGGGAGAAGATCTTGATAATTTAGCTGAATTTTATGGAGTAGAGAGAGAAAAAGAAGAAGAGGATGAAAGATTTAGAAAGAGGGTAAAAGCAAAAATAAAAGGCTGGAGCACATGTGGGAGCAAGGAGTATTATAGGTATCATGCACTGTCAGCAGATAGAAGAGTAAAGGATGCGCTGGTTGAGTCAAAAGTGCCAGGAAGTTTAGAAATCTCAATTTTATCCACAGAGTTATCCACAGCGTCAGAAGAGCTACTAGAAATTGTAAAAAAGCAGGTTACTAGAGATGATATAAGGGTTTTAACAGATACAGTAACAGTAATTGGTTGCAATATTATGGAAATAGATATTCACAGCAGAATCAGCACGAATTACATAACATCAGAGGAAGAAATCCAGAAGCAGTTCATCAAGAAGTTTGAAGCAAGTAGAAGGCTAGGATGGAGTGTTACAAGATCATGGATAATAGCGAATCTATTTGTAGAGGGTGTAGAAAACGTAGAATTAATTGAGCCAAAAGAGGATGTTGTGGTTCTGGGAAATGAATGTGCAAATTTGCGAAATTTAAAGGTTGAGTAATGCTATTACCGCCAAATGCAACAAAACAAGAGCAAGCACTAGTTGATTCAATAGATTATAGGGTTGATCCAAACTGTATCAGAGGATTTAAGTTCAACCTAAAAGGAGAAACATTGCCGTGGTTGATTGAGGAATATGGTTTAGAAGAGATACTGCGTTGGGTAAAAGATAGAAGAAAAGCCGTAATAGAAGGAGTAAAATTTCAAAGACTGAGAGGAACTCCAGCATCACTAAAAATAGCACTAAAATGGGCAAATATAGAAGATATTAAAATTATCGAAGAACCACCTGGTAAACATTTTTTTGAGTTGCAAGTAGGGATAAAAGAGGTACCAAATGACTTCTTCGTAGATGCAGTAGTAGAGCTGGCAAAACTATCACTGCCTGTAAGATCCAGATTGATGAGGATTTTTAACGATTATTATAATGCGCAGAGATTTATATTGGATGAGAGTTTATTTGGAGATCTTCTTTCTGATTATTCAGGGGTAAAAATAGAAAAAGATGGACCAGTGTTATCATTTGGAAGAGTAAATTTTTTCAGGTCTAGTGGTCCAGTTATTAGGATTATAGAAAACTATCTACGCGATCATTATGAACGAGCTTTAAGCAATGATATATATCGCCTAGATGTAGCAATCCTTGGAGAAACCGAGCCTCACACAAAGAATTATAACGGTATTTATGAAAGAAATCATTTGTGGTACAACTTAAAAGCACTATATCCATTACCACAGAGTTTATTACCATCGATTAAATTTGCAAAAGCGCAGATAGTATTATCAGACAGTTGGGATTTAGGAGACATAAATACGTGCTTTCCAGTTAGTAGCGTAGAAGAAAGAGGAAATAAATTTGTATTGGGAAGCGATAAACTTTCAGGGCAATATTGGAATTTAAAACACAAGCCAATTTTAGAAAGATTTAGCGTTACTCACAACTATAAAGTAGAAAATTATACAGATCAGAAGGTCAGAAAATATGTTTTAGCAGAACACAACGTTTACTATAAAAATGATTTGGATTCAGAGCAAAAAGACTCAATACACGAATTAGAAAAGCACATTTTAGTATTCTACCCGGGAGTACTGAAGTGGCATGAACATCGACATTTGCACAGAAGTTGGAAAGATAGTCGAATAATATCTCTAATAAGTTAAGTACTTATATTTAGATACTCATATATTATATTAATAATAGGTAAAAATGTATGAAATAAAAAGAAAAAGACTTGCTTTCTCATGCTAAAAAGGACATGACTTGAATAGCAGCAGGTAAATATAAGAAATTTGTCTGGCGCTAGAAAAGCTAATTTTGTGAGGTATGAAATGAGTTTTAGCAAGAGTAAGTTTTTTAAAGAAGTATCAAGTAACGGATTTAAAGACATTAATAAAAGAAATGAAAAAGGAGAGACGATCTTGCATCAAGCAGTAGAAATCTCTGATTACAAAACAGTGAGATTATTAATAAAAAAAGGAGCAGAGGTAAATGCAAGAGATAAAAATGGTTATACACCTCTACACTGTGCAGTATTCGCAAAGAGTTTAGAAAATGTAAAAGTGCTGCTAAGGTCGGGAGCAGAAGTAAATGCCACTCAATATGTCAGTGGATGTACGCCACTGCACTCTGCGTGCAAGATGGGAGGAGCAGGAGTTGAAATAATAAAAGAGCTGGTAAAGGCTGGAGCTGAAGTTAATCAACTGAATAAGTACGGCGCAACGCCAATGTATTACATCTGGGAAAGTGAAAAGTATCGTCTATGTGATAGCAAAGAGAGTGAAAAGGCGAGTAAATTTTTGAGAGAAAAAGGAGGAATAACAAAAAGTAGAGAACTGACGTGCTATGGAATAGAGGGGCTAGTGGGAGAAATAGCAGACATGTTGAATGGAAGCTACATGCCGGAGCTAAAAATAATAGAGATAGGAGAAATAAGGAAGAGAGACAAATCGCTAATAAAGAAAGAATGTCAAAATTTAGCAAGCAAGATAATCAGCCAAGTGAATGCAATGATAGATGAGGTGGTAAAAAGGAAGGCTTAGGTTTAAAGAAAAGGTGGGGTAAGTTATGGTAAAGCTGGGTAAAAAAGAGGAGTCACTATTAGAGAACTCGTTTAAAAATATTTATGCAAGAGACGAAAAAGGAAGAACAGCTCTACATTATGCAGTAGAGGTAAAAACAGTGGAGTTATTAGTCGAAAAAGGAGCGAATGTGAATGCAGCAGATGCAAGAGGATATACAGCACTGCATCTAGCGGTAACCGAGAAACGCCTAGAAACCGTGAGAGAATTGATAAAGTCAGGAGCAAATGTAAATGCTGAAGAGTATGGCAATAAATGCACTCCATTGCACCTTGCATGTATGGTGGGGAAAGTGGAAATAGTAAAAGAGTTAGTGAAAGCTGGAGGAGAAATAGAGCAAGCGGATAAATTTGGAATGACAGCGATGGATTATGCTAAAAATAGCAAAAAGATAACCGAGGTATTAAAGAAAGAAACAGACAGAATTGAAAAGCTATTTATGAAGGGCTAAAAATATGGAGAAAGAAATAGAAAAGAAAGTAATGAATTTAGAGAGAAAACCTTTGGATGAGCTGAGAAAAATGTGGAAGAAGGCATATGGAGAAGAAGCGCCTAGATACTCAAAGAAATATCTGATATCAAGATTAGCTTATAGAATGCAGGAAAAAGTATATGGAGAAATGTCAAGAAAGGGGAGAAAAAGACTAGAGTATCTGGCAGATCGGCTAGAGAAGGGAAAAAGAATAAGTAGCGATAAATTACCAGTAGAAGGGACAGAATTAATACTAGAGAGAGGAGAAGAGACTCACGCGGTAATGGTAACAGATAAGGGTTTAATCTACAAAGAAGAGCTTTATACATCATTGTCAGCAGTGGCAGGAAAAATAATGGGAATGAGCTACAACAGACCTTTATTATTCGGGATGCGTGATAAAAGTGGAAATTGAGAATGCTAAAAGAGGTGAGATGCGCAATATATACAAGAAAATCAAATGAAGACGGTCTAGAGCAAAAGTTTAATAGCCTTGATGCGCAACGAGTAGCATGTGAAAAATACATAAAGAGCAGAGAAGGCTGGGTAGCATTGGCCAAAAAGTACGATGATGGTGGATATTCAGGGAAAAATTTAGAAAGACCAGCGATAAAGGAATTATTTGAGGATGTTAAAGGAGGAGAAGTAGATTGTGTAGTAGTATATACGCTGGATAGGCTATCAAGAGAAACAAAAGACAGCATCGAAGTAACGTCATTTTTTAGAAGGCATAGAGTAAATTTTGTAGCAGTAACGCAGATATTTGACAATAATACGCCAATGGGAAAATTTGTACAAACGGTATTGTCAGGAGCAGCACAGCTAGAAAGAGAAATGATAGTAGAGAGGGTAAAAAATAAAATAGCAACATCAAAAGAGCAAGGGTTGTGGATGGGTGGAACTTTGCCACTGGGGTATGATGTAAAAGATAAAGAATTAATAATAAATGAAAAAGAAGCGAAAATAGTAAAACATATATTTGAGAGGTATATGGAGCTAAAATCAATGGCAGAACTGGCAAGAGAGTTAAATAGAGAAGGTTACCGAACAAAATCAGATATCTTTAAAAAAGCGACAGTGAGAAGAATAGTAACAAATCCAATATATGTGGGAAAGATAAGACATTATGACAAACAGTATGAGGGAAAGCATGAAGCAATAATAAAAGAGGAAAAATGGCAAAAAGCACAGGAATTGATAAAGAATCAGCCATATAGAAAAGCAAAATATGAGGAAGCGCTGCTTAGGGGAATAATTAAGTGTAAGAGCTGTAGTGTAAATATGACGCTGACATACTCAAAAAAAGAAAATAAAAGGTACCGATATTACGTATGCAACAATCATTTAAGGGGAAAAGGTTGTGGGTCAGAAAACCGAAATGTAATAGCAGGAGAAGTAGAAAAAGAAGTAATGAAGAGAGCAGAAGATTTATATGAAAAATGGGAAGAAAAAGCGGAAGAGTGGAAAAATTTAAGTTTTGGAAAGCAAAAAGAAGTAGTGAAAAAGTTAATAAAAGCAGTATTGGTGGGAGAAGATGGAATAGAGGTGCATTCTGAATCAGAGGAAAAATTTATACCAACAAAGAAGAAGGGAAATAAATGCACAGTGGTAGAGCCAGAAGGAAAAACAAATAATGCGTTACTCAAAGCAGTGGTAAGAGCCCATCTGTGGAAACGGCAACTAGAAGAGGGAAAATATAGAAGTGTGAAAGAGCTGAGTGCCAAAATTAATATATGTACAAGACGTATACAGCAAATTTTAAGGTTGAATTATTTAGCACCAAAGATTAAGGAAGATGTAATAAATGGGAGGCAACCAAGTAATTTGAGGCTAGCTGATTTAAAGGAAATACCGATGCTGTGGAGCGAGCAAATGGAGAAATTTTATGGCTCAGCGTCGTAATGTTTATAAAAACAACAATATGAAAAAACATCGAAAAAAGTATGTGCCAGAAAATTAAAAAAGGTTATTGCAAAAGGAGCTACTACAAAGGGCCACACAAAAAGATGTTGAAATTGATATAGAAGAGCAAATAAATGTTACAAAATCAATTATGTAAAAATATCAATACAAGTGATGAAGATTTTAGCATATTAGGTGCAACAATGGTAGAAAATGATCCAATTTTAGCTGCATATTTTAATAGTAGATCTGGAGTGTAAAAGGCAGCTCAGCCAATTGTATGTTCCATATCTTCATTTTGTAGCCAGCTTAAAAACAATATAAAAGAGTGTTCTTAAAAGATCATAGACATTGGTACGAATTCCTTAATCTATAAATTATAGCAGTTTATATTTAAATAATAATCTTTAACTTTTTTAGCAAATTAATCTACCTAGAAACTTCTCTCCTAGGATCAGAAGTCCTTCTTAACTCTTCACGTTCTGTCCATTTGTTGTTAGACTCGCTTATTACTTCAGGACGCATTAATCCACCAGATCTTTCAAAGTACCCATTTTTAATAGCATCATAAACCTTATCTTCACCAAGTGCACAGTCATTACCTAATTCTTCTTCATAACCTTTGAATTTTTCTAATATTTCCTCTCTATTACTCACTTCTACTATAATTTTGCTTTTATCTTGTACGTCAGGATACAGTCTAACGTCTACATTTCCTAAACTGGTATAGAAAGTTAATACTATACTGCTACCTTTTGTAAGACCTGTGTAATTCCTTATGCTGTTTTGGGTTATAATTTCCACCTCACTTTTGCCAATTTTTATTATATCCCTTCTATATGATTCCTGGATTAGTTCCAGATTTCTTGTTCTATCTGTGATTCTTGCGACATCTATTATACTATCCTCTGAGTATTCTAAGTAAGATACATTATTATCAATTTTTCCATCATATAGTTGACCGCTAGTAGCATCCTTTGCAATTCTAAAAAATTCTTCAGTATTACTAACATACTCTAAATGAGCACTGATCATATTAGCTTTATGAGCTTTGAACTTTAATTCTATTGTATCAATGACTTTTAAACTTTCTGACCTTTTTAACTTTGCCCCTCTTGATATTAATGTACATACTATATTACTAGCAATTTCATAATTTTCTCCTAGTTGAACAATTTTTTCTAGTATTTCATCTGTGCAATAACACTCTTCACCCTTGGCCAAATTTAGTCTTATTCCAGAAGATATGATTTCATTTACAACTTCTTGTAATTCAATCATGCTTTTAGCTTTTACTACCTTACTTAAAAACTCATTGCATTTAGCAAGGTAATTTATTTGATAAATCTCTGATAAGAAACTACCGCATTTTTCATAATTGTCTTGTTTGTTACCTATAAAATCAGCTTCTCCTGCTTTTAAGAGCAAGTCTTTTACATTAGGAAATTGACGAGATGGCCAATCAAGAAGTACTGAACTATCATCCTTAACATTTAAAACTATCTTTAAGTCGTTGTCATTTTCATATTGATTTAAAAACTTCCTTAGATTTTCAACCTCTGGATCATAAGCACTATCCCAATCTTCATCAGAAATTGTAGCGAGAAGCATTTTACCTAGTTGCTTTCTTAATTTTTTTTGACTATTAGTTAATAAACATTCTATAATATTGCCATTATCAATTGCAACTTGTAGTGGAGTTTTTCCATCGTTATTTTTTATGCTTAAATCAGCTCCTTTGCTTATGAGCAAATCCATAGTTTTTCTGCTATAACCACTACACTTAGCAGCATAATAGTGTAAAGGTGTGTTACCTTTTTCATCTTGTATATTTGGATCAGCTTTTGCATCTAAGAGATACCCAAGATCTTCATGTCCACCGGAATAAATAGCAGTATCATGCAAAAGTGTTTTACCTTTACTATCCTGCATATTTAGATCAGCACCAGCTTTTAGAAGAGAAGGAATAACCTCGTCGTGTTCGAGAAACACGTTCAATATTGTTGTCCCTAGATGTCCTCTTTTTAGATTAAGAACGTGCCTAAGGTCTTCATTTTTCTCATTACTTTTTAAAAAGTGCTTAAGATTTGAAAATGAGTAATAATCCTTCAGATTGAAATCTTTTATAATACTATTTAGTAGTGCTTGATTTAGCTTTTTTTGACTCTCTTTCAGTTTTAAGTTAGGTGAATGAATAAACCACTCGTCTACTAGATCCTCCAGATACTTTTTATCATCAATCAAACTTCTATCAGCCCAAAGTAAACCTTCCTTAATGAATTCATAATAACTATCTACTTCGGCAGTCACTATGCTAGGTTCTCTTGACTTTTCAACCATGATAACACCTCCTAACTTGAACAGACAACACGTTATATATGATTTATATCATATAAGTCAAGCCAATTAAACATAATTTTAATGTCCTTGAATAAAACTCCTGCAAGCGGGAGAGACAAGAGGATTACTTAACTCACCTTTTCTCTGCACTAGAATACTCAATTTTTCTGCTCTATCTTTTGTTTTTGAATAAAGTTCTTTGAAGTTTTCTAAGCAATCTTCAATTGTTTTTAAAGCCAAAAACCCTTTCTGTTTTCTTTCACTGGAATAAAGCAATTCCAAATCTTCTTTCTCTCGTTCTATATTGGATAATGTTTCATTTATGAAGGTGACCAGCTCTTCATTTTTACTGAAATAAGTGGTCATTTTATCAGAAAGAGTATTGTTTGTTTGAGTAAGCAAGTTAACTTTTTCCATTAATTCTTCAATTTGATTATTCATTTCTTCTATAACTTTTTGTTTTTTAAACGATTCTTCAATTTGATTTAGCATTTTCTTTTGTAATTGTTTAACATAAGGTGAGCTAAGAGAATGTTCTTCCTTACATTTTATTTTATTTAAATTATAATCTAGTTTTGCAGGGCAAGCATCTTTCTCTGCAATTTTCTGTTTCATAATTCGGCATTTTTCCATAAGAAAATCTAATTGATTTTTAAAATTGTTTCTTTTCGCTTTCAATATCTTAATCTTAGGATTATTGTGTTCACTAACCTTCATTTTATCATTAAGATAACCTAACTGATTCTTTAATTCCCTGATTTCACTGTCTTTATCATTTCACTCTTTGTTTTTTAATGTGCTCAATTTTTGTATTTTTTCTTCTTGGCTTTTTAACTCTACTTCTAATTTTTCCTTTTCTGTTGTTAATTCAGAAATGTTCTTACATTTATCATCCAATTGTTGTTTTGTATCAATTATCTCTTTATTTTTCTGCTGTAATTGATTGTTTAATTCTTCCACTTGATTGTTTGCAGTTTCTTTAGCTTTTTGCTCCAGAATGAGCTCTTTTTCTAGCTCTAGCCCTTTTTGAGCAAATTTATTTTTCCTAGCCTCGATTTCCTTGTTATTACTAATTATTTTATATGAAAGCACAACTACTAAAACAGATAGTATAGATAAAACAGTTACGACGGTAAAAGTTGAGCTTAAAAATTCAACTGAAGACAAAAAATCGAAATAAGAGGATTCAGACAGTGCTACAGATGCAAGCAATATAAAGGTGGCAAAAGCACTAGCTATGATATAAGATGTATGTTTCATTGGATAGATTTCTCATTGCGATAATTACATTATTAGAAGGAAGCAAGTTATAAAAAATTAACATAAACCCAAACTCACTGTACATTTTCTACTTTCAGCCTTCAAGCACTGCTAAAAGAATTTTACTATCTTTTTTAGCTTTCACAGGTAAAAGTCAATAGTTATAATTGCTTGAAGTATTATTGACGCTTAGTTATTCTAAGTTGATTAAATAATTAGCTCAAGCCAAAGTTTAAGGTAGTCAATAAAAATTTGTATTGGAACAGGCGGTATGAATAGAAACATTTTGCAAAGGAAAAGTCTAAAATCATCACCTTTGGAGAACAAGTTGCAACCTAATCCTGAAGAGTTGAGCGGTGTGTGTGACTCTGATTGGAGAGAGAGAAAAGATGAGAGTGAGAACAAGAATTTAGAACAGGAAAGTGATGTTTCTAATATGATTGGTTTTCATACATTGGGTGACACGTTTGGTAGTCTTAATAGTTTCTGTATTTCAACTGGTACACTTGATGAATTAGAGGCACAGGGACTTTCTTGGGATGGTTACCTTCCGAGCTATACTAATGAGAGTACTGACTCGGGCATAGTGCAAGAGACATCGACTGAAAATGTATCAAGTCCTATTTTCAGTGAAGAAAGTTTTTTTACTGATGAAAATGAAAGTGAACCATATGAAAGCCCTAATAATAGCATTTTTATGTATTTAAATAGTACTAAATTTGATGTAAGTAAAGATGGTATTTATACACACGATGATCCACAGCACAGTGAATCACTGATTTCAGGAAGTAGAACTCCAGGCAATTCGCCAAGAATTCCTCAAGCAATCTGTTTCAGCGCTAGAGATACAAGTAAAGGTGAAGAATTAATTTACAAAACTTCAAGCTATAATCCATCGCAGAAAAATTCTAAAGGAAAGAAGATCTTTTTGTGTCTTACAGTATTGTCATGTACTCTTTTTTTTGGATCACTAACTTCTTCATTTTTAGGAAAGCCTCTTATCTCTGATCAGAAAAGTAATCTCATGTTATTGGCAATTTTGGGTGCTGCTTTTGCCATTTTAGGTTCTATTGCCCTAGTTCTATATTGTTATACTCAACCTAAAGAAAACAAACCACTTGATGCATTAGATCAAGTTAGTATATATATACTAAAACCAACGTGTTATCATCATAGGTTTGTGCAGCCATTTATCGAGGTACAGGATGTTTATGCGGTAAAAGGATACCAGCATATGAAGGTATAGTTTAGCAAAAATTAGAGATATTATGAGGAATTTAAAATGCGGACTTGGGAAGTATTAAGCTTATCGTTTTTGATGTTAAGTAGTAGTTTTGTACATGCTAGTGGAGCATTAGTATCTTCATGCGATAAAATACCTTCAGGTTATAGAGGCAAGGTTTTTAAAATTAAGACTGATTACCTAGCTGAAACGAGTAATAAAGAAAGACCATGGGAATGCATATCATTTAAAGAGGAACCACAAAAATACGCCTATACAATTTTAAAGTATATATATGATGGGAATATAGACTGCGATTTTGATTTACATTGCAATAAGGTTGCTAATTGGTATCATGCGCCATGGATGCACTACGGGATAAATGGTAGAGAATTTGTTAATGGTTTAACAAGAGAACGATCCTTTAAGCCTGGTGAATTGCATAATGATCAAAAATCCATGCTACAAAATTGGGCAATTTCTATTGTTAATGAGCAAGGTAGCTATACATATGGGCAAGTCTGGAAAGATATAAACAATCCTGATATTACCAAAGGGGAATTCTTAGATGGTACAGTAAATGCAAAATTAGTATTTACAGAAGCAACGGAGGATGATATACCAACTCTTAAAAACAGCATTACTTGGACTGGTTACGTAAATCAGTCTGAGAAAGGGACTCCAAAGGTATTTAAGCAGCTGAGATTATTTCAAATTGATTTTTTAGTCAAAGATAAGAGATCAGAAGAAACAGGGTGGGTTGCAGGTACATTTATTTATGATTGTACTATAAATAATAAGAATCCGTGGTTTAATATGAAGTTAGTGGGTGTTGCTTGGGGTAATGACCCTAATTATTTTAGGGCAGATTACATAATTGGAAAGAGGTTGTTGGAATGTTGGATAAATCCCGATGTAATGAAAGGTTCTTTAGGATATTTAGGTAGGCTTAATGGTCCAATAGATAACAAAAAATCTTCGTGTTTGTCATGCCATAGTACAGCACAGTATCCCGAAAAATCTCCATCAGTAACATCCGAACAATCAACAGGAAGAGAAATAAAGTACTGGTTTAGGAATTTAAAGGAAGAATCATTTGATGAAGGAGCATTTAACTTTGATTATTCCAAGCAATTAAGTCATGGGATTAGAAACTACTATAGTGCTAAAGAAGAGAATGATTCAATTGGATGTAATGATTTTAATTATAAAAGATATCACTAAAATTCGAATCAACCAATAAGGTATGAGTTTTATACTTATTTGTATGGTCTTTTATACATTAAGGTAGATGAAAAAAATGAGAATAGAATATCTTTTCTGTGAATAAAATAAGTTGAGAAGAAATGCCTAATTTTAGAGTCACAAAAGATTTGATTATTTACTCTCTCCAAAATCGCAAAAAAGTACATATACTCGTGAGAACAAGCCGCGTAAAAATAGGGTTGTGAAAAGAGAAGCTTTAAATCTTTGCAACAAAGTTAGGCAAACCAGTTCATATGTAAACTTAGCGAAAGTGAGCCAATATAGCTGGTTTTGGCGCATAGTAAAATTATTATAAATAAAAGTTCGCACGTGTCGTTTGGTAGACCAATTGATCCCAAAGAAACTCGTTCTCACGGTCCTTGGTTTTTAGTGCTGGAAAGGGTTATTTTACTTGAGATCTTAATAATATATCTTGCTAAATTAATATTAATTTACTTGCAGAAGAATTAAGGCAAGCTTATGACAAAAACAAAATTAAAAATAAACAAAAGATTATATATTCAGCCTATTAAAACGCTTTTATCGAAATATTACTTTGGGTTAGAAAAAATTCCTACAATATTAATTGACAAATTTTAAGGGTTGGATACGATGTCGTAATTGATGTGGAATTTATAAATTATCATAGTTCTATATCTTAATACGCTTTTATTTATGGAGGTAAGAATTATGGACTTAGATGACCTAACCAAGGCAGCTTTCTCTATTATTAAGGATGACGATCCTTATAAAGAATCTAAACAACTTCAAGTCAAACATTGGTGCGGTGCATTTTTGCTTTTATTTGATAACTGGGGTGAAACAAAACTTCCATTCTTTTTAGATGTATTATCAAATGGAGAATGTTGGGAAAAAACTGATACAATACATGGTATCAAGCTTAATAGAAGGGTAGCGGCTAAGAAGATGACTGAGCCACAGAGTTGGAAAGGCACAAGCAATCCATTAGAGGACTTTTATCTTTACCAAATTGCATGTTGGTGTTGCTTAGAAGAAGACATAATCTCTCTATTTGAACATTTTAGACAGAAGCATAAAGTGAAAGACGGTGACCCAGACGCATTAAAGAAGCTAGCAAAAAGAATAAGTGGAAGTTGGTATACAGATCCAATGATGCAATTTTGGTCGCATTTCATTAGTGGATACATTTCAGAGTTAGATCTAAAAGGTCAGCATCCTTATGTCTTTGGTTTACATCGTGCAGCAATAAGTTCAAATAGAAGACGTGTAGAAGCAGTAGAATTCTTTTGGGATAAGATTAAATCGTTGCCTGAGAGTGAGTTAAGTGATCAGGAAAAGGATGAAGTTTTTATGAAAATTGCAGTGCATGCAGCAGTTGATAATGGCTATCCTGATGTGTTTGAATTTTGTTTAAGCCGAATAAGTCCTGATAAATATCCAGAGCTTTTGAAAAGAGATTTGGAGAGAAATACTGAATATGCTTCTTTATATAGAATGATAGAAGTGTTTAACTTTGATCAATTTCAGAAGTTATTTGATTTTTTGAAACCATGTAACGTTCCAGAAGATGATTACTATCTCTGGTTAAAATTAATGGTGAAGGAATGTCCAGAGCATTATTTAGGTGCGGGTGTGGAGGTTTTTATGCATATGTGGAAAAAAGAAGGATTTGATAATCATCGTATTTGGGCACTGAATAAGGAAATGACGAATGATTCTGTTTTTCAAGGGAGGTTTTTAGCACCTCTGATTGAAAAAGGTTTTATGGGGCCAGTATGGGCAATGTTAAATGGGGCTAATTCTAGACAAATCAAGGAGTTCATGTCTTCTGAAAAAGCAAATTATATACGTTCTATATTAGAGCAAGGAGATAATGAATCATTAAATAAGTTTTTAGCCTATGGTAAGTCTGCTGATAAAGGGCTTGATAAAAAGAACAAACCTGGTCCAAGTGGTGATTTAGCTGAAGTAGAAGTTAGAAAAACACATGGTAAGTCTAATGTAAGGCTGGGCAAGTAAAAAACGTTACATATTATTGAAGGATCTTATGCCAAATCAAGAGAAATCACAAGATTTTGAGTTAATAGAATTATTAATTCGAGAAGTAGTAGCAAGTACTTCAACTCAACAAGGAAGTGATTTTGAATCTTTCAAAGCAAGATTTCAGTCATACATTGATCAGATTCCATCATATTTACATTCGGTAGGTAAAGAAGGTTTTTTTCCTCATTTCTTTTTAGGGAGCTTTTCTACTTTTGTAGATACGGAAATTGCAAAAAAGTTAGATATTAAAAAAATTTATTTTAAATTTGATGATTCAAAAACTTTAAAAGTGGCTGTCATAAGAAAAGGTGATATTACAAATCAGAAAAGCGCGATTGAGAAGGTAAATCTTTTTGTGATTTCAGAGTCTGATAGTGAGAGTAAAAAGTTTACTTATGGTGAGCTAGAAGAGATACTGGGTCAATCAAATTTACCTGCACAGAATCAACATATAAGAAGTGCTAGGGATGATCTTAGAGTTAAATTAGTAAAAGTTGTTAAAACCACAGGGGAAATATCTGTTGGAGTAAAAGATGACAAGTTGGATAAGAATGCTTCTGCAACGCATGAATTTAAGGAAATAAAAAAAGGGTTGTGGAGTAATCCAGAGAATGACATAGAAAAGCTGACTAATTCGAATGCAGGAAAAGTAAAGGAATCTGTTGAAGAAGTTCTTAAAAAAGTTGGTAAAATTCACTCTAAATATAAGGATTCACTTGTTTACGCTAATCAAGCAAGAGAAGCAGCACATCATGGATTTGTAGCAGGTGCTTTAGTAAATTTCCGCTATAGGCATAATCTCAGAGTTTACCTAGAGCAATTTGCAGGGAGAGGTTATGCTGATATCGTTCTAGTGCCTCGTGGTAAGGATAGATCATTAAATGCTGTTCCCATTATTATTGAATTAAAGGCAGGAACAGCTACTGGTACAACACCAGGTAGTGCATTAGAGCAAGCAAAAGATTATGCAAAAGGCTTTCAGCCAAATACAATGCGTGTTTTAACCGTTTCAGACAATGTGTTATGTGTAGGGTTAAATTTGGATTTAACTGAAGGTGAAAAGTCTTCAATTTATATATCTCCACCTGCTGATAGGAAGCCTGCTCCTCCTACGGTACAAAAACTCCTAGAAGTAACTTCAAGTTGGAATGGTGAGAAAAGTACAATCACTAACGTTAAAGAAAAAATAAAACAGCCACTAGAACGTATTTATCACACATTTCCTGGTACGCCAGAGAAAGGAGGTAATTACTTTAGTAGATTTCTATTAGGGCAACTTCTTCTCGCTGATAAGTTTATAGATATTGATTTAGAGAAATCCGTATTTTTATATAATGAGTACCCACTTGCTTCTTCTACAAGGTTAGGTGCACAATCAACTGCGAGACCTGTGACAACATTCATGCTGACTAAGGGAAATTATGGGCAAGACAAAGAGGTATTTATTTTTCACATTAGAGAGGGAGGAAAAGGAGAGTTTAGTAAGAAGAAAATGCCAATTAATCTACCAAAAGTTGGTAAAATAACAGAAGTATGTATAAGTTTACAAGAAGAAAGAAAATCAGATTTTTTTGCTATAGAGAGAGTTGATAGATCTAATTCTATAGGTGAGTATAAAGAGGGAAAAGAGTCTTTTAATGGAGAGTGGAAAAACATTCCTTATCCTGCTGGGTTAAAAGAAACATTTGATGCAGTACTAGAGTCTCAGCTTGCTTCTTCACAAGATCAATCTCAATCAATAGGCAAGTATAAGGAGTTATTTGGAAAATTAGGTGAGGCAGTGCTACCTTTTAAAGGTCTAATAGAAAAAGAAGCGCATACTCAAGCTGTATTTCACGGAGCATTTAGCCACTATAGTGATATAAAGCTAGTGGAATCACAAGAAAACAGAGCTTTGGTATTAACAGAGTTTCAAACCGGAAGGGGAAAACGTATTGATATGCTAGTTCATGGTATTAAGTTTGCAAATCAAGCTAGTAGTGCTAAAGAATACGATCCAGTAGGATTAGAACTTAAAGGACCAAGGGAAGGTAAAACGGCTAATGCGTTAAAAGATGAGGCAAATAAACAAATAAGTGATGAGTATACGAAAGGTGTAACTTACAAAACACTTACTGATGGGAAGGAAGTAGATTTTGTAGGCGTTGTGTTTGATAAAGGTGCGAGTAACGCAGATTCTCTTATCTTAATGAGCAAAGATGAGTTTTCTTCTGTTAAAGTAGTTCATAGCTCTATCTTTAGTTTTAGTCAGCAGCAGCCTAAGAATAAATTTGACCCAAATCTTTGTGTAAAGCAAAGTAGTAGAAGCAAGAGAAGTGTTAATCCTTGTTTATTTTCAAAGGGTGATGTGGAAAAGTTCAGTAAAGGAAAGGTAGATGAAAATAATGTAGATAAGATTATAATTGATAGCGAAAAATTCCTGACTTATGTTAAGAATAGTCGAGATGAAGCGAAAAATGCTCAGCTAGTAGAGTTCGTTGGAGATAAAAGTATTGAAGGTGATCGCAAGTACTTACTTGATAAGGTTGTTGCAGATCAAGGATATGAGCGCTATGTTCAGAATGAACGTATCAAGGATTTGCACGGTGACATTTCACAAAAAACTAGTAGTGCAACAAAAAGCTCAAAATTAAAAGGCAGATTAATGAATGCTGCAGGTGGAATACAATTAATAAGAGGAATCCATGGTGCCATTGTGTCTTGTAAGGATGGAACAGCAACAGATTGTGGATTAAATCTGGGTGGAATAGGATGGTCTTTTGCATCTCAACCAATTGAGAATGTAATGGTTAAAATTACTCCCAAAGTTGTAGCATCAGCTGAAAAAATTGTAGGAAAGATACCAGGTGTTTTAGGTAAACAGACAAAATTTGCTGTTCGAGTTGCAGGAGTAAAATTTGGAAGTGCGATAGCAAGAGGTACAGCAGGAGCTTTAACTGGTGTGTTTGATATTATCGACATAGGCATATCAGCAAATAATCTTATAGACTGTAAAAATAGAGAGAGTAGTGATAATCCATGTGGAGAGAAAGAAATAAGAGATAATGTAGCATCTATATCTTTTTCTGGTGTATCATTTGTTTCTGGTGTCGCTCTTACAGCCGCTGGCATGCCGGTAGTTGGTATTGCAGTTGGATTTGGGCTCATGGTAGGTTACGGAATTTATAGTGGTGTTAGCGATATCGTGGAGTACAAGAAAAAGTACGATACAACCCATGGAGAAAACTGGAGCATATTTTGGAGAACGATTCTATCTCAAGATATGGCATCTGATGTGCAACACCTTGCAGATAGAAAAAACACAGTTGATAGTCTAGCTAAAGGAGTGTGGCAAGCTTTAAATAATGGTCCTAATAGTGTTGTTGCTTACGGTATTGGTCTTGGAAAAGTAAGCGGTAATACTCTTCGCCCGAACTACGCAACGATTATGATGAATAGAACAGATGCCAATGCAAAAAATCTTTCGCGTGTTATACCTAGTCATATTAAAGGTGCTAGCAGGATTTGTTTACCACAGATTACTAATCAAGATTATGAAAAAGGTATTAAAAGCTCAGTTAAGTTGGCTGTATACTACTGTGAAAACGCAATGGTTATTAGCCATAATAATAGAGTAAAAATGAAGCAAGAAGATAAGACAATTGTTTACGATCTACAAAATGTGAACGGAGGTACTATTGTTGGAAGTAATGTGTGGAACAATAATTTTCTAATTTACTCAGGTACGGCAGAAATAACTGGTGGTAGTAATAAGGTAGTAAATAGGTTTGTTGTAAATAACGTTGACTTCTCAGGTAAAATTATTGGTGGAAGTAACTCTGTTAATATACTTGATTTAAGCCAATTGAAAGATACAGTTATAGGAGTGAATGTTAACTATCGTTTTAAGCCTAGTTCCTCCGGGTCATTAAGGGCAAGAGTAAATGGTCGTTGGTTAATCAATGATCAAATTGATAATAATGGCATCTTTAATTATTACTATGTTGGAAGAAAGAATAAGGTGGATGAGGTTTTGTGCATGGGTTACTCTGAACACTTTACAGGAACCGATGATCGTGACGTTATCATAGATAGTGGTGGTAGTTCTAACAACAATGAGAAAGATATAGTTGAAAATTGCAAAAAAGTAATTATTTCGCCGTATACTACAGTCAAGGGTGGAAAGAGCAATTACACTTTTTACGTAAAAGCTGCGGACTACAAAGGTAAGGGTTTATATTCAGAGATTGATGTGGATGGAACAGGAACTATAGTCTTTCCTGAATTTGATTTATTGAGTGATTGTGATCAAATAACTTACTCTACAGAAAGTAATACTTTATCTTTGAAAATAAATTTTGGTCAAAACAATCAATTTACTCTTGATATAAAAAATTATGTTAATCAAAGCAGTAATAAACCTCACTTCGTGCTAATAGACAAAAATGGTAGTAATATCGTTCCTAAAATTGAAAGATCAGACTCACCAACTATGGAAATTAAATCATTTGAATTACATTCAGAACATTCTCTAGATAATTTTGATGATGTTGAAAATCATTACAAAAAGATTCTAAATAATGACAAGAGCTATAAAGTTTTGAGTGTTATTAGAGGTAAAGTGCAAAATCAGAGTGATAGTGTAGTTCCACACATGGTTTTTGGTTCTCTGGGAGATGATATAATAAACTTCGATCAAGGAACTGTGTTTGCTAGAGGAGGAAAAGGAAATGATGTATATGTTGTTGGTGATAGTATAGGTAATAAGGAAGTTAAGATTGATAATAATTCAGATGATGAAAAATTAGATATGCTACTTATGCCGGTAGTTAAAAGAGATTTTTCAATCCAGCAATGTGACTTACATTTAAATTATAATAACACTAGTATTCAAGTAAAAAACTACCTGCAAGGTCATAATTATAGGCATCTTATAGTTATGAATGACAAAGGAGAAGCCTTTATCCCTAATATACAGTCGATGTCATGTTCTCCATCTTCTTCAGAGAAGGGTAAATTAGTTCCTTTTTTACAAGCCACACAAACTCAGAATATGTTTTTGTTATCTAAAGATTTTCAAGATGATCATATAGTAATTGATTCCCACCTTGAAGATATTGAGAAATATAAAGATAAAGATGATCTTTTATTAATAAGAGAAAGTGAAATACCTTTTATTATTAGAATGGAAGGGTTTTATAATGATCGAAGTAAATGGGAAAATATTTCTTATTCTCTATGGAATAACAACGATCTCTTTCCATCTTCCGGGTTATTAGAGAATGTTGATGATGTAATGGACTACAAGGATAAACTTAGAACTGATTATGAAAGAATTGTAAAAGAATACGTTATAGATTTTAGTAACTCTACTGGTACTATTAAGCATAATCAAAAATTAGAAAGAGATATCTCTACTTTTGTAGGACAAGATGAGGAGCGTATAGGGGTAGTAATATTAAAGAATATTACTCCGGATCGGGTTGAGATTTCTAGTAATGGTGCAGATCTGATATTTTGCGATAAGAGGTCCAATCATACAGTCAACATAAAAAGTTGGAATAATGTTAAATCTTATAGAATTTCTACATTGGAATTTGATTTAGACTTAGAATCAATAATAATTCGTAAATTAGATAGGTTTAATTTGTCTGAGGTAAGAAAAATACAAGACCTAATTGAAAAAGCTTCAGAGAATTACAAAAATAAAGGTAAATATACTCCTAAAATAGAAAATGACTTTAAATGTTTAGTATCAATTGATAGTTTTGAAAGTGAAAATAAGAATTCAACATATCAATGTTTAGGTTTTTCTTCACTGCAAGATCAAATTAGCTTTACTGAAAATTTCTGTAGTTTAGAGCAACTTACCGAATTTAGAGATAAATCGAATAGCACTCAAATTTCAGCGTTATCAAGAAAGTTACAAAATAATCTTTCGTTAAATGGTTATGATCAAAATGTAATAGATCAGTGCTCTGAATTAATGATAACTAGAGACGAGTCTAATGGTACTCGGATTTCAGAATCATCAAGCAAGTTGCAAAGCACCCTTTTGCTTAATGGTTATAATCAAAGTATAGTAGGTCAGTATTGGGTGAGTAAAATATCTGCCATAGTCAAAAATATGCAAGAGTTTGCTTCCCTCAGCCAATCAGAAAATAAGTTAGATTTAGGTGGATGTTTAAGTGAAAGGAGGAAAAGAAGCTCTGATTTTTGTCCAGTTTTTTTGGAAGGTATACACAATGAACTTAATAGAGAAGAAAGTGAGAGGAAAAATATTGTTGTAGGAGAAAACAGTACACGTGTAATTACTTCAGACCATGAAATACTTGATATAGAAAACTTACCTATTCGAGAAGTAGTAATTAATGATAATATCAACAGAAAAAGAAGTTTAAGGAGTACATTAGATTTGCGTAAGTTGGTACAACAAATAAATAAGGATTTGGGTATGAAACCGATATCAACGGTTATTAAAGATGCAAGTGATCTATTAATTAAGTTGTCTATATCAGCTACCGGCTTGCAGCAGGATGTAATAACAGTCAGACTAGAAGATGCATTTATAAATAAGTGGTATAAAAAACTACAAATTATTTTTGATAATGCACCGATGGAAATAGACAATAGTCTATATTTAAAGCCTTCACTTTTAATCTCTGATAAAAGAATCATTGTGGTAACGCCTCAGGAAGTAGAAGAAAAGAATAAGCTGTTTATATCTAAAAAAGCAGGTCAATATAGTTATCTTCACGATAAATATGACTTGATAGTTACCAATGCTTTTAATGCAAATATTATGACAAATAACTTGGATAGCAGTATCGAAGTTGGCGAGTTATTTATCATATATTTTAAAGATTTCTATAAAGAGCCTAAAATGAAGACATTCTCTATAAGATTCATTGATAAAGAAATACCATTAAGTGATGAAATAGATAAAATATACAATGCAGATAGTATAGATAAATTAAATTATGTTAGCTCTATTCTCGATTTACAGGAAAGTTCTTTACCTTTAGAAGTTTCAAGCAGTAGCGATATCAAGGCTCAAGGGAAATTTAAGAGAACACCTTTACATTTTGCTTCTGAAGCTGGTGAGTGGGATAGGGTCAGGCTTCTTCTCGATAGAGGTGCTAATATCGAAGTTCAAGATGAGTTTGGTTACACACCAATATTTCTTGCTACTCAGTCAGGTAAATGGAGTGTGGTAGAACTTCTTCTTAATTATGGTGCTAATGTTGATGCTCAAGATAAGGAAGGTCAAACACTTTTATGCTTTGCTGTATCAGGAAATAATTTAGATATGGTTCAATTTCTTCTTGATAGAGGTGCAAGAATTGAGGTTCAAGACAAGTCTGGTTACACACCTATACTCTATGCTGCTCAGTCAGGTAAATGGGGTGTGGTCAAACTTTTTATTGATAATGGTGCTAAATTTAATAATGAAACGACGTTCCAAGGAACACCTTTACATTTTGCTGTTCAAGAAGGCAATTTTGATATGGTTCAATTTCTTCTTGATAAAAATGCTAACATAGAGGTTCGAGGTAATGGTGATAAAACACCTTTACATTTAGCTATTGAAATAGGCAATTTGAACGTGGTAAGACTTCTTCTTAATAGAGGTGCTAATATTGAGGCTAAATGTGGTAGTATAACACCTTTGCAGCTTGCTGCCCAAGAAGGCAAATTAGACATATTCAAGCTTCTACTTGATAAACATGCTAGCATCAAAGCTAAAGGTATTCATGTTAAAACAATTTTACACTTTGCTGCTCAAGGTGGTAATACTGATATAATAAAACTTCTTCTTGATATGAGGGGCAAGAGTACTGGAGTTAATGTCAAAGATCAAGCTCAGAGAACGCCTCTATACTTTGCTGCTCAGTCAGGTAATTTAGATGCAGTCAATCTTCTTCTTGATAGAGGTGCTAGTACCAACAAAAACATAGTCTCCGGAGAAACACTTTTACATGCAGCAGCTAAAAGTAATAAACCTGAAATAATTAAAGTTTTTCTTGATAGAGGGATTGGAATTGAGAGTAAAGATATTTATGGTAGAACGCCTGTGCTACTTGCTGCTCAATTAGGCGAGTTAGATGCAGTTAGGTTTTTTATCATCAAAGGTGCTAAGTTTAATAATGAAACAACGTATGAAGGAACACCTTTACATTTTGCTGTTCAAGAAGGCAATTTGGGTATGGTTCGATTTCTTCTTGATAAAGGTGCTAGTGTTGAGGCTCAAGATGCATACAATAGGAAACCTTTGCATATTGCTGTTGACGCAAACAGGTTGAATGTAGTAAATCTACTTCTTGACAGGGGTGCTAATTTAAAGGCTACAGACATGTACGGCAAGACACCTTTAGACCTAGCTATTCAAAAGGGTTACGAAGATATAGTAGAAGTTTTGAAACGAAAACAATTGGATCTAGATAAAGAATTATTAATTTCTGCAGAAGAAGGAGATCTTGAGAAAATCAGAGACAGTATCAGACAAGGTGCTAACGTTAATGTTCAGGGTAGGCAGGGTTGGACTCCTGTGTTCTGGGCAATTCAAAAGAATAATTTTAATATAGTTGAACTTCTTTTAGATAACAGTGCTGATATTAAGGTCAAAGATAATGAAGGTTGGACACCTCTTCATTGGGCTGTTCAATTGGATTTATTAAATATGGTTAAGTATCTTGCTGAAAAAGGTGCTGATATTGATGCCTTAACTGCTGACGGTAGAACACCACTAGATATTGTTAGAGAAAAATTCAGAGTAAATGGTAAAAATGAAGAATGTAGTGATGTTGTGCAGTGCTTAGAAAAACTTAATCAAGAAAGAGAAAAGCCTGTACAACGCAGACGCCGTCATCACCATGGAGATCACAATCGTCATCAGAATCACTTATCACGTAAACCTCTTGCTATAGATCAACCTAAGATAGCAGTAAGCAGTACAACAAGACCATCTTCATGGATAAATGATTTGTTTAGTTGGGTGAAAAGCTCTGTAGGTGGGTTATTTTACTCTAGGGCTGCTTTACCTGAAGAAACATTAAATACTGCAAGTTCAACTTCACAAATTAATGCACCAATAGATGTAAATGGTACAATAATGTTACTTGATTTATTGATTAGAAGAGTTACGGGTCAAAAATATATATCTTCATTAGAAAACTCTATTTCTTTATTGGAAGCACAGGGCTATGCATGGGGTATTACAAAGAGATTTGAGAAAGTATTGAATGAAACAGCCATTAAATCAGGTATATCAGTAACAAACCTAAACCTTGATCCTCTGGCAGTACAATCAGCTATAGTTGGAAAAATAAGAAATGGAAAATTTTCTGAGATATCAAAAACTCTATATTCATTTGCAAAAGGAGCATGTCCAGAATTTAAACAAACTGATAAGTTTCTAGATCGTTTGAGAAGCAATTTAAAAGAGGAAAAAGAAACTGCACTGCTACAACAGAAGGTAGAAAAGCCTTATAAGATCTTAGATCAGCAGGTTTCAGGAAAAGTAGAGTCATCTAAGAAGCCTGATACTTTCTTAAACGGAACATCAGTGGTTAAAGGAATAAGCAGAGCGATAAATCGATGAAACTATCTGGTCTTTTCTGACTGTAGCTGTTTGATCTCACTAGAGGAAAGGCCCGTAGTTTGCGATACGATGTCAATAGAGATGCCAGCTTGAAGTAAATTTTTTGCAACTTCAATTTTGCCTTCAATTTTACCTTTTTCATGGCCGATTTGGATGCCTTCTAGTCTACCTTTTTCTTGACCTAATCTAAGACCCTCATCAAATTTTTCAGCAAAAGCAGCAATCTCATCCATTATACGTTTTTTCCTTTGCTCATATGCCAGTAACTCCTCTTCTGACCAATTAAACTTATTCATCTCTTCATAAGCTCGTTTTATTATTACGTCACTACCTACTATCTTATCTAGATCCTCTTCGTTTGTTTCTGCTGCGTAACGAAAAAAATAACACCATTTTTCTACTATATTTTCTAGTTGGTCTTCTTTGGTTTTTGTAAATTTTGGTAACTCAATGAATACGAAATAGAAGTCTTTTAAGTCATGTTCATTGGTATGCTCATCGCGAATAGTATGATTAGATTTGTACTCAATCTTATCTGGAAAAATAATACAATCAGCAACAGCAATAAAGATAATTTCCTTGAGGTTATGATACTCATCACCTTGATCAGCTTGACTTGAATAGGCTTTAGCAGCATAATATTGAGCACGCTTTTCGAAGCCTTTAGTTTTAGTGAACTGCATTTCTATAATATATCTTGAACCTTGGAAGTCTTTACAAAGAACATCGACAATACTCTGCTTTTTAGCGGCAATTTCAGGATCCAAAATGGTAGCTAAGAATTCAACATCGTGAATAGCAGCTAAGCCAGTAAAACCTAAAATATCGTTCAAGAAATGAATGAGAATATCTTTATTCTTCTCGGTGCCAAATATTCTTTTGAAAGAGTAAGAGTTCAATGGACTAAGATATTTACCCATCGAACCCTCCTCTAGGAACCGTACGTGAAAGTTTCCCTTCATACGGCTCGAGCCACCTTAAGTCCTTTTCTTTAGAACCGGCAACAGTTTTTATCGAATATTTGGACATATCAAATTCCTTCTTAGAACTAACATTAATCATACCTTACCATTTTTGCAAAGAGAAGAGTTTTTTGATTGACGTTCTTTAAAGTAAGCATACCACTCTTTATCATAGGGGTTAGCTACTGCTCTAATTTTCTTATGGCGGCGAATTGGTACACTTGTCGCTTGGAAGAGTTCTTTCCATTCAATTATGTTTTTATTCTTAGCCAGTACTGCAAAACACCATTTTCGAGACTCCTTGACTTTAAAGTATTTACCTTTAATCCAACGTAATCCTTTATTAGGATGTCTGCGTTTTGACCAGTGCCATAAGGCTTTGAAGATCTCATGGTCCACTTTTTCGTAAGCTTTTCTCGCACATATTCCTCGATGGTAATTGGCCCATCCTCGAATTTGAGGTGTAAGCATATCAATTACTTTTTCTTGGGTTTCTGCGTTCTTCTTGCGAATTAGGTACCGGATGCGCTTCAGAAGTCTGTTTACACTTTTTTCTGAAGGTTTGATGATTAGTTTTGTTTTGTACTTGCGTACTGTCTGACCGAGAAAATCGAATCCCTGTTCTATGTGTGTGATCTTTGTCTTTCCTGCCGATAAAGATAGCCCTCTTTGGCTCAGGAAATCCTCTACAAGCCGTTTGACTTTAGTCTCTAGAATTTCTTTCGATTTTCCAGTTACTATAAAATCATCCGCATAGCGGATCATGTGTACACCATATTTCTTGCGTTTTTTGGTTCCCTTTTTTCCGAAATGTTTATTGAAAACATCATCAAGACCGTCGAGAGTTAAATTAGCAAGTACAGGAGATATAATTCCACCTTGTGGAGTTCCTGCTATTGTGGGATGTAGCATTCGTCTTTCTACGAATCCAGACCTTAACCATTTATTTAGGATACTCTTTTCCATTGGAATTGAGTTTTTCAACCAGTGGTGGTCTATTTCATCGAGACACTTCTTAATATCCCCCTCTAAAATCCATTGCGGAGCATCACGTCTTGCCAATGTTATGAAAATTTGACTTACTGCATCTGCTGCTGAACGATGCACCCTGAATCCATATGAGTGAGTGTCTCCTATTGTTTCTGCAACAGGGTCCAAGCCCATAAGGTATAAGGCTTGTATCGCACGATCTTTTATAGTTGGAATACTAATCGGCCGCTTGCCGCCCTCAGGCTTGATTAGATAAATGCGTCTCATAGGTTGAGAGCGATATCCACGTCGCTTTAGGCTAGCAATTCCTTGAGATTTAGCTGAAGGACTTTGCCACAACTGATTATCAACACCAGCCGTGTATTTTCCTTTGTTCGAAGTTACGCGTTTCACTGCTAATGCTTTAGCACTAAAACTACGTGTGAGAAGATGTTGTAAAGTTTTCACTTTATTCCATCTCCCATCTTTTGTTGCCTGAACAATACGAGCTTGTAGCTTCCTGGTTTTTTTCTTACATTGAGACCAATTAATTTGGTTCCAGTGCTCGGCAGTACCGAAAGGTGCACTTACAATTTTACCTGTAACCATCTGCTTTCCTCTCTTTAAAAGTTTTACAAACAATCTTGTCCAAGATGACCATTGTGGACGTCAGTTCTCTTTCGAGCCAGGTAACGTTAAACCTGTATCACATCCATTACAGATGAGCGTTCACTTTTTCCACACTCCCAATCCCACATACCCATAAGCCTTTCTCACGATCGACCTTACTGAATATCCAATATTGGTACCCAGAGATATATGGGGTTTCCGTGTTCCACCTATTAAACAACAACGGGTTAGGATTGATCTCTACACCGGTGACCTTGATGTTTGCGTATCAAATGCGTTCAGTTTGATAACCAGTCTACTTACCTTTTGGTTCAAGCCTATCAGTGTCTTTGGCTTGTTCGACGTAACGATGCTTAGGATCATTTGCTTGCGCTATCCATACCATTAACCCTAGCCCCCGTGCCAACTCGACACTTATAGCATTGTTCTTTCTTCGCAGACCGAACTTCTCCTTTTCAGGCAGGTTCATTGTCCTAAACGCTTTGCACAAAGCATTACTGCTTTTGTACAGTCTAGTAGGGTACGAGCGGCAAAACACTCGGTTTAGTCAGGGTGACCTGCTAAACAATTTAATAAGCGACTTTTCACGTCGCACAAACGATACATCATTTTTGGGATCAAGAAACTTAGAAAAAGTCATAAGAAATCAACCTAAAAAGCATTAATAATTATACACAATTCTGAAGAAATATTCAACGTTTTTATATTGGGTTTTGTTTTTTTAAGCTTCGAGAAAAAAATGACCTTCAGAGGTGGGCTTAGAATGGCATTCTTTGCTTTAGATGTCCTACACTCCTTTCATCTACCGATTACCTCTACCTACCGCCTTTACCTTTGCTAAGGTCAGAAACACGACTAGCTTCAGGACCTTCTAAACTCGACTGTGGCAGGTCACCAAAATTACTGGAATCACTAACACCAAGCGATATAGGTGCTTCTACTAATCCATACCCTCCTCCTACTCTGTGATATCCTAATTCTAGATAAGTACGTAGTAATGGATTAATTTGTTCTCTATTTTGAATGTATGCTTGCAATTGCACATCTTGAAATCCCGGATCATTCCTGAATAATTGTGAAATGCCCACTCTTATGTTCTGAAAGTAATTTCTATCTCTGTTTGGGTGGCCTCTTCCAAGAAAATCACGCATAATATTTACAACATTCTGAACTTGTTCTCCAGGATTTTCGTTTAGAACTCGATTAATATCACTAGCATTTTCTAATGCCCATAAACCACAATTCCAACCATCTGTTTGCTGACTAACAGAAACATTATTAATCCTGATATTATTTCCTAAGTTATTTTGAATGATATCAGTAATACCACCTGGAACAGCAGTAGCAGTTGAATCAGCATAGTACCCAACATAGTTCCCATTTTGACGTTCAATCACTAGTGTAACCCAATGAGTATTATTTAAAGTAATGATTAAAGTTAAACGCTGTTGTTCTTCATTTTTCTTAAATTGATTTAATACTCTAACAATGTGCTCGTTACCGTCATTCCTTGCCAAATTAGCTACTTCAAAAGTGTGATTACCTTCAGTACGAAGCTGATATCGCAATCTTCCAGCGTGAGCTATATCAATTTGTTGAAGCCAGTAATCATAATGTCCATTTCTCGTCGCAAATTCTAGCGTAAGTAGATCATTTACTTCTATCCCTTGATTTCTAAGAATATCTCTTATTTGTCTTCTTATCTCTTGTGCTGTAGGAATGGAATTATCACCTCTCCTTATTCTTGACTTTAATGTTTCTATTACCTGTGCTCTAGTACCTTGCAAGTAACTAAATGGAACGTGCAGATTATCATCTATATCAAGCAAAAAAATCGAGTTCTGTCCTGGTTTTCTTTCCGTGTAAAAGCGCCTGAAATTTTCACGAGTCTGATCTGATAATAGACCCTCTGGTGGATTTTCATCAATAACACTTTCAGGTCCCACTAATACTCCTGGTCTTGAGTCACGACCACCACGATCAAGTCTATGTACATATTCTTCTCTTCCTATTCCTTCTGGAATAGATATAAGACCTTCTACTCTCCCTGCACCTGCATTAAATATAAGAGGAAATAAAACCACCTCATTTCCAGAAGTAATAAGCAAATATCCTCTTTGCTTGTTCATAAGTTCTTTTATTCGATCTTTTGCGTTATTCTCCTTTTGTGCTACTTCTTCTGCATTATTAGCAAATCCTAATACATATACAATCGGATGAGTATCTGGAGCATTCTCCGTAGATTGTCTTAATAATAAAAGGTCTAATCTCTGTTCTGTAATTCTTGTGAGTATTGCCCTTTCTCCTTCTTCTTCCTGACCCCTTTTCAAACTATATGTTTGACCAACTTTATACATAGCAAGCACTTTATAAGGATTATCACTAGCATAAAATGTACCATGTAGTATAGAACGAAACTTATCCTCATTATTAACATTTATTGCGTCCCTAAGTGGCATCAATGCTCCAGAGATCTCTTGAAATAGTTCTCTATGCTGACCTACATTTTTCCAGCCATCATTCATAACCCTTTCTGAAATACCATGTACATTTTCAGCATTAGGTACTTGTACAAGATCACCATCAAGAAAATTATTTGCATTATTATTTTGGTAATCGTGATATAAACCAAGGTCATTTGGTTGATCAATATCTAGCTCAAATTGGTCATTAAGTGTGCATGAAACTTCCCATACATGAACATTATTTCCATTAATATTAAGATTTTCTAAATTGATTGCTCCTTGTTGTTGTGCATCGTGAGCTCTAATATGAAGTATAACTATATCAGAACCTTCAGCATGAAAGACCATAGTTAAACATCTTAAACCCTCATCACCATGTCTAAATATGTATTTTGTTATAGGTGCTTCGTCTTCTTCTTCTAGTTCTAAAGGGTGCCTATCAAAAGCACTACTTCCAAAAGTAAAACCAGTTATACAATCAAATACTCTGTTATAATTATCTGCATTTCTTGGTATTTCACCAGGAAGATGTTGAAGCAAGAAATCTCTAATATTCTCTCCAACCTCTTCATCTTCTATATACTCAAACAATCTTTGTACTAAAGGAAATCTATCCTGTTGAAGCCCTACTGTATCAACACTAAAAGGATCTAGATTTAAATTAAAATTTAATCCAACACAGACAGTATTTCTTGATTCAGTATGGATAGGTATAAATGAAAAAACATGCAATCTTTCAGCGTGACTTCTGGCGCGGTTTAATGCGATATTGGACGGTGCCCTTGTAGCAAGATTGACAACAATAGGAACATTTTCTCTTTCTGCTTGATGACGTACAAGAAATGCAACATGTGAGTTTCTAGGAGATAAGTCAAGATCGATGCCTATTGTGTAGCGATGACTAAAATTTGCTAAAAACCCTAGTAAAAACCCGTGACTCTCAAACTTTTGATAGCGATTTTCAATATTATCTCCCAGCACTTGTCTGTAATTATTATAGATGCGAGTTATATATCTAAAAATTACTGTGCTATTGTCTCGTAAAGTTCGTACAACTCCACTTCTTAACATTTCCGCAAAGTTATCAATTCTTTGTTGACCTGGTACAACTTGCACAAAATTGACAAGCCTATCAAGTTCGTCTTGCCGGTATTGGCTAAGTTGTCTTCTCTCTATTTCCTTAATTGTTAATAATCCGTGATTTCTGAAGAGTTGCCTTAAGAAATGAATCTCAGATGCTGAATATCTGGCAAATTTATCTCTACCCCTAAAATCCTTTTCACGAATCACCTCGAATACTGTTGCAATTGCCTCTCCCTGACTCTTGCCCTTTCCATGCATGCATACTTTGTATTGCTCAAAATTTAGGTCTTCTTCCCTTAAATTTGGATTTTGCCGTCTAATCTCTTGCACTAGAGCATTTCTCTCCCTTGTACTGAACCTTAACCCATCACTATTAGGACGATCAGAAATACTGTAACATCTGACAACTTGCTGTCCGTCACGATAAACAGCGACTTTTAGGTTCCCTGTATTTCTATTTCTACCACCTGTATCAATACCATGATTATCAAAACGAAAATAGACTCTCTCATTTGCTTTTAAGATATTAGCATCATGTGCAGTAGCAAACATACTAAGAAAGAATACAGGAAGGAAACGACCTGCACTTACATGATACAAAAAAGATGGACATTGATCTAAAAAAGATTCAAATCCTTGTCTGAATCCTTCAAGATCTCCATCCACCAAACTCCTAATAAATCCATCACCATTACTCATACAAAATACCCCTTATTTACTACGACCAGAAACACCAAGAGTTCATAAGTGGATTACTTATTACGACTAAGCGTAAAGACGCTTTTTTTCTTATAAGAAGAAACACCACTTACACTAGGAGTTCCAAGCTCAGACTGTGGACCATCATCAACTGGCAAAGTTGTTTCCTTACTACCATGAGCTTTAGATCGTGACCGTAAATTATTCCAAGGACCATCACCTACAGGTGGTAAAATTGTTTTCTCTAACTCAGAGAATAATTCTTCCGCAAACAGACCGTAATCTACATTTACTCTTTTACCTTCTCTACCACATAATCTAAGGTCTTCTATCATCACTTCTTTGAAGGACTCAAACTTTTCAGGAAAGCGATCCTTAGCAAATAACATTATCTCTAATATTTCTTTTTTTTCATCAGACTTACGACCAGATCGTTCCCAATTAACCACTAACCCTGCAAGTGCATTTTCTATAGGAACTTGGAAGTTAGAAGTATCGACAGCAGCCTCCTTGTGTTTATAAAAGCGACCACATCTCCACATTTCCATAATAAGAGATCTTGCTTGAGCATTTAACTCAGGATTGTCTAACATCACATTTGAAAGTGAGGAAAGAAGAAGTTTATATTCTTCATATGAGAATATTTTCTCTGAATGATCTCCACGTTCTGAAACTCCTTTATAACACCAGCACTGTACTAAATCATGAACCGTATCAAAAAAACATGACTCTATTAATTCAGCAAGAAGAGCATATACTCCCTTATCTTTCTGCGATAATTTCTGTAAAAGAGTATCTTTATCGACTATCTTATTTACACAAAAATCTAAAATAGGGGCGTCTTTCTCAACAGATTGAGGACGAGAAAGAGCAAGAATAGCTTCTGTGAGCTTCTTTTCCTTATCTTCTTCTTTTAAATGATTATAAAAATACTCTACCCCTTCACTCCACTTAAGTTTTACAGCACTATCAAAACCTTCTGACGCGTTACTTGGTTGCTTTAATCCCCCAGATTCTCTATCGATCCAGAAATCAAACACAGGACCTTTCCTCTTTATGCTATCTAGTAACGAGTTTCGTACGTATTTGCCAATTTCAGTTTCAGTTTTACCATCAAATGCACCAGGAGGAAAATTGTTCCTATAAGATTCAAATCTTTTTTGAAAGAGTGGATGAATTTTATCTACTACACAGTAACTACAAGCCATCTCATATTTGCGAAGTGGATTATCTATTCCACCTATTTTCTCTTCAGTAAACCTTTGACCTAAAGCAGCATTATCCAACCTTACACCTGACCAGCAACCTTCATCTTGGAATACATTGTGCAAAAACTTCAACTTATCACCCTTAAAGTATTTTATGTGCTCCATAAAGTTATCTTGAAGGACTCCCACCCATCTCTTGATAGCTGACTTCCTCCCGGCAGCAACTGTTGGATCTGGATGTTTAATAGCTTCCTGTAATTTTTTGGACATCGTAGCCCGAAGCTCTTTCTGTGTTGGCATTAACCCCTCCTATTAAGTATTTATATAAAAAAGGCATTGTACAGACATTAGAATGGATTGCAATATTAAAATTACTAGAATAGAGGGTTTAATAAAAAAAACGTTATGGCTAAAACTTCTTTTCTTGAATTTTCTCAATATAATCAACAGAAAACCCTGTTATTTCAGCAATAACATCAATAGAAACACCCGCCTTGAGTGAATTTTTAGCCACAGCTATTTTAGCCTGTTTTTTGCCCTCTGCCCTGCCTTCTTCTCTACCTTTTTCAGTAGCATCATCAAGTTTTTGAGCGAGGACAGCCTGTTCATCAAGAATACGTTTTATTTCCTGTTCATAGGCAATAAATTCTTTTTCTGACCAGTTGAATCTATTTAGTTCTTCATATGCCTTTTTAATTATTACATCACTACCTATTATCTTTTCCAATTCTTCTTCGCTAGTTTCATCTGCATATTTAAAATAATAGATCCATTTTTCAACTATACTCTCCAATTGGTCTTCTTTAGTTTTAGGAAATTTTGGTAACTCAATAAATGTAAAATAAAAATCTTTTAAATCATGTTCATAGCTATCTTTGTCTAACATTACATGATCTGACTTATACTCAGATTTATTAGGAAAGAGAATACAATCAGCAATAGCTATAAAAATGATTTCTTTAAGATCCTGATATTGATCACCTTTATCAGCTTGCCTTGAATAAGCTTTAGCAGCGTAATATTGAGCGCGTTTTTCAAAGCCTTTAGTTTTGGCAACTTGGTCAGGTAAGGAAGCAGTATTACTACTACTCCCTCCCTTAGAAACGCAGCATGCAGGTTTCCCCACACTACGCTTGAGCCCCTTATCTAAGTTCTTCTTTTCTCGAACCGGCTTGTCTTTCATAAATCCTCAGAATACATCAACTTTAGTGGTGACACTAACAGTAGAGAACCTTCTCTTGAAAAGGAGCTTGCTAACATTCTTGTTCGTTTCACTCTCTCATCAAAATACTTTTTCCATTTTAAGTCAAGTGGATTTGCATCCGCCCTGATTTTAACATGACGTCTAATAGGAATGTCGCTTAGTTTGAGTAAGCTCATAAACCTTATTTCCTTTGGTTTGTTCTTGCATACAGAAGTAGCAAAGACCCATTGACGATGATTCATTACTTTAAAGTAACGATTTTTTATCCAACGTAATCCTTTACGGGGATGTCTTGTCTTTGCCCATTTCCATAAACTATGCCAAATTTCATTGTCTATCTTGCTGAACGCTTTTTTAGCACACACATGACGGTAGTAGTTTCCCCATCCTCTTAATAAAGGGTTGAGTGATTTAATTACTACAGCTTGTGAACTGCCTATATTTGCTTTTATTAATGCACGCACTTTTTTAAGAAATCTCTTAATACTTTCCTTCGAAGGCGTAATAAATAATTTCTTACTATATCTACGCACATTACAGCCAAGAAAGTCGAACCCTTTTGTAATAAATGTAATCTTTGTCTTTTCTTCTGACAGAGCTAGACCTCTTTCACGAAGAAAGGATGATACCATAGGCTTGACTTCATCTTCCAGTAACTCATGTGTGAAACCTGAAATAATAAAGTCGTCTGCGTACCTGATTAAATTTACTCCACTTCTGATTTTGTCTCTTCTTTTGCTACCTAATTTACCAAAGCGACTTTCTAATAACCGTTCAAGACCATCTAAGGTAAAATTAGCTAGTATTGGAGAAATTATACCTCCTTGCGGAGTGCCAGCAGTTGTGGGATACAAGGTTTTTGACTCTAGGAAACCAGCCTTTAACCAACTGTGGAGAATTTTTTTCTCCATAGGAATATGCTTCATAAGCCATTCATGGTTAATGTTGTCAAAGCACCCTTTGATATCGCCTTCTAATATCCATTGTGGTCGATTGCGCCTTGCCAATAATAAGTGACAAGCCTTAATAGCATCTGCGCAGGATCTTTTGGGCCTAAAGCCGTAGGAGTGACGATCACTGATTGTTTCAGATATCGGTTCCAGAGCAAACAAATACAATGCTTGCATAGCTCTATCTTTTATCGTGGGTATTCCAAGAGGTCTTCTTTTGCCATTAGATTTATTGATATAAATTCGTTTTAGCGGGGAAGGTTTATATCCTCTTTGCTTTAACTGCTTTATTCCTTGAATTTTAGCATTGCAAGTTAACCACAGTTGACGATCTACACCTGCCGTGTTTTTCCGTGGTTTTCAGTTACTCTTTTAACAGCTAAAGCTTTGCTACTAAAGGAGCGTGTGAGAAGATGTTGTAAAGCTTTCACCTTACCCCATCTTCCTTGTTGGACAGCCTTAACAATACGTCTTTGTAGCCTCATAACAACTTTTTGGCATTTCTCTTCCGGAGTAACTGGTTCCATGCTTCGGAGTTGTTGGTAGGTGCACTTACAGTTGTACTTGTAATCATCTGCTTTCCTACCTTAAGTGGTTAACAAAGTTTCTTGTCATGAGGGACCAAATGGAAGTCTGCTCGTTTTCACGCGAATTAATGTTACAAATTCTATCCATTTCGTTACAAAATGGCATTCGCTTTCTCCATTATCCTTTACCTGCACATCCATCAGCATTCCTTGCGGGTTGCCTGCCATATAGGCGAAAATACAGGCTTACCCTGTTCCTTCTATCATACAACAGTGGGTTAGGTGGCTTCTCTATACCGGTGGAATTATTATTTGCGTACATCCAGAAATGAAAAATGTAACTCATCCACATTACCTTTTGGTCGGAGCTTATCAGCATCTTTAGCTCTTTAATCGTTACGATACTTATGAAGCTTCACTTACGTTCACCATACCACTAAGCCTAGCGCTCCAACCACATGATGCTTGTAGTTTATGCTTTCTCTCACGATTGAGCATCTTCTTTATCAAGAGGAGGTTCATTGTCCGCATCGCTCGGCACCAACCGGTTACCCGATTCGCACTGATGCGTAGACTCAGATGGCAAAACATCTGGTTTAATAAGTTTTAGGATTCTTTCAGTTTCTTTCTGAAGGAATTCCTCTCCTTTTAAACAATATGACCGAAGACTTTCAGGTCGCACCATCTCGACGATCACTTGCACCCCATCTTCATCTCTACAGAGAACGTCAACAATACTTTGCTTTTTAGCGGCGATATCAGGGTCTTGAATAGTATAGCATTTCTCATAATAGTCCAAACAGGTCATAGGAAGGCAGAATCAACAGCACGAAGAAAGGATTCGAATAGAGGAATGTTTTTCCTGGCTCTGTTTTTTATAGCAAACCAATGATGCTCAATTTTGTTGAAATCTGGAGAATAAGGCGGCAGATACAAAATTTCTGCACCAACCCCTTTAGCAAGCTCGATAATCTTATCAGACTTATGAAAAGTAGCATTGTCAAGAATGACAGTCTGTCCAGGTTCCAAGATCGGTGTCAAAAATTGCTCAAACCATCCATTAAAAACATCCATATTACAGTGGCCTTCAAAGGTTAACGGAACAACTATCTTTCTTCCACTTAAGGCTGCAACCATACTGATTCGTTGAGTTTTCTTTCCAGATTTTAAGGCATAAAACCGCCGTCCTTTCTGGCAATATCCGTAGGGGTAGTCTTCGGTGTTATCAATGCCAGACTCATCTATATACACTAAGTTTTTAGGTTCTTTTGTCGCTATAATTTTCAAAAATTCAGCACGTTTTTCTTCGTTTCTTTCCTTGTATCCATATGTCTTTTTTTGCGCGTAAATCCAATTTTTTTAAGGGCTCGATAGATCGTTTGGATACTAACGTTGTTCCAAAGTTTAGCCATTTCCGATAGAGTCTTTCCTCCGTGTTCTCTGGCAAATTTGGCAAAGGTATCCCAGTCGGTAATTTTGTGATTGTAACCCCCATTTCCAAGTTTTTTTGATTGAAAGTCTCCTGTTTCTTTTCTTCTTTGCTGCCACTCCCATAAAGTAGTTCGTCCAATCTTAAATCTTGCTGCCACTGTTTCTCTGCTTTCTCCTTCGTCTAGCGCTTCCATTGCTTTTTTTCTTAAATCATAACTATATGCTGCTGGCATTCAACCTCCTTATCATCATCTATCCTTATCCTATCACATCCGGACTTTTATCGAAAGAGCTATAACTTCTTCAAGAATGGTTGTTTTCGGAGACTAATTGTAATTGCGGAGCAAAATTAAATAATTGCGATGCGATTTTTAACTTGCTGATATTCTATGCTTTTTTTCTGAGAATAATGGTGATAGCAATTTAAATAATGGTGATGGCGCACAACAAGCAGCAATTACAGTATAAATCATATAAGAAATGATTGAAGGTTTTGAACTATGAATTTCGGTTTAAACAGTGAAAGATTAAAAGCAGAACTATTGTTGCAGATAAGATCATGTCTTTCGTACTTACTACCTAATGGCACTTTTTGCAGAAATGAATTTCAAGTAGGGGATATCTGGGGTAATAGAGGAAAAAGTTTAAGAGTAGAGCTAAGTGGCAGTAAAGCTGGATTATGGAATGATTTCGCAACCGGGGACGGTGGTGACATTATCGATCTTTGGGCAGTTGTACATAGGAAGAATGCGAGGACAGAGTTTTCTGAAGTAATGGCTTCTATAAGTGAATGGCTTGGCAAACAATACACTAGAGAAAAAAAGAGTATCAAAGATCTAGAACAGCACCTGACTTGTAGCTGGAATTATTACGATAAAAACAACCAAGTTATTGTTATAGTTTACCGATATGATCCACCTGAAGGAAAAGAATATCGTCCATTTGATGTTAAGAAGCTGAGTTTTGGTGAACCAGATATAAGGCCACTCTACAACATTCCAGGTATTCTAAAATCTGATAAGATTATTCTGGTTGAAGGAGAAAAATGTGCAGAAGCGCTCATAGAGAAAGGAATTACTGCAACAACAGCAATGTTTGGAGCAAATGCACCTATTGATAAAACAGATTGGACACCGCTTAAGGGTAAAAATATTATTATTTGGCCAGATAATGATGAAGCAGGCAAACGATATGCTGAAAATGCTGCCAAAAAGCTGTCAGATCTTGGTGTTGCATCACTTGTTACTCTTAAGATTCCACAAAATAAACCAAAAGGTTGGGATGCTGCTGATTGTGTACAAGAAGGCATAAAAGTCGAAAAATTTTTAGCTTCAACCACATGTATAAATTTACCTGCTACTAATACTCCAACTACTGATATTCTAAAGACGAAGAGATTTGTTTCATTTCCTGCAAGACAATATTTGAGTGACAAATCACCAATGCCGGAGGATACAATTGCCCCAAGAATCTTAACTCCAAGAGGGCTTTTAGTCTTTGCTGGTGCACCTAAAGTTGGAAAAAGTGACTTTCTTATTTCTTGGCTATTTCATATGGCATCTGGAGTTTCATTCCTTGATATGGTGCCTAAGAGACCTTTAAGAATCTTCTATCTTCAGACTGAAATTGGTTACCATTATATGCGTGAACGGGTACAACAACTAAAACTTAGTGAGGAATTGATAGAGCTTGCTGCAGATAATTTGGTAATTACGCCACAAATAAAGCTGCTTTTAAACGGCGATAGTATAGACGAGGTTGTTGCTGAAATAGAAAGGTCATTTGGTTCAAACACAGTTGATGTTATTGCTATTGATCCACTGCGTAATATTTTTGATGCTGGTGATAATGGTAGTGAAAATGACAATAATGCAATGCTCTTCTTCTTACAGGAGAGAGTTGAAAAGCTAAGGACATTAGTCAATCCAGATGCAGGAGTTATTCTAGTGCATCACACGAAAAAGATACAAAAGAAATCATTAGAAGAAGATCCATTTCAGAGTTTCAGTGGTGCTGGTTCGTTAAGAAGCTTTTATACTACAGGAATGATAATGTTTAAGCCAGATGAACGGCAAAGTAGTCGTCAACTGATGTTTGAATTACGTAATGGTCACGCTATTCCGTCAAAATGTGTCGATAAAATCGATAACTGCTGGCATATGACTGATTACGAATCACAGAGGCTTGTAAACAAAGATTATGGTCAGAAGTTAGATGCAGAACGTTCTCGTAGACACGATACTATTTTGCAATTGATTTATGAGGAAGCACGTAAAAGAGGAAAGGTATATACAATTAACTCATTCTGTCAGGTATTTGAAAATAAGGCAGGTCTTGGTAGTCAGCATTCTATCCGTAACCGCATCGATGTACTTGCTGCAAAAGGTTACATTAAATTCAACAGAGAAGGTAAAAATGCTGCAAGAACCAAATACGGAATACTTTGTGTTGCAGGTATGGAAAAAAGAACTACAAAATTTGACAGCCAACTAAACAAGAATGTTACAGTTTATGAGAAAATTTTACCTACTGATTATAAATCACCGGAGTATGGGGATATTGTTCCAGAAGAAAATCCAAATGTTTGGGTTTATAATGATCAAATTTTAGACATCTAAACTTTTTTACCAAAATCCTTTACTACTTAAATATTTCAGTTTTCAGTCTTGGCCAATTTTGTTCAGATTTTGCTCAGTCTACGAAGTCAGAATTTGTTAATAATTAAAAAAATACTAGATTTTCAATAGCTTAAGAGCATCTTTAGATTTTGAGACTGCAGTCTGAACAAGAGGGCAAGATGGTAGGAATATAGAGAACTTTGTTCGATTTTCAGTTTTCAAAATAACCCCTATTATTATATAATAATAATAAGTAGTATGACTTTAAAACATACTACTCTGTTCGTTTCCCTTTTACTTACAATAATAATAAGCTATGGAAAGCTCTCTTTCAAAGTTATCTGATAAAAGAAATGAAAGACAATGCTCAGAAAAAACAAATGGCACGTAATTGCGTTTTAAAGCGATTCTATGATCTTAGGATAGAATTATACCACTCTGACCTAACTAACGCTTGTAACACCCTTTAAAAGGCAAATGAAAGGCATTCCTAATGATTCTACTGGTGCAAATAAACTTACATGTAAGTTTAACGTCATTTTCATTCATTGTAAAGAAAAAATTTGTATGAAGGCCTTATTGAGAAAACTCACTTGATATTTTTGCAATAGCTTTCATAAGTTTAACAGGCTTCAGAGGCTCTTACTCTCATCTTTTTTTTATGCTGATAAAACTCAAATAAACGCTGGTCTACTGAGTTTGGTCAGGTCTCCGCGGAATACTCAATAGCCTCTTGGTATCTGATAGCAAAAGAAAGAAGTGTAATCTGAGGTGGGCTTCTGGTGAGTTGCGTAATTGAGAAGTTAAGTTATTTTCAATTCTTTCAAACGACTTATTGTTTTTTCAAATCTAGCTCATATCAACTTTTTGGAAGAAATAACTTAAGATCAACTAAAACAAAAAAATTTTAGTGCAAATCAAATTTCTGACCTCATTTCTAGTATATATCTGTTAAGAGGTGGTTGAAAGAGCTACTATAGCGTAGACAACCTCGACCCACATACTTCTTAGGGGTAGCACATGATTCTTGGATTTCCGTTGTTGGCCAATAAAAAAACTATAAACCGCTTTTTGATAGTACATTTTGACAGAACCAAACGATATTTAGGAATCAGTGCTACTCATAGTTTTAAATAATAGCAAATGCTAACACTAGACCTCGGCAAACAAACAGGCTGGGCAATTTTGATAGATGGGGTAATTCAAAGTGGGAGCGAAAGTTTTCATGGTAATCGTTTTAGCGGAGGTGGAATGCACTTCTTAAATTTTCGTAGGTGGCTCAATGAGATGAGGGAAAGATTTTCAGATATTGAAGCAGTGTATTTTGAAGAAGTAAGAAGGCACCTTGAAACTGATGCTGCACATTGCTACGGAGGCTTTTTAGCTCATTTAACAGCTTGGTGCGAGGAAAGCAATATACCTTATCAAGGTGTACCTGTCAAGACGATAAAACGCTTTATCACCGGTAAGGGTAATGCAAATAAAAGTGAAGTTATTGAAGCTGTGAAAGGCAAAGGTTTTTTCCCTCAAGACGATAATGAAGCAGATGCTTTGGCGTTGATGTTTTACGTTAATAATTTTAGTAAAGATTTTAATATGCTAGATAACACATAGGAAGTGGGTCCTTTCGGCCAGAATGGCGGACTTGGGAGCGAAACCCCGGACCCTCTCTAGCGTCAGACGTATTTTGATTATTAACTTTTTGTTAAGAATTTAAACATAGCAATTTAATACACTAATATGAACTTAGCAACACACTACTATCCTATTGAAAATCTTGTCGAATACGATCGTAACCCTCGTAAGAATGACGATGTAGTAAACAGAATGTGCGCTTCTATTCGGGAATTTGGTTTTCGTATTCCAATAGTTGCAAAAAGCGATGGCACTGTGGTTGATGGTCATTTAAGGCTTAAAGCAGCAAGAAAACTGGGTATGGAGAGTATTCCAGTGGTGCTCAGTGATAACTTAAGTGAAGCCCAAACCAAAGCTTTTCGGTTACTAGCAAATCAATCAGCTAACTGGGCAAAGTGGGACGATGAGCTTTTAAAAGTGGAAATTCAAGAGTTAGAAGATTTGCAGTTTGACCTTAAAATGACCGGATTTGAGCTAGAAAAAGTCCAACGCTTTCTCGACGACATTGATGGAAAAGAAGAAGTAGAAAGAGGAGAAAAAGAGGGGGTGGAATTGGTTGATAAAAAGTCAGTAGTGTCGAAACCAGGGGATCTATGGATTTTAGGTGGTCATCGAATCTACTGTGGTGATAGTTGTCTGGTTGAATCATTTAAAGCGGTACTGGACGATAAAATGGCAGATATTACCGTTTGTGACCCTCCGTATAACGTAGCATATGGTGACAGTCAGGAAAGAGAAGACAAAAAAATACTAAACGATGATCAAGGTGAAAAATACGAACTTTTCCTGTATGACATTTGTTCTCACGTTTTAGCGTACACCAAAGGTGCAATTTACATCTGTGCATCATCATCTGAGCTGGCAACGCTGCAAAAAGTATTTGAAGAAGCAGGTGGTCGTTGGTCAACATTTATAATTTGGGCAAAGAATCATTTTACGCTAGGAAGATCTGATTATCAAAGACAATACGAAACAATACTCTACGGTTGGAAAAATGGCAATAAACGTGAGTGGCATGGGGGACGTAATCAAAGTGATCTCTGGTTTTACGATAAGCCAACGTACAACTCACTGCACCCAACGATGAAACCAGTGGAGTTAATGGAGAGAGCGATAGTAAACAGCAGTAGACCAGGGGATATAGTTCTTGATCCATTTAGCGGTTCTGGGAGTACATTGATTGCCTGTGAGAGGACAGGAAGAATATGCAGGACCATAGAGCTAGATCCTACGTTTCTAGATGTGACCATAAAACGTTGGTAAGTATACACGGGAAGAGAAGCGATACTTTCCAATACTGGCAAAACCTTTGCCCAAATTCAAGAAGAAAAACGGTAAAAGAAGGGAGAAAAAAGTGGAAGGAGGAAAAATCACACAAACAGAATGGGCAAGGGAACAAGGGTTTGCCAAGCAATATGTCTGTTATTTAGTAAAGAAAGGAATAGTTGAGCTGGAGGATGGTTTGATTGACCGAGAACAAGCAAATGAAGCGGTGGCAGCAATTAGAGATCCAAGTCAACCACTGAGAAGAAAAGGTGGAGAAGAAGGGGAAAAAAGAGGAAATAATGATCTTTCAACGATGTTGCTTAAAACCCGAATTAAAAACGAGATGGAGCGGGGAAAACTGCTCGAGGCAAAAGCAAAAGCTGAAATTGGTGAACTTATCTCAGTAGAAGAAGTAAAGACTGAAGCATTTAATGTGGCAAGAGTGGTAAGAAATAATCTCCTCAATATTCCAGACAGAGTATCAGCATTACTGGCATCGATGAACGACACAGAAAAGATCCATGGAACGTTAACAGAAGAGATTACCAATGCACTCGAAGAATTATCGAAAAATACATTTTAATGACTACTGTTAATTTATATTCAAATAATTTAAAATTATTAAAGAAAATTAGTAGACGCCTTATAATAATAGGCTCAATAGCTATAAGCATCTCTATTTCTACGGCATATGCTGGAATAATTGCAGTCATTATTCTAAGTTGTTTTGCTAAAGAATCAACAGATGTCCACTGTAAACAACCAAGTTCTACTTTTACCGATATGGAAGTAGAAAATGTAGCAAAACTTTGGCAGGTAATGGTGTGATCTATAGCAGTAGCTTTTATACAGGGTTAAAGCCAGATCCACCACTTAAAGTATCAGAGTGGGCAGATAAGAACCGTCAGCTTTCAACGATAGCATCATCAGAACCAGGAAAATGGAGGACAGAGAGAACACCATACCTCAGAGAAATAATGGATTCACTATCTTCGTCTTCACCGGCTGAAAAAGTGGTATTCATGAAAGGAGCACAAATTGGCGGAACAGAAGCTGGGAATAACTGGATAGGATATATAATCGACCAAACACCAGAGCCAATGCTAGTAGTACAGCCAACAGTAGAAATGGGCAAGCGTTGGTCAAAGGGAAGATTTGCGCCGCTCATTGAAGATACGCCATGTTTAAGGAGTAAAATAAAAGATCCAAGGTCGAGAGATTCAGGCAACACTGTACAAAGTAAGGAATTTCCGGGAGGAACGGTAGTAGTAACAGGTGCCAATAGTCCAGTGGGTTTACGTTCAATGCCAGTAAAATATCTTTTTTTAGATGAAGTAGATGCATATCCAGGAGATTCAGGAGGAGAAGGAGATCCAGTTCTTCTCAGTATCGCGCGAACTAATACATTTACGCGGCGAAAAATCTTTTTAGTTTCAACACCAACGGTTCACGGAATAAGCAGAATAGAAAAAGAATTTGAGAGTTCAGACAAACGATACTTTTTTGTACCTTGTCCACATTGTGATCACTATCAGGTGCTGAAATGGCCACAGATAAAGTGGAAAGATAAAAACCCAAATACAGCGCACTACGTTTGCATAGAGTGTAGGGGAGAAATAAAAAATCATCAGAAAACAGAGATGTTAGCTAGAGGTGAATGGAGGCCTACTAATCCAATAAAAGGTGAAAAAAAAGGATTCCACCTTTCAAGCTTGTATAGCCCAGTTGGTTGGTATAGCTGGAAACAAGTAGTAGAAGATTATCTGCATGCAAAGGAAAATGAACAATTACTGAAAGTTTGGATAAATACCACGCTGGGAGAGACCTGGGTAGACAAAGGAGAAGTACCAGACTGGAAGCAACTATTTGAGCGTCGAGAAAATTTTCCGATAGGTACGGTGCCAAAAGGTGGAAAAATAGTGTTAACGGCAGGGGTTGATGTACAAAAAGATCGGTTAGAAGTAGAAGTAGTAGCATGGGGTATGGGTCGTGAGAGTTGGTCAATAGACTACCAGGTATTAGAAGGTGATACTGGAAGTGGAGAAGTATGGGAAAAACTTTCAGAGCTTTTGAATCATCATTTTATCGGTGAAAATGGGCTTGAATATATGATAAGTATGATGGCGGTAGATGCAGGGTATGCAACGCAAGAGGTTTATAACTGGGTAAGAGGTCACCAAGGCTCTGGAAGAGTAATGGCAGTAAAAGGGGCAAACAAAGCGCTAGTGCCACTGAGCAGCCCAAGTAGAGTAGATGTAACAGTTAGCGGACAAAAGCTAAAGAGAGGAATGAAGCTGTGGCCAGTTGGGGTATCGATATTGAAGTCCGAGCTTTTCCAATTACTTAATGTTTTAATAGAAGGGGCGCCGGGGTATTGTCATTTTCCAGAGTATCCACCTGAATATTTTAAGCAGCTAACCGCAGAGCAACTAATTACCAAGGTAGTAAAAGGGTATACCAAACAAGAGTGGCAAAAGATAAGGGATCGAAATGAAGTACTAGATTGCAGAGTTTATGCAAGAGCAGCATCGATAGCACTGGGAATAGATAGATGGCCAGAGAGTAAGTGGGAAAGTTTAGTAGGTGAAAAAACTAAAAAGTCAAAAAGAGTGAGAAGAAGTCAATGGTTGAATGAGAAAAGTTGATGTACAACCAAGAATATTTAACTCAAGTAGAAGAAGCGATAAAGAAGCTACAGAGCGGGGAAAGAGTAGTATCAATTGCGTACGGTGATCACGTGGTTAGGTACGCAGAAATTCAGATAAGTGACCTCTTGAGCTTAAGACAACGCATTAAATCTGAATTGAAAATCGCAGCGAAGAGAAAGATTGTTATTTCAACGAATAAAGGAATTGACAAGTGAAAATGTAATACTGTATGTTAGATAATTTATAAATATAGGGGTAACATGATAGGAAATGTAGAAAGATTGCAAAGAGAACTACTTGAAGAAATGGGGTCTATTCCTTTGGGGAGTAGTAATACAAGGGCATTAGAGATTGTCAATCAATTAGGAGAAGATCGCATTAATGATACTATTATGACTCTTGATGGCAGGCAGTTTACAGCTTTAGATTGTGCAATTATGTTTGACAGTCAAGGTAATAATCCAAGAATAAATGAAAGGCCGAGAATAAATAACAATGCATTTAGAGAATTAGAAAGTGCTATTAGGAGTGCTGGAGGAAGAACATCAGAAGAATTGGGTAGAAGACAAGATATTCCTTATGATCGAGAAAGCTTTAATGAGCAAGTGAGTACGTTTTTAACAGACGTTACTGTACAGCCTCTTATGGGACGATCAAGCTTACTTTAAATGTTGCTATTGCAATGGATAAGGGAGTTGTCAAAATTAAGTGAAAATGTTATAGTTAAAAGTTGGTATTTTCTGGTTAATGTATGACTCAAAGTCAAAAAAAGCTAAATGTTAATGTAAGTTTCGAGGGTGAATTGGCTCAGTATCTTACAGAAGTGGCGGAAGCGTGGAATAAGACTATACCAGAAGTTTTGGTGTATCTTGTAAAGGAAGAATTTGAGGCAGAGAAAGAGATGGCTGAAATTATTAAGGAACGTGATGTTCCAGGTGCAAAAACAGTTGCTCATGAGGATGTAGACTGGGGGGATGACGTTGAGAGTTAAAAAAGCTGTAAGTGAGTGTCGTATCCGAGCTAAGTATTATTTTTTAGATGAATAGGGTAATTGACAAAATTGAGTAAAAATGTTATAGTTTAAGGTTGATGTTTTGTGGTTAATGTATGATTCACGGTCAAGAAAGGCTCAATGTTAATGTAAGTTTCGAGGGTGAGTTTGCTCAGTATCTTACAAAAGTGGCGAAAATTCAAAATAAAACTATCGAAGAAGTTGTGAAGGATCTAGTAGAAGAAGAGGTTGAAGCAAGCAAACTATCTGAAGATGATGATGAAATAGATGAAGTAGATACAGAGTTAGCTAAGCTTTCTCTTGAGCGTGATGCTAGAGGCGACGAAGAAATTAGAAGTGAGGATGTGGACTGGGACAGAATATTATCCGCAAAAACGATCAAAGGTGAGGATATAAGCTGAGATACGATATTATCTACTCAAAAAAAGTTCTTGAGAGGGATTTTCTTGCGTTACCACCGACAGTAAGGTCTAGAGTTAGGAGAGCTGTAGATAGCCGTCTTGCAACCAACCCTAAAGCTATAGGCAAAGCATTATCTCATGAATTCAAGGGGTATTTTAGGATACGAGTAAGTGATTACCGCGTGATTTACAGGATAAATTACTCAAAACGCACAGTAACTATTACTGCAATGGGACATCGAAAGGACATTTATGAACGCAGTCCAGAATAATCAGCGGCATTTGTGCAAGAGCCTCCTGCACAATTTATAACAGCCTGTTTACCAAATTCTCTAGCAAGTTATAGCATTTCTCATAATAGTCCAAACAGGTCATAGGAAGGCAGAATCAACAGCACGAAGAAAGGATTCGAATAGAGGAATGTTTTTCCTGGCTCTGTTTTTTATAGCAAACCAATGATGCTCAATTTTGTTGAAATCTGGAGAATAAGGCGGCAGATACAAAATTTCTGCACCAACCCCTTTAGCAAGCTCGATAATCTTATCAGACTTATGAAAAGTAGCATTGTCAAGAATGACAGTCTGTCCAGGTTCCAAGATCGGTGTCAAAAATTGCTCAAACCATCCATTAAAAACATCCATATTACAGTGGCCTTCAAAGGTTAACGGAACAACTATCTTTCTTCCACTTAAGGCTGCAACCATACTGATTCGTTGAGTTTTCTTTCCAGATTTTAAGGCATAAAACCGCCGTCCTTTCTGGCAATATCCGTAGGGGTAGTCTTCGGTGTTATCAATGCCAGACTCATCTATATACACTAAGTTTTTAGGTTCTTTTGTCGCTATAATTTTCAAAAATTCAGCACGTTTTTCTTCGTTTCTTTCCTTGTATCCATATGTCTTTTTTTGCGCGTAAATCCAATTTTTTTAAGGGCTCGATAGATCGTTTGGATACTAACGTTGTTCCAAAGTTTAGCCATTTCCGATAGAGTCTTTCCTCCGTGTTCTCTGGCAAATTTGGCAAAGGTATCCCAGTCGGTAATTTTGTGATTGTAACCCCCATTTCCAAGTTTTTTTGATTGAAAGTCTCCTGTTTCTTTTCTTCTTTGCTGCCACTCCCATAAAGTAGTTCGTCCAATCTTAAATCTTGCTGCCACTGTTTCTCTGCTTTCTCCTTCGTCTAGCGCTTCCATTGCTTTTTTTCTTAAATCATAACTATATGCTGCTGGCATTCAACCTCCTTATCATCATCTATCCTTATCCTATCACATCCGGACTTTTATCGAAAGAGCTATACTTTGAGCACCGAAGCCATGCTCTATTTGTATTTTTGTCTCAGGTTTAAATCCTAATTTTGCACAGAATTTCTGAAAATATTCTTTAATAATGTCAAACAAGCTCTTGCCATTATCTTTATAATTTTTTAACTCTTTAGGAATAGTAAGTGACAATTTACCATCTCTGTATGTTACAAAGTCTTCACCATTGTGAGATTCAATTGTAAATTCCAATGAACTAGACAGATTACATATCTTATCGCCATGCATAACTTGATTTTTAACAGAGAGTATTGGTAGCCTCATATCAGATCTAATTCTCACATTATTTTGGTTAGCACAATCAATGTTTATTACTTTTTTAGGATTTTCTACTATGAACGACTGTCCAAGTGCAAGTTGGGTTTGTATAAATGGAGCAGCCTCATACCCTGCTTGATTACAATTGGTAACTAGCTCTTCTAAAATAGCATCACTTGGAACTTCTGCCCCAGCGTATCTGAACATTTTTTTGAAAACTTCTTTTGCAAAGGAACGGTAATCCTTGTTTTCATCTTTCTCTGTTGGTAATAGATGGATATACCTTTGGCCAGCATTGTAAAATTCTTCAAATTCTTTCTTATATGAATCGGTTTTTTGATGATTGGCAGTTTTGGAATTTTCACAGTGATTTTTCCATAGCTCACCCAATGCATTACTTACAAGCTCTTTCTCAATATCTTCGAGTACTGAAGCAACAAAAGCTTTGCCATGATCCGTATCTATTTCTCTTGTTCCTTTTTTGTTAAATATTTCGTCATTATATATATCATCACTATTAAAAAGTTCGCTTTTGCGGTGCTTAGCTCCTTCCTTAAATGCAATAATAAGATTTTTATCTATTTCTTTTCCGTTAATAATAAAATTCATCCTTTGAAAATCTAAGAACATTGTTTCACCGGAATTCGCTAATTTATTATCTTGATCTGCTCTTAATTTACTAAAATTGAACTCTTTAGCTGTGGCCTTTAATCTAACTACTGGACTCTTATTATTTTTTCCTTTTGTCTCTTTCATAAATAACACCTTACTGTAAATATGCTGTAAGTTATATCATATAATGATGAATAATTTGGTAATATATTAAGAAAATCGACAGTATATTTCTTTATTTAAGGGGTGTAGGAAAGGCGTAGATTTCTCTTTCCATTTGTAGCGTACTGCATTAATATTTATGTATTAATCTAGAAAATAATGATGAATAATATTGTAATTGTTGGTCTGCAATGGGGTGACGAAGGCAAGGGTAAAATAGTAGATTATCTTTCTGAGAATGCAGATGTAGTTGTGAGATTTCAGGGAGGAAATAATGCAGGGCACACTATAGTAGTAGATGATGAGGTTTATAAATTAAATTTACTGCCCTCTGCTGTTTTGAGGCCAGGCAAAATATCTATCATAGGAAATGGCGTTGCTCTTGATTCACACGCTCTAATCTCAGAAATAGAGTCATTGAAAGTTAAAGGAGTAGACGTAAACTATAACAACTTGATGGTATCTGAGAGCTGTCCATTAATACTTAGCGTACATAAGGACAAGGAAAAGCTATTTGAAGATTTAAATGGAAATCACAAAATTGGTACAACAAATAAAGGGATAGGACCATGTTATGAAGATAAAGTTGGGAGGAGAGCTATACGCCTTTGTGACTTAGAAAACGCAGATGAGCTCAATAAAAGATTGGATACTCTTTTGAATTACCACAATGCTATCAGGAAAGGCCTTAACTACCAGGTAGTTAAAAAAGAAGAAATATTAAAGGAAATTCAAGAGATTTCAGAAAAAATTCTTTCATATAAAAAACCTGTGTGGAAGATATTAAATGACTTGATGAAAGAAGGTAAGAAAATAATATTTGAAGGTGCCCAAGGCGCATTTTTAGATATCGACCACGGAACTTACCCTTTTGTTACTTCAAGTAATACTGTAGCATCGCAAGCAATAACAGGCTCAGGGTTATCCTCCAATGCTTACATTATTGGTGTGGTAAAAGCTTATACAACAAGAGTGGGCAATGGCCCATTTCCTACTGAGCAGAAAAATGAAGTAGGAGATAGCTTGTTTACTATAGGTAAGGAACTTGGAACAGTGAGCAATAGAAGAAGGCGTTGCGGATGGTTCGATGCAGTTTTAGTGCGCCAGGCCGTACAACTCTCTGGAGTTTCAAGCATTGTATTAACCAAATTAGATGTGCTTAATTCTTTTGATACAATTAAAATATGCACTGGTTACAAGTATAGCGGAAAAATGTATGATTATTTACCCGCATCGCATTCAATACAAGGGGAATTAGAGCCAATATATGAAGAGTTTCCTGGCTGGAAAGAAAACACTCAAGGTAAAAGGTCGATTGAAACATTGCCTATCAATTTAATAAAATATATAGAAGGGTTAGAAAAATTAATAGGTGTACCAATTCATCTAATCTCAACTAGTCCAAAGAGAGAGGATGTTATTAAGCTTAAAGATTTCTGAAAACGTCTTTGTATCTTAGAGCCTGTACGTAATCTCAAAAAAGAGATAAAGTGAGAGGATAAAGTATATAAAGTAGGATATGCGAAGTTTATAACCAAGTGACATAAGTCGAGAAAAGTTTGAGATTATTGTAGCAGATCTGGAATCTTGCAGAAAGAAGACAAAACCAAGAACACTTGATTTACATGATATATTTTGTGGAGTGTTATACGTGTTAAAAAGTGGTTGCCAGTGGAGAATGGTATCAAAAGAGTTCCCAAAATGGCGCAATTGTTACGACTATTTTAAGAAGTGGAGTGAAAAACCAGATGTATAGCTCTTTCGATAAAAGTCCGGATGTGATAGGATAAGGATAGATGATGATAAGGAGGTTGAATGCCAGCAGCATATAGTTATGATTTAAGAAAAAAAGCAATGGAAGCGCTAGACGAAGGAGAAAGCAGAGAAACAGTGGCAGCAAGATTTAAGATTGGACGAACTACTTTATGGGAGTGGCAGCAAAGAAGAAAAGAAACAGGAGACTTTCAATCAAAAAAACTTGGAAATGGGGGTTACAATCACAAAATTACCGACTGGGATACCTTTGCCAAATTTGCCAGAGAACACGGAGGAAAGACTCTATCGGAAATGGCTAAACTTTGGAACAACGTTAGTATCCAAACGATCTATCGAGCCCTTAAAAAAATTGGATTTACGCGCAAAAAAAGACATATGGATACAAGGAAAGAAACGAAGAAAAACGTGCTGAATTTTTGAAAATTATAGCGACAAAAGAACCTAAAAACTTAGTGTATATAGATGAGTCTGGCATTGATAACACCGAAGACTACCCCTACGGATATTGCCAGAAAGGACAGCGGTTTTATGCCTTAAAATCTGGAAAGAAAACTCAACGAATCAGTATGGTTGCAGCCTTAAGTGGAAGAAAGATAGTTGTTCCGTTAACCTTTGAAGGCCACTGTAATATGGATGTTTTTAATGGATGGTTTGAGCAATTTTTGACACCGATCTTGGAACCTGGACAGACTGTCATTCTTGACAATGCTACTTTTCATAAGTCTGATAAGATTATCGAGCTTGCTAAAGGGGTTGGTGCAGAAATTTTGTATCTGCCGCCTTATTCTCCAGATTTCAACAAAATTGAGCATCATTGGTTTGCTATAAAAAACAGAGCCAGGAAAAACATTCCTCTATTCGAATCCTTTCTTCGTGCTGTTGATTCTGCCTTCCTATGACCTGTTTGGACTATTATGAGAAATGCTATAGATGATATATTATCCACAGTATATAATATAAGTCAAACTAGTTTAAACATAATATTTTTACTATCTTGCAATGTTTTAGTTTCTGTAATGAATTCAGGTGTTTACATACACTCCTTTAACGCAATAAATATGTCTAATAGAATCAAATGGTAAACTTGTAGCTGTGATGCGGAGTATAAAGTAGCCCATGTACCAAAAACTTGTACTTTTTTCTACAATCTACTTTCTCTTAATTTGACTCTATGGCTTGCTGAAACTCAGATATTGTAACTGATCTAAGTATAATATAACATTAACTTAGGTTATATATAAATATTTCAATAGTATTATTCAAAGTTTCAAACTTTTAACTCCACTTTCTATATTGACGTCTTGTAAATTTTGATCTGGCTTTTTTAGCATTTCTAACAATTTACTCGCAACATTCTTATGTCCATTAGCTATAGCAACTTGCAATAATGTATTCCCTTGATTATTACGGGCGCTCGTTACAGCTAAAAATTCATCTTGCTTTACTACCCTTAACTTGTTGATAATTCCAACATTACCTCTTTTTGTATCTTCAAACAATTCTTCAACTAATTTCAGGAAGTTAGCAATTTTCTGATCTTTGGAAAGATTAATAGGTGTTTTGCCTTCTTTATTCTCAATGTTGTAAGTTGCACCATGTTTTAATAAAGATTTTACAACTTCTAAGAAGCCATTTTTAGCAGCAACATGAAGTGATGTAGTACCACCAGAAGTTGTTCTAGCATTAATAAAGTCATTTAATTCATCACGACTTACATATTGTAATAAAACTTCAACAACTTCTCTGTACCCTTTGGAAGAAGCTATATGTAATGGCGTATTGCCCTTGTTAGTAATTTGAGCAACTTCAGCTCCATTTTTTAATAAGGTACTTACAACATCTATGTTGCCGTTGTTAACAGCATGGTGTAATGGTGTTCTTCCATCGATATCTTTGAAGTTAACAACTACTCCCCTTTTGATGCAATTCTCAACCGCTAAAGGATTGTCATTTTCTATGGCCTGAAGTAACTTTTCAGAAAAAGCAGACTGTAATCTCTGCTTGATTGACTCTAAAAACCTTTTTACAGGGATGTCAATATTAAGTTCAACCATTTCTATAAACGATCTTACATCTTTCTTTAACTCACTATGCAATAACTTATAATATTTTGTACCTTGCCCTTTGGAAACAAAGCATTTAGCCTTTCCACCGTAAGCTTCATCTGTATACCCTGACGTTATGTGTTTTGGATCAAATTCTAGTGCTACTAGCATATCATTTACTGACTGTATGCTTTTATTATCTATTGAACCAGGTACACAATCTTTGTATACCTCAACTAAGCGATATGCATTTCCTAGGTAATAAGAACCTTCCTTAAGAGTTTTCCAAGGAGAAGTATTTTTTTCTGAACTATATGGTTGCGACATGCTACGCAACATAGGAAGGTAAAGCTCAGAAAAACGGATATGCACCTCTGTAGCACTTTTAAGCTTCTCAAGTTGATCCAACTCACATTCAGGGCTAAACTGTGATTGAACTTGATCTGGCTCTTTCAGCATGTTTAACAATTTACTTGCGATATTCTTATGTTTATTGGCTATAGCAACTTGTAATAATGTATTCCCTTGATTATTACGAGCATTTGTTATAGCTAAGAACTCATCAGGTTTTACTGTTCTTAGCTTGCTGATAGATTCAACATTACCATTTTTTATATCTCTAAACAATTCTTCAATTAATTTCAGTAGGTTAGTAACTTTTTGGTTCTTAGAAAGATCAATAGGTATTTTACCTTCTTTGTTCTCAATGTTATAAATTGCACCATGTTTTAATAAAGATTTTACAACTTCGAAGGAGCCACCTTTAGCTGCAACATGAAGTGATGTAGTACCACTAGAAGTAGTTTTAGCATTAACAAAGTCATTTAATTTATCACGACTGATATGTTGTAACAGAACCTCAACAATTTCTTTGTAACATTTGGAAGTAGCAGTGTGTAATGGTGTATTACCTTTATTAGTAACTTGACTAACATTAGCTCCATTTGTTAGTAAGATGTTTACAATATCTATGTGTCCATTGCTAACAGCGTAATGCAACGGTGTTCTTCCATCAATATCTTTATCGTTGGCATCAGCTCCATCTTTTAACAGACGCTGAACAGTTCGTATATCACCTTTACTAGCAGCAATGTTGATATCTTTCTGCAGATGCTGGAGAACCTCTGATGCTTCGCTACCCTCAAGCTTAAATCTAAAATTAATCATCTCTATCTTTTTTAAAATATCTAAAACACTCGGATGACTTGGTCCAAAAACAGCTTTTCTTTGATCAAAACTTTCTCTGTAGACTTTAAGTGCGCTGATCCATTTCCCTTGAGCAAAAAGTACATTTGCTATGTTGTATTGAGTATTCAAGGTTTCTGGGTGATTTTGTTGTAAAGTTTTTTTCTGTATATTTAAAACCTCTTGAAAAGCTTTCAAGGCTTCATGATATTTATTTTGATTGAAGAGTACCCCAGCAATGTTATGCAACGTTCTCAAGGTATCAGCATGATTAATACCTAAAATTATTTTCTTCTTTTCAAAAACCTCTTTATAGATTTTTAAGGACTCTTCGTATTTACCTTGGTTAGCTAGTACCATTGCTATATTATTTTTGGCACTCACAGTGGCTAGATCATGTGTACCTAGTGTTTCTTTCCTCTTTTCAAAAACTGCCCTATTGATATTTAACGCTTCTTCATATTTTCCCTGTTTATCTAATACTAATGCCATGTGAAACTGAGTATTTAAGGTATCTGAATGATTTGACCCTAGTATTTCCTTTTGTCTCTGATAGACTTCTTGATAAATATTAAAAGCTTCTTCATCTTTCCCCTGTCTATGCAGCACTAAAGCGATTGTACTTCTTGTACTTAAAGTATCCTTATCGTTTAAACCCAGCATTTCTTTTTGTTTCTGAAAAATCTCTTTAAGCATATTTAAAGCTTCTTGGTAAATTCCTTGCTTATATAGCACTTTGGCTATATATGTCTGAATATCTAAAGTACCAGGATTGTCTGGTCCTAGTATTTCTTTTCTTCTTTCAAATGCGCTTCTGAAAATACTTAAGGGTTTTTGGTAATTGCCTTGATTCAAGAGCACTAAAGCTGTATCAATCTGAGCGGATACGTCACTTTGCGATATCTGCTTCAACTGCTCGACTTTTGAAAAGTTACTATGTATTGCAGCAACTACTAACGTTTTGTTCTCTCTATTACGAGCACTCATCACTGCTTTTACTGTATCAATATCCTTTATCTTATTTAGGTCATTAATAACTTGAGGATTACCATCTTTAACCTTTTTAAATGATTCACTGACTAGTTTAAATAAGCTAGTTATACTTTTATCCACAGTAAAATCTGATGGTGTTTTCCCACTGTCAGAGACAGCATTGTATACTGCACCATTAGATAATAGGGCCTTTACAACTTTTAAGTGAGAGAACTTAGCAGCATAATGCAGAGGAGTAAACCCCTTGTTACCAACCACATTAGGATTAGCTTTATTTTGTAATAGAATATTGACAACTCCATCATAGCCCTTCCATGCAGCATAATATAATGGTGTTACACTATCAGCATTTTTGGCATTAACAAACGCTCCTGCTTGAATGTAATTCTCAACCTCTGAAGAGCTATTACGTTTTACAGCCTCAAATAATTTCTCAGTTGATGCTAATAGATTGATAACGTCTTTATCGTTAGTCATTTCTAATGGTCTTCTACAAAGCTTGTCAACAGCGTTATAAACTGCACCATTTTTTAATAAAACTTCAATAACGTCTTTATAACCAAAATTAGCAGCAATATGCATAGGGGTTAAGCCATTAGTATCTTTAGCATTAACGTCAGCACCTTGTGCTATCAAATACTTTACAACTTCTAACCGACCTTTCATTGCAGCATAGTGTAGTAATGTCTGGTTAGCTGTACCAAGCTCATTAATACTCAACCCCTTGCTAAGGAAAAACTCTACGGTATCTTTATAACCTTCTCTAGCTGCAATGTGTATAGGCTTTGATCCAGAGGCATTTTTAGCATTAATATTAGACCCTTCATCTACTAGACATTTTACCATTTCCAAGTTACTTTCCTGTGAAGCAATGTGCAGTATAGTCCAATCATCATTGCCTTTAGCATTCATATCTACTTTTTTATACTGCAGTAACATTTTAACCACTTGCAAATGACCATGTGCAACTGCTAATTCTAAAGGTGTTCTGCTCTTATTGTCCTTAACATTAACTTTTGCTCCATTACTTAATAGGACTTCAATAACATTAACATGGCCGTGTCCTGCAGCTATATGTAGTGGAGCACCTTCAACATTTACAAAGTTAACGTTAGCCTTGTTTGCTATCAAAATTTCAGCAACTTCTTCATGGCCTTCTTGTGCCGCAAGATATAATGGTGTTGTACTATTAATAGTCATAGCATCAACATTGGCTCCCCTTGCTATCAGAGCATTTACTATTTCCTTGTGGCCTCTTTTAGCAGCCAAATGTAATAGTGTAGCATCTTCAGGACCTTTCATATTAGTACGGGCCTTGTTTTTTAGCAAAATCTCTACAATATCCCTATAACCAGCGAGCACTGCTAATGATAAAGGTTCACCACCTTCTGCATTAACACTAGCTCCATTTTCTACAAGAACTTCAACGATTTCCTTATGATTATGTTTAATAGCAGAAAGCAATGGTGTTAGGTTGTTACTCTTAACATTAACATTGGCTCTATTTGCTACCAAAATTCCAACGATTTCTTTATAACCTTCCTCCACAGCTACATGTAATGGTGTACTACCTGCAATACCTTCCATATTAACTTTGGCTTCATTTTTTATTAAAAGGTTCACAATATCTTTGTGACCCCCTACAATAGCTGCATGTAAAGGTGTAAGACCATAATTAGCACTAGTATTGACTTCAGCTTTACTTTTGATTAGAAAAGCAATAGCGCCTTTATGTCCACTTAGAGCAGCTACATGCAATGGCGTCATGCCATCATTAGTTCTAGCATCAACTTCAGCTTTATTTTTTATTAGAAGATCAATAATATCTTTGCTACCATTCATTGCAGCTGCATGTAATGGTGTACTACCCTTAATGTCTTGAGCTCTAACTTCAGCTTTATTTCTTATTAGGAGTTCAATAATATCTTTGTGACCTTTCAGAGCAGCTACATGTAATGGTGTTAGATTATTATTGGCTTTATCATTGACTTCTACTCCATTTTTTATTAAAAGCTCAGCAATTGCCTTATGACCACTCTCTGCTGCATAGTGTAATGGCGTAGCATTATTTTTATCTTTAGCGCGAATGTTAACCCCATGCTCGAGAAGAGCAACAACTATCTTCAAGTGGCCACTCTGCACTGCAAAATGTAGTGGGGTTATACCTTCCACAGTGGCAATACTAGCATTTGCCTTATTTGTCAGTAAAGCCTTAACAATTTTCTCATGTCCATCTTTTGCTGCGTAGTGCAAAGGTGTGTTATTATAGGTTTTGTCAACAACATTAACATTAGCTCCATGCTTCAATAAAATATTAGCTATCTTTTCATGACCGTTTTCTATTGCATAGTGTAATGGTGTACAACCATCTATAACTCTGGAGTTAACATCGGCTCCTTTGAGAATTAAAGCATTCACTACTTCTAGGTGGCCATTTAGTGCTGCTGTATGTAATGGTATTCCCTCCTTATCGTTTCTTGCATTAACATTTGCCTCATTTTTCAGTAAAAAATTAACTAGCCCTAGATAACCACTTTCTGCAGCTATATGTAGTGAAGTAAAGCCACCCATAGTTTCGTTGATGTCAACATTCGCTTCTTTTTCCAGCATAATCTTAGCAACATCAATATGATTGTTTTTTATTGCATAGTGTAAAGGTGAAAAACCAGCTATATCTTTGGTATTAGTATTAGCATTATTTTTTAGTAGAATTTCAACAGCATCTTTGTGACCATTTTTAGCTGCAATATGTAGTGATGTTTTGCCACTATTATCTAGATCATCAACATATACACCTGTTTTTCCTATAAAAAATTCCACAATATTTTTCCTTCCATATGCAGCAGCAATATGTAGTGGGCTTTGACCATTAATATCTTTAACATTAACGTCTAAATTTTGATTAAGAACAAATTTTATAATTTCAAGACTAGGTCCCTTAGCAGCAAAATGTAATGTAGTCCATGAGTTAATACTTCTAGAATTGATGTCTGCTCCTTTTTTGAGATAACTCTTTAAGTCTTCAAGATTTCCTTCTTCCAACGCAGCAAACATTTTTTCCTGATTAGTAATAGTGATAAGGTTTTGATCGTATTTATCTTTCAGCTTGGAAGGATCATCTCTTACTGACTTGCCAATTTTCTTCTTACTTTTTATTACATTTTCTGAAATAAGTTTTTTAGCGTTCAAGATAACTGCTATTGAGGGATCAGATAACAATACATCAACTAAGGTATTATCGTGTGCTAAATGATTACGCAAACATTTTCCAGTTAATAAAGGAGTGTTATCATCTAAAAAAAGTAGATTGTTTTCTAGATGCTTCTCTGATCTACCTAAAATTGACATTATATCCAGAACAAGCATTTCTACTACTGCTTGCAACTTTTTATTCCTCTTGTAGGAAGGAAGCTTTTCAGTTAACTTGCCACTTAATGCGTTATTCCTCAAAATACTTTTCAGTTCAGATAACTTCAGTTCAAGCTGGTTATTGTATTTTTCTTCTGTTATGTTGTAAGCCTTCCTTTGTTTATGTATAGGAATAAACGAACCTTTCTCATTCAACTTGTTTCTTAATTCCTCAATCCATTTAAGGTCACCTGTTCCAAGTTCAGCAATGTAAAAAATCTCACAAGTTAATCTATTTACTTTATCAAGGTTGTCATCCTGTATTCTTGACCTAACACTATGAGAAATTTTCATTGATAGTTCGGCTATTTCTTTAAGATTGTGAGACTCTATTTGGGAAGGAATATTCTCTAGTGTTTTATTAGCAAAGAATTTTATTCCTCTAATACCATTATGGTCAATCTTATTGTCATTCAAACCAACATCTAAGCTCTTTAATGATATAAACGCCGTAACATAATCAGTTCTGATATTTTTTGATTTAGTTTTTGCAAAATTGATTATGTTATCAATTTTATTAAACAGCTCCTTTTCATAATTCGTCTTTTCAGTTATATTATTGCTTAATTCTTTTATGAGTTTTTCAAGCTTATCATGTTCCATCACTTTAAAACTCTCTGTAATCATTTCATCTAATTCAACGTTACTAAATATTCCAGCAACTTCTTTTATCTCGTCTAAGTTTTCACTACTGGTAATTTTCTTTAGCAACATTATGACTATTTTAATCTTGTTATTGTAAAGAATATCAGTAATTACATTATCGATTCTTTTAGTATCATTTTGAACACCAATAAAAAAGTTAACATCTGTATTTTCCTCAATCTCTGTTCTTTTAGAGAGCGAGTAAGCATGTGATAGTGAATTACGTAAATCTATAATGACTTCTCTTGTGTTCTTTGGTAATGATAGTAGAAGAAGCTCGCTTGTAGTGCTAGATAACTTGGGAGATTCTAGAGTGTTTTTTAAATATTCACCAATAACCTGTAAAACCCTCGTAATAATTAACTGTCCTTCCCTTTCTTTAGGATTAGCTGATAATGCCAACTTTATATAATCACTTATTTTCTCTAAAGAATGAATATCCCTAATTTGTTGATAATCGCTATACAACTCTCCAAATTGAGGATAATTGCTAACGATCTCTGCAACAACCCTCTCACGTTTTAACTTCGGGAGATCAGCAAATTTACCAATGTCTACACCTTCTATAATATCTTTTTCTTCTTTAAGTTTCTTTGCAAAATTTTCCAAGTGGTCTAGTATTTTACTTTTATTCAATGTGGCATTATAGAATAGATTCATTTCCTGTCGTTTTATGTGAGAAGAAACAAAACTAATCAAACAAAATTCCATTTCTTCCCAAGGTAGTCTATCGTAGGTTGATTTCAACTGCCGCTTTAATATATGAATATTTTGTGCAATAAATTTTGTTATGAATAAAAACTTTTCATCTACTTTTTCTGTGTTTGAATACTCTGCCTTTAACAGGCTAATATTTTGAAGTACTAACTCAATCCGCTCTCTTATGTTATTAAGATAACTCTTCACATTCTGATCTTGTCCAGAAGCACTAGAGAAAAAACGGAGGTTTATCAACTTATTTTCAACAAAAATTTCTATCTCTTCTGACAAGAATACGTTCTTTAGTTTTAATTCCTCATAAGCTCGTGAAAGAATTTCATCTAATTCCCTGAAATGAACAGCAAAATAATTGCCTGGCCATTTATTAATGAGTGTATCAAGAAGTTCAACATTACCTGAACGTATAGCATAATAAAACGCATTATGGCATGTTTCATCCTCATCATCTGGTAATATAGTAGTTTCTCTGATGCCAACAGATAAATTACTGAGAATTTTACTATTATTGCCAAGTAGGTATTCTAAAATCTTTACCTTATTGTGTTTACAAGCTAAGATAACTAAGTTAGTACTCTTAACAGGATTGTTAGCATTATCATAATAGTCTCTCAAAGTTACTTGATCTTCTGCATCACTTATGTAATCAATAAAATTGCTTAATTTTTTTAAGCTGTCGACATTACCATCTGATATTGCCTCTTCGAGTTCAGTTAAAACCAGGAGATAAAGTTCTTCAGCTTTTGCTTTTCTGCGGTAGAGCTTTTTATATTCTCTAATAAACTCCTCTTTTGATGTGTAAGAACGTGATAAAAACTGTTTATCTTCTTGATAAAAACTGGTTTGTTGTTTAGGTACATGCATAAACCCTCTCTGAGATATATTTACACCAGTATTAGAATAGCAAAGTTTACTTAATATGGCAAAATTTAAAATAGCATCTTTTGTTAATAAAATATTTTTGAGAGAATATCTACTAATCCTGCAATTTCAGGACGAAAAGCCTTCACAACATTTGATTTTGGGTGTGGGAAATGTGTTGGTTGTTTAAATTTTTAGTTCTCTAATTGCATGAAAGTCAATAATAATTTTTTATATCATTGAAAATATTTTTTGATGTAAAATTCAACTCTAATACAATTTTTCATTCAAGACTTCTGTGATTAGGCTGTGTAGTGTTATTGCTTGCATGAGTTTCCTTCTATAAGAAATAAAAACTTAAATACCTAAAACTGTCTGCAGTAAGGCCATTTGATCAACACCGTTAATTTTACGAATCATATTCTCAGCATCGATTTCAATAAGCTCATAACCAGATATGGTGAGTTTATAATAGTGAGCTGCAACTGTGCATTTAAGGGTTGCTTTCTCAGCAGGTTTCCAGCTACCAAAATCAAATTCTCTGAATATTCCCCTGAGATTGATTACTACAGCTTCAATATCGTTACTACCACTCCCTTGCATTCCACCTCTGAGTGTCAAAGCTACTGAATTCCCATCTATCAAACCGAAAAGCCTAAATAGCTCTGAATCATACTCTGCAAAAGTAAAATCAGCTTCAAGCTTTTCCATGCCCATATCAATGCTAATTGGTATGTCCATACCCCCTGCACGGTATTCTTCTGTTTTGATAGTGAGCTTCGGCAGAGTTATTTCATCGATTTTCCCAGCATAACCTCTACCATCAACAAATATGTTAAAGTTCTTTAAAATTTTTGGCAACATCTTTCTATACTCTAAAATATAAAATATTTTTATTAACCATCCCAAATCGGATACCGTTACTTCATCCTATTCAGTCAAAGGCTGACAGTTACAATACTGATATTCTATCTTTAAATTGATACAGCTAATGAATATGTGGATAAATACGTCCACACACACTTAAAGTATTTATCCACATATTCATTAAGCTTATAAAAACTAAGGTATCATTCTTTCCCTCCATAATCTTAATGATTTTACATAAGTTAAAACAGCTTGCTTCCATGGTTCTCTCCGCGGTCTGATATGGCTAGTTTAATTTTAGCCAAGCCGCACTATACTTGTTAGGCGGAAGCGGACGGCAAAATGTAACACACGAAGTCTATGCTTCAACCAAAAATCTTGCTTATCCCTTCCATCGGCATTGCTATCTTTACTCCACATAAAATTATATACTTTCTTGCATTTATTTACAACAAAACTCTGTTTTGCTTACCAACATTCTATGCATAATTACAGACAACTTTCGTGCTACAGCAATAATTGCTTTCTTCGTACCCTTCTTTTTTAGAAGCTTTAACCCCCAGCTTCTCAATTTAAATGTCCTTTTACATATTGTCAGTAAGACTTGCGCAGCTTCGTACAACATATTCCTACATTCTACTGGTCCCATTTTGATATACTTCCATGCCTATCAATCTCACCAGAAGCATACTGTCTTGGGCTTAACCCTAAATAGGCTCCAACTGCATAAGATGTTTCAAACCTATATGGATTATCTATTGCAGCTTTGTATGTCATTGCTACTATAATACCAACTCCTGGAACAGTAGTTAATAATTTACAATCCTCATCTTTTTTGCCTTGCTCTAAAATTATTTTGTTAAGCTTTCTCATTGATTCTTCTATTGCTTCTAAGCTATTTACCAATAATTCAATTGAGTTTTTGCTAATCTCATCTAGGTTGTTGATTATTTCTTGCACTTTTAAAGAGAAGCTTACAGAACTAGAACTTTGACTAACTTTTATCCCATGTATTTTTAATAACCCTCTTATTGTCCCAGCAATTTGCTCTCTGCTGCGTTTTAACTGTCTTCTGCTTCCAAGTGCTATTTTAATTTGACAAGACTCATCTGATTTTACTAATACTTCTTTATATAATCCAGCTCTCATCATTTGAGCTATACCCCTTGCGTCATTTTTATCGTTCTTATTGATCCTTGCAGATAATGCTGCTGCCATATGCCTTGCATCTACACAAATTACTGGCAATCCAAAGCCCCTCAACCCTTTGCACATTGATATTGACAGTTGTCCACTTTCTATCCCTATGGATTCGTATTCTTTGCTTTGACTAAGCAGAAACTTAGCTATCACACTGCTTTCACTTGTAACAACTTCTTCTTTAACAATTTTTCCTTTCTCATCAACAATACTTATAAAAGTTTCTTTTAATGAGATATCTAACCCGCTATAATATTTCATGAGACTACTCCTACTGTAAAAGTTTAAATTACTTTTGAAGAACTAATTCTATTGAATTTGTTACTTCGTGCTAAAATAATGGAGTATGTCTCTCCATCATTCAATAGCAATTACAGTATGTAACACCTACTAATAATAACCCGTTTGAAAACAACAAAGAGAAATGATGATCAACTTACATAAAAAAGCACTAAGTTTAGTGTTTTGGCATTATAGCAATCTCTTATGTATCACCTCTCTGGAACCATACGACTAATTGTTGTTCATAAAAAACTCTAGTACTGACAAAAAATGTATTTATTCTAATCTTGCACGTTTGGTATCATTACTTATAGAAGTTTCATAAAGTCTTGTACCAGGCTCTACGAGATTATTTAAGGAACTTAAAGATTGAAAAGTACGTTTATTGGAATCATCAAACGCTACTATAAAGTTTAACAAGTTATCATTAGATAGATATTCAGTTATATTATATGTAGAATCATGGTCCAGAATAATTTTCTTTTCTTTGGCATCTTGATCTGCCACATCTAATTTAGTATAAAATTGTATCTTACTTAACTTATTTAACAAATCTGCTCTTTCTAAAAAAGGTTTTACCTTATCTAATATGATATCATGATATATAGGATAGCGTATGGAATAATCAATTTTTGCTAGTCTTACAGATAATTGATTATTATATAGTACATGTATGTTGAAGTTATTTGTAACAAATTCATATAGTGGAAGGCTATCTTTTATTTCATCTGTTTTCATTTGAAGAATTTCACAAACACAGTCATCTAGATAACTTGATAATTTACTGTAATTACTGCATCCTTTATAAGGAGATAAGTCAATAATTTTTCCGTAATCCTTATTGAAGTTCCTTACTAAAGTAAATTTAATCAACAATTTAGCGCATGCTAGATCACTTACAGCGTTATCTAAAGATGTGGAACAATTATCATAAAGCCGTCGTTCACGATTTCTTATATTAATATCAGCTCCATATTCTAATAGTTCTTTAACTACTTCCAGATTTTTACCACTTTTTTTTACAGCATGGTTCAGTGCAGTATTGCCTTTACGGTTTGTTGCATTTACATCAGCACCATGTTTCAGAAGTTCTCTAACTAATTCTAATTCCTTCCCCAGTGTTATAGCAGAATGTAGTGGAGTTTCACTATACATGTTTCTTGAATTGACTTCGGCACCACCTAACAAAAGCTCTTTAGTAATTTCTACACTACTAGTAGTATGAAGTAACGTATCTCTATTCCTTTCTACTCTAAGGTTAGCATTAGCACCTGCAGACAAAAGAGCTTTAACTTTTTCTAAGTTTCGTTCATAGACTGCTTTTTCTAATTCTTTGTTAATATTATTATTTAGCATATTTTTAAAATCCTCCTAAATTTCACTATTTTGTAACAAAATTTTTGTATATTTTCTAGATCTTGGCACCCTCATTAGAGTTTCATTTAAGAGAGCTATAACTTTAAACTCTTTACTCTATTTTCTACGCTGACATCTTGTAAACTCTGATCTGGACTTTTTAATATTTCTAATAATCTACTTGCAAGGTTTGAGTGTTTATTGATTACTGCAACCTGGACTAATGACTTGTCTTGATCATTACGAGCATTTGTTACAGCTACGCGCTCATCAGGTTTTATTGCTTTCAGCTTACTGATAATTTCAACATTACCATTTTTTGCATTCTCAAACAGCTCTTCTAGTAATTTCAATAGGTTAGTAATATTTTGGTCTCGAGAAAGATCAAGTGGTGCTTTACCTTCTTTATTCTTGATGTTATAAATTGCACCATGTTTCAACAAAGATTTTACAGCTTCGAAAAAGCTATTTTCAGTAGCAACATGCAACGATGTAGTGCCTTTAACTATTGTTTTAGCATTAATAAAATCACTCAATTTATTGTGGCTTACACGTTGTAACAAAGCTTCAATAATTTCTTTATGACCTTTGGAAGCAGCAGTGTGTAATGGTGTATTACCTTTGTTAGTAACTTTAGTAGCATCAGCTCCATTTGCTAGCAAGATATTTACAACTTTTATGTGCCCATTATTAACAGCATAATGTAATGGCGTTCTTCCATCCACGTTTTTCGAATCAATGATTGCTCCATCTCTAATGGAACTCTCAATTCCTAAATAATTATTATCTTCTATAGCCTTAAATAACTTCTCAGTCAATTTTAGTAATTTTATAACTTCTGGGTTTCCTCTTCTTTCTGCAAAGTGTAATGGTAAAACATATCTACCTCCTTCAGCTCTAGCATTAAAGTATGCTCCGCTCATAAGTAGAGACCTAACTATATCTAAATTACCAATTTGTGCCCCTAAGTGTAAAGGCGTAGCATTTTTATCCATTTTTGCATTAACATCCGCTCCATTTATAATAAGAGTTTTAACTACCTTAGGATGACCATATTGAGCTGCAAGATGTAGGGCTGTGCCTTTATTTTGATTTTCTTTTACATTTACATCAGCACCATGTTTCAATAGAACGGTTGCTATCTGATCATAACCTTTTTCTGCTGCAAAATGTAAAGGAGTCCAATTTGTGTGATCTAAAGCATTAATATCTGCTTCCTTTTCTAAGAGCAATTCAACCACCTCTAAGTGATCATGGTCTACTGCAAAGTGTAGAGGTGTAGTACTTTTAACTGTTTTAGCATTAATGTCTGCTCCTTTATCAAGCAAAGATTTAGCAACTTCTAAACTACCATCATATGCTGCACAATGTAGAGGAGTCCAACTTCTGTTATCTAGAGCATTAATATCTGCTCCATTTTCAATCAAGAAATTCATTATTTCCAAGTGATTATGTTCTGCTGCCAAATGTAGAGCTCTTCTACCATCATCCATCTTTGCATTTATATTTGCTCCTTTTGCAATTAAGCTCTCTACTATTTTTAAAGAAAAACCATTATATGCTGCATTATGTAAAGGAGTCCAATTCTGATCATCCACGGTTTTAATGTTTGCTCCATTTTTAATTAAAAAATCACTCACCTCGAAATGACTTTGCTGAATTGCTAGATGCAAAGGTGTAAAACCTTCGTTTTTTTTAGCATTAACATTGGCTTTTTTCTCTATTAGTAGCTTCACTACTTCTAAGTGACCATTCTGAGATCCTATATGTAAAGCTGTGGAATTATCGTGGTCCTTAGCATTAACATCAATTCCCCTTACGAGAAGAAGAGACTTAACTACTCCAAAGTGATTACGTTCTGCTGCTAAATGTAGAGGTGTAAGATTCTCATAATCCTTAGCATTAACATTAGATTTTGCTTTTAGTAAAATGTCTACTAACTCTAAAAAGCCATTTTGAGACGCTAAATGTAGAGGTGTAATCTTATCATCTGTTTTTGCATTAACGTTTGCTCCCGCTTCAAGCAGAACTTTAACTATATCTAACCTACCAGTTTGTGTTCCCAGATGTAAGGGTGTAATGTTTGCATCAACTTTATGATTACCTATGCCTGAAGATCCAGCGTTAATATTAGACCCTTGTGAAATAAGAGCTTTAACTACTTCGAGGTTACCATTTTGTACTGCAGAATGCAAAGGTCTTGCTCGATCATTATTTACAGCATTAACATCTAATCCCTTTTCAATAAAAACATTTACTATATCTAGATGACCATTCTCTGCTGCTAGGTGTAAAGGTGTATTAAGTTTATCTGTTTTAGTACTAAGATCTGCTCCATTTGCAATCAAGGTGTTGACTATATCTAAATATCCTTGCTGGGATGCAAAACTTAAAGGTGTAAAGCCTAGAATGGTCTTATGGTTTACATCTGCTCCATGAGCAATAAGAAAGTTAACCATCTCTAAGCGATTTTTTGCAATTGAAAAATACAGTGGCGTAAAGGCATCGTACTTAATCTCTGAGTTAATATCTAAACCCTCTCCTAATAAAGTGTTGACTAAATCCAACTGACCATTTCCTGCTGCTAAATGTAGCGGCGTAAGACTAAGATGTTTCTGAGTTTCATAATTTTCATTTAAAAACTCTACAAAAAATTGCAGCTGATCCAGATTATTAGATATTCTATTAGTAAACATAAAGGCCTCGCATGAAGAATTTATGTAAAATATAGTATCTACAAGTTTTTAAGCAAGATAAATCTTCTTCTTAAAAAAGATACTGTAATCCAACCTGTATGCTTATAACTTTTTTATTTGATCATGGATAGATTAGGTGTCTCATCTGCAATAGAGACACCTTCCTTAAGTAGTTACATCAATTTTCTCTGTTTTTGCCCCTTTTTTTTCTGATGAAGATGTCTTCATTCTTCTCAGTAGCCAATATTCTTTTTAAAGAATAATCGTTACGTGCACCAAAGCATTAATAATTATACACAATTGTGAAGAAATATTCAATCTTTTTATTGTTTTGAATGTGTTGATGAAAAAAACGTCTGTCAGAGATCATCTGAGAATTGCATTTTAGGCTTTAGATGTAGAAGGGGTCTTATCGTCTTTTTATAAATACTCTAAAAATAGGCTTAAATCGCCAAGAGATGGATATCATGAATTTAGTAGCGTAAAAACATCAAAGATACCTCATATCATAAAGTTTAATGTCAACATTTGGTAGCAACATTCCCGATTTACAAAGCAGAGTCAATAAAGGTTGCAAATAATCTACGTATGTTGGACATTTCTGTTGATGCTATTTCTAAAATAACAGATTTATCTATTGAGGAACTTGAAAATCACGCTTCCAAAACTTAACCTGAATTAAAAGCAACATTAGTTTACTGATTTCTATACAATATATTAAAATATCAACAAAGGTGATTACATAATTAATTATCTGCGTTGCTGAATGAAATTCTTGTGCTTCTGTATTCAATATATAATATTAAAAAAATATTTTAGTAAATTTATTAAAGTAGATATTAGAAACTCGCTTATTTCGTTTTTCTAGCTCAGTTATAGTTTTGGATTTTGCTTGCAGAATTTGTCTATCACTTTCTGGTTATCCTCTATCATTTTACTTGCCTCTTGCTGAAGAAATTTGATATTTTTGAGTGTAATATTGTCCATCTCAGTCGATGCTACTTTCAATTGCGATTGTATTCTTATGTATTTATCATCTATTACTTGTTCTAGTTGATAATCAACGCAATCCAATCCAGAAGCAAACATCACATTCAGTAGTGGCTTGATCCACCCTATTTTGCCAAATCTCCTTGAGTTAGCATACTTTATACTTCTATTTGTTCCACCAGTGCCTATTGATAGCAGTATAATCTCATCATTTGGAAATAACCTTTTACCACTTGCATATGCACAAGCCGCTGGATTATTGGCAAACACTCCGCCATCTATCAACACTCTCTCTGTTTGGCTAATTTTTAGACGTTTTGGTGTGAAGTACGTTGGAGCAGCTGTTGTAGCTCTGAGTGCATCTTTTAACTTAATGTTTTCTTCTTTCCAACTTTTGAAGAAAAATTCACAACTATTGTGAATGTCATAACTGGTGAGCAGTAGATTACTCGCAACATCGGCCATAGTGCTTTCGCCGAAGTATTTGTTGAGAATAAATTCCATATTTTTATATGAGTACTGAGAACCACTCAGCCAAGAAGCGATTGATTTTCTCCAAAGTGATGCTTGAAAGATATATGGTCCATACTCTTGGTAAAGTTCAACCAAATCATTGGCAGAGTATTGAAGTTTATTGCTTTTACAAAGTCCAGCAACAACAATTCCACCGGTTGAGGTTCCTGCCATTAAGTCAAAGATCTGGGAAATTGGCTTTTTTGTCCTAGATTCAATTTCTGCTAGAATAATGGCAGGAATTATTCCTCTAATTCCTCCTCCATCTACAGATAAAATGTACTTTGTCATTTGTTATAGTTATTTTTGTCTCTGCTCAAGCTCGTTAACTTCTTCAGCAAGGTTTTTGACCCTTTCTTCAAGACGATAGATGATTTCTGTAGTCCTTTGATTTTGCTCTATAAATTTATCATGCATATGAACTCTTAAGTCGAGCTTAGCTAGCCACCAGATCAATGCTATTGTTTGTATCACCATAGTAGCAATTACTGCTACAGGGATCTTTCCTGTGTTTGTCATCTTTTTTAAAGGAAAAGTTGTATATATACATATACAAGATTCATCAAAAATACGTCCAAAAAATCCTTTCTAAAATAAAGTTAATTAGTTGCACTAAACAAGCGATGTAAATAATATAATCAACATGAAATCTAGCCTTTTTTGGAAATTGTTAACAAGTTCAATAATACCAATAATATGCGTTATTGTTCTGTATCAGCACTTTAGTACAGACCAATTATCAAAAGATGTGCCAATAAAAAGTAAGGCAAGTGGCAATGATCTGGAAACATTATCTACTGCGGCTGAAAAATGTAATTTAGATACTGTAAGATCCTTAATAAAAAATGTAGTAGATATCAATGCTACTCATCATTTTGGTGCAACATCATTACACTATGCTACAAGCGGAGGCTGTTTAGAAGTCGTAAAATTTCTAATTGAAGAAGACATTGATGTAAATACTACTGATGCTTTTAGCTGGACAGCTCTGCACTATGCTGCACGAAAAGGACATCTGGAAATTGCTAAATTTCTACTGAAAAATGGAGCAAATCCTTCTGCTAAAAACAAAGATAAAAAAACTCCTTTAGATCTTGCTGTAGAGGAATTAAACAATAATAAAGAAGATATCTATGAGGAAATTATCAATTTACTTTCCAACTATCAATTATTCCCGTAACAATAGTACGATAGCCAAGGTTATCAATTACATGCTCAGCCCTATTTATTATCCATTTACCATAAACTCCTTTGCGAAATCCAGAAAGATTAATCTTTGCTTCAGCAAATAATTCAGGATTTCCTGGCATTGTGACATTGAGTGTTGCTGCATTACTCATCAGCTGATTCAACTTCGCAGATGCTGCACTTTGTGCCAAATCACTACTTGCATAAATATCTCGCAAAATATAGCTTGGTTCTTGATCACCTACTTTTTCCGTTATTGTCTCTGCTTTTTCATAATCATACCAGTAAGCAATAACCGAGCCATATTGATTACGCTCATTAAATTTTACTTTCCAATTTGTAATATCTCTAGGTGTTAAAGTAATAGTGCTTAAAGTTTTTCCGGTAACTGATTTTGCTTTTCCTTTTGAAACAAACAGTAAATATCCTCCTGCAGGTTTTGCTATTGCTCCATAAATTTGAGCAAGCCTGGTTAAAAAATGCATATCGCTCTCTGCAGTTTGATCAATATGTGATATCATGATATTTACAAACTCTGCAGCAACTTTAGCTTGATAGCCATGTTTGTCTGCAATCTTTTTTACCAAATCATTTAAGGTGATTTGATGCCACTCATTAAACACTTGTTCCTTTAATGACTCTTTTAGATCCGCTGCATGACTTTTAATCTTTAGTGATTGTGGCGGGCCTTGTAGCGTAATTTCATTTACTATATAATCTCCCATTGGCACAATGCCAGTTTCCTTATACCCAAGTAAAATATTTAGCTTTGCCCCAGTTCTAGGAATCTCAAATAATGAATCACGGTCATCAAGATGAATTACAGCAGTATCACTTATTACTTCTGCTTCATCAGTAATATGCATTGATACCAATCGACTTTTCACCAATTCAGTGATGGAAATGCCCTCTACTGAAATACTAAAGTCTGGTGTCATTTTAATCCCATAGTTTTACTACTTGCTTTTGTGTCTCTTTTTGAATAACAGGAAGTTTAATGATTAATCCTGCAGGAAGACTTTTATACTCTGCAAGTCCAGGATTAGCTCTTAACACAATCTCAACTGCTTCTGAGCTGAATCCATAGTAGTTCCAGCAGATTAAATCTAACATATCATTTTCCTTAGTTTTGTAGTACATCATTGTCAGCTGCAGTAAAGTCAGTAGTGTTATTTTGTGATGATAAATTGCTATAATGTTTTAAACTTAAATGAAACTCAATCTTTCTTGGTTCACCATTTGGAAAAAAATATTTCTGCGTTTCTTCTATTTTCACAATAACAAAATGGCCTAAAATGTTACCTTGGCCATCAATAAGTAAAAGAGGTTTCGATGAATTTCGCATATTATTTATTTGCTTCAGCCCTCCTGAATAGATTACTCCTGCAAGCTCAACAATGTCCTCTCCAGGACCAATACTTTGAAGCAATGGCTTTTCCCCAATACGCTCAAGTGCAGGCCAGCGATATTCACTTCTGCGTGTAAAGCCTTGCTCAATTAATGAAAATCTATATGGACCAAGAGATAACATAATTTAATTTATATCGTAAAGTGCGCCACTAAATTGCTCTCTAATTCGCTCCATTACTTCATCAGCAATGCTACGTGTATCTTGCCCAGGGGTTGAATGAATATTAATACTGAAGTGATTATTTTGAGTTTTATTCTCTATAGCTTTACTGTGTGCCGCAATGGGGTACTTAAGAGAATCACTTATAACGTTATTTACAGACTTAACTTCTAGTTTAGACTCATTTCTTTTATTCCACAGATTACTGATTGTTCTAAAGGGCTGAATAATATTATTCCAAAATTTTCCTACCCAATCAGAAAAAGACTTCCATACAATTTTCACTGATTCCCAGATAGTAACAAAAAAGTTCTTTACTGCTTGCCATTTGGTAATTATCAAAGTTGCAGCAACAGCAAGACCACCAATAATTAGCCCCATAGGGTTGCTCATTACGGCAATTGTCAATGCTTTAAATCCAGCAATTATTGCTGGAAAAACTGCAGAAGTAGAATAAAGACCTATTTTTACCAAAGTAATAACAGATCCAAACACTTTCCAAGTAGATAAAAGAGCCAATAAGGAACCTTTTACAAAAGTCCAAGCATATCCAAGAGATATGGCTGCTATTTTAATGCTAATCAACGCTGCAATCGTACTTATGACTACTGTAGTCAGTACTCTATACTCCTTGGCATAAAGTGCTACTTGTGTAGTTGCTGACTTTAGAAGATTAACAGTAAAATTTAAAGGTGGTAATAATACAGAACCAAGATTCATTCCCACTTCTGCTATTGAGTTTTTAAGTAACTGAAGGTTATTTGCTGTAGTATTTGCTCTGTTTTCAAACTCCCTTTGCATTGAGCCCTTATATTCCTCGTTTATTAATCGTAAAGATTTTTTGTACTCATCAAGACTACCAATGAGTAGTGCTATATCATCTTGATATTCAAGGCCAAAGAGATCAAAAAGAACACTAGAACGTTCTTGCTTATCTAGTTTTGCAATTATTTCTAAAAACTTAACTAATGTGCCTTGTGCATTCTTGCCAATTGCTTTTTCAAATTCCTTGGCATTTATTTTTAGCTGCTGAAAAGCTTTTTGAAAATTGCCACCTTGCTTACTTGCTGTTTGCAACTTACTGAGCATCGCATTAATTGCTGTACCTGCTTTTTCGGGGGTCTTACCAAGACTAATGAAGCTACTTGCTAAAGCTCCCGCTTCTACTGCAGTTAAGCCAAATTGCCTTGCTGTACCACCGATTCTGTTTAATGCAGGAACAATGTCTTTAGCTTTTGCTGCAGTGTTATCAGAGATATGGTTTATTGCATCACCAATACCTTTCATTTCACCAATTTCAATTTGATAAATATTAGAAAGTTTAGCAATAGCGTCTCCTGCTTCTTCTGCTGACATATCAAATGCAGTTGCCATTTTGGCCACAGTGTCTGTAAAAGTCGTAAGATCTTTAGCTTTAATACCAAGTTGACCACCACTTGCAGTAATTTGCGCAAGTTCTGCCGCAGATAGCGGAATTGTACGCGACATTTCCTTTAATGTTTCCCCAAGCTTTGTTAAGCCATTTACATCTGTATCTTCAAACTTTACAACTTTCTTTACATCAGCCATGGCACTCTCAAAACTAATTGCAGCCTTAAGTGGTGCTGCAAGGGTGAGGCCAAGTGCCACGCTATCCATGATTTGAGCTCTAAAATTTGCTCTTTGCGCTAAAACTCCCTTACGTTTTTGCATTACGGAATTTAAAGCTGTATAGTTATTTTTAAGCTTTTCAATAGAAGAGCCAAGTTTAGCTTGATCTCCAGTAAGAGATTTTATATCTCTACCACTTTTACTGAACTCCGTGCGTAAATGGTGGAGAGCACTTCTTTTTTGTAAATAAGCTGTTTTAGCTTTCAGTGCTGCAGTTTTAGACCTTGTAAACTCATTTTGCAGACTCTTACTTGGTTCTTCTGCGTTTTTTATCTGCTGAGCAAGAGATTTTGTCTTTATTTCTAGTTCATTCCAAGAACGCCTAGCAAGCAGAGCATCGTGGCTTAATTGTTTAAACTTGGATACTGATTTACTTGATGATTCAAGTTGTTTTATCGTACTACCAATACGGGAAAGCTGCTTCGTGCTACCTGCTATCGTACTATTAAAACTGCTTTGCAGTGTTGCTCCAATTACTATAGAAATTGCCTTCATTTGTATAATTTTCCGCTACTTTCAAACCAAGTAATAAATTCTTCAATATCCATATCAAGCCACTGATTGATTCCACCACCAACCATTGAGCTAAGTGATAATATGCTCAGCCTCAATTCTTCTGCTGAGACAAAAAACCTTGTAACACTTCTTGAATCTTACTGTAGTCTGCCAAATCAAGCTCTTCTACTGCTTCTCTTGAAATACTTGCAAGATTTGCAATCAGTGCTACTTCTTTCTCTGCATCGCTATTACCCATACGTTCAATAGCTAAACGATCTCGAACTTTTGGACGGCGTAGAGTTAGCTCTGAAATTAAAATTCCATCGATTTTTATTGGTTCAGTTAACTTAATTGTTTGCATTGTTTTATCTCCTTATTTAAATACCTAAAGCTGCTCGCATAGAAGTCATTTGATCAACACCATCGATCTTGCGAATCATATTCTCAGCATCAATTTCAATCAATTCTCTGCCATCAATGGTAAGCTTATAATAGTTGGCAGCTACAGTGCATTTTAGTATTGCTTTTTCAGCAGCCTTCCAGCTACCAAAATCAAGTTCTTTAAAGAGCCCTCTTAAGTTAATTACTACTGATTCGGCATCACTACTTCCCTGCAAACCTCCTCTTAAAGTAAGAGAGACTGCATTATTGTTTATCAATCCGAAAAGTCTAAAGAGCTCAGAGTCATATTCAGCAAAAGTGAGCTCTGCTTCAAGTTTCTCCATTCCCATGTCAATATTTATTGGAACATCCATACCACCAGCTCTGTATTCTTCTGTTTTTATGGTAAGTTTTGGCAAGCTAATTTCATCGATACGCCCTGCATAGCCTCGACCATCAACAAAGGCAGTAAAATTCTTTAAGATCTTTGGTAACATCTCTCTTTCTCCTTTTACAATACTGCGCCACTCACAAGGTGTGACCTGAAAGTAATCTGTTCTGCTGGATATGGTGGTGTAAACTCAAAGTCAAAATACACTTTCCCGTTTGCAATATTTGCCGGTGTATTGAGTTCTGGTGTTGCATAACATTTTCCACTGATAATAGCTCCTTGCGCTTTTAAATTGGCCAAATAAGAATTCACCCCCTCAATCACATCATCTATATAAGTTTTGGTGATATTGCGATCAACTGCCCATAAATGAGCTCGAAGTAGACTATCGTTGATTAAATCTGCAGTCCTTCTCACTGACAGAAAAGCCCATTTTGAGTCATTTGAACATGTTCTATTTCCCCAAAGCCTATAGCCATTTTGATGAATTATCGTTGTTACTTCATTTTCATTTAAATGGTTTGCTCTACAATTTGTATTACCGAGCGTAAAATCAATAGGCCTGCTTGTTCCAACAATACCGTTTATTTCTTTATTTGAAGGCGAATGCCAAAATCCTTGCTCACTATCTACTTTGGCTATTAAACCTGCTACAAATGGGCTAGACGGGAAAATTTCTTCTTTTCCTTCAATAAACACCTTAACCCATGGGTCAACAACGTAAATTCTTGAGCTACCTACACTTTTTCTCCATTTTATGGCTTCTTCATCATTGGTATTTGGTCCATCTGCAACTATTATTGCCCTTAGCTTTTCTGCTACTCCTATCAAAGCTGCTACTACTGGGTTTTTAGGATTTTCAGATTCAGGCAATTGATGAGTAAACTGAGGTGCAATTAGTATTCTTGGGGCAACATGTATTATGCTTTCACTGCTGAGGAATGCTTGAATTCCCTGATATTTTCCAGTCTCTTCATCCACTCCACCAATTATATTTTGAATAGCTTCACTTTCTTCAACTCGAATAACTACTACTGTTGCACCAATTTGGGAAAATATTCCGTTTATTGCAGAAGGTAGTGTTCCACTTTTCCCAAGCTTTGCTGCTTCCTTTAAGCTTCCTGCTATTAATACTGGACTATTGAGTGGAAATTTTTGCTCATCAGCTTCAGGGGCAGTACCAATTACACCTATCACTGATGATTTAGCTGTACGTACTGATCTTGCTCCTGAGGTTACCTCAATAACCTTTACTCCGTGTAAAAATTCTTCTGGCATTTCTTCCCTTTTTAACTTTCTTGCATTTTTTTCCTGAAATCATCGAGCAAAGTCTGTAGCTCTTCTTCACTTTTGACTTCTTTAATTTTCTTCTTGGCGATGTCTTCCAATTCTTCACATTTCATTATTTCTTTTACTGCTTTTTTTGCCTTCTCTTGAATTATTTTTGCCATCTCTACTACTGAAATTCCTCTCACTCTTGCTAAAGGCTCTATAATTGCTGCATCTTTTTTATTTATAGATTCTGGTGCTGCTAGAATGTTTTTTGCGGCTTCTGCTTGAATCTCATAAGATTTAGCTTTTTGGTGAGAATTCCCTGCATATTGGTTAATATAGCTATCATAATAAAAACGCATACTATCAAATGCACAAAGCTTCGCATTATCCAGCAACTCCTTTTGTATATCTTCTCTAGTACACTGAGCAATTTCTCCTCCTTCTGTTAAACAATAACTTTTTTGCCAGTCAAAATTCTTTGGTGCTTCATACCAATCATTTCCAGTTGGCTTGTTTTCAAGTGTTGTTGTTTCAATCTGCTTGTGGTTTTCAAAACGTATATAAATAGTCACAAATTCCTCCTCATTGCCATATTTGATCAGTTCGTTCTAACCCTGGACATTGCCAAGCCCTGAGCGTCCTTTCCACATCTACCTCAAGCCCTGTGGTGAGAAAATTGCTACGTATGTTATAAATCCCCCACTGGATAAATTGACCATAGTTGTATACATAATTTGATGCAAGCATACCTTGACTGACTTGTGTTCTGGAACATAGGTAAGATGATGTGTAAAGTAATGTTGCAACTGTTTTTCCTGCTGGAATTTCCACATTACCAGATCCAGCTAACTTGCTATCAGAACTCGTGTATTGGTAAACATTTTTCCATATTATTCTTGAAATTCTTGATTTATTAGAATTGGTATTATCTGGTGTCCCCACAAATAGTCCTGCACCCCCATACTCCGTACTAGAGTATGATGATCCAACAAATTCTATTGTTTTATTTATGTTCACATTCGTTGTATTTTTTATAAATACTACTCCAAGTGCAGCATATGGGTAATAGTATATCTCATCATAACTACCAGAAAAACTTTTTGTGCATAACTCTCCGTAAATAAATGTTCCTTTACTTCCCTCTATAAAACTTAGTTGTCTTGGCCGATAAAAACTAACGTAATCTGTATCGTATGTATGGCTACCTGCTAGTAATTGCAACATATAGTCGGTTTTTGTTATATCACTACTCCACCTTCCAAGCTCTGTTGTAAAAGTTCCGTGGCCAAAGTAATTATTTTTTCTTCCAAGTACACCAAATAAGAAAGGTAATGACCCTGGTTCAACCATATTGCGCTTTCTTATTTCTTGTGTAAGCGACACTTTCAGCTCATCATCTCTAGTTTTTATCTCGTTTATAAGGGATGTTTTTAATTGGTTATCACGAGTTTCTATTTCCCTAATAATTGATGAGCCAGTGGTAACAGCACGAAAATCTTCTACTAAACCTTTAAGACCATCTTTATGACTATTACTAATGCTATTTATTGCTGCAATATTGGCATTCTTTCTCGTATCAAGTAGCGATATATGTGAATCTGATGATGCTTTTAAAGTATTTAAGGAATTATCCCTAAGCTTGTTGATTTCATTAACAGACTCTGTTTTTACTGCAGTTATTGCTGATATTGAGTTTGTTTTATTGCTGTTTATATCATTTAGGTGTTTTTTTGCACTATCAAGAAGTTCTTTTAGCTTACCATCAGTCATCTGCACAATTTCAGAAACCGCACTTTTGTCGACTATTGATTCCAATGCTTTAGCAAGATATGCAAGCTGATCTGGTGTACTATTTGCTGCTAAATCCTTAAGTCTTTTTTGTAGTGCATCAATTATTCCTTTTACTTCAGTCATTTGCACAATGTCAGAAATAGCTTTTTTATCTGCTATCAATTCCAGTGATTTTGCAAGATACGCCAGTTGATCAGGTGTGCTACTTACTGCTAAATCCTTTATCCTTTGGTGTAATACTTCTATTGCTTCTTTCATTCCCAAAAATTTAAAAAAGTTTCAAAGTTAAACCGCTCAAAATTACTCTTAAGTTCATTTTCTCTCTCACTCATATCTTCATCTATTTTTTCTATCGCTTTGCGAATACGTACTACATCTTCCACTGCAATATTCTCTGGGTGTGGCAAAGGATATCCTCTGCTTGTTTTATCATCTGACATTCTGCTACGCGACAATGATTCGTAGATTTTTGACTTTTGGCCGATAGACAACTGTTCCACTTAAAACCAATTTTATCCTTGTCTCATTGGCGTTAAAGTTTGATAGCACATGAGTTCTCTCTACCCAATTTTCCCCTATTGGTTTTCCTGATGTTAAATTTACTAATTGCCATCCTTTGGCGCTTTGTTCTACATATGCTTTTACATCTGCAGTGCCAGGTATTAGCGCATCATACGTTATGGTAATTTTAGTGTTAGCTCCTGCTGTAATGCTTCTTGTAACATAATCTCCAGACTCTGAAAGATTACCTAGAACTAGCTGTAACCCAGGATAGAGAACAGGACTTCTTTCTTTTGACCCTTTTAAATTTGCCTTTACTGTTAACTCTCCAGATAGTCTTTCACGCAGCGCGAGCGGCAAGTTATCAGATAGAAAATTTTCTTTTCCCTCTTCATCTATTAAGATAAATTCTACATTGGTATCAAATGCTACTTTTTCGACGTTTGTCAAAACAATTAAATCTGAAGTATTGGTTGCTGTAACTTTGCCAAGATCAATAACGTGAGAATTTTCGCTAAATTTTGCAGCTAGTAGTCGAAACGTTAAATCTAAATTTTGATGTGGAGTCCAGGTGCTTGCATTGCTAGATGAAAGTAATACTCCTACTTGATATGGCTGACTTGTTACCCAACGGCTATTTACTGCATCATATTTGCCAAGCTCTGCTACCTTTATTTCAGTACAAGGATCATCAGTAAGCAGTACTATTGCATACTCTTGTCCTGCATGGCAAAACACTGGTGGCCATTCTATACGTGTTGCTGTGCCATCTACTTTTATATCTTTCGGCTCAATATAACTTTCAGCAATGACAGTCTGCGAGGGCATTCCCACTGCTGTTTCTCTAATCTGCACAACAACACGTTTTTTGCCTTTATTTACAAACCATAGCTCCACGCCTCCTATGTGCCTACTTTCATTTAGAGTAAATGTTTGCGCTAAAGGATCAACTCTTCTTGCTGCGATAACTCTTCTTCTTTCCTCTATGGTAATTGTCTTTTTACCAGTATACGTTGCTTCTCCATAGCTTCCTTTATCCCCGTAAAACTGTACTAATTTAGTACCTGCTGGAATATTTGCTGGGATTTTTATCTTTCCCTTTAATTTTCCCTGGTTGTTAGTTGTGAGCATATTTTTTTACCTCTTATGCAGTAGGCTGAATGACAACACCATCAAACTTTACCTCCTTAAGCCTTTCACCTGGCTCAAAACCTTCAATTTCAAAATTCTGTACTGCTTCTCTCATAAATTCAGCTTCATATGAAGTACTTGACATCAGCTCTGTTGTTTCTTTAACATTAAATGCTCTGGTTATTGGACTTTTCCAATTCGTGGTAACCTCCGTCCAGTGGTCTATATTTTTATTGAGAGTAATTTGTGCCGGAACTGGATCAAAAGCTTGATACGGATTAATTCTTTCTCCTTTAGTCTGTAAGAGCTGTTCTAGTACCGGCTCAAGTTCATACGGTAACAAATGAGGTTCTTTACCTCTTTCAACATCAATAATTTCCACATCTATAGGTAAAATTAATTCCTTGTTTACTATCGCTGCAGACTGCGAAATTCCTTGATCACGCATATCATCATCAAAGAATGAATCAACAAATACTCCTTTTTTGGTAGTAGGTTCTCTTGAATTTGCATCATTGCGTAAACGCTCCTGTGCAACAAGTGCATAAAGATCATTTATTCCTTTTTTCATTGCTTCAAGCTCATTCATCGGTACAGCATGAATAGCATTATTCACTATTTTTACCCCTTCACCTTTTTTCCACGTCTGATGAATGTAGCAGAGCAAAAGTTGTCCAGAAGGTGCTTTAGGCATCGATGGTCGCCAAGGGTGAGCTATGCCTTTTATCCTTCTTATTGCGCCTTTTGCATCTATAGTAATTAAATCAAAGCGGGGCATTTTCCAGGTGTAATCAATCAGAACCAAGCTGTTATCAACGGCACCTCTTACTTTACATCCCTCTTCACTTATATCTTCAGGGCTTACATGAGTGCGACAGCGGTAAGTGATTTGATAACTACTTCCAGGAGCTGGTTCTTTGCCAGGTAATGACCAATCAACATTTCCTGCATTTATAGCATTTCTCATAATAGTCCAAACAGGTCATAGGAAGGCAGAATCAACAGCACGAAGAAAGGATTCGAATAGAGGAATGTTTTTCCTGGCTCTGTTTTTTATAGCAAACCAATGATGCTCAATTTTGTTGAAATCTGGAGAATAAGGCGGCAGATACAAAATTTCTGCACCAACCCCTTTAGCAAGCTCGATAATCTTATCAGACTTATGAAAAGTAGCATTGTCAAGAATGACAGTCTGTCCAGGTTCCAAGATCGGTGTCAAAAATTGCTCAAACCATCCATTAAAAACATCCATATTACAGTGGCCTTCAAAGGTTAACGGAACAACTATCTTTCTTCCACTTAAGGCTGCAACCATACTGATTCGTTGAGTTTTCTTTCCAGATTTTAAGGCATAAAACCGCCGTCCTTTCTGGCAATATCCGTAGGGGTAGTCTTCGGTGTTATCAATGCCAGACTCATCTATATACACTAAGTTTTTAGGTTCTTTTGTCGCTATAATTTTCAAAAATTCAGCACGTTTTTCTTCGTTTCTTTCCTTGTATCCATATGTCTTTTTTTGCGCGTAAATCCAATTTTTTTAAGGGCTCGATAGATCGTTTGGATACTAACGTTGTTCCAAAGTTTAGCCATTTCCGATAGAGTCTTTCCTCCGTGTTCTCTGGCAAATTTGGCAAAGGTATCCCAGTCGGTAATTTTGTGATTGTAACCCCCATTTCCAAGTTTTTTTGATTGAAAGTCTCCTGTTTCTTTTCTTCTTTGCTGCCACTCCCATAAAGTAGTTCGTCCAATCTTAAATCTTGCTGCCACTGTTTCTCTGCTTTCTCCTTCGTCTAGCGCTTCCATTGCTTTTTTTCTTAAATCATAACTATATGCTGCTGGCATTCAACCTCCTTATCATCATCTATCCTTATCCTATCACATCCGGACTTTTATCGAAAGAGCTATAATATTCTAAATCTCAATATTTTATGGTGCAGGTTTTGATTTTTAAAACATTATACTTTGTGTAGGGTATAACTACACGCATCAAAGTGAAAGAAAAGCAAAATGATGAAGAAAATGAAAGTTTAAGTTTTCTTCAACGACTCAAGGAGAGAATTTATGCTTTAAAGCCTGTATTAGCAAGAGCCTTAATCACTAAATGAACAATGTCACGCAGAGTTTCATCCTCAATTTTTCTATATTCCCTCACTAGCTTTGATATTTCTTCGCTGCCTACATCGCTATGGAAGGCCTTATCATGTAAGTCTTCAGAGGCTTTGGTAAAAAAATACGACATATCAACCGATAGTACTTCTGCTAATTTATATAACCTATCAACTACAAGCCTAATCTCTCCGCTTTCATATCCTTGTACATGCTGAAATGAAATTTCAAGCTTTTTTCCTAAGTCTCTTTGACTAAAACCACACATTAGCCTTCTTTTCCTTATTCTTTCCCCTATTTGTTTATCGATAGGATGTTGTATAGTCATTTTACGTATCAGGTAATATTAACTATGTATTGTCACTTTGAGAAAAAGATTTTACCAATATATAAACTGCACTACGTAACCTTTTGCTCTTAATTTCGTTATATCCTTTGACTAACTTTAGTATTTCTTCATCATAAGCTTCATGTGAGTCAGTGTGCATATCAGTAAAAAAGTTAGCAACATCTATCGATAGTGCTTTTGCTAAATCATATAATCTACTGGCCAAAACACAATTTGAACCATTTTCGTACTTTTGTATCTGTCTATACGAAACACCTATTCTCTTTCCCAATTCGGTCTGTGTCAAAGCACGATCTAACCTAAGTTGTTTTATTTTTTTACCTAATTGCACTTTTCACCTCTTATTCAAATTTACAACAAATTTTATGAAGTGGAAAAAAAGCTAGCAAAGTAATTGCTTTAATAATTTCTGCCTCTCGCTAATTAAATCGTTTGGCCTTACGTATTTTTTCTCAATTTCCCTCATCTCTTTTTCTCGTTCTGCAATGCTATTTCGTATTACTTCAGCCGAGTATCTGCTTTTGCCACATGCAAACTCTGATCTTAATCTTCTAACCTTATATTCGAGCTCAGCAAATCTTTCATGCTGCTCAAGAAGCTCTATCATGTGTTTGATTTCAGAATTTAGCTTTTTTTCCTCAACATCTCTCACAATAAAAGAAAGCAGAAGCTTATCTATTTGGTAATCAATATTTGGTTGAGTAGCAAATAGATTGATCATAGCTTTTACATCAGTAGGATTTGCAACTAATAAGCTAAAATTACTACATAAAAAACTATAGAACTTTATCGTCTTCTCAAGATAATTTTTCATATCTTGTGATAATTGTAATTCTTTGTGAATTCCTGACAGCAATATTTCCAATTCTTCCAAGTATTCTAGGTCAAAATTACCTACTTCTTTAGGTAAAAGGATCATTAGTAGCTTTTTTACGAGTTCAACATCATTTGACTTAACTGCATTATAAAGAGCTTTTCCCTTATCTTCTTTTAAATCATAAAGCTCTGATGAGTTATCTATGCTGAATAGATATTCAGTGTTTCCTTTAGAACAATAGATTAAAATGTCTATTTCTCTTAGCGGGTGATCATCATTAAACTTTTCTAACAACTCTTTATCGGTAGTTTCCTCTATTGCTACAGCAGCTTTACTGATCTTTTTCAGTTCAGAAACATTATCTCTTGAATTTTCAAGTATGTTTTTAGCTTTGTCTAGCAGCTGCTCATATAGAATTATTTTTTCTTCATTATCAAGTAGCTGACAATGCTTCTTCAACTTTTCAGTGGAGTAAGACAAGAGATCCATTTCTTTCAGTTTTACAATCACAATACCCAACTTTGATTGAAATTGAAATAATTTTTACAAGATGTGTTTTTCTAGTGTAAATGCCCGTAAAACTTGTTATTATAATATACAGTAAATTAATAAGTCGTACAATATTAACAATTAAATAATATTTATCACGATATGATCGAATAGTAATGAAATTAAGTGAGGGTTACAATGAAAAAAATAAATGGTAAAAAATTGCCTAGTAAAATGTTAAAAGCGGTAGAGCGAATAGCAAAAGAAGGGTTATTACCTAATTTTATAAAAGCTGCTCCAACAGCGAATAAAAAGATTAGTAAATTACCTGTCTTAACATATCCTGAGGAGCTCAATCCATTTCGATCAGCTTTATGCAGGACAAGACTAAGTGAGTATGAAAATATGAAACTAAATGAATTCCTGGAAAAAGCTATTGCAGCTAAAAATATAAACGAGTTAAGTAAAGTTATCGATGAAGCTTTGGACTTAGGAATAAGAATAAATGCTGCCAATGAAGATGGCTTTGGCTTCGCTAACGTTACAATGTTTAAGATGTATCGTGATGAATTCAAAGGGAATAAACAAGAGGATATAATCAGGAAGTTAGCATTAAATGGAGCAGATTTTAATGTACAAGTTGATAAGAAAATAACTGAAATTCATCAAAAGGTGCAAAAAGAAATTGAGCCACAAATATATAGTAGGCTCACAAAACTCAGGGAAGTTGGAGAGAACGCTACTATAGAAGGAACTGTTGAAAATGTAGAAATCGATAATAAGACCTTCTATATGGAATTTTCACATAGCTGCATAGTTGATGTTGCCAAAGTTGTAGAAGGTGCAAAAAATTTGGGCTTAAGTAAAGGAGACTTAAACCTTGGTGGCAATATTATAAAAATAGGTGATGGTGAAGTTGAAGTCAAAACTGGGAAAGGCGGTGAAAGAGACTACGTGGATATATCGGATAACAGTGCTTTTGCAGTCACATTTTATACTAGCCTAGGAGAGCTAAATTTAATGGTATATCATGACACAGCAGACTATCATCAAGTACAAATTGAGGTAGAAGATGAAGAAATGTGGAACGAGTTGCAAGAAATAGGAGAAATCGTAGGAAAGGGTTGTTTATTTGGTGGAATGTCTGTTAAAGAAACAGTAGAAAAAGGCAGCTTTACTAGATGTGAAAGGTGGGGAGACCAAAATTCTAAAAGTAGTGAGACTTTTTCTTGGGTGAATAAATTAAAAGACAACAAAACGACATCCGTAGGGCGTTCTTGATCGGAGGCTATGTTTTTACATAGCCTTAGCTATTGCGAAGTAAAGTAGTTTTTAACATTCAATCAAGTTTACCATAAATAATTTACTTTAACCAATAATTTTCTTGTAAAGGTGAGTTGGAAATACATTTAGGCATTATTACTTATTATTACTTATTGGCAAGCGCTTTTATTACTGAATGAACTATATTACACAATATTTCATCTTTAATTTTTCTATATTCTCTTACTAATCTTGATATTTCTTTGCTGCCCACATCGCTACGGAAGGCATTATCATGCAAGTCTTCAGAGGCTTTGGTAAAAAAATATGACATATCAACGGACAAAGCTTCTGCCAAATTGTACAGCCTATCAACTATAAGCCTTACCTCTCCAGTTTCATATCCTTGTATATGCTGAAATGAAATTCCAAGCTTTTTTCCTAAGTCCCTTTGGCTAAAACCACACATTAGCCTTCTTTTCCTTATTTTTTCACCTATTTGCTTATCGATAGGATGTTGTATGGTCATTTTACGTATCAGATAATATACTTTGAGAAAAAGATTTTACCAATATATAAACTACACTACGTAACCTTTTGCTCTTAATTTCGTTATATCCTTTGACTAGTTTTAGTATTTCTTCATCATAAGCTTCATGTGAGTCAGTATGCATACCAGTAAAGAAATCAGCAACATCAATTGATAGGGCTTTTGCTAAGTCATATAGCCTACTGGCTAAAATGCAATTTGAACCATTTTCGTACCTTTGTATCTGTCTATATGAAACGCCTATTCTTTTTCCTAATTCAGTTTGTGTCAAACCACAGTATAACCTAAGTTCCTTTATTTTTTTGCCTAATTCCACCTTTCATTACTAATTTTAGCTGTTCAAGCTTACATTGAATTTTGTAATTTATGAAGTAGAAAAAAAAGAAGGAGAGCTAGAGAACTCTCCCTCCGGTCTATAGGTTACAATAAACCACTGTCATAAAAACTAAAGTGGCTCTTCTGTGTTACAATTATATGATCTATCAATTTCATTCCTACATTTTCACAGGTTGCAGCTAATGTAAGTGTGTTATCCTCATCCTCCTTTGACGGTTCTATATCTCCACTTGGATGATTATGTGAAATTGCAACAGATGCTGCGTCAATCAGTAATCCCTGTTTTATTATTTCCCTCACATATAGAGGTACTCTGTCTATAGTTCCACAATCTTGAATATACTCATATATTAAATGACCACTTCGATCTAAGTATACCACTCGTAAGCTTTCCTTTCGTGACTGCCCTATTGCTGCTTTAAAGTATTTTAATAGCTCTTCTCTATTATCAAGAATCGACAGCTTTTTTAACTTACCTTTCAATATCCTATCGAAAATCTCTTTCAGGCAAAAGATACTTGCTATTGCTCCATCGTTCATTCCTGTAACATTTTTTAGCTCATGAAAATCAGCATTAATTACCCTTCCTAAACTACTAAAAAGCTCCATTAGCCTTTTGGCGACTTCTCTTCCTTCTGTACACGCGGATAGATTACGTTCCAGTAGCTCATGGTCAAGTAAAGACCTACCTCTACTTGATAGAATACGAGTTTCTAATTTCTCTTTTCTCTCACTATTATTCATAAAAACCTCCAAGATCAACATTATATACAAATTCAGCGCCAGCTTTCTGACGCAGTAGTTCTCGAGGAATAACCCTTTTGAACTCTAAATTTGCAATGTTGTCCTTGTTGCTTTAAAAGCTGGAATACCATTTGCCATATGAATTTGTGCATTGACATTTACTGTGCTAATTCCCTGAAGCGCAACGGTATTTATATTTGCAATCATAATATATTATATAAAATTGTTAATACAATATATTAAAGAAGCGATGAAGTAAAGGCTACAGCAATTAAAGATGGCTTAACTTAGCAAAAAAGTGTAGTATTCTATCACTTTGCTGATTACAAATGTTTATAAGGATAATCACTTTTTTCTTACTATATTCAAGTACGGCTTTTTGTAGTGATTGTAATTTTAATTTACCATACTGTGGGCTCAGTTGTAATCTAGATCTATCATATAGAAATTTAAGTAATATAAAAAAATTATTGAATAACGACGATAAGTTTGTTGCGCTTACGTTTGATGATGGACCTTCCAACAATAGAATAAACGATATTATTAATGTTCTGGAAAGCTATGAAGCAAAAGCAACATTTTTTGTGCTTGGTGAACGTATAAATGAAAAAACGTCTGAAATAGTAAAGAAAATTCATGAATCAGGTCATGAGTTAGGCAATCACTCTTGGTCGCATAGGAAGTTGACATCACTTTCAAGTGAGGAACAATTGCAAGAATTGGAAAAGACAAATACAGCAATTAAAAATGCAATAAAACAAGATGTAAAATGGTTTCGTCTGCCATATGGATGTTATGACGATAATCTGATTGAAAATACTGATCAATTAAATATGTATTCAATATTATGGACAGTTGATTCGCTAGATTGGCAAGGTGATAAGCCAGAAACTTTAGTTGAAAGAGTTTTAAGTAATGTACATAATGGAGCAGTTATACTGTTTCATGATCACAATAACAGGTCAAACACAATTGAAGCTTTACCTCATATTATTAAAATACTAAAAAAATCAGGTTATAAGTTTGTGACCTTAAGTGAGTGGGAAAAAAGGGTTTGTAATACGGTAAAAGCCAGAAGTGTAACAATAAAAGAGGGGAAAAAAGTGCGTTTTGAAGGAATGTTATGTGGACAAAAAACAAAGTCTTTAACCGCAGAGCATTCATATTAGGTGGTATTCAGCTTACCATTTCTGCGGTTTTTAGTTGCAGGTTATATAATTTACAAATACGAAACAGACAAAAGTACGAAGCACTATCTAATAGTAATAGAATAAGAGTTGCTACTATTATGCCTAAGCGGGGCAAAATTTTAGATAGGAATAGCATTGAACTTGCGGTAAACAAAATTTCGTATGTTGTTTTGTTTGATGGTTCTTGTAAGGAAGTTGATTTGCAGACATTATCAGAAGTCGAGTCTAAAATAGCAAAATCGTCAGAAAAAATAACTGCTCTTTATAAACGTTATTACCCGTTTGGTTCAATGTGTTCTCATGTAATCGGATATACAAAAAGACAGCAAGGCATAAGCGAAGTAGGAATCAGCGGTATTGAATATACATATGATCATATATTGAAAGGCAAGTCAGGAAAATCTGAGCAGGAAATAAATTCTAAAAAACGCGTCATAAAAGAATTATCAAGCATACCACAACAAGACGGACAAGATGTACAACTGACAATTGATATTAATCTGCAAGAGAAAACCGCAGAGGTATTTAAATATCACCAAGGCTCCGCAGTGGTAATTGATGTAAATAATGGAGAAATTTTAGCATTATATAATTCACCTTCTTACGATAATAATCTTTTTGCTAGCAGGCTATCAAATGAGACTTGGGAGAGCTTGAATGCTCCTTCATTGCCGCTCGTGAATCGTGCGTTATCATATCAAATTCCACCTGGTTCAATATTTAAAGTAATAGTTGCGCTTGCGGGTTTAAAAGACGGGATAATAACACCAGAAGAGAAATTCTCGTGCAAGGGCTATATGAAAATAGGTGAGCGGAAATTTCGTTGTCTGAAAAGCAAAGTCCATGGGTATGTATCTTTAAATGAGGCAATGGCATTATCATGCAACACTTACTTTTATAATATAGGGAAAAAAATAAGTGTAGACTCTCTGGTAGAAATGGCCAGAAAATTTGGTATTGGAAGTGGGCCACTGATTGGAACGTTTAAAGAAGAAGCTCCAGGGTTGTTGCCAGATAGAGATTGGCGTACACGAAAGCTATATTCGCAGTGGTATTTAGGTGACACTATCAACTTAGTTATAGGACAAGGGTATATGCTTACAACACCACTACAGCTTGCAGTTCTTGCAGCGAGGATTGCAACAGGAAAAGAGGTAATTCCCCGCATTAAGATGAATGAAACGATACAAGATTTTCCCGATATTGATGTGGATTGTGAGCATCTTAGCATAGTTCGAAAAGCTATGTTTGATGTGGTGAATTCTAAAACTGGAACCTATAAGAAAGGGCTAAGCGGTATACAAATTGCTGGCAAAACCGGTACACCAGAAATAAACTCTAAGGGCGAAAGTCATAAGTTATTTATCGCCTATGGCCCTTACCATAACCCGCGCTATGCAATCTCTGTGTTTATAGAACACGGCAAAGCCCCACGCCAAGATGTTGCTATAGCTAATGAAATATTTCAGTATATGCTTGAAACTATGAGTATTAAACTTCTTGCATAACCATATAACAAACTTTTATTGGGAATAGAAACGAAAAAACTTACTTGACACCCTTCGCCAGCGCCCTTATCATGATAGTGAAGCTATTGTATTTGCTTTCGCCAATCTGCAGATTAAAAGGTAAGGATTACTTAATGTATCGGCGTCTTATGTTCAATTTTTTGCAGTATATAGATACTGTATGTCTTTACAAAACTTCATCTACATCTAGATTTTTATCTAAATAAGCTGAACGCGCTTATAAAGCGTTACAAGACATCAAAAAATGCCAATACTCGACAGAGATAGTAAAAGACTAGCTAACTCGGGGATTCTTTGTCTTTTTTTCTGCTTAGTAAATTTCTTAAACATTTGCAGCGTAGGTTAGTTGCAATTAAAAGCGGCTGAATCTCGCTTGTCAAGCGTTTAAAACATAAAAAACGCCAATATTTTAAAGCGGATAATAACCCCAGGGTTTCTTTTGCCTTTTTTTTCATTTGGTAAATTTCTTAATATTTATAGCTAAACAACAACCGTCATCCCGCTACGTGTTAGCGGGATCTATGTTAAGAGATACCGCGAATGAATCGCGGTATGACGGTTAAGTAGGGTGTCATTCCAGTGCTCCTTTTTTTGTCATCCCAGCGTCACGCGTTGGTTTCAACATTATATCATGAACTTTCTAAAATTCATTGAACTGTGCTTTCAAACGGTAGTGCCGGGGTGTGAGTATAACGATTATCAGTATATAAAAGTCATAGCAGACAGGCTGGAAGCAGCGAGCGCTGGTGAAGTGAAACGAATAATATTCAATATGCCTCCGCGCTCGATGAAGTCCATGTGCATAAGCGTTGCGTGGCCCGCATGGATACTGGGAAACCAACCAACTGCGAGAATAATAGTTGCAAGTTATTCTCAGCGGCTCAGCGAAAAGCACTCGCTCGACACCAGGTGCGTGATGCAGTCTAGTTGGTATAGAGCGCTATTTCCAGAGATAGAACTATCCAAAGACCAGAATACCAAATATAAATTTCAAACAGTGCAGAGAGGATACAGAATCGCAACATCAGTTGGTGGAACACTAACTGGTGAAGGTGGTGATTTTATCATTGTGGACGATCCGCTCAGTTCTGCTCAAGCTTTGAGTGAAACGCTTAGAAAGCGTGCCACAAACTGGTTTGATCAGACTTTAGTAACCAGGCTGAACGATAGAAAAAAAGGAGTCATCGTTCTTGTAATGCACAGGCTACACCAGGAGGACTTAACTGGACACCTTCTCTCCAAGCCAAAAAACATATGGCATCATATTTGTTTGCCAATGATTTCTGAAAATAAGCAGGTTATTTATTCAATCAAAAAGCCAATACCTCCCGTTCCTATCATCCGAGTAGCTCAGCACTGTGCGACCAGGCGATTATATAATAAACCAGCGTCACCTGTAAGGATATTATATTCAAGAGAAGAAGGTCAGTTGTTATATCCCCTCGATGGAGGAAAAGAAGAAGTTGAGATAATATAGCATTTCTCATAATAGTCCAAACAGGTCATAGGAAGGCAGAATCAACAGCACGAAGAAAGGATTCGAATAGAGGAATGTTTTTCCTGGCTCTGTTTTTTATAGCAAACCAATGATGCTCAATTTTGTTGAAATCTGGAGAATAAGGCGGCAGATACAAAATTTCTGCACCAACCCCTTTAGCAAGCTCGATAATCTTATCAGACTTATGAAAAGTAGCATTGTCAAGAATGACAGTCTGTCCAGGTTCCAAGATCGGTGTCAAAAATTGCTCAAACCATCCATTAAAAACATCCATATTACAGTGGCCTTCAAAGGTTAACGGAACAACTATCTTTCTTCCACTTAAGGCTGCAACCATACTGATTCGTTGAGTTTTCTTTCCAGATTTTAAGGCATAAAACCGCTGTCCTTTCTGGCAATATCCGTAGGGGTAGTCTTCGGTGTTATCAATGCCAGACTCATCTATATACACTAAGTTTTTAGGTTCTTTTGTCGCTATAATTTTCAAAAATTCAGCACGTTTTTCTTCGTTTCTTTCCTTGTATCCATATGTCTTTTTTTGCGCGTAAATCCAATTTTTTTAAGGGCTCGATAGATCGTTTGGATACTAACGTTGTTCCAAAGTTTAGCCATTTCCGATAGAGTCTTTCCTCCGTGTTCTCTGGCAAATTTGGCAAAGGTATCCCAGTCGGTAATTTTGTGATTGTAACCCCCATTTCCAAGTTTTTTTGATTGAAAGTCTCCTGTTTCTTTTCTTCTTTGCTGCCACTCCCATAAAGTAGTTCGTCCAATCTTAAATCTTGCTGCCACTGTTTCTCTGCTTTCTCCTTCGTCTAGCGCTTCCATTGCTTTTTTTCTTAAATCATAACTATATGCTGCTGGCATTCAACCTCCTTATCATCATCTATCCTTATCCTATCACATCCGGACTTTTATCGAAAGAGCTATAAAAGCTGAACTTGGGAGTTACGCTTTTGCTGCTCAATATCAACAAAACCCTCTGCCGCTTTCAAGTGGTATAATTAAACCAGAGTGGTTGAAACGCTATAAAAAATTTCCTGATAATCTCTCGCATATAACACAAAGTTGGGATACTGCGGTTTCAACAAGTAACATGAGCAACTTTAGTGTCTGCACCACCTGGGCAAAAATAGATAATAAATTCTATTTACTCGACGTATATCGCGCAAAGCTTGAGTATCCAAAGCTTAAAGAACAGGTTTTGTCACTAGCTGCAAGATGGACGCCACACGCAATTTTAATCGAAGCAAAAACAAGTGGTCAACAATTGGTGCAAGAGCTAAAGACAAACAGTGATTTACCGATTATTGAAATAGTGCCACATGATGGTAAGCTCACTCGATTTCATCAAATTGTTCCGATTATAGAGTCTGGCAAGGTTTTTCTGCCACATCAAGCAGTATGGCTGAACGATTTTGAGTATGAGATTTTAATGTTTCCTGAAACTCGACACGATGATCAAGTAGATAGTACCGTGCAATATCTCCAGTGGGTGAGAAACAGTACCTCCAGGGTTGCAGCTATACGAGCATTGTGATTTGAGTCTACCAGTACTGGGATGACAGCTAGGAGACAACCGTCATCCCGCTGCTTGTTATACCAAAATCCATTACTGACCGAACAAATAAGAAACATTACAAACTCGTTTAATAGTAGTGCTGGAAATATTGACAATAAAATTACACAAAACATCTTCAAGTAAACCAATAGTATCGTAGATACTATTGCGTAAAGTATTGTATTTGATATATTGCCACAACCTTTCAACAGGATTCAGTTCCGGTGAATAAGGAGGCAAGTATATGATGGTAATGTTTTCCTGAATTTTCAAACTTTTTGATCTATGCCAACTTGCACAATCCATTACAAGAAAGGCTTCTTTCGTGCCTAAATCTTTCGACATCTGCTCCAGAAATATATTCATACAATCAGTGTTTACATATGGAGCAAGTAGGCTAATTTTCCTACCACTTCTTGGATTTACCGCACTGTAGATATAGAAATTCTGTCTACCAATTTTCATTTTAACCTGCGTTCTGACCCCTTTTTTAAACCATCCGTGTCCGATTTTTGAATGAGTCCCAAATCGTGATTCATCAAAAAAAACACCTCCCTTTTAGGGTGGAAATTGACTATTTTATTGAAGTATCTTTTAAACTCTTCTTGCTTGTTTTTATCTTGTTTATGGTGCATTGGCCTCGGTGTTATGTAAGAAAATTTCATCCTTTGTATCTCACGGTGCACTGTTGATTTGCTGATGTTTAGGCCAAATTCCTCTGAGATTTTTATTTGTACTTCCTTAATAGTAATATTTGGATTTCTTTCTACCCATATTTCAATTTGCTCACGTTGATTTTTGTTTAATTTGCTTTTTCTTCGCCGCTGAAACGGGGCAAATAATTTTTCTACTCTACCAAATTTTAGATGCTTTATCCATTCAGTCAAAGCAGTCCTTGAAATTTTACATATTCTTGCCACAGCGCTTATACTACTTTCTTTTCCTGCTATCACCGCTTGTAACTTTTTTGAAACATATGCGTTATTTCTTACCTTTTTTAACATTTCTTTCGCTAAATTTACAACTCTTTCGTCTAATAGTTTTGACCTTAATGCCATTCATACCTCGCTATTTCACTTACTTTAGTATGACTTTTTTTCCCATTATTCTCTATCTGTTCTTTGTATAGCGGGAATTGGTATTAGCGGGATCTAGAGATACCGCGAATGAATCGCGGTATGACGTAGGACTGCTGTTATTCCAGTGTCTGGGCACTGCCGTCTTGGATGGAAAGGCTGGATCCAAGTAGTCAGCTACTCGTATGACATCTTTGTGTTTGAGGCAAAACCAGCTATAACATTTCTTCGCAAACAAATGTTCGTACAGTTGTGGGTCGTGCACAACTCTATTCCTATAGTGAGTAGCTCCCTCCTATCTTATTTATATCATATTTTTAACTTACCCAATAACATAAATTACTTTAGCTATGCTATAGCTAAAGTGGCTTAGGTTTACTTACAATTTGAAAAACAACAAATTCGTCATTCCGCTACTCGTTAGCGCTGCGGCGGTATGATGTAGGGAAACCTTTCTTGGGTTAGCTATATCAATAGCATTGCTTTAAAAAGAGTGCCCATATTTTCAGTCAACCTTAAGAATTCACTAAAGATCCTATTCTTTTGTTCATCACTTGCGCTTTTCATTAAAGCCAGGGTTCTTTCTTTTATGCCAAAAAGATATAAAAATTCTCTTTGAGTTAAAATCTCGCAATCTACGTGTTTTAATGAATCTTTTAATGCTTGAAAGTTTACAAGTGCGGTAATATCACTATTACCAACATTCTCAAGAAAATTAGCATACTTATGTTGTTTTATCGATTGCAAAGTGCTCTTATATGCGGGGTATACATAACCGTAATCTACAATCAAAGCAGCTCCTTTATTATTATATATCTTCTTCTCAAGTTTTTTTAATATTTCAACCCCAACTGAACATATTTCCACCACTGCACCATTAAAAAATTTTCCATTTGTCATCTGAGTAGCTGACACTGGAATCCATGATTCTTTTTTTCTGGATTCCAGTGTCACGCACTGGCATGACACCAAGAGACTGCCATCATCTTGTTTTGTCACCATATTTTCATACCACCCCTCATCATGATATACAAACTGATCTATCGGAAGAGCGTCAAAGAACTCATTTGCTAAAAAAATGGTTGGTTGTTCTGGTAGGTTGTCAATATTTTTGTGCCAATTAACATCTAAGCTTTTTAATTTTTCCTTTTGTATCTTCCGTAAAGTAGGGCTTATTTCAACTAAGTGGATCAACATTGAATTAAAAAAGCTGCTGTACTTTTTAGTGACTCTTATTATATCGTGAATGAGTGTTCCTTTGCCTGGCCCAAGTTCAACTAGAGAAAATTTTGATGGCTTTCCTAATTTTTCCCATGTATGCATTATCCAAACTGCAATTACTTCACCAAATAATTGGCTGATCTCAGGTGCGGTAGTAAAATCACCATCCTTACCAAGCGGTAATTTACTTGTATAATAGCCGTATTTTTCATGGTACAAAACGGCATTCATGAAATCACTGATGGATATTGATCCTTGACTTTTGTCAATTAATTCGTGTATATAAGTGAGCATGTTATTAATAAATGTTTAACTATAGCGTGCCATAATATAAAATAGTAGAGTATTTATATATATAGTATAAACTTAAGTTTGTGAGTAATAGTGCTTCAGTTATGGACGACAAAAACACCGATTATGTTGCCCTTATACCTCAAGATGATAGTATTGAATACAAATTTGAAGAAGCTGTCAATTTTATAGAAAACAAGGTTATAAATGCTGATGGGCTAACTTTAGCGGAAGTGTTTCAAGTGCTAGTTCAAATGCTAAATGGTGATCTAGAATTGGTAAAAAAAGTACTAGCATGTGCTAATATTATGGCAAAGCATGGAATGAAGGTAGCAAAAGAGTCGCAATTAAGCAGAGCTGATGTTCGCCGAGCTTTGGAAGGTAGAGAAAGTGTTGTCAATAGACAAGATTTTATAAAGAAACCACCTCTTCCACCTGCTATAAAATCGACCAAAAAGAAAAGTAGAGGTCTTTAGATGGCTGAATCTATAAAAAAATTTACTGTACAATGTGACTTCAAAGGACAAAGTTCACCTTTTGCAATATACATAGGAAATCCAAAAAGTGATGCTCATCCAATTCATCATCAAGATTCCTGGCTTGTAAAAGAACGTGGAGGGAATATTCCTAATAAAGTAAAAGAAAGTCTACAAAAATTATATAAACTATCTCAAGAAAATGGAGTCTCTTTCTCAGAGTTATGCGCGTATGCCATTACTGTGGTTAGTAATAATGATAAAAAAAGTGACGACAAGGAGTAAGATAGTTTAATCCCTCAATATTTCATTTATAGAGATTTTCGATCTCGTCTTTTCATCCACTTTTTTTACTATGACTGCACAATAGGTTGAAATATTATTTTTAGATGGAATAGACCCTGGTACCACTACAGAATAAGGTGGCACTTCGCCGTAAAATACCTTGCTAGTTTCTCTATCAATAATCTTTGTTGATGCCCCAATAAACACGCCTATGCCAAGGACTGATCCTTCTCTCACTACCACACCCTCGGCCACTTCGCTACGTGCTCCAATAAAGCAATTATCTTCTATAATGACAGGTGAAGCTTGAATAGGCTCAAGAACTCCACCTATTCCCACTCCACCGGAAATATGACAGTTTTTTCCTATTTGCGCACAGCTACCAATCGTTGACCAGGTATCTATCATTGTTCCTGAATCAACATATGCACCAACGTTGATAAAACTTGGCATTAGAACAACATTTGTACCTATATAAGCAGATCGGCGAACAAAACACCCAGGAACTGCTCTAATTTTTAACCGGCGAAATTTCTCCTCATTCCATTCACTAAACTTGTTACCGATCTTATCAAACCAGCAATTGGTATTGTCTATTATTTTGCTTTCTTCAGTGAGAAAATGTAATAATATTGCTTGCTTTATCCACTTATGTACTACCCATTCTCCACTTGATAGCTTTTCTGCTACTCTAATTTTGCCACTATCAAGGAGCTCAATTACCTCTTTAATTGCTATTCTTGCTGTTTTCTTTAGATTACAGTCATTAAATTTTTCTCTATTTTTCCAAATATTTTCTATCTCACTCTGTGTTTTTTTTAGTTGCAAACCTTCCATTTGTTATATATATATTGATATTAAATTTGTAGCTCTGTATCACTTGAGCTTGTTACTACTTTATATGTAAGTGCTATGAAAATACAATGTAATAGTTGTACTAAAACTTACTTAGTATCTCCTAAGCAAATTGGCGCGTCTGGAAGAAAGGTAAAATGTACGAACTGCAATCACATATGGCATGAATATCTAGAAGAAGTGTCAAACAAATCGCACTCTGCTAATATACAGGAAAAAAAAGTTAGTGGAAGGAATTTTTTACAAAATCTAGCATTTACCACTCTAGCTTTTGCAACAGCTACAGGGTTATGCGTCGTAATTGCTAACGGCATCTTTCCTAGAGAGATGAACAAAGCATACAAAACGATCAGTTTATACAAGGATTCAATAAGCTATAAATTAGGGTACAAAAAAGAACAAACAGAAAGTCCAAATGTAAAAAAACTTGCTGTAAATAAGTTTTATCAAGACTACCTTTTTTTATCTAATTTAAGATCTAGTTAAATAGGCATACCGATATCGGTCTCTAGCTACTCAGATGGTGCTTAGGGTGACAGAGTTTTGAAAATAAGTTATTTTTTAGCAAAAAAGGCAGCTCATGAGTATTAAAATTGCACCTTCTATACTTTCAGCAGATTTTGCAAAATTAGGGGAAGAAGTAAGAAAAATTAGCGATTTAGGTGTGGATTACATACACATAGACGTTATGGATGGGAATTTCGTTCCAAATATTACAATTGGTCCTAGCGTTGTTTCTGCAATACGTAAATATAGCAATCTTCCTTTTGATGTGCATTTAATGGTCAAATCTCCTGGTAACCACATTGAAAGCTTTATAAATGCTGGTGCTGATATTATCACTGTACATGCAGAAGCAGAGATACACCTTGAGAGGTTGATAAGAAAGATAAAGTCATACAAAAATGTAAACGATGCAAAAAAACCGATTCAAACTGGAGTCTCAATTGTTCCTTCAACTTCCCCAAGTGTGCTTGAATATATAATACATGAGCTAGATATTGTGCTGATTATGACAGTCAACCCTGGCTTTGGAGGGCAGGAATTTATTCATTCACAGTTGAACAAGATATCTACTATAAAAAAAATGATACAGGAGCGTAATCTTAAAACACAAATTTCAGTGGATGGTGGAATTAACTTTTTTAACGCAGCTGATATAATAAAAGCAGGTGCAGATATTTTAGTTGCGGGATCGGCGATATTCAAGGCTGAAGATATTAAGAAGGCAGTAAACGATCTTAAAAATCCATTGTTGTGACCCTATATAGCTAAAGTGGCTTAGGTTTACCTACAATTTGAAAAACAACAAATTCGTCATTCCGCTACTCGTTAGCGGAATCTATGCTGAGATACCGCGGCGGTATGACGTAGAAAAACCTTTCTTGGGTTGTATCCGTTCAGCTAAGCGGTGTGAGAGATGATAGATAAGAGGTTTTGGAAAGGATTGAGACCCCTTTGTTTCCATGTCAAGTATAATGAAATTATCCGTTCAAGGAATGCATTTCCCCGCTTCGATTGGGTAAAATATGAATTTTTGCGATAAACGACATAATGCCGTATCTGCTGTTCAGCATGTTTGTTTGTCAGCGGAATGTTTTCTGGGTCATCTAAAAAATTCCACATTATTCTTTCAGATTTCAAAATATTTTTTGCAACTCGAGAAGCTCCAATTGCTTCAGGTAAACGGCTTCAAGTAATACCTTGTACGTTTTCGCAATTTTCTGGCACGTCTGGTAAATCTAAAAACATCTATCTCATTTTTTAGCAAGGCCTTTTTTAGTGCAAATAATTCAGTGGCTACGTTTCTTAAGTATAGCATTTCTCATAATAGTCCAAACAGGTCATAGGAAGGCAGAATCAACAGCACGAAGAAAGGATTCGAATAGAGGAATGTTTTTCCTGGCTCTGTTTTTTATAGCAAACCAATGATGCTCAATTTTGTTGAAATCTGGAGAATAAGGCGGCAGATACAAAATTTCTGCACCAACCCCTTTAGCAAGCTCGATAATCTTATCAGACTTATGAAAAGTAGCATTGTCAAGAATGACAGTCTGTCCAGGTTCCAAGATCGGTGTCAAAAATTGCTCAAACCATCCATTAAAAACATCCATATTACAGTGGCCTTCAAAGGTTAACGGAACAACTATCTTTCTTCCACTTAAGGCTGCAACCATACTGATTCGTTGAGTTTTCTTTCCAGATTTTAAGGCATAAAACCGCCGTCCTTTCTGGCAATATCCGTAGGGGTAGTCTTCGGTGTTATCAATGCCAGACTCATCTATATACACTAAGTTTTTAGGTTCTTTTGTCGCTATAATTTTCAAAAATTCAGCACGTTTTTCTTCGTTTCTTTCCTTGTATCCATATGTCTTTTTTTGCGCGTAAATCCAATTTTTTTAAGGGCTCGATAGATCGTTTGGATACTAACGTTGTTCCAAAGTTTAGCCATTTCCGATAGAGTCTTTCCTCCGTGTTCTCTGGCAAATTTGGCAAAGGTATCCCAGTCGGTAATTTTGTGATTGTAACCCCCATTTCCAAGTTTTTTTGATTGAAAGTCTCCTGTTTCTTTTCTTCTTTGCTGCCACTCCCATAAAGTAGTTCGTCCAATCTTAAATCTTGCTGCCACTGTTTCTCTGCTTTCTCCTTCGTCTAGCGCTTCCATTGCTTTTTTTCTTAAATCATAACTATATGCTGCTGGCATTCAACCTCCTTATCATCATCTATCCTTATCCTATCACATCCGGACTTTTATCGAAAGAGCTATAACTTTCTCACCACTAAAATTAAATATAGCATTTTCTATCTTCTCCTGGATTGAGTTAGCAGAGTGTTGCTGTTTTTGCCAACCAGAGAAATTACTACCATTATATTCTACCGTTATTTTGTATCGCACTGCATTACATCAAGCTCTATCTAAAATAGTCATTTTCTATCTTAACATAATTTATGGTCAAGCCTACAGTGCTGCCACTCCCATAAAGTAGTTCGTCCAATCTTAAATCTTGCTGCCACTGCTTCTCTGCTTTCTCCTTCGTCTAGCGCCTCCATTGCTTTTTTTCTTAAATCATAACTATATGCTGCTGGCATTCAACCTCCTTATCATTATCTATCCTTATCACATCCGGACTTCTATGAAAAGAGCTATAACAGCCCAGAACTTTAACTTCAACTATGTGCTAATCTTTCAAAATCTCTTGATAAATGTGCCCAACAGATTTGCCTGTTCTTATCGGCAAAGTAGTTGTATGCTGCGTACCTGTCGTAAGCTATTGCGATTGCAGAACTTACTATTTTGTAAAACCTTCATTCCTCTTGACTCTGTCAATTTTATAAAACTTGCTGTATTACTGGCAAACATCCAGCACCAACCAAGTTTACCTTTGTTATAATGGCTCGTTTCATCGATATGCAGAACTTCACTTTTACTTACTTCTTGCTCGATTTGCTCATATGCTTCTTGGCATTTTTCTGCAACTCTAGCCTCGCTATTTGACACGCTACCAACACTGATGTCCAGGTTGAAAATATTTTTTATAATATTTGCTACTTCTCTTTTCGAGTTCTTGTAAAATCCGCTCAGCGCCGCAATTGTTGACTTAACTTTTGGACCAAATGTATCCGCAGTAACACCTTCTGGTAGCCTGCTACTTTTTCTTTTTCCACACTTGCAACAGCGGCCATTGGTATTCCACAACATAAGGCTTAATTTCTGGCAAATCAACTTTTTGATGAATGTATGGCTCTTTCGATATCGCAATTTCTCCTCCGCACTCGCAAGAACTCTATTTTCACCACTTCATCTGCTTCCATTTTAGGGCGATACTTTCCTTCATGCCCAATCTGTGCCCCTATTTTCCTGTCACTTTTTTTCTTTTTCTTCTTTAGCTTGTATAACTCTTTTGAGCTCGGTATCGATGAATTTTGTGAATTCAGACCTAGTCTTTCTTTCAATTCAGCATTTTCGATTCTTAGCGCCTTATTCTCAGATCTAAAATTTTCGTTTTCTATCTCTAACCTCTTTATCTCTGCTTTTAGTTGCTCTATCTCTATTTTAAAGCTTTCACAGAGCTTGAGAAGACTAGCTAGTAGATTAGACATATTTACCACACATACTACTTGTGATATTATGTTTTTAGCACTCCTTGTCTACTTTTTATTTTACCGCTCCGCTGAACGGATACCTTTTTTTTACTGTTTGAGTATGTAAGGATTATGACGACCTATCCCAAACCTCAACTATATCCTCACTAAACTCTATTATCTTTGTTTTTTTAAACTGATAACAGTTGTTAATGAATTGAATCCCTAAATCTCCTACAAAAGGAGTGGCATCATTGCCTAAAATTTTACCACTGCGGCATATTATCAACCTGTTGATTAAATTACACTTTAATAGTTCTGTGATTAACACTCCTCCACCTTCAACTAATAATCTTGTTATACCAATTTCTGAAACAAGTTTTGATGCCATGTCCTTTAGGCAGGCTTTGCCTGCATCGTTTGAATTGACTTTCAAGTGGTTAATATTTTTTCTTTTTTCTTTTACTTCTTTATTTGTGATGACCCAAGTTATTACTTTGTCTGCAGTCTTTGCAATGTTATGCTCTTCCTTTAATCTCTCTTGACTATCTATAATTAGCCTTATTGGCGATCTACTTCCGAGTCCTGGTAATCTGCAAGTTAAGAGTGGATCATCATTAATAAGAGTATTGCTGCCAATCATAATTGCATCATATTTTGTTCTGAGCTCATGCACCCAGTTTCTCGTATTTTCACTTGTTATCCATTTGCTATCGCCTGTAAATGTTGCGATTTTTCCGTCAAGAGTTGTTGCGATTTTGCAAGCTATAAATGGTCTATGTAATTCTTTAGTGGTGAAAAAACCGACATTCAGTTCTTCTGCTTCTTTTTGCATAATACCTTGCTCAACTTCAATTCCTGCTTCTTTCAGAGCTTTAATGCCTCCACCTGAAACTCTACTATCTGGGTCAATAGTTGCAATTACTACTCTTTTTATGCCAGCTTTTATGATTTTTGCAGTGCAAGGCCCCGTGACTCTGTGATGACAACATGGCTCAAGAGTGATATATATAGTTGCGCCATGAGTTGAATCTTTAGCGTTTTGCAAAGCGACTACCTCCGCATGCGGACGCCCACCAATCCCTGTATATCCCTCACTAACAATTGTACCATCTTTTACAATAACACACCCGACAGCAGGATTTGGTGCAACATTTCCAAGATTTTTTTCTGCAAGCCTTAATGCAATTGACATGAAATGATCATCAGTCATTAGAAAGAAGTCATTTCGTATGAGGTATCAAAAATTCTTCTGTGCTCGTGTATAGCAAATCTATCTGTCATACCTGAGATATAGTCACATATTATTACTGAACGCTGAGATTCACAAGCGAGTTTGCTCCACTCTGTGGGAAGTAATCCTGGGTTTTCATAAAAACATTGAAAGAGTTCCTGTATTATGCGTTTTGCTTTGTTCATCGTTCTACTCAGTTTATAGCTTCTGTATATTTTCTCCATGTTGAATCTTTTCATTTCTTTTGTAGCATTCGCAACTTCTGGTGAAAATGTGACTAGCATTTTATTTAGACTTCTTACGTCTTCTACGCTTTTTATTTTGTGATCTTCAATATTTCTTTCAGTCTGAGAAACAACATCACTTATCATAGTTCCTATAGTTCCACTCAGTGATTCATGTATGAGTTTGCTCTGAGGCAATTCTGAATATCTGCTCCTTATGTCTTTAAACATTTTTTCAATTAAAGAAACATTCAGCAAATCTTCGATGGTTACTAAATTCGCCCTGAGTGCATCATCAAGATCGTGAACACTGTAAGCAATATCATCGGCAATTGAAGCAACTTGCGCTTCAATGCTTGAAAATTCTTCAAGTTTTAGATCATATTTTTTGTTGTATTCTAATAACAGCTGATTACTTGTAGAAGACTCCGCGTTTTGACCAAGCAAGGGACCGTTATGTTTTGCAACTCCTTCAATCACCTCCCAACTTAGATTCATACCATCAAAATCAGCATGTTTTTGTTCGAGGTAAGTTAAAATCCTTATAGCTTGAACATTATGATCAAACTCATACTTCTCGTTATCAAGATTCAAATCTTGAACTGATTTCTTTAGAGCATCTTCACCTGCATGACCAAATGGAGGATGACCAAGATCATGTGCGAGCGCTATGCATTCAGTGATATCCTCATTTAAGCCAAGTCTACGCGCAATGGACCTTGCAATTTGTGCAACTTCAAGGCTATGAGTAAGCCGAGTGCGATAGTAGTCGTGCTCATAATTGATAAAAACTTGTGTTTTGTACTCCAATTTTCTAAACGCATTAGAGTGAATGATACGGTCCCTATCACGCTGAAAGCAGCTGCGATTCTCATCTTCTGGCTCTTTGAAGTATCTCCCTTTTGTTTTGCTTGGAAAACATGCATAATTTAATAGAAAATTATTGTTTGACATGTAAAATTTCTACTATAATAAGTTATCAATAATAAACGGTGGTTACTATGTCAACAAATTACAACATCAACTTAACTGATAATGCACTAAAAAAAATCCACTCTCTTGCAGAGCAGGAAGGGGATAAGAGTTCCATTTTACGGGTTGCAGTTTCAGGTGGTGGATGTTCTGGCTTCAAATACAATTTTCTTATGGATCAAACGAATAAAAATCTATCTTTGGATGATGAAGACGATGATTACGATGATGAGTTTGATGACGAAGATGAAGATGATGATTATGAAGAAAGCGAGGACTATAGAAGCCACTCCAGTTTTAGCGAAAAAGGTAAAGATATAGTAATTAATGATGAAAATGGCAATCCTGTATTAATGGTTGATAATTGTTCAGCAAAATTTTTAAATAACTCAGTTATAGATTATACTGAGGATCTCAGTGGTTCTGGTTTTCAAATAAAGAATGCCTTTGCTAAGTCTCAATGTGGTTGTGGTAACAGTTTTTCGGTTTAATTATTACTAAAACTTAGATGCCTTCTGGATCTTTTAAACATGGGTGGTAATGTAGCACTAGAACTAACTTCCGTAGATAAAAGCTTCAAGAACAATTCTGCTGTTGTAAAGGATATCAACTTAAGTGTCACAAGAGGGCAAGTAGTAGCGCTGATTGGCGATTCAGGTGCAGGGAAAACAACTATATTGCAAATCGCAGGCTTGTTGGACAAGCCAACTTCAGGTATAGTTACGATAGATGGAATAAATTGCACACAAGCCAGTAATAAGCATAAAACTCATGTAAGAAGAAATTTTCTTAGTTTTGTTTATCAATTTCACTATTTGTTACAAGAGTTATCGGTGTTGGAAAATATTATGCTTCCTCAACTCATTGCAGGAAAAAGCAAAGCTGAAGCAAAAAAAAATTCGCAAGCAACATTGGAAAAATTTGGTCTGGAAAACAAAGCAAGTAGTATGATATCTGAAGTTTCAGGTGGGGAAAGGCAGAGAGTTGCAATTGCAAGAAGCATTGTAAATTCTCCAAAGCTTTTACTTGCAGATGAGCCAACAGGAAATTTAGATCCAACAAATTCTTTTAAGGTGTTTTTACTGCTACATTCATACGTAAAGGAAAATAACAGCTCTATGCTTATAGTAACACACAATCATCTCCTTGCAGAAAAGGCAGACTGCATTTTCCAATTGAAAGATCGATCATTAGTGAAGTTGTGAATAGGAAAAATAGCACAATTTCTATGCCCTATACTTATCTAACCAATGATCATTAACAGAGTATAACTCGCATGAAATGCTTTCATTGCTTTTTATACATGGACTTTTTAACTTACGCTGTTTACTTAGGAAACACCCCGATAACATAAACACAGCTAAAACAAAAAATAATAGCTTTTTAAACATAACAAAACCCTTTTATTTATATTACTACACTCATTTCTCTTATTTGTAAAGATTAGGCATATTCTTTTACCCTTACCTCTTTTTTGACCTTTTGAAAAGAAATAGTTGCACTATTCAAGCGCAGTTTTATATAATTGTCCACGATTTGAGTCACTTCCTCTTCTTTATCCTTTAGAAAGTGATTAGTATCATCTATTATATGGTATTTCATGTGATCACTTCTTACTGAATTTATCAACCTTTTTGCTAATTCTGTTACATCGCTTTCTTCTGAGATTGTATCATTACTGCTTTGTATTATAAGCCCAGAAACTGGACAGGGAGAAAGAAAAGAAAAATCGTACTTAGTTACCGGAAGAGAAAGAGCAATAAAACCCACTATCTCAGGGCGGCGCATTGTTAGCTGCATAGCCACCCATGCTCCAAAAGAAAAACCAGCGATCCAAATTGGAACATTGCTAGGATTATGTTCCTGAAGCCAATCAATGGCTACCGCAGCGTCAGTTAATTCTCCTATACCCTTATCAAAAGTTCCGGTAGATTTTCCCACACCACGAAAGTTAATTTTCAATGCAGAAAAATTGTTATCGATAAAAGACGTATATGTACTATGTACAATTTTACTATCCATATTACCACCATATTGAGGATGATGATGTAAAACCAGCACAACCGGCGCGTTGGCATCTTTGCTTTGGTGGTATTCACCTTCTATCTTTCTTGTTGCATTATTTAAAAAAACTTCAACCATGGTAACTCCTAATAAGAACCCGCTTGACAGGTATTGATGACGTGAGTTATTAATTATGTATTAATTTCGCTGTTTTTGCAATAAATTTTTTATCGTGTTAAAGCTAACGTACATAGTTATGGCTATAGTTGATGGTAAACTTATTTAAGTGACAGATGAATCCATTCTCTTTAGAAAATAGTGGTTGCGTATATGCTGATTACAATGCAACTGCTCCAATTAGTGAAAATGTAAAAAAAAGTATATTTGAGGTCTTGTCAAAACAAACGCTCAATCCATCATCACTACATAAGAGAGGACAAGAAGCAAGGAAGATTCTTCAGGATGCAAGAGATAACGTACGTGGTGCTATTGGCGTTTCAAGTGATAAAGAAATAGTTTTTACGTCTGGTGCAACTGAAGCGAATAACCTTGTTATGAGAGGAATAGCAGGCTACCTGCATATAATTTCAGCTATAGAGCATCCTTCAATTCTTAATTCTGCATGTAATCCATATATAATACCTGTTAATCAGGAGGGCATTGTTGACTTTTTAGAGCTAGAAAAAATTCTAAGCGAACTTAAAGGAAACAAAGCAATAGTTTCAGTTATGATGGCAAATAACGAAACCGGAGTTATTCAACCTATTGAGGAAATAGCTAAAATAGTACACAAGTTTGGAGCAATTTGCCACACTGACACTGCTCAAAGTGTTGGGAAAATTAAAGTTAATATGGAAGATTTAGGAGTGGATTTACTCACTTTATCCGCCCATAAATTTGGCGGTGTAGCAGGCAGTGGAGTTTTAATATTCAATAAAGAACTTGCGATAGAACCTATTATAATAGGTGGTGGACAAGAGAAGGGATTTCGTGGTGGTACGGAAAATATTGTTGCAATTGCAGGCCTTTCTGCTGCACTGCAAAATATTCCAGATCTTTTATCAAAAATGGATGAAGTAAAGGAGCTACGCGATCAATTAGAGTGTGAATTATTAAATCTTGCCAGTGACATAAGAATCTTCGGTAAAAACTCTAAGAGGCTGCCAAACACAAGTTTTATTTATATGCCAGGAGTAAAGAGTGATGTGCAGCTCATGCATTTTGACTTGAATTATATTGCAGTTAGTAATGGCTCCGCATGTTCTTCTGGAAAAGTTGAGCCTTCCCATGTTTTGCTTGCAATGGGGGCAACAAAAGAGCAAGCAGAGTGTTCAATTAGAATCAGTATAGGTCCAGAAACTAAACCACAAGACATAAAAAAAATAGTGGATTGTTGGTATAATATCTACAAGCAGAACACCTTGGTATAGATAATACGTGGTATCATGCAGGCACTGGCCGAGCATTAGATGTAAAAAATTACTTTACAACCCCGCGGTATCTCTAGATCCCGCTAACAAGCAGCGGGATGACGGTTGTTAGGCTAGCTGTCATCCAAGTAGCTGACACTGGTTCCTTTATGACGGCAGTGCCCCTATGGTGTCATTCCAGTGCCCTGACTACTTGGATCTAGCAAGCTTTGCTTGCAAATAAGTTTAATACGTGTCGCGTTTTATGCCAAAACACAATTGGAGTTACATGCAAAATAGATCCCAGACTGGGATGACAAAAAAAGAGCACTGGAATGACACCATTTGCTGTGCAATTTACCTTCAAAAATGAATGTTCGTACAGCTATGGATTCATTCGCGGTATCTCACCATAGATCCCGCTGACAAGCAGCGGTATGACGGTTATCAGTAAACATGAATTACTTTAGCTATGCAATCAGGCTTCCTAAAAACACTTTGTAGCCAATCAATTCTTGAGTATAAAAAAAATTCCTTTAATAATAAGGTATGCTAATCAGGAATTTAATAAAACAAGCAACTCAAGTAGGAAGCAGTGAAAATGCAATACGGTATGTCGAATATCTCTATCAATTTGAGAAGTTTAGAAACACATTAAACCTCACTTTGTCACTAATAAAGCAAAATAGGCTTTCGTTTGAGATATACCAAGAGGGATTAGTGGATATGGAAGAGGGAGTGTGTAAGACAATCAGGTCTTCCAGTGTAAATAGATATGTTATTGTACTGAGGAAGTCAAACCCATACATTATAGTGCATGAACTTTCACACATGGTTGAAAATGAACTGAACTTAAATTTGGAGCAGGAATTCCTCCATAAAGTTTACCAGGATATTGAGCAGAACCTAAAGCAAGCAAATATTCTTGTGCAGAAAATTATCGGCCAAGTTATATTTAAGGAGATACAGGCTTATCAAACTGCAAAATCACGTGCATCTGAATTATTTGCACGCTATTTTGAGCTATTTGCTTGGGCGCAGGAGGTTTACCCTAAAGATAAAGAATACTTAATCCGCACTCAAGACTTAAACAAAGTGTTCCTTGCTACTGACCAATGGAAAAAGAGCTACCTTGATTCACAAATGATGGAGAGAATAGATAAGGAAATCAAGGAATACAGCAATAAAACTGCCACTAAAGACGTAACCAAAGTGCAAAGCAGTTGGACTAATAAATTTTCTCCTGGGGGCAAAAAAATTAGCTCTATATTTGGAGATGATGATTAGCTTATAGTGCAGGCCAGACGTCATACCGCCGCGAACCGTCATACCGTGATTCATTCTTTTGGTGTACGAACATTGCAATTTGCAGTTATAGCTCTTTCGATAAAAGTCCGGATGTGATAGGATAAGGATAGATGATGATAAGGAGGTTGAATGCCAGCAGCATATAGTTATGATTTAAGAAAAAAAGCAATGGAAGCGCTAGACGAAGGAGAAAGCAGAGAAACAGTGGCAGCAAGATTTAAGATTGGACGAACTACTTTATGGGAGTGGCAGCAAAGAAGAAAAGAAACAGGAGACTTTCAATCAAAAAAACTTGGAAATGGGGGTTACAATCACAAAATTACCGACTGGGATACCTTTGCCAAATTTGCCAGAGAACACGGAGGAAAGACTCTATCGGAAATGGCTAAACTTTGGAACAACGTTAGTATCCAAACGATCTATCGAGCCCTTAAAAAAATTGGATTTACGCGCAAAAAAAGACATATGGATACAAGGAAAGAAACGAAGAAAAACGTGCTGAATTTTTGAAAATTATAGCGACAAAAGAACCTAAAAACTTAGTGTATATAGATGAGTCTGGCATTGATAACACCGAAGACTACCCCTACGGATATTGCCAGAAAGGACGGCGGTTTTATGCCTTAAAATCTGGAAAGAAAACTCAACGAATCAGTATGGTTGCAGCCTTAAGTGGAAGAAAGATAGTTGTTCCGTTAACCTTTGAAGGCCACTGTAATATGGATGTTTTTAATGGATGGTTTGAGCAATTTTTGACACCGATCTTGGAACCTGGACAGACTGTCATTCTTGACAATGCTACTTTTCATAAGTCTGATAAGATTATCGAGCTTGCTAAAGGGGTTGGTGCAGAAATTTTGTATCTGCCGCCTTATTCTCCAGATTTCAACAAAATTGAGCATCATTGGTTTGCTATAAAAAACAGAGCCAGGAAAAACATTCCTCTATTCGAATCCTTTCTTCGTGCTGTTGATTCTGCCTTCCTATGACCTGTTTGGACTATTATGAGAAATGCTATAACATTGGAAATAGATTCTACTTTACCTAAATCATCACTATTGTTATTTAAGTCAACAACTTTCTTACAATCTACAACAGCATGCATACCATAACCTTACCTCAAGTAACCTAAGTATAGCATAAACAATGACAACTTTCAACTACTAATAATTTAACCTAATACCAACTATCAAATTTTGGTACTCCTTAAAATAAAAGTTAGTTCCAATTTCTGTATTAATGTCCAAAGATAAGGTAAGGGTCTGCTCTTTTATATATTCAATCCACGTATTTATTGCTTCCTTAATTTTCTCATCTTCTGTTTTGATTATTACTCTGATTCTATCGGACATATGAAAATCAGCTTGTTTCCTGGTTTCCTGAATGAGCCTCACGACATCTCTTGCAAGCCCTTCTAGAATTAATTCATCATTTAGTTCAGTATTTAGAATGACAATCCCTTTATTGTTATCAAATACAGAGGAATATTCACTGTTTGCTTTTAACAATAGTTCATATTCGCCTTTTTCTATAATATAGTTCTCTGATTCGTCTCCTAGAAATATCTGCTCATTCTCAACTTGCTTCCATTTTCCCTCCTTGACATATTGAACTAGCTTCTTGATTTTGTCTGGAATTCTTTTCCCAAGCAGTGGGAAATTTAGCTTTAACTCTAGTGATGCAATACCTTCAAGTCTGTTTACTAATTCCAAGCTTTTTACATTCACCTCATCTTTTATCATCTCCTGGTACTCATTTGAATCTGCAGCACACTGGATCCCAGTGTCAGCTACTTGGATAACAGGAGAGAACTCTGGGATGACAGAAAGCGGTTCACCTTCAAGAAAACTACAGGAAGACTGATGATAAATGATCATACTGCCAAGCGGCTGTCTGATACGTATATTAAAAGTGTTTCTGATCGAAAGTGCAGAGTTGCACACCTCTCTCACTAGATCCATCTTGGCAATGAGCTGACTATCAAACTTCTCTAATTGTGGAAAATTAGCCAAATGAACAGATGTTTCTTCATACTTAAGCCCTTGCCATATATTCTCTGTTATAAGTGGCAACAAAGGAGCTGCAGCTCTTAGTATGTAATAAAAAACCGTATATAGAACATTATAAGCATCAGTTTTATCCTGATCCAAATCACTTTTCCAAAAACGCTCGCGACTGCGACGAATATACCAATTATTTAGCACTTCAAAAAAGTTCATTAAAATTTTGCAAGCCTCTTGGGAGTTATAGCTGTTCATAGAAGCTTGGATACTTTCTATAGCTTCAAAACATTTGGAAATCATGTAGCGATCAATAGTACTTTGATAATCCTTACAAACTTCAGCTTTAATTCCATCTGCATTTGCATACATAGTAAAAAAGTGATAACTGTTCCAAATAGGTTTTATTACGTTTTTCAGAACATCTCGTATTGAGTTTCCTTCTTTATCGAGTAGCAAATTACCACCACAAACAATAGATCCAGAAAGCATAAGAAAACGCAGTGCATCAGAACCGTATCTATCAAAAACCTCCATTGGATCTGCATAGTTATTCAAACGTTTGGACAATTTTTGCCCTTTTACATCCAAAACAACACCGTGGCATATGCAGTTCTTAAATGGTTCCCTATCAAACAAAGCAGTGGACAATACAAAGAGCGTATAAAACCACCCCCTGGTTTGCGCTATGTATTCAGTGATAAAATCCGCAGATTCAAACCACTCCTTATTTTCAAACGGATAGTGGATTTGCGCAAATGGCATCGAGCCAGATTCAAACCAGCAGTCAAACACGTCAGGTACACGGCGCATAACTGATTTTCCTGTTGGATCATCAGGATTTGGTCTTGTTAAAGTATCGATAAATGGTCTGTGCAAGTCGTCTATTTTAACATTAAAACCTCTCTCCAGTTCTTCTATTGAACCATATACATCTACTCTTGGATATCTCGCATCGTCTGATTTCCATACAGGGATTGGCGTACCCCAGAATCGATTGCGTGAAATTGACCAGTCGTGTGCCCCTTCAAGCCATTTTCCAAATTGACCATCTCTAATGTGGTTTGGTATCCAATTAACTCTCTTATTTAGCTCTACCATTCTGCTTTTGAATTTTGTAACAGCAACATACCAAGAAGGCATAGTGCGATAGATCAAAGGAGTGTCAGTTCTCCAGCAGTGTGGATAATTGTGAATATATTGTTCAGTTTTAAACCAATTCCCTTGCTCTTTTAATTTTTTTATTACTGTATCATTGGTATCAAAAACATGAACCCCTGCCAAATCTGAAATTTCAGCAGTAAATTTTCCACTGTTATCAATTGGACAAATAACTGGAATATCATGGCTTTGGCAAAGGTAAAAATCTTCCTCACCAAATCCAGGAGCAGTGTGCACAACGCCAGTACCATCTTCTTCCGTCACATAATCAGCAATAAAAACGCGAAATGCATTTTTTGTGTCTTTAAAATAGTCAAACAGTGGTTTGTAAGAAAGACCTGCAAGATCATTCGCTTTAAGTTTTATATTGCAGTTTTCATATGGAATATTGCTTTGTTCACAGTGGCTGACAAATTTCCCTAAATAACTTTCAGCGAAGATGTAAACTTCATCGTTAACTAGATCTTTTGCATTATCCCCTGTCATCCCAGTAGCCCCCTCCCCTGTCATCCCAGTGCTTCGACACTGGGATCCAGAAATAGATTCCAGCGTCACACGCTGGAATGACATCAAAGGGTGGACTGACACTGCACAATACTTAATATCTTCTCCTATTGCTAAAGCCAAGTTGCTCGGCAACGTCCAGGGAGTTGTAGTCCAAGCAAGTAATTTACACTTTCGTTTAACACTTTTAAATTGCTGTGGGTTTTCTAAAAGCTCAAATGCAACAGTTACAGCTTTGCTAACTTTTTCTCTATACGCGTTATCAAGCCTTGTTTCGAAATTAGATAATGGAGTTTCGCATGCCCAGCTATATGGTACAACGCGCACTGATTCATACACCAGACCCTTATCATAAAGCTGCTTGAATGCCCACATGACCGACTCCATGAATGATTTATCCATAGTCTTATAGTCATTGTGAAAATCTACCCATCTTGCTTGTCTATTGACATATTTTTCCCACTCTGATGAAAATTTCATCACAGAAGTACGGCAATGATCGTTAAATTTATCTATACCAAACTTCTCTATCTCAGTTCTACCAGATATTCCAAGTTCTTTTTCTGCACCCATCTCAGCCGGCAATCCATGGCAATCCCAGCCAAATCTACGTTCAACCCTTTTTTGAAGCATAGTTTGATATCTTGCAAATGCGTCTTTGATGAAACCAGTGAGTAAATGTCCATAATGCGGAAGTCCATTTGCAAATGGAGGCCCATCATAAAACACAAAACAATTATCCTTAGAACGTTCTCCAACTGACCGCTCAAAAACTTTATTTTCCTGCCAAAATTTTATGATTTCTTTTTCTAACGACGAAAAATCAGGACTACTTACTGTATCAGGATAATGCTTTGACTTCATGTTCGCTATGTAAAACTAAAGAATATAGGGCTTTCTGAAAAATTACAAATTCAAAAATATTTCCGTAGCTCACATCCCAGCAAACTATTCTGCCGAGCTTCTAATACCTTTTTTTAAGTTTTACTTGCAGTTTTTATTGTTTTACTTAACATTAACCCAAGCTTTAGGGGTATTTTATGGATCAGAAGACAGATAAGTTTCCACAATTTTTAAAAATGTTGTGCTTTGTTGAAATGTGGGAACGTTTCTCTTATTATGGAATGCGAGTACTTTTGGTCCTGTTTTTAACTTCTCACTTAGGTTTCACTGATGAGAGGGCCTTTACTATTTACGCATTATTTGCTGCAACAGGTTATGCTATACCAATACTTGGAGGTTTTTTAGCTGATAAGTTGATGGGATTCCGCAACATGGTATTGCTTGGAGGGATAGTGATGATAGCAGGTCATGCTTGCATGTCATTGGTTAAGTTTGAACAGGTTTTTTATATTTAGGTTTATCTCTAATAGCCATAGGTACTGGTATGTTTAAAGGGAAAGAGTAAGAGTTCAATGGACTAAGATATTTACCCATCGAACCCTCCTCTAGGAACCGTACGTGAAAGTTTCCCTTCATACGGCTCGAGCCACCTTAAGTCCTTTTCTTTAGAACCGGCAACAGTTTTTATCGAATATTTGGACATATCAAATTCCTTCTTAGAACTAACATTAATCATACCTTACCATTTTTGCAAAGAGAAGAGTTTTTTTGATTGACGTTCTTTAAAGTAAGCATACCACTCTTTATCATAGGGGTTAGCTACTGCTCTAATTTTCTTATGGCGGCGAATTGGTACACTTGTCGCTTGGAAGAGTTCTTTCCATTCAATTATGTTTTTATTCTTAGCCAGTACTGCAAAACACCATTTTCGAGACTCCTTGACTTTAAAGTATTTACCTTTAATCCAACGTAATCCTTTATTAGGATGTCTGCGTTTTGACCAGTGCCATAAGGCTTTGAAGATCTCATGGTCCACTTTTTCGTAAGCTTTTCTCGCACATATTCCTCGATGGTAGTTGGCCCATCCTCGAATTTGAGGTGTAAGCATATCAATTACTTTTTCTTGGGTTTCTGCGTTCTTCTTGCGAATTAGGTACCGGATGCGCTTCAGAAGTCTGTTTACACTTTTTTCTGAAGGTTTGATGATTAGTTTTGTTTTGTACTTGCGTACTGTCTGACCGAGAAAATCGAATCCCTGTTCTATGTGTGTGATCTTTGTCTTTCCTGCCGATAAAGATAGCCCTCTTTGGCTCAGGAAATCCTCTACAAGCCGTTTGACTTTAGTCTCTAGAATTTCTTTCGATTTTCCAGTTACTATAAAATCATCCGCATAGCGGATCATGTGTACACCATATTTCTTGCGTTTTTTGGTTCCCTTTTTTCCGAAATGTTTATTGAAAACATCATCAAGACCGTCGAGAGTTAAATTAGCAAGTACAGGAGATATAATTCCACCTTGTGGAGTTCCTGCTATTGTGGGATGTAGCATTCGTCTTTCTACGAATCCAGACCTTAACCATTTATTTAGGATACTCTTTTCCATTGGAATTGAGTTTTTCAACCAGTGGTGGTCTATTTCATCGAAACACTTCTTAATATCCCCCTCTAAAATCCATTGCGGAGCATCACGTCTTGCCAATGTTATGAAAATTTGACTTACTGCATCTGCTGCTGAACGATGCACCCTGAATCCATATGAGTGAGTGTCTCCTATTGTTTCTGCAACAGGGTCCAAGCCCATAAGGTATAAGGCTTGTATCGCACGATCTTTTATAGTTGGAATACTAATCGGCCGCTTGCCGCCCTCAGGCTTGATTAGATAAATGCGTCTCATAGGTTGAGAGCGATATCCACGTCGCTTTAGGCTAGCAATTCCTTGAGATTTAGCTGAAGGACTTTGCCACAACTGATTATCAACACCAGCCGTGTATTTTCCTTTGTTCGAAGTTACGCGTTTCACTGCTAATGCTTTAGCACTAAAACTACGTGTGAGAAGATGTTGTAAAGTTTTCACTTTATTCCATCTCCCATCTTTTGTTGCCTGAACAATACGAGCTTGTAGCTTCCTGGTTTTTTTCTTACATTGAGACCAATTAATTTGGTTCCAGTGCTCGGCAGTACCGAAAGGTGCACTTACAATTTTACCTGTAACCATCTGCTTTCCTCTCTTTAAAAGTTTTACAAACAATCTTGTCCAAGATGACCATTGTGGACGTCAGTTCTCTTTCGAGCCAGGTAACGTTAAACCTGTATCACATCCATTACAGATGAGCGTTCACTTTTTCCACACTCCCAATCCCACATACCCATAAGCCTTTCTCACGATCGACCTTACTGAATATCCAATATTGGTACCCAGAGATATATGGGGTTTCCGTGTTCCACCTATTAAACAACAACGGGTTAGGATTGATCTCTACACCGGTGACCTTGATGTTTGCGTATCAAATGCGTTCAGTTTGATAACCAGTCTACTTACCTTTTGGTTCAAGCCTATCAGTGTCTTTGGCTTGTTCGACGTAACGATGCTTAGGATCATTTGCTTGCGCTATCCATACCATTAACCCTAGCCCCCGTGCCAACTCGACACTTATAGCATTGTTCTTTCTTCGCAGACCGAACTTCTCCTTTTCAGGCGGGTTCATTGTCCTAAACGCTTTGCACAAAGCATTACTGCTTTTGTACAGTCTAGTAGGGTACGAGCGGCAAAACACTCGGTTTAGTCAGGGTGACCTGCTAAACAATTTAATAAGCGACTTTTCACGTCGCACGAACGCAACATCATTCTTGGGGTCGAGAAATTTAGAAAGAGCCATAAAAAAATTTTTAAATGTATCTTTATATTATATATTCTTATTAATAATAATTCAATAATTTGTCATCTTTTTTGTTAACTTTACTGATGTTGCCAGAAGGAACGTTGTTGCAAAATTTTGTAAAATTTATTATCCTAAGGTTTCAAGTTCTCACAGGTTTATTGGAACTATATGTACAATGTGTTTATCAGTGAAAATCCGGAGAAAATGATGGGGGAAAAGTTAATACATTACTTTAGCCAGGGTAAATGCGAAGGCAATGCAGAAATGAAAAATCTGCTGGGAGGAAAGGGGGCAAATTTAGCAGAAATGTGCAATGTTGGCATTCCTGTTCCACCTGGTTTCACAATTTCCACCTCTGCTTGCAAAGTCTATTATCAAGACAATAGATCTTCTGTTATCCAAGTAGCTGACTACTCGGATCCAGAAAAAAATGTGGTCACGCACTGGAATGACATATGTAGTGGAATCAAAAACTACATGGCGATGCTCGAAAATGACATCGGTTGTAAATTTGGGGATTTAAATAATCCTTTATTAGTTTCAATACGCTCTGGTAGTGTTAGTTCAATGCCGGGCATGCTTGATACTATTTTAAATGTTGGTCTAAATGATGAAACCGTTGTTGGGCTTACAAAAAAAAGTGGCGAACGTTTTGCTTACGATAGCTACTGCCGTTTCATCATGATGTACTCCAATGTTGTACTACAGCTTGATCATCACCTATTTCAAGATGTTGTTGATAATGAGCAGCAAAAGAGTGGAGCAAAAAGCTTAGCTGATCTTGATGTTGATGTTTTAAAGAGAATTGTTAACGATTTTAAAAAGATAGTATATGAAAAAACTGAGAAACATTTCCCGCAGAACGTTGAAGAGCAATTGTTAAACTCAGTTAATGCAGTATTTGCCTCTTGGAAAAATGATAGGGCTGTTTCCTATAGAAGAATACATAATATTCCTGAAAACCTTGGAACAGCGGTCAACGTGCAAGCAATGGTTTTTGGTAATTTAAATGATAATTCTGCAACTGGTGTGATATTTACACGAAATCCTTCAACTGGAGAAAAAAAATACTTTGGTGAATTTCTGATTAATGCTCAGGGTGAGGATGTGGTTTCTGGTGTTTATACTCCTATGCCAATTGACGGAGAGCAAAAAAACACCATGGAGAAGTTGCTGCCAAGTGTCTACCGAGAATTATGCGTGGTATGTGAAAAACTTGAAAGGCATTATAAAGACATGCAGGATATCGAATTTACTGTGCAGGACGGTAAGTTATGGATTTTGCAGACTAGGTCTGGCAAGCGCACGGCTGAAGCTGCTATTCGCATAATAGTTGATATGGTAAACGAAGGAACGATTACAAAAGAAGAAGGAATATTGAGAATTGATCCAAAAACTTTTGACAATTTATTGCATCCAGTTCTTGACGTTAAGGGTGACCAGAAAGTAATAGGGAAGGGACTGCCGGCTTCTCCAGGGGTTGCTTCTGGATATGTAGTGTTTAGTGCAAGTGATGCTGAAAAAGCTGCAGAGCAGGGTAAAAAAGTGATTTTAGTAAGGTCAGAAACGAGTCCTGAAGATATTAATGGAATGAATGCTGCAAGTGGCATAGTAACAGCACGGGGAGGGATGACCTCGCATGCTGCTGTTGTAACCCGTGGAATGGGTAAGCCATGCATTTGCAGTGTGAGTGGACTTTATATCGATAAAGATGGAACTTTCTTTTCTGTAGGGGATGCAAAAGTAAATAAAGGTGAACCAATTACCATCAACGGAGGAACAGGGGAGGTTATGCTTGGCATTCTTCCTACAATTTCGCCTGAATTATTGCAAGAATTCAAAACGATAATCAACTGGATAGATGAAATCAAAACGATCAAAGTGAGAGCGAACGCTGATACTCCAAAAGATGCAAAAATTGCAAAAGAATTCGGTGCAGAAGGTATAGGCTTATGTCGCACAGAACATATGTTTTTCGCTAGTGATAGAATCGAATTCATTCAAAAATTGATAATAGCTGACGATGAAAATGAAAGGGCAAATGCGCTCATTAAACTAGAAGAAATGCAAAAGTCTGATTTCAAAGAAATATTTTCTATTATGGAGGGCAGGGAAGTCACTATACGGTTGCTTGATCCACCTTTGCATGAATTTTTACCCAATGATCAGTCTACTATAGAAAAAATTGCCAAATCACTTAGTAAGTCAGTTGAGTCAGTAAAAAATAAAATAGCACAGTTATCAGAAAAGAACCCAATGCTTGGCCATCGAGGTTGTAGACTTGCTATTTCTCATCCTGAAATATATAGCATGCAGATTAGGGCAATACTTAGTGCTGCAAGTGAATTAAAGAAAGAAAAGAAGATAGAAGTGGAGCCTGAAATCATGATTCCTTTTATCATGAGCGAGAAAGAATTTATTCTGATATGCGAGCTAGCAAAGAAAGAATCCTCTGTTATCTCAGCTGGGATCCAGACGCAGATTCCAGCGTCACGCGCTGGAATGACATCAGACAAGGCTTATTCAATTGGAACGATGATAGAACTACCAAGAGCAGCACTGATTGCTGATAAGTTAGCAAAACATGCAGAGTTTTTTAGTTTTGGCACTAATGATTTAACGCAAACAACCATGGGACTTTCAAGAGATGATTCAGTTAATTTCCTCGATTCTTATAAGGAAAGCAACATATTCGAAAACGACCCATTTGAAGTGCTGGACATCGAAGGGGTAGGGGAGTTAATCAAGATAGCTATTGAAAGAGGCAAAAAAACCCGAAAAGAAATAAAACTGGGTATATGTGGAGAGCATGGAGCAGATCCAAAATCTATAGAGTTTCTCATCGAATCAGGGGTAGATTATGTTTCATGCTCACCCTATAGAGTACCGATTGCAAAGTTAGTGGCAGCACAGTTTAGTGTTAGATCTAAATTTGCTAGGTAAGTATAGTGGCAGTGTTGGCTACTCATATGGTTTGAGCCCACCAGAGGGTGTCATTCCAGCGCGTGACGCTGGAATCTAGTTTTTATTATGGCCTTTTGGATCCCAGTGTCTGGGCACTGGGATGACATCCTGTTACACGTTCAACTTCATTCTCTCTCATCTCCCTATAACTTGGTAATGTAGAATTTTTTACATGCAACCCGGTATATATTGCAATCAAAGCAGCTATGACACTGCAAACTACTGCACCAGCTACAAATGGAACCATCACAGCAGCAGTAATGAATAATCCTGTAATAACAACTCCAACAACATCTTTTGTCAATGAGGTGTAAAAATCCTTTTTGCTCTCTTTATATTTAGTTTCTTGTTCATTTGGCATAGAAAATTGAGCATCTACAAAGCCGTTAGCTTTATTATCATTATTTGGTGTGGCAGTTTGGTCAATCCCTGTTACTACAGGCGTTTTATTTTCGTTATTATGATGCTGACCGTTACCACTATTTGGTGTAACAGTTTGATTGGTATTTGTCTTCTTTGTTAATATAGAAGGCACTGTTACTACAGGCGTTTCATTTTTGTTATTATGATGCTGACCGTTACCACTATTTGGTGTAATAGTATGATTTGATAGACCATCGCCGTGAGTTCTTATATTACTAGACTTATCATTACCGCTTGACATAGCGGATGTGCCGGCGTTTGTTGATACTACAGGAGATACTGGTTTATTAATAACACTCCTACCGTTACCACTATTTGGTACAGTAGTTGGATTTGTTTTTTTTGTTGATGTTGCTATAGATTTACTAGTGGCATTACTATTACTGCCAGATCCTACTTTAATTTCCTCATTAGATATTTTTTGCTTTTCTTGTTTCTCCTCTATCGCTGACACGAGTAACGTAACAAGTTTTTCATTGTTTTTGTCTATAGCCTTATCTAACGCATTACTCTTTAATTGTTGACACAACTTGTACAGCTTGCTTTTAGGTATTAGCTTTGATTGTTCTGCGTTAACATTTTGTAAGAGTAGATCTAAAATTTCGGTATTACCAAAATGGACAGCATAATTTAATATAGATTGACCATTTATAGTTTTGGGAATATGGCATGTTTCTTCTTGTTGGGAAATGATACTAATAATTTTTAGCTCATTTTTAAAGAGAAATTTTATAAAATCTAGATTACTTTTTTCAATTGCAAGTGCTAATAGTAAATCTCCCAACACACAGCCATTATGAAATTTTTGCTTTAGATCAATTCTTGCATTTAGCTCTTTACTTAATTCTTCAAGACTTGCTTGAGGCTTCTGTTTTACAGTCTCATTTATATTTAGATACAACTCTCTAATATCATCATTACTATATATCATAACTAACCCTACTACTATATGTTAGTTTATTATAGCAACTTTCCCACAACCAGTCAAGGCATATTGCAGTTTCAAGCAGCATGATATATATTGAATATAGTTCTTAAAGCAAATGATGGAAGATTTAGCCTATAAATTAGTTAAAGTGACCGAAGCTGCGGCGCTTGCTGCATATAAACTAGCAGGCTTCGGCGATGAAAAAAAGGCTGATCAGGTTGCAGTTGATGCAATGCGTACAGTATTAAATTCAATGGAAATAAATGGTACCATCGTAATTGGTGAAGGTGAGAGAGATGAAGCGCCGATGCTATATATTGGCGAGAAGGTTGGCACTGGAAATGGTCCTGAGATTGACATTGCTGTTGACCCACTTGAAGGCACTACGATTTGTGCTCATTACAAATCAGGGGCAATGTCCGTTCTTGCTGCAACGAAAAAAGGTAATTTTTTACATGCACCTGATGTTTATATGGAAAAGATAGCAGTAGGAAAAAATCTTCCAGAGGGTGTAGTCTCACTAAAAAATAGCATTGAAAAGAATCTAGACAATTTAGCCAAGGCAAAAAAATGCAAAGTGAATGATCTCGTGGTAACTGTACTTAAACGTGAAAGGCATGGTGAATTAATAGAGAAAATCAGGAAATTAGGAGCAAAAATTAAACTAATAGATGATGGTGATGTTGCGGCCATAGTTTCACTAGTAAATGGCAATCATGATATGTATATCGGTATAGGAGGAGCACCAGAGGGAGTGCTTGCGGCTGCAGCGCTAAGCTCTATCGACGGACAGATGGAGGGAAGATTAGTACTTGATACGGATCAGTTAAGAGAAAGAGCAAAAAATTTAAATATTGATGACCCAGAAAAAGTCTACGCCGTAAAAGATATGGCAAGAGGTGAATCAGTGTTCATTGCAACTGGAGTAACAAGCGGAGAACTTGTGGATGGAGTTAAATTGAATCATAATACCTATTCAACTAATTCTTTAATAATTCTGCCTAATAGGCTGATAAAGCTGCAAACAATGCAGAACTTATGTTAGCTTTTTTAGTTTCTAATTTTAGCTTTACAACATTTAGCATTAAGATATAATCAAGTTTACTTATAACAATAGAGGTGTGAAATGTTTTCTAGTATTATAAATCTATTTAATGGTTTGTACAAAAATTCGAGTACCAAGGAAAGTAAAGAAAAGTTGACTCTTCTATCTCCTCAAGCAAATCTTCAATTCGATGAGACTCAGGTACAAAGTGTGCTCTCAGATTTTGAGGAATTGGAGTTTAAGGATAATAAGTGTTTTGACAAAATAGCAGACGATTATGAAAAGAAGGGGAAGAGTTCCCTCTTTAATTACGTGATATTGAATAAGCGGAAAGAAATAATCGATATATTAGATAGGAATCTTTCTCTCCTCGAAGAACAGGAGGAGTTTAGAAAGAAATATGGTCAATATGTTCTTCAAATTGACAAAGGAATGAGTTATGGAAAAGAACTTCAAGATGGACTTCGGTCTTTTGAAGATAGGGCAGAAAAAGTATTATCAGATTTTGAAAGATTGAATTTTGATTTTAAGGATAATAAGTGTGAAGATTCTTCTGATTCCGTAAATTATAATAACGGTTGGCCGGTAGATCCATTTGACAAGATAGCAAATTATTATCGAGAGGATGATATTTTCCTTTTCAATTATGTGGTATTGAGTAAGCGAAAAGAAATAATGGGTATATTGGATAAGAAGCTTACTTCTAAAGATCAGGAGGAGTTAAAAGAAAATTTTAAAAAGAGGTTGGGTAGATATCTTATTCGAATTGGTGAAGGAATGAGCGATGGACAAGAATTTCTAAAAACTGGTAGTGCAATTGCTTTCTTTGATGGGTGTTATGTGCCATGTCCATATGCAAACCGTCTTCTTAATCATTATGACCATCTTAATATCAACATTACTAAACCTGAACAAAGTTTAGAAACCAGTCGTCTTTTCACTGAAAAAACTAAAAGAATGGAAGAAGAGAAAAGCGAGGTAAAAAGAGCAAAAATATACAGCAATGGTGAAAGAATAGTAACAATTGAGAAGAATGAGAAACAACAGAGGAACTACTCCTTTATAAAATTTGCAATATGTGACATCGAAATTAGTTGGGGTGCAAAAGATGAATCTGGAAAAGACCTTAACTGTACTGTTGTTCTAAATATAAATTTAGGTCAAGTTAGTATTAAAAAATCAACTATTGACGGTAAAGATGTTGAACCAAAGAAAATTTTAGAGTTAGCTAAGCAAAACGAGGCTGTGCTTATAAAAGGTAAAGCTTTACATGAAGTTTTAGCAGCACATTTCATTAAGCAAACACCATGTGAGGAAAAGAAGGATATGCAATCGCACGAGAATATCGTTGTACCTGGTTCCGGTGCACCTCGCTCTATTAATGAGGAAATAACTGTAGAGCATCCGTTCGGGAAAGCGGCAAATAAAGATAATCATAGAGAAATGTGAGTTTACAACAAATGGTGTCATGAAAGTAGCTGATACATAACTGTACGAACGTTTGTTTGCGAAGAAATGTTATAGCAGGTTTTGCCTCAAACACAAAGGTGTTATTCCAGTGCTTGACACTGGAATCCAGCCCTTTTACGCAGTCCCATTAAAAACGTTGTATTTTAACGTAGGATTAGCTACTTTTATACTCACCAATTTAATCTCTAATCAAAATTCCTGGATCCCAGTGGGCTTTGTTGCATCGCTACTTATGAAAGGCTAACTATAGTTAGGATTATAAGTAACCTATTGAAAATCTTGTTTTTTTGCAATCAATCTGATCAAATTTAAGAATAGTAATTTATTATTTATATTAATAAATTTAATTCTATTGAAAATAGCTAAAGCATTGAAATTCTTGAATTTTAGCCGGATTAGTGAGTGGTAGTGAAATTTCTTTTACTCAAATTTAGGTATTCACTGACCGTTCTTGTTATAAATACCAGAATAATAAGCTACTGATATTCTCCATCTTTTTTATCTTTAATCCATCATAGCTAGCGATGCAACAAAGCCATCCCAGTGTCTGGGCACTGGGATGACATCCTCCCTAGTGGATTCAAATCACAATATTCGTATAGTAAGCACTGACCACTTTTGCTTCAATATTTGCGATGCCCCTGAACAGATACAATTATTCTATTATCAGGAGGATGCCATTAATCGCTTTATATAATGCTACTTGTAACACTTATGCCCTGAACGGAGACAGTTTAGGCTGTTATGCCTGGCGGCTTTGTTGGAATAAGTTTTTCAACACTGCTAACAATAAAATTGATTGTATCGTCAGCTACCTTATCGAATTTATCATTTATCTCTTTTCCTATTTCTTGATTTTTAACATATTCGTGTAGAGCTAAAGCAGTTATAGCTGCACATGCTGCAATTAAGCCAGTTTGTGCTATAATGAATAGTGATAATCCTCCTACGAATATAGATGTTAATCCAATAGCCAGGTTTATAATTTTACTTTGTGTTGTTTGTTGCGTCGCTTGGCTTTGATCTGCCTGTTTATCCTCTAAAGGATTCGATATTGTTTTTAAGGCAACTTTTATCGCTATTGCTGCAACTGAAACCATAATTAGCCCTATAGCTATTTTTGCTAAAAGAAGAATCGACGGTAGCATCATTACAAATAATAGCGCGCCAATTCCTCCAGCTAACCACTTCTCATTTATTTTTTTTGATTGATTTGTACCAGTGTTCATTATTACCCTCCACTTTACTTATGATTTACCTATATCTAATACGAAATATGAAGGTAGTCAACTATATATTTTATATGAAAGATTGTATTAAAAGTTTTTCATGTTATTTTTTGCTGCTTCGTGGTTAAATTTGGAATTTTAGAAAGAGTTACGTATTATTTGAAATTCTTGTATACTGTTTTGAATCAGTTAAATAGATAATGAAGTGCAGGACGCAGTTTTAATTTTACAAGATGGCAAGTGCTTTTGGGGAAAATCAGTAGGTAAAAAAGGCAAATGCATAGGTGAGGTCTGTTTTACCACTGGTATGACCGGTTATCAGCATACTATAACTGATCCTTCTTTTGCCGATCAAATTATAACGTTCACTTTTCCTCATATTGGTAACGTTGGAATAAACCATAAGGATAATGAAGGAAAGAAAATTTTTGCAAGTGGTGTGGTTATGCGTGAACTTGCTTCTATGTCCCACCCTTCTTCATATATCAGTTTAAATGATTGGTTAGAGAAAAATAACGTGATTGGGATATCAGGAGTTGATACTAGAGCTTTAACGAGACATTTGAGAGAACATGGATCTCAAAATGGAATGATATGCTCATCGAGTAAGGCGCATGCGTTGGACAAATTGAAGGAATACAAATCTGTAAATGGGATAGAAATAACCAATAAAGTCAGCTTGCATAGTAATTTTAAAAGTGACCTTAATGCAAAATATAGGGTTGTAATCGTTGATTTTGGCGTAAAAATCAGTATAGTTTCACGCTTAATAGAACTTGGTTGTACAGTTGAATTAATCAGACCAAGCACAGGTTTTGCTCAAAAAGTGTTGAGTATGAATCCAGATGGGATAGTGCTTTCAAATGGTCCTGGTGATCCGCAAGAAATAGGAGAAAGTGTAGTTTCAGAAATAGACATTATTATAAAATCTAAAATACCAATTTTTGGCATATGCATGGGCCATCAATTACTTGCGATTACTTTGGGGGCAAAGACCATCAAGATGGATATAGGTCACCGAGGGAGTAACCATCCAGTTTATGATGTAATTAGTGGAAAAGTTGAGATCACTAGCCAAAATCATGGTTTCGTTGTTGATTCAGCTTCTCTTCTAAGTAATGTTGAAATTACTCACATTTCTCTATTTGATAATAGTGTAGAGGGAATAATGATGAAGGATTACCCAGTCTTTTCTGTGCAATACCATCCAGAAGAAGCGCCAGGTACGCATGATTCGCATTATTTGTTTAAACGTTTTATTGACAATATTGTGTTGTATAAAATGAAATCTGCGTGATTTTAATCAGAGTAGGTTTTATTGCTTGATTTTTTAATTTTAGGCGTTTAGTATTAAATACAATAAGAGCTTAAGTTAAGATGCTAAAATAGTATCCTCTTAACAAATTTTTGCGGAGGAGTGACCGAGTGGTTAAAGGTAACAGACTGTAAATCTGTCCGCGTGAGCGTACGTAGGTTCGAATCCTACCTCCTCCATTGTGCGGGTATAGCTCAATGGTAGAGCTCTAGCCTTCCAAGCTAGTGACGTGGGTTCGATTCCCACTATCCGCTCTTTTTTTTGTTGTATTTTTATAAAATCAACATATTATTTATTGATGTATTTGTATTTTAGGTAGAAAAGTTTAAATTATGACAGCAATAGTGGAAGCATTTGGAAAGCCGCATGTAAATGTGGGAACAATAGGACATGTGGATCATGGGAAGACGACGTTAACAGCGGCGATAACGAAGCATTATGGAAATTTTGTAGCGTACGATCAGATAGATAAAGCGCCAGAAGAAAGGAAGAGGGGGATAACGATAGCAACAGCGCATGTTGAGTATCAGACGGAAAAAAGGCATTATGCACACGTTGATTGTCCTGGACACGCTGACTATGTAAAGAACATGATAGTAGGTGCAGCACAGATGGATGCGGCGATATTGGTAGTGTCGGGGGTTGATGGGCCAATGCCACAAACGAGAGAGCATATATTGCTGGCGAAGCAGGTAGGTGTTGGATATATCGTGGTGTATATAAATAAAGCTGATGTTGCTGATGCTGATATGATAGATTTAGTAGAAATGGAAGTGAGGGAATTACTGAGTAAATACGGATTTCCAGGGGATGAAGTGCCTGTGGTGGTTGGTTCAGCACTCAAGGCGCTGGAGGATGACAGCAGCGAATATGGAAAGAAATCAATAGACAAATTGATGGAAAAGTTAGATGAATATGTAGCGGTTCCACCAAGGCCTGTGGATTTACCATTTTTATTGCCAATCGAAGATGTATTTTCGATATCGGGGCGAGGAACAGTGGTAACAGGAAGAATAGAGAAGGGAGAGATAAAGACGGGAGAAGAGATAGAGATAATAGGTCTGCAAGCGACGCAAAAGACGATATGCACAGGTGTTGAGATGTTTAAGAAGTTGCTGGATAAGGGAAGTGCAGGACTCAATGTAGGAATATTGTTAAGAGGAACAAAAAGAGAAGAAGTGGAGAGAGGGCAAGTATTAGCGAAACCGGGGACGATAACACCGCATAGAAAGTTTAAGGCGGAGGTTTATATATTAAAGAAAGAGGAAGGAGGAAGGCATACACCATTTTTTGCGAATTACCAGCCACAGTTTTATTTAAGGACAACGGATGTAACTGGGAGCATAAAATTGCTAGATGGGAAGGAGATGGTAATGCCAGGAGATAATGTGAGTGTAGAAGTAGAATTGCAAGTACCGATAGCAATGGATAAGGGATTGCGTTTTGCGATAAGAGAAGGCGGTAGAACTGTTGGTTCTGGTGTTGTTTCTGAAATTTTGGAGTGAGAGTTTGAGTTATAGGAGTGTAGCTCAATTGGTAGAGCGCTGGTCTCCAAAACCAGAGGTTGTAGGTTCAATTCCTATCGCTCCTGCATTAATGTTGTGGTGGAAATGTTAAAAAGTTTGTGTGGTTTTTTCTGTGATATAAAGCAAGAAATACGAAGAATTGCTTGGGTAAAGAAACAGGAGGTGTTGTCATCTCTATTTGTTGTAATGATTGTTATATTATGCTTTTCGATTTTCTTCTGTTTTGTGGATTTTATGTCTCTTTACGTAATTAAGGCTTTATTTGGAATTATTTATGGAATGTGAATATAAATGGTATATCATTAAAGTTGATTATGGATATGAGCAAGGTATACGCGAATTGGTAAGTAATGCTGTTTATTTTAAGGAAGTGTTTGTTCCTTATCAAACGGTATGTAATTCAAAGTCTGATATAAAAGAATTATGTGCAGTGTATGTATATATGCATCTGTGTGATGAAAGCAAAAATATTTTGAATCAAACGCCTGGATTCTGCAGTGGCGAATCTGGTAATTTTGAGATGATTTTAGATGATGAGATAAGTTTAAAGTGTAAAGAATTTAATAGGTATAAATGGTATATCTTGAAAGTTGCTTCTAATTGTGAAGAGAAAGTGCGCCAACATATATTGGAAAATTCTATGAGATTGGGTGTTAATGATTACTTTAAGGAAGTTTTTATTCCATATGAAGAGCTAAGTGAAGTAGAGTTGAAATCTAAGAAAATTGCTACACGAAGGAAATGCTTTCCTGGTTATGTCTTTTTATACGTGAATTTATGCGATGAAGTATTGAATTTTATCAATAATATACCAAAATCTCTTAAGGTTTATGGATTTTTGAAAAACGGTAATATTCCAAAGGTGATTTTGGATGATGAGATTCACTCAATGTGTAATGCACTTTATAATGCTCAAGAGACAAAGAAGTTAGGTTATGGTTATGAAAAAGGTGAAAAAGTGAAAATTAATGATGGTCTTTTTCAAAATTTTACTGGTAAGGTAAATATGGTAAACGATGAGAAAAAAATTATTAATGTGGAAGTATCGATTTTAGGTAAGCCGACAATAATAGAGCTTGATCTGGCTCAAGTAGAGAAAATAGAGGATTAATTATGAGTGTTATAGTTGCTAAGATTAACTTACTTATGGAAGCTGGGAAAGCAGTTCCAGGACCGAAAATTGCTTCAGTACTTGGTCCACGTGGTATACCTGTTCCTAAGTTTTGTGAAGCTTTTAATAAAGTTACTAGTGCTGCTAACGCTAATTATAAAGTAGGCGATTTAGTAACAGTGCGAATTTCCATAAAGGATGATCGCTCTCATGATTTTACTGTCAGCGGTCCGCCTGTGGCTTATTTACTTAAGCAGGAGGCTAAATTAAGTAAAAGTTCTGGTAATCCTGGTAAAGAATTAGTGGCTAAATTACCTATGTCTGCTATAATTAAAGTAGCAAAGTGCAAGATGGTTGATATGAAAGTGGATAATGAAGATTCAGCAGTGAAAATGGTTGTAGGCACTGCAAAATCTATGGGTATAGAAGTTGTGGAAGGTTAGGTAAATGAATACATATAATGATAATCCTAAGCAGTGTTTGAGGAAGATTGTTGAGTCTGCTTCAGCAAAATTTAATGAATCAGTTGATATTGCGGTCAATTTAGGCGTAGATTCACGTAAATCTGAAGAGCAGGTGCGTGGTACAGTAGTTTTGCCTAAAGGTATCGGGAAGAATATTAAAGTAGCTGTTTTCGCTCAAGATAAACATTTATTAGAAGCTGAAAAAGCTGGTGCTGATATTGCAGGAGGAGAGGATTTAGTTGAAGAAATAAAAAAAGGTAGAAAGTTAGATGTTGATTGGTGCATTACTACTCCTGATTTTATGGCAAAAATCACTCCTATTGTAAAAGTATTGGGTGCTAAAGGGCTGATGCCTAACCCTAAATTTGGTACTGTGACTTCTAACATTGCAGAAGCTATTAAAACCATTAAGTCTGGTCAGGTAAAATTTAGAACAGATGAAAATGGTGTTATTCATGGTAAATTAGGAAATATTAAATTTGATATTGATGACTTGCTAGAAAATTTAAAAGCCTTTCTTAAAGTAATTAAAGATAATAAACCTATTTCTGCGAAAGGAATTTACTTTAAGGGTGTTTTTTTAAATTCAACTATGGGTAAAGCTTATAAGATAGGCAAAGTGGAAGATATAATTTAAGGGAGTGATACCGTGAAGCGTAAAGATAAGGATGAATTTATACAGAGCACAATAAACGTATTTGTAAATAATGATTTCTTGATATTAGTAAATTTTAAATCTATAAATGCTAATGATTCATTAACTCTGAGGAATAGTCTGAAGTCTATAGCAGGTGGGGTATTAGTAGTTAAAAACACTCTAGCGCGCTTGGCTTTGGAAAGGACTGGTAAATTCTCTTATTTATCAGGCAAATTTTCCGGTCCTGTTGCTATTATATACTCTAGTGGCATAGTAGAAGCTGCAAAATTAATAGTTGATTTTACTAATGCTAACAAAGAAAAAATGTCTGTGATTTGCGCAGCTCATTTAAATGAATTGTTAACAGTGGAAGATGTTAATAAACTGGCTAAGTTGCCTTCTCTGGATGAATTGCGTGTTAAAATTATGCGTTTAATATCTTATGATATTCCTGCTCGGTTAGCGTTGTCTATTAATTCATCTTCTATGAGGCTTATGAGAGTTTTGGATTATTATAGTTCTAAAAAATAAATTTGTTGTTAAGTAAGGTGGTAATTATGAGTAATGTAACAAGTGATTTGGTTGATAAAATATTATCTTTAAACCTATTAGAGGCTTCTGAACTTGTAAAAGTTTTAGAAGAGAAAATAGGGTTGCCTGCTGGTTCTTTTCTTGGTGGAGCTGTTGGTGCTGGGGCGCCTATTGGTGATAATGCTGCTGCTCCTGCTGCTCAAGAAAAAGCTGAGTATAAAGTTGTGATTAAAGAAATTGATGCGAGTAAAAAAATAGGAGTTATTAAAGCTGTGAGAGAGGTTAATTCTACATTGGGTTTAAAAGAAGCAAAAGAGTTGGTTGAATCTTTACCTAAAGATTTGACTGCTAATGTTCCTAAAGACGAAGCAGAAAAAATCAAGCAAAAACTTATTGAAGCAGGAGCAACTAAAGTGGAGCTTGAATAATATTTAATGTATTAATTTTATATTGATATAGCTCTTTTAATTAGTTTGGGGTATTTTAATGGTTGATTCTTCTTATATGTACGCTTCTGGTGCTTTTGTTCCTAGAGTTTCTTATTCTAGGTCGATTGATTTAAAAGATTCTTTATTGGATTTGGTTAAGGTTCAAAAAGAATCATATGATTCTTTTACTCCTAAGAATAAGGGTAATGAAAGACTTGAAGTTATCTTTCATACAATCTTTCCAATAAATGATCCTTTGCGTAGGGCTACTATTGAGTTTATAAGTTGTAGGGTAGATGATCCTAAGTATGATGAATCTGAGTGTATAAAGCGTGGTGTAACTTTTTCTGCTCAGGTTATTGCTTCTATACGTCTTGTTGTTATGCAGGATGGTATTTCTCTTGATGAATATAAATCGATTAAAGAGAGTGGAGATCATTCTAAACTTGCAACCGTTGTAAAATCTATAGAAGAGCAGAAAGTCCACTTTTGTGGGTTGCCTATGATGACTGATAAGGGCACTTTCATCATTAATGGTGTGGAAAAAGTTATCGTCTCACAAATGCATAGGTCTCCTGGTGTATTTTTTGATAGCGATAAGGGAAAAACTTACAATTCTGGTAAATTGATCTATTCTGCTAGAATTATTCCTTATAGGGGTTCTTGGCTTGATATTGAATTTGATGTTAAAGACCATTTGTATTTTCGTGTTGATAGAAAAAGAAAATTGCCAATTTCAGTTTTATTAAAGGCGTTGGGTCTATCAAATAATGATATACTCGATAGATTTTATGAGAAAATAAAGTATGTAAAACATAAAGATGGTTGGAAAGTGCCTTTTGTTCCTGATAAATTTAAAGGAGTGAGGCTGCCTTTCGACTTAATGGATATTGAAGGTAATGTGCTGCTTAAAGCTAACGTTCGTATTACCTCAAGACTAGCTAAAAAGCTATATGATAATGAATTGAAAGAGTATCTGGTTCCTTTTAATTCTATATGTGGTTTATTCCTCGCAGAAGATTTAATGGATAGTGCTAGCTCTACGAAAATTTTATCTGCTGGTGAATCTATAAAGCTGGAAGACATAAAGAAGCTTGAGTTATTATCTGTAGATGAAATATCAGTGTTGAACATAGATAATTTGTTTGTTGGACCTTATATATTAAATACGCTTTTCTTAGATGAAAACATGTCTTATCAGGATGCACTATATGAAATATATAGAGTTTTGCGTCCTGGTGAAGTTCCTGTTTTAGAGATAGTAGAAGAGTTTTTCCGTAATCTTTTCTTCAGTCCGGAATATTATGATTTGTCTAACATTGGTAGGTTGAAGCTTAACTCTTACCTTGGATTAAATTATGATGAGGATTTAACTGTTTTAACGCATGAAGATATTATTGAAATTGTGAAAAAAATAGTATTGTTACGTGACGGTCAAGGATCTGTAGATGATATTGATCATTTAGGAAACAGAAGAGTAAGATCAGTTGGAGAGTTTATAGAAAATCAATTTAGAACTGGGTTGTTGAAATTGGAACGCGCAATAGTTGATTCTATGTCCACTTCTAGTTTAGATAAAGTTTCTCCATCTGATTTTATTAATCCAAAAGTGTTAACTAATGTTTTAAGAGATTTCTTCAATTCTTCTCAATTATCTCAATTTATGGATCAGACTAATCCGTTATCTGAAATAACACATAAAAGAAGGTTATCCGCGTTAGGTCCTGGCGGTTTAACAAGAGAACGGGCAGGATTTGAGGTGCGTGATGTTCATCCAACTCATTATGGAAGAATTTGCCCTATTGAGACTCCTGAAGGGCAAAATATAGGGTTAATCAACAGCTTAGCTATATACGCGCGTATTAATAAATATGGTTTCATTGAAAGCCCTTATAGAAAAGTAGTCAATAGGGTTGTTACTGATCAAATTGAGTATCTTTCTGCTATAGACGAAGGCTCACATCATATAGCTGACACTAGCGTAAAGCTTGATGAAAATAATTGCTTTGTTGATGACATGCTATACTGTAGATATGCTGGTAGCTTCGTCATGGTAAGTAGCGACCAAGTTAGTTACATTGACGTATCTCCTAAGCAGGTAATATCAGTTGCAGCTTCCTTGATTCCATTTTTAGAAAATGATGATGCTAATAGAGCATTAATGGGCTCAAATATGCAACGTCAGGCCGTACCTTTATTGAAGCCTACCGCTCCTCTGGTTGCTACTGGTATGGAGTCTTTTGTAGCTTCTGGCTCTGGTGCTGTAGTTTTAGCAAAACGCGATGGCATAGTTGATAGTTCTGATAGTAACTCTATAGTTATACGTGCTTTTGATAAAGAAAGGGTTAACTACTTGGACGTAGATATTTATCATCTAAGGAAATTTCAGCGTTCTAACCATAATACTTGTATTAATCAAAGACCGCTAGTGTGCGTAGGTGATTATGTTAAAAAGGGTGATGTAATAGCTGATGGTCCTGCAATTAACAGTGGTGAGTTGGCGCTTGGTAAAAATTTGCTAGTCGCTTTTATGTCTTGGCAAGGTTATAATTTTGAAGACTCTATTATTATTTCTAGTGAAGTTGTTAAAAAAGATCTCTTTACTTCTATTCATATAGAAGAATTTGACTGTGTTGTACATGATACCCCTTTAGGATCAGAAAAAATAACTCGTGCTATACCTGGTGTTAATGAAGAAAATCTATATCACTTGGATGATAGTGGTATAGTGAAAATTGGTACAAGAGTTGGTCCAGGCTATATTCTGGTAGGTAAAGTTACACCTAAACCTTCTCTTTCATTGCCTCCTGAAACGAAGTTATTAATGACAATTTTTGGTGAAAAGTCATTCGATTGTGCGGATTCCTCTTTATATACATCTCCAGATGTTGAAGGGACAGTAATTGATGTACAAGTCTTTACACGCAGGGGGGTTGAAGAAAATGAAAGGGCATTACTCATCAAACAAAAAGAGATAAATGACTTTGAGGAAGAGCGAGATTATATAATCAATGTTACTAGTGAATATTTCTATGATGAACTGAAGAAACTTCTTATTAATTCTGGTTCTCAAGATCGAGAAAAATTTGACTCTATTGAACGTGAGCAATGGTGGGGTATAGGATTAAAAAACCAATCCATTTCTGAGCAAGTTAAGAGCTTAAAAAAAGATTTTGATGAAAAAGTATCACATGCAATAGCACAGTTTAAGCGAAAAGTAGAAAAATTACATGAAGGTTATGACCTGCCTCAAGGTGTGTCGATGTCAGTAAAAGTTTTCATTGCTGTGAAACATAGTCTGCAACCAGGGGATAAAATGGCTGGTAGACATGGAAATAAAGGTGTGATTTCTCGAGTTGTGCCAGTGGAAGATATGCCTTATTTGGAAGATGGTACTCCTGTTGATATTATTCTTAACCCTCTTGGTGTTCCTTCACGAATGAATGTAGGGCAAATACTGGAAACGCATGTAGGTTGGGCTTGTAGAAAATTAGGGGAAAAGGTAAGTAATATTCTCGATGAGATCAATAAGATCAAAAGTGCTTTTTGCAAGGGAATTAGGTCCCTTAACGATGATAATTTTACACAATTTGCAGTAGCATACCTTGATAATAAAAAAATTGAAAATATTGATGATGATGAAATAACGGCTTCTGTTTTAAATACACCTAATAAGAATGCACTAAATGACGAGTTGAATGAGTTAGTAGAGAACTATTTGAACTCTTGTAAAAGTTCATACAGCAATTTACGTAACTTCCTGATTGAGGTTTATAGCTATGGCAGTAACGTATCTATCTGTAATGATATTCGTAATATTAGTGATAATAATCTCATTGAATTTGCACGCAAATTACGTGATGGCGTTCCTGTTGCTGCACCTGTATTTGAGGGTCCAAAAGATGAACAAATAGCAAAATTATTTGAACTTGCTGGTTTAGATAACTCTGGACAAGCTGTATTATATGACGGTTGCAGTGGTGAAAAATTCGACCGCAAGGTTACAGTTGGTTACATGTACATGCTTAAGTTGCACCACTTGGTTGATGGTAAAATTCATGCGCGTTCAGTAGGGCCTTATAGTTTGGTTACTCAACAACCTCTTGGAGGAAAATCTCATTTTGGTGGTCAGCGTTTTGGTGAAATGGAATGTTGGGCATTACAAGCCTATGGTGCTGCTTATACTTTGCAGGAAATGTTAACTGTGAAGTCTGATGATATTAATGGTAGAGTTAAGATTTATGAATCGATAATAAAAGGTGACAGTAATTTTGAATGTGGAATTCCTGAATCCTTTAATGTGATGATAAAAGAACTACGTTCTTTATGTTTAAATGTAGATTTAAAGCAAAATGATGTAGTGATTGAAGATATATCTCACACTAACATTGCACAACCTTTTAATGAGGTTAGCATATCGATTGCTAGCCCTGAAAGTATTAAGCGTATATCTTGTGGTGAGATAGAAGATGTTTCAACTGCAAATTATCGTACGTTCAAAGTTGAGAAAGGTGGATTATTTTGCCCTAAGGTTTTTGGCCCTGTCAATGACGATGAATGTTTATGTGGAAAATACAAAAAAAGAAGACACAGAGGTCGCATATGCGAAAAATGCGGAGTAGAAGTTACATCTTCTAAAGTAAGAAGAGAAAGGATGGGTCATATAGAGCTTGCATCTCCTGTTGCTCATATATGGTTTTTGAAATCGCTTCCTTCAAGAATTGGAGCATTATTGGATATGTCTCTCAGAGATATTGAGAATATTTTATATAGCGATAATTATATCGTAATAGATCCTCTTGTTTCGCCTTTTGAAAAAGGTGAGATTATTAGTGAAAAAGCTTATAATGAAGCTAAAGATAGCTATGGGATCGATAGTTTTGTAGCTATGCAAGGTGTTGAAGCTATAAGAGAGTTGCTAACGCGCCTTGATTTACATGAAATTAGGAAGGATTTAAGACTAGAATTAGAATCTGTTGCTTCTGAGATAAGAAGAAAGAAAATTATAAAGAGATTGCGTATTGTTGAAAACTTCATTAAATCTGGAAATAGGCCTGAGTGGATGATACTTACAACTATACCTATTTTACCACCTGATTTGCGTCCTTTGGTATCGCTTGAGAGTGGTCGTCCTGCAGTTTCTGATCTGAATCATCATTATAGGACTATTATTAATAGAAATAACAGGTTGAGGAAATTGTTGAGCTTAAATCCTCCTGAGATTATGATTCGTAATGAAAAAAGGATGTTACAAGAAGCAGTTGATTCTCTTTTTGATAATAGTCGTCGTAATACTTTGGTAAATAAAGCTGGTGCTGTTGGATATAAAAAGTCCATTAGTGATATGTTAAAAGGAAAACAGGGTCGTTTTCGCCAGAACCTCTTAGGAAAAAGGGTAGACTACTCTGGACGTTCTGTAATAGTTGTTGGTCCAACTTTGAAACTAAATCAGTGTGGATTACCAAAAAGAATGGCTCTTGAACTATTCAAACCTTTTGTTTACTCAAAGCTTAAGATGTATGGTATGGCTCCAACTATTAAGTTTGCTAGTAAGTTGATAAGAGCAGAAAAACCAGAAGTTTGGGATATGCTTGAAGAGGTAATAAAAGAGCATCCTGTTTTGTTGAATAGAGCGCCTACGCTACATAGACTTGGTATTCAGGCTTTTGAGCCAATCCTTATTGAAGGCAAAGCAATACAGCTTCATCCGCTTGTCTGTACGGCGTTTAATGCTGATTTTGATGGTGATCAAATGGCAGTGCATGTGCCAATTTCATTGGAAGCTCAGCTTGAAGCTAGGGTGTTGATGATGTCCACTAATAACGTTTTAAGTCCTTCTAATGGCAGACCGATTATAGTTCCTAGTAAAGATATAGTACTTGGTATATATTATCTGACTTTACAAGAACCTAAGGAAGATAATTTACCATCTTTTGGTGCTTTTTGTGAAGTTGAGCATTCCTTGAGTGATGGTACTTTACATATTCATTCTAGTATAAAGTATAGGATGGAGTATATTAATAGCAGCGGTGAAACTCACTATAAAACTGTTTGTACAACTCCTGGCCGTTTAATATTATGGCAAATTTTTCCTAAGCATGAGAATCTAGGTTTCGATCTAATAAATCAGATATTAACAGTCAAGGAAATAACTGGTATAGTTGATTTGGTATATCGTAACTGTGGTCAAAGTGCTACAGTGGCATTTTCTGATAAATTAATGGTACTTGGCTTTGAGTATGCCACATTTTCTGGTGTCTCTTTTGGTCGTTGTGATATGGTTATACCTGAAACTAAAGCTACACATGTTGATCACGCGAGGGGTGAAATTAAGAAATTCTCTATGCAATATCAAGATGGGCTAATCACTAGAAGTGAGAGGTATAACAAGGTTATAGATGAATGGTCTAAGTGTACGGATATGATAGCTAATGATATGTTAAAAGCAATATCTATATATGATGGAAATAGTAAGTACAACTCAGTGTATATGATGGTTAACTCTGGTGCAAGGGGTTCTACTTCACAGATGAAACAGCTAGCAGGAATGCGAGGGCTCATGACCAAACCTTCTGGTGAGATTATAGAAACACCTATAATTTCTAATTTCCGTGAAGGATTGAACGTATTTGAATACTTTAATTCTACTCACGGTGCGCGTAAAGGTTTAGCTGACACTGCACTTAAAACTGCAAACTCTGGATACTTAACTCGTCGTTTAGTTGATGTATCTCAAAATTGCATAGTTACAAAGCATGACTGTAAAACAAAAAATGGTCTTGTTGTGAGAGCTACAGTTGAAGGAAGTACTATAGTTGCATCTCTAGAGAGTGTTGTGCTGGGTAGAACAGCTGCAAATGATATATATAACCCAGTGACAAAAGAATTATTAGTAAAAGCAGGGGAATTAATTGATGAGGATAAAGTAAAGCAAATCAGCATTGCAGGTCTTAATGTTGTAAAAATTAGATCGCCTTTAACTTGTGAAATAAGTCCTGGTGTATGTTCTTTATGTTATGGAAGAGACCTTGCAACTGGTAAAATTGTTTCAATAGGTGAAGCAGTTGGTGTTATAGCTGCTCAATCTGTTGGAGAGCCAGGTACTCAGTTAACGATGCGTACTTTTCATATAGGTGGAGTAATGACTAGAGGCGTTGAATCCTCGAATATTATAGCTTCTATTAATGCTAAAATAAAGTTAAACAATAGTAATATAATTATAGATAGAAACGGAAATAAAATTGTGATAAGCCGTTCCTGTGAAGTCGTGTTGATTGATAGCCTTGGTAGTGAGAAGTTGAAGCACAGTGTACCTTACGGCGCTAAGCTTTATGTAGATGAGAGTGGGTCAGTAAAAATTGGCGATAAAGTTGCGGAATGGGATCCTTATACATTGCCTATTATCACGGAGAAGACTGGTACAGTGTCTTATCAGGACTTAAAAGATGGAATTTCGATCACTGAAGTGATGGATGAATCTACAGGAATATCAAGCAAAGTAGTAAAAGACTGGAAATTGCATTCTGGTGGAGCTAATTTACGTCCTCGTATTGTGCTGCTTGACGATAATGGTAAAGTAATGACACTCGCAAGTGGCGTTGAAGCATGTTATTTTATACCAATCGGTGCAGTGCTCAATGTACAAGATGGCCAGAAGGTTCATGCAGGTGATGTTATTACAAGAACACCAAGAGAGTCAGTTAAAACTCGTGATATTACTGGTGGTTTACCGAGGGTTATAGAGTTATTTGAAGCACGTCGTCCTAAAGAGCATGCTATTGTTAGTGAGATAGATGGCTATGTAGCATTTTCTGAAAAAGACCGTAGAGGAAAACGCAGTATATTAATTAAACCTGTAGATGAACAAATTTCTCCAGTTGAATATTTGGTATCAAGAAGTAAGCATGTAATAGTCAATGAAGGTGATTTTGTACGTAAAGGTGATCTATTGATGGATGGTGACCCTGATCTCCATGATATTTTACGTGTGCTTGGGTTAGAAGCTTTAGCGCACTATATGATTTCTGAAATACAGCAAGTTTATAGATTGCAGGGTGTTCGTATAGACAATAAGCATTTAGAGGTGATCTTAAAACAAATGCTACAAAAAGTGGAAATTACTGATCCTGGTGATACTATGTACTTGGTTGGCGAAAGCATTGACAAGCTGGAAGTTGATAGGGAAAATGATGCTATGAGTAACTCTGGCAAACGGCCTACTCATTATCTTCCTATTCTGCAGGGGATTACTAGGGCAAGTCTTGAAACTAGCTCCTTTATTTCTGCTGCCTCTTTCCAAGAGACAACAAAAGTACTTACAGAAGCAGCATTCTGCGGGAAGAGTGATCCTTTAAGTGGATTAAAAGAAAATGTTATAGTAGGAAGATTAATTCCTGCTGGTACAGGTTTGATTATGAATAAGATCAGAGCACTTTCACTTTGTGATAATGTGGATAAATATGAAAAATATTTTGATATTGAAACTTATGACGAGGAATGGTTGATGGATAATGGTTGTCATTTACACTCTGGTGAGGAAGAGAGCGTAGTGGCATAGGATCAGTCGAATTGAGTACAGCTAGTGTGTCTCTTGACCAAAAAAGCCAATAATATTTTCTTTCACTTCTGTGCTATCTATCATGTTATTTACTCTCACACGAAATTCAGATGAGCCTTGAAGCCCGCTACTGTACCAACCTATGTGTTTGCGGGCCATCTTTATTCCTGTGTCATTTCCATAGTACTCAAGAATATTGTCGTAATGCTCGAGTATGATGCTTAATCTCTCTGAAGCTGTTGGCTCAGAAGTTTCACTTCCACTGAGAAAGTTCATTGCTTGATTAATCAGCCAAGGTTTACCGTAGGCACCACGACCTATCATCACTCCGTCTGCTCCAGATTCTTTGAGAGCATTCTGAATATCATTTAAATTTTTAATATCACCATTTACTATAACTGGAATTTTCACTTGCTCTTTAACATTTCTAACGAATTTCCAATCTGCTTGACCATTATAAAGCTGCGCTCTTGTTCTTCCATGCACAGTGATCATTTTTGCTCCTAAGTCTTCGGCAATTTTCGCAAGTCTCGGGGCATTGCGATTTTCATCGTTCCATCCAGTGCGCATTTTCACCGTAACTGGCATATTCACTGCTTTGACCACAGCTTCAATTATCTCAGCGGCTTTTTTCTCATCACGCATTAGCGCTGATCCTGCATAACCGTTTACAACTTTCTTAACAGGGCAACCAAAATTTATATCTATAATTTTAGCTCCCATATCCTCATTCAATTTTGCAGCTTCTGCCATAACATTCGGTTCGCATCCAGCAAGCTGAACAGCAGTTAATGCATCGACTTTTGCTTTTTGCAAACTCTGGCGAGTTTGCATAATCATAGCTCTGCTTGCAATCATCTCTGAAACTAACAAACTTGCACCAAGTTTCTTCACAATACTTCTAAACGGATAATCAGTCACTCCAGACATTGGAGCTAAAATAACTGGAGAATCAATTGTCAAATTTCCTATTTGGAGGGGCATAAGGTCAATGGTAATTTTTCATTGATTACATAATGCAACACAAACTTGCATTCTCCCTTGAAATAGAAGACTGAGATGTTTTCGTCCTTGGCGGACGCTTACGATTTCTTAGATCTTCCTTACATTTCTCATCTTCCATAAGCGCTCTTGTAAATTCTTCTCTTTTCTCATTCAAATCAAATTTATATTCTGATAACTTTTTGTCAATTTCGTCAAATGATTTGTCTTCGTTAAGCATTTGTGTAATTTTATGAGCATTTTCTAACGCAAATATTCCACAGTTATACCCGTCACTTTGCTGCTTAGTTGGGGAAATTCTTATGTCTAATACCCATTCCTCTTTTTGCAGTTCTCTTTTAACAATATTTAGCACATTATCTGGCAATTGATTACCAAATGAGTCACAGTAATAAGCTCTAAATTTTTTATCACCTGCATCAGGTTTAATAACCAAAGTTACCCAATGATTATTGTTAATATGAAGAACCGAAGTAAATATCAATTTAGAATTTTGTTTGAATTCACCTCTATAATTCTGAAGAAATTCTTTTGTGAGTTCGTCCCAACCATTAGAATAGCTAGGGGCAAGAAAATAGACATTATTATTACTATATTCACTTTGTGAGTACCCATATACAACTCTTGCAATATGTGTAATGTCATTATCATCTAACCAGTAACTATAGTTTTTTCTGTTTGTCTGATGCACAAGAGTGTCCAAATCTTCGTGAAACTCTTTACCACCCAAACCACTATCCAAAGAGCTTCTACGACTACTGTTCCTTGAATTGGGTTCACTTCCTGGTACAATACCACTATCTCCATCTTGAGTTTTTTGCTCACCTTGACTTGCTCTTTTTCCATTAATATAGTTCTTCGCTAATTTGTATGCTGTTGTAAGAACTACTCCCATTATAATCCAAATCACAGGATGAGAAATTAGCATAGCAAGTGGAAAGGTCAATAGAGGGGATCCTATTACCGCCCCTAAACAGCCAGCAGCGAATGTGGCTGCTAGGCATACACAAGTAGCGTAGATAACGAATTCCTCACCAGCAAAGTCAGTGCTCTCTTTCTGATTATTTTTTGTAATACCCAACATACTACACCCTATGAACGCTAAGTTAATTAAATTTTAACAAATTCTAACAAAAAAATCAACCATAATAATTTTAGTAGTATGAGAATATATTGAATATTAAGAGCTTTTGGAGTACAGTAACAATGTTAGTAATAGCACAATATATGCACGATATAGAATATATACGCAAAAACCCTGAAGGATTTGAAAAGGCAATGAAAAGCAGGGGAATTAGAGAATCTACTGCGGAAGAGATATTAGAAATCGATCACGAGAAAAGATCATTAACCACTAAACTGCAGGATTTGAATAGGCAGCGCAATGAAATCACAGAGGAAATAAAAAAGCTTAAAATGAGCAAGAGCCCCTGTGAAGAGCAAATAGAGTTGTCAAAAAGCATCACAAATGAGATAGAGGCAATCAGCTTAAAAGAACAAGCAGAAAAGGATAAGTTAGTGAATGTTTTATCTAACTTGCCGAATATTCCTGCGCAAGATGTGCCAATAGGCGCAGATGAGAACTCTAATTTAGAGGTGAGAAGATATGGAGGAAAAAGACAGTTTGATTTTGTACCAGAATCTCATTATGAACTCGGAGAAAAATTAGGTTTAATAGACTTCGAACAAGCGGCGAGAATTTCCGGATCAAGATTTACGATATTAAAAGGACAGTTAGCTAAGCTTGGACGAGCGCTAATAAATTTTATGCTTGAAATGCATGTTAATGAATTTGGCTATACTGAGGTGTACCACCCGACTTTGGTGAAAAACGAGGCTATGTATAATGTTGGTCAGCTACCGAAATTTTCTGACGATTCGTATTTAACTACCGACGAATTGAGGTTGATTCCCACAAGTGAAGTGTTTTTAACAAATTTAGTTGCTGACAAAATAATGGAAGAAAAAGAACTGCCTATTCGCTTTACTGCATATTCGGAGTGCTTTCGTAAAGAAGCAGGTAGCGCAGGGCGAGACACGAGAGGCATGATAAGGCAACACCAATTTGGTAAAGTGGAATTGGTGAGTATCACAACTGAAGACCAATCAAATGATGAACTTGAGCGCATGACGAGTATTGTTGAAGAGATATTAAAAAAACTAGAATTACCGTATAGAGTAATGCTACTCTGTAGTGGCGATATGGGTTTTGCTGCACAAAGGACTTATGACATAGAGGTATGGTTACCTGAGCAAGATAAATATAGAGAAATATCAAGCTGCTCAAATTGTGGTGCATTTCAAGCAAGAAGGATGAACGCTAAATACTCTTCAGAAACTGATAAAAAGATGAAAAAATATATTCACACTTTAAACGGCTCAGCTTTAGCTATAGGAAGAACGATTATTGCCATAATGGAGAATTATCAAAATTCTGACGGGTCGATTGCAATACCAAACGTGTTGCAAAAATACATGAGTAATGATACTGTTATAAGCAAATAATAATTTTGACATATAGAAAAGCGAGGAAATAAAGATGAAGGTTCTGGTTATAGGTTCTGGTGGGCGTGAGCACGCTCTACTTTGGGCTCTAAAAAAATCTCCTATCTTGACTGAGTTATATGTAACTCCTGGTCGCCAAGCTATGAAAGATCTTGGGGCTCTTGTGGATGTAAATATTCAAAATTCAGTGGATGTTACACAATTTTGCAAGAGAGAAAATATAGAGTTGGTTGTTATTGGTCCAGAACAACCAATAATTGATGGGCTTGCTGATGATTTAGTTGCAGAGGGAATAAATGTTTTTGCTCCAAGTCAAGCAACTGCAAAACTTGAGGGATCGAAGTCTTTCACCAAGGGACTATGTAAACGATATGGTATACCAACTGCCAAGTACGAGTGTTTTGTTGATGAAGGGTTAGCTAAAGATTTTGTACGTAGCAATAAAATAAAGTTTCCACTTGTAGTGAAAGCAAATGGAATTGCAGCAGGAAAAGGGGTGGTTATATGTAATACAGAAAGCGAAGCTTTTTCAGCGATAAATTCAATGCTAGTGGAGAAAAAATTTGGTGAATCAGGTGAAGAAATAATCATAGAAGAGTTTTTAGTTGGAGAAGAAGTAAGTTTTTTTGCTCTTATTGATGGGTTGAAAGTAGTAACTCTTGGGTGTGCAAAAGATTATAAGAGAGTTGATGAAAGTAATGAAAGCCAAAATACTGGAGGTATGGGGTCGTACTCATCACCTTCAATTATAAGTAAGGACATGGAGCAAAAAATTATCCAAAAAATAATATACCCTACAGCTCAAGCATTGGTTAACATGGGTACGTCTTATAAAGGAGTACTCTTTGCTGGTTTAATGATTTGCAAAGATAGCCCAAAACTTCTCGAGTATAACGTTAGATTCGGTGATCCAGAAACGCAATCTATATTACCTAGATTTGATTCAAATTGCGATTTGTTAAAATTGATGTTGTCAGTTGCAGAAGGAAAGTTAAATGTCAAAATGGTGGAACTTAACAACAAATCTACAGTTTGTGTAGTTGTTGCAAGTAAAGGCTATCCGGGTGATTATCAAAAGGGAGAAGTAATTAAAGGATTAGATAAGATTGAAAGCATTCCTGGTGTGTTGGTGTTTCATGCTGGTACTAAATTCGATGAAAGTGGTAACTTAGTTTCCGATGGCGGAAGAGTGCTAAATATAGTAGCAGAAGGGAGCACTATAGAGGAAGCCAAAAGTAAGGTGTACTCAGCATTAAATTTTTTAGAATGGCCAGGGTGCTTCTTCAGATACGATATCGGTAGTTAATGTTAGCTGTCGGTTAGCAGGTGGTTCACAGAAACGAAAAACTTGCTTGACACCCTCCGCCAGCCCCCTTATCATGAAACTGAAGCTATTTATTTATCTTCGCAATCTGTGCAGGTTAATGACAAAAAACTTAGGGTATTTGGCGTCTCATGTTTAATTTTTCGCACTACGTGCATCGCATGTCTTTAAAAATTTCTAGGTTTTTACCTATATAAGCCGAAACGCGCTTACAAAGCGTTTAAGACAGCAAAAAACGTCAAATTGACAAGGGAGAATTTGAATGCTAGCTACTACGGGGTTTCTTTGCCTTTTTTCCTGCTTAGTAAATTTCTTAAACACTTGCGGTGTAGGTTAGTTGCAAGTTAAAAGCAGCTAAATCGCTCTTAATCAAGCGTTTTAGAATAAAAAAAACGCCGATATTTTAGTATAGCTCTTTCGATAAAAGTCCGGATGTGATAGGATAAGGATAGATGATGATAAGGAGGTTGAATGCCAGCAGCATATAGTTATGATTTAAGAAAAAAAGCAATGGAAGCGCTAGACGAAGGAGAAAGCAGAGAAACAGTGGCAGCAAGATTTAAGATTGGACGAACTACTTTATGGGAGTGGCAGCAAAGAAGAAAAGAAACAGGAGACTTTCAATCAAAAAAACTTGGAAATGGGGGTTACAATCACAAAATTACCGACTGGGATACCTTTGCCAAATTTGCCAGAGAACACGGAGGAAAGACTCTATCGGAAATGGCTAAACTTTGGAACAACGTTAGTATCCAAACGATCTATCGAGCCCTTAAAAAAATTGGATTTACGCGCAAAAAAAGACATATGGATACAAGGAAAGAAACGAAGAAAAACGTGCTGAATTTTTGAAAATTATAGCGACAAAAGAACCTAAAAACTTAGTGTATATAGATGAGTCTGGCATTGATAACACCGAAGACTACCCCTACGGATATTGCCAGAAAGGACGGCGGTTTTATGCCTTAAAATCTGGAAAGAAAACTCAACGAATCAGTATGGTTGCAGCCTTAAGTGGAAGAAAGATAGTTGTTCCGTTAACCTTTGAAGGCCACTGTAATATGGATGTTTTTAATGGATGGTTTGAGCAATTTTTGACACCGATCTTGGAACCTGGACAGACTGTCATTCTTGACAATGCTACTTTTCATAAGTCTGATAAGATTATCGAGCTTGCTAAAGGGGTTGGTGCAGAAATTTTGTATCTGCCGCCTTATTCTCCAGATTTCAACAAAATTGAGCATCATTGGTTTGCTATAAAAAACAGAGCCAGGAAAAACATTCCTCTATTCGAATCCTTTCTTCGTGCTGTTGATTCTGCCTTCCTATGACCTGTTTGGACTATTATGAGAAATGCTATAATTAGCCAACCACGGGGCTTCTTTTGCCTTTTTTTCGCTTGGTAAATTTTTTAATATTTATAGCTAAACGACAACCGTCATCCCGCTACGTGTTAGCGGGATCTAGAGATACCGCGGCGGTATAACGTAGGGAAACCTTTCTTGGGTTAGCCCTATAAAACTAATCAGCATCTTGTTTAGCACATATAAATTAAGTTTCATAAATATAGTGTTAAACCTTGAAAATATGTTATAGCTACTTCTTCCAATTTAGTGGTGGGTTTTAACAGTACACATGTCGCTTTACTATCTACCAACTCAATCACCATAGAAGCTACAGTCATTACTTTGCATCCACTTATATTCCGTACTTTAACATTTGTTCTACTTTCTATAGGAAGCTTTACCCCCCCTACATCATTACGTACAGCAGTATGATTTATTTCATTTTTAGTTCCACTACTATGCTGCAACAAGATATCCCCATTAACTTTTATTTCAACATTTTTGTCACTACTACCATTGTTAAAATTTAATCCCTCATCTCTTCTACTTTGTCTTTTTTCTTTTAATTTTAATTCAGTTTCTCTTTTATCAAGGGTAGGAAATGGGATGTGAGTTTTTTCCTGACCATCTTGATTTATAGCTCTTGTTGTATTAAAAGCTTCGTTGCTTTTACATGATATTGTATAAGTAAGTGGTGTGTAGATTTTTTCTTCACTATCTGGATATTTTATAGTTATTGTTGCATTAAGAATGTCTTTCAGAATACCGTTTTCTTTAGAGACTTTTAAAGTTTCTTCAATAGTTTTGCTATTTTTACATAATATGGCATAAGTAAGTGGTGTGCAAGTTTCTTCCTGACCACCTGGATATTTTATAGTTGTTGTTGCGTCAAGAATGTCTTTCAGAATACCGTTTTCTTTAGCTACTCTTAACATTTTCTCAACAGCTATACTATCTTTACGTAGTATAGCATAAGCAAGTGATATAATAGTTGGTTCTTTACCCCGATGTTTGCTTACTTCCGTAGTAAGAATCCTTTGTTTTTCCTTTTTAGATATTTTTTCTAGTTCTTCAGCAATGCTACTTTTTTTGCCTTTTATTTTTGATGCTAATTTTAAAATACTTTTTTCATCTTTCTCTTTCAATTTCGAATCGTTTACCTGATGAGTCATTTTTTTTCTCAAGGTCTTTCTTATTAAACTAAGCATAACATTTTCTCTCTTCGTGGTTATAATATTTGCTTTTATGAATCAGTTGTGTTGATAATGTATTAATTGCATAGTTCAGACATTGTTTTATAAAGCAAAATTTTAGTAGACCACCTTACAAGAACGTTTCTTGCTAATTCTGAATCCGAAAAAAGGACGCAGTAAAGTTATTTGTAAGGGAAGAATGAAACTTGTAGCTATAGCTAAACTGACTTACGATAATTTGAAAAACCGTCATCCCGCTGCTTGTTAGCGGGATCTAGAGATACCGCGGCGGGATGACGATAAGCTCGTCATCCCGCTACATTAATATTGTATTAATAAAAACTTAATAATAATCCTTAATAATATATGAACTAACATGTTCGCAATTTCGTATGACAGAGGAAACAAAAGATGGATATGCTTCCTTATACGTTGCAATTCAGGAAGGTAATATTGAAGCTGCAGAACTACTAATAAAGTGTGGCACAAACGTCAATGATCATTATGAACGCAATCGTACGCCACTGCATATTGCCATCGGACGCAAACAATTAGAAATAGCAAAATTGCTGATAAAAAATGGAGCAAACGTTAATGCAAAAACTCAAAATCATGGTAAAGATGATCTAACACCAATGCACTTTGCAGTTTTTGCAAATACGCCAGAATTTATAGAATTACTAGCTAGCCATGGTGCATTGATTAATGAAAGAGAAAGTACCGAAGGGTATACTCCTCTTCACTTTGCTGCTTTGTATGGGAATAAAAATATAATACAAGCCTTAATTGATAAGGGGCAAAATATCGAAGATGTGGACAATAATGGGCGAACAGCTCTGTTTTTAGCTGCTAGGCAGTGCACTGAAGCAGAAGATGATAGCAGAATAGAAATTATCAAGTATTTGATAGACAAGCTCAAAGCAGATGTAACAAAGAAAGACAATAATAACAATGCAGTACTCTTTCCTGCCGCTAATAATTGCCCTGGAAAAGTGGTAGAATTCATCATTGAGCAATGTATAAAAATCTTTGAGTTAGAGAATTTTATCAACCACAAAAATAATGATGGAATGGATGCTTTGGATATTGCGCTGAATAGTGGAAACGAGAAAGCTATTGAAGTATTAAGATCATATTGAGCAGATATCAAGAATAAGGCAGATGGTAGCACTCAAAAAATTACTGCAGAAAAACCAAGTAGTACCCTAGACAGAGCAGAAAGTGCAGAGGTAGCACCTCCAATTAAGCAAAGAGTATAAAGCTTTTTACAAAGCGATTATAAATTTCAGTAAGTTGCAGAGGCTCTACAATGGGAAGTGTAGTATGTTAGCAGATACAAATGACTAGATAAATTATATTTCATTAAAGTCATTTATCTTGAAACATAAGCAGGATTTTGTATAGTTGTTTCAATTTGGGTCTGTATATTGAAACAATGCGTGAAAATAACAGGTCATTGTACAAGAGATACCTAATTCGCCGACAAGAATACTAGATAAAGAAACTTACATTTCAATTATTTCACAATTTCTGTATAATCTTAAAAACTCAATTAGTGCGTTATGAAGATAATAATAGGTAATGCTAGTAAGGAATTAGGGGAATCAGTAGTTAACCGGCTAGATGTTCAACCATCCTCTGCTTGGATATCAAAGTTTACCGATGGTGAGGTAAATGTAGAAGTAGCAAATGATCTATATAATCAAGAAGTATATATAATACAATCTCTTTCTCCCCCTGTGAATGATAACCTTATGGAGCTTCTGCTTATAATTGATGCAGTAAATAGATTAGGAGCCAAAAGGATAGTAGTAATTATTCCTTATTATGGATATAGCAGACAAGATAGAATTATCAAGAACAATAATATGCAATCTGCTTTAAGTGCTAAATTAGTTGCAAATCTTATTCAAACTGCAGGTGCAAGTAGTGTTGCAGTTATTGATTTGCACTCAAGTCAAATTGAAGGATTCTTTGATGTACCGATAACTAATTTGAACTGCTTTGAAGCATTTGTTGACTCTATACACACAGAAAATTTGGCAATTGTTGCACCTGATGTTGGAGCAATTGGCAGAGCACGTGCTTTTGCAAAGACTTTAGAGGAAAAGTACAAGATAGGGTTAAATGATAAGATTATTGTAGTAGATAAATATAGGGAGAAAGCAGGCACATCTCAAGTAATGAACATAATAGGAGAAGTTGCAAATAAAAATTGTGTCATTGTTGATGATATAGTTGACTCTGGTGGAACATTGTGTAATGCAGCTCTTGCTTTAAAAGGCCACGGAGCAAAGTCCGTAATTTCATGCATCACACATGGCGTGCTTTCAGGAAGTGCAGTTGAGAAAATTTCTTCCTCTTCTTTAGATAAATTAGTGATTACGGATACCATACTTCACAAATTTGAAAAAACTGGTAAAATAGAAGTTGTTTCGGTCGTAGATATTTTAACTCACTTTATCCAAGGAGGTAAAGATGCCAGCTAAGTCAACAGAAGACGTTATTACTTCACTAATAGAATTTGCAAATAAGAGAAAAATAACAATTACCAAAGAAGAAATGCTTAAAATTGCACAGCTTGTAAGGATTAAGTTATCAAATGACGAGATTGATCACTACTCCAAAGAACTGACAATGCTGGATTGGATACATGATACTTTATTGCAAGTTAATACTGAAGGTGTTTCTCCTATGCGTTATGGCAGCATAGACAAGGACATTCATGTACGCGATGATGTTATAAATTCTCAAAACATTAAAAAAGAGATATTGTCCAATACAAAACCTGAGCATGGGTATTTCGTAGTGCCAAAGGTTATAAGCGATTAAAGTAAAATAAGGCTCATATCAAATCTATAATAGATCTACTTTCAAAAATAAGACCAATCCGGTAAAGAAGCATTTGTGGGAGTGGAAACCATTTTTTGATTTTTCTTTACTAAGTCTACTAAATATAGTTTAGAGTTGCTTGGTGATTCTGTTCTTGTAAAAATGATTTCTCTACCATTTGGTAGCCATGCCGGGGATTCAATTTTATGCCCCTCTGAAAGCAGACGTTCTTCTTTGCCATCTGGCTTCATAACTCCTATGTAAAATTTTCCTGACTGAATCTTTGTAAAAGCTATCAGATCTCCTTTTGGCGACCAAACAGGCGTAGCATATCTTCCACTTCCAAAACTAATTCTTTTAGGTTTTTTACTTTTGTTAGTAAAATCGATAACGTACAGTTGCTGACTCCCACTTATATCAGAACTAAAAGCCATATACTTTTGATCTGGAGAAAAAGAGGGAGAAGTGCTTATAGCTGAACCTTTAGTAATTTTTTTTGTTCGTGTACTACTTAAATCCAAAGATAATATATTCGTTTCACCACCCAATGAGTGGGAAATTAAAAGAGATTTACCATCGGGAGAAAATCTTGGTGCAGAAACAACTCCTTCAAATGCGCTGATTATTGATTCAGTGTTATCTTTTAAATTTTTTAATATTATATAACTTTTACCATTTGCGTACGAGATATAAACAATGCCCTTTCCATTTGGTGAGAATCTCGGTGTTGACACAAATCTATCTCCATTTGTTAAGTATTTTATATTACTTCCATCTTGATTCATCACAGCAATTTTACGCACAGATTTGTAGTTGCTATCTTTTTCTTCAGCGATATACGTGATTTTTGTGTTGAAGTGCCCTTTCTCACCAATTAATCTATCATGTATCACATCCGAAACGAGGTGACCAATTTTTCTCCAGTCTTTTGCTGGAAAAACAACTGACTGAGTAAGTAATTCTCTTTTTGTAAAAGTGTCAAATAAACGAAATGATAGCTCTAATGCACTACCAGATATTTCGCTTAAACTTACTGTGACTACAGTATCGCTTTTCCAAGATTTAGATTCAGCTTCCGCGCCACGTTTTACATTAAATAAGCCACAATTAGATAAATTTGTTCCTATTACCTTTGCAATATTTTCGCTTAATTCGCTTTCCAACGCTGTTTTACATGTACATTTAGATACAACAAGACCAATGTTACCAACACTGCTTTTTTTTATATCAACATATAAAGCAGCTTTTGTAAAATAAGGAATAAATAACGAAATAAATAACACCAGATGAACGAATAGCTTCATTCATTTCATACCTGTTCTATCTGAACCTCAATTATAGGTCTTTTTAGTAAATATTCCTTTAAGATACTCAATATTGAACTTTCAATCTTATTTTTAATTTTTTTTGTTGGCTGCAAACTAAACAACGACTCAACTTTCTTGACAATTTTCTGTATGGTAGCTGCATCTTCTAGCACTTCAAAAACACCAGGTACAAATACTTTTGGTTTAGCAAGCAATTTATTTTTCTTGTTTACAACTGCTGTTACCACAATAACTCCGGCATCTCTCATTCTTTTACGCATTTTTATAACACTGCTCTCCGGATGACGTAGCAACATACCATCAATACCAAAGTAGTCAACATCAATTGAATCAACCTTTTCTCCGTTCTCCAAATTAACAATATCACCTGGTGCAATCATTATTGCTTTTGCCACACCGCACTCTTTAGCAAATTTTACATGTGCATGCGTGTGAATATATTCGCCGTGAACTGGAATAGACATCTTCGGTTTTATTAAAGAATACATTTCCTTTAGCTCTTCTCTTGTTGGATGCCCAGAAGCATGAACATGCTCTGTTTTTTCAGTAATAACTTCTACCCCCATCTCAATAAAGGCATTGAGCATGTTGTGCGCACGAGTTTCATTTCCAGGAATGATTTTTGACGAAAAGATCATGGTATCACCTTGCTGCATTTTAAATGCTTGATGACTCTTAGCAGCAAGTCTTGCGGTAGCTGCCAGTGGCTCACCTTGACAACCTGTGCAAAGTAGCACCAGTTCTTCCCTTGGAAAATTTACTGCTTCCTTTGCTTCAAGAAACTGAGGAGAATCAGTTAAATAACCACTATCTTGCGCAACTTTCACTATTCTCCATAAAGATCTACCAAGTAAAACTACTTTTCTATTTAGTGCTTTTGCAGCTTGGCTTATCGTTTCAATTCGTGCCACATTTGAAGCGAATAGCGAAACAGCAACTAATTTTTTAGACCGCTTTATTATGTTATAAATATTATTATAAATTTCACCTTCTGACTCAGGGTGATGCTTGCTTAATATATTGGTTGAATCGCAAATTGCTGCAAGCAGGTCACCTTTATCGCCAATTTCTTTTAGACGCTCCATATTAGAAGTTAATCCAACAACAGGTTTTGGATCAAATTTCCAGTCTCCGGTATGGAATGCACTACCCATTTCAGTGCTAATTAATATTGAATTTGCCTCAGGAATTGAATGAGTTACATTTATAAACTCGACGGTAAAAGGACCCAAATTTATGCTGCCATTTATGTCTACCTCTTTCACAGGCACTATACCTTCCAATCGAAATTCTTTTAGTTTCTCTTTAAGAAAATTAACCGTAAACTTTGTTGTATATATGGAGCACTGCAACTCTTCCCACAAGTGGGGCACTGCACCGCAGTGGTCCTCATGTGCATGTGTAATTATTATTCCAAGTAAATCTTTTTTTCTTTGAGCAATAAAATCTATATCAGCAATGAGCAGCTCAACACCTGGCATAGTTTCATCTGCAAAACCAACACCAAGGTCGATCATAATCCACTTACCTTGGTAATGATATAGGCTAACATTCATCCCGATTCTTCCTACTCCCCCAAGCGGAAGAAATAAAAACTCATTTTTGTTTATATTCATTAAATTTAAATTATTAAAGCCTGAGAATAGCAAAACTTCGACCTTAAATAAAGAAATTTATTGCTTTTACATAGTTTTAAGGAACTAAGAAGTTTCTGTTGGCTAATAATAACACTATTGTTAAGTTTTCCATTAATAAGGTCAAAGAATTGCAGGATTAAATGAAAACCCGTAAACAGTTACCCCTTTATGTCATTTAGCAGATTTCTTATTTTTTTTTTACTTTACTAAAAAACCCTTCAGATTGCTGTTGTACACTTGCATTTTCCTCTTCTTCAAGCGCTTTTAATAGTTCAATTTGCTTTTTAGTTAAATTTTTTGGATTTAAAGTCTCAACTATTACCTGTACATATAAATCACCACGAGCATGTGAGTTCATATATGGCATACCCTTTTCCCTACAACGTAGTTTGGTACCAGTTTGAGTGCCTTCAGGGACCTTTACTTTTATTTTAGCTCCATCAATTGATTGAATATCGATTTCACCACCAAGCACTGCTAGTGTCATTCTTATAGGCACTTTACAGTGTAAATCTGCTTTATTTCTAGCAAAGATTTTATGGAAAATTATTTTCACGTATACGTATAAATCTCCACTTTTTCCACCTTTTGTTCCAGCTTCTCCTTTACCACTTATCCTTACCTTAGCTCCTTCTTCTATGCCTTTTGGAATTGAAACGGATATATTTACTTCATCTCTTCTACGTCCACTTCCACCACATTTCTTACATTTGTTTTGTATTATTTCTCCTTCCCCATAGCATGTAGTACATGTTCTTTCGATGGTAAAAAAGCCTTGTTGAGTTCTAATCCTACCGCTTCCCTGGCATGTGTGGCACTGAACTGGTTTAATTGCTCCTTCGCCACCTGTGCCTTGGCATGTATCACATTTTACATTTGTCACATAATGTATAGGCGCTTGTATTCCTTTAAATGCATCTTCTAAGGTAATTTCAAGATCATAACGTAGGTCTGCTCCAGATACTCCTGTTGTACTTCTTTTTGCTCTCGATCTACTTGCACCACCACCGAATCCTCCACCAAAGAAGTCATTGAATATGTCGCTAAAATCTCCTGCAGAGCTAAAGCCTTGAAATCCACCAGAAGCACCTTCGTGGCCATAACGGTCATAGCCTGCTCTTTTCTCAGAGTCAGACAGAACTTCATATGCAGCTGTTACTTCTTTAAATTTTTCCTCTGCTTCTTGATTGCCAGGATTTCTATCAGGATGATATTTTAACGCTAATTTTTTATACGCTTTTTTTATCTCATCAATACTGGCATTTCTGCCTACCTCCAGCAGATCATAGTAGTCTTTTTTGCTCATATATAATAGTTTAGTGCTTAACCTTTAAAGATAGGTATTACATATATTAATTTCAAGTGTGACTTCTGTTTCCTATAAAATGTGGTGCACCCTGAGCGACTTGAACGCCCGACCTTTTGATCCGTAGTCAAATGCTCTAATCCAACTGAGCTAAGGGTGCTTTCACAAAGTTAACTTTAGCAGGTTTTGTAGCTTGATTCAATTAATTTGGCTAAAAATAAAACTGTTAATTTTTATCACGCGTGAACCCCTTACAATTCCCAAACTTCTGTTGCAAATAAGGATTATCAAATGCATTTTGAGGAGGAGCAGTTGGAGTAGTATTAGGATCTTGAGAAAAGTAAGGAGGTGGTGCATCATAACGAGAAGAATCTCCATAACCATGCCCTTGTCTAAGACAGCTATCTACCGCTCCTTTAGCTTTCTCGATATTTTCTGATTCTTCCTCATGCTTCATATGAAAAGCTAAACCACCAGCAAAACATACGAGAGAATTAACGCCAAGGATAGCTAAACCCCACACTGGTAAGACTGGGTAAACAGCACAAGCTACCAAAGCTGCCAAAGAAACAACGCCAACCGCAAATTCTATATTTCTGAACGTTTTAGATTTACTATCCAGGTAATCTATTTTTTCTTCTTTTCTAGCCACTTTTCTGCTGCTGTTATACCAAAAACACATACCAGCATGGAAAGCAACACACACAACTGCAGCTACTATACCCAAAGCTAATAGCTTTCTACTGTCTTCTGATTCTTTTTTATTCTCTTTTCTCCCTTGATGAGTGGTATTACCATTGTTAATATTCGTTATATTATTAACCGTAGTGTGACCACGTCCACCGAATAAAGAATCCATCCAGCATTGTAATAGCAAATAATCCCAAAAGTCTAAACCTCTATTGTGTACATGTATATGTGTAATCTGAGAGCCTGTAGGTTGTGCGTTATTCCCTGCGTTATATTGATCATTTCTGCTTCCTGTATCGTGCCTATTGCTTGAATTTGGATGTGTAAATTTTTCATACGCATTTTTAAAATTCTCCTCACTCCAATTTGTGGTATTTTGCGTATTACAAAATTGTAAAAACTCTTTAACATCACTGTTACTACCAGATTTCTTTATATAGGCTAACGCATACCTTTTTAAAACACTATAACTTGCTACCATAAATACCCTCTTAAGTTAAGATTAAATTAATAAATACTTACTTACTTATTATAACAAGATAACATCTACTTGTCAACTTGAGCCTGATTCAAGTATCCGTTCAGAGTGTGGCAGAAGAACTTATTCAAATAAAGTAGGTGGTAAAATATAAACATTTTATAAAGTGAAAAATGGACTTTTCAGACCACTGCCGAGCTAAAAAAGCCCTGAAAACCGTGATACTTAGGCCACTTCTTGCTTAAGCTGTACAATTTCAGCTTGAGAAAGGCCAGTAGATTCAGCTATTAAATTAACAGATACACCAGCTTTAAGTAAATTTTTTGCAACTTCGATTTTTCCTTTCTCTATACCTTCCTCAAGTTTGTATTCAAGAATGGCTTCTTCCTTACGTAGATCCATTATTCTTTCTTCATATGCTACTAAATCTTTCTCATTCCAGCAAAACTTGTCTAACTCATCATATGCTAGCTTTACTATTGGTGATTTTTCTGCTATATTCCTTAGGTCTTCATCTGTAGTTTCATCTGCATACTGTTGTCTAAGTGAAGAAGGTCGCCCCTCCTCACTCGACTTCAAAACCGTACGTGAGACTTTGCGCCTCATACGGCTTCTCTCCAATTTGGTGCTTTTCATGCACACCTCCTGTGTAATTCATCGTGACAATGTCCATGTAACAAAGATAAGTTTTTGATCATGTTGTTTCGTCTATTCCGGTCTTTGTGATGTATTTCTATTGTATCATCACTTTTAAACCATAGTCTACAATTATCACATTTACTTTGTTGTAACTTCAATAGTTTTATTACTCTTAATGGCTTATCTGGTATTTTTCTCAGACGTTTACCCCAATATACCCAATCACCATCATATGGAGATCTGGTTTTTTGCACTTTGATATGTCGTTTAATATCATGATCGCTGTGTATAATAAGATGTATCTTGTTACTTGTCATAAAACGCCAGTTATCGTTATTATACTTTTTAAAGTATTTTCTTTTTATCCAGCATTTCCCTTTGTTTGGGTGCCTAAAGACTGCCCACTTCCAGAGCTTTCTATGTATAGTATTATCCAATGAGCTAAAGATTTTACATGAAACTACCGAAGAGTAATATTGACTCCATCCTCTGTTTATTGGATTGAGATTCCTTATTATTACTTCCTGTGGCGCCCCACGCATTTCTCTAAGTTTATGTTTAATAGCAAATGTATGCTGCTTTATAGAATTACGACTTGGTTTTATTAATAATGTGTAACCTTTTTTACTTTCTTTTGTTGGATATTGTCTTATTGAAAATCCAAGAAAATCAAATCCTGGTTTTGTTTCGTCAATGGTTCTTAATGTATGAGAAATTCTTGTTTTAGAGGGCTTTAATTTTAGTCCAATGGTTTCTAACCATTCTTCAACTAAAATTTTTGCTTTAAGAATAATCTCTTCGTTTTCATGTATGATGACAAAATCATCACAGTAGAAAATTACACTAATAGACTTTTGCGCGTTTTTATGCGATATCCTACCATATTTTCTTTTCATGCATTGAAAGAGTTCGTTTGTTAATGCTTTTTTGACATGTTGCTCTAATCCGTGTAATGCAACACAAGCTAGCAACGGTGAGATCGTCCCTCCTTGAATTGTACCACGTTTGGTGGGACTAAACTTTCTATCTTCCATAATGCCTGCTTTCAACCATCCTTTTATAATTCTCTTTAAAGTTGGTGTGGTATTAAGTTTTTCAAGCAGCACACAATGTTTAATATTATCAAAGCATCCAGAAATATCAGCATCTAATACATATGCTGTTTTCTGTTTTAGCACATCAAATATGGCTTCAATTGCATCATGACATGATCTACCAGGTCTAAAACCATAAGTGTTTGGCTCAAGTTTTGCTTCCCATTCTGGTTCTAAAGCCATTTTTACAAGTGTTTGTTTTGCTCGACACGATATAGTAGGTATACCAAACGGGCGATGCTCCGATGGCTTACCAGGTTTTGGGATCCAGACGCGTCTTGATGGCTTTGCTTTTTCTTTTATATCTAAAGAATATGATAGTTGTAATCTTTCTTTTTGATTAAGATTAGCCTTTCCATCAATACCTGCAGTCTTCTTCCCCCTATTGTCCTGTGCTACTTTCCTAACAGCGAGTGTTTTTGCACTTGTTGATTTGAGCAATAATTTTTGAAGATTATGCATCTTTTTGATATCATTACATTTAGAAGCTTGGTAAATTCGTTTTTGTAGCTTAAATGAAGATTTCTTCAGCTTTCGCCAAGGAATTCCATTCCATTCATACCTAGCTTTTTGCTGGTCCATAACATATTCACTACTATTCACCACTTTACCTTCCAAATTAAAGTGTTTACGTCTGCATATCCCAGATATTACTTTGGGCATTAGCTTCTTAAACAATCCTTCCACATAGCAGCTTGTGGTTGGCTACCTACTTATATTTTAATGAATATAAGAGCTTTTATGTGGTTACTCCGTTCCATGGCTTCGTTTCACGTTAAACTTAGATTCCTACTATTTGCCGGAAGCTGGGAACATCAATAACTAAAGTCTTCAATCTTTAGTTCCACTTTTGCTTCATACCGTTTTGGTCTATGCGTAATTCAACCTCCTTTCGCATACTATGCTTTGACGACAATTCAAACATAGGTTCCTCTTGTAATCATATCTAACTCTGTTTGCAAGGATTCACCATGAGGTTTAGTGTTACCTGCTTTTAGTTATCTAAGTGAGGAAAGTCACCTCTCCCCACTCGACTTCGAAACCGGACTTGTGACTTTCACCACATCCGGCTTCTCTCTAACTTGGTGTTTGTCATACACACTCCTATGTAAATAATCATGGCAATGCCCGTGCAATAAAGACAAATTTCCTATGGTATTATTGTTCCTATTTTTGTCTTGATGATGCACTTCAATTATGTCCTCTGACCTAAAATATAGCTGACAATAATTACATTTACCCTGTTGCATCTTCAGTAATTTTATCACTCTTAGTGACTTATCTGGTACTCTACGACTGCTCCAATATATCCAGTCTCCATCATATGGAGATTTTGCTCCTCTCACTTTGATATGCCGCTTAATAGCATGGTCTCCATGTTTGATAAGATATTTTCCATTACTTGTCATAAACCTCCAATTATCATTCTTATACCTTTTAAAGTATTTCCTCTTTATCCAGTATTTGCCTTTATTTGTATGTTTACGTACTGCCCATTTCCATAGTTTTCTAAACATAACGCTATCTAGTAACTCGAAGACTTTCCTTGAAATCACTGAAGTATAATATTGACACCATCCTCTAATAAGTGGATTTAGGTTTTTTATAATAGCTTCTTGTGGTGCTCCACACATTTCTTTAAGTTTGTACTTAGCGGTTAATGTATATCGTTTTATAGAGTTGCGGCTCGGTTTTATTAGTAACTTGTATGTTTTCTTACCTTGTTTTACTGTATGCTGTCGTATTGTAAATCCAAGAAAATCAAAGCCTGGTTTTTTTTCCTTTAGAGGATTCAATGAATGAGAAATTTTTGTCTTTGATGACTTTAATTCTAATCCAATGGTTTTTAACCATTCCTTAATTAAAATCTCTGCCTTAAGCACAATTTGCTTACTTTCATGAAATACCACAAAGTCATCGGCATAAGTAATTATGCTGAGTGATCTTTTTGCCTTTTCTCTACATGATCTACCAAGTTTTTCTTTTCTATAGCTTCTTATCTGATCTGCCATTGTTTCTTTTAAATAGCTTTCTAAACCATTTAGAGCGATACAGGCGAGCAATGGAGAAATTGTTCCTCCTTGGATAGTACCACTTTCAGTTGGTTTATATATTCTATTTTCCATAACACCTGCTTTCAACCATCCTCTTAATATTTTCTTTAACGTTGGTGTGGTATTGAGCTTTTCAAGTAGTTTATTATGGTTAATATTGTCAAAGCACCCAGATATATCAGCATCTAAGATGAATGCTGTCTTTCGACTCAACGCTTGAAATATTGCTTCAATGGCGTCATGACATGATCTACCAGGTCTAAAACCATAAGTGTTTGGCTCAAATTTTGCCTCCCACTCAGGTTCTAAAGCCATTTTTACAAGTGTTTGTTTTGCTCGACACGATATAGTGGGTATCCCCAATGGGCGTTTCTCATTCTTTCCAGGTTTTGAAATCCAAATGCGTCTTGATGGCTTTGCTTTCTCCCTTATATCTAAGGAGTTTGCCAATTGCAATCTTTCTTTTTGACTAAGGTTAGCTTTTCCATCAATACCTGCAGTTTTTTTCCCTCTGTTGTCCTGAGTTACCCTTCTAACTGCTATCGTTCTTGCACTTGTTGATTTGAGTAATAATCTCTGAAGATTGTGCATCTTTTTGATATCATTACATTGTGAAGCTCGGTAAATTCGTTTTTGTAGCTTAAACGAAAATTTCTCTAGCTTGCGCCAAGGAATTTCATTCCATTCATACCTAACATTTTGTTGGCTCATAACATATTCACTACTATTTACAACTTTACCTTCCAAATTACAGTGTCCACGTCTGCATATCCTAGACATTACCCTAGGCATTAGCTTCTTAAACAATCCCTCCACACAGAGACTTGCGGTTGGCTACCTGCTTGTTACTCTTATAAAGATTAACAAGAGCTTCCATGTGGTTACTCCGTTCCATGAAACCATTTCGTGTTGGATTTAGGTTCTTACTTTTTGCCGAGAGATCGGAAACATCTTGATTAAACGTGAGCATTTTAATCATCCATTCTCTGTACCTTTTGGTTTATGCGTATCAACCTTTTTTTTCGCATATTTGCAATGACGACAATTCAAACATAAGTTTCTTTCGTAACCATATCTAACTCTTCTCGAGAGGATTTATTATAAGGTTTAATATTACTCCCTTTTAGTTCATGCTTGCACCCTAGAAAATTGCCAATTTCCTAAAATGTGAACTATGATTTCAACCAGATGTTATGGTGGATGGAATTTAACCATCATGATTTCATGACATCGGATCGCACGCTAACTTTTACACCTAAAGATTCGGCTTTTGCTTGCGCTTCCTTTCTTTTCATTCCTGATAATTCTCCTGTGATGACCACTGTTTTGCCGCTAAGAGGGGAATTTAGCACTTACAGGCTCAATCTTTAGTTGAGAGGCGAGATTCTTTACCATTTCAACATTATCCTCATCAGAGAAAAATTCCTCCAAGGAAGTTATGGTCTCTTCGCCTACGCCTATTATCATTAATTTATCAGGAGCTTCTCTATCATAAGGTAATTGAGCCATCCAATTTTCATAAGATTGATAATGTTTTGCTAGTAATTTTGCTACGTGTGGTCCGACCAATTTAATTCCCAAAGAAGTTATAAACTTTTCAAGCGTTACAGTTCTTTTGCTGTTGATAGAGTGCAATAAATTAAATATGGATTGTTTATCCCATCCCCTTTGTTCACTTAAGTTGAAATTTTTGAGTTTTTCTTCGAGAGCAAAAATATCAGATATTTTCCTTATCAAACCAAGTTCATAAAGGAACTCCACTTGTTTACCGCCAAAACCTTTAATGTCAAGAACTTCCACAAAATGTTTTAACTTTCCTATTCGCTGTGCTGGGCAAACGTTTTCTCCGGTACATCTAATCGTAGCTTCCCAGTCATCAACTCTACTGCCACATTCCGGGCAAATATCAGGAAAAACAAACTTTGGTGCTTTTCGAGAACGAGCACTTTTATCTACATCTATAATTTTAGGAATCACATCTCCTGCCCTTTTGATTGTTACAATATCTCCTTCCCTTATGTCCTTACGCTTAATTTCATCCTTATTATGCAAATTTACCCTTGTAATGAGAACCCCTCCTATATTTATTGGAATTACTTTTGCAACCGGATTCAATTTACCCGTTTTGCCTACTTGTATTAATATTTTAACTATCTTAGTTTTTCCTTGAGCTGCAGGAAATTTATGAGCTATAGCTCCTCTTGGTGCTTTATTGGTACTACCTAGACGATCTTGCAACTCTAAGTTGTTGATTTTATAGACTATTCCATCAATATCATAACCTAATTCATGGCGATTATCATAGATTCTGTTGTAGAATTCCAGCATTTCGTCCACATTTTTTGCTAAGCATTGATGTTCATTTACACAGAATCCAAGTTCCTTCAGCCTATCTAATACTTCAAGCTGGGTCTTTTCTGTTCCACCACTAATCAAAGAATAGGCAAAGTACCTGAGCGATCTACTGGCGGTAACTTCTGGGTCCAATTGTCTTAGTGAACCGGATGCCGTATTGCGCGGATTTGAAAATTGGTTATCCTTATTTAATTTTAAAAAATCATCATTTCTTAGATATACCTCGCTCCTAACTTCCAATCTGCCCTTTACATCAGGTAAAACTTTAGGTAATCCTTCTATAGTTGCGGCATTTTTTGTAACGTCTTCACCGTAATGGCCATCACCTCGAGTTAAACCTTTAATGAACATACCATCCTCATAAATTGCAGTGAAACTTAAGCCATCAATTTTCAGCTCGCACATTATCTCCAGCTCATCTGTATTTAGGAGTTCTCTGGACTTAGCAATAAATTCTTCAATGTCTTCTTGGCTGTAAACTTTGTTTAACGAGAGCATAGGCACAATATGCTGTACCTTGGAAAACCTATCATCAGGTGCAGCACCTACAATTTGTACATCTACTTTTTTCACCAGCTCATCGTATTCTGCATCGGTTATTTCTGATATATTTTCCCGATAGTACAACTCATTGTGGCGTTTTATTTCTTCTTGTAATGCATTTTTATTCATAACTCTTACCTCTCTATTACTATCTCAGTATACAGCGTCAATGGTAAATCAATTACTAACTTATGCACTCACTTTCGTGTTATTTTGCAAATAAAATTCCCGCTTTGCTAGTGTTTTTTATTAAAGATATAACATTTAAATAAAAATAGAAAAGTATTTAACTTTGCCGCTTGGCTAGCTAAAAAACGTTTTATCTTTAATAAAATTTTATAAAAGAGTATATATATTTGTACTGCAATTGAATAAAAACATGAGTACCGAAAAGAAGATAGATACTGATTCTTTATGTTACTACATAACTCAAAAGGTTAAAAATGTTAGATTTGAGCTAAACTCCACTCAAGCAGAGTTCGCAGAAAAAACTGGTGTAGCAAAGTCACTAATAGGAAAGTATGAGCGAGGGATACACAGCATTCTACCTGAAACGCTCGAGAGGATGGCAAAAAAATTATCGAAAGATATTGAAAATTTCTTCCCTGAATCAACAAATTGTATTAGTAGCGAAGACAAGAAGGCTTTTGATTTAGTGCAAAACCTAAAAAGAATTAAGGACCAAAAAGTTCGTGATGCGGTGTGCGCATTAACCAGATGTGTGTCAGAGGGGATTCAAATTAGAAAGGTTACAACAGAGATAAGACCTATAAGCTACCAAATGGCGCATAAGGCAAAAGATTGGCGGGTTGCAAGAGGGTCTACACAGATGGAATTAGCGGATAAAACCGGATTACCCTATAAGCACATAGGCAGATATGAGCAAGGAGAGGTATCGTTCAAAAAGGCACCTCAACTGGCAGACGGATTATCATTACCTCATAGAGCTCTACTACCTACATCAAAAGAGGAAATCTATTGTGAAGATGAGGATGGTCAAGGAGAAAACAAGATATTGAGTATAATGCAAGAATATCAAAAAATTGGTGATCAAAGATTAAAGGATTCATTGTGCACATTTGTGTCTGAGATAGTAAAAATCAGCGAGGAAAACCTAAGATAAAAAGATATACTTTTATAGATATTTATATATAATATTCTTAACACAAACTTTACGCATAGCTTTTATGCTTAGCTAATATCTCTAGCAAATATATATTCTAGATTAGCTATACGTTGTTCATCTATACTTAATTTTTCTGAAATATCTTTTCTTGTATCTATAAAATAATTTTCATCCCTTCCTTCGACTTGCAATTCGTCACTTATTTGATCAAGAACATTATTTCCACTTCTTTGCAATGCAGCATTAATATCTCTAGCATTTTCTAATGCCCATAAACCGCAGTTATAACCGTCTCTCTGTTGAGTAATAGAAACATCATAAACATTAATTTGAGCACGTTGTAAAACTTGAATAATATTACCTGGAATATTATTACCCAACGAGTCTGCATAGTAACCATTGTACTGCCCATCTTGATGGGAGACAACTAACGTAACCCCATGATTATTATTTAAATTAACGATTAAAGTTAATGGCCTTCTTTCATCACCTGTTGTTACTCTACTCTGAAATTGTTCCAATTGACTAACTATATGTTCTGGTGATCCTACAACTTCAAACAACGCACCAGTTCTATAATCATATTGTACCCTTGCAACATCAGCTATATCATGTTGTTGAAGCCAGTAATGATAATCATTTTCCGCTGTTGCAGACTCTAAAGTAGGAAATTCTTCTTTTATAGCCATATTCTTGAGTCTTTGTGATAGATCCTTTAGCTTTTCTAAGTGTTCTTCCATGAATACGTGAATAGAACTATGACTCACTTTAGCAGGAACAAATTCATCACTCGTTAATATTAAAGAATTTTTATCTTTAGCCTTCACATTAACAACTACACCCATGAAAAACATTTTATCACTATCTGTAATTGCTTTCAGTGCTGCCCCTTTAGCATATCTAATATTTTGTTCTTTTGTTAATTTATCAACTTCCTGTTCTAGCTGATCTTGATTTAAATTTTTATCTATAAGCTTAAATTCCAGCGCTATAGGAGTGTATTCTTTAGTACCCTGAAGTGAAGGACCAATACCTTGTATTACCATATCAACACGACCACCTGCTCCTACTTGAAATTCAGGTATAATTACAACTTTTGCAGAATTAGATGGTGAACTAGAAGTCTCTTGTAATTTTAAATCACTGTAACTACTAAATAAGCCATTAAGAATAGCTTGTAATCTTGCTTCATTAGTAATCAAATCTTTAATAGGGTAAATCTTATCTGCTACTTCAGTAAGCAACACTTTTACTTCAGTAAGCAACACTTTATAGGCTTGCAGTAAAGCCTCAACGTCAGAAGAAGTAGCATGTTGAGAAGTAATTGCTTGATCAAGTTTTCCCTTTAATTCATCAGAATTAGGTATCTTGAGAAAACTACCTGTGAATTGCTGATCAACACCACTTGGTTTATACTTACTTATCTGCTTTATTTCAAAAAGGTCTTCAAAAGATAACCCCGTTTCATATTTTTTTAGACTCATTTTAATTTCTATGACATTTCCTACTCTTCCTATTTCAGGTATGTTCAGCACTGGAATTCTTTTATCAGCATAGAATTCTCTCGTATTGGATTCTTGTATGTGAAAAATGAATGCTGTTTTTTCTTGTCCTTCATTACCTTGAACAAGTATTAATGTCATAACCGGGCTTTTGGACAAAGTGTACTCCGTTCCCTGAGGCCAATTTAGCGGATATTCATTGTATGAATATATATATTTTTTTACGTTACCCTGATCTTGACCAATCTTGTTGATTAAAATTGATTGACCTAATATGTCTCGACTGAAATAGTAATGATCTTTTGTTTCTTTATTTGCTGGAAAAGTATGGTATTCACTTGATAATAAACCTGCTATTTCTTGCTTAAAACCTTCTTCAGAAATTTGTTGATTATTCCATCTGTGAGCTAATTTTATAAAATCCTCCATCAAAGGAACTGGTGGTTGTTTAATAGGTTTTACTTCAGTTTTAAACGGTTCCGCATTATCTAAATTTAACCCAACAGCAATAGCATTATCTGCATTGGTTAAAATCCTCATCTTATTTGGTCTAAAACCTTTTATATAATCTTCAGCTTGCCTCAGCGCGTCACTTGGATCAACTTGTCCTTCAGTTCCAGCCTTAAGTTCAATAAGAATTGGAACTGAATCAACAGCACGATTAAGCCCACGAACAAGCAAAACGATATCAGCATAACCTCCACCAGCAAATTGTTCCAGGTAGATCTTAGTATTATAACGATATCGAAAGTTATCAAATATTCCTGCTGTAAAACCATGTTGATCAGCTTCACGAGCTTTAATGCCATAAACATTACCTTGTAAGTTTAAATTAGTATGAACTTTTTTAATATAATTTAGAATAGCTTTAAGGTTTTTCTCAACTTGATCTATACGTAGATCTGGATGAGCAAGCTTTTCTATATAATCCTCTAGACAGATAGGGTTACCTTCAGAATTTTTTGTATTTAGCTTTTTTGTCACTTCTAAAAATGGAAACTCTGTTGGAGGAGTGATATGTGAATCTTTGATTTTCTTGTTATTTTCTACTTCAATATTTATTTTTTCATCTTCTTCATCACTCTTTAAAGTATATCCCTTTGCTGATGTAATTCTTAATAATTCCTTTCTAACATTATCACTAAGATCTTTACCTGATCGATCCAGAAACTGCTTAATTTCATTAAAAAACGTACTTTGAAACGCATAACTACCTTTTACTTCATCACGACTAATTTGTATTGTTCGAGTGTGTCCATGCACGTCCTTAGCTACATACTCTAACACACCATCCCCCTTAAGGTATAAGTATAATTTTTTTGATGCAGGCTTAGTTATTGGTTTCGGCCTGCCCTTCACTAGCTCATATTTATCTTTTAGAATTTTTATTACATCAATTTGAAGCTTACGTGCATCTAACTCAGTATGATCTTTACCAATCACACTCTTAAACTCGCCTTTGGTGAATTCAAAGCTTCTAGTATGAGCATCTGAAGGTTTAGTGTGTTGAGCTTCTATATCTTCAGTAAAAATAAAAACATGTGTTTTGGATTCTGTTTCTGCTACAACCTTTAAAGTTCTTGCTCCCTCAAAACGAAAATGTAACTTCTTTATTCCTAATTTGTCATTAAGCTTAGTATCTAACACACTGGAAAAACAACCTAAAAACCGATGAGGGAAAAAGCCAGGCTTTTCACTAGAGTGCAGATAAGATTGTATTTGATCAACCAGTGATTGAAATCTTGCTTTGAACGATTTATCTAGTAGGTCTGCTGCATTAGAACCTGTAGAGTCCACCCTCTGGAAAAGCAACCCTATTAACTCAAAATCCTGCGGTTTTTCTTGTTGTTGATCACTATTAACCATAACTTATTTTAACCTTTTACTCTTACCTAAACTCGTTGCCTACTTTTGCTTAAGTCTAAGTAACTGAATTTCCCAAAATAGAAACACTACACTTTACTTCTAATATCAGTAACTTTCTGTTTTACAGATTTTACATCTAATGATGAACTTGGTAACTGACTATCACCTGCTACACTACCTAATTGCCTATCTCTAATTCTAATGAATATCTCATGTATTGATTTATTTTCTTCCATAATAAATTGCATTTGCTCTTGGCTAAGAGAGTTAACAATTTCTGATAAGATTTTAACAGCTTTATTTTCCTTAATAAGAGAAGCAACTAAATCACTGGTTGGTGAAAGCTGTGAGCTTAATTCATGTAAGTAGTGTTGCCTATGAGTTTCAAAGCCAGAAATATGCCACATAGAGGTAAGCATATCACTACCAGATTTAACAAAATTATCATCTGGTGCAGAAACAATTGACCTTAATGCACTAAATATTGATGTATCATAGTCTTCAGGAGATAAATCTTTTGGCTTTAAACATTCAAATAGCTTTTTAGCACTTTCAAAAGAGTAATTTCTTCTCAATATGCTTAAAGTATAGTGGCATCTATTTTGCTTAAAATCTCTTTTCAATAACTCATGATACTTACCTTCATGAAGGTAACGTAGACAAAAGTCAACCATCCCAACATCATCAGTAGAAAAATGTCCTTTAGTATATGCTACTTGCATTAATAAGTCTTCCTTTCTTTCTAAGGATAGAGAATCAATTGATTGTAACTTATTCCAAAAGAACTCCAAGGCTTCCACGTGCTTTTCTATTATTGAACACCTAAAAGCATAAACGTATGGATGCTCATTATTTAATTCTAACTGATGTTCCTGATTATTTATAGCATGTGACCAGTAAATCATTAAAGCCCCTTTATCACACCCTTTTATCAAATTTTCTACTGGTTTATTACCTAATGTTGATTTAAACTCTTCAAAAATAGATCTTATCTCTTCTTCAAAACAACACCAGCAAGCAATTCTATAGCGATCAGAACTATCAAGGAGGTTTTTTTGCCCACCCTCAAACTTCAAAGTTAACAATTTTCTCCCCACAGTATACCTGTTGAGCCTAACCTGATCCGAAGTATCTCCTATTGGTATTTGCCAACAAGTTTCATCCTCTAAAACCTTCTTAAGAAAAGGCGGTATTATTGTTCTGTCCCATTCACGCAATAACGTTTGATATGTAATACACCACCTTTTAATCTCCAGTTCTTTAGATGCCTTATGAAGATCATCTTCTTTCACAGCGGTTAACAATACCCTCTCTACATTTTTGTAATCCATAACTCCTCCAATTGACACCAACTAACATTATTTGTATATGCTATGTATAATATAGAAATATAGAAGTTTCAACCATCATTTTTGTATCGCCTAATAATTTGATAATTAAAAGCACAAACTAGATAGTGACGAGTAACGTAGAGGGTATAAACGCATTACTGATGAAGATTATTAGATGCCATATTTAAATGTTTTTCGTGTAGTAGATATGGATTAGGAGATGATAATGTCAATGATTTACCTTGATAAAGGCTGTAAGATTAGAGTCAGCTGAAAATATCATATTTACTATTTTATCTGTAATTTTGGTTTTATTATAGGTTCACTTTATTTTTTGATCTCAGTTCTCAAGTAGGTAGGTATTTTTATGTAAATAGATTTTATCAAAAACTTAAGGAATATAGCCTATTTTAGTCATTTTACATAATGCTCGTGAGAACTAGTTTTAATTGAAAGGTCACCCCAAAGAGTCTTATTACTAAAAATGAAGTTTTGAAAAAAGGAGAAATATAGAACAGATGAAGCTTTTGAAGTCTCATTAGCAGCCATCCATCAGTCCAAGTCTGAGCTTTTCACAATATAGATACACCTTTATCCATAATATACCTTACTATATCTAGATGACCATATTCATCGGCTAAGGGTAGAAGAGTCATGTCATTATTTGCAATATTACCTTTACTAATAAACTTTCTAACTTTTTTTATAGCACGGAGCAATTCATCATCACGTAAGACCACTGTATTTAATTATAAGATATGCTCAATTTAGTATTTTCAAATTTATTTACAAAGCAACGTTTTTTTGAACTAAATATTTTTTAAAAGAAACATTTTTTTTAGCGCTATCTTAAATTCTTTTATTTACTTATTTACTTTTAATTTTCTCAAAAAAGGGCAAAAAAGATGCAATACGCTGAGAGCATTTTACATAAAGTATGCATTATGAAAGCACTATTAAAAGATTACGGAAGGAAAATCACCCTATGTGGCTAAAGTATATTGGGGAAAAGTAGGTCAATGGCGCGGGTTTTAAGGCTATGTTAAATTTGGTATAGATGAGTTCGTGAAATAACGTGGCTGGTGTACTCATTTCTTCAACTTCAGGCCAAAACTTTTTAGACATAACTATTCCTAGACATACCAAAGCACATGCAAACAATAGAGCAGTTATGCCTCCGTATTGCAGGTATATAGTAGCACTTGCCAACAAAGCCAATCCTATTGTAACCCACACTTTCTCATTTGAAACAAGGTTACCTTTAGTCTCTGTTTTCTGCACAGCAGCTTTTTTATTTGAAAACTTTTCAATTATCAATTATCTGATTGTGTAGATTGCACTTCTCTTTTCTTAGCTTGCTCTACTGCTATAGCTTTTTGTATATCGCTTTGACTGAAAAGTTCTTCCTGAGATGCAGTTGCTTTTTCATCTTCTAGTAACTTTATTGGCAATTTGTAATTTCTGTTTTGCTCTGTTGTTTTGGATTGCTCTACTTTGTTAGCCAATATTGCCTCTACACCATTTTCTACTCTCTCTGGTTCCCGTTTTACAGAAGATACTTGAGAGTATCTTCGTCTATCTCTGTTATACTGAAACCTACCTCTACTATGCTTTTTTCTTGTCCTATACCCATTTACTATCCCAAAATTAGTATAAGTATATGATACTATTTAAAATATAGTAAACTTACTTGGGTTACATATTTACATTTTTAATTTTGAAGTTATGCACTTCCTTAATATTCGTGCATTTTTCTACCATACTTCATTAAAACCAACACTTAACCTCTTTAGCTGTCTCAATAATTTTTCCCTTTCTTCAGATAAATTCTTTACTTTGACATATTCTTCCTCAATCTTCTTCTTTTCCCTTTCTCGTTCTTTGATGATTACTTTAATAACTTCTTCTTGACATTTGCTTTTGCCGTTTTCAAGCTCTGACTTTAGTCTTCTTATTTTATATTCTAACTCATCAAATCTTTCATGCTTTTCTAAAAATTCTATCATTCCGTTTATTTCATTTAACATCTTTTCTTCTTTTATATTTTTTGCAATCAGAGAAAGTAAAAATTTATCTATTTGATAATCAACATTTGCTTGGGCTGTGAATGACTCTATCAGATTTTCTTGACATTTGAAATCGCATAAAAAGCTGACAAATCTTATCTTCTTTTCAAGGTAATTTTTCATGTCCCTTGAAAGATTTAGCTTTAGTGCTTCATATGACTTGGATAATGACTCTTCCAGTTCCGTTAGGTGTTTTTGATCTATTTTCTTAGGATCTTCAGGTAATAGGATTATTAGTAAATGTTTAATTATTTCAACATCATTTGATTTTATTGCATTATAAAGTGCTTTTTCTCTATCTTCTCTCACGTTGTACAATTCTGATGAATAACTCAAGCTGAATAAATAGTTTACTTCACTACCATCTTCTTTAGGATAGACCACAATATTTACTTCTCTTAAAGGGTGATCACCATTAAACTCCTTCAGCAGTTCTTTCTCAGTGGTTTCTTCTATAGCAACGGCTGCTTTACTTAGCTTTTTAAGCTGATCTATATCACTACTTTCTTTTTCAAGTAAAATTTTTGCTTCTTTTAGTATTCTTCGATAGTGAGCTACTTTTTCTTCACTACTTAGTATTTTAAAGAATTGTTTCAACTGCTCAAAACTATATGACAGAAATTTCATTTCTCTATCCTCATTTTATCATTTACAGTAACCCATTATCATAAAAACTGAAACAATTTTCTTTCTCACAGAGAGCTGAATCCCTAAATTTTTTACAAGGTTGTGAAAAAGGGTAAACTCCAAATCACCCATTTCAATTCTAGTATCACATTAAGCCATTATCAAAAAAACTAAAATGGCTTTTTCCTGTTATTACTATGTGTCTATTAACTTGATTCCTTGTATATAAAGACATATAAATATCCTTTTATTGATTGATATTTCGTGGAATTTGAATAGCATAGTGTAAAGGCGTATATCCTTCATTATCTTTATCATTCATATTTGCACCATTTTCTACTAAATCAGCTCCTTTTTCTAGTAAATATTTTGTTGTTTCAAGATCACCAGCATAAAATAAAGGAGTATAACCATTATTATCTTCTGCATTGACATTAGATCCTTCTATAAGATATTTTACTATGACCAAATCACCCATTTGAACAGCAATATGTAAAGGTGTACTGCCCCTTTTGGCAATCTTCTCTTCATAAGTCTTTATCAAGATACTCCTTGATACCCATTGATTTAATGTCTTTTTTCATGTCATGTTTACATCCTGTTATTGTTATCCGATAAAAAATTCAAAATTCTTTCACACTTCTCTTCTAATTCTGGATATTCATTTGCATAGTCGAAAACATGCTCTGCATGCAGACTGAACAATTTCATATCCAGAATTCCATCTTTTATAACTTCTTCTAATAATTTTAGTGCTCTACACAGAACTGCTTTATGCTCACCTTGTCTTTTTAACATGAGTCTTACATTGCTTTGCGTTTGCTTATCAATACTTAACATATATTCCGTTTGATAAATCATTCCATACTCTACTAACAAATCAACAGAAGATGCTAATAAAACAGCTAAAGAACTATCACGATATATTAATCCTAACAATATTGCTTCAGGTAGATCATATGAATTAAAGTAGGCCATGACATTAAGAATCTCTAATGCTAATTTCCCGCATTCTTTATTTTTCTTTATTGAATCAATTGTCATTGACTGAACCACAAAAGTTGGATGACTAATAATTTCTCTTTCTTTGACTAAGTCAGATAAAACATTGTATGCTTCTTGGATTCTTATCCACTCTGAAGTACGTTCTATCAATTCATCACCTTCTAATGATACATAAGCATCGTATTCTTTGGATAGCTTTTTATATGCTTCTTTTATTTCTCCAAGAGTAGCACTTTGTTTCACCTTTAGTAGATCATAGCAGTTTGCTAACATAGTTTTTTTACTCATATAAACCTCCGTTTATCTTAATTAATAAGAATTTAGATATAAAGAAAATGTAAGCAAGAGCAAAAAATTTTTTACAACTTCCATACGGCTAGGAACTCCAAATCTGAACTTCTCTAGCCATTTCATTCACTTGTTTCACATATTACATTAAGCCATTATCAAAAAAACTAAAGTGACTTTTTCCTGTTATTATTATGTGATCTATTAACTTGATTCCTACATTATCACACGCCAATTCTAATTTCCGTGTATTTTTTTCATCTTCCTCCGTTGGTTCTGGATCTCCGCTTGGATGATTATGTGCTACTATAGCATACGTCGATTCTACCAGCAATCCCATTTTGACTATTTCCCTTATGTAAAAAGGTGCTTTGTTCACAGTTCCGGTATCTTGAATATACTCATGCACCAAACGGTTACCTGGATCCAAGTATATTACTCGTAAGCTTTCTTTTCTGAACTGTCCTATTGTTGCCTTCAAGTACTCTATTAGCTTTGTTTTATTATCCATAATCGATAATTTTTCTAACTTACCTTTCAACATTCTTTGTATAATTTCTTTCACGCATTGAATACTTACGACTGCTGAGTCATTCATTCCTGCAACGATTTTTAGCTCGTAAAGATCAGCACTAATTACTTTTCCCACACTATTGAATAGAGCCATTAGTTTCTCTGCAACATTTCTGCTTTCTCCTTTTTCGCATACAGAATATAGCAAAAGTTCCAGCAACTCATGATCAAGCAGAGTTCTGTCTTTGCTTGATAAAATTCTAGCTTCTAATTTTTCTTTTCTTTTATTCTCACTATTACTCATAAAAACCTCCAAGGTCAACATTATATACAAATTCAGCGCCAGCTTTCTGACGCAGTAGTTCTCGAGGTATTACCCTTTTGAACTCCAAATTTGCAATGTTGTCCGTGTTGCTTATAAAATAAGCGTAGAAAAATATGAACTAGGTGTATAATTCACAGTGTAGTGGTGTCTCACTAATCCAATTATTTTTCTCCCGATCTAGCCTATCATCTAATATAGCCTGCCTTATTGATGCCATTAACTTATTCATAAAGAAAATATTATGAATGGTAACGAGCGTGTAAGCCAGGAGCTCTTTAGCTTTCAGTAAATGGTGTATATAAGCTCTTGAATGTTTTCTGCAGGTAAAACATAAACAGTCACTTTCAATTGGGTTGTTGTCCAGCTCAAATCGTTGATTCCGCAAATTAATATGCTCTTTGCACTTTGAAGAAATAGAATTTCTGTTTTTTACTTTAACAAGTGCGCCACCATGCCTTGCTAAGCGGGTTGGATGCACGCAATCAAACGTGTCAATTCCAAGCTCTACTCCGCGAAAGATGTCCACAATTCCACCAATACCAAGCAAATGAGTAGGCCTGTCTTTTTTCAGGTGGTCCATAGTGAAAGAAACTACATCATGCATCTGCTCTTTACTTTGACCAAGTGATCCACCTATTGCTTGACCAAAAAATGGCAAATCGTTGATAAAATCACAACTTTCTCTACGTAAATCTTGATACACTCCGCCTTGACTAATTCCATACAGTGCCTGCTTGCCATTATTGTTTTTTTCAAATTCATTTAAAGAACGTTCAGCCCATCTGTGGCTCATGAGCATTGATTTTGCTGTGTATTCTTTGCTTACGTGAAATGGAGTGCATTCATCTAAAACTAGGATTAAATCTGCACCTAATTTCTGTTGAATTTGTACAGATTTTTCAGGAGTTAAGCAATAAATTTTACCATTAATGTAAGAACGGAAAATTGCCCCATCCTCATTAATTTTGATCAAAGTTTTTTGTTTTTTTCTTATTCCTTTTATCTCTTCCGAAACTGATCCGTGGCCTAAGCTAAATATCTGATATCCACCTGAGTCAGTTAGCATTGGCCCATTCCATCCTATCATCTTGCGCAAACCACCAAGTTTTGCAACAGTATTCTCTCCTGGTTGAAGCATTAGGTGATAGGTGTTGGAAAGTATGATTTGGGTACCAGCTTCACTTATTCTTTCAATATCTGCAGCTTTAATTGCAGCTTTTGTTGCGCAGAATATAAAAGCGGGGGTTTCTACGCTTCCATTTGGAGTTTTAATTGTTCCAACTCTTGCAGAACCTGATTGCTTGATTCTCTTGAATGAAAATTCTTCTTTCATCTATTTGCCTGAAAGTTCTGTTATGATGTTTTCTACTTTCTCAGGAGTAAGATTTTCATAGAAGTCATTATTGATCTGCACAACGGGAGCATTAACGCATGCACCTAGGCATTCAACTTCTTTTAAAGTGAACAAATTATCTTTAGTAGTCTCACCGATATTGATTCCAAGTTTTTTTTTAAAGGTATTTAAAACTTCTTCACTATTGCACAACCAGCAAGGAGTTGTTCTACAAATTTGTATTAGATATTTGCCTACTGGTTTTAAATTATACATGGTGTAAAAATTTGCCACTTCATATACACGAATATGTGGAATATGCAGCATATCAGCAACATAACGCATAGCAGATTCAGAAACCCATCCGCATTGCTCTTGAACCAGATATAGTAAAGGCATAACAGCACTACCTTCTCTACCTTTGGGATACTTCTCTATAAACTTTCCCGCTTTCTTGAGGTTTTCTGATGTAAAACTAAACTGCTCTTCTTTTTCTATCATTCATGAGACTCGTGTAAACTTTAACAGATTATACCTGTAGAACCAATGATTGCAATTGTTGGTTTTTTGAGAAATAGCATAAAGTTTCTTAGCCCTCTTCAAGCTTATATTTACCTTTTAGTATAAAATATTATATTAATTTTTTAATTTTAGTTAAAATTTTCATTGACATTAACACACAGGAGTAATCATAATAGCATTTTATTAATATTTTAAATAAAATTATCTCTATATTAAGAAGATTGCTCGGGATCAACTCAAATACACCGGAAATTAAAGAAGCGATAGGTTTTAATCCAACAAACGTAGAATTAATTGAGGGGAATGGAGTTGCTTACGGACTCAGCTATCAAGATAATGGTAATGGGAGCAGTAAAGTAAAATTACTTATTAGTCCATTATATCAATCAAAAACATACGAATGTGGTACAAATATCAGCGTAGCAAATGAATTCAAAGATCAATTATCTCTCACATTAATAGAAGATTCAGCTAAAATAGATAAAGTTGGAGTTATAGCATTTCTCATAATAGTCCAAACAGGTCATAGGAAGGCAGAATCAACAGCACGAAGAAAGGATTCGAATAGAGGAATGTTTTTCCTGGCTCTGTTTTTTATAGCAAACCAATGATGCTCAATTTTGTTGAAATCTGGAGAATAAGGCGGCAGATACAAAATTTCTGCACCAACCCCTTTAGCAAGCTCGATAATCTTATCAGACTTATGAAAAGTAGCATTGTCAAGAATGACAGTCTGTCCAGGTTCCAAGATCGGTGTCAAAAATTGCTCAAACCATCCATTAAAAACATCCATATTACAGTGGCCTTCAAAGGTTAACGGAACAACTATCTTTCTTCCACTTAAGGCTGCAACCATACTGATTCGTTGAGTTTTCTTTCCAGATTTTAAGGCATAAAACCGCCGTCCTTTCTGGCAATATCCGTAGGGGTAGTCTTCGGTGTTATCAATGCCAGACTCATCTATATACACTAAGTTTTTAGGTTCTTTTGTCGCTATAATTTTCAAAAATTCAGCACGTTTTTCTTCGTTTCTTTCCTTGTATCCATATGTCTTTTTTTGCGCGTAAATCCAATTTTTTTAAGGGCTCGATAGATCGTTTGGATACTAACGTTGTTCCAAAGTTTAGCCATTTCCGATAGAGTCTTTCCTCCGTGTTCTCTGGCAAATTTGGCAAAGGTATCCCAGTCGGTAATTTTGTGATTGTAACCCCCATTTCCAAGTTTTTTTGATTGAAAGTCTCCTGTTTCTTTTCTTCTTTGCTGCCACTCCCATAAAGTAGTTCGTCCAATCTTAAATCTTGCTGCCACTGTTTCTCTGCTTTCTCCTTCGTCTAGCGCTTCCATTGCTTTTTTTCTTAAATCATAACTATATGCTGCTGGCATTCAACCTCCTTATCATCATCTATCCTTATCCTATCACATCCGGACTTTTATCGAAAGAGCTATACTGACAAAATTCATTATAAATAGCCATTTAACTGTTGAAGAAAAAATATGCCACAAAAAATGAGAGTCAGTAACTGCCATGAATATAACAAATTTCTCCAAGAAAGAGGAAGCATTTTTTGTTATATCAATGACGCCATAGAAAATTGGTACGAGAATTGTCCAAAAATGCAGGGCGGCAACTATATTTATAGTGATAAAGTTGTGATTTTGGTGCATATAATCGTCAGTTTCTTTAGAATTGGTTTAAGACAAACAGTCGGGTTTATAAAAGGGTATTTGCAACAAATAGGAAGAGATTTGGCAGTTATCAGCTATTCACAAGCATCAAGAAGGTTTAAGAAACTTAATATTAAGATAAATGATTGCAGAATTGATAAAAATAATATGGAAGATATCGAAATTGCTATAGACAGTACAGGAATTAGTATATACAACAACACTCCTGGTCACAGCAAGGAAAATAGCACTGACAGAAAATATCGTGGCTATGAGCAAACGAGAAAATTGCACGTAATGTTGAATATAAACAACAAAAAAGCCATAGCTGTAAAATACAGTAACGGTGTCTACTCTGATCACTATGGAGCTTGTGATTTGCTAAAAGAAGTTGATTTTCAGCATGCCATAAAAGCACTATATGCAGATAGAGCATGTGATAGGCACAAGTTTTATAAGTTGTGTAACAAATATGATATAAAGACAAAAATTCCACCAATAAACAATGCGGCAGAACATCCAGAAATAGATTATATGTCTGACAGGAATGCTGCTATTAGGTTAATAAAATTATACGGTGAAGATGGCATGAAAGAATGGAAAAAAGAAGTAAATTATGGGAAAAGATCTTATATTGAAGGGTTTTTCTCAAGATTAAAGCAAATATTCGGATTTAGTTTTAGGAATAAATCTGAGATAAATCGAGAAAAAGAACTGCTAATCAAATGCTATTTGCTTAATAAATTCACTGATATTGGTATGGCTAAATTTGAGATAGTTACATGAATTTACCATAAATCACCATCTCATAAAGTGTGATGCAACAAAGCCATTCCAGTGTCAAGTGCTGGAATGACATCCTCTCTAAGTAGCCTCCTTCTCCTGTTATCTCAGTGCGTGACACTGGGATGGCTTTGTTGCATCGCTAGCTATGATGGATTAAAGATAAAAAAGATAGGGAATATCAGTAGCTTATTATTCTGGTATTTATAACAAGAACGGTCAGTGAATACCTAAATTTGAGTAAAAGAAATTTCACTACCACTCACTAATCTGGCTAAAATTCAAGAATTTCAATGCTTTAGCTATTTTCAATAGAATTAAATTTATTAATATAAATAACAAATTACTATTCTTAAATTTGATCAGATTGATTGCAAAAAAACAAGATTTTCAATAGGTTACTTATAATCCTAACTATAGTTAGCCTTTCATAAGTAGCGATGCAACAAAGCCCACTGGGATCTCATTTTACTTTATGATGATGTCATGAAAGTAGCTGACATTGGGATCCAGAAGACTTAATTTCAACCAAATAATAAAGGCTAGATCCCAGTGTCACGCACTGGGATGACAAAAAAAGGAGCACTGGAATGACACCATCTTGGATGGAAATAACGTCACGTACTGGAATGACAAAGAAGAGTGGGCTTTCATATGGTTATGCAAGAAGTCTACTGAATGTAAACCAGTTTCTCACACACACATTTTACCACATGATCGGCGCTGATATTAAGATGCTCATAAAGTGTTTTATAAGGTGCTGATTCTCCGAAGCTTTTCATGCCAATAAATATACCGTTTGAACCTATATACTTATGCCAACCCATTTCACTTCCGGCTTCAATTGCAACTTTAATGCTGTCATTATTTAATATTGCCGCTTTATATTCATCGCTTTGCTCGTCAAAAAGCCTCCAGCATGGCATAGAAACAATCCTTGTACCTATACCCTTTTCCTGCAATTTCTCCCTTGCTTCAACTGCAATTTCAACCTCGGACCCCGTAGCAAATATCGTCACTTTTAATTCTTTTGAACATTCACACAAAATATATGCACCAAACTTCGATAAATTAGCAGATTGATCGATATCAGAGTAGAACTTGCGCATGTAACTTACGTTTTGCCTTGAGAGCGCAAACAGTGCTGGAGATTCTTTCTTTTCGAGTGCAATGCTAACACACTCCAGAGTTTCAACTGCATCGGCTGGCCTAAAAACATATAGATTTGGTATAGCACGCAAAGAGGCTAAATGCTCTATTGGCTGATGAGTTGGGCCATCTTCTCCCACTCCAATTGAGTCGTGAGTCATGACATACATAACCTGCTGCTTCATCAGAGCTGAAAGACGTATAGCAGGACGACAATAGTCGGAAAATACCAAAAAAGTGCCGCCATAAGGAAGAATCGCGCCGTGAAGTGCCATACCATTCATACATGCTGCCATAGCGTGCTCTCTCACTCCATAGTGGACATAAGAGCCACTATAATTATTGCTATTTATTACCTGCATGTGCTTATATTTAGTGCAATTTGACCCAGTAAGATCAGCAGAACCGCCGATTAATTCCGGCATAGACTCAGTTAAAAGTTCCATTACCCTACCAAAAGAAGATCGAGTAGCTTCGTTTGGCATTAGCTCACATATTTGTTTCTTCAGGTCAGCTAAAACACCAGCGATATTATCTGGTAGATGTTTATCTAACCGTCTTTGAAGTTCTACATGATATCCTGTTACCCCAGCTCCACTTTTTGTCATCCCAGTGCTTGACACTGGGATCCATTCTTTTTCTTCTTTCCTGGTCACGCGCTGGAATGACACCAAATTGTAGTTTTGTTTTGCTCTCTCAACAGTTTTCTTCCAGGCATTTTTCACATCTTCTGGTACATGGAATGGTTCATAATTCCAGTTTAATTTCTCTCTCATCTGTTTTATGTCTTCCTCCGAAAAAGCACCACTGTGAGCAGAGGATGTGCCAGCACGGCTTGAAAATTTTCCGATAATAGTTTTGCAGCAGATCATTGTAGGTTTATCAGACTTTTTTGCTTGCTCTATTGCAAGGGATATGGCATCAAAATCATGGCCATCAATTTTGTCAACATTCCATCCATACGCTAAGAAGCGTTTCTCTACATCATCAGAGCAGGAAAGGCAAGTAGCGCCATCTATAGAGATATCATTATCATCAAAAAGAGCTATGAGCTTATTCAATTTAAGATGCCCAGCAAGTGATGCTACCTCATGGCTTATTCCTTCCATAAGACAGCCATCCCCTAGCATCACGTAAGTGTAGTGATTGATTCTGAATTGCTTTTTAAGGATTGATTCAGCAAGTGCCATGCCAACAGCAGCGGCAAACCCCTGACCGAGCGGGCCTGTTGTTGCCTCTACCCCGGAAGTCAAGCCGAACTCTGGATGACCTGGGGTCTTGGATCCCATTTGTCTGAAGTTTTTTAGCTCATCTATGCTAATATAACCTGTCAAATATAATATTGAGTATAGTAACATTGACCCATGACCGTTTGATAAAACAAAGCGATCTCTATTGAACCATTTAGAATCATCAGGATTATGATTCAGATATTTAGCAAACAAAACAGTTGCAACATCTGCCATGCCAAGTGGCATACCTGGGTGTCCAGAGTTTGCTTTTTGTACTGCATCAATTGATAAAAAACGGATGGCGTTTGCCATAGATTTTAAATGTGAATGATTCATGTGTTAATAGAAAAACTTAAAAATGAAGTATAAAAGATTATATCAGCAAAAACAAGTTGACACTGAGTGCTAAAATCCTTAATAATCTAAAGTTAAATCGTGAGAGTTTTTATATGACAACTGTTATCACTAGAAAGTATAGGATTAGCCGTAGACTTGGTGTAAATTTATGGGGTAGAGCTAAAGACCCAGTAAACAAAAGGAAATACCCTCCAGGTCAACATGGTATTCTTGGATTCAAGAAGTTATCTGACTTTGGTAAGCAGTTTGCTGCACATAAGAAATTTAAGTTTTACTACGCGATTTCAAGTAAGCAGCTTAGACGTACATTTTTAGATGCTTATAACAGAAAGGGTTATACGGCTGATAATTTTATCGGTATCTTAGAATCGAGATTAAGTTCTGTTTTATACCACTCTGGTCTTGTTCCAACAATTTACTCAGCAAAGCAGCTCATATCTCATAAGCACGTTACAGTTAATGATAAGGTGGTTAACATATCGAGTTATCGAGTGAAGCCAGGTGATATAATAAAAATAAGAGAAAGGGCAGCAAAAATCCCTGTAGTAGTAGAAGCTGAACAAAAACAAGAGCGCAAGGCTCCGGATTATTTAGAAGCAGATAGTAAAGAGCATTCAGTGAAATATTTGAGGTCGCCTCAATATTCTGAGGTTCCTTATTCAGCAGACATGGAAGTCAATTTAGTAGTAGAGTTTTACTCTAGATAGATAAAAAAAGCCCGTGTGGCGGAATCGGTAGACGCAGCGGACTTAAAATCCGTGGGTTTTGCGACCTTGGGAGTTCAAGTCTCCCCATGGGCACCAATTTAACTTAGCAGATAAATACAAAAAAGTATGAAATGGCTTGATATAGAAGATATTGTGGAAGCTCTGGAGGAAAAATTTCCAAATGAGAATATAATTAGTATCAGATTCACTGAGCTTAAAAAAAAGGTCTTGAGTTTAGAGGAATTTGATGATGATGAAAAACGCTGTAACGAAAAAATACTCGAAGCTATTCAAGCAGCTTGGATTGAGGAAAGATTAACCGCATAGCAATAAACCATACGCAAACGTGATTTCTATTACAATTTGCATATTGATTATGCTATTTTTTGGATCTAGCCTGGCAAGTTAATAATAATTTAACTAATTACAATTAAAACAGCTATAAGGTTAATTATGAGGCAAAGATGACAGCACAAAATTTGGTAAATGGAACGATCTTGGCAAGTGCTACGTTGAGATAAGTTTTGCATAAAAATACTGCTTTTACGGTGTGAGGCCAGAGGGTAGAGCCTTTGTAAAGCAGTTAGAAGGTTGTCATCTAAGTAGCGTGACCAAAGCTAGATTCCGCGAACACGCCGCGGAATGACGACTATGCAATATGCGTTGCGGAGTGACGATTATGGTCATACCGTCACGGTATCTCACAAACATGTAGCAGTAATGACAAAATCTCAAGTTATATGTATACTTTTATATTATCTACCTACTAAAAAAACAGAAAAATGCTCAAACGTAGCGGTCCAAAAAAATTAAAGTCTATAATTGAAAACTATGCATTAAAATGCATGAAAAATAAGATTAGTAAAAATGAAATACGTCTTATTTTAAACTGGCGAAATATAGTAGGGAAAGAAATAGCAGAGTGTACAAAACCGAAAAAGATCTCATATGCACAGAATATAAATTCGGGTGTGTTGCATCTGGTAGTAACAAATGGCAGCAAAGCATTGGAAATTCAGCATATGATTTCTCTTATAATAGAAAAAATTACGATATTTTTTGGTTATAAAGCAGTATATGGTATAAAAATTAAGCAAGAGAGTATTGACTATTTGACTATATAAGGTAATCTAAGTACATAGAATAATTTGGTATATTGAAGTGAGTAGAGTTTGTGAATTAACAAATAGAAAAAAATCTTTTGGTAATAAGGTATCACATTCGAATCGTAAAACAAAGCGTACCTTTCTTTTAAATTTACATAAGGTTACGTTGACAAGTGATATATTGAATAAAAAGTTTAGATTTCGTGTGGCAACAAGAACTTTGAGAACTATAGATTACAAAGGTGATTTAGATGCTTTTTTGCTCAACACAAGAACGATTAAACTAAGTGAGAAAGCGCAGAAGATAAAAAGAAGGTTGAAAAAAGTTTTAGTAAAGCAAGAGGTAGAGTTAGCCGTTTCAGATGCATAACAAACCTCAATGGCTCAGAGCAAAAGCTCCGACCGGTGAAGTATTCAATGAAACCTTAAGCATCGTTAAACTGCATAACTTACATACGGTATGTGAAGAAGCTGCATGTCCAAATATTGGTGAATGTTGGAATAAACGTCACGCTACTGTGATGATTCTCGGTTCTGTTTGCACTCGTGCTTGTGCATTTTGCAACGTTGCAACTGGCATTCCTGATAAGTTAGACCCTCATGAACCAGAAAATTTAGCAAAAGCAATAAAAAAGTTAAACTTAAAACATGTTGTCATTACTTCTGTTGATCGTGATGATTTACCAGATGGTGGCGCAAATCAGTTTATACAGTGCATAGAAGAAATTAGAAAGATAACTTCAGAAACAACAATAGAGATTTTAACTCCTGATTTTTTAAATAAGAAAGGAGCATTTGAAGCAATTGCTGTTGCATCACCTGATGTCTATAACCACAATATTGAAACAGTGCCGAGATTGTATGCAAAAATAAGACCACGAGCTCGCTATTTTCATTCACTATATTTGCTGAAGATGGTAAAGCAGATTAATCCTAAAGTTTTCACAAAGTCAGGGCTTATGGTTGGTCTTGGAGAAACAAAAGAGGAAATACTTCAGGTTATGGACGATTTGCGCAGTGCTGAGGTTGATTTTATTACAATTGGTCAATATCTACAACCAACTCCAAAACATGCAAAACTTGATAGGTATGTTACCCCAGAAGAGTTTGAGCATTATAAATATATTGCTTACTCCAAAGGTTTCTTAGTGGTTGCATCAAGCCCACTGACTAGGTCATCATACCACGCTGAAGAAGATTTTAACAGGCTCAAGGCCTGTCGTTGACATTTGTGTTAATTCAAATTAATTTTTACTAATTATAAAGGAGTTGAGCGACTTTACGTAATGTCTACTATAAAAATCAAGAAGAAATCACAATTAGTTAAAGAGGTATTCGATTCCGTGGCAAGTCGCTACGACACCATGAATGATATAATGAGCCTCGGAATGCACAGATTATGGAAAGATAAGATGGTAAATAGTGTGCATTTTACAAAAAACTCTAAGGTTTTAGATGTTGCTGGAGGAACTGGAGATATAGCAATAAGAATAGTAAGAAAAGAGCCAAGTGCTAAGGTTACAGTATGCGATATAAATCAAAACATGCTAAACAGAGGACGTGATAAAGCTATAAATTCAAACCAAATTAATTTTGATTGGGTATGTGCAAGTGCAGAAAGTTTACCATTTGAAGACTCCGAATTTGGTTATTGCACAATAGCTTTTGGCATTCGAAATGTTTCTGACCGCAAGAAGGCTTTAAATGAGGCGCACAGGGTATTAAAACCACATGGGAAATTTATCTGCTTAGAATTTGCCCCTATGCACTATCAAAATGAGATATTTACCAAACTTTATGACTTATATTCATTTAAAGTAATTCCTAAAATTGGCAGCATAGTTGCTAAAGACAAGAGTTCTTATGAATATTTAGTGAAGAGCATCAGAGAATTTCCAACTCAGGCTGATTTTAAAATGGAAATTGAAGAGGTAGGCTTTAAGAATGTTGAGTTTCATAATATGAGCTATGGAATAGTGGCATTACACATTGGAACAAAATGAATATTAAACTCTGGTATAGAACGCTGGATTATTATCTCATCCTTCCAGTGTTTTTTTTGCTCACTATAAGCTTCATTCTTGTTTATTCAGCAAGCCCTGTAATTGCGCAGCGTCTTTCTTTACCACAAGATTATTTTATACGGCGTCACACAATTTATATAGTCCTGTCACTAATTACCTTGGTGACATTTTCTTTTCTCAACACAAGAACTATACTTAACCTCTCATTCGCAGGTTTCGCTTTATTTACTATTCTAGTAGCAACTGCGATAATACTTGGTATAGAGGTAAAAGGTGCGAAACGATGGTTACATGTTGTCAAAATTTCAGTTCAACCATCTGAGTTCGTAAGGCCATTTTTTTCTGTTGTTATAGCTAGTATCTTGGCCAGCGAAATGAAGTTTAAAATACACATATCAATCATAATATTTCTGTTAGTTTTTGTGTTGTTACTTTTGCAACCTGATTTCAGTATGTCTATGCTTTTAACATATTCTTTTATTGGTCAAATGTTTATTGCATGTATACCACTTTTATACTTTTTATGCATAATAGGAATGGCCACAACTGGAACTACAATAGCTTACTTATGCCTCCCACATATAAAGCAAAGGATTTACAATTTTGTCTTTTTTACGCAACGCGATAACTTTCAAGTCACAAAATCATTAGAAGCATTCAAAAGAGGTCAATTAACTGGAGTTGGACCTGGTGAAGGTAGCGTAAAAGCCTCTCTTCCTGATTGTCATACAGATTTTGTGTTTTCTGTTTTAGCAGAAGAATTTGGTTTGATTACGTGCTTAGCCACATTGATGTTATTTGGTATCATTTCCGCCCGCTTGCTTTACGTTGCATATAGGGAAAATGAATTATTTAATCTGTTAGTGATTCTCGGTATCTCAATGCAATTCATCACACAATTCATAATAAACATAGGGGTAACATTGAGTGTTTTTCCTACCACCGGCATAACCCTGCCGTTACTTAGCTATGGTGGTTCTTCTCTTTTATCTTCGAGCATCGCACTTGGCATAATGCTGTCTTTCAGTAGAAACCAAGCTATCGCATTAAAGTTTCGTGAGCGTGTTATGCTTGGAAGGTATATGGACTAAACTTGTACCGCTCACAACTATTATTGGTATCCCTCCAAAATGGGTATCTGTTCAGATGAGTGGCAAAATAAGGTAGACGAGAAAAGCAACTATAGGAACAAATGGGTGTCATGCAAGTAGCTGACACTGGTATCCAGTCCTTTTGCACAGTTCCATCAAAAACGTTGTAAAGCGCTTTCGTGTTTACCAACTTAGTGCCCAATCTGGATCCCAGACTGGGATGACAAAAAAAGGAGCACTGGAATTTTTGTTTCAGCATTAGCCATGCATCTGAACAGATACCAGAAAATATTCCACTGACATGCTGAACAACAAATACATCACTATGTCATTTATCGCAAAAACTTATATTTTTCGTAACCATTCACACTTAATTCTGCAATTCTTTGATCTCACTCATAGAAAGACCAGTAGTTTGAGCTATAATATTAAAAGAAACACCTGCTTTAAGTAGATTCTTTGCGACTTCAATTTCCCTCTCTTTTCTACCTTCCTCTTTAGCAAGATCAAGTCTGTATTCAAGAATGGCTTCTTCTTTGCGCAGATCCATTATTCTTTCTTCATAAGCTACTAGATCTTTTTCATTCCAGTGAAACTTATCTAATTCATCATATGCTAGCTTTATTATTGGTGATTTTTCCGCAATTTTTCTGAGATCTTCGTCCGTTGTTTCATCTGCATATTTGAAAAAAAATAGCCAACGGTCTACTACACTTTCTAGTTGTTCTTCTCTACTCTTAGGAAATTTTGGCAGCTCTATGAAGATAAATTGAAAATCTTTTAAGTCATGCTCATTGGTTTTTTCATCTCTTATGGTATGGCTAGATATATAGTCAAGCTTATCAGGGAATAAGGTACAATTTGAAATCGCGATAAAGAAAATCTTCTTTAAATCAACGTATTTACCAGATTTATCAGCTTGTCTTGAGTAAGCCTTAGCAGCATAAAGTTGTGCGCGTTTTTCAAAGCCTTTATCACGAGTGAGCTGCATCTCAATTATATACCTGTTCCCACTAGAATCCCTGCAAAGAACATCAACAATGCTTTGTTTATCAGAAGCAATTTCAGGGTCCATAATGGTGCTTAAGAATTCTACTTCTTGTATAGTGTTGACTTCAGTACATCCTAAAATATCGTTTAAAAAATGGATAAGAATATTCTTATTTTTTTCAGTGCCAAAGATTTTCTTAAATGTTAAATCTAACTTTGGATCGAGAAATTTAGAAAGAGCCATAGTAAAAATACTGAGAAAAGATTAATAATTATACACTATTATTAACAACTATTCAACCATATTTTTAAGTATAGCTATACCGCCGCGGCGCTAACACGTAGCGGGATGACGAGCTTATCGTCACGCCGCCACGAACCGTCATACCGCCGCGGTATCTCTTAACATAGATCCCTTACTTAACCGTCATACCTTAACATAGATCCCGCTAACACGTAGCGGGATGACGATTGTCGTTTAGCCATAAATACTTAAGAAATTTACCAAACGAAAAAAAAGGCAAAAGAAGCCCTAGTCATTGTCTATTTTCAGTATTGGCGTTTTTTAAGTCTTAAACACTGCAATTTAGCTGCTTTTAAATGCAACACACCTTAGTTTAAATGTTTAAGAAATTTACTAAGCAGAAAAAAAGGCAAAAGAAACCCCGTGTTAGCTAGTTGTCACTCTCTAATCCTGCAAATTGGCGTACTATACTGTCTTAAACGACTTATAAGCGCGTTTCAGCTTATATAGGTAAAAACCTAGAAATGTTGTGAAGACATAAGGTGCACATAGTGCAAAAAATTAAAAATAAGACGCCAACTACGTTGTTTTCTTGCTGTTTAATCTGCACAGATGAAGATAACTGAATACCTTCAATACCATGATAAGAGGACTGGCGGAGTTTGTCAAGCAAGTTTTTCGTTTCTGCGGGCTACTACCCTTTCTTGGTGGACTAAAATCACAACAGCTGCAGAACCTAAATTGCTTCATACTACACCTTTCCCCTTTCCCCTGAAACTAAAATCTATATACTTAACTTTAGAAACTTTAAAATAAGATGCGATCTAATATTAGGCAGTTATTTTACTATATAAAGCCTAATCTATCCTATTTTGTCATAGCTTTTATTGCAGTTTTATTTTCAGCCTTAACGATCCTCCTCTTTGGCAGAGGCTTAAGCAATGTAATTGATTCTGGCACAGAGCACGATTTTACTACCAAACTATTAGTTGCAATACTTATAGTTTTAGCCATTTCTCTCACTGCATTTACTCGGTTATATTTCATTGGCATTGGCAGCGAGAAAGTTATCGCAAGAATCAGATATGACTTATATAGCAGTATCACTAACTTGCAACCAAGTTTCTTTGAGAACACAGGCGTACAAGATGTTATCTCAGCGTTAATTACTGATACCTCTGTGCTGCAATCAATAATAAACAGCAGCTTACTAACCATATTACGAAATTTTGTGATTCTGATTGGCAGTGTTGCTATGTTATTATATACAAATATACAACTAACTGCGTATGCAGCCGCAATAATACCTATACTACTCATTATCATGACCTCACTTGGAAAAAAAGTGCGTAGCTATGCACGCTTTGCCCAGGATAAATTAAGTGAGCTTGCGTCATTTAGTGAGGAAAATTTTAGATCTATAGTGACTATCAAATCGTTTGTACTCGAAGAAAATGAAAAAACCCGTTTTAAGGAGTATTTAAACTCAGTATCAAAATCATACGTAAAATTAGTACTCTTGCGTGCTATTTTAGTAACTCTAGTTATCACGTGTGTGATAGGTTCACTAGTTGTTTTGCTCTTTTTTGGTATTAAAGAAATCTTAAGCAATAATATAACTATTGGAGAACTCTCCTCATTTGTGTTTTATTCAGCGCTCGCAGCAGGAGCTATAAATAATTTGAGCGATAATATCAGTGATTTACAACGAGGTCTTGGAATAGTAGAGCGTTTATTTGAATTTAAAAATATGAAAAGCTCTATAGCAGATCCCGATGATCCTATAAAAATTTGTAGTGTTCAAAAGGGAATTTCGTTTAATGGCGTAACATTTTTTTATGAATCTCAGTCTGATAAGCCAGCGTTAAATAACGTATCATTTTCTATAGAGGCAGGTCAAGCAGTATCAATTGTTGGACCATCTGGCAGTGGTAAAAGCACCATTTTAAAGCTTCTGCTCCGTTTTCATGATCCAAACAAAGGTAGCATTACTATCGATGGGCACAATATTAAGTCAATTGCGCTAAATGACCTCAGATCGTTGTTTGGCTTAGTGCCACAAGATCACATGATATTTTCTTGCTCAATAATGGAAAATATACTATATGGCAAACCAGGTGCCGAATATGAGGAAGTGAAGCAAGCAGCCATCAGCGCTTATGCGATGGAATTTATTGATAAGCTGCCTGATAAATTTGATACATTTGTAGGAAAAAGAGGATTAAAACTTTCTGAAGGACAAAAACAACGTATTGTAATAGCAAGGGCCATACTCAACAATCCTCAGGTTTTAATACTGGATGAAGCAACCTCTGCCCTTGATTACAAAAGTGAGAACCTCGTGCAAAAAGCATTGAGCAAGTTAATGCAAAACAGAACAACAATCGTAATTACACACAGGCTATCAACCGCACTCAAGACTGACAAGATTATAGTAATTAATCATGGAAAAGTAGAAGAAGTAGGAACTCATGACTCTCTAATGAGTAAAGACGGGCTGTATGCAAAACTGGCGAAGATACAGTGGAATTGAAAGAAAATTTAAATCATACCGTTAGTTGATATGCTAGATTTATAATTAAAATTATTAAATTTTTAATTTTATTATTTTATAATGGTTCCATAGTTATCCGGAAATTTCGTGATCTGTAGTTTCTTTCATTCACGTTATATTCATAGCTTGTTCTATCTTAATGTAATTCCAATTTTGACTGTATAGGAGGTCTCTATGTTAAAACATAACTATAGTGATAAAATCAATAATCGCTATTCATATACTAACAAATTTTCTTATAGTGATGAGGGTGTAGACGAGACGATCAAGGATAAAATCACAACTGAAGATCAGGTAGTAACTGATGATGTTGAAGAGCCTGATGCTGGTAATGATGGTTACAGCGAAGGTATGGCTTTCTCTTACCATGGTTACGGCAACGACTTAATATAAACTCTGATCCAGGAAGATAAAATAGTTAAGATAAACCTTCAACTAGTCCCACTTATTCACTATACTGCTATAGATTTTATAGCAATATAGTGAATGAACATTTTTAAGCAGATTTCCTCTCTAATCTTTAGTAAATTGAATGAGTTGAAACAAAGGGGTGTTATAAGCACAAGTGCAGCAAACTTTATCATAGAGCCTCCAAGCAATAGAGTCCATGGAGACATTTACACAAATGTTGCTATGGTGCTTGCAAAGCATGAAAAGAAGAATCCCATTGAAATTGCAGAGGTTTTAGCCAAAGAATTTGAACTTTTTGATGAAGTTGCAAAAGTGGAAATAGCAGGCTCTGGTTTCATCAACATGCACTTAAAAATAGAAGTGTGGCATGGAATTTTAAAACAAATAAATGAGCTAAAAACAGAGTTTGGCACCCTAGATATAGGGAACAATCAGGCCATCAATGTTGAATTTGTATCTGCAAATCCAACTGGTCCACTGCATATTGGTCATGCAAGAGGGGCAGTATTTGGTGACGTTCTGGCAAATTTATTGAAAAAAGTTGGTTATAAAGTTACTAAGGAATACTATATTAATGATGCTGGAGCACAGATAGATACGCTAATTCGGTCAGTGTATTTGCGATATAAAGAAGCTCTGGGAGAAAAAATTAGTGTTGAAAAAGGTTTATACCCAGGTGAATATTTAAAACCGATAGGGGAGGGGCTGGCCAAAAAATATGGCGCAGAGCTTCTAGAAAAGCAAGATAATCAAGTGATTAGAGACTATACTTTAAGTTCTATCTTAGAAATTATAAAGGAAGACATGAACTTACTTGGAGTAAATCATGATGTTTTTACTTCAGAGTATGAGCTACAAAAAAGTGGCAAAATTGAAGAGAGTATAAAGATATTGTCTGACAAGGGTCTAGTGTATGAAGGGTACCTGGAGAAACCAAAAGGCAAAGAAAGCGAAAATTGGACTTCCAGAAAAGAGATGCTATTTCGCTCTACAAAATTTGGTGATGACGTTGACCGTGCATTGAAGAAAGAGGACGGCAGTTGGACTTATTTTGCCTCGGATATCGCTTACCATTTTGATAAGATATCGCGTGGTTTTAACAATATGATCGTAGAGCTTGGTAGTGACCACGGCGGTTATGTCAAAAGACTCAAAGCAGTCGTCTCTGCGCTCAGTGATGATCAAGCAAAAATAGAGGTAAAACTGCATAATATTGTGAATTTTTTCGAGAACGGCAAACCTGTTAAGATGTCCAAAAGATCAGGAAACTTCCTAACAGCAAGAGATGTAGTGGAAGAAGTTGGCAGGGACATAACTCGTTTTATAATGCTAACACGCAAGAATGATATGGTCTTGGACTTTGATTTTGCTAAAGTTAAAGAACAGTCAAAAGACAACCCTATTTTTTACGTGCAATATGCGCATGCTCGTGCTCATTCGTTAATGCGTAATGCTCCAAAAGAGCTCCCAACAGCAGATCCTTCACTTTTAAGGACAGGTGGAGAGCTCTTCCTCATAAAAACCTTAGCAAAGTGGCCAGATGTGGTAGAAATTGCAGCAAGGCTTTGTGAGCCACACAGAATTACTTTCTACTTACTTGAAGTTGCAGAAGCGTTTCACGTTTTATGGGGGTATGGCAAGAGTGATTTAAACATGCGTTTCATACTGGAAGACAACTTAAACCTCACCGCTGCAAGAATGTTTCTCGTGCAGGCCTTAGCACACGTCATCGCTTCTGGACTTTCTATCTTCAATATAGAGCCTTTGGAAGAGATGAGTTGATTTTTTTATGCAAGATTGTTTTTTCAACGAATAGAGAAGTTGACAAAATTAAGTAAAAATGTTATAGTTTATAGTAGTATTTTCTGGTTAATATATGGCTCACAGTCAAAAAAAGCTCAATGTTAATGTAAGTTTTGACAGTAAATTGGCTCAGTATCTTACAGAAATGGCAGAGACTCAAAATAAAACTATTCCTGAAGTTTTAGTAGATTTAGTGGAAGAAGAGTTCGAAGAAGATGTAGAGCTATCCAAAATAGCTGACGATCGCCTCTCTGAAGGTGAAGAAGAAGTAGAGGATGATGAAAACATCTGGAAATAAAACTTACACTATAAAATTCTTAAAAAATGTTATTGAAAAAGAAATTCCAGCTCTTCCGGCAAAGATTAAATTAATGGTTCAGGAGGCCATAAAGAAACGCCTTACAGTTGATCCTTTTAATCTAGGAAAGCCTTTATGTCATAGCTTTAGAGGGCAATATAGGATAAGGGTTAGCAACTACCGTATAATTTACATCATAAATCATTCAGAACGTAAAGTACTTATTACTGCAGTGGGGTATAGAAAAAACATTTACAAACACAGAAGATTACACAATTAAAAATATAAGAAAGATCTCACCGCTGCAACTTGTCCAAGCCTTAGCACACGTCATTGCTTCTGGACTTTCTATCTTTAATATAGAGCCGTTAGAAGAAATGAGTTGATTTTTTTTTGTTACAATATGTAATGATCAAAATATTATTCAAAGTAGGGTAAAGTTATGACGATCAGTTTTAGGGAGTATTCAACTGTATTCACTGAAGTTGCGGAACAGACAGATTTAAATGGAAATAACATAATTGAAAGAATAAAAGGGCATTAGCATAGATCCCGCTAACAAGCAGCGGGATGACGGTTGTCAGGGTGTCAGGCTAGTACCTTCTCTTGTCATCCCAGTGCCTAGACACTGGGATCCAGAAAAGTTTGCTTGTGAACAAGCAAACTAGCATGGAAAGTGGTTACAACATTTTCGATGAGATTATATGGAAAACTGTATTCCAGTGTCAAGCACTGGAATACATCACAGGGGCACTGGAATGACACCCTTTACGGGCTCTTAAATTGCAACTATAAATGTTTAAGAAATTTACCAAATGAAAAAAAAGGCAAAAGAAGCACCATGGTGGTTGGCTATTTACTATGTACTAAAATATCGGCGTTTTTTTTATTCTAAAACGCTTGATTAAGAGCGATTTAGCTGCTTTTAACTTGCAACTAACCTACACCGCAAGTGTTTAAGAAATTTACTAAGCAGGAAAAAAGGCAAAGAAACCCCGTAGTAGCTAGCATTCAAATTCTCCCTTGTCAATTTGACGTTTTTTGCTGTCTTAAACGCTTTGTAAGCGCGTTTCGGCTTATATAGGTAAAAACCCAGAAATTTTTAAAGACATGCGATGCACGTAGTGCGAAAAATTAAACATGAGACGCCAAATACCCTAAGTTTTTTGTCATTAACCTGCACAGATTGCGAAGATAAATAAATAGCTTCAGTTTCATGATAAGGGGGTTGGCGAAGGGTGTCAAGTAATTCCGTTCCTTATGGGTAAAAAAAGAGAAACTCTAAGTTGCAGCCGCACAATGTTTCTCTTTTCTGCTGTTGATGATTATTTCGCCTATTGTAACTGCCGCTAGAATAAAGCAATAATATACCTGTGTTAATAAAGAAATAGGTGATACAGAGGCGATGCTACCTGCTAGCAATAGTTGGGAACCATAAGGTAAGATACCTTTTGTAGCACAAGCAAAAACATCTAATAAGTATGCGCTGCGATGTGGCGCAATACTGTGTTTTTGTGCAAGCCTTTTTGCAATGCCACCACTTAGTAAAATAGCAATGGTATTATTGGCAACTAAGGTAGTAAACATAGACGCAATTCCTGCTATCACAAATTCAGCTTTAGTTTTTGTGATATTGCTTTCATCGATGAGTTTATGCAACGCTTTTTGACCTTGCTTGTACATTATATGGCTCAATCCACCGATAAATAGAGCAAATATCACTATTTCGTTTACTTTTTTGAAACCGTCATATACGTCATGAGGAAATTGAATGATAGCATAGTCAAAAAAAGTTATTCCTAGCACACCAGCAATAATTATGTTTATAGTTATTGTTACTAAAGTGGCGACTTCAAACAGCCCCATGATTATTAAAGAAATGTAAGGAATAATTTTTATTATAGAATAATAATCTAAATTTGATATAGAAATAATTTTTGTACTATTTGAGGCAACTGCTAGGTAGATGAGTGTTATAATGCTGGCAATAAGTGCAACTTTAGAGTTCATTTTAAGTTTATCTTTTGCTGAAGCTTCCTGTGAAGAAACAGATGCAATGGTGGTATCAGATATCATCGAAAGGTTATCGCCAAACACGGCACCACCTACTACAGTTGCAGTTCCTATTTCGAGACCAAAAGCTCCACTTTTTGCCAGATTAACAGCTATAGGTACCATCAGCGCAACAACTCCCATAGATGTGCCAATTGCAGTTGAAATAAAAGCAGAAGCCAAAAATACTCCAGGCAGCAGTAATCTTGCTGGAAGGAAATTAAGAATTAAATTAGCAACAGTGTCTGCGCTACCGATTGATTGAGTCACCGCAGAAAATGCTCCAGAAAATAAAAAAATTAAACACATAGTAAGGGTGTTTTTGTCACCCATGCCCTTGATAACAGTATCGATGTTATGCTGAATTTTATTTGTACCACGTGAGACAGCAAAAAATAGTGCTGGTAATAAGCAGATTACTGGTGAAACCTGATGAAGTGGATTATCAGTTCCGATAAAAGAAAAATAAGCACCACTTCCAAGATACAAGATTAAAAAAATAATCAAGGGGACAAAAGCTGTCATTTTACTGTACCTAAACTTATAACTATAACTAATTAAGTGGTTTTAAGCAAGTTTGGTTTTCACTAGTTCTACAGGAAGTCAATAGCAGAGTTTTAAACTTCATATTTAATCTACTAAATAAATAGCACATGTAGCTTATTGCTTGACAATAGGATCTAATTGTTGTCTAGATTCCAGCATCACGCGCACAACTGTACGAACATTTGTTTGCGAAGAAATGTTATAGCTGGTTTTGCCTCAAACACAAAGATGTCATCCGAGTAGCTGACTACTTGGATCCAGAAAATTTTGCTGCGAGTAAGCAAATTTGTTTGGTGAGCATAGAAAGTGGAATGTGTAAGCGCAGCCTCAACAGGTTGTCATCCAAGTAGCTGACTACTTGGATCCAGATTGGATACTGAGTTGGTGAGTATAAAAGTATAGCTAACGCGAGCTCTACGTCATACCGCCGCAGAATAATTAACCGTCATACCGCGATTCATTCGCAGTATCCCTTCGCGGTATCCCTTAGCCGCTAACAAGCAGCGGGATGACGGTTGTCGTTTAGCCATAAATATTTAAGAAATTTACCAAATGAAAAAAAGGCAAAGAAAACCCGTGCTAGTTATTCACTCTCTATTTTAAAATTTGACGTTGGGTGATGTCTTGAACAGCGCGTTTCAGCTTGTATAGCTAGAAGTTTTATAAAGACATAAGGTGCACATAGTGCAAAAAATTAAACATGACACACCAGATATACTAAGTTTTTTTGTCGTTTTATCTGCACAGACTGAAGATAAATAAATAGCTTCAGTTTCATGATAAGGGGACTGGCGAAGGGTGTCAAGGAAGTCTTTTCGTTTCTAATGGTTGTTAACGTGCTGCCAAAAACTATGCAAGAAGTCTATTGAAATCGCGTATATCAATCGTTGTAAAATCACACAATTGCTCTGTAGAGCTATGCCCTGTAATAATTACTATACCATTTTGCTCAGAGCGTATTGAGATTAAGTTCAGCACTAATTCACACGTTGCACTATCAAGATTACAAAATGGTTCATCTATCAGCCAAACGTTTGCATTAGAAATCAAGAGGCGAGCAAGCGCAACTCTCCTTTTCCAGCCTGCAGAAAGTTCGCCATATCTAATATTAAGTACAGGTTGCAACTGCAAGCAACAAATAGCTGCCACAATCAATTCTCTAGTATTTCGTATTCCTGCCCAGAATTCTACGTTTTGAGCAACAGTTAAGCTATCTTTACAGGCATTCTTATGGCCTATATAGACCATAGAAGGTATATAGGATTTTGGATCATCATATATATCTTTTCCGCAGTGCCTTATATTGCCTGATACCGGCGGTAAAAGTCCAGATAAACTTCTAATTAAGCTGGTTTTACCACTACCATTTGGACCAGTGATTAGAATCTTTGATTTTAGCTCAGCTTTAAAACTGAGATTCTTAAATAGTACCTTATTATTACGAGCGCAGGATAAATTTTCACATTCAAGCATGGATTATCTGCCCTTTCCCTTATGTTTACCTTGAGTTGAAGCCTGAGCTTTTACAAACAGCTCCCAAAATCCTTTCTGTCCGCCTTCTCTATGTATCAATTGTGCAAAACGCTGCATTAAACCATTACCCATCATAACCATCTTTGTCCATTTACCTACCGGTTTTGCTATGTCAACTATTTCTGGATCTTCTTTATAAACTTGCACATCTTTTTGTTTCTCGCGTAGCGTTTCTTGTTGTTTCATCAACTCTTTTTGCTTATTTTTTTGATATAATTCATTGAATTTTCTGTCTTCTTCCCACTCTTCTTTAAAAACTTTTCTAGGAAATATGATTTTTCTAATGCGATTTTTGTATATTTTTCTCAAAAAGAGAAATACTGCAGCTACAGCAAGTAATGTTACGCTATATAATATGATCTGTGTAAGTGGCATTTCCTGTATCTAATTCATTAAAAATACCCTTACTATTATACCATAATTATAGAAATTGTGCAATTTTTTTGCGGGTAAAGACAATATAAAAGCAGTACTGCTCTATTTCGAAAATTGCGCAAATATCTGAGAATGGGCTTGTATGTAGTAAGGTTTATTTCTATACTTTTTAAAGAATTTAGAAGTGAAACAAATATGAACTGCTACAAGACTCACACGTGCAATGAATTAAGGAAGAATGATGTAGGAAAGGAAGTTACCCTCTCTGGATGGTTATACCGTAAGCGCGATCACGGTAACCTAATCTTTGTTGATTTAAGAGACTTCTATGGAATCACTCAACTAGTATTGAATAATGACAAAGACTTTTTTGATGAGATATCAAATTTAAAATTGGAGAGTGTAATTACTGTTACAGGAATAGTTGAAGCTAGAACTGAAGATACGGTAAACAGCTCTATTTCTACCGGAGAAATCGAGGTGATAGTCAACAATTTGCGCGTTGAGTCGGAAGTTGAGTTCCACTTTGATGAAGAAATAGCAAAAGAAGAAAGAAGTATATTGGCAAGCATTACCGGCGAGCAAGAATACCCAGAAAACATGAGATTTAAATATCGATTTCTTGACTTAAGACGTGAAAAAGTCCGCAACAATATTATTTTGCGCTCACAAATTATTGCAGAGCTCCGCAAGCTCATGATAGAGCGAGGATTTTTAGAGATTCAAACTCCAATACTCACTGCTTCCTCTCCTGAAGGAGCACGCGACTACCTAGTGCCAAGCAGGCTAAATCCTGGCAAGTTCTATGCATTGCCACAAGCTCCGCAGATTTTCAAACAGTTGCTCATGGTCTCAGGGTTTGATAAATATTTCCAAATCGCACCGTGTTTTCGTGATGAAGATGCAAGGGCTGACCGCTCTCCTGGGGAATTTTACCAGCTAGACCTTGAAATGTCTTTTGTGACTCAAGAGGACATATTTGACGTTATTGAATCTGCTTTATATAAAGTGTTCGCCAAATTTTCTCGCAAGTCTGTCGATAAAGATTTTCCACGCATTACATACAAAGAGGCAATGCTTAAGTATGGTTCTGACAAGCCAGATTTGCGTAATCCACTATTAATCAGCGATGTTACAGAAATTTTTCGTGATTCAGGGTTCAATATTTTCAAAAGCAATATTGAGCGTGGTATGGTAGTGAGAGCCATCCCTGCACCTAAAACAGCAGAGGAACCACGCAGCTTCTTTGATAAAAAGATAGAACATGCGCAAAAAGAATTCGGTGCTAAGGGTCTCGGATATATAACGTTTGATAAAGATGGAACTGCGAAAGGCCCAATTGCTAAATTTCTTGATGAAAATAGGCTAAACCACATAAGAGAAGCAACAAACATAGAGCCAGGAGATAGTGTATTTTTTGCTTCTGACAAAGAGAATGAGGCGGCAAACATTGCAGGAAAAGTACGCACTCTTTTAGGGTCAGAACTCAGTCTTATAGATGATAATATCTTCAAGTTTTGTTGGATCATTGATTTTCCATATTTTGTATATGACGATAAAAGTAAAAAAATAGATTTCTTTCATAACCCATTCTCCATGCCACACGGTGGTCTGAAAGATTTAGAGGACAAAAATCCACTGGATATCCTTGCTTACCAATATGATCTTGTTTGCAATGGAATAGAACTGTCAAGTGGGGCGATTCGTAATAACAAACTGGATATCATGTATAAAGCTTTTGCCATTGCAGGTTATAGCCGGGGAGAAGTTGATACAAGATTCGGTGCACTTGTACGTGCATTCAGATTTGGTGTTCCTCCTCATGGTGGAATAGCACCAGGAGTTGATAGAATAGTTATGCTGCTTGCTGATGAGCCAAATATTCGTGAAGTAATCTGTTTTCCTATGAACCAGCAAGGTGAAGATGTTCTAATGGGTGCTCCTTCCAAGGTGGAGGATAAGCATTTACGTGAATTATCCTTGAAGGTTATTGAATGAAAAATTTTATAGCAAGGAGCACCGGTTAATGATATATTAGGTTATGTTAAATTGAAAGACCATGAATAATATCCAAAAAGCAATACTATCGGGCATGATCTGTAACATGATTGTGTGGTATGAACTCACTCTTTTTGGAGTATTAACAGATACAATCATCAACGTTTTTTTCCCATCAGAAGATCATTATTTGAGTACACTCAAATTCCTTGGTGTTTTTGCAATTGGTTTTGCGTTTAGACCAATTGGTGCAGTAATTTTTGGTTATATGGGAGATAAGTATGGCAGAAGAAAGACTTTACTTACTTCAGTAATATTAATTTCAATATCATCCACAATTATGGGAATTATACCTGGGTATAAAGAAATAGGGTTGCTTTCACCTGTATTGCTTGTGTTTTGTAGAATAGTGCAAGGAATAACTGCAGGAGGTGAAACAAGCATTAATACAGCATTTACGATAGAGCATTCAAAAGATAAAAAAAATCTAGGTTTCTTAGGAAGTATGAAGCCCTTTAGCGGAGCCCTTGGAACGCTCTTATGCATAACAATGATATTTATCTGCAAAAGAGTTACAGGTGAGAACTATGAAATATGGGGATGGAAGTTGCTTTTTTATTTTTGCTTTTTTTTGGGGACAATAGGTTTTTTAACTAGGTACATATTAAAAGAAAGCTTAGCATATAAAACTAATAAGTACGCTAATAATTTAGCACATTCACCATTGTTAGAACTAGTAAGAAACTATAAAAGACCGCTTATTATTTCAATCAATCTGGGAATTGCTCAGAATGCAATTGTCTACGCAGCAATAATGTTTTATAATATATCAATAAAAGAGCTAGTTATTTTATCTATTAGTGTTAAAGATTTAATGAGGATAGTAATACAGGTTGTATTTGCAGCATCTGCGGTACTTTTTGCAATTTTATCTGATAAAGTTGGAAGAAAACGCGTAATGATTCCTGTACTGATTATGCTATCTCTGATTGGTACATGTGTATTACCATTATTATCTTCCGTTAACCACTATGTCGTAATAATAACTTACTTATTGATTACTATACCAGTAGGTGCATCTTTTGGAATATATGGCTCTGTTATTTGTGAACTGTTTCCAACAAAAGTAAGATGCACTGGCGTAAGCTTAGCAAATAATATATCTGCAGGAATTTTTGGTGGCCTTTCTCCATACATATGCATGTGGCTTATAGAAAAAACCGAAACAAAACTTGCAGCAGGCATTTATCTTACTGCCTGCGCATTAATTAGCCTAATATCTGTGCTTCAAATTAAAGCCAAAGACAGAAAAGTTGATTGGTGAAATCGTTTCAGTCGAAAAATAGCGCTTCAATGGATTTTTCGATGTGTTTAGTGATAGGAGCGGTGATAGTGATTTCTTTATTGTTTGGCAGTTTTAAAGATAAAGAATGCGAATGAAGGTGAATTTTATTTGCTATCCCATCAATAAAAGCTTTTTTACCACCATATTTACCGTCACCAAGAATAGGGCAATTTATATGAGCTAAATGTGCACGTAACTGATGGGTTCTGCCGGTAATTGGTTGTAATTTTAAATAAGCAACATTGTGTTTGGATTTTGCTATAATTGAAAAATGCGTAGTGGCATTCTGAGGTGAATTTTCATCAACGACCACTTTTTCTTGACCTGAAACATATTTTTTCACCAATGGATAGTCTATTGTTCCACTATCCTTGCTCGGTATGCCAGAAGTTAATGCTAAATAAGTTTTTTTTACTCTTCGTCCTTTAAATTCTTCCATAAGGTATCTGGCAACATTAGCGTTGCGTGCGAATATTATCACTCCACTCGTATCTCTATCTAGCCTATGGACAATTTTAAATGTTTCTCCCTCTCTTATTTGGTCAAGCAAATCACTCATGCTAATCTTTACTTTTACGCCACCTTGAACGATGACCCCTGCGGGTTTGTTTATAGCTAGTATATATTCGTCTTCATATAATATGTTCTCTCTTAGTAGATTCACTAACTTTTCATTATATTTGCGATCAGAATTAGCGTTTTCAATATAATTCAAGTGCTTCAGCGTTATAGTTTGCCCAGAATTTACTCTATCACTGGACTTTGCTTTGCAATCATCAACTTTGATTAATCCTTTCCTTAAAGATTTTTCAATTACAGATTGCTTTAGATCAGGAAAGATTCTTCTGATGTACCTATCCAGCCTAACGTTATCGTCTTCTATTAATATGGTTTTTATACTTTGTAGCATTCCATTATTTATAATGAATATCTAGTGAAATGTCAATTATTGGTGTCATTCCAGTGTCAAGCACTGGAATGACACCGAAGGGGCTAATGCCGTCATAAAGGAACCAGTGTCAGCTACTCGGATGACAGGAGAAGGAGACTACTGAGATGACAGCTAGCCTGACAACCGTCATCCCGTTGCTTGTTAGCGGGATCTAGAGATACCGCGAATGAATCGCGGTATGACGGTTCGCGGCGGCATGACGTAGAGCTTGCGTTAGCTATACTTTTATACTCACCAACTCAGCTGGATCTAAGTAGTCAGAGCACTGGGATGACAAAAAAAGGAGGGCACTTGGATGACGGGAGAAGGAGCTATTTGGATGACATCGTTTACTATACAATGTTTGTACAGTTCTGGATAAAAAAATTAGCTAACAAATTTATAAACATCAGTATACAGCTCATCAACGCTTGGTTCTTTACTATTTTTGGCAAAATCTTCCGACTTTTTTACTAAATCACGTATTTCCTTATCAATTACTTTGCACTCTTCTTCTGAAGCCATTTTATTATCTGTCATGTATTTCTTTAAAGTGCTTATAGGGTCATGATTTTGCTTCATATCTTCAACTTCTTCTTTTAAGCGATAAGTAGCAGGATCTGACATTGAGTGACCGCGATATCGATATGTCTTCATTTCAAGCAGGATAGGCCCTTTTCCGCTGCGTGTGTGTTCCGCTGCTTCGCTTGTAGCCTCATAAACAGAGAAAAAATCCATTCCATCAACTTGTTTTCCAGGAATACCAAAACTTTCTCCTCTTTCATATAACTCTGTTACTAAAGTTGATCTTTGCACGGAGGTTCCCATTGCGTATTCATTATTTTCTATGATGTAAACCACAGGCAACTCCCACAAAGATGCCATATTAAACGATTCATATACTTGTCCTTGATTTGCAGCACCGTCGCCAAAATATGTAAATACCACATTATCTTTTTTCTTATATTTATTAGCAAATGCTATTCCTGTGCCAATTGGAACTTGTGCTCCCACTATTCCATGCCCGCCGAAGAATTTTTTTTCAACGTCAAATACGTGCATCGAACCACCTTTACCTTTCGAGCATCCTGTTTCTTTGCCGGTAAGCTCTGCCATTACAACATTTGGATCAGAATCACATGCGAGCATTAAGCCATGGTCTCTATAACTTGTGATAAAAGCGTCACCTAATTTTGATGCAGCTTGAGTTCCAACTGCAACTGCTTCTTGTCCTATTGATAGGTGACAGAACCCGCCTATTAATCCCATCCCATATAATTGTCCTGCTTTTTCCTCAAATCTGCGTATGAGTAGCATTTTCCTGTAGAATCCAATTATCTGTTCTTTAGTGAAATTTTCTGCTTTCATATCGATTTCTTTTTCATTAAACTAACACAATACCAGGAATTTTAAATTTTTGCTAATGAACTATTACCACTGGCTTGAGGCTTTTCATGTTATCTCTGTTATCATGTGGATGGCAGGTATGCTTTATTTACCCAGGCTTTATGTCTACCATGCAACTGTAAAACCGGGATCGGAAAATGATAGCTTGCTTCAAACAATGGAAAAGAGGCTACTTAGATATATCATAAACCCTGCAATGCTTTTCTCACTTGGTCTTGGAATTACACTAATGGTTATTAGGGAAGCATATCGTGAAGGATGGTTTCATGTAAAAGCATTTGCAATACTTTTGATGTTAATTATTCATATGCTACTTGCAAAATATAGGAAAAATTTTGCAATGGGTTCGAATAAGAAGTCACATATTTATTTTCGCGTTTTAAATGAAGCAGTTACAGTATTGATAATAGTTATAGTTATTATGGTTGTTGTAAAACCTTTTTGACTGACCTTACCCAAAAAAAGCAGAAAGCTCGTATCTGTTCAGATGCATGGCTAATGTACAATACTGAAATAAAAATTCCAGTGCTCCCTTTCTTGTCATGCCAGTGCGTGACACTGGGATGGCTTTGTTGCATCACACTTTATGAGATGGTGATTTATGGTAAATTCATGTAACTATCTCAAATTTAGCCATACCAATATCAGTGAATTTATTAAGCAAATAGCATTTGATTAGCAGTTCTTTTTCTCGATTTATCTCAGATTTATTCCTAAAACTAAATCCGAATATTTGCTTTAATCTTGAGAAAAACCCTTCAATATAAGATCTTTTCCCATAATTTACTTCTTTTTTCCATTCTTTCATGCCATCTTCACCGTATAATTTTATTAACCTAATAGCAGCATTCCTGTCAGACATATAATCTATTTCTGGATGTTCTGCCGCATTGTTTATTGGTGGAATTTTTGTCTTTATATCATATTTGTTACACAACTTATAAAACTTGTGCCTATCACATGCTCTATCTGCATATAGTGCTTTTATGGCATGCTGAAAATCAACTTCTTTTAGCAAATCACAAGCTCCATAGTGATCAGAGTAGACACCGTTACTGTATTTTACAGCTATGGCTTTTTTGTTGTTTATATTCAACATTACGTGCAATTTTCTCGTTTGCTCATAGCCACGATATTTTCTGTCAGTGCTATTTTCCTTGCTGTGACCAGGAGTGTTGTTGTATATACTAATTCCTGTACTGTCTATAGCAATTTCGATATCTTCCATATTATTTTTATCAATTCTGCAATCATTTATCTTAATATTAAGTTTCTTAAACCTTCTTGATGCTTGTGAATAGCTGATAACTGCCAAATCTCTTCCTATTTGTTGCAAATACCCTTTTATAAACCCGACTGTTTGTCTTAAACCAATTCTAAAGAAACTGACGATTATATGCACCAAAATCACAACTTTATCACTATAAATATAGTTGCCGCCCTGCATTTTTGGACAATTCTCGTACCAATTTTCTATGGCGTCATTGATATAACAAAAAATGCTTCCTCTTTCTTGGAGAAATTTGTTATATTCATGGCAGTTACTGACTCTCATTTTTTGTGGCATATTTTTTCTTCAACAGTTAAATGGCTATTTATAATGAATTTTGTCAGTAACTGCCAGTTCTTTTCACTTGAGCGATGCAACAAAGCCATTCCAGCGTCACGCGCTGGAATGACACCTTTGTGTTTGCATAGCTGTACGAACATTGTGATTTGAGAGCAATCTCCACAAGGGAGGATGTCATTCCAGTGCCCAGACACTGGAATCCAGGAAAAAGAATGGTGTCATCCAAGTAGCTGACACTGGGATCCAGAAGACTTAATTTCAACCAAATAATAAAGGCTGGATCCCAGTGCTTGGCACTGGAATGACAGCAATCCTACGTCATACCGCGATTCATTCGCGGTATCTCGGCCGCTAACAAGTAGCGGGATGACGGTTATCGTTTAGCTACAAACATTAAGAAATTTACCAAACGAAAAAAAAGGCAAAAGAAGCCCCGTGGTTGGCTAATTACTTACATTATACTTTCAAGTATGGCGTTTTTTTATTCTAAACACTTAATAACCGCGATTCAGTTGCTTTTAAACCGCAACTAATCTAAATTATAAACGTTAAGAAATTTACTAAACAGAAAAAAAGGCAAAAGAAACCCTAGGGTAGCTAGTTATTCACTATCCATTTTTTAAGTTGGCGTTTTTTTATGTTTTAAACGCTTTATAAGCGCGTTTCAGCTTATGTAGGTAGAAGTTTTATAAAGACATAAGGTGCACATAGTGCAAAAAATTAAACATGAGACGCCAGATACGTGAGTTTTTTTGTCATTTAATCTGTACAGAGAAGATAAATAAATAGCTTCAATTTTATGATAAGAGGGCTGGCGAAGCTTGTCAAGTAATCTTTTGCATTTAACCCGTTTCTATGGGTAAAACAATCTGCATACCACTTAGCTAACATGAGTTTTGTTTTGACTTTTTGTGCTAATTTTGCAGAATATTAAGATTATCATTTAAATAAAATACATGACGAAAGAGGATTGGGAAGCAGTAATTGGGCTTGAGGTGCACGCTCAAGTTTCTTCTAATACGAAGCTATTTTCTAGCTCATCAACGGAGTTTGGTGCTGAGCATAACACTCAAGTTTCTCTAGTTGATGCGGCAATGCCAGGTACGCTGCCAATACTAAATTATTACTGCATAGAGCAAGCAATACGCACCGGTCTTGCACTTTCTGCAGAAATTAATAAGTATTCTTACTTTGATCGGAAAAATTATTTTTATCCTGATTTACCGCAAGGGTACCAGATAACCCAGTTTTTTGAGCCAATAGTTAAAAATGGTAGAGTATTTATCAACGATAATGAAAAAGAAATAAGAATCGCGAGAATTCATTTAGAGCAAGATGCAGGAAAGAGCGTTCATGAGGAAAGCAAAACTTATGTAGATTTAAATCGTGCAGGGGTTGCTTTAATGGAAATTGTTTCAGAACCAGATCTCCGTTCATCTGCAGAAGCTGCAGAATGCATGAAAAAATTGAGGCAGATTTTGCGTTATATTGGTTCGTGTGATGGTGATATGGAAAAGGGATCACTTCGTTGTGATGCAAATGTTTCTGTCCGCCTAAAAGGCAGTAGCACATTTGGCACTCGTTGTGAGATAAAAAATCTGAACTCGATACGTTATATTGTGCAAGCTATAGACTATGAAATACAAAGACAAATTGAAATTTTAGAAAGTGGAGAAGAAATAAGTCAAGATACCTTATTGTTTGACGTTGCTTCGGGAAAAACAAAAGTGATGCGAAACAAAGAGGATGCAAGCGACTATAGATACTTCCCTGAGCCTGACTTGTTGCCAATTGAGGTAAGCCAGGATAAAATCGATTCTATTAAATCATCTTTGCCCGAGCTACCAGATCAAAAAAAGCTGCGATACATTGAAGAATTGGGTATCAACGAATACGATGCAAACGTCATTACTTCCGATAAGGCAATTGCTGATTATTTTGAGGAATTGATAAAAAAACATGATTCAAAGCTCGCGGTTACCTGGTTAACCGTAGAGCTTTTTGGTCGTTTAAATAAAGCAGGTATTGATATTGTGAGCTCCCCAATCAAAGCAAATGCTTTGTCCGAACTCTTAGATTTTATCGTTGATGGAACAATCTCTGCTAAACTTGGCAAGCAGGTATTCGATAGTATGTTTGAAACTGGCAAACCTGCATCTTTAATTATAGAAGAGCAAGACCTAAAACAAATAACCGATAGAGGTCAAATATCAGGAGTTATCGACACAATCGTCAATAACAACCAAGATAAAGTTCAAGAATACAAAAGCGGTAAAACAAAGTTATACGGATTCTTTGTCGGCGAAGTTATGAAACTTACCAAAGGAAAAGCCAGCCCTGATGTGGTGAATTCAATTTTGAGTGAGAGATTAAGTAATTAGTCACATTTTTTTATTTACATAACAGCACATCTCGTAGATATTCTCAGATTTACGCTACGATATCTGTATATCATGACATATAACTTTTTTACCATTTGTTGGTACTATTTTTAAAATTACGTGAGGCTGAGGATGCCTGAAACTTATCCTGCTGGAGGGAGAAAACGCTCTTTTCATGGTGATATTTACCAATTGAAGTGGCTAATGCTGTTTCTCAAACGTGCAGTAGATAGAGAATATTCTTTCCGCTTAGCCACAGAAATGGAATCAGCTACGGGTTTTGATGATATTGTTTTTCAGGATAGGAAAAATGAAAAAATAGTACATAGGTTTATACAAAACAAACACAAGCAAAATGAATGCGAAAAAATCGGTGTAGGTAAATTGCTTTCAAAAAATAAAAGTGGTGAATTTAGCGTTCCAAAATATTTTGTTTCCTATCTAAAGATTAAAATTAATCCAGATTTTGCAGATGGTGACCTAAAGGACTTTACTATCTGTACTAATATCGGTTTCGATCTAGCTCAAAGTACAACACAAAATACAATAAAAAAGTTGAAAGCAAAAACTTCGGGACCAAACAAGGGAATAGAAATTGCAGTTGAAGTAATAAGCACTAGTGATATTTTTTTTAAATACGGCGGTACGAGATACAAGTTCTCTTGTACTCACGATAACATGATTTCAATAGTGCAACCGGCATTTAAGAGTGCTGTAAAAGAAGCAATAGAAGAATTGGAAAAGGAGATAAAAGAACTTCAAGGTAAATCAGATCAAAACTCAAAAAGAAAATTGGAAAGAAATCAGGTATGGCAACGTGAGTTTGAGCGAATGACAAATGAAGGCAGGTTAGAAGAGAATATAAGGGAATTTTTTGATAAATTAGTATTTGCAGTAAATCAACCTAACGAGATAAAACTAGCGGAAATCATTGAGAATGAGTTAGGCAAAGAATTTAATAATATCGATAAAAAGAACGTTTATGGTCGCTTTCTGGTAGAAGTTCTGGATTGGATGAAAGCAAGAGAGGGAAAGTTTCTATCACATGAAGAAATAAATGAGTTTTTTGAAAAAATAAGAGAGGAAATTTTAGGAGCGGTATGGTTTGATGTAAGAGGTCCAGTCAGACTATTTACAGGAAGAGATGAGGATTTGGGAATGCTACATGATTCGCTACAACGCAATCCCAAAGGTGCTGTAATTTCATACATAACGTCTATTAGTGGTCCTGGGGGGATGGGAAAAAGCCAGTTAGCTAGAAAATATGCTTGTAAATATAGAAGATATTATGACGACAATGTTATATGGATAGACGCTGAAAACTTTGAAGCTATGAAAGATTCTTTCTTAAGGTTAGCTAGAAATAGATTAGGTATTTCTCCTAAAGATAAGTATGGAAACGACAAAACGATAGAAACTATTGTTAGAGAAGTATATGCTTTCTTCGCAAGAAGGAGGAGCCTGTTCATTTTCGATAACGTTCAAGAGTACAAAAAGATAAGTAAATTTTTGCCATTTTCTTTATCTCCTGATCTTAACAAGCCTCATATTTTGATTACCTCGCATGATCAGGAACTGGAAAAGGGAATAGACGTTATAAAGCTAGGAGAATTGGAACAAAGAGACGCTATAGAGTTTGTTAAAAAAGGATTTAATATACTAAAAAAAGATAAATCGCAAGATCGGGAGATAGAAAATTTGGTAAGAAGGTTGCAATGCTTTCTTTTAGCTATACAACAAGCAATATCATATATCGAAGATCAGAGAATAATAGAGAAGTTTAAAATTAGTGATTACCTAAAAGAGTATGAAAAGAAAGCTAAGAAGTTGCTTAAGTCTAAAATATTTCAAGGAATTGATAATAACTATACTAAAACAACTTTTACAGCTTGGGAAGTTACGATGGATAAAGTAAGAAGTGATGAACAATATGGACCATTAGCTTCAGAGATTTTAGATGTTTTGGCTTATTTTGCACCTGATAAAATCGCTAGAGAAATATTCTTAAATTCGGTAAGTGATTATAAGAAAAAGCAGTTAAAGCTAGCCATCCGTTTACTTGTGAGATATTCCATGGTGGGCGGTGAACAAAACCAAAGTGTATTAAATGTCCATAGGTTAGTACAGGAAGTAACAAGATTAAAATTGCAAGAGAAAGGCAGAAGAGAAAAAGTTCTTAGAAAGGCTCTAGAATTGGTAAATAGTGGTAATTTAGTACAAGATAGTATGAGTCATGTTACATCTGTTTGGGGATATGCAAGTAAACACAGTGGGTTAATTGATGATTTTTATTTTGACTCGGTTTATACCTACCAGGAAATTTCTTATACGGAGATAAGTACCCCTTTGCATTTACTTGCTGAGAATGGTAACTATAAAGCAATTAAGGCTCTATTAACACATATAGAAAAAGAACATTCAAGTAGTTTTAATAACGTTATTAATGCTAGGAAAAATTATGGTAAGACAGCACTACACGTTGCTGCTAAAAATGGGAAATTGTATGTAGTAAAATACCTAATTAGTAAAGGTATTGATATTAACTCCAGAGATGAAGCTGACTGGACTCCTTTGATGTCAGCTGTTTATGGTGGAGAATTGAATACAGTAAGGTACCTAATTGATATAGGTGCTGACATTAATGCCAAGAGCAGACTTTGCAGTACTTCATTGCACTTTGCTGCTGATAGTGGAGAATTGGACATAGTAAAGTGCCTGGTCTTTAAAGGTGCTAACGTTAACGCTAAGAACATAGATTGTAGAACTCCATTGCACTTTGCTGCTGATAATGGAAACTTGAGTGTAATAAAATATCTTATAAGGAAAGGAGCTGATATTAACGCTGAAGATGAATATGCTAACATCCCTCTATACTTTGCTATTCGGAATAGAAAATTGGAAATAGTAAAATATCTAGTTGATAAAACTGATATTAATAATAAATATAATGATACTCTATTGCATTTGGCTGTTTGTAGTGGAGAACTGGATGTAGCAAAGTATCTCGTGAGTAGAGGGGTTGACATTAATGCTAAGAGCAAGTTCCTTCCATTACATCTATCTAGTTTACGTGGGCTGGATATAGTAGGATATTTTTTTAAGAAGGCTGCTAGTGCTGAGGGTGGATATTATGAAACTCCACTACACTATGCTGTTTTTCATGGAAACTTAGAAATAACAGAATACCTTATTGAAAAGGGTGCAGATGTTAATGCCAGAAATAGAAATAGTGATACTCCACTACATCATGCTGTTCTGATGGGAAAAGTTGATATAGCAAAAATATTACTAAAACACAATGCAAATGTTAATGCTAGAAATAATTGGGGAATGACAGTATTAGGTTATGCCGCTGACCAAGAGCTTGTGGAATTGCTTTTAGCTCATGGTGCATCCATCCTATGACTTGGGCTTTAATAGCTGTAGTACTATAGCTGTTATACTCCAAAAGTAAGTATTAGATATAATAAATAGAAGAAATTAGATAGAATGATTAAAGGGGCAAGGATATAAAGGTTTAACTTAAAATAACCTGATAAAATTTGAATCACACTTCCAAGTGCTGGCACCCATGAAAGTAATGCAACTGCACAAATCAGTAGATTTCTTACGATTTTTGGTGTTTTATGCTCGTTCTCTAGTTTGTGGTATGATTTTCGTATAGAGATTGTTATTCTACCTAAGTACCAGTTAACTATTCCACCAAGGCTTGATCCTAGTACTCCAAAAAATAACATAAGTAGTGGAGTGTGATACGACCTGAAATAAAGCATGGTATTGAACACAAAACCTTGATGTATGGGTAAGACTAATGATGATACTAGACTATCTGTGAATAACAGAAAGTAATTTTCCATATGAGTTTACCAGGTTGTTGTACCATCTTCATTGTCAGAAATTGTAATCCCCATTTGTTTCAACTGATTTCTTATTTTGTCTGCAGTATCGTAATTTTTATTTTTTTTTGCAATTTTTCTTAAGTCTATCAACCTTTCTATTTCTTGATGATTTACATCCACAGCAAACCACTTTTCATAACTTGACTCAAGAAGACCAATAAATCTGGCACTTTTAACAAAACTCTCAGTTAATTTAAGCTTCTCATTTTCATTACTCGTTTTATTAATTTTTGTAGCCATTTCATGTAATATAGCTAGAGCTTCAGGAATGTTTAAGTCGTTTTTTAAAGCGTCCATAAAATCTTTAGAAATCTCTGCGTTACTTTCATCAATATTCGTTATATCTAAACCACGTAATAACCGATAAAATTTGTTTAAGGTTTCCTGTGCATCAGAAATAACGTTTTCTGTCCAATCAAGTGGTTTTCTGTAGTGAGTTTTGAGCAGTGCATAGCGTATTACTTCACCCTTTATTCCACTATCTAGCAAATCTCTTACTTTGACTATATTAAATAAGGACTTGCTCATTTTTTCTTCATTTACTGTAAGAAAGCCGTTATGTATCCAGTATTTTGCAAACATTGATCCAGCAAATGCAGACTTACTCTGTGCAATTTCATTTTCATGGTGAGGAAATTGTAAATCTATGCCGCCACCATGAATATCAAAATCTTTGCCAAGATAAGCATATGACATTGCTGAGCATTCTATATGCCATCCAGGCCTGCCCTCTTCCCATGGGCTATCCCAATAACTTGAAAGTTTGTAGTCAATATCACTTGCAGGCTTCCACAGTACAAAATCTCCAGGGTGCTTTTTATTTTCATTAACTTCAACTCTGCTACCTGGAACCAATTCATCAGTTTTTTTTCCTGATAAAGCACCATACTCAGAGTAAGATTCTACGCTAAAATATACATGCTTATTGGATTCATAGGCATGACCAGATAGCAGCAAATGTTCAATTAATTTGATGATACAATCTATATTTTCTGTTGCTTTTGGTTCGTATGTTGGTTCTGCACAGTTTAGGCTTTTCATGTCTTCATGAAAAGCCCTAGTGTAGTATGTGCTGATGCTTTCTATACTACTATTTTTCTCACTTGCCACGTTGATTATCTTGTCATCAATATCAGTTATGTTGCGCACATAAGTAACTTTGCCATAACAAAACTTGAGCAGTTGAAATAATACGTCGTAAACAACAACAGAACGTGCATTGCCTATGTGTGCCGTATCATATACTGTTGGTCCACAAACATACATCTTTACATGATCTTTGTCGATCGGTGTCAAGAGCTCTTTTTTTTTTGTTAAAGTGTTGTAAAGCCTAACCATATACGAAGCTTTTGAGAAAAGAAAATGCCCCAATGATAAGTTGTGGCCCTTTGACTACTACAACAAGAGTAAGCAATAGCCCACACAATGATATTAAAATTCCCAATATAGATAGAAACCCATCTTTACTCATAATACCAAGTGAAATAAGAGTCGTACCAATTGCAGGAATGAAGTTAGTAAGAGGTAGTGGAAGAGCTATTGATAACGCACAAAGCAGCATTATAAAAGCTAAAATTTTTTCACCGGGCCCATAGAAAATAAAAGACATTCTTGGTCTCATGAACTTTTCTATTTTTTTTAATGCTGGAGAAGTTTTTTCCACCACAAGAGCTAGTGTTGAACGCTGAAAAGATCTTCTTTCTAGCCAACTGGGCATCCAAGGAGAATCAAATCCAAATAAAAGCTGCAATGAGAATAAGATTAAAGGTATAGAAAGAATAGTTGTATAACCAGGTGGAACCGGTATAGGCACCGATAGCGGCAAGGAGAAGATGATTATTAAAATACCAAAACCACGCTCATGCAAAGCTGTTTTAATGTCAAACAAAGTTACTTTATCGCTATCATTGTTATTGGTATCTGCAACTTCTTTTAGAATATCAGAAGCTAATTTATCACTTTTAGTCAACTTATCATTTTTTGACACGAAAAACCTTTGATAAAAATAATTCTTAACACAATTATTGTTTTATTTCAATATGCATTATTCATTTTGCGCTAGTAATTCGTTCTTTTGTTAAAGTGTTGTAAAGCTTTTAAGAAGAGAAAGTGCTCCGGTTATAAGTTGTGGTCCTTTGACTATTACAACAAGAGTAAGCAACAACGCACACAATGACACTAAAACTCCCAATATGGATAGAAACCCGTCTTTACTCATAATGCTAAGTGAAATAAGAGTTGTGCCAATTGCAGGAAGGAAGTGAGTAAAAGGTAATGGAAGAGCTATTATTATTGCACAAAGCAACATCATAAAAGCCAGAATCTTCTCACCAGGCCCATAGAAAATGAAAGACAGTCTTGGCTTCATGAATTTTTCTATTTTTTCTAATACAGGGGAAGTTTTCTCTACCACAAGAGCTAGTGTTGAACACTGAAAAGATCTTCTTTCTAGCCAACTGGGCATCCAAGGAGAATCAAATCCAAATAGAAGCTGCAGTGAGAATAAGATTAAAGGTATAGAAAGAATAGTTGTATAACCAGGTGGAACCGGTATAGGCACCGATAGCGGCAAGGAGAAGATGATTATTAAAATACCAAAACCGCGCTCATGCAAAGTTGTTTTAATGTCAAACAAAGTTACTTTATTGCTATCATTGTTATTGGTATCTGCAACCTCTTTTAGAATATCAGAAGCTAGTTTTTTATCTTTAGTTAGTTTCTCACTTTTTTGCACAATTATCCTTTAATAAAATATTCCTCTTAAGCTAACATAGTTGTTGCTGTATTTCAATATTTGTTATTTATTTCATACCAACACTTCATCTCTTTCATTCTTTAACCTGACTAAGTTTTTAAACAGATGACATGCACTAAGGTGCATGTCACGAAGTATGAGGACGCTAACGATCTGGTTCGTTAGACGATAATTTTTCTGAGTCCTTAAGCTCCTGTTTAAGGTTTTTGATGCCTTTTCCTAAATCACCCATAACTTGCGGTAATCTGCCTGCACCAAACAGAACTAAAATTATTATTAAGACTAGAAACAATTGCCATGGTCCTAAACTCATTTTCACCTCCATTTAAAATATTGACCTTTAAATATTAAAACTTGACTGAAGTCAAGTAACACATAGATTATATCACCTTTATTTAATTATAAATCAAGGTTTTTTAATTATTTTATAACAATCCCAAACTAGATTATTTTCTTGCAGCGAATAAGTGGAAACTTTTCGCTTAACTGTAGAGTAGAAGAGAGCTCACTAAAAAACTTTGCTAGCGTATCGTCTTTAGGCTTATGGTATATATCGCTAGAAACTCCTGATTGAATAATTTTACCATTTTTCATTACGTAGATAAAATCTGCAACTTTCAATGCTTCTTGCGGGTCATGAGTTACCATTAGCACAGGGATATTTTTACTTCTAAAAAGGGACAATATATGTTGTCTTATTCGGCACTTGAGCAGTATATCCAAATTAGAAAATGGTTCATCTAACAACACAACATCAGGGTTTTGTGCCATCACTCTTGCTATTGCAACTAATTGTTGTTGTCCTCCAGATAAGGCGTTAGGGTACATATTTTCATATTTTTCTATATTGAGTAACTTCAAGATTTCCAATGCAATTAGGTGCTTTTCTCTCTTGGAAGAGCTGCGGATAGCAAAGGTTATATTTTCTACTACTGTTTTGTGAGGAAATAATGCAGAATGCTGAAAAATCAATCCGATATTTCTATGCTCTATAGCGACTGATGCCTTATTGCTCGCAACTAACCTATCATTTATAAAAATAGTTCCAGATTTTGGATTTTCTATCCCCGCAATTAATTTCAAAATTGTTGACTTGCCACAGCCAGAATGCCCCAATAAACATGCAACATTTCCTTTCTTTACTTTAATGTTTATATTGCTTAAAGCAAAGTCGTTTTGATTGTTATAGAAATAACCAATATTGTTAACTAGCATTAATCTTACTTAAACCATGTTATTAAATATAATAGCATTATACTCAAGAAGTACAGAAATGTTTTTTGTCGTCATAAATTGGTTATGCAAGAAATCTAGAAAAGAGAAGGATTTTTTGCTATAACTTTACATAAATGGTAGGAAACACGGGACTATAGCTCAGCAGGATAGAGCGTTGGACTCCTAATCCGAAGGTCGTGCGTTCGAATCGCACTAGTCCCACCACATTGCTTCACAAATTTTATGGAGATTTTTTTTCACAAATACGCACACCTTTTTTTGCGGTTTTAAGATATAAATTCCCTAATAATAAAACGGGTTTTGTGTCATTCCAGTACTCCTCTCTTATAATTCACGTATTTAAGAATGACTTCTGCTAAACCTTTACTAATTCCAGGTACGTTTTGAATTTCAGCCAGAGAAGCTTTGCTTATATTTTTCACTGAACCAAAATAAGACATCAACGCTTTTTTTCTTTTGTTGCCAATGCCGGGTATTTTGCTTAATTGTGAAACTATAAACTGTTTATCGCGTTTTTTTCTATGTGAAGTTATCGCAAAACGGTGGGCTTCATTACGCAGCGATTGTAAGTAAAGCATGACTTTGCTGTCATTTGCCAGACTGAATTCTTCCCTGCCCAGCATATAAAATCTTTCATTTCCTGCGTTACGATCAGGACCTTTTGCCATACAAGCAAAAGGAACGTTTATATTCAATACTTCCAGTACATTCTGTACTATGGAAACATGTCCTGGTCCACCATCAATCAGTAAAAAATCAGGTATTATGCCTTTTATATTGCCGGAGAAACGTCTGGTTAGCACTTCCCTCATCATTTTATAGTCATCGCCTGAAAATTTTTCCTTTATAGTAAATTTTCTGTACTCACTCTTTAAAAAACCCTCCTGCCCTGCAACAACCATTACACCAATTTGTTGATTTCCAAATATATGGCTATTGTCATAAACTTCAATACGCTTTGGAATATTTGGTAACAAGAAGATTTTGCTAAGCTCCTCAAGCTTTTCTAGGTTATTTCTATAATCGATAAGCTTCTGCTCTAAGCTATGCTGAGAGTTATCATAAACAAATTTCAATAAATCACGCTCTTTTTTATTCTTTGCATGCAGAACTTTTACTGGCTTTTGAGCAACCTTATATAGTGCTTGTTCTATAATTTCCTTATCCACAATAGAATCTGGAACGTAAATTTGTATTGGAGGTATGTTAGCTGAATTATAAAAATTGACCAAAAAGGTGGATAAAATTTCATCATTTGAGTGATCACCACAGTTCTCGGCAAAGTAAGGAGTGCTGCCGTAGTTGTCTTTATTTCTGAACGATAACACACTAATACATGCTAGATCCTCTTCACGTACAATACTGAAGAAATCTGCATCTTTTTCAAAAGAAAAATCCGTGTGCTGTATTTGAATTTGCTCAAGAAACTTTACCCGATCTCTATATATAGCAGCAAGCTCATAGTTTTCTTCACTGCTGCACTTTCTCATTGTGAAAAGTAACTGTTCTTTCACTTCCTTATTTCTTCCAAGCAATGTATTTCGTGCCTGTTTTACTGATTGGCAGTAGTTGTCTTTTGTGATTTTGTTTATGCATGGTGCTGAGCAGCGCTTAATTTGATATTCAATACATGGTCTTTTTGTTGAGGAAAAGTATTGATCTGAACATACTCTTAGGAGAAAAGCTTTTTGCAATGACAATATAGTTTGCTTAACAGCAGCGGCAGATGTAAAGGGACCATAATAATGAAACTCATTTTTCTTAAATTTGCCTCTATATTTTGCTATTCTTGGATAATCGTGCTTGGAAATTGTTATATAAGGATAAAATTTTCCATCCTTGAGCACAATATTATAAAGTGGTTTCAATGATTTTATTAGCTGTGCTTCAAGAAGCAGTGCTTCGATTTCATTCTCAGTGATGAATATTTCAACCTTAATAACCTGTAAGAGCATAACTCTAATTCGTTCAGAAAGGTTTTCGAATTGAAGGTAGTCGGATAACCTTGACTTTAAGTTTTTTGCTTTTCCAACATATAAAACTTTATTCTTATCTCCAACCATCTTATACACGCCACAGGATTGTGGAGATGATTTGATTTGTTCTTTATATTGCCTGAGCATTTATCCATTGTTTAACCTGTATGAGGTTAAAATCTGCTACTAAATGAAAGATGGAAACTACATTTTCAAGCAAAGATAATCTGTTTCTTCTCAGCTTATCAGAATCACAGTTAATCTTTATACTGTCCATAAACTGATTGATAAACGGAGCAAAACCAGCAAGTTCATCAAGTGCTACATTAAAGTGGTTATTTTTTATCGCTTGTTTTATGTTTTTACAAGCAGTTATAGCACAATTTGATAGCGCAATTTCTTCACTTTCAATCAAAAACCTCTTACCGTAAGATGCACTATAAGTAGTGCCATCACTTTTCCTTGCTTTGCTCATCATGTTACTGACTCTTTTGTAAGTGCTTAGAATTTGTTCACCTTCTGGAGTACTAAGATAACGATCCAATATAACAGTTTGCTTTTCTGCTGTCAGCAGATCATTAATATCGATTTTATATAGTATTGAATCTACAACATCTTGCCTTATATCTCTATTTTTTAAAATAACCTTGAATCTTTCTAAGCAAAATCTAAATACTAGTTCTGAAATTTGTTTTCTATTCGGCTTATCAACTGACGCTGTATTTTTATTAAATAGAAGCCTTGAATATAAAGATACTGACTTGTCTATCATTAGCCTAATTGGAACATGCAAATTATTTTCAAGTATTGTCCTAATTATACCAATTGTCATTCTCCGCAAACCAAATTGATCATACGAACCAGAGATTTTCTCACCTGCTGCAATTAAACCAACTAAGCTATCCACTTTGTCTGCAATTGACACAGCAATTGCAGAAGGAGATTTAGGACACTCCTGCTCTGGCCCGATTGGCTTATAATGCTCAGTTATAGCTTCCACTATTTCTCTATCTTCTTGAAAATAAGAAGCATAATATCCACCCATTACTCCTTGTAATTCTGGAAACTCTCTTACTATCGATGTTGCCAAATCAGCTTTTGCCAAATATGCAGCACGTTCAACTTTTATCAGCGAAGCATGTGGAATAAATATAGCTATATACTTTGACAAAGCCGTAATACGCTTCACCTTTTCCCCCACGCTGCCAAGTGAAGCATGAAATAATATTGAACCTAATCTTTTGACATAATAATCTAGATTTTCCTTTTTATCTTGAGATATTAAAAATTGGGCATCAGCAAGACGTGCTTCTAATATTCTTTCGTGTCCTTTAACAACTTCACCATTGTTGACGTTGACAACAGTGACAAAGTGTGAAATTCTCTTTCCATTACTTAAAGCAAGGTATTTTTGTTGTGTATTAACTATACTAAGTATTACTTCCTTCGGTAATCCAAATGACTTTTCTTGATTCACTTCACCAAACAGTACGATTGGCCACTCTATAAGCCCTGTCAATTCATTTAGTAAATAATCATTTTTCTCAAGTTGTAAATTCTGCTCTTTTGTGAATTTATTAATCTGATCTAGTATAAATTGCTTTCTTTTGTCCATTTGGAGAATTACACTGTTTTTTTCTAGCAATTCAAAATAGTCTTTAGGTGTTTTAACAGTAAGCGCCGTACCACTTGAGAGAAATCGATGGCCATATGTTGTGTTAGATGCTGTAATCCCTGCAAAAGATACAGGTATTATTTCATCATTTAAAATGCATAAAATGTTTTTAATTGGCCTAACCCACCTTTCTTTTCCTTTGCCCCATCTCATGCTCTTCAACCAAGAAAAGTTTTTGAGCATTTCCTCCAGTTGATTTTTAAGAAACTCTTGAATGTTAAATGAGCAGCTTTCTCTTTTAATGAAGTAAAAATCCTCATTATTTACTTTTCGAACGAGCAAATCTTCTTCATTTTTCTGATATTTTCTTAAAAAACCTTCGATAGCACTTTTTGGTGCGTTAATGTTTGGTCCCTTAACTTCGTTATTGGAATCCTTTAGCTCCAAAGCATTTATGTTGTCGACAAATAGGGTAATGCGACGTGCCGTTATAAAAACCTCCATTGATGTAAATTTTACATTATTTTTGTTAAAAACATTGGCAATACAGCTCTTAACTTGAACTGTAGCTGAATTCTGCATTCTCGGTGGTATTTCTTCTGAAAGGCACTCAAATAACAACTGCAACGACATACGCTATTTACTCATGTACAATTCACAACATTTTTTTGTCAGCTCTCTAACTCTACCAATATAAGCTGTACGTTCATTCACACCAAGCACACCTCTTGCATCAAGCAGATTAAGTAGGTGACTAGTTTTAATACATTGGTCATAAGCTGCCATTGGTAGCTCCTTTTCAATAAGAAACTTGCACAATTTTTCCGTATCTTCGAATTGCTGCTGTACCACTTTAGTATCATAATAATCTAATGCTAGATAAGAAAATTCATATTCTCTTTGTTTAAAAATATTTCCGTAAGTTACACCGTTATCGTTCCAAATTATATCGTAAACATTATCTACACCTTGTATGCACATTGCTAAACGTTCCAACCCATATGCCACCTCACCAGGAATCATCTTGCAGTCAATCCCTCCAACTTGCTGTATATAAGTAAGCTGTGTTACTTCCATTCCATTGCATGTAACTTCCCATCCAAGTCCTGATGCTCCAACGCTCGGATTTTCCCAATCATCTTCAACAAACTTAATATCATATTTTTCTGTAGATATGCCAAGAACTTTTAAGCTATCTAAATAGACGTCTTGTAAATTATTACCAGATGGCTTTATTATAACTTGATATTGGTGATGTTGATACAAACGATTAGGATTATCACTATAGCGCCCATCTGCTGGCCTAATTACTGGTTGTAGATATGCAATTTTTGCCGGTTTTGTATCAATTGCAGACATAATTGTTGCAGGATGTAATGTGCCAGCACCAACTTCAGATGTGTATGGGTGAAGTATAACACATCCTTCACTAGCCCAAAAATCTTGTAACTCTTTTATTATACTTTGTAAGTTCACACAAATTGCACACTTTTTATACTAAATATATAAATAAATAAGTACTATTCAATACCTATTTTTTTAACAGTATCATGTAAATAATCACCTAAGACTGCTGAACTTTCTCTCACATACTGAATTATGCTTTTATTTAGGACAATTGCATCATGCATAGTTAAATCGCAGAATATAAATGCTGTTAAATACAGTAAAATCACCGCATAAAATGTGTGAAAAATCCCCTCAAATGTAATTGACATTGCATTATTATAGCTGAGCTGTATTGAACTTATTGGCCATGGTTTTATCACTTCTACGACATTAAAAAATACGTAAGGTATCATAAGAAAAAAGAAAAAGTGCATAAAATCATTAAACCAAAATGGGCATTGAAACATCTGCTTACATATATTCCCATAGAGTTTACTTACAGCATAATAAATTGACATTATTGCTGGCATTGAAAGTGCTACAGTCAGTACTTGCCCTGACGCTATTTGTATTACTATTTCTTCACCACTGTTTGCTGAAGGGTCTTGAGCATGAAAAATAAATATTCCAATTAATTGCATTACTAACATAACTATTGCCAATTTTGTAAAAACAGCAGCTACAACTATTCCTGAGTCTGGCATTTTATATAGTAAGTATTCGCCTCCATATGTAAGAATTAATATAACATCGACAATAAATAATATTAAAAAAGAAGACCAATAGTTCTGCCAACTTGGTAAATATCCTATTCCTAAAAGAGAGCTTACTGTTTTAGCAGGAAAAACCTTGCCTAGCATCTTCCCCAAAAATTTAAAAAAAATCCCCATGTTCTAAGTAACACTTGGTTTATATTATTTATAATACTGTATTGTAATAGACTTATCAATAGCTTAAAACATGTATTGGAAGATTTTAGGTAATATGCAGCAACAGTAGAAGAACGTGCGCCAAAAATTTAATAATTTTATAGGGCTTATGCACTTAAATTTTTTGCAATATCAAGTGCAGCGTAAGTGAATATTGCACTTGCACCCGCACGTTTGAAACCAATCAAAGATTCATAAATCACCTTGTCATAATCTAGCCAGCCATTATTTGCAGCAGCTTTTATCATTGCGTACTCACCGCTTACTTGGTAAGCAAAAATCGGAAAATTAAACTTATCACTTGCTGTTTTGATAATATCCAAATATGGCATACCCGGTTTAACCATAATAAAATCTGCACCTTCATTTATATCCATTTCAATTTCGCACATTGCTTCGCGCGCATTTTTATAATCCATTTGATAACCACTTTTGTCTATAGAATGTGATAGCCCACATGAACCAACGACTTGCCTGAATGGAGCATAGAAGCTAGAGCAGTATTTCACTGCATAAGATAATATTAATACGTCTTGAAAGTTGTTATCATCTAATGATTTTCTGATTCTTCCTATTCTACCATCCATCATATCAGAAGGAGCAACTATATCACATCCTGCTTTCGCTAAAGCAAACGCTTGCTTACACAGCACTGATATAGTTTCATCGTTTTCTACATCCATCTGATTATCTTTTAAAATGCCGTCATGGCCATGAATAGTGTATGGATCCAGTGCAACGTCTGCAATAATACCAATTTCAGGTACCTTTAATTTTACAGCACGGATTGCTTTGCAGATTAAGTTGTCAGAATTATATGCTCCCTCAGCGTTTTCAGATTTTAGTTTACTATCAACTACAGGAAAAATTGCAACAGCATTAATTCCTAAATCTTTAGCTTCCTTAACTATAGACACTAATCCATCTATTGAATAACACTTTACGCCTGGTAAGCCAGAAATTGGTTCAGTTGTTTCTTCTCTGTTATGAACAAACAGAGGAAGAACCAGATCATTTACTGATAAACTATTTTCACTTGTTAAATTGCGAACCCATTTGCTCGAGCGCCTGCGCCTTAATCTTGTATTTGGAAAATTAAACATTGGATCCAGGTAAATTCCCAGTAAAGAGCAACACCCCTGAAATGAGTATCACCCAAAGCACCGATATTGGCAGAAACACTTTCCAACCAAGGCGCATTAGCTGATCATATCGATAACGAGGTATTGTTGCTCTAATCCAAATAAATACGAATAAAAGTATAATTATCTTCAAAACGAACCAAATTAAACCTGGAATTTTATAAAGCAAACCAAGTTCTAACGGAGGATACCACCCTCCTAGAAAGAATATCGTCATCATAGCACTTGCTAAAATCATATTTGCATATTCTCCAAGAAAAAAGAGGGCAAAAGGCATGGATGAATATTCAACGTTATATCCAGAGACAAGCTCTGCTTCAGCTTCTGGTAAATCAAATGGGTGACGATTAGTTTCTGCAAGCAAAGAAATAAAAAATATTATTCCTATAGGCATTAGTAGCAAATCAACCCAAAATGGCATATTGTGTTTCGCTACCACCATCTCTCCAAGATTTAATGTTCCAGTGGTAATAACGACTGCAGCAACTATTAAGCCTATTGAAACTTCATATGAAATCATCTGAGCAGCCGACCGTATAGCGCCAAGGAATGCATAATTGGAGTTGCTTGACCAGCCTGCAATAATCACGCCGTATACTCCCAGCGACGATATAGCTAGCACGTAAAGCACTCCAACATTAATATTTGCTATAACCTTAGGAATAACTACTTGCTGGCCATTTTCTACAATTACTTCAGCACCAAACGGTATAACTGCCCAGGCAATTAATGCCAAGATAAAGGTAAGCATTGGAGCCATAATGAACAGTATGGTGCTCGCTCTAAATGGTATTATCGGCTCTTTAATCAGTAGCTTAATAGCATCTGCAAATGGCTGCAATAGCCCAAAAGGTCCAACTACACTCGGGCCGTGCCTTAGTTGAATTGCAGCAAGGACCTTACGCTCAAAGTATGTCAAATATGCAACTGAAAGTAGTAGCGGTACTAAAATAAATAAAATATTAACTAGCGTGTTCATAAAAAGCTTTAGTACAATCTGCCATTATTTTTGAAGCGCGACTTATTGAATCCGTCATATAAAAATTACACTCCTTTAAAGTAAAAGGTGTATTACTTAAATTTATTTTACCATTGCTGATTGGTACCCATGTGTTTTTTACCACTTGATCAGCATTTCTAAACTGTGGACCGATAGTATCTAATTTTTTTCTTACGTCAAATAAACTATCATATGGTAAGGAAAGATCCAAATATTGCGAGAGATTTTTAATAATTAACCAATCCTCCTTTGCTTCACCTGGAGGAAATACAGCTAAATTTGTTCTTTGCACTCGACCTTCAGTGTTTACATAAGTTGCATATTTTTCTGTATATGAAGCACCAGGCAAGATAACATCTGCCACATGTGCACCCTTATCACCGTGATGACCTTGATAAATTACAAATGTATTTTCTAATTTTGATGTATCAATTTCATCTGCACCAAGAAGATAAACCACTTCTATTTCACCACTTTCTGCATGTTCCAATATTTGATTAATATCCCTTTCGCCTTTTTTAGGAACAAACCCAGTATCTAGCCCACCAACTCTTGCTGCAGCTTTATGCAGCATATTAAAGCCATTCCAGTCATCTCTGACCATGTTAAATTTTTCTGCAATTTTGCCAGCTAGAACTAGAACTGATTCAGAATCGTCTCTTACTAATGCATCTTGACCGATAATCAGCATAGGGCTCTGAGCAGCACTCAGCAGCTCACAGAACTTATGATTTCCATTTGCTATTTCACTCAAAATATCAGGATTATCGCCCAATTTCTCAACATGATACAAATATTCAATGTTAGGACCAACACTTGCAACAGGAAAGTTGCCCTGTAAATATCTCTTTCTCAATCTTACGTTAATAATCGGTGCTTCTATCCTTGGATTTGTATTTATAAGCAGACATAAATCTGCATTTTCTATACCTTCAATAGTGGTATTGAACACATACGATCCACGATTACTTGGTATAAGCTTTGCACCATCTTGCCTACAGTCTATATTCCCCGAGCCGAGCTTCTGAATCACTTCTTTGAGTAGAAGCATAGACTCACAATCTGCTAAATCACCTGCAATTGCAGCTATTTTATTTGATTTTGTATTCTTTAATTTCTTTGCAGCAACAGTTAATGCTTCATTCCAATCAACTGGGGCTAATTTACCATCTTTTTTTATATAAGGTCGATCAAGACGCTGAACTTTTAGTCCATCATAGGCAAAGCGGGTTTTATCTGATATCCATTCTTCATTTACCTCTTCGCTCAGCCTTGGTAATATCCTCATAACCTCCGGGCCACGATAATCAACTCTAATTGCGCTACCCACAGCATCTAGCACATCTATAGTCTCACAATGTGATAGCTCCCATGGACGCGCTGTAAAGGAGTAAGGCTTTGAAGTTAAAGCCCCTACCGGGCAGAGATCTATGATATTTCCAGATAATTCAGAACTAATATGCCTTTTTATGTAAGTGCTAATCTCTACATTTTCTCCCCTTCCGATTCCTCCAAGTTCATTTGTACCTGCAACATCAGACAAAAATCTAACACACCGAGTGCAATGAATGCATCGATTCATCGCAGTCTCAATCAGTGGTCCGAAGTGTTTTTTTGGCACAGCCCTCTTATGCTCATCAAGTCTGCTGGTTCCTTTCCCATAAGCCATCGTGATATCTTGCAAATCGCATTCACCACCTTGATCGCAAATTGGGCAATCAAGCGGGTGGTTAATTAGCAAAAACTCAAGCACACCTTCACGTGCTTTTTTAACCTTAGGGGTATCAGTGTGAATAACCATCCCTTCTGCAACTGGCATTGCACAAGAGGCTACTGGTTTTGGAGGTCCACCCTCCACTTCAACCAAACACATTCTGCAGTTACCAGCAATTGCTAAACGCTCATGATAACAAAAACGTGGAATTTCAACGCCCACAACTTCACAAGCTTGAATTATAGTGAGCCCATGCTCTACTTCACATTCCTTAGAATTAATAGTAACTTTAACCACAACTATTATACAGCTTCCCACTTTATAGGATTGCCGCTTATCTCATCTTCAACCAGATTGCCGTTGTCATATTGAGCAGACATATAATTCATGCGCGAGTCACGATCTATATATCTAACAGGTTTTACCGGTTTATCTTTATACATTTTTTGCTCGGCCTTCTTACGCTGAGTAGGGTTATTTTTACTAGCTGTCTTTGCTTTCCCACCTGCTGCCATATAAACTCCTAAAAACTTTTCATTCTATTTTAACACTTAAGTATACAGCGTCAATATTTAATAACTTTAAAATTTCAATAGATCTCTTATTATAATCATTTTACAATCATTGTTTAAATAAAAAGTTACCCCTTGATGCCATTCCAGCGCATGACGCACAGCTGTACGAACATTGCAATTTGCAGGCAATTTGCGTGGCAGATTCAAGTAGCTGACACTGGTTTCCATCCAAAACAGCAGTAGCCCTTTTGGTGTCATTTCAGTGCTTGACACTGAAATCCAGGATTTTGATTGGATACTGAGTTGGTAAGCATAATAAGCATAAAAGTATAGCTAACGCGAGCTCTACGTCATACCGCGATTTATTCGCGGTATCTCAAAGCATAGATCCCGCTAACAAGCAGCGGGATGACGATTGTCGTTTAGCTATAAATATTTAAGAAATTTACCAAATAAAAAAAAAGGCAAAAGAAGCCCTGGGGTTATTATCTGCTTTAAAATATTGGCGTTTTTTATGTTTTAAACGCTTGACAAGCGAAATTCAGCTGCTTTTAATTGCAACTAACCTACGCTGCAAATGTTTAAGAAATTTACTAAGCAGAAAAAAAGACAAAGAATCCCCGAGTTAGCTAGTCTTTTACTATCTCTGTCGAGTATTGGCATTTTTTGATGTCTTGTAACGCTTTATAAGCGCGTTCAGCTTATTTAGATAAAAATCTAGATGTAGATGAAGTTTTGTAAAGACATACAGTATCTATATACTGCAAAAAATTGAACATAAGACGCCGATACATTAAGTAATCCTTACCTTTTAATCTGCAGATTGGCGAAAGCAAATACAATAGCTTCACTATCATGATAAGGGGGCTGGCGGAGTTTGTCAAGGAAGTTTTTTCGTTTCTGCAGGCTACTTTCCGACACCAGTGGTGTTAAGTATTCGTACAGTTATTGGTGTTATCAAGATACTCCCTAATCTTCTTCAAATCCTCCCAGGCTAAACGTTTTTGTGCCGGTTGGCGAAGTAGGTAAGCTGGATGAAATATAGCGGCTGTGGTGATTGAATTGGACAAATATTGGTTAGTGTACGTATGAAATCTACCACGCAAATTCGATATAGTTTTTGTGCTGTCAAGAAGGCTATAACATGCGATTCCCCCGACCAAAATTAAAATTTGTGGTGAAACTAGTGCAACGTGTTTTTCGACAAATGGTCTGCACATATCAAGCTCTAGGTCGGTTGGCTTTCTATTGCCAGGTGGACGCCAAAATACAGTATTGCTTATGTATACCTTAGTGCGATCAAGATTGATTGCATTTAACATTTTATCGAGCAACATTCCACTTGCACCACAAAATGGTATGCCTTGAAGGTCTTCATTTGCTCCTGGAGCTTCACCAACGAGCATAACTTTTGCGTTTGGATTACCATCGGAAAAGACAGTATTAGTTGCAGTTTTTTTTATCTCACAACCTTCAAATGATTCAACTGCACTTCTTAGTTCATCCACACTATTACATTTGCTTGCAAGTTTCCTTGCTTCGATTATCCAGTCACTTGGAAACATGTCTTTTCCATCTTTAGTGTCACCCCAGCGCGTATCTGCATCTTTCTTCTTGGTCCCAGTTTGGATAACAGAGGGTTGTACACTCTCTTTGCTCTCCAATTTTTTTTCCTCTTCACCCTCCATTAGTGTGCAATCAACGCCCACTTCATGGTAAAATTTTAATAATTCTAGGTCTTTATTGCTCATAATGCTTTTTAACCTTTTGTGCTTTTTTCATGGCCATATCATACTTTAATTTAGATAAATGTCTAATATATAATATGCCGTTTAAGTGATCTAATTCATGCTGAATACACCTTGCAAGCCAACCACTAGCTTTTAGCGTCTGTTCTTCGTTATTTAAGTCTCTGTATTTCACAGTTAAATACTTTGGACGCTTAATTTCATAGCTTTGCTCTGGAATTGAAAGGCACCCTTCCTTGAGAGTCACTTGTTCATCAGATAATTCCGTAATTTCTGGATTAATCATGCAAAATTTGCCAATTGATTCATATCCTGCTGGCTCATTTTCAATTGTTTCTAGCTGAACATCCACAACAAAAATTCTCTTTAACACTCCAACTTGCACTGCAGCAAGGCCAAGACCTTCTGCATCATACATAGTTTCGAACATGTCGTTTACTAATTCTTTAATTTTATCGTTTATATCTGTTACTTCACTGGCACGTGTGATTAGTCTTTCATCAGGGGCAATTACAATTGGTAATATGGACATAAAAATTATAATTCTATGTTTTGCTTTTCCTTTTGTCCAGAATTTAGTGTATATTAAAATATTGCTATATCTATAATAGAAATATAAATTATTAAAGAAAGCTACAATTTAAATGAAATTGCGTAATAAGGTTAACTAATGTACTCTGCAGTAATAGCAAAACCAAAGAGAAATGTTTTTGCTGTTTTAGACATAGGTACAACAAAAATTATCTGTCTAATCGTTAAGATAAATGGCAACTTCAGCTATAAAGTAACAGGAACGGGTTATAAGATTGCAGAAGGTGTAAACGGTGGATCAATAACTAATGTAAAACACGCAAATTACTCCATCTCATCAACTATAGGTTTAGCTGAACAAGTATCAGAAGAAACCATAGATCAGATATATGTGAACATTGCTGGATGTGGCATCTCATCTTTCAATGTACATAATGAAATTATTGCAGCTAACCATGAGATTTCTGAGCGTGATATAAGACGTGTAGTTTTTCAAACATTTGAGAAATATATTGAAGACAATGTTATCATTCACAATATACCACTAAAATATCACTTAGATGACATGACTGACATAAAAGAAGTTGGTGGATTGTACGGAAAAAGACTATCTGCTGATGTTAATGTTGTCACTGCTTCGCGTCCAGCGCTTACCAATATTGAAAACTGTATTACCAATAATGGTGGATTAAATATGGCAGGTTGTATTGCTTCTGCATATTCTGCAGGTCTTGCCTGTCTGAGTGGAGATGAAAAAGAGCTCGGGACTGCTATTGTTGATATAGGCGGTGGGTGCACTGCAATTGGAATTTTCAAAAGAGGGAAACTTGTGTATGCAAGCAGCGTTCCAATTGGTGGTGTTCATATCACTCGAGATATTGCTTACGGGCTATGCACAAGCATAGAACGTGCAGAGTATATAAAAATACTGTATGGCAGCACTATCGTAACTTCAATAGATGAGAATGAGTACATTACAATGCAAAACAACGAAAATGATGAACCTACTCAAGTATTCAAATCTGAGCTTATTAACATCATAAGACCAAGAGTTGAAGAAATACTTGAAATGGTAAGAGAGCAATTTCAAGAGCAGAAAGATCCAATTAATAAAGTAGTGATCACAGGTGGAACTAGTCAACTCACAAGCATGAAGGAAATTGCAGGCTATATATTCAATAAGCAAGTTCGAATTGGGTGCCCTGAGTCTTGTAGCGGTCTTGATGGCGAATATGATAAAAATCCTGTATTTTCTGCTGCTATAGGCTCTATAAAGCTAATAGTTGACACTTTTTATAAAAATAATTCTGGTATTTTAGGTCAGGATGGTAAAATGAGTAAATTGTATAATTGGGTTAAATCAAAAGTTACAGTCTAGATTTCTGTTTTACCACCTTTCATACAAATGACTTGACACTAGGATCCATAGGACTTATTTTTATAATATGTAAAATTATTATGTTTATGTACTTGCGAGTAAGCGTACCAATTACAATAAGACATGGAAAATATGAACATAACTATACACTCACAAGAAGATTTTGAATTTATGCGCAAGGCTGGCAGGCTTGCTGCTGAAACTCTTGATTTCATTGCACCGTACGTAAAGGTAGGGGTGACAACTAATGAGTTAAATGATCTATGTCATGATTTTATAATTAATGCAGGTGCAATTCCAGCACCACTAAACTATAGGGGGTATCCAAAATCGATTTGCACTTCAAAAAATGCAGTTGTGTGCCATGGTGTTCCCGATAATAAACCACTTAAAGATGGAGATATTTTAAATATTGATGTCACGGTGATTTTAAATGGCTGGCATGGTGATACAAGTCGCATGTTTTGGGTTGGCAAGCCATCAATAAAAGCAAAACGCTTGTGTGACGCTACTTATCATGCATTGATGGAAGCAATCAAACAAGTTAAGCCCGGCAATAAGTTAAATGAAATAGGGCTTGCTATAGAGAAATATATTAGAGATTTTGGATATTCTATCGTACGCAGCTACTGCGGACATGGTATAGGAAAAGTCTTTCATGCTCCACCAAATGTAGTGCATTTCTATGATCAAGATGAAAATCTCGTCTTGAAGGAAGGTATGTTCTTTACAATAGAGCCAATGATTAATGCTGGAAAACATGAGACTCTGCTCAGTAAACTCGATGATTGGACAGTGACAACACGCGATCTTTCACTTTCTGCTCAATTTGAACATACGCTCGGAGTAACAAAAGATGGTGCTGAAATATTCACATTATCACCTAAAAATTGGCACTTCCCGCCTTATAATTAGATTTTTTTAAATTCTGCTATACTGCAACTATACTTGGTTTACTTTGGGTAATTTTGAAGAAAGCTCACCCTTAATTTGCGATATAGCAACTAGCCCAATTAATGCACAGAAAATCATGTAAAAACTAGCTGAAGTCTCTTGTCCTGTAACCTTGATAATTGTTGTGCATATAAATGGTGCAAGGCCGCCAAAAAATCCAGCAGCTATATTTCTTGATAAACCAAATCCACTGTACCGAACCTTTGTTGGAAATAATTCGCACATAAGTGCACTGACAGGACCAAGCGATGCAGCTATTGGAATTATAAAAAGAATGTGTGCCAGCAAGTAATTGCCACTACATAACATTGAAAAAACTGGATAACTTACTATTACAAAAGCTATAAATGCAAATTTCATAACTTTTTCTCTTCCTACCTTATCAGAAAGTATAGCAAATAATATTGTCAATCCTCCGAGCGCAATTTGACTCAGTATTTCCACTATATGATTAAAATGAGTATTTACTGTTAATATTTTATTCGTAAGCACATTGAAAAATACCAAATATATATAGAGAGACGCATTTTCAACCAAGTCAATACCTATTGATATTAGAACAGGCTTTTTGTAATTGTTTAATAACTCTTTTAGTGGCAATTTAGACGGATTTTTTTGTCTTTTATACTCTGGGCTTTCATCAAGTATATATCTCATATATATGCTAATTAATCCCATTGCTAAACTGAAAATGAAAGGTAATCTCCACCCCCAAGATTCAAAATCAGATACTTTTTTGCATATGAGTACCGCTATCAGGCTTAATATTGAACCAAGAATTGCACTTAATACCTCAATGCTGCCAAAAAATCCTTTTTTGTTTTTAGGAGCATGTTCTATTAAAAATGGTGCATTTCCTGCTTCTCCTCCAAGAGATATACCCTGCAATAATCTTAAACACACTACCAGCATTGACGCTAGTATTCCAATGCTTTGATAACCTGGAACAAAAGCAATTAATACGGTTGATAAAGTCATTAATATAATCGAGAGCAATAAGGCAACTCTTCTGCCATGTTTATCACCAATGTGACCAAATATAGCAGCACCGACTGGTCTCATTAAGAAACCCACTGCAAACACTCCAAAAGCCTTCAATACGCTGGTTAGTTGATCATCCGATGGAAAAAACACACCACCTATTATGTTTATTAAGTGGCCAAAAAGCATGTGGTCATACCACAATAAAGTGTTACAAATCAAACTTGAAAATATTACTTTTGTTATTTGCTGCATAATTTCCCTATAGCCTGTTTGATCTTATATATAAAAAAAAATGTGAACGTTATGTGAATATTATATTAACAATATTAAACCTTGATTTTAATATTATTGCTCATATATTCCGATAAGATACCATATTTTGGCAAGAAAATCTATGTACATAAATAAAATTGATGTGAAGAGTAGAGTAGGATATCTACACCAACTGTACTTAAATTTTTTGATATGACACACACTCCAGTTTTGTTAAAAGAGATGCTATCACTACTATCACCGCAGGATGGTGGCATATACGTGGACGCCACATTTGGAGCTGGAGGGTATAGCAAAGCAATATTGGAGTCAGCTGATTGCAAAGTATATGCAATTGATAGAGATGAAACGGTAACTAAGTTTTATGATGATTTAAGCGTTAGATATCCAGATAGAATAAAACTATTCATTGAGAAGTTTAGTAATATTAAAAGTATACTAAGCAGCGTTGAGCCATCTCCTGTCATCCCAGTACTTGATACTGGAAAAAATAACTGGTCACGCGCTGGAATGACATCAAACGGGGTGGATGGAGTGGTCTTTGACATCGGAGTTTCATCTATGCAGCTTGATAACGGAGATAGAGGGTTCTCATTTTTACATGATGGTCCACTCGATATGAGCATGGATAACTCTTCTTATATAAATGCTTCAACGTTTGTTAACGCTTTACGCGAAGAAGAAATCGCAAATACTATATATAACTACGGAGGCGAACGTCATTCTCGCAAAATTGCAAGAGCAATAATAAATGCACGGAAGAAGAAAACTATCAAAACTACATTTGAGCTTGCGGATATTGTACGTTCCGTGGTATTTCGTGGAAAAAGCAAAATTGATCCTGCAACCAGAACATTTCAGGCAATCAGAATATGGGTAAACGATGAGCTGGGAGAACTTGAAAAGGGTATTAAAGCTGCATCTGAGATTTTAAGTGAGAATGGCAAATTAATTGTCGTCACCTTTCATTCCTTAGAAGATCGTATAGTCAAAACTTTTTTTAAAGATTTATGTGCTACTGATTGCAAGACATTCTCTCTGCTAAATAAAAAAGTGATCGAAGCAAGTATAGAAGAAGTAAGTGCAAATCCGCGTTCACGCTCAGCAAAACTAAGAGCTATACAGAGGTTGTCGTGAGAACTTTCTGCATCATCTCAATAGTTATGTTTTTTCTTAGCATTGTAGGACTATTTAAGGTAAAATTACATGTTCAGTCGTTAAATAGAGAGCTAATAAAAATAAAAAGTGAAATTAATTTAGTACAAAGTGATATAAAAGTTTTACAAGCAGAGTGGAGCTATTTGAATAATCCAAAAAGACTTGCAAGCCTTGTAAAGAAATACCTGAAAAATAACTCTTTAATACTGGCTAGCCAGGTTAAAAATCTTGACTCTTTAAATGGCCGCAGTGTGCTAGCACAACTTAAAATCCATGATCAACAGTGAGATTAAGTCTTATTTTTTACAGATGAGCACATCACAATAAAACTTACTTTGTATCCGTTCAGGATAGCGGCAAGGTAGTATAACCATAGAGTAAAAGTGAGTTTACAACAAATGGTGTCATCCCAGTGCTTGACACTGGGATCCATCCTTTCCATAATCATCAAAAACATTGTATTTTAACGTAAAACAGCTATTTTTATGCTTACCAACTTAATAAAATTCCTGGATCCCAGTGTCTGGGCACTGGGATGACAAAGGAAAGCAGTGTCAGCTACTTGCATAACACCATTTGTTGTGCAACTTACTTTAGTATGAAATTGCTTGCGTAAGATTTTGGCAGCCTCTTAACATTTTTTGGCATTTCAATTATGTATTTAACGTTGCGTTTTTTTGCGTAGAATACTGCTTTTTCAAGAGAATCAAACTTTAATACAATCTGTTTTTTTGGATCTTTTGAGCCAACCCACCCCATTAAAGGTTCAATGTAGTAAGAGCCAGATTCAATTTTCAGGTGCCAGAAATTTGTATTACCTAAACCAGATTGTGTTGCAGTTCTTGTTGGTCTATAAATCCTAAAAACTACTTTATCGTCAATGCCCATAGTTCTTGTTAAATAAGCTTAAATATATATCTAAATAAATCCTTTCACAAACAATTAGTATGAAAGAATGAAGTTTGAAATAAATATTTTTATGTTATATTATTATTAAATTATATTAAAAGGATTAGCTGAATAGGAGTAACCGATGACGCAACAGGAAATAGTAACAATTAATGCAGAGTTACGTGATATAACAAAAACAAAAGCGATGCATTCTCTAAGGAAGAAAGGAAACATCCCTGGAATCATATATGGAAAGGGCCATGATAATGTAAATTTGACATTGTCTGCAAAGGAATTCACAAAGCAATATAAGTCCGGCTCTCTTTCTGCACATTTGATAGAGCTGAATATTTCGGGCAAAAAGGAATATGCTCTTGTTCGCGATATCCAATTGCATGTAGTAAAGGATACTGTGCAACATGTTGATTTTCAGTTTGTTGATAAAGGCAGTGAAATTAAAATAGACATACCTCTATCATTTGTGAATGAAAGTAAAGCTCCAGGAATCAAATTAGGTGGAGTGCTTAATGTTTTGTGTCGTTCTATTGCTGTTAAATGCTCTCCTGATAAAATACCTCAGGTTATTGAAGTTGATTTATCCGGTAAAATGATTGGCCAGTCTATACATATTAATGATGTAAAATTACCAGAAGGTGTTAAGTTTGTAGCTCATGAAGAAGAAAATTTTACCATTGTTACAATTTCTGCTGCCGATAGTGACGTTGAAGAACCTCAAGCAGAAACAGAGGAATAGTGCACCTGATAGTTGGGCTTGGTAATCCTGGCAGTCAATATGAGCTAACTCATCATAATATCGGCTTCATCACCGTTGATGCAATCTGCAAATATTGGGGTTTTCAGTTGTTCTCTAAAAAAGCCGATTATCTGATAACCTCTGGCATGATTAATGATAATAAAATCATGTTAATAAAGCCTTATTCATTTATGAATAATTCAGGCATCCCTGTTGCAAAAATACGAAACTTTTACAAATTATCGCTAGATAATATCGTTGTCATACATGATGACGCTGATTTGGAACTTGGAAGAATAAAAGTAAAGAAAGGTGGTAGTTCTGCTGGACATAATGGACTTAAATCCATAGATAGTTTTATTGGCAACGATTATTGGCGCTTGAGATTTGGAGTGGGTAGACCTGAAGATCAAAGAAGCTTAGCAGATTATGTGTTATCAAAATTTTCAAATTTTGATAATGTTACTCCCTTAGTGGAAAAAATAGCAAAAAATATACACTTAATGCTGCAAGGAGATAATACAGCTTTTATCAATTTGATTGTATAATATTACGAAACACAGGGAGTGTATGGTCCCAGAGTGTGATGGTGTGGATTTAGTATGAACAATTCAGGAGATTTTGTCCACTGTAAAGATATAAACTCAAAAGGTGTAAGACCCTTAAGAGTTTTGAGTCTTTTAGCATAATTGTAGGCCATAACAAAGTCATAAAGATGCTCTTTGAGTTGCTGGTGAGACTGATAGTAATACTTCTTAACAGTGGCATTCTTTAAAGTTTTGTTCATATGCTCAACTTGCCCATTTGTCCAAGGATGGCTAACTTTTGTTAGACGGTGTTCAATGTCATTTTCTTCACAAGCTCTATCAAATATATGTTGAAAAGCGTATTTATGGCGTTTTTGGTTGGTAAATTGTACACTGTTATCTGTCAAAATAGTGTGGATTTTATATGGTAAAATTTTAATCAAATTACGTAGAAACTCAGCAGCTATAGGTTTTGTAGCACTTTTATGCAACTCAACATACGTAAATTTGGATGTTCTATCTATTGCAACAAACAAATATAACTTTCCTTCTTCTGTTCTGACTTCTGCAATATCAATATGGAAATAGCCTATAGGATATTGTTTGAATTTCTTTTTTGGTTTAACTTCGCCATCAACATCTGGTAGTCTGCTAATGCTGTGCCTCTGTAAGCAACGATGTAGACTAGAGCGAGTCAAGTGTGGGATTGAGGTTTGCAAAGCGTAGAGACAATCATCTAATGGCAATAGAGTATGCTTACGAAATGCAACAATTACAGCCTCCTCTTCTAAAGTTAAAACAGTTGATCTTGCATGCTTCGGACCCATATCAGCGTCTTTGGCAAAAGACCGTTTTCTCCATTTAATGATAGTTTTTGGATTAAGGTTATAGTATAGCATTTCTCATAATAGTCCAAACAGGTCATAGGAAGGCAGAATCAACAGCACGAAGAAAGGATTCGAATAGAGGAATGTTTTTCCTGGCTCTGTTTTTTATAGCAAACCAATGATGCTCAATTTTGTTGAAATCTGGAGAATAAGGCGGCAGATACAAAATTTCTGCACCAACCCCTTTAGCAAGCTCGATAATCTTATCAGACTTATGAAAAGTAGCATTGTCAAGAATGACAGTCTGTCCAGGTTCCAAGATCGGTGTCAAAAATTGCTCAAACCATCCATTAAAAACATCCATATTACAGTGGCCTTCAAAGGTTAACGGAACAACTATCTTTCTTCCACTTAAGGCTGCAACCATACTGATTCGTTGAGTTTTCTTTCCAGATTTTAAGGCATAAAACCGCTGTCCTTTCTGGCAATATCCGTAGGGGTAGTCTTCGGTGTTATCAATGCCAGACTCATCTATATACACTAAGTTTTTAGGTTCTTTTGTCGCTATAATTTTCAAAAATTCAGCACGTTTTTCTTCGTTTCTTTCCTTGTATCCATATGTCTTTTTTTGCGCGTAAATCCAATTTTTTTAAGGGCTCGATAGATCGTTTGGATACTAACGTTGTTCCAAAGTTTAGCCATTTCCGATAGAGTCTTTCCTCCGTGTTCTCTGGCAAATTTGGCAAAGGTATCCCAGTCGGTAATTTTGTGATTGTAACCCCCATTTCCAAGTTTTTTTGATTGAAAGTCTCCTGTTTCTTTTCTTCTTTGCTGCCACTCCCATAAAGTAGTTCGTCCAATCTTAAATCTTGCTGCCACTGTTTCTCTGCTTTCTCCTTCGTCTAGCGCTTCCATTGCTTTTTTTCTTAAATCATAACTATATGCTGCTGGCATTCAACCTCCTTATCATCATCTATCCTTATCCTATCACATCCGGACTTTTATCGAAAGAGCTATACCTGGAGAGTTTTGCTATGCTCTCTTTACTATTTTGTATTGCTCTACGAATTGTCTCTGTTGTTTTGGCGCACCCATGTAATATTTGTCCCATAATTCCTCCTTTGATGGTATTGTTTTCTCATATTTTATCATACCATCACACTCTGGGACCATACATCCCCCCCTCCCCCCCTAATTCCTATATCAAACCTTTCTTTACTAGATTATATAGTCAATATAAAAAGCCATATAAAATTGCTTCCACTGCTGCCATGAGGAAATTGCTTATTCTTGCTAACTCTTTAGTCAGAGATGACAGGGTTTTTACTGAGGAATATAACTCTCTGTCTGTTTCTATCTAAGAGCCAGCATAGCTGTGGATAAGCACGTTTATACAGATAAAAGTACTTATCCACAGCTACATCAATTTTTCTATTGACTTTTAACACAACTGCTGAACAGATACATTCGTCATCCCGCTACGTGTTAGCGGCCAAGATACCGCGGCGGTATGACGTGGGAAACCTGACTTGCATTAGCTATAAAATAGTGATTTATATAAATCCCATAGCATGCCGAATGAAGCGTTTTTTGAGGAAATTTGAATTTTCAACTGCAATCAAGCCAAGATTTCTTAGTGCTTTAGCGCAGAATATTCTGTTGGAAAACATCCTATTTAATCCATCAGTTGCAAGCGCCATTGTAAAATTATCAAAGTATCTGTTACGTGAAATTTTCTTTAATAAATAACTACTGCCAACATCAGTACCAGCCGCTTTTGCAGCAACTACGTGCTTTATAACACTTTCTACATCTCTAATTCCAAGATTAAGCCCTTGACCTGCAACTGGATGAATTGAATGTGCTGCATCGCCGATAAGCAAAACTCTACCCTTATATAACTTTTTTGCAAAAGCAAAACTTAAAGGATAAAGTTTTCTTTCACCCTCTAATTTTATCTCTCCTAAATAAGAACCAAATCTTTTTTTAAGCTCTATAATAAATTCTTCTTCAGACAGATCCATTAGCATTTTTGAAATTTCAGATTTTTCTGTCCAAACTATCGAAGAAGTATAGCCACCCTTCATCGGTAGAATTGCAAATGGACCGCCAGGGAAAAAACGCTCCACAGCTAAGTTTTGGTGATGCAGTTCATGCTTTACATTAAATACTATGCTACTTTGTTTATAGTCAAATTTCACTGTCGGTATAGAAAATAACTCTGGTAATTTAGAGTTTTTGCCTTCAGCGCAGATAAGTAGCGATGATATTAATTCCTGGTTATTATCAAGAATCACTTCCACATATCCTGAATCACAAGCAATTGTTTTATAGGAATGTGGAGAGTATATATTCAGTTTATTTAGAAAATTATTGTTGATTGCATTCCATATAGTAGCATTGTTGATAACATAACCCATTGGCTCTTCGCTAACCATTTTATGATTGTAATGCACAGTAACCGCATCTAATATGCATATATCAAGTATTGGCTCAGCTTCACTTTCCACAAACTGCCAAATCCCTAACTTTTCCAATATTTTTTTCGAGCCTTGAGAAATAGCAAATGCTCGATTATCATCTACTACACGTGGTAGACTATTTTTTTCAATCACAGCTACAGACACAGAGTCACAACTGAGGCCAATGGCAGTAATAAGACCAAGTAACCCACCACCTGAAATGATTACATCATAATTCATTTTATTTACGCTAATTGTAAAATTATATTTTATCTGTTTTGAAAATAGTTTAAACAAACTTTATATATAAATTAAATTTTTTAGATCCCAGTGTCAGCTACTTGGATGACATCTAAAGACACTCCACCTTGTCATTCCAGCACGTAACGAACAACTGTACGAACATTTTGCGAAGGCAGTATGTTAAATGCTATGGCCGGTTTTGCCTCAAACATAAAGGTGTCATCCCAGTGCTTGACACTAGGATGGCTTTGTTGCATCGCTACTTATGAAAGGCTAACTATAGTTAGGATTATAAGTAACCTATTGAAAATCTTGTTTTTTTGCAATCAATCTGATCAAATTTAAGAATAGTAATTTATTATTTACATTAATAAATTTAATTCTATTGAAAATAGCTAAAGCATTGAAATTCTTGAATTTTAGCCAGATTAGTGAGTGGTAGTGAAATTTCTTTTACTCAAATTTAGGTATTCACTGACCGTTCTTGTTATAAATACCAGAATAATAAGCTACTGATATTCCCTATCTTTTTTATCTTTAATCCATCATAGCTAGCGATGCAACAAAGCCCACTGGGATCCATTCTTCTTTTTTTCTGGATTCCAGCGTCACGCGCTGGAATGACAAAAGCTGCTAATTTTTCATGTAAATAATGGTTATGCAAGCAGTCTATTTTGTAACTAACAAAAGAGGACTTTGATTCGCATGTTTCTCACGCTTATTCTATTGTTTAACTATACTTTGAGCAATGTCTTCATAAATCTCTGCCAAATCCTCACTTAGCATTAAAGGATTTCCGCAATCAGAAGCATGGCATATTTGTGGATCTAGAGGAACTCTGCCTAGAAGTTTGATGCCCAGCTCCTCAGACATTTTTTTTGCACCGTCTTTTCCAAATATGTATATTTTTGAGCCGCTTTGAATGAAATAACTCATATTTTCTACAATGCCAATAACCGGTACGCTGAGCTTTGTAAACATATCATAAATTTTGCGAGCATCGATTAAAGAGAGCTCCTGTGGAGTTGAAACTATTATCGCCCCAGTTAAGTTAAAATTTTCCATAAGACTTAAATGCACATCGCCAGTTCCAGGTGGTGTATCAATTATCAAATACTCTATATCGGACCATTTTGTTCCCATTAGCAGACTATAAAGTGCTTTTGTAATCATAGGTCCGCGCCATATTGCTGCACGATCTTTATCGATAAAATAGCCAATTGAAATAGTATGCAGTCCATACTTTTCTATAGGCATTGCTTTACTATCCTGTATTTCTGGCTTTAATTTTTCAGCGCCAAGCATTTTAGGAATTGAAGGACCATATATATCTGCATCAACCAGCGCAACTTTATGTTTCAACTTTGCTAATGAGAGAGCAAGATTTAGCGCAACTGTGGACTTGCCCACACCGCCTTTACCAGAGGCTACAACGATTATATTTTTCACTCCTTCGATATGTAATTTAGCTTTTTGTTGCCCAGTTTGTTTTTGACCAGTAGCAACCACGGTCACTTTTGTCACCCCCGGTATAGCTTTAACAGCTTGCTCACAATTTTTTCTTAATTCTTCATTTGCTTGCGTGTTACCGGCAACTTCAAGCACAAAACCAACATCTTGACCTTTAATAATAATTGAGGATATTATGCCAAGAGCGGTCACATCTTTACCGCTTTTTTGCTCTATGACTTTTTTTAAGTTCTCTCTTACAATTTTTTCGTTGATCATTAGCCTTTTAGGTGATTTCTTCCTGAAGTCGTTTAATCTCAGCTTGAGGAAGGCCGGTTGTCTGAGAGATAATATCAATAGAGATGTCAGCCTTAAGTAGGTTTTTTGCTACTTCAATCTTTCCCTCATCAAGTTTTTTAGCGAGGATGCCTTCTTCTTTCCGCAGATCCATTATTCTTTCTTCATATGCTACTAAATCTTTTTCATTCCAGCTAAACCTGTCTAATTCATCGTAGGCTAACTTTATTATTGGTGCTTTTTCTGCTATTTTCCTTAAGTCTTCTTCCGTAGTTTCATCTGCATATTGTTGTCTAAGTGAAGAAGGTCGCCCCTCCTCACTCGACTTCAAAACCGTACGTGAGACTTTGCGCCTCATACGGCTTCTCTCCAATTTGGTGCTTTTCATGCACACCTCCTGTGTAATTCATCGTGACAATGTCCATGTAACAAAGATAAGTTTTTGATCATGTTGTTTCGTCTATTCCGGTCTTTGTGATGTATTTCTATTGTATCATCACTTTTAAACCATAGTCTACAATTATCACATTTACTTTGTTGTAACTTCAATAGTTTTATTACTCTTAATGGCTTATCTGGTATTTTTCTCAGACGTTTACCCCAATATACCCAATCACCATCATATGGAGATCTGGTTTTTTGCACTTTGATATGTCGTTTAATATCATGATCGCTGTGTATAATAAGATGTATCTTGTTACTTGTCATAAAACGCCAGTTATCGTTATTATACTTTTTAAAGTATTTTCTTTTTATCCAGCATTTCCCTTTGTTTGGGTGCCTAAAGACTGACCTTACCCAGAAAAAGTGGAGAGAAAGAAAAGAGTTTTTTTGGGTAAAATAAAATTTTGGAGGATTAGAAATGGTAAGAGAATATACGGCAGAATTCAAATTGGAAGCTGTTAAACTGGCAAATGAACAAAGAAAGGCAGGTCAAACAATTACAAAAATAGCAAGAGATTTAGGAATAAAGGGTGGTTTATTAGGAAAATGGATAAAGAAACACAACGAAAAAAAGTCGGCAGCAGATGCATTTCCAGGTAGAGGTAACATGGCTCCTTACGACAAAGAGAGGTTTGATTTACAAAGCAAGAGTAACAAGGGAAAGAGACATTTAAAAAAAAGCCCTGGCCAGTCAAAAAGAGTAAAATATTTTTTTATATAGTAACTGCTATAAAGTACAGGAATTATGTAGGATTTTCTGCTAGTGGCTACTATAAGTGGACTACAAGGAAAATAAGCAGTAGAGAATCAGCAAATAAAGAGTTATTAGCAGATATTCAAAAAATATATCAAGCTTCTAAATGTAGATATGGAGCTCCTAAAATTCATGCTGAATTAAAGGCTTTGGGTAAAAGTTGCAATTTGAAAACGGTGCAAAGTATTATGCAGAAAAATGACATCAGGGCTATACTGAGAAGAAAGTTTAAAATTAAAAAACAACAAACAGATAATAGAGCTGTAGCTCCCAATATACTAGATCAAAACTTTATTGTTGATCAACCAAATAAAGTATGGGATTACTTACATCAAAACCAAGGAGGGATGGCTATATTTGGCAGCAATAATTCTCACGTATGGTAGTTAATGAGTAGTGCAATAAATAAACAATTGGTTATGAACTCTTTATTAATGGCCATTAATAGGCGTAAACCTGTTAAAAATCTACTGCTGCACAGTGACCAAGGTTCACAATATACTGCGCAAGGGTATCAATATCTCTTAGCTGTAAAGAATATAGATGAGTAATAAAGGCTGTTGTTACGACAATTCTGTTGCAGAAAGCTTCTTTAGCTCATTGAAAAGAGAAATACTTATTGATACTTCACAACACTCTGCTCAACAAACTAGAACTGCAATATTTGAATACATAGAAATTTTTTATAACAAACAACGTCACTATTAACTATTGCATTCCAGAACAATTTGATGCATCATTCTTTTTGTAAAAAACATTCCACACTTTCTCTCCACTTTTTCTGGGTAAGGTCAGTTGGATTTTCACCAATTGTATTCTAAACGCTTACTTGGCGCACCCATAACAAAAATGCCTGAAAAAAGTTAATAATTATATACTATTATTAATAATTATTCAACCATATTTTAAGCTTACAATTTTGAGCTTAACTGACGCTTATGGATAGGGGCAACTCTATCACCCTGTGTTATGTTTATTTTCTAACGGACGCTGATTTTTGTATCGTAATTTCTTGCTATAAATTGGTTATATAAGAGCTGGCTTCTAAAATTTTATAACCCTAATTTGAATTAACAGACAGTAGAATCGAAAGATTATTACAAGGAGAAATCTACACAGATCGACCCTTTTGTGAATCTGCGTTTCTGCTTTCTTCAACTTGTTTTGCAAAAGATGTTTCCGGTTTCTGAAGTGGCTTAGCAATTTCACGCACAACGGCAATAACTGCTGTTAAAAACGTTTTTAACAATGCACCTAAAGCTCCACCAACTGCTTCCCTGCCATATATATGAGCTTGCTTTTCGTTACCGTCAGCAGTTTCCCCTGCCCTCCTTCTTGGATCCATCCTATGAGCAATCACCGAAAACAACACTCCCCTGATTGAAGACTTCACTTTTTCCTTTGCTTCGTGGACATCCCCATCTTTTGCTGTTTCATGTCCATGACTTAAGTGTTTAGCGTTCATTAGCTCCTTTTGTTGCTGGGCAAACATGCTACTTAATACTTCTTCTATCACTTGCTTTCTTCTCTTCTCTCTAACTCTTTTCATAGATTCTGATTTATCGCGAGTGTGTTTGGTAGTTTCAAATTCTGCATCAATATCTTCGGACGCAGCCTGACTATATAAAGTCTCTATGAGCCTGTCTATGCTTCGCTTTATTTGCATAGTCCTTTCGTAACTATCCGAATTACCAATTCCTTCGTCGATCTGATTTAGAATATCCTCAAAAACTTTCAAATAGTCTTGAATATACTGTATTATGTATTGCTTATCTTCCTCTTTGTGTTGTTCTTCTTGATTTTGCTGATTTTCATTTTCTAAACTTTTCTCTCTTTTATCATCGTTATTTTCTTCAATATCATCACCGTCTTCCTCGAAAAGGTCTTTGTCGTTCATGATTTTTTTTAATTTAGTTAAAATTCTCACCAGTTACTATTGTATATGAAAAAATTAAATTAACATTAATGAAAAGCGTTTACAACTTCAGCACTAGTTAAAACTACAGTAAAGCTGTCAAAAGTAACAGGATCATAATACCTCTCATACAATTCAACTGAACACCTAAGCCTAAGCCTTATCTTTTCCTTAGCATTAAAACTAATTTCATAATCATTATTAGAGTTTAGCATAGCAGAATTACGTAATAATTCATCAGCTAATACAGAGTCTAAAATTCCATTAATTTTTATCGTAATGTGTCTGCTTCCAGCACAATCGAGCACTTTCCTCCAGCCAAAAGAAGAAATATCTTTCACCTCTTCTCTGTTATTACGCAAAGTAAACCTTAGGTTTCTTATATTATTTAACACAATAAAATTATTGTCATGATCTTTAATTTTTAGCTGTAATTTGCTCATTATCACCTCCTTTTATTAAAATATCAAAATTAATTGTTGAATGTAAAATTTCATCGTGCTGATCCATAGCACAATTACTTTCTAAAATGGCCTCATTATTAAAACCTTCAATGCTCTTAAGTATCAAGTTAATATGCCTTATAATGGCAAACATACTGTCTATATGATAAGTATATATGTCGCATGAAAATCTTGCCTTTGTAGCAAAATTGGACAGCATATGCAGGTTATTATAATTCACTGCGCGCAATCTCAAGTAAGGAATGGTGACCTGTTTAGGTAAGTAGTCATAAATGTTAGTAACATATTTCCTTAAATCAGAATTTGCTTTTAGTGCTGCATAAACGCTATTGTACAACTCGTTTATAGCTTGAATTTTTTCCATGATTAACCCTCGAAAGATATATAGAAACTCGTCATCCCGCTGCTTGTTAGCGGGATCTATCCGTAACGGTATGACGTAGTAGCCCAGTTTGAATGACCAGAAAGAGCTACAAAACAACCTTTGGTTCGCGAAATGGAGAATATACCTTCTTCACTTCAGATAAATGGCTACTTACCTCCGATTCACGATTTTTGTAAAGAGCAGAAACATGCCGCATAATACCTAGTTTTATCTGCTCAGGAACATTGTCATAACCAGCTTCGTATACAACATCAACTCTTATTGCATTCAAACAATTGAAAAACTCAACGTAGCCCCCTACATCACTAAAATAATACTTAAGTGTACTCTTCTCTTGATTTTTAGACATCATTGCAGTAGCCAATACTATCTTACTCACAGGGCCATAGCTTAAATAGATCCTACGAGGTACATAATCTTCATATGAAACTTACCATGTTTGTTTCACCAGTGACTTTTCCATATGCCATTCAGCGTAATCAGTTGCCATAAAAATTAGATCTGAAATCAACTTATCATCCTGGTCGTTCTCAATGCGTAAAAAAGATTTAACCTCTTCTAAAGTAACTGGAAAAGATTCAGGCTTAGATTTACGTTGCACAGATATTCTTGGTGAAGTAGATCTTATTGACATAATAACCCTCCTTTTTGATATAGCTAGAATAAGTAAGGTTTACCTCGTGACAGCGTGGGGCAAATCTTACTTACTTTAGCTATGCAGCTTGCATGCAACATTAAGTTAAATTGGCGCAGCAACAACTCTGAGTGCTTTATCGTATGAATATATTAAGAAGAGAACGTATTAAAGCTGTTTCTCCTTTTTTGTTGATAAAATTTGAACTTATAGCATATTCAACTAGGCTGGATTTTAGTAGATTGACATTTTGAGAATGAATATTATTGAAGGTGGAGTTTAACTCTTTAGCAAGCAGACTGCGAAATTTTTGCACACTGTCATATGCGATGTTCTCAAGTTCATGTGCAAATTTATCTTGAGCTATAGTTGTTATATCTTCAATTTCCTTATCAAACTCCTCCAGCTTTTTTCCCTTACTCTTAGAGCTTTTCGTAAAAGTTTTCATATTAATTAAACTCAACTACTTTTATGATTATAACTGTAATAAAAAAACTACCAAAGTAAAAAATTCGCACTACTGTGTAACTCATAACTGTACGAACATTGCAATTTGGGCCTACCAGGAGGGCAATGACTCTTATCCAAGTACCCTCTCTTCTTGTCATCCCAGTGCTTGACACTGGGATCCAGGAATTTTATTAAGTTGGTAAGCATAAAAGTAGCCGTTTTATGTTAAAACACAACGTTCTTAATGAGATTACGGCAAGGCTGGATTCCAGTGTCAAGCACTGGAATGACATCATCCTTTTTGGGATTCCAGTGCAGCTACTTGCATCTGCCACCTGCAAACTGCAATGTTCGTACAGATGTAGGTGCTAAGTTTTACAAACACCGTTGTGCTGAACCTTGAATATCCACTTCTTTCAATTCAGTGGTAGGTTTTGGTTCAGCGATGGGTTTTGATATTGCGTATGTAACGCAACTAGCTAGCAATGCAGCAGATGTTACAAAAACTACAATTATTGGTAGAACAGACAAGTCGAAAGCAATACTGAGAGTAGCACCTACTGTTAACATAGTTACAAGATTCACAGAAGCAACTTTTAAGAAACTCATTTGTCTTTTTCCTGCTTTTTCTAGCGACACTTCATTTGTTTTAGTTTTGCCCAGTTCACCCTCAAGTGGTGTGTTTTCATTCTCCAGACTTTTTATTTTTTGTGTTAGTGATTCATTCTCTTTATTGAATTGTTTCAACTTAGTCTCATGTCCAACTATGCAACTTTTTGATTCTGCTAGTTCCTTTTGCGCTTTTTCTAACAACACTTTTGTTTTAGAATGCTTATTTTCGTTTTCTTCTAATTCGCTATTAAGTGTTGTATTTTTACTTTCTAGATCTTGTATTTTTTGTTTTAGCAATTCATTCTTTTTCTGCTCATCCTTTAGCTGAGTACGTAATTCTTTTAACTTAGCTTTACGTTTTTCAACCTTTTCTGCTTTTTCTGGAGTTTCCGTTGCGTTGTGTGTTTTGGAATGAGAAAAGGTACTAGGTACAACCTCAGATGGCTGATCACACATACTGTTTAGTCTATCTATTAGGTCTTCATCCTTTATCAATGAGCGATCTGCTCCATATTTTATCAAAAGTTTTGCTAATTCTTTATTGTCATTTGTAACAGCAAAGTATAAAGGGATATGTTCATCTTGATCTTGTGCATTAACATTTGCTCCATTATCTATTAGATACTTTGCAATCTCTACATAACCATGCACAGCAGCATAATGTAAAGGGGTATGTTTATCTCTATTTCGTGCATCAACATCTGCTCCATGTTTTATCAAAAGTTTTGCTAATTCTTTATTGTTATCTGCAACAGCCCAATGTAAAGGGGTCACGCCATCTTTATCTTGTGCATCAATGTCTTCTCCATTTTCTAATATAGATTGGCCTAAAGCTTCAGATCCATCTCCATCAAAACATATTCCACTGTCGTCACTACTACTTTTATTTAAAAAGGTCTGTTCACCATTATGTATAGTATACTGCTCTAGATGTTGATCGTGCAAGTAATCTTGTTCTATGCGCTTCTGATTATTGGCAAGTCGTTGCTCTGCCTCTCGCAACTTTTGCAACATAGCATCTCTTTCTCTTATAGCCTGTTCTCTTTCTAATGTATCATCTACTTTGTCTGTATTGTTTTCATTAACGATTGAGTTTGAAGAAGTCTGTTCATCCTCATCTTGTACATAGATTTTTCTGTTGTTTGGTGTAGTTCCGTTGTTCTCTTCCTGATCTCTTGCATTACATGCTTGCACTGCAGCAGTTGCGTTATTTCCGTTCACAGCTAAATTTCCTGGAGTTTTATTATTAGGCTGCGGTAAAGTGCCTTGTCTATTTTGTCTTCTCGTAGCTCCTGCCTCAGCATAACGTTGTTCTCCTTCCTCTAACATTTCTATTATAGCCTTTTTACCTTTTACATCACCGACAATATCCCTTGGAGTTCGGCCTTGACTATCTTTTAGTAAAGGATTTGCGTCATTATTCAATAAAAGCTGAACTATCTCTTGATGACCATGCAAAGCAGCAATGTGCAAAGCAGTTAATTGAGACTTAACTCCATCAAGTTCATGTGTTGGTTTTTTAACTTTTACTCCCTTTGCTAGTAGGAGTTTTACTATTGGTACACTGTTACATTCCACAGCAAGATGTAACAATGTATAATTTACAATTTTGTATGAATCTGATACACGGAACATCTTATTTATCTCATTTATCTTCAATTTGTTAAATGTACTGAATGTCTTACTTGTATTACCTATCTTCAATTTGTTATAAGTGTCATATACTCCTGAGTTTACACCTTTTAGCTTATTCCCTATTCTTTCAAGTAAATTATTCTCATTTAAACCTTCACTCTTGCTTACCTCATTTATTATTTCAAAAAACTTTTCCTTTTTTATTGCCATAACCTTTCCTCTCAATTTATTTATTATTGCTGAACAGTCTCACAAAAAAGTTAAGTTTGTCGAAATTCCATGTTTGATCTAAAAATTAGTCATAAACATTTTCTATGCAAGTAGCTGACACTGGTTCATTCTATAATGGTGTCACAGCAGTCCTACATCATGCCACCGCGAACCGTCATACCACGATTCATTCGCGGTATCTCATCCGCTAACTGTTCTCCCTCATCATACCGTCACGTTATCTCCAGATCCCGCTAACAAGTAGCGGGATGACGATTGTCAGGGTGTCATCCCAGCGCCCCTATGATGTCATCCGAGTAGCCGACACTGGTTCCTTTATGATGGCAGTGCCCCTATGGTGTCATTCCAGTGCTTGACACTGGAATCCAGCCTTTCCATAATCATCAAAACATTGTATTTTAACGTAAAACAGCTATTTTTATGCTCACCAACTTAATAAAATTCCTGGGTCCCAGTGGGCTTTGTTGCATCGCTCTTCGGATAGTAGGTAACGTACAATAAATTCATGAAGCTATCTCAAACTTAGCCATGCCTATTTCAGTAAATTTGTTAAGCAAATAACACTTGAGTAGCAGTTCCTTCTCACGATTAATCTCAGATTTGCTCCTAAAACTAAACCCAAATATTCGCTTCAACCTTGAGAAAAATCCTTCAATATACGATCTTTTTCCGTAATTTACTTCTTCTTTCCATCTTTTTATACCATTCTCACCATGTAATTTCATTAACTGAATAGCGGCATTTCTATCAAGCATATAATCCAATTTTGGATGCTCTGCTGCGTTGTTTTTCGGAGGAATTTTCGTTTTTATACCATATTGATTACACAGCTTATAGAGCTTTTCTCTGTCATATGCCCTATCTGCATATAGTACTTTTATGACATACTGAAAATCGACTTCTTTTAGCAAATCACAAGCTCCATAGTGATCAGAGTAGACACCGTTACTGTATTTTACAGCTATGGCTTTTTTGCTGTTTGTATTCAACATTACATGCAATTTTCTTGTCTGTTCATAGCTGCGATACTTTCTATCTTCGCTATTTTCTTTGCTATGACCAGGAGTGTTGTTGTATATACTAATTCCTGTACTGTCTATAGTAATTTCGATATCTTCCATATTATTTTTATCAATTCTGCAATCATTGATCTTAATATTGAGTTTCTTAAACCTTCTTGATGATTGTGAATAGCTGATAACTTGCAAATTTTTCCCAATTTGCTCAAGGTATCCTGCTATAAACCCAACTGTTTGCCTCAGGCCTATTCTAAATAAACAAGTTATTATGTGCACCAAAATTACAACTTTATCGCTATAAATATTGTTGCCACCTGGTATTTTTGGACCATTCTCGTACCACTTTTCTATGGCTTCGTTGATATAATGAAAAATATTTCCTCTTTTTTCTAGAAATTTGTTATATTCGCTATGGTTACTGACCCTCATTTTTTGTGGCATATTTTTTCTTTCAAGGTTAAATGGCTATTTTATAATGAATTTTGTCAGTAGCCACCAGATTTTTTCAGTTGCTATGCAACAAAGCCCACTGGAATCCAGTTTTTGATCAAAAATGTTGCTATAGTGCACAATCAATTTTCCTGGATCCCAGTGTCTGGGCACTGGGATGACACCATAGGGGGCTACTTGGATGACAGGGGAGGGAGGCTGCTGGGATCCTGACAACCGTCATCCCGCTGCTTGTTAGCGGGATCTAGAGATACCGCGGCGGTATGACGTAGAGCTACGTGTTTAGGTTTAATGAATCCACTATATCTTTTACTTGAGAAAAAACATACTCTTTGCTTACACTGGTATCGATAATAAAGTCACTCATCTTCCTTTTCTCCTCAATAGATAACTGAACATCGGAGATTAGATTAAGCTTTTCTTTATCTATGTTGCGTTCGTTAAGTCTTTGAGCTTGCACAACGCTATCTGCATGAACAAAAACAATAAGGTCGCAATATAAATAAAATTTTGTTTCTAATAGAAGTGGCACATCTAAAACTAAAAGTTTTCTATCGATCTTTTTTTCCTTGGCAATAAAAAATTCTAATTCACGCAGCACAGCAGAGTGAACCAAAGATTGAAATTGTTTCCAATTTTCATCGTAGGCTAAGAAATATTTAGACAGTACTGTTCTATCTATTTCACCATTTACTACCACTCCAGGAAAATTTTTCTCTGCATAACTTATTATGCTTTTATCCACTTTATAAAGTTGGTGTACAACAGAATCAGCATCAAATACAACAGCACCAAACTCTTGAAAGCAATTAGCTACAAAGCTCTTTCCTACCCCAATTCCGCCTGTTAGACTTATAATCATATAACAAAATACATTCGACTTCTTTTGAAACTATAGCTAAGGTTTCTCTATATATATTAACTAGATTTTCTAGATCCCAGTGTCAAGCACATAACTATACGAACATTGCAATTTGTAGGTGGTGTCATCCCAGTCTGGAATCTAGCTTTTTGGTAATTTTATCGAAAATGTTTGCTCGTTTACAATCAATTTTCCTGGATCGAAGTAGTCAAGGCACTGGGATGACACCCTACTTAACCGTCATACCGCCGCGGTATCTCTTAGCCACTAACACGTAGCGGGATGACGATTGTCGATAAATCTAAGTTACTTTAGCAACAGTTATTCTCCACTAAATTACTCTGAATTTTGGTTATATTATTTGCGGATTTCACTGCTGAAATCTCAAATTTTGAGCTTGTGTTCAAAAATGATTCAACTGACCTGCCAAAAAAATCATATCTCCATCCCTTGAATAATTTATCTGTCTGTCTAGATATTGACCCGGTTAACTCATCTTTTGAAGAAACTAATTTCCTTGATATGTTACTTTCTTTACATTTACTATCTAAAATAATTGAGAGTATATCAAGTACAGATTTATCATAATTACTCGATAAGGTGTTGTTTTGCTGCATCCAATTTCTCTCATTTTCATTAAAAATATTCACAAACTCTAGTAAATCCGCATCTTTTATATTTTTTGTATTCCTCTTGAGATCATCTAAAATCTCATCAACATGCTCTACATTTTTTTCAATAAAATCAGCTATTACAGCATTATTGATTATTTTATTACGGTTCATATTATAGCGCTGTGCTAAGGTTTCTTGCCACTCACTAACTGCTTTAACAGTTAGTATCAATCTTGGATTTACTTCATAATTAAATTTAATCCTCTTCCATGCATCTTTTGGGCTATGTAAATACTTATTTATATCAACTATTGATTCCATCTCTTCTTGAAACCAACCCATCCTATTATTTTCTTCAAGTTTATTGCACAATATTTGGTATAGGTCATATAGGTGTACCACGTCGTTTACTGCATAATCTAACTGATCTTCGGACAACGGACGCCTTAACCAATCTGAATTTTTAGCTTTAATTTTATCCAGTGCTATTCCTTGATATTGCTCCACTACTTTTGAGTAACCAATAAAGTCATGATAATAATGACAAAACATAGCAGCAACTTGGGTATCAAAAATGGGAGTGGGAATACATTTAAATACAGTGAGTAAGGATTCTATATCCTGCCGGCAGCTATGAAACACTTTGGTTATCCCCTGATTTAGCATTATTTTCTTAATGAATGATAAATCAATTTCTGGCACTAATGCGTCTACAATAAAACTCTTCTCTCCGTAAGAAATTTGAATTAACGATAATTTTGGGTAGTAGATTAAATTATTTCTAATGAACTCCGTGTCAACTGCTATAAATTTTGGCTTTTTTGCTATCAACCCCTCACATATGTCCTCCAGCTCCGACGTTGTATTAATTAACATATGTTTTTTATTCAGTGGTTCTACTTTACCACTTATATTAAATTTTTGCAATTAATGACTTCTTGCAGAACTTTCTATCACTCATTGGCATAACACAAATAGCCTTTTCCATCCCAATCCCAGTGCTTCCTTCTCCTGTCATCCAAGTAGCTGACACTGGGATCTAGAAGACTTAATTTCAACCAAGTGGCTGCATAATAAAGGCTGGATTCCAGTGCCAAGCACTGGAATGACAGCACTCTACGTCATACCGCCGCGAACTGTCATAACGCCGCGGTATCTCTAGATCCCGCTGCGGGATGACGATTGTCGTTTAGCTATAAATATTAAGAAATTTACCGAATAAAAAAAAAGGCAAAAGAAGCCCTGGGGTTATTATCCGCTTTAAAATATTGGCGTTTTTTATGTTTTAAACGCTTGACAAGCAAGATTAAGCTGCTTTTAATTGCAACTAACTTACGCTGCAAATGTTTAAGAAATTTACTAAGCAGAAAAAAAGACAAAGAATCCCCGAGTTAGCTAGTCTTTTACTATCTCTGTCGAGTATTGGCATTTTTTGATGTCTTGTAACGCTTTATAAGCGCGTTCAGCTTATTTAGATAAAAATCTAGATGTAGATGAAGTTTTGTAAAGACATACAGTATCTATATACTGCAAAAAATTGAACATAAGACGCCGATACATTAAGTAATCCTTACCTTTTAATCTGCAGATTGGCGAAAGCAAATACAATAGCTTCACTATCATGATAAGGGCGCTGGCGAAGGGTGTCAAGTAAGTTTTTCGTTTCTATAGCTACTACCACGATTGTATAGGTAATTCTTCACTTATAATAATGATTCAAGCCTTCAGCTCCTCAAACACTTCACTTGCTCTATTTAAAACAGAATCAGGAAAACCAGCAAGTTTTGCCACATGTATTCCATATGACTCATCTGCAATGCCTTCAATTACTTCATGTAAAAAGATAACCTCTCCGTTCCACTCCCTTATTTTTACACAAAAACATTTCACGTTCTTCAAGTATTTGCTTACTTTAGTTAATTCATGATAATGAGTTGCAAAAATGGCGCGGCACTTATTTACATTGTGAATATGTTCAATCACCGCCTGTGCAATAGATAATCCATCATATACCCCTGTGCCCCTACCAATTTCATCAAGTATCACCAAGGAACGGTCCGTTGCCTGATTTACTATCGTTGCTGTTTCGATCATCTCTACCATGAAGGTAGAATAACCAGCCGTTATATTATCCGTTGCGCCAACCCTGCTGAATATCTTGTCAATCACTCCAATATGTGCACTCTCTGCTGGCACAAATGACCCCATGTGAGCTAAAATTGCAATGAGAGCGTTTTGCCTCAAGAAAGTGCTTTTTCCAGCCATATTAGGACCAGTAATTAGATGTATACCAGCTAAATTGATGCTATTTGCAATGAATTTATCGTTAACCTCAACCACTGGATGTCTTCCTCCACAGATATTGAACTCTTTACTGTCATCGATAGTGGGTTTTACATAATTATTTTGCACTGCAAGCTCTGCAAACGCGGTTCTAATATCAAGTTTTGCCAAAGCATTTGCAGCAAGAGCAATTTTTTCAGACTCTTTAGCAATTTCACTACACAGTTCACTAAAAATTTTCATTTCTAAGCCGATTGCAGCATCACGTGCCGTAAGAATTTTATTTTCTAGTTCTTTCAATTCATTAGTAGTGTAGCGCATGCTATTTGCTAAGCTTTGCCTATGAATAAATATATCCGAAGTTATTTTGTGATTTGCTGACACTTCAACGTAATAACCGAGTATGTTGTTGTGTAATATTTTGAGTGCGGCAATGCCAGTTAGGTCGCGATAAGATTCACGGAGTTTGGTTATTAGTTTATTACTATTATTTAATACATAGGATAACTCAGATAATTCTGAGTTGTATTTTGAGTGGATAAACCCTCCTTCTTTTACGGAACTAAGATTGTTATCAAGCACAGCACCGTTTAGAAGCTCAAACAGGTCTTTATGATTGCCAAGACTTTTATGTATTGTGCTGAGTTCACTCTCGTCACTACTTATCACCTGAGTGGTAGACACTGACTCCTTTTCTCTAGATTCCAGTGCCAAGCACTGGAATGACATCTGAGAGTTAGCTACTGGTTCTTCACTTAAACAATAATTATGCAAGGTAGACAGAAACTCAGATAACTCTAAAGTTTTTCCTAGGCCTATTTTCAATAGGTTCATATCCTTTGGTGAACCACGCCCTAGTATTAAGCGCGATAAAGACCTCTCAATATCCGGAATGTTAGATAATATCTCTCGTATTTTTCTGCGTGGCTCATGATTATTTACAAAAAATTGAGCGGTGCTGAGCCTCAAATTGATTGCCTTGAAGCAAGCAAGTGGTGAAGCGAGCATTTGCTTGAGCAGGCGTCCACCAGAGGCTGTAACTGTGTGATCAATAACTGAAATTAGTGAACCTTTCTTTTCACCAAATTGAGTTGAAAATAACTCAAGATTTCTCCTTGCTGAAGCATCAATAAGCATGAAATTTTGTTGCTTATAGGTTTTTGGGAATTCAAGCCTTGGAATAGAGCCCCTTTGTGTTACTCTGACATATTCAAGCAGTGCACCGCACGCCATGATCTCTACTTTGCTGAAATTTCCTATACTCCCAAGTTCCCTGATTTTATAAAACTCGCATAACGTTCTGTGAGATTTACTATACTCAAAAAAACTCTGGGCGTGTTGTGTAATTGATATTTTATAGTTTTTTAAAATCGATCTAATTTTTTCGTCCTCAGTGAGTTTTTCAGAAATTAATAATTCTCTTGGTGATATACGCAACAAATCACTATCTAGAGCTTTCAAACTCGTTAAAGTGTGAAAAAATTTTCCCGTCGATAATTCAAGCCAACTAATAGCATATTCGTCATTTTGTTCAACTATGGACGCGAGATAATTATTGCTTTTATCCTCCAGTAGTGAATCTTCTATAATTGTACCTGGAGTTACAACTCGCACTACATCACGTTTTACTATGGATTTATAGCCCCTCTTTTTTGCTTCATCAGCAGTTTCTAATTGGTCACAGATTGCTACTTTGAATCCTAAATCTATTAGCTTGTGTAGGTAAGATTCACTACTGTGTGCTGGCACTCCACACATTGGTATTTCTTGCCCACACGAATTACCTCTCTTAGTGAGCACTATATTCAGCAATTTCGCAGCTTTAATAGCATCATCGAAAAACAATTCATAAAAATCTCCTAGCCTATAAAATAGCAGATGATCTTTGTATTGAGCTTTCAGGTTCAAATACTGCTCCATCACAGGGGTGTTTTTTTCTTTTACGAAGCTCATAATATTTTTTAATATATTGTATTGATAAACGTTATTATAGATTATATTGCACATGTGAATAACATAAATTTTAAATAGGTGTATAGAGGGGAAAATTTAAAACAATTAAATTTCTTGGATCCAAGTAGTCAGGACACTTGGATGACATAAAGAGTAGGAGTATTTGATGACAAAAAAACAAAAAACGCAGTTGTCATTCCAGCGCGTGACGCTGGAATCCAGAATATCCTAATTACAAGGTTTATTATTTAGTTTGAAAAATACTATAGCTTTTTCTATGTAAGTTGTTGCCCTTCTTTATCATTTTTACCATTTGCAGCACCAACAGATATTTCAGAGCTAACAGAGCTAACAGTGCTAATAGTTTTTTCTATCGCTTTAGCCTGTTCATAGTCTTGGCTCAAAAAATACATGGCCAGCCCAACAGCTATACTAGTAACAAGAACAGATGCTATCATTACACCTAGTATCATACCACCAGAAAGACTTACTGCAACATACACACCAGCTCCAAGTACAACACCAAGAAAACCACCAATCATTATGCCAGGCACTAAACTGCCTATCATAGCGCTTTCTTTTTTCGTATGAGCTTGTTTTTTCATACTTTTAATAAGCACTTCTTTTGTTTTTCCTTGAGCTAAATCTGAAGGAATTTTATTATCCGCGTTTTGTATCAAAGGATTTGCACTATATGTAACAAGAAGGGTGGTTATTTCTTCAGTTTTATTACCTATAACTGCATGATGTAGTAATGTATTTCCCTCTTCATCTTTAAAGTTTATATGAGTACGAAATTCTTCATCTAGATTTCTTATTGGGTTGTTTTTTGCATATATCCCAGATTGTATTGCTCTATCTAAGCATTGTATCACTTGTTCTAGTGATTGCTCGCCAGGATTTTGTATAAAATGAAGCAGAATTTCGCGTACTATCGCTTCCTTTGTAGTTTTTGGGCATCGTAAAGCGTAATTAAATGTCTGTGTAGTAATAACTTCTTCTTTTCTTTTTTTAAGAACAACCCTTAAATCTTCAATCGCCTTTTCACCATCTTTTATTCCAAGAATTATTGAATCCAAATTATTTATCATGCTATCCTCCTTGGTTTGATTGCATTACTCATTAATAAATAATATAATAAATCCTGCTAAAAGTCAAGCAATTAATTAATAAGTTAATATAATCCTCCAAAAGGAGCTCCTTACTTTTTGTTCAGCATGTCCATTGGATCAGACTCTTTAAGCTTGCTGTTTGCTGAATTTATTCATCACAATAGCTACAATGTGCTATCGAAGTTCTCTGTAATCTTAGTTGGTTCTTCTAGAATATTCAAAATATCAGTTGCACAATAAACCCGATCTCTCTTTCCTTGAGAAGTTTGTGAAACGATGCCTAAATCTTCAAGCTTTACGATTGCTCTTTGGGCTGTTGTAAATACGACACCTAAGTTTTCAACCACTTTCCTTATAGTAAAGTAAGGGTTTAAAGACTATTAACTAAATCATTGTCCCATTCAAATTTTGGTGGCAAGGGGCTTGGTATAAATGCCTGATAACCAGCGAATACTTTGCCTGATGGTGATCCTTTAATATACATTCATTCAACCGAGCACACTATTTTTATAGTATATATTATTTTCAAATAAAGTCAAAAATGAAAATAAGGCTTTATCTTATTTGCGTGCATGAAAATAAGAAACTCTCTTATTATTGATTTTGCTCAAAAACGAAAATAGAAGAAGCTGCTGAACTTTATATATCCTGTTTTTCTGGAGAACTGCTATAAAACTTCTGAGTGAAGTCACTTAATTTTTACACATCTATTGTAGAGTAAGAAGAACCGAATTTGAAACAAAAATGCTAACTGATGCTTGGACTTTACTGACACTTACACTACTTGAAACTATACTTAGTGTAGACAATTTAATCTTTATTTCTCTAGCAATAGATAAGGTACCAAATGCGCTGAGAGAAAGAGTGCGCCTTATGGGCCTTGGATTAGCACTATTAATGCGTTTTGTAATACTATTTTTTACATCATCTATATTATCAATGCAAAAACCTATATTTCACACTGCATCAGCAAGGGATTTACTTATGATCGCAGGGGGATTATTCCTTATTGTTAAGAGCTCTATGGAGTTACGGGATGACATCTTTGTATGTAAGAAAAATAAAAAGAAAGCAAACGTTAAATCAAAATTTTTTTTAGTTGTGCTACAAATTATATTAATAGATTTAGTTTTTTCGGTTGATTCGATATTAACTGCTATAGCACTAACTTATAACATGGTAATAATTGCTACAGCATTTACATTTTCCATGCTAGCAATGCTGTTTTTATCAAGTTATACCGCCCAGTTAATCAAATCTAACCCAGGGTTAAAAATAATCGCCATTTTATTTGTTTTACTTGTCGGTGTGTACCTCATACTTCATGGATTTCATATAGAATTACCAAAAGGATATTTGTATTCTTCATTTATGTTTGCACTGCTTGTGGAAATTATAAGCAAAATAAAGAAAATTAACCGTCATACCGCGATTCATTCGCGGTATCTCTAGATCCAGCTAACAAGCAGCGGGATCTTTTTGATTTACTCCCACTCAATAGTTGCGGGTGGTTTAGAAGTGATATCATAAACAACTCTATTTACTCCGGGAACATTATTAACAATTATACTGCCGACATTGCGTAAAAAATCCCAAAATACTAGCAAGTGTTGATCCTTATCTTCAAATGGAAATGCATCGGCTGTCATACCATCAGATGATGTTACAGCCCTTAAAGCACAAACATATCCATACGTACGACCATCTCCCATAACGCCTACAGTTTTTATTGGTAATAATACAGCAAAAGCTTGCCATATCTTATCATATAGATCGTAATTTTTCATCGTATTAATATATATTTCATCTACTTCTTGCAATATTTGCACCTTTTCTTTATCGACTTCACTTATAATCCTCACTGCAAGTCCGGGTCCAGGAAATGGATGTTGAAATATTATCTCGTCTGAAAGCCCAATTTCTTTTCCAAGTAGCCTTACCTCATCTTTAAAGAGGTAACGTAAAGGCTCCACTAACTTCAGATTCATCTTTTCTGGCAACCCACCAACATTATGGTGAGACTTAATTGTACTAGTGTTGTCTGAGGCATGCCCTGACTCAACTACATCAGAGTAGATGGTACCTTGCATCAAAAAATCCACATCACCTATTTTTTTTGCTTCTTCTTCAAACACTTCAATAAAAGTGTTACCGATAATTTTTCGCTTTTCTTCTGGATCAGTTATTCCCTTCAACCTACTCAAAAATAAATTTGATTTATCAACGTAATTTATCGGAATCTCTTTCAACATAGCGATGGTTTGGTTCTTGCGTAACAACCCAGTATCGATAAAAATACAGTTCAATTGTTTTCCTATAGCTTTATGTGTGAGAGCCGCTGCAACGCTTGAATCAACCCCACCACTTACTGCAGCGATTACTTTTTTCTCTCCTACTACATTTTTGATTTTTTCCTTTTGCTCCTCAATAAACGACTTCATTGTCCAGTCTCTTTTGCAATTTGCAATATCCAAGAAGTTAGAGAGCAATTTACTGCCATTTGTTGTGGGCTTAACCTCAGGATGGAACTGAGTACAGTAAATCTTCCGCTGTTCGTTGACAATCATTGCAATTGTTTGATTTATCACACCTGATGCGATAACAGTAAATCCCTGTGGTATAGTATCAACACTGTCCGCATGGTTCATTAATACATCCACTTCAGAATTAACATCCCAGGTATCCTTTACAATGGGGGATTCTTTTAGTATCTTGATTTTAGTTCTACCAAACTCCTGTTTGAAACTCTCTTTTACTTTTGCTCCAAAATAATGACAAATGAGTTGCTGTCCATAGCATATTCCAAGTATAGGAACGTTTGTTGCCTCATTAAGTTTTATAATTTCATGTACTACTCTACTTGTTTCAGAACAATCATCATTTACAGATTGTGGTCCTCCAGAGAGAATAAACCCATTGAATTTTGATATTGTTTCAAAACTGATGTTGCTTGGAAATATCTCACAATAAACACCCATTCCTCTTACTTGTCTTGCGATAAGCTGTGTAAACTGTGAACCAAAATCAATAATGGCAATTGCTGACAATTTGCTCCTCCATATTATTTAAAATGATATCTGATAATAAAGAAAATAATGGAGTAAGTAAACCAAGACCTGTTTAAAAGCTTTAACGCGTGGTACAAGTTAGCTATATAGCTAATTTTCCTACACCATACCGCTACGACGCTAACACGTAGCGGGACGACGAGCTTATCGTCATACCGCGATTCATTCGCGGTATCTCGGCAATAGATCCCGCTAACAAGTAGCGGGATGACGATTGTCGTTTAGCCATAAATGTTTAAGAAATTTACCAAGCAGGAAAAAAGGCAAAGAAACCCTAGGGTAGCTAGTATTCAAATTCTCCCTTGTCAATTTGACGTTTTTTGCTGTCTTAAACGCTTTGTAAGCGCGTTTCAGCTTATATAGGTAAAAACCTAGAAATTTTTAAAGACATGCGATGCACGTAGTGCGAAAAATTAAACATGAGATGCCAAATACCCTAAGTTTTTTGTCATTAACCTGCACAGATTGCGAAGATAAATAAATAGCTTCAGTACCATGATAAGGGGGCTGGCGGAGTTTGTCAAGAAAGTTTTTTCGTTTCTATTCCCAATAAAAGTGCGTTATATGGTTATGCAAGAAGTCTATTTACCCATTTGCTTAACTTTCTCTCTACTTTTTTGAGTAAGGCCGCTATTGGCATGACAGACATTCATCGTAGTCAATATCTGTTTTTTGTTGCAATATTTCACTTTTTTTGAATATGTCATGCGAGACCTTATCGGCTCTCTGCATTGATTGTGATCTGCAGTAATATAAGCTCTTCAATCCTTTTTTCCAAGCAAGCATGTGTATTTTGTGCAAGTAACGTTTATGTACGTTGGCAGGTAAGAACAGATTTACTGATTGAGATTGACAAATATACGAAGTTCTATTACTTGCATGTTCTATAATCCATCTTTGGTCAAGCTCGTACGCTGTTTTAAATGTCAATTTTTCATGCTCACTAAGAAAATCTAAATGCTGAACGGAACCCTCGTTTGTTGAAATTGCAGACCATATTTTATCATTGTCTTGATTTTTTTCTGCTAATAGTTTTTGCAAGAATTTATTTCGCACTACAAATGAGCCTGTAAGTGTCTTTTGTATGAATACGTTTGCTGCGTATGGTTCTATTCCAGGGGAGGTATTACCTGCAATAATGGAGATCGAGGCAGTAGGAGCAATAGCGAGTTTGTGTGTAAACCTTTCCATTAGATCAACTTCTTTGGCATCAGGACATGCTCCCTTTTCTTCTGCTAATTTTTTAGAAACTATATCTGCTTGCTCGCGTAAATACTTAAATATTTTTTTATTCCATTGTTGTGCTGTTACTGATTCAAAAGGAACCATTTTGCTTTGTAAAAATGAATGAAAGCCCATCACACCAAGACCAATACTGCGTTCTCTGGCTGCAGAATATTTTGCTCGCTGCATTTCATTCGGTGCTTTATTTATGAAATCTTCCAATACATTATCAAGAAAGCGCATTATATCTTCTATGAAGAGTTTATTGTCTTTCCATTCTTCGTAGTACTCAAGGTTTACGGATGATAGACAACACACGGCAGTGCGTGACTTATTCAGGTGATCATAACCTGTGGTTAAAGTTATTTCACTGCATAGATTTGACATCTTGATGTCTAAGTTGAGCTTTTTGTAAGATTCTGGCTTATTGTTATTTGTTGCATCAAGGAAAATAATGTAAGGTTCTCCAGTTTCAACTCTTGCTGTTAATATTTTGATCCATATATCCCGCGCTTTTACAGTTGAAATAACCTTATTGTTGTGAGGGCTTATTAAATTCCATTCTTGATCATTCTCAACAGCCTGCATAAATTTATCTGTTACTATTACAGCATGATGTATATTTAACGCTTTGCGATTTGGGTCACCGCCTGTTGGCTTGCGTAAATCTAGAAACTCTTCTATCTCTGGATGAGATACAGGAAGGTAGACTGCTGAACTTCCTCGCCTTAGGGATCCCTGACTAATTGCAAGCGTTAGAGCATTTTGCACTACAATAAATGGAACAATTCCTGATGTTTTGCCGCTACCCTTTACGCTTTCGCCTATTGAGCGTAAATTTCCCCAATAACTACCTATGCCTCCTCCACGTGCAGCAAGCCAAACATTTTCGTTCCATAGATCAACTATTCCCTGCAAGCTGTCTTCGGTTTCATTAAGAAAGCAAGAGATAGGTAACCCTCTCTTAGTGCCACCATTGCTGAGTATTGGTGTTGAAGGCATGAACCACAAGTTGCTCATGTAGTCATAAAGACGCTGCGCATGTTCTTTATTATCAGAATAGTAATTAGCAATACGTGCAAAGAGGTCTTGATAACTTTCATTTTCTATTAAATACCTGTCTGATAGAACTGCTTTTCCAAAGTCGTTTAATTTGCTGTCCTTTGCGTAATTAATGGTAATGTTATTCATAAAATTCCTTTTATTCTTTTATTATATATAGATACTTAAAAGTCATTTTGAGCGATTTTTAAGTTAGGTTTTTCGGATTTTCTTGTTGATGCTGTAATGCAAACAAGATACCGTCAACCTGACTGCCATATATTTTACAGTAACTCATATAACTTATTTGCATATTTATTTCTTTTGCAACATGTTGAACATAACTTTCTGAGTGACGAAAATAGTCTCCTTTATTTACAAAGTCAATACCTTCACCTTCCTTTCTTCTTATTAAACATACAATAACTCCTTTTTTGCTCGTAGATCTTTTTGCTAATTTCAATTCTTCTTGAAAGTCATGTAGATAATGTAGCACTTCAGCAAAGATAATTACATCATACTGCTGGTTTTTCTCTTGTTTAAGAAACTCTTTCATTTCCATATGTATTAATTCATTGTAAACAGGCTTACCTTTTATAAAGCATCCTCTTGCGATATTTAGCATTCTACTTGAAATGTCAATTCCTGTTATGTGGTTTCCAATACTATTTATTTTTAAAAAATGACCACATATTCCAGTCCCACAACCAAGGTCAAGTATATTGAGCTCAGAAGTGGAGTTGTTGAAGATTTTTGTAATTATCATGTGTACAAGTTCATGCCCTCTATATTGTTTGGCAATCAACCAATGCTCAACAAAATATTCACCTGTGTAATCAAAATATTGTCTTATGAGGTTTTTTGGCAATTCTGTAATAAGCGCTGAGTTTGTCATTTTTTTTATATAGTAAGACGCCTCCTCGTGGTCATTATCTAATTTTAGCGTCCTTGTTAAATAATTATAAGCTTTGTTAGTATTCCCTACCGCAAAATGACACCTTCCGATGTTATACCAGACTATAGGTAAATGGGGGTAAAATATGCTAATTAACCAAAATCGTAACTTTGCATCTGATATGCTACCTTTATAAAAGTGATATAAACCGATTTCAATGTTGGTGTTTAACAGGTTCTTAGATTTTTTAAGAAGCACTGTCATTTCTTTATGAAGAGTATTATATTTATTCACAATGAAGTGTTTTACTTTCTTAATATTTAATACGCCAATGAGCTTAGACATACAATTTAAAGCAACGTTTTTTATAAAAGAGAGATTACTTTTCATACGTTAGAAATACTCCGAATGTTTATTATCATTTTTAGGCAATTGATTTTAACACATTTTATCTTACAAAATATCTTTATTTATTAATTTTTACTGTATATATAAGTTTACCACATATTTCTCAGATTATACTGTTTAGGATTGCTAGTATATTGTTGTTGATAATATAAGTAAATGTTTTGTGCAAAAAGGCGTTGACATATTATTTATTAGGTTATAATATATAAAAGATTAATTTAGTTTTTAGATGTTTGACAAGTTTTATGGTAGAGATTAATTTAATCTCAATTCAATTTTAATAATATTTAACTCTGCATATTCTGCATATAGTCGGATAAATAAATTATTAAGAGCACTTGATGGATGCCTTGGCGTTAAGAGGCGATGAAGGACGTGGCAGGCTGCGATAAGCTGTGGGGAATTGTCAACAAATTTTGATCCGCAGATTTCCGAATGGGGAAACCCAACTAGTTTAGCTAGTTATTACGTACTAAGTATGTAAAGCAAACTTGGTGAACTGAAATATCTAAGTAGCCAAAGGAAAAGAAATCAACCGAGATTCTGTTAGTAGTGACGAGCGAAAGCGGAAAAGGCTAGTGATTTAAGAATAAGAATTAGAATACTCTGGAAATAGTAACCATAGAAGGTGATAGTCCTGTATAAGTAGAAAGTTTTTAAATCCTTGAGTAGAGCGGGGCACGTGAAATCCTGTTTGAATATGGGGGGACCATCCTCCAAGCCTAAATACTCCTTAACGACCGATAGTGAACAAGTACCGTGAGGGAAAGGTGAAAAGAACCCCGGGAGGGGAGTGAAATAGAATCTGAAATCAAGTGCTTACAAACAGTTGGAGCTCTATATCAATTTATTGATATTTAGAGTGACAGCGTACCTTTTGCATAATGGGTCAGCGAGTTAATCTATGAAGCAAGCTTAAGCCGTTAGGTGTAGGCGTAGCGAAAGCAAGTCTGAATAGGGCGTTTTAGTTTTATGGATTAGACCCGAAACCAAGTGATCTAGTCATGACCAGATTGAAGGTGTGGTAAAACACACTGGAGGATCGAACCAGTTAATGTTGCAACATTATTGGATGAGTTGTGATTAGGGGTGAAAGGCCAATCAAACTTGGAAATAGCTGGTTCTCCGCGAAATCTATTTAGGTAGAGCGTTGTATGTATGTTGTTGGGGGTAGAGCACTGGATAGACTAGGGGGATTCACCGTCTTACCAAATCTAACTAAACTCCGAATACCAACAATTAATTATACAGCAGGCACACTACGGGTGCTAAGTCCGTGGTGAAGAGGGAAACAACCCAGATCACTATCTAAGGTCCCAAAATTACAGCTAAGTGGGGAAGGAAGTAGAAAAACCATTACAGCTAGGAGGTTGGCTTGGAAGCAGCCATCCTTTAAAGAAAGCGTAACAGCTCACTTGTCTAAATAAGTTTTTCTGCGCCGAAAATGTACCGGGGCTAAAGCTGTATACCGAAGATGTGAGTGCTTATTGATTTCGATCAATAGGCGCGGTAGCGGAGCGTTCCGTAAGTCTGTGAAGGTGGTTTGTGAAAACTGCTGGAGATATCGGAAGTGAGAATGCTGACATAAGTAGCGTAAAAGAGTGTGAAAAACACTCTCACCAAAAATCTAAGGGTTCCTACGTTAAGTTAATCTGCGTAGGGTTAGTCGGTTCCTAAGGCGAGTCCGTAAAGGAGTAGTCGATGGCAATTAGGTTAATATTCCTAAACCTCTTAAGTGTGACGGGTTTCGTATTTGTATAGATCTTATTGGATTGATCTATGCTTAAAAGAAGCTCCAGGAAATAGCACTTATATTTATGAGGCCGTACCGCAAACCGACACTGGTGGATGAGTAGAGTATACTAAGGTGTTGAAAGAATGATGTTGAAGGAACTCGGCAAATTATACCTGTAACTTCGGAAGAAGGGTAACCTGCTTTTAGGCAACTATGAGTAGGTGGCACAAAATAGGGAGTAGCGACTGTTTACTAAAAACACAGGACTCTGCAAACACGTAAGTGGAAGTATAGGGTCTGACGCCTGCCCGGTGCTGGAAGGTTAATAGGAAGGGTGCAAGCTCCGAATTGAAGCCCCAGTAAACGGCGGCCGTAACACTGACGGTCCTAAGGTAGCGAAATTCCTTGTCGGGTAAGTTCCGACCCGCACGAATGGCGTAACGATTTCTCCACTGTCTCCAACATCACTTCAGCGAAATTGAATTCCCCGTGCAGATGCGGGGTACCCGCGGTTAGACGAAGAGACCCCGTGCACCTTTACTATAGCTTTACATTGCTATTAAAAGTGTGATGTGCAGGATAGGTGGGAGACTTTGAAGTTATGGCGCTAGCTATAATGGAGTCAACCTTGAGATACCACCCTTTACACTTTTGATATCTAACTATGTTTCATTATCTGGAACTAGGACATTGTATGGTGGGTAGTTTGACTGGGGCGGTCGCCTCCTAAAAAGTAACGGAGGCGTGCGAAGGTAAGCTAGAGCTGGTCGGAAATCAGCTTGATAGTATAATGGCATAAGCTTGCCTGACTGCGAGGCTGACAAGCCAAGCAGAGACGAAAGTCGGTCATAGTGATCCGGTGATTCTGTATGGAAGGGTCATCGCTCAACGGATAAAAGGTACGCCGGGGATAACAGGCTGATGGTGTTCGAGCGTTCATAGCGACGACACCGTTTGGCACCTCGATGTCGACTCATCACATCCTGGGGCTGAAGAAGGTCCCAAGGGTTCGGCTGTTCGCCGATTAAAGTGATACGTGAGTTGGGTTTAGAACGTCGTGAGACAGTTCGGTTTCTATCTGCCGTGGGTGAAGGAAATTTGAGAAGGTCTGACTCTAGTACGAGAGGACCGAGATGGATATACCTCTGGTGTACCAGCTGTTATGCCAATAGCATCGCTGGGTGGCTATGTATAGATGGGATAATTGCTGAAAGCATATAAGCAAGAAACCCTCTTCAAAAAGATTTCCCAATTAAGGCCGTGGAAGACTACCACGTTGATAGGCTAGGTGTGGAAGCATGGTAACATGTGAAGCTAACTAGTACTAATAGCCTGATTGATTTATTTGCTTTCTATATGTGTGTATGCAGTGTTAAATATTAAGTTAAAATTGTTAAGTTAGAAATTTTTATTGACTTGGTAGCTATAGCAAAAATGAACCACCCGATCTCATCTCGAACTCGGAAGTGAAACTTTTTAGCGCTGATGGTACTTGAAAAGGGAGAGTAGGTCGCCGCCAAGTTTATAAAAATTTCTTTGTTAATTAGACAGTAGGTATACTTATATTTTAACTTTCTTGTTTTGTTACTATTCTTTAAGTTTTTACTTTAACCACGATATCTTTTTTTTCTTATATGTTTTTGGTCATTTTCTACATTATTTAGCATTGTTCCTACTTCTCCTAATTGATTCCCTTTTGAAGGAGAATTACTGATTTCTGGTAATATTACATTACTTCCCACTTTTTTAAATAATTCTTCTTGTTGGCGAAATGCTGACCTCCAATCTGTTCCTGTTCCTTTAGGAAGAAATAAGAATTGATACATCTGACCAAAGCCTGTGTTATTTACCTCTTTTATATGCTCTACCATTCACCACACCCATTAACTATTTTTAAAAATTTTACCTATATTATCATAAAAAATATAGTTGTAAATACCTTAATTGAGATTTTTTTTTATTTTATCTTTTTTAAGCAAATAGTTAGATCTTTTTGTAAGTTTTTATAACTTGCTTGCATAATGTTTCTATGAGTTAGTATTATGTAGTAGTGCCCTATATTACTTATATTTAAAATGCTAATTTTAGCAAGCATTCGTAGTTGCCTTTTTATTTTATTTCTTTTTGCTGCTTTTCCGGTTTTTTTACTGATAGCCAGACCTACTCTAATAGTATGAATGTACTTTTCAGGTTCTCTTTCTTTTATAGCGTACAGTGATATACAAAGCCCACGATAAAAAAGACTGTTGAGTGCTAACTTATTTTTGAAAGCAGAAGAAAAATCTTTTTTTTTTATACTTACTATGCGCATAATTTGTTACACCCTAATGAACGGCGCCTATTAAGGATTTTTCTTCCAGCTCTTGTTGCCATACGTGAACGAAATCCGTGTCTGCGCTTTCTTATCAAATTTTTTGGTTGAAATGTTCTCTTCATTGTTTTTATATTAATATAATTATTTATTTTAAATTGTTTTACTTTATTGTCAAATAATGGTGAACTTGTATGACATTTTCGTAGAATAAAATTTGATGCATGGAAGAATGAATTCGGTGATAGTCATACCTGTCTTACTAATCCTTTTATTTTGTTTTAGTAGGTTTCAAGAAGTAAATAAGGTTAAATCTTATCTATATCTTAGTTGTGTATGGATGCTAACTTGGTTATTAGTATTCTATAATAATTGTTTTGTAACTTTTATTTCTATAGCGTTACTTTTTTTCATGCTTGCTTTTATCTTTAAAAATAAAAGAAATAAGATAATAAAACTTTCGTTATTTGTGGCTTTGGCCATATCATTTTTTATCACTTTATTTATAATGCTGTCTATTTTTATTCAATCCATTAGTTTTTTTAATAAAGTAGCTATTTCAGAATTCTTGTTTTGCTTGAAATGGGGCCACAATGTAGTCACTATCAATGAAGAGAAGATAGGATGTTTTGGTATAGCGCCGCTTTTAGTTGGTACATTACTTATAACTATTATAGCAATGTTAGTTGTCGTTCCGCTTGGTTTATTTTCTGCAATATATATTAGTGAATATGCGAGTGAGAAAGTGCGTTATATTGTTAATACAACTTTGCAAGTTTTGTCTGCTATTCCTACGGTTGTATATGGATATTTCGCGGTTGTGTTTTTGTCTTTCTTTATAAAGCAGGTAGCAAATTTTTTTGGTTTAAGTATACACTCAGAAAGTGCCTTAGTTGCCGGTTTATCGATTGGGATAATGATTCTTCCTTTTATTATTTCTTTACTCGAAGATGCCATAAGATCTGTTCCAAAAAGCTTGCGTTATGGCTTCATGGCACTTGGTGCAACTCCAGCGGAAACTATATGGCATATAACAATACCTTATGCAATGCCTACAATTTTAAGTGCAATTTTATTGTCAATTTCAAGAGTGATAGGTGAAACAATGATTGTGCTAATGGCTGTGGGAATCAACGCAAATTTGACTTTTAACCCTCTTAATTCAGTTACTACCATTACCGTGCAGATCGCTACATTACTTACCGGAGATCAGGATTTCAATAGTGTACAAACTCTTGCTGCTTATGCGCTTAGTTTAGTATTGTTTATTATTACTTGGCTATTAAATGCGTTTGCATTGTTTGTAATGAAGCGTAACTAGTAAGCGTTTTAATGTTGCAAAATTTCTATTAATAATATAAAATTTATTTTCTTTAGAAGTTCTTTTATGGAATTATAGTGTTAGGTGATAAAAATAAAGAGATGAATATAGGTAGAGCGATTAAGGTAACTCAAGCAGTTGTTGATATAAAATTTGAAGGTGAATTGCCTAAAATATTTAATGCTTTAAAAAGCAAACTAAAATATAAGGATAAGGAGCTGGTTTTAGAAGTTTCGCAGCATATAGGTGACAATATAGTTCGTTGTATTGCTATGGATAGCACAGATGGCATGTCAAGGGGGGATGAATTTGTTGATACAGGTGCACCAATATCGGTGCCAATTGGGCGTTCAACTTTAGGAAGGATTTTTAATGTTGTTGGAGAGCTTATAGATGAGTGTGGTCCACTGAAGGGAAAATATAACTTAGAGCCTATACACAGAGCACCTCCAAGTTTTACTGAACAGAGAATAAAGGAAGAAGTTTTAGTTACGGGAATAAAAGTTATAGATCTTCTTGCACCTTATCTTAAAGGAGGAAAAATTGGCTTATTTGGTGGAGCCGGTGTTGGTAAAACAGTCCTAATAATGGAATTAATTAATAATATAGCAAAAGCTCATAAAGGATTTTCTGTGTTTGCCGGGGTAGGGGAGAGAACGCGTGAAGGTAACGATCTTTATCACGAGATGATCACTTCAAATGTAATAAATATAAATGAGCATGAAAAATCTCAAGCTGTTTTGGTTTATGGTCAGATGAATGAGCCTCCTGGAGCAAGGGCTAGAGTTGCTTTAACAGCACTTACTATGGCAGAGTATTTTCGTGACCGTGAAAACCAAGATGTTCTATTTTTTGTGGATAATATCTTTAGATTTACACAAGCTGGTTCTGAAATTTCTGCTTTACTTGGAAGAATACCGTCAGCTGTTGGTTATCAGCCAACCCTTGCAACTGATATGGGTGCAATGCAAGAAAGAATAGCTTCAACAACTTCTGGCTCTATTACTTCTGTGCAAGCTATATATGTTCCTGCGGACGATTTAACTGATCCAGCTCCAGCAACTACGTTCTCTCACCTTGATGCCACCACAGTGTTGTCAAGGCAAATAGCTGAAATGGGAATATACCCTGCTGTTGATCCACTTGATTCAACTTCTCAGTCTTTATCTGCTGAAATCATTGGTGAAGAACATTATAAGGTAGCTTCTGAGGTGAAACGTATATTGCAAACTTATAAATCACTGCAAGATATTATCGCAATACTTGGTATGGATGAGCTATCTGATGAAGATAAAATTATTGTTGATAGGGCTCGTAAGATTCAGAAATTTCTTTCTCAACCTTTTCACGTTGCAGAAATATTTACTGGCATGCCTGGTAAATTTGTTTCACTTTCTGATACTGTTTCCAGTTTTAAAGGGATTGTTGAAGGCAAATATGATCACTTACCAGAGGCTGCTTTTTATATGGTGGGGAATATAGATGAAGCAATAAAAAAGGCTGAATTAATACAAGCTGAAGCTAAATAAAAGTTAAAGATTATGAATACTTTTAAAGTGCAATTTTTCTCTCCTGATGATCAAATTTCATTCAGTGGAGTGGTTTCTCTTTCAGTAACTGGGCTCGAAGGGGAGCTTATGATTTTAGCTCACCATGCTCCTTACTTAATTTATTTATTGCCTGGTATGATTACTGTTAAAATGAGTAACCAAACAGAAAAGAAGGTTGTAATTGATAGTGGCGTATTAGAAGTTGCAAGTAATAATTGTAGCATTATAACAAGTCAAATTCAGGTTTTTGATCGTGCAATTCATGATGAGAAATCGTTTAAAAATAAGAGAATTAGTATATACTTAAGTTATCTTGATGAGAAGTTTCTTTCTTAGTTATTTTAGGCAAAAAGTCAATTATCATTCAAGTGGCTATAAGATTTTTGCTCAGGGGGCTCTTTTTTGTCATCCCAGAAACCCCGGGGTGTCATCCCAGTGTCGGAGTACTTTAGGTGTATGATCCCAGAGTGTGATGGTATGGGACCATACACCTAATCAAATAAAAATTAAAGAAGGAGAGTTGGTTGTAACGGTTGGAGATAACGACTTTGTTTTACCTGGAATTTACGTTGGATAAACTACAAAAAATAACAGGTAAAAATCAACGTAAATTTAAGATAAATCGATTTTATTAGTATTATCAAATCAAAATCTGTTTTTAATTAATCAATAATACTTTTTTACATATTTTCATCCCCTTTCATGGATTTTTTAATTTTATAGATGATATCTAATATTATTAGAAGCATTGTAAAATATCTTATGAGAAAAATTATAAAATATATTAGCATTATTGGTATTGCATGTTTGACCTTACCCAGAAAAAGTAGAGAGAAAGTTAAGACGTTTTTATCATGAGAATAAATTGTGCAGGAATGCAATAGTTAATAGTAGAATGTCTACGTTATTTGTTATAAAAGATTTCTATGTATTCAAATATGGCAGTTCTGGTTTGTTGAGCGAGAAGTATCAATAAGCAGCTCCCTTTTAAGTGAACTTTTCTGCAACAGAGTTATCGTAACAACAGCCCTTATGGCTCATGCTGGAAATGATGTTTTTTGTATTCAATAGAAATTGGTAATTTTGAGAGGTATACTGTGACCCTTGATCGCTATGTAACAGCAGATTTTTATCGGGTTTGCGTTTATCAACGGCCATCAATAAAGAATCTATAACTAATTATCATGTTACTCATTAACCACCATGCGTGAATATAGGTCAATTATTGCCGCCAACAACCTTCTTTAGTTTTTATGTAGGTAATCCCAAACTTTATTTGGCTGATCAGTAGTAAAATTTTGATCCAATGTGTTCGGAGCCACAACTCGGTTGCTTATTTGCTGTTTTTTATTTTTGAACCTTCGTCTAAGCTTGGTTTTAATGCCATTTTCTTGCATAACACTTTGTACTGTTTTAATTTTTGCCTAAAGCTTTTAATTCAGCGTGAATTTTAGGAGCTCCATATCTGCATTTAGAAGCTTGATGTATTTTTTGAATATCTGCTAGAAGCCCTTCTTTTGCTAATTCTTTACTGCTTTTTTCCTTAGCAACCAATACCACCAGTACAAAACCCTACATAGTTCCTGTGTTTTATAGCAATTTCTATATAAAAGAATACTTTACTCTTTTTCTTTGCCCAGGGCTTTTTTTAAAATGTCTCTTTCTCTTGTTAGTTCTTTTTTTAGATCAAATCTTTCTTTGTCATAAGGAGCCTTTGCCTGGAAATGCGTATGCTCCAGACATTTTTCCATCATATTTTCTTACTTAACATACTGCCATCTATACCTAGATCTTTTGCTATTTTTGTACTTGCTTGACCTGTTTCTTTAACCAGCTTAACAGCTTCTAATTTGAATTCTGCTGTATATTCTCTTCTATTTGTCATATTTTGAAAAAACGTTTTATTTTACTCCAAAAACGTCTTAACTTTCTCTCTACTTTTTCTGGGTAAGGTCAATTTACCGCCGCGGCGCTAACTAGTAGCGGGATGACGGGTTACCAAATTGTAGAAGTTGCTTTAGCTATAAATTCAAGTTTTATCAGTGTCTTGTGTTGTTACCCAAATAATGGTTGTGCAAGCGCTTAATTTTTTGATCAAAAAGGAACAAGTTTAGTAAAAAATAATGATATTATTAGTGGAACATAAAACAGTCCCACTGCAGTACTGATTAGAAGCAACAGAGTAGCTTTATCTGGTTGATAATTCAAAATATTAGCAAGTATTATACTGGACCCAGAAACTGGAATAATAGCCAGCAACATCAGTGCTTTATATATGCTCTCATCGTATATACCTATAACATGCTTGTCTAAAAGGACAATTCCTAAAACAAACAGTGGCCAGAATACGTACTTTGCTGTAATAGTGATCAAAGCAAGCTTCCAATCTATTTTAAAGCTTGCAATATTCGCAATGCTCACTCCAAGTAGCACCATTCCTAATGTGACAAATGTACTTCTAATATTCATCATAACATCTGTTAAAAAAGTAGGTATTTGTATATCATATATACTTAAAAAGAAGCCCAGAACCATCGCATAAAGCGAAGGAAGTTTGAACAACTTTAATATGCATTCTTTTGCGGTATAAATACCATTTGCAGCTATGTAAAATCCTAAGCTGTTTTCAAATAGCGCCATTCCTATATAACAAACAACATATACAGATACTGAATCTTCATCAAATAAAGCCATGGCAATCGGCAGGCCAAAATAACCCATACTTGTGCTGCCCGAGCTAAATGCTAATATGTTTCTTGTGTTATCCTTAAATAAAAAAGAAGAAAGATAATACACTGATAAGGACATAGTGCTACCTATAAACCATATCAAAATCGGCAGAGAAATTACTTTTAAGTTAACTTCTGTATGAGAGACTCCATATAAAATCACTATTGGATTAGCTATATAAAAAAGTATTTGAGATATAGTGTTTCTATCAATTTTAAGATATTTTCCTGCTAAGTAACCAATAAATATTGTAATATAAATAGGTAATATTTTGAGAAAAAGAGTAAGGAACATACTAGCCTATTGTAATATTTTTGACTGATAAAGTGATATTAGATCTTAAGGTATTGTAAAAGTAAACAAAATTTATTTTCCAATTTATCCAGCTCATAGTTAATTAAATTAGTGCCAAAATTTGTTTTTACACAGGACTTAAGAATGACATTTTTATGATAAAATTATGTTAAGTTTCTATAAAGCTTCTTGCATATTTTTGAATAATGACATATTTACTAAAAATTAAACTGCTTGTAGTAATTTAGACGGACTGTTGAAAAAGTAAGAGGAAATAAGTAAAGTTAGGACAGAGAGTAAGAGCTTTAACATAGTTGTCATATTTTTCTTTAATTAACTCTGGTGTCCAATGAATATCCTGATCCCACCACTTCTTTACACGAGGTGTTTCTAACCATTTTAATAGCAGTAAAAAATGTTCTTCTTTCAACGCTTTAAATGTGATATTTTTATTCATTAATTGAAAATCTTAAATGTTACTACCATTTCTGTTAATCCTGTCTCTAATTGCCAAGTTCATTGAAATTGACATTTCCGTACCTAGTTTTCCTGATATGGTGCGCTATTTTAACGTATCAGAAGGAACAATTCAATTATAGCATTTCTCATAATAGTCCAAACAGGTCATAGGAAGGCAGAATCAACAGCACGAAGAAAGGATTCGAATAGAGGAATGTTTTTCCTGGCTCTGTTTTTTATAGCAAACCAATGATGCTCAATTTTGTTGAAATCTGGAGAATAAGGCGGCAGATACAAAATTTCTGCACCAACCCCTTTAGCAAGCTCGATAATCTTATCAGACTTATGAAAAGTAGCATTGTCAAGAATGACAGTCTGTCCAGGTTCCAAGATCGGTGTCAAAAATTGCTCAAACCATCCATTAAAAACATCCATATTACAGTGGCCTTCAAAGGTTAACGGAACAACTATCTTTCTTCCACTTAAGGCTGCAACCATACTGATTCGTTGAGTTTTCTTTCCAGATTTTAAGGCATAAAACCGCTGTCCTTTCTGGCAATATCCGTAGGGGTAGTCTTCGGTGTTATCAATGCCAGACTCATCTATATACACTAAGTTTTTAGGTTCTTTTGTCGCTATAATTTTCAAAAATTCAGCACGTTTTTCTTCGTTTCTTTCCTTGTATCCATATGTCTTTTTTTGCGCGTAAATCCAATTTTTTTAAGGGCTCGATAGATCGTTTGGATACTAACGTTGTTCCAAAGTTTAGCCATTTCCGATAGAGTCTTTCCTCCGTGTTCTCTGGCAAATTTGGCAAAGGTATCCCAGTCGGTAATTTTGTGATTGTAACCCCCATTTCCAAGTTTTTTTGATTGAAAGTCTCCTGTTTCTTTTCTTCTTTGCTGCCACTCCCATAAAGTAGTTCGTCCAATCTTAAATCTTGCTGCCACTGTTTCTCTGCTTTCTCCTTCGTCTAGCGCTTCCATTGCTTTTTTTCTTAAATCATAACTATATGCTGCTGGCATTCAACCTCCTTATCATCATCTATCCTTATCCTATCACATCCGGACTTTTATCGAAAGAGCTATAACTATTGCTTATAATTTTTTAGGCTTTTGCATAGGAGGGTTGTTTTTCGGTCCATTGTCTGAATGCTATGGCAGAAGGAGAATTATGATCATAGGTAACACTTTGTTATTAATCGGCGCTGTTGGTTGTGTTTTTGCACCGTCGATTTTTTGGCTTTTAATCTCTCGCTTTGTTCAGGGCATTGGTGTCAGCACATCTGTAGTTGTGTTTGCCATAATTGCAGATAGCTATAAAGGTGACGAAGCGGTGAAATTTATTGGAATCATGAATTCTGTTCTTACAGTTGTCATGGCAATTGCGCCAGTGTTAGGCAGTTTCATCAATGAAATTGTAGGATGGCGTGGTAATTATGCAACTGTTGCAATACTTTGTTTAATCTCTTGGGTTTTGCTGCTTTTAGCGTTACCAGAAACAAAAAAGGACCGCGATATTTTCAGTTTGAAAAAAACGATGAAAGATTACAGAAAACTACTATCTAATCCGAGGTTTGTTACGTTGTCTTTGATGTCAAGCCTCTTTTCTGCTGCGTATATGTCATTCATTACTTGTGGACCTTTTCTGTATATGAAGACTTTTGGTTTATCTAGCACTATTTATGCACTACATCAAGGTGCAATAGTTGGGTGCTTCTCACTCATTAGTCTATTTGCTGGCAAAATCTTGCAGAAACTTGGAGCAATAAAGTGTGTAATTTCTGGTACGAGCGTGTGTGCTATTGGATCTCTATTGCTTATAATATTCAGTATAATTGCACCCCACTCTTTCTACTTAGTAACACTGTCTATGATTATTTTTTCTATCGGTTGTGCAATTTGCCAGGCAGTGATTTTTAATGCATCAATAAATGTTTTCCCTGAAATTAAAGGCACAGCTTCTTCTGCAGTCTCATTCATTAGAGCTTTTATCATGGCTATTTTTATCGGCTTAACAAGCTACGTTTACAATGGTCAGGCAATCAGTGTAGCTGTTCTTGTTTTATCTGCAATAGTACTAGAACTTATTTTTACTGTCTACTTATTGTTTTCAAGGTCTGGAGAAGATCTATAATTATTGGTATATAGATCTTCTCATTTTCAGTTATTACTGTGATACGTGTTGGTGCTTTGCTGCTGGTTCTATACGTATTTCTTCCAACTCATCTAGTCTATCAAACTTTTCTAATATTGAGGATCGAAGACTACTTGATGGCTGCTCTCCAATCACCCAGGAGGTCAATTCATCGCATGATTGATCCTCAAAATCGACGATACAATTGTCCACAAGAGTAGATTTTGGAACGACGCCTCTGGGATTCAACCCATATTGATCAGTTGTCTCCTCTAACGGAGCAGAATTTGGAAGGAAATTTATTGAATTATTTAACGTTGAAAATTCATCCTGAAAAGATCTCTTTCTTTTTTGCGCTAACGATTCATTACCTAAACTGTCTGTATTGGAGTTTTCGGTTCTTAGCTTGCTTGAACCCTCTTTATTGTTTGAGCAAATTTTCCTTAGGGTAGACCAAGTTCTGGCCGATGACTTGTCTAAATATGCACGATAGCCTTCTTTTTGCCGATAATTTAATTTATTAAATAGAGTTTTATATGAAGCACGTTGAAAACGATAGGTAGCTTTCAATGTACTGAACGCAAAATCTTGATTCTTTTTGAGTAGATCAAAAAATACCACAGCAGCTTGATCTTTTGCCACTGCTATCAGTATAAGAGACATAGCGTGATTACGAAGCCCCAGTGTTGCTATGTCAAGGTAGCACTGTTTATGGTAGTTACTGAGGCTATTAAATGTCTCTCTAAATTTGTTTATTCGCCTGCTTCTCGCTGAATCGTTCAATTCTTGAATTACTTCACCGCTTATATCGTTAGGACTATTATGCATTCTTTTACTACTATTATTAGTTAGTACATAAATACTATATTAGTATTTATCAAGAAATCAATAGAAATATTTAAAAAAAATAGATTAGTCTTAGCATTAAGTGTTAGAGGGTTTGAGATCTCTGTGAAAAGAACTACAAGCAGAGTACGTGTATAAGCCTGTTTTGATTAGAGAACAATTGCAGAATTGTTTAATCAATTTTAACTCTCTCCGGCCAATCTTTCTGCTTCATTACGTGAAATTAATGCCTCAATAAACTCATCTAGTTCACCTTCTTTTATAATCTGCTCTAATCGATGTGAAGTTAGATTAATTCTGTGGTCTGTTATTCTTGATTGTGGGAAATTATATGTTCTTATGCGCTCGGAACGATCACCAGAGCCAATCTGACTTTTCCTCATTGTTGACCTTTCCATTTCTTTTTTTTGTCTTTCAATTTCGTATAGCCTTGCCCTCAATACTTTGAGCGCTTTAGCTTTATTTTTGTGCTGCGATTTTTCATCTTGCTGTATCACAACTATCCCTGTTGGCAAGTGGGTGACCCTTACTGCGCTGTCAGTTGTATTCACTGATTGCCCTCCAGGACCACTGGATCTATAAACATCTATTCGTAAGTCTTTTTCTTCTATTTTAAAGTCAACTTCTTCTACTTCAGGTAATATCGCAACAGTAGCGGCAGAGGTATGCAACCTTCCTGAGGATTCAGTTTCTGGCACTCTCTGTACTCTGTGCACTCCTGATTCAAATTTCAACCTTGCAAAAACTTCTGTTCCATTAATGAGTGCAGAAGCTTCCTTATAGCCACCTATACCTGTATTAGAAATGCTTATTGGCTCGAATTTCCAATTTCTTCTTTCTGCATATTTTTGGTACATACGAAATAACATTGCTGCAAATAATGCTGCTTCTTCTCCGCCTGTACCTGCTCTAATTTCTAATATTGCATTTCTTGAGTCATCTTCATCTTTGGGCAATAATGCTAACTTTAATTTTGCTTTTATTTTTGGTAATAATACCTTGTGCTTTTCGAAAAATTCTTCTTTTGCTAACTCTTTTATATCACCTTCGCTGTTTTCATCTTTCATTATTTCTTCTAAGTCTGAAATTTCCTCTTTCAGCGTGTTATATTCATCAATTATCTTGATTATTGGCCTGAGCTCAGAGTATTCCTTTGAAAGGGTAATGAATTCTTTTTGACTTAAATTGGTAGGATTTTCCAAATTCCTCTCTATATCATTAAATTTTTTCTTTAAGTCTTGTAAATTATTTTCCATATCCATATAGCACAGATCTAGCTAAGTAATATATACTGAAATAAAAAATTTCTTATATCAAGCAATAACACTATAATATACCTACTACCTTCTAGTTGAATATAATGGCAAAACAGATAACATCAAACTGCAATTTCATATTTGGAGCTTCGGACATAAAATCATTACCAAATGAGTCGGCTCCAGAGATTGCGTTTGCTGGTAGATCAAATGTAGGAAAATCCAGTCTGATCAACTTACTGATAAACAGCAAAAAAGCTGCCAGAGTTTCCTCTAAACCTGGATGCACTAGACAAATAAATTTTTACTCTATGTACAATGATAAGTTCAGACTTGTTGACCTACCAGGGTATGGCTACTCTCATGCAGGCAAGGAGGAAATTATACAATATTTAAACTTAATTGAGTATTATCTAATTCAAAGAAGAAATCTAAGAAGAGTGTTTGTGTTGATAGATAGCAAGGTAGGATTAAAAGAAATAGACAAAGACTTCATTTATTGGTTAATATATAATAACATTAACTTTAACATTGTGCTAACAAAAATAGATAAAGTAAGTCAAAAAAGCTTAGGTGCTGTTATAGAAGATATTCAAAAATGGATTAATAATGAGAATGTGTCAATTCATCAAATGAGCATCCGTGTTAAGCATAAAATAACCAAGGTAAGAGATGAGTTTTTCAAGTTTACAAGATAAAAAAATGAAGAGTAGTGAATTTTTAAAGGGTGAGGTATCATTTGAACAAAAAGCAGAAATATTACTTGAAGTGCTATCTAACATACCTAGCTTTGTAGGCGAGACTTTTGTCATTAAATGCGGTGGTACAATAATCTTAGATGAAACACTATTTAATACTTTTGTGCATAATGTTGTCTTGTTGAAGCAGCTTGGTATAAATCCGGTAATAATTCATGACGGAGAATATGAAATTAACTCGGTGTTAAAAATGCTGGGTATGGACAGTAAGTTTGTGAATGGTATCAGACTTACAGACAAAGACACTATGAAAATCATTGAAATGGCACTGTGTGGTTCAGTTAATAAAAAAATTGTTCAGTATATAAATTCTGCTGGTGGTTCAGCTATTGGATTATGTGGAAAAGATGGTCACTTAATTAAAGCCGAAAAAATAACCGCTACGCTTAGAGAAGATAGATCAAATAATATCGAAAAGATATTAGACATGGGGTTCATCGGTAGACCCACTGAAATCAATCCTGATATATTATTTTTTATTGAAGAATCAGATTTTATACCAGTTATTGCACCAATTGGTCATGGAAAAGATGGGGAAACGTATCATATTGATGCCGATAGCACTGCAAGCGCAATTGCAATTGCAGTTTCTGCATCTAAAATGATAATCTTGAGTGACACAGATGAAGAAATAGATAAAATTGGTGGCAGGAAGATATCTGTTAAAAATTTAAATGCATCGATTGATTGTGGGAAAATTAAAGGGGAAAAATTTATTGAAAGGCTTATGGCATACGTTAAAATGGCGGAGGAATGTGCTGGAGTTGTTCACATAGTTGATGGTAGAATACCTAACATTATGCTTGATTTATTTACTGAGAATAATTCAAGCATATCGATTGTGAGTGATTTATAGCTATACTGCTTACAACTACACGAATACCAAGAGGGTGTCATTCAAGTAGCTGACACTGGAATGACAGCAATCTACGTCATACCGCGATTCATTCGCGGTATCTCTAGATCCCGCTAACAAGTAGCGGGATGACGGTTGTCAGGGTGTCATCCCAGCGCCCTTATGATGTCATCCCAGTGCCCAGACACTGGGATCCAGAAGACTTAATTTCAACCAAGTGGCTGCATAATAAGGACTAGATTCCAGACTGGAATAACATCATAGGGGCACTGGGATGACAAAAAAAGGAGCACTGAACTTGTCAAGGAATTTTATGGCCTAGCGTCACGCGCTGGAATGACATCATTTATAGCTCTTTCGATAAAAGTCCGGATGTGATAGGATAAGGATAGATGATGATAAGGAGGTTGAATGCCAGCAGCATATAGTTATGATTTAAGAAAAAAAGCAATGGAAGCGCTAGACGAAGGAGAAAGCAGAGAAACAGTGGCAGCAAGATTTAAGATTGGACGAACTACTTTATGGGAGTGGCAGCAAAGAAGAAAAGAAACAGGAGACTTTCAATCAAAAAAACTTGGAAATGGGGGTTACAATCACAAAATTACCGACTGGGATACCTTTGCCAAATTTGCCAGAGAACACGGAGGAAAGACTCTATCGGAAATGGCTAAACTTTGGAACAACGTTAGTATCCAAACGATCTATCGAGCCCTTAAAAAAATTGGATTTACGCGCAAAAAAAGACATATGGATACAAGGAAAGAAACGAAGAAAAACGTGCTGAATTTTTGAAAATTATAGCGACAAAAGAACCTAAAAACTTAGTGTATATAGATGAGTCTGGCATTGATAACACCGAAGACTACCCCTACGGATATTGCCAGAAAGGACAGCGGTTTTATGCCTTAAAATCTGGAAAGAAAACTCAACGAATCAGTATGGTTGCAGCCTTAAGTGGAAGAAAGATAGTTGTTCCGTTAACCTTTGAAGGCCACTGTAATATGGATGTTTTTAATGGATGGTTTGAGCAATTTTTGACACCGATCTTGGAACCTGGACAGACTGTCATTCTTGACAATGCTACTTTTCATAAGTCTGATAAGATTATCGAGCTTGCTAAAGGGGTTGGTGCAGAAATTTTGTATCTGCCGCCTTATTCTCCAGATTTCAACAAAATTGAGCATCATTGGTTTGCTATAAAAAACAGAGCCAGGAAAAACATTCCTCTATTCGAATCCTTTCTTCGTGCTGTTGATTCTGCCTTCCTATGACCTGTTTGGACTATTATGAGAAATGCTATACGATGTAACATTTATCACTTTTGCAGATACAATTTACATGCTATAATTGAGTCTTCATAGATGGTAAATTGGAGTGCAAAGAAGTAAAATTAAAGTAGAAATAAAAAGATTATCACACGGAGAAGACTTGTCTCTTCCATGTTATGCAACTACGCAGAGTGCTGGCATGGATCTTTATGCTGCATTGAATGATTCTGCTGTTTTAAATCCACTTGAAAGATTACTTGTTCCAACTGGAATTGTGATTGCAATACCAAACGGTTTTGAGGGGCAAATCCGCCCACGTTCTGGTCTTGCTGCAAAACATGGAATCACTGTCTTAAATTCTCCGGGCACTATAGACTCTGATTATCGAGGTGAAGTTAAAATTTGTCTAATTAATCTAAGTAATCAGCCATACGAAATAAAAAGAGGAGATAGAATCGCACAAATCCTTATCTCTCCTGTATCTCAGGTAATTTGGGATGACAGAGAAGAATTCTGCGCAGAAGAAACCGGTCGCAATGCAGGGGGCTTTGGCTCAAGTGGCAGGTAACTTACGGAAAAGCTTGACTATGACAATTTTTTTATACACAATTTAAGCATATTAATATTTTATTAAATGAAGTCGTTTATGCTAATTTTCAAAAATCATTGTGGCCAGCTCCACAAAGCAAACACTGTATTTGTTGCATTTACTGCTATATACGTTATAGGTGGATTAGCAATACTTTCAACACCGCTTTGGAGGCCTTCAACTTGCAAGCTAGCAGCTTTTGCAGCTACACCACTTGGAATGGGCGTTTTAGCATTTGTTGCTGCTGCGCTGACTTATTTAGCAATATATGCTATCAGCAAAAATAACGAAATATCTGAGTTGAAAGCTCTGAAGGTTATTAAGGATGGGTTGCTAGTAACAGAAGACGCATTTAGGGAAATTGTAAGAAATAACCAAGTTAAAGATGAAGAAGGTAAGGTAGAAAAGGATAAACATTATATAGACTTCAGCTTAGAAGGCAAGAACTACCGTATTATTGTTGATATTGATCAGCTTACCAAGACGCTAGGCAATACTTTACTCTTCAAGATAGATTCACTAAAAGAGAAAAACGATGAAGGTAAGTTCGAGGCAGTAAATGAAACAAAGTGGAGTAAAACATTAGGTTTAGACAAAGATGGTGCTAAAGAGGTTAACACTTATTTAGGCCAACTTATTTCTGTTGAACAAGTTGCTTCTCAACAACAGACAGTATAGCCAAGTGAAATAAAAGAGGTAAATTAAGTCTGCCTCTTTGTTTTTTTAGTGTCGGTTACTCAAATTCATTATGGGAATGTATCCGTTCAGCAGAGTGGCAAAGTAGGTAGGCAAGATAAACTAAAAAACCAAGAAAAAGTGAGTGTACAACAAATGGTGTCATGCAAGTAGCTGACACTGGTTCACTTTATGATGGTGTCATCCCAGTGCTCCCTTTCTTGTCATCCCAGTGCTTAACACTGGGATGGCTTTGTTGCATCGCTACTTATGAAAGGCTAACTATAATTAGGATTATAAGCAACTTATTGAAAATCTTGTTTTTTTGCAATCAATCTGATCAAATTTAAGAATAGTAATTTGTTATTTATATTAATAAATTTAATTCTATTGAAAATAGCTAAAGCATTGAAATTCTTGAATTTTAGCCGGATTAGTGAGTGGTAGTGAAATTTCTTTTACTCAAATTTAGGTATTCACTGACCGTTCTTGTTGTAAATACCAGAATAATAAGCTACTGATATTCTCCACCTTTTTTATCTTTAATCCATCATAGCTAGCGATGCAACAAAGCCCACTGGGATCCAGAAAAATTGACTGTGCACTATACAACATTTTCGATCAAAAGCTGGATCCCAGTGTCTGGGCACTGGGATGACACCCTCCTGGTAGACAACGTTCATACAGCAGCTACTCGGATGACACCCTGTGTTTGCTGGCTATAATTTGCTAAGGATTTTTATTTAATTTAACTGCATCTTTTGCCTTATCCAATAACCCATTAATAAAGCCAATTTCGCTTGGTTTATCAAGTAAATCAGATGCAATGTTAGTATATTCATTAATGACAACTGGAACTGGCGTATCGCAATTAATCAACTCACATATTGCAACACGCAAAATAGATAAGCTTATGAGATTTAACCGTGAAAGGGACCAGCTTGGGTGTAAGTAAGACTCTATTATTTTATCATATTCTTCACTGCTTTTTATAACCTTATATAACAAGTTTTCTAAGAACTGATGTTCAAATTCTTCACATTCAAATATATCTTTCAACTTATTTATGTAGTCCTTAAGCTCACAATTTTCCAGTTTAAAAGTGCTTTTGTTGTAACCTACGAAAATATTTGAATAAGCAATTTGTACAGCAAGAAATCTTGCCGTGCTTCTTTTTATGCGCCACTTTTTATCTACTGGTTTTTCCTCCATTATTTTAATTTATTGTGTAAATCTATCATATGCAAAACAGTTGAGGCTGCATGGCCACCAACGTTCTTTTTGTTTTTATCAGCTCTAACTAGTGCTTTATCTTTGCTGTCAGCGGTAATTACACCCATACCAAGGGGTATTGCATAATGCATAACAACCTCATTTAAGCCTTCAATTACTCCTTTACAAACATATTGATAATGATCGGTTTCACCGCGAATTACGCACCCAAGAGCTAAATAACCATCATAATTAGTATGCCCACTCTTGACTGCAAAAAGAATTGTAGCTGGTATCTCAAATGTACCAGGAACCTCAACTACATCGTAACTGGCATTACTGCCTTTTAATTTATCAATTGCACCTTCAAGCAAAAGGTTCGCTATTTCAGTATAATAAATCGAATTAACTATTAGTATTCTCGACATTTACTACCACTTTTTTTGTTAAAAACAACTTTATTAATGACTGTTGAATTAGAGTTATAATATTACTAAATATCCAATATATTACCAGGCCGGCAGGAAAAGAAGAAAAAATAAAGACAGAAATGTAAGGTAAAAACTTCATAACATTTACTTGAATATCATCTTTACTGGTTTGATCTTTCTCACTTAGCTTCTGCTGAATTATCATGGTGGCACCGAAAATTATAGGTAAAATGCCTATAGAAATAGGAAAGTTATAATTAAACAACCCAAATAATGTAAAGATGTTCGTTGGGTCAGGAGCTGAAAGATCCTTAATCCATAAAAAAAAAGGAGCATGCCTCATCTCTATAGTAACAAATAATACTTTATATAGAGCAAAAAATACCGGTATTTGTATTAGCATGGGAAAAATGTTCGACATTGGGTTTACGTTGTTTCTCTTAAACAATGCAATTGTCTCTTTATGCTGCTTTAAGCTGTCATTTTTATACAACTCTTTTACACGAGTTAGCTCAGGCTGCAAGCTTTTCACCTTGAACATTGAAACATATGATCTATTAGATAAGGGAAGCATCAAAAGTTTGATTACTAAAGTCAGCAATAATATTGCTAAGCCAAAATTCTTTAAAACGAAGTTAAAGTATTCAAGCAGTAAAAACACTGGCTTGGTTATAAAATAAAGAACACCAAAATCTACAGCTTTATCAAATAAAGGTATATTGAGAGTATCCTTGTAAGAATCCAGTAAATTCAACTTTTTTGCTCCAGCAAAAAAATAATTCACATTAGAAGTGCTTGCACCAGGAAGTATGCTCTTGTAAGGTTTGACAAAATCTACTTGGAATTTATCAGTATTATTAACGTTCGTGTGTTTAATGCTTACATTTATTTTATCGAATTTCTCAGGTATGATGGCTGTAAGCCAGTATTTATCAGCAAAACCAAACCAATTTTTTTCACTTGCACTTGCTTTTATTAAATGTTTCTTAGAGACATCCTTATATGTCCACTCCTCTAGTTTATTATCAAATGCACCCAGAACTCCTTCATGGGATATCCAATAAGATTCGTTGATATTGTCACGTTTACGGTTAATTTTACCATAAGGAACCAAAACTACATTATCTTTTGTGTTATTTTCAACAATCTGCTCAATTTTAAACATGTAGTTATCGTCAAGGCTAATTTTCATTTTAAACACAATGCCATTCTCATTGTCCCAAAATAAAATTACCTCTTTTTGATTGAGTTTATCTGCTTGCCAGACTGTCTTAGAATCTGGAACTTTAATCTTTTTATTCGGATCGAGCCACCCAAATTCTGCGAAATATACATCTTTTGATTCTGCAGGTGACAGTAACACCACTTGTGGAGAAGAAGAACTCGGTTCTAAGTGGTAATTAGTTAAAATTAAGTCATCAAACCTTGCACCTTTCAGAGAAATTGATCCTTTAATCATGTTATTGGTTAAACTAACCCTCTGTTCTCGAGTAGAATTAATAATTTCAGAACGATTTTGGTGTATTATAGGAGCAAGGTCGTTAAAAGATTCGATATGTTCAATATTTTCAATCAATGGCTGATTTTGGTTTGCACTAAAAAAATTATCATAAATAATACGCCAAGATACCATGATCAACATGGAAAGGATAGCTGCTAAAATTAAACTTTTTGCTTCTGACATGAAATTAAATCTAACATATCTTCTTAAAGTGTATACTAAATATTGTACTAAAACAATGAAATTTACTTATTTTTAATAATAACTTTTAACGCTGATCTTTAAAATTTATTTTAATAGCTTCAAATTTTAACAATATGAACGCGGTGAAAAATCTAGTTATTTGGTTGCTAATAATAGCCACTACTGCAATGCTTATTGATTCACAAAGGGACAAACTAAGCGACAGATTTCTCAGTACTTTTTTACCATATAAAGGAAGAATTCAAAATAGCGGTCAGAATAGTGGAAGTATTGAATTTACGAAGTCATATGATGGACACTTTTATATTCAGGCTCAAGTCAATGATCGCAATATAACGTTTTTGCTTGATACTGGAGCAACCGATATTGTTCTATCACAAAAAGACGCATTACATGTTGGTATTAACTTACAAAATGTTCAGGATTTTAAAATATATGAAACTGCGAAAGGTCAAATAAAAGCTGGAGTGGTTCAAATACCTCAAGTTAAAATAGGAAATTTTTTGATTAATGATGTACAGGCAAGCGTTAACACTCATTCTATGTCTCATTCACTACTTGGAATGAGCTTTTTAAGGTATTTTCATTTCACTATAAGAGATAATAAGTTGATATTATACCGCGACTAAACACTTCTACAATCTACTTATCAAAGCTCTGTAGGTTAATATAGGAGCAGAAATAAATATTGCAGAACAAGCGCCAATCAAAATACCAAAAAAAATGATCAAGCTGAAGTCTTTCACTGCATCTGTGCAGATTAATGCCAAAGGAAGAGCAGCAAGAAGGGTTGTACCCGAGGTTAATATAGTGCGAAATAATGTAGCGTTGATACTTGCATCTACTATCTCACTCATCCGCCCACTTTTACCACTCTTGCAATACTCTCGAATCCGATCGTATATAATTACTGAGTTATTGATTGAATAACCAATGACAGTGAGAAGAGCTGCAACTGATGAAATATTAAACTCAATGCCAGTTAGGCTAATAAAACCAACAGTTAAAATCACGTCATGAATCAGTGCTGTTATTCCACTGAATCCACATTGCCAATTAAATCTAAACCAAACGTAAAAAAATATTCCAACAATTGCGATCAACATGGATAACATTCCTTCAAATATTTGTGTTGAGCTTATTTGTGGGCCAACATAGTCTATTTTACGATAGCTTATTGAGCTCCCCAGCTTTTCTTCTAGTATGCTTTTTATCTTTTTGATTTTATCTTCATCTCCTTCATCTTTAAAACGCATGACTAAATTATCACCCGCTTTTGAACTCTGCACTGTAAAACCATTTTCTTTTAATGCATCGAGAATAGAGTGATTCTCATCTGAAGATTTTATCTCTATCAAAATTCCGCCTGCAAAGTCTATGCCTAAGTTCACTCCACGCAGCACAACAGTGAATATTGAAAAGATGATAAGAATAATGCTAATTAATGCAGTCAAATCCCTATATTTACTAAACTTGATATCGAGGTTGTCTGGAATGAGTCTAAGTGCCATGCTATTTACTTAAACTTGAATTTTATATACTTTTCAAAAAATTCACTAGTTTATTCTGTGATTGTTTGATTATGTCAATTTTTCCATCAGTTAATTCTTGTCTGTCAATTAAGTTCTATCTAGCTTGCATACTACCATTTTGAAGTACATTACAAAAGCGAAATACTGCCAATTTGGCCCATCATTTTATCTCTGCAAGCTTATCCCCCCTTGCTATGTTAGCAACGCAACCTAAGCTAGGTTCCTTCATAGCAGTGTTAGGTACACTGCCATATCTTTCAAAACTTTCATGCTCTATAGCTTCCTCAACACTTTTTCCTCCTAAAAGACAGTTTTCCCCTAAACTTTTTCCCCTATTTTTTAACTCATTAAGCCTTGCTCTGTTTTCCCCATCAATCTCCACTTTTATTTTATTGCTGCCTTTCTCACTAGGACTTAGATAAATACTTATCTCTCCTACCTCAGTAGTAAAAGACATTTCAATACCACCTTTTGAGACATCCATGTAATTTCTTTTTCCCCCTATTTCTTCTACATTTTCAACTCTTACTATACTTTCTCCAATTTTGAGTATGCCAACTCTTAAATTTAAGTCTTTGGCTTTTTCATTGTTTAGGATTTCTGCAACTTCAACAATACTATCTTGCGAGTATTCTATACAAAAATATCTATTATCCTTGTCTACTCCTAATACATTTTGAGTCTGCTTGCTTTTGTTTACAATACTTTCATATGCTAAATCTTTTAGCTTGCTTTCAATTTCCTTACATTTCTCAGAAAGGCCATCATCAAATCCTTTATAAGTAACTATCTGCTCAAACTCATTCCCATCAAAAAAATTAGGGCGTTCTACTTTTCCACTTTTTAACAATAAATTACTAACAATGCTTTTGGTAATGTCCTCTTCGGACACTTCATTTTCTTTGTTACAGTTTTGATCTTCACTTTCTTTGTTATAGTTTTGATCTTTACTTTGATAGGGAGAGTTATCGAATACAAAAGTGTTACTTCTGTTACTTATATGACTACCACTAGTAAGATCTTTTATTTCTTCAAATACTGTATTTGTTACAGTTTTTTCACAACAAGTACATTGTAAATTTAACATTACTCCTTTTTTTAAGTATCCAGCTACTGTGTGCTTAATACTTTCTAGAATATTTTCTATACATTCTTGTTTATTTTGTTTTGTTATACCTCTCACCTTCTCACAGCATTCATTAATCAGATCCTGTTCACTTTGAGTTAACGACATTTTTAGTTTCATAAAAAGTGAGTCTTTTAGAAAAGGATTATCATCTTCTGAATCCAAATCATCTGTTAACTCCATTGAATCAAAATTACCTGAGCTATAGTACGAACCCTTTTTTGAGTCCGAACTATCTTCTGAGTTCCCATCACTATCTAACCAATTGTCAACTTTCGGAAATTCTGAGCTTTTCTGTTCACCTTCAAAAGTCTGATTACTACCACCAGCGCCCTTTGTCAAATTTTCTTTACTTTCACAAGAACCATCTGAACCATAGCCCTCATTCCCTTTTGGATCTGAATCATCTGGATTACAATCAGAAGTTATTTCTGTATCTTCAGAAATCTGTTGATTATCACTTTCACCTAACAAACCACCATTTGTTGGATTACATACATTTTCTGTATATTTTTGATTATTTTGTGCTTCTATTTTCTCCTTTTCGTACAACAGTTTAAACTGATCCTCATCGTCAGAATTGTGACCTGAATCACAAATTACATGATCATTGCAGGTAGAATTATGCTCTACTGAATCAGTACTTTCAAAAATTTGTGGATTATTACTTCCGTCTGGCAAATTACCTGATAAACCAGTCTGATGATTATTTTCACCTACCCAACCATCAGTTGTTGTTGGAATATATATTCCTGTATATCTTTGGCTATCAAGAGAATCATTAGTTAATTGTACTGCTGTATAAGTTGTCCGGTCATCCTCATCATCGGAACTAATACCTGAATCATGGCCATCACCTTCTTTAATCTTTTGAGTTTCTATATCGTGTTCATTTATTTCGCTCGACGAATCATAGTTGGAAGGGTTATACTGTTGATTAGAACGGTGCGTAGTGAAAAGCACTTGACTATGATTATTACTGTTATCGCTTGTACAAGAATCATCGGAGTGCTGTAGAGGAGTTTGTGCATTACTTTTAAGAGTTTTACGCCACTCACTGCAAGGATCCTTATTAAAGTCGAAAGCAGTGCGTATAACTTTTTCCTTGCCTGATACCCCACCATTCATATTGTATAACCATTACTCACTAATCCCTTAGTGAATATCGTAATATATAGGTCTGTCAATAAAAAAATATAACTTTCTTTGGTTCTAACCTTTGCAAATCAGTATCTATAGCCCGGTAATTTCTCATATATTGCACTCTGGACCTAGGAGCGTTGTTAATAAATCCACGACAGCTAGACAACCTTCGCCCGTTTACTAGAAGGCAAAGCAGCAAGGAGCGAACCAAAAGCGATAAGAAAGGATCCAAACCAGATTATAGACATTCCAGGTTTATAGTGCACTTTAGCTGCAATTTTGCTCTTACTCTTATCAATTTCTCCAATTACAACATAAATATCAGAAAATAAATTGTGGTAGATACTGCTTTCAACATTTTTCTGACCTTCCGCAAGGTAAAATCTATATTCAGGAGTTACTTCACCTAATATCTTATTATTCAGCAAATTCCTGATATCCATTGTACCCCTCACTGCATGGAAATTTTTTTCTTTTATTAGCTCAATATTTCGTAAAGTAACTTTAAATTTATTGACTGTTATGCTATCCCCTATTTTTAAGTAATTTTCTTTTTTCTCCTGCCAACCAACTGAATAAGCTATACCAAGCACTAGAATTGCCACTCCAGCATGAGCAAGCATCATTGCATAGTAGGACTTAGAAACTCTTCTTGCTAATAAAATTGATTCACCAAATGCTACCTTAAATAAACGAATTCTTTTACTGTATGCTTCTAAAACAAAGATTAATAATGCTATGGAGATAGTAATTGATAGCACAATCATTAGCTCCATGTGAAAGATAAACGGCAAAATAGCTGCAGCACTACAGAATGAGAATCTGTATTCACGGAATATTGGCAATAGACTATTTCCCTGCCAACTGCAGTATTGCCCTATCATGGTGAGCACTAGAATAGCTAGTGCAATAGAGTTAAATAAAGAATTGTAATATGGTGCTCCAACTGAAATTAATTCACCGGTTAAATACTCAAGCACTGTAGGGTATAAAGTGCCAACGAACACGATGAAAAAGGCAGTGATGAATAATAAATTGTTCATCAGTATCATCGTAAAGCGTGAAAAGAATCTTCTACCCTCTGTCACTTGAGTAGCAAGTTTCTTTCTGGATTCCAGTGTCAAGCATTGGAATGACATCGCAGGCGTGTGATTTTTTCTCGTAAATACTACAAATATTACTAAGCTACTGACTGTAATTACACCAAGTAGAGCTAATATATATAGTCCATATCTTGGGTCATCTGCAAACGTGTGCACTGAGGTAAGTATTCCTGAGCGGACTAGAAATGTTCCAGTCACACTCAATATAAAAGTTGTAAGCGTAAGTAAAATAGCAAAGTTCCTTAAAACATTGAAATTCCGTACCACGAGCAACAAATGTGTCAGCGCTACTGCAATTAGCCACGGCATCAAAGAAACGTTTTCCACTGGATCCCAAAACCAAAATCCACCCCACCCAAGTTCGCGATATGCCCACCAGCTACCCAAGCTGATGCCCAAAGTGAGCAGCGACCAAGAAATAAGTACCCAAGGCCTGACAATTTTAGCCCAAACATTTCCTTCAGTATTTAAAATTAATCCAGCTATAGAGAGCGAAAAAGGAACGCTAAATCCAAGGTACCCCAAATATAATATCGGTGGATGAATAGCAAGGCCTATATCCTGCAATATCGGATTAAAACCCAATCCATCTGTTTCAATGCCTGGCATTTTAGTGAAGGGGCTGGATTCAATTAAAGTGAACAGCAAAAAACAAAAGCAAATCAGCCCATGAGTGATAAGAGATATTTTTTTTAATTTACTACCATTAGTTCGTTCTGGTGTCATTCCAGTGCTTGACACTGGAATCCAGTTTTTATTACACTGCCATTTGATGTACTCATTTGCAATTAAATTGTCTGGATCCCAGTGTCTGGACACTGGGATGACAGAGGGGGAAACTGGGATGACAGAAGGTATATAAATATCCATTAGTAATAAATACATGACAAGCACTAAGGTCCAAAGCAACATGGACCCTTCTTTGTTTCCCCAAACACCACAAATCTTGTAGATCAAAGGTTTTGTTGTGTGTGAGTGGTAGTATACGTTTTCAAGTGAAAAATCATTTGTAATGTGGCAGTAGATCAAAATAGCCATTGACGCTGATACACAAAAAAATATGGCAGTGGTAATAAACCGACAAGAACTAAGCGGTAAAAACAAATATGTCAAAGACAATAAGCAGGCTAGCAATAGCAATATATTCCCAAGTTCAGGCATAAAAAATTATAGTTTTTATATAAACAATATTACTGATGACAAGTTAGAAGTTAAAGTGTTAATTGATGCTAGCATAATGCTCCCGTAGTTAGCTGTGCTAGTATTAATTAAAAATTAAATATTAAATCTTTATACTTTTATAGATAGCGTTAATATTGAGGTAACATTGTGGGTACAACTAAGATTAGTAAATTTCCATTCAATATAAAAGGTAAAGTGGCAAAACAACATGCCGAACCAATAATCGAAAAAAATCTCTATACTATTTTAGGATTCAAAGATATAGAAGATTTTGAAAATAAGACAAGTAAACTTGTTAATAAAAAAGTTTGGCAATCATTTGTTGACTGCTTTGCAAAAGAAATAGATTATGCAGCAACCGAAGAAGTTGTAAAAAACATCGTTTGTAACATTGCAAAGAGTGATCAAGGTAATGCTTTTACCAAAACTGAACATCTCATATTAAATGAAAAGCAAGATAATAAAAAGAGAGAAAAAGCGATTAGAAAAGCTATTAGTATTTTGAGAAAAATCAATCCAGAAAAAGCCTTTAATGAACTTTCAGTAATAAAAAAACAAGCTGAAGATTTTTTACAAACCGATTTTTGTAAAGCACAGAGTAAATCACTTCAAGGATTTGCTCCCTCTGGTGGACAGCTCTTTGCGGAAACTCTGAAATATATAGAAACACTAGAAAGATTATCCGAAGTAAAAAAAGAAGGGCTAGTTAGAGATTTCTTGTTAAATCATGTTAGTTTATTGAATAAAAAGTATCCTAAATCACAAGGTAAAAGGGAAGATGCTATAACAATACTATCAAGTGATGAGTTGAAGAATTTTTACAATAAAGGTGTAGAAGAAGGAATATTACAACCAATGGCATCTTACAAAGGATGCAGAAACCTGTATGACAAAATGAACCAGATAAAAAATGAATCCAAAAGTATAATTAAAAGAGAAGAACGGGAAGAAAATTTAAAGAAAAGAGATAAGTCGATAATCAGCGCAATTAATGACATAAAAAAACATAGAGAAGCAATCCTTAACTGTAAAGACTTTCAAAATTCTTACATAAAAGAGAAAAAAGAACATCCATTTAGAGGCAACGCATGTCAAAAAATGATTGATATATATCAAGAGAGAATTGTTGGATATCAGGAGAAAATTCGTCAAAACTTAAACCAAATAAAAGCGATATTAAAAAGTGCGCCGCAAGAAATGGATGATGTGGAAGAATTCGAGGAAATATAGCATTTCTCATAATAGTCCAAACAGGTCATAGGAAGGCAGAATCAACAGCACGAAGAAAGGATTCGAATAGAGGAATGTTTTTCCTGGCTCTGTTTTTTATAGCAAACCAATGATGCTCAATTTTGTTGAAATCTGGAGAATAAGGCGGCAGATACAAAATTTCTGCACCAACCCCTTTAGCAAGCTCGATAATCTTATCAGACTTATGAAAAGTAGCATTGTCAAGAATGACAGTCTGTCCAGGTTCCAAGATCGGTGTCAAAAATTGCTCAAACCATCCATTAAAAACATCCATATTACAGTGGCCTTCAAAGGTTAACGGAACAACTATCTTTCTTCCACTTAAGGCTGCAACCATACTGATTCGTTGAGTTTTCTTTCCAGATTTTAAGGCATAAAACCGCTGTCCTTTCTGGCAATATCCGTAGGGGTAGTCTTCGGTGTTATCAATGCCAGACTCATCTATATACACTAAGTTTTTAGGTTCTTTTGTCGCTATAATTTTCAAAAATTCAGCACGTTTTTCTTCGTTTCTTTCCTTGTATCCATATGTCTTTTTTTGCGCGTAAATCCAATTTTTTTAAGGGCTCGATAGATCGTTTGGATACTAACGTTGTTCCAAAGTTTAGCCATTTCCGATAGAGTCTTTCCTCCGTGTTCTCTGGCAAATTTGGCAAAGGTATCCCAGTCGGTAATTTTGTGATTGTAACCCCCATTTCCAAGTTTTTTTGATTGAAAGTCTCCTGTTTCTTTTCTTCTTTGCTGCCACTCCCATAAAGTAGTTCGTCCAATCTTAAATCTTGCTGCCACTGTTTCTCTGCTTTCTCCTTCGTCTAGCGCTTCCATTGCTTTTTTTCTTAAATCATAACTATATGCTGCTGGCATTCAACCTCCTTATCATCATCTATCCTTATCCTATCACATCCGGACTTTTATCGAAAGAGCTATAATTGATGATATACATGAAGCAAAGCAGTGTGATGAAATTTTTGATTCAGCTTTAATTTGTTTATCGAACATACAGAATGAGCTAGATATTCAGCTGGAAAATCCTTCAACAGAACTCAGAGTTTCACACATTAACGTTAAAACTGAGCTAACTAGGTTATAAGAACCAAATCTTTAGGGTAATGAAAGCACTTTAATTCAAGACAGCTCTTAGTCTGTGTTTTAATTTGGTTGTGTTTTATTAAAAAAACTTTAAATTTATTTTATAATCGATACTCAAATATAATGACTCAAACTTGGGATTTGTTGCAAACAGGGCAAAAGGAAGGCTATAAAATTGCGTATACTAATGCTCGTATTATCGACCCGGAAACTAAACTTGATATAAAAGGTTCATTATTGACTGAAGGGGATAAAATTGTTGACTTTGGTGAATCATTATTTTCAACAAGTGGAGTTGATGAAACAATAGACTGTAAAGGGCTTGTTCTAATGCCAGGCCTTATTGACATTCACGTACATTTTCGTGAACCAGGCCAGGAACATAAAGAAACTATATATACAGGCAGCAAATCTGCAGCTGCGGGGGGAGTTACAACTGTAGTTTGTCAGCCAAACACTGTTCCAGCAATTGATAGCGTTATTTTGGCTAAATATTTGAAATATAGAGCACTTGAAACTTCACATGTAAACGTTGAATTTTACGCTAAAATCACCACTTCGGAAGAAAAGTTGACTGAAATGGCACTTTTAAAGGAAGCAGGTGCGGTTGGGTTCACTGATGATGGCATGCCAGTTATGAACCCAATGATTATGAGACAGGCGCTGCTTTATTCAAGTATGCTGAATGTCCCTATTGCTCAACATGCAGAAGATTTAAATTTATCAGCAGGTGGTGCAATCAACGAAGGTAAAATTTCTGAAGAATTGGGAGTAAAGGGAATCTTGAGTGCATCAGAATCGGTTATGGTAAGTCGCGATATACTGCTCATGAAAGATATGGAGAATGTGCACTACCATATTTTACATGTCTCTTCAAAAGATTCACTTGATGCTATTAAACGTGCAAAAGATTTGGGATTAAATGTTACGTGCGAAGTAACCCCTCATCACTTCACTTTGACTGAAGATATAGTAAAACAACATGGGGCAATTGCAAAAATGAATCCGCCGCTTCGCACTGAAGAAGATCGTTTAGCTATGGTTGAAGGTTTAAAGACAGGTGTGATTGATTGCATTGCAACTGATCACGCTCCGCATGATCGTAGTTCTAAAGATCTACCACTTGAAAATGCTGCATTTGGTATTGTTGGTCTTGAAACAATGCTGCCCCTTTCACTTGAACTCTATCACAGTGGGCAAATGGGTCTACTTGATGTGCTTGCAAAATTGACATATAAGCCTGCAGATATAATACACATACCACGTGGTCGTATACAAAAAAACCTTGCTGCAGACTTAATTTTAGTTGACCTCAATCATGAATGGGAAATTAAAACTGACAACTTTGCTAGTAAATCAAAGAATTCTCCTTTCGATGGTCGCAAAGTAAAAGGACACGTAGTACGTACTGTTGTGTCCGGCAAAACTATATACTCGCAGAAGAGTTAGTTATCATATCTTATCTATTCCAATTTGTTATCACCAGAATGGGCTAAGTGCACCTAAATTTAAATTAAGAAATCTTACACTGTCTCCGAATAAACACATCCTCTTATCTTTCCCTAATCTGTAAAGTTATTTTGTCTATCAATCTGATTCCAAAACAGCAAAATTATTGTATAATGTTACTTTGAAGTTTTATTTTCAATGCACAAGTTTGCAATACTTTTTTCTATACTGCTTGCAATAGTTGCTTACTACCTAAACAATGAAATCATATTTGAAATAGCAAAGCTATTTAGTGATATCTTTATCAGCTTGCTCAAATTAATAAGCTTACCTCTGGTTTTTTTATCCATAGTTTCCACAATTTCCGGGCTCAAAGACTCAATTGAAATCAAAGTCTTAGTTAAGAAAACACTATTTTATACTCTGCTTACAACTATTATAGCTGCGTTTGTTGCATTATCGTTTTATTTGTTAATAGATCCAGCAAGAAAAAATTTCATAAGTAATACAATAGGGAGTATTAACAGCAATAACCACAGTTATTTTTCATATTTAAAATCACTCATTCCTTCTAATTTTGTGCAAGTTTTTCTTGAAAATAATATGATTGGTAGCATATTAATCGCTTTTTTGATGGGTGGAGCTATTGTTTCACTTTCAAAAGAAAAGCAGGATATATTATATCAAGTATTCTCTGCACTTTTTGATACGCTACTTAAAATTGCTCAAGGGTTATTAAAATTTATTCCGCTTGCTGTTTGGTCTTTTATTACTTGTTTTTTGCATGAATTAAAAGGCGGTAGTGAGTTCTACAATCTTTTATGGTATTTTGTTTGCATAATGTCTGCAAATTTTGTGCAGGCATTTCTGATTTTACCGCTATTTATGTGGTATAAAGGCATATCACCAATTCAAACGCTGAAAGGGGTTATGCCAGCACTCACACTTGCGTTTTTTTCTAAATCATCCAGTGCAACATTGCCAACAACTATAGAATGTGTGCAGAACAAGCTAAAGGTGCCAAAGAAATTATCGTCTTTTATTTTACCAATATGCACAACAATTAACATGAATGCATGTGCTGCATTTATACTAATCACTGTAATGTTTGTTGCAGAAATGAACGGATACGTATTTTCCTTAAGCGAAATGTTGATATGGATTTTTTTAGCTACAGGGGCTGCAATTGGTAACGCTGGAGTGCCGATGGGGTGCTATTTTATGGCAACCAGTTATCTCATGTCGATGAATGTTCCTCTGCATATTATGGGACTGATTTTGCCTATTTATACAATCATCGATATGTTTGAAACTGCAATAAATGTGTGGTCTGATGTTTGTATCACTCAGATAATTAATAAAGAATGTAATAGTGAAACTTAAAAAATGATATTAGACGAAAATAACCTAATAATAAAAGAATTTAAAGAAGCAGAAGCAATTTTGCATGGGCATTTTGTTTTATCATCCGGGCTGCATAGTGACACATACATACAGTGTGCGAAGATTTTTGAAAATCCAAGCAGAGCCATGAAAGTTTGCGCATTATTAGCAGATAAAATAAAAAAAGAATTAAATAGCTCCATAGATTTAATATTATCTCCTGCAATTGGTGGAATAATTGTGGGTTATGAGATTGGCAGGCAGCTTGGAATAAAGACAATGTTTTGCGAGCGCGTTAATGGTAAGTTTGAATTACGCCGTGGATTTAAGATCAAAAAGGGTGAGAAAATATTGCTCATTGAAGATGTAATAACCACAGGTAAATCTTCACTTGAAGCAGTGGAATGTGCAGAAGGGGAAGGAGGTAAAGTTGTTGCTGAAGCTTCTTTGATAAAGAGAAATAGTGAAACGAAACTGCCTTTTCCTGTCATATCTTTGATTGAACTGAACATCAAAAACTACAGCGAGGAAGAACTTCCAAGTGAATTAAAACAACTACCCATAACAAAACCTGGGAGTAGGGAATATTTAACAAAGTAATCCTATAATATCTTGGAAACACAGCATTTATACACAGCTTTAGTTATTTACTCCAAGTGTATTTTATGTATACTTATTACTAAATTAATTTTGAAATGATAGAAAATGAACAAATTTAAATCGATCCGAAATATAGCAATAATCGCACACGTTGACCACGGTAAAACTACTTTACTTGATAACATGTTAAAACAAAGTGGCACATTCCGCGAGAATCAAGAAGTTCAAGAACGAGTGATGGATAGTGGCGACCAAGAACGTGAGCGCGGGATTACAATACTTGCAAAATGCACATCAATAATGTGGGGTGATGAAAAAATCAATATTATTGATACGCCAGGGCACGCAGACTTTGGTGGAGAAGTAGAAAGGGTATTGTGCATGGCAGAAGGCGTGTTGCTGCTGGTTGATGCTGCAGAAGGTCCCATGCCACAAACAAAATTTGTGCTCTCAAAAGCACTAAAAGCAAATTTGAAGCCAATTGTGATAATCAATAAGGTCGATCGACCAGACAGCAGAATTGATGAAGTATTAAATGAAATATATGAGTTATTTTTTAACCTTGATGCAACCAACGAGCAGCTAGATTTTCCAGTGTTGTATGCTTCAGGTAGAAATGGCTGGTGTGCTAAGGAGCTTTCTGATGAAAGAAAAGATTTAAGCCCATTATTTTCAACGGTTATAGATTATATAAAACCTTCTGTTTATAATCAAAATGCACCTTTTGCTATGTTGGTCACTCTACTTGAGTCTGATAAGTTTCTTGGCAGAATATTGACAGGGAAGGTTTATCAGGGCATTGCAAAAGTCAATTCAGATCTTAAGGTGCTTGACCTCGATGGCAAAGTAATTGAACGAGGAAGATTAACTAAGTTGCTCTCATTTTCTGGCTTGAAACGCATTCCAGTAGAACAAGCTGTGGCAGGAGACATAATTGCAATTGCAGGGCTTGAGGAAGCTTCAGTTTCAGACACTATAGCAGCACCAGAGGTTACAACTGCAGTAAGCTCAACTCCAGTTGATCCGCCGACAATGGCGATTACTCTGAGTGTTAATGATTCACCTTTTGCTGGGCAAGAAGGTACAAAGCTTACCTCAACTGCTATAAAGGATCGCTTATACGCGGAGGCAGAAACAAATGTTGCAATTACTGTGACTTTAGCACCAAGCAGTGAAGCGTTTGAAGTAGGTGGACGTGGTGAGCTACAGCTTGGGGTGTTAATTGAAAATATGAGGAGAGAAGGTTTTGAGCTTTCGGTATCACGCCCTCGAGTGCTATTTAAGGAAGAAGATGGCAAAAAACTTGAACCTATAGAGGAAGTAGTAATTGATGTAGATGATGAATATAGTGGAATCATCATGGAAAAACTCAGCTTCCGTAAAGGTGAAGTAACTGACATGAGACCTTCTGGTAATGGCAGGACAAGATTAACGTTTTTAGTGCCATCAAGAGGATTAATCGGTTATCAAGGAGAGTTTTTAACTGATTCTCGTGGCACAGGCATAATTAACCGTTTATTTCACAGTTATGCTCCACATAGAGGTCCAATTTCTGGAAGGCGCAATGGAGTTTTAATTTCTACAGATAAGGGTGAGGCTGTGGCATATGCAATTTTCAATTTGCAAGACAGGGGAATTATGTTTATTAAGCCACAGGATAAGGTATATTGTGGCATGGTTGTCGGCCAGCATAGCCGTGACAATGATTTGGAGATAAATGTGTTAAAGGGTAAGCAATTAACAAACGTAAGAGCTTCAGGTAGTGATGAAGCTATAAAGCTCACTCCACCAAAGATAATGACACTGGAGGATATGATAGCGTATATAGATGATGATGAATTGGTGGAAGTAACTCCAAAATCTATACGTTTACGCAAGAAATTCCTTGATCCAAATGAACGTAAGCGTGCAGGAAGGGCAAAGAATAAGGAGTAATCAGAGGTTGAACATTTGCGAAAAATAGTGTATAATTATTCGTCTCCTAATTGTATTTAATTATGGCCTTTTCGAAATTTCTCGATCCAAAAAACAATTTCGCGTTCAAGAGAATATTTGGCACTGAGAAAAATAAAGATATTCTCATTCACTTTCTCAATGATATATTGGGCTTCGCTGGCAAAGATGAAATAGAAGAAATAGAATTTCTCAGCACTATCATGGATGCTGAGATTGCCTCTAAAAAACAAAGTATTGTTGATGTTTTCTGTACTGATTCTGCTGGAACCCAGCTAATTATTGAAATGGTGCGACCTGAAAGTCTTCGGTCATATTGTTTAAAAGGAGAGGAATTCCTTCAGAAAGAAACTAAAAGAGTTCTAAAACTTATTAAACCAGATGTTTTGCCATCTGAGTCTACGCATCAGTGCGAATCGGGTAACCGGTTGGTGCCAAGCGATGCGGACAATGAACCTCCTCTTGAAAAAGAAGATGCTCAATCGTGAAAGGAGCATAAACTACAAGCATCATGTGGTTGGAGAGCTAGGCTTAGTGGTATGGTGAACGTAAGTGAAGCTTCATAAGTATCGTAACGATTAAAGAGCTAAAGATGCTGATAAGCTCCGACCAAAAGGTAATGTGACATTTTTCATTTCTGGATGTACGCAAATCACCGGTATAGAGAAGTCACCTAACCCACTGTTGTATGACAGAAGGAACAGGGTAAGCCTGTATTTCCGCCTATATGGCAAGCAAACCGCAAGGAACGCTGATGAAAATGCAGGTAAAGGATAATGGAGAAAGCGAATGCCATTTTGTAACGAAATGTATAGAATTTGTAACATTAATTCGCGTGAAAACGAGCAGATTTCCATTTGGTCCCTCGTGACAAGAAACTTTGTTAACCACTTGAGGTAGAGAAGCAGATGACCTTACCCACAGAAATGATGAAGAAATTAGGAATATTTTTTACAAAAAGGACAATACTAACAAAAGAACTTTATTCTATTTAGAATATAAAGTTACAATAAATTTTCCTGTCATCTCCAAATAAATTACATTAACTTAGTATTGTATATTGTTAATAACTTAAATAATACAACCATTTTCAGCAACAAAAACCAAAGGTCTTGAGATACAAGATATTTGTATGGTTACTATGATATAGCATTTCTCATAATAGTCCAAACAGGTCATAGGAAGGCAGAATCAACAGCACGAAGAAAGGATTCGAATAGAGGAATGTTTTTCCTGGCTCTGTTTTTTATAGCAAACCAATGATGCTCAATTTTGTTGAAATCTGGAGAATAAGGCGGCAGATACAAAATTTCTGCACCAACCCCTTTAGCAAGCTCGATAATCTTATCAGACTTATGAAAAGTAGCATTGTCAAGAATGACAGTCTGTCCAGGTTCCAAGATCGGTGTCAAAAATTGCTCAAACCATCCATTAAAAACATCCATATTACAGTGGCCTTCAAAGGTTAACGGAACAACTATCTTTCTTCCACTTAAGGCTGCAACCATACTGATTCGTTGAGTTTTCTTTCCAGATTTTAAGGCATAAAACCGCTGTCCTTTCTGGCAATATCCGTAGGGGTAGTCTTCGGTGTTATCAATGCCAGACTCATCTATATACACTAAGTTTTTAGGTTCTTTTGTCGCTATAATTTTCAAAAATTCAGCACGTTTTTCTTCGTTTCTTTCCTTGTATCCATATGTCTTTTTTTGCGCGTAAATCCAATTTTTTTAAGGGCTCGATAGATCGTTTGGATACTAACGTTGTTCCAAAGTTTAGCCATTTCCGATAGAGTCTTTCCTCCGTGTTCTCTGGCAAATTTGGCAAAGGTATCCCAGTCGGTAATTTTGTGATTGTAACCCCCATTTCCAAGTTTTTTTGATTGAAAGTCTCCTGTTTCTTTTCTTCTTTGCTGCCACTCCCATAAAGTAGTTCGTCCAATCTTAAATCTTGCTGCCACTGTTTCTCTGCTTTCTCCTTCGTCTAGCGCTTCCATTGCTTTTTTTCTTAAATCATAACTATATGCTGCTGGCATTCAACCTCCTTATCATCATCTATCCTTATCCTATCACATCCGGACTTTTATCGAAAGAGCTATAGTTCCTTTTTTAAGAAAGTTTTAAATTTCATACCTAACAATAAACAACTTTAGGTTTAAATTTATGAAATCAGTTGTTATATACATCAGCAAATACGAATTTAACTGGTGTTATGGACTTAAATAAATTTACCGAAAAAGCAAAAAGTCTAATTCAAAGTGCTCAAATGAAAGCGTTGGGAGCTGGGCATCAGATTTTTATGCCTGAGCATTTACTAAAAGTGATGCTTGAAGATGAATCAGGTTTAGTTCAGGATTTGATAAACGCTTGTGGTGGAAGTGTGCAAAGTATTTCTGATGCTGTGGATAGCGCAATAAAAAAGTTGCCAGTAATTGAAGGTCCAGGAAGTGGTGGCCTTCAACTTTCAAGAGAAATAGCAAAAGTTTTTGAAGATTCAATTGGTATTGCAAGAAGAAATAAAGATTCATTTGTTGCTGTTGAGCGTTTACTACAGGGCCTCACTGCACAAAAAGATGATACTGTAGGCAAAATTCTGGCAGAGAATGGTGTGACTCTACAAAAACTGAACTCAGTTATTGCAGAAATGAGAAAGGGCAGCAGTGCGGACTCGCCAAACAGTGAGGAAAAATTAAACGCGGCAAAGAAATATACAAAAGATGTTACAGAGCTTGCTATGCAAGGAAAGCTTGATCCTGTAATTGGTCGTGATGAAGAGATCAGAAGAACTATGCAGGTATCACTGAGGCGGACAAAAAATAATCCAGTGCTGATCGGTGAACCTGGTGTTGGAAAAACTGCAATAGTTGAGGGGCTTGCAAATAGAATTGTTGCAAACGATGTGCCACTTGGTTTGCATGATGCAAAGGTCTTAGCTTTGGATCTTGGAGCACTAATTGCTGGCACTAAGTTTAGAGGAGAGTTTGAGGAAAGGTTAAAAGCAGTGATTAATGAGATTTCGAGAGCGGAGGGAAAAATTATATTATTCATCGATGAATTGCACACTTTAGTTGGAGCAGGAGCAACAAGTGGTGCAATGGATGCCTCGAATCTGCTGAAGCCTGCTCTTGCGCGTGGAGAAATTCGCTGTATAGGAGCCACAACTTTAGATGAATATCGTCAGCATATAGAAAAAGATCCTGCACTTGCAAGGCGTTTTCAGCCTGTGTTTATCTCTCAACCAACTGAAACTGATACCATTTCAATACTCAGGGGTTTGAAGGAAAGATATGAGGTGCATCATGGTATAAGAATTACAGATGGTGCAATAATTGCTGCTGCAACGTTGTCCAATAGATATATAACAGATAGGTTTTTACCTGATAAAGCAATTGATTTGATTGATGAAGCAGCAAGCAGGGTGAGAATTGAAATGGATAGCAAGCCTGAAGTTATTGATGAACTTGAGAGAAAGGTTATACAGCTAAAGATTGAAGCAGAGGCTTTAAAAAAAGAAAGTGATGAAAATTCTAAACAGCGTTTAAAAAAGATAAATGAAGAGATCGAAAATCTAAACAGTAAATTTGCTAACTTGAACAGCAAATGGCAGATGGAAAAGAATAAAATAGCTAGAATACAAGAAACAGCCGAAAAATTAGATAACGCTAGAAAAGAGTTGGAATTAGTTCAGCGTAGTGGGAATTTGGGAAGAGCAGGAGAGCTGATGTATGGTGTGATTCCTCAGCTTGAGAATGAATTAAAAAATCAGGAAAAGGTTACTGATAGTTTCTTAAAGAAAGAAGTGACTGGAGATGATATTGCAAACATTGTTTCAAAGTGGACAGGAATTCCAGTTGATAACATGATGCACAGCGAAAAGGAAAAACTTCTCAACATGGAGAATGAAATAGGAAGAAGAGTAATAGGGCAGAAAGATGCAATAGAAGCGATAAGTAATGCAGTTAGGCGCTCTCGCTCTGGTGTGCAAGATACTAATCGACCTTTTGGTTCATTCTTATTCTTGGGTCCAACCGGAGTTGGAAAAACAGAATTGGCAAAAGCCCTTGCTGAATTTCTGTTTGACGATCAATCAGCGCTTTTGCGTTTTGATATGTCAGAATATATGGAAAAACATTCTGTTTCAAAGTTAATTGGCGCGCCTCCAGGGTATGTTGGCTATGAACAAGGTGGCAGATTAACTGAAGCAGTGAGGAGAAGACCATATCAGGTAATCTTATTTGATGAGATAGAAAAGGCAAATCCAGATATATTTAATCTATTGCTGCAAATCTTGGATGAGGGGAGACTCACTGATAGTCATGGCAAATTGATTGATTTTCGCAATACCATACTGATTTTAACTTCTAATCTTGGTGCTGAGATAATGCTAAAGGGGATTGCTGAGTCTGTAAAAGATGAGGTAATGCAGATAATTAAATCAACATTTCGTCCAGAATTTTTAAACAGACTGGATGAAATTATTATATTTCACAGTTTAACCAGAAATGACATCTATAAAATTATAGATGTTCAATTTTCTTATTTACAAAAAACACTTGCTAAGCGTAAACTGAGTATAAGTTTGTCGCAGGAAGCTAAAGAACTAATAGCACAAACTGGCTATGACCCTGAATATGGAGCAAGGCCCCTAAAAAGGGTGATACAAGAGTGTATTCAAAATAATTTAGCTAAATTAGTTTTATCGGGGGAAGTAGTAGAAAATGATGAACTAATAGTGTACGCTCTTGATAATGAAATCTTAGTTAAAAAGGTTTAAGTTCACTGTGTATTTTTGTTAAAAAAAATGTGTATAGATCATAATGTTGACACTGAGTCTTTATTTAAGTTAGCTGATCAAGAAAATCAGCAAGATAAAGAAAAAATTAAAAAATTTATTAAGTATTTTTATAGTTTTGTTTATAAAAGCGACCTAAAAGCCAATGATAAGTTTTTGCTATATATTGTAAACGATGCTTACAATTTTGTTTCTCAAAAAGAGAAAGATGAAAGTAAGTTAGTAGTAAGTAATATAGATGATATACCAGGAATAGAAGGCGATTTTACCACGATTAAGATAACAAACGATGATATGCCATTTTTGGTTGACTCCGTTATTACAACTATTAAGTCGCACGATTTAACCATATGCTATTACAGCAACAGCATAATTAACATTAAAAGAAAAGATGGCCTAATAGATGAGATTTACCCTTTGGAAGAAAGTAATGGAATAAAAGAGTCAGTTATATATGTAATTATCAAAGGTATAAGTGACAGTTTTGTTGATACATTAAAAGAATCTCTACAAAAAACGCTGAAAGCAGTTAATTGTGTTGTGAAAGATTGGCACTTAATGCTTAAGAAACTTGATGAGGCAAGTCTTTCTGTCATCCCAGTACTTGATACTGAGATCCAGGAAAAGGACACGTGGATTCCAGTGTCACGCACTGGAATGACACCAGACCGAAATCAAGAGCAAAAAGATTTTCTAGTTTGGTTAAAGAATAATAATTTTGTATTTCTAGGTTATCAAGAATATATTGCTGGTAAAGATGAAAAACTCGTCTGTGATGGCAAAAAGGACCTTGGCCTGATGAGAGTAGGTCAAAGTACGTTGATTCCTTCTGCAAACCTTGATTCCCTATACATATTGAGATCAGATCTAATCTCAATAGTCCATCGGCGTACATACATGAATTGTATAGGAGTAAAAGAATTTGATGACCAGGGTAATGTAGTAAAGGAACGGCGTTTTTTCGGGCTATTTACTTCTGTAGCGGAGGTCCAAGATATTCGAACTATTCCAATAATAAAAGATAAAGTTAAAGTTATAGAAAAAAATGCAGGATTTGTAACCGGGGGCCACAACAATAAAGCTTTGATTTCTATTTTGCAAGTGTTCTCTTGTGATGAATTATTCCAATCAAATGAAGACGAATTATTTAAAATTTGCATTTCGATCATGTCTCTTGCGATTAGGCCAAGGGTCAGATTATTTTTAAGAAGAGTCGGGGATTTTATTAGTTGCATAGTGCTGATACCGATGCGTTATGCTAGCGCTAGGCTAATGTTCAAGATACGTAACATATTGAAGGATGAGACAAGTGCAGGAAGTTCAGATATTTATAACAATCACATTATCAATGAATATGATTTGATGAAATTGCATGTAGTGCTAAAGACCAAAAATGCTAGCGTTCTTGATGATGAAGTTTTGCGTATCGAAAACAAATTAAGAAACATTACAGAAAAGTGGGAAGATCGTTTTATAGACAATTTATACAATACTTTTAGCACTGTTGAGGATATATTCATCCGTTATTGCAAGGCATTTCCAATAAGCTATCAAGAGAGTTTCGAACCTCATGACGCATATTACGATATGAAAAAATTGGAGATAGTGAGGAAGAAAGGAGTTAGCGAGGTCGATTTAAGACTTACTCGTGATAATCTTAATTATCAATTAAAGGTTTATACTCCAAACAATGGAGGCCTTGAATTATCGAAGATATTAAGGATCACTAAGAATTTGGGAGCTAAAATTCTATCTCATAATGGCTATTACATAGAAATTAACGGTGGAATATGGATACACCATTTTGTGTTGTCAAGAGTCGATGAATTAATAGACAACATTACTCTAAAAGAGCAATTTGAAATAACACTTGCGAAAGTGTTTAGCAAGGAAATTAAAAATGACTATTTTAATAGTTTGATCATTATTGCTGGGCTCAAGTGGAAGGAAGTGCTTCTGATTAGAGCGCTAAGTGCCTATCTAAAGCAGACGTCATTTAACTACAACCCAGAATATATCCAAAAGGTAGTCTCAGAGTATCCAAAAGTAGTAAAGTATTTGATACAACTATTTCATGCAAGATTTGATCCTAACATAGACATTGATAGAGCAGAAACTACGGACATTGTCAGAGAAAAAATTGAGGAACTTCTAAAAGAGATCAGCAATGTTTCACATGATTACGTTTTGCGCTCGATATTTAACTTGATAATGGCTATTTTAAGGACCAGTTATTATCAAGACGATAAACCATATTTATCTACAAAATTTGACTCAAGTAAAATAAATGGTTTGCCTGATCCTCGTCCGTATCGCGAATTGTATATTTATTCAAACCTTTTTGAGGGAATACATCTAAGAGGAGGGAAATTAGCCCGTGGTGGCTTAAGGTGGTCGGATAGGACGGAAGATTTTCGCACTGAAGTTTTGGGGCTCATGAAAGCTCAGATGACAAAAAATGCGGTTATTGTCCCTGTTGGTGCAAAGGGTGGATTTGTAATAAAGCAAGCTTATAAAGATAAGAATATTTTAAGAGAGAAAAGTGTTGAGTGCTATAAGAGTTTTATTAGAGGAATGCTTGATATTACTGATAACGTGGTTGATGGTGAAATAATTCCACCAGAGAATGTGATTAGGTATGATGAAGACGATCCATACTTGGTAGTTGCAGCAGATAAAGGCACTGCTTCATTTTCTGATTATGCCAACCAGATAGCCTCTGAATACAATTTTTGGCTTGGCGATGCATTTGCATCTGGTGGATCAGCAGGTTATGATCACAAAAAAATGGGTATTACAGCCAGAGGTGCATGGATTGCAGCACAGAGGCATTTTTGGAAAATGAATAAGGATATTTACCAGGATACAACTGTTATTGGAATTGGAGATATGGCTGGCGATCTATTTGGAAACGGTATGCTGCTTTCAAAAAATATACATTTAATCGGCGCATTTAACCATATGCATATTTTTGTTGACCCAAACCCTGATGCAGAAAAGAGTTTCACAGAGCGTAAACGTCTCTTTGAGTTACCATTTTCAACTTGGATGGATTATAATAAAGATTTGATTTCTAAGGGTGGAGGAGTATTTGAGCGTAGCAGTAAACAAGTAAACATTTCTCAAGAAATAAAAAAGTGCTTTGATATAACAGAAGATATGCTACCTCCAAGTGATTTGATTAGATATCTATTGAAAGCAAAAGTGGACTTCATATGGAATGGAGGAATTGGCACGTTTGTTAAGGCAAAGAGTGAAAATCATAGCATGGTCGGTGACAAAGCAAACGATGAGTTAAGAGTGAATGGTAAAGATATTAGAGCTTCTATGTTTATAGAGGGTGGAAATCTTGGTTGTACACAGTTTGGAAGAATAGAATATGCTGAAAAAGGTGGATATATCAATGCAGACTTTGTTGATAATTCAGCCGGAGTGATATGTTCGGACCTTGAAGTTAACATTAAGATTGCATTTGTTTCAGCTATGAAAGCAGGGGGTATTTCTTTAGAAAAAAGGAATGAAATACTGGCAAGTATGGTGGATGAAGTTGCATCCAAAGTGCTTGAGAACCACAACAAAATTGAAACAAAAGCATTACTTCTTGAGTGTTTGCAAGCTAAAGAGAGATTGGAGCAGCACCACAGGTTACTGCTCAGTTTAGAAAAATCTGGGCTGTTAAACCGAAGCGTAGAATTTCTTCCAACTGAAGAAGAGATAGCAAGGATGTTAACTGGTGCAGAAGGTTTCAGTTCTCCTCAGCTCTCTGTTCTAATGTCTTATGCTAGAACAGCAATAAAAAATGAAATTATACATTCCGATCTGTCTGAAAAAGATCTTATATCTCATGACTACTTGCTAGGTTATTTTCCTAAAAAGATGGTAACAAAGTTTAAGGATTTCATATTAAAACACCAACTTCGTAGAGAAATTATCTCTACTTGCATTGCAAATGATGTAGTGAATAGAATGGGCTGTATATTCATCAATAATTTGGCTGAGAACACTGGAATTAAGATACAAGAAGCGGTTAACATATATATTGTTGTTAACCACCTGTATGATTTAAACAGCCTGTGGCAGAAAATTGATGAATTGGATGGAAAAATTGATGTTAACTCATACTTACAAATAGTGAGGAACGTGCAGAAATTTATTGGCAGAGTATCATTTTGGCTAGTGAAAAATCTTGGCAAGCTTAGCTTTGTAGAATTGGATGATGTTACAAAATTTAAAGATGCAATTGAAACTTTAGGCCAGAACTTAACTGATGTTTTAGATGAACACCTATTAAAGATCTATAGCCATGGATCAACTTCTTTAGTAGAACTTAATATAAATAAAGATCTAGCAAAAAAAGTTGCTGATCTATGCGTTCTTGCTTATGCACTGGACATTATATCTGTTGCTGAACAGACATCTTTGTCCATTCTTGATGCTGGTAAAATATACTTTGAGTTAAAGTCGCTGTTAAGATTCGATCTGATTAGAACAATTGCCATCAAGATGAAAAGCCGCTCTTCTTATTGGGATCGCAGCTTAGTTAATGATTTATTGGACGATTTAAGCAATTACCATCACAAGCTAGCTGTTAAAGTCATAAAAGCTACTGATAACCCTGAAGATAAGGTTCAAACCTGGGCTTGTAATGATAAGGACTACATAGAACGTTATAATAGTTTTTTAGATGAGATGGTTGCTTCTAAACTTGATTTAAGCAAATTAATATTTATAATCAGAAGGATTAAAGTACTTGCTTCATAGGAAAATGTTCAATATAGGTCTTTCAGAAATTTTAGTTGTAGCTTTAGTGAGCATAATTGTTCTTGATAAAAATAAGGTGCCTGTATTTATTGATCTTATTAGGAATGTGTATAAGTATCTTATGATTATAAAATCAAAAGCTAGGAGGTTATTGAAAGACGCAGGAGTTGAAGACTTATATAAAGAATGTAATGCTGAGAAAGTAAATTACATAATTGGTAAAAATGGTAAGCTTTATCCTACTTATGATATAGATAATACATCTAAAGATAATGACAGCAAAGATTCTGGTAGTAGATGATGTACTATCTAATGTCAAGCTTTTAGAAGCTCGACTAAAAGCAGAGTACTATACGGTTATCGTAGCTCATGATGGTGAAGAAGCTATAGATTTAGTAGCAAAGCAGCAGCCCGATATTATATTACTTGATATCATGATGCCAAAGATGAATGGCTTTCAAGTTTGTAAGGAGCTAAAGAGTGATCCCTTGACAACCCATATTCCAATAATTATGGTAACTGCGCTGCATGATACTCATGATAGAGTGCAAGGTATTAATGCTGGCGCGGATGATTTTCTGACTAAACCAATAAACGAAACTGCTTTATCTGCACGAATTAAGTCTCTCACACGCTTAAAGATGATTATTGATGAATTGCGTTTGAGAGGAGAAACTAACGCTGAGATTGGTGGAGTCGCAGGAAACAGTATTATGGATTATTCCAATCAGATTTTTGATGCTAACATACTTGTTATAGATGAGGATGTTCATCAAGCAGAGCAGATATATAATATATTAAAGCAACGCTTTAGGTCAATTAAAATACTGAGTGATCCAATGGAAGCATTGAAGGTTGGTATTGAGAATGGTTACGACCTGATCATTTCTGATATGCAATTTTCAAAAACTGACGGCTTGCGTTTGTGTTCTGAGTTTCGTAGTAAGGTGGAAACACGTTATACACCAATTCTGATTCTTTCTGAGGATTATGATAAAAACAATTTAGTAAAAGCACTTGATGTAGGTGCTAATGATTATTTAACAGTACCTTTGGATGAGGGTGAGCTAATAGCAAGGGTTAATTCGCAAGTAAAACGCAAAAGATATCAAGATGCCTTGAGAATGAATTTATTTAATAATGCGGAAATGTCTATAAAGGACCCATTAACTAACTGTTATAATAGAAGATATTTTGATGCACACTTAAGAAACATTGTTAAGGACTCTGTGGAAAAGGATAGAAGGTTGTCTCTTATGATACTTGATATAGACTATTTTAAGATAGTGAATGACAGTTTTGGGCATAGTGCTGGAGATGAACTTTTAAAGCAAATACAGAAAAGAATTTCTGAAAATATCAGAGTGACAGATTTACTAGCTAGGTTTGGTGGTGAGGAGTTTGTTGTTGTAATGCCAGATACCAATGTATCAGATGCGTATACTATTGCGGAGAGAATACGAAAAATTATTGCTAAAGAGCCTTTTGTACTTGCGGATAAAAATACAACCCATAATGTAACTGTGAGCATTGGAATTGCAGAAATGCAAGGATCTGACTTTGATGATATTAAAAAATTTATAGTACGTGCTGACAGATATTTATATAAAGCAAAAAACAGTGGTAGAAATAGAGTGGTTACTGGCTATAGCTAAAGTGGCTTAAGTTTACCGACAACCGTCATTCCACTACTCGTGAGCGGAATCTATGCTGAGATACCGCGAATGAATCGCGGTATGACGTGTTGCTTGGGTTAGCTATAGATTTCTGAAATGATTTCAAAAAAATGATAACTAAGATTAAAGCGACAACATGAGGTTTCTCAGCTCTGGAAATTTCACGTTTAACTGCAAAAATAGATACTTATTTAAAAAATATCCTGTGACTTTCAGTCCTAACTGAAATTCTTGGAATGAGTAGCTGTTTTGTAGGGTATTATTGTATACATCATGCAACATTTGTGGAAAAGGTAGGAGTTTATCTGCATAATAATCTCCTACTTTTTTTGACACTGCTCTACCAGTTTTTGGAGAAATAAATTGCAGATTTTCCTTAACACCTGTTACAGCGCATTTGGATAAGTCTAACTTGAATCCCAATTGCGTAAGAAGCAGAAGCTCTAAGTTAAGATAATGGCTTTGCCAAGACTGATTGTTGTGTTTAATTACATCGATGAAATATCGAAAATTGTCATACAGTATGGCACAGGGTTCACTTTCTGGAAGCACTTTTTCTAAAATAGAGGAGAAAGAAACAATAGTAATGCTTTTTAACCTATCTTGAAAGAAATGATGGAATGGAGATTCGATTAATTCGCACTTAAAAAAACCTAGATTTTCAGGTAACTTAGCACTCCATTCTGCATGTAATAGATTACTTATCTGAAACTTATAATTGCTATTGTTTGTTAGCTTAGTTAATCCCCTGCGCTTTCCATGACTTTTTGTAAACAGAGAAAGAATTAAGTTTTTATCGCCGTATTTTTTAGCAGCTATAATGATGCCTTCATCTTTCCATCTCATTTAGAGTGTATTGACCGTATGATATTATAGGATAGTACACCTAGAGCTTGTAATCCATAAAAATCACTTACTCCGTTACTATTCCAAAGTTTCAAGGCTATGAGAGAGTAAGTTATTGGCTGCCACTCTTCTTCCTGAGCCTCCATGCTGAGCTTTTGGTTTGCTAAATAATTGTTTGAATGATTTTAGTAACCATTACTTTTCCTTATCTGAAATTTTGGATAATTCAGCTTCTAATTCTTCTATCGTCGGTAAAGCTGTTTTTATGTTCTCTGGTAGATTTTCAGTTATTCGATATTCCGCTAATCCTATTGGTTTATTTATGTCTTTGAGTGTATATTTAGCAAGTACATCGTCTTTAGATTTACATAAGATTAACCCTATAGAAGGTTGATCTGTCGAGTGCTTCAGTAAATCATCAACTGCAGAAAGATAAAAATTCATTTTACCAGCATATTCCGGCTTAAAATCCTTATCTTTTAGTTCAATCACTACGAAGCAACGTAACTTTAAATGATAGAATAATAAATCAATATAAAAGTCTTTATTACCAACATCTAAATGAAATTGTCTACCAACAAATGCAAATCCTTCACCGAGTTCTAACAGAAATTTTTCCATATGCCCTACGAGTCCTTTTTCTACTTCTCTTTCATGAGCATCCTTACTATACTTAAAAAATCAAAAATATACGGATCTTTTAATGTGTAATGTGCTAGATCGGATTGTGGAGATGGTAATTTTTCTTTAAAATTAGTGATTGCTTTTCCTTGACGTTTATGTAGTCCAAGTTCTATCTGCATCACCATAATGTTACGTGACCAGCCATGTTCAATAGCTTTTTTTACATAAAATAATCTTATTTCATGACTTTCTATTTTTTCCAAAAGAGTGATATTGTGATACCAAGTTAATTGTGCAAGAGGCTCCTGCACAAATTCAACATCATGATATTCTTCGGCAAACTTACGCATATACTTCAGATTTCTCGTGCTAAAGCCTTTCATTTCTGGAAATGTACTTCTCAAATCCTTACTTAATTGATCAATTACCTTAGCTCCCCAGGTATGTTCTTTTTGGCGTTTTAGGATCTCTGTACCAATATGGTGGTAAAGCAAAATAAGCTTACTATTTACTGCAAGTGCTGCCTTATAACGGTTTGTTGCAATACGATCTTTCAACTGCTCTAAAAGTTCTGTATATTCTTTTCCTATAATTTTTGTCATACGGTCCCTTTTAATCCATTATACAATTCTTTGTCTGTCGAGAAGACAATCTTTCGCTTGCCTGCAACTTTGAAGGGATTCCTTATTGACTTCAAAGTTGTCCATCAACTAAAATATATTGACTTTATGTGCAATATTAGCTTTAAACCAGTAAAACAAGCTGCTTAACATATGCGTTTTTTCTATTCTAATTATATTCTTTTTTTGTCTTTATGTTGTTTTCTGCTTTTTTCGTTACCTTCAACAAAAGCCCAAACGAATGATACGTCAGTTGTTCCTATACCACAAAGGAAAAAAGAATTGGTTGAGCACACTGTTGTAGCACAACCGAGGCAAATTATCGAAATGCAAGAAGAAGTCATTATTAACGAGGGTAAAGAATTCATTCCAATTCCAAAAAGAAAAAAAAGTGTAGAGAAAAAACTAAGAAGGGGTGTTAGAGGGGCAAAAAATGAAATAGGAAACGAAAAAAGCGTTGAGAGCAAAAAGGATGAATTAGTTGTAACAGAAATTATTAACTCTATAAGAGACAAGCTCACAAAATGCTGGAGCATTCCTGAAAGCATAGCTTACAAAGAAAATTTTAATATAAAAATTAACTTATTGTTATCCAGTCAAGGCGAGATAATTATGGCGGATGTAGCAGACAGTGATTCCTATCGAAATAATCCACTTTTCAGGTCGATAGCAGATAACGCAATGCGTGCAGTATATAAATGTAGCCCATTAACCGGCTTGCCTACTCAGCACCACCACATTTGGCGTGAAGTAACACTAGACTTTATTCTATAGCTAAAGTAATTCTATAATTTAATAAGCCCACTGTATCCGTTCAGGATAGCAGCAAGGTAGTATAACCATAGAGTAAAAGTGAGTTTACAACAAATGGTGTCATCCCAGTGCTTGACACTGGGATGACGTTATACCGTTCTTGGATGCAAAGAAGAGTGAGAAAAACTCTATAGTTAGCAAACTTTCAATCAGAAACAGCCAAAGATCTCTCTAAGATGTCAGTTTCTTTTGTATCTTCAACTTTACCGTCCTGGTCGAATGAAATTTGCAGAGACTTACTACTATACTTCCTTTTTCCTAAAAAATTGGCTTGTTTAATTTTATATGAGACATAGTACCAAACATTGTCATCGAACTTTGATACTAATGTTGGTGATCCTAAAGTGTGAACCACTTTTTCTTTATCGTCACCTACTTTTATCTTGCTCCACAATTCAACACTAATGCCAGGAGCTCCGTGATTGTGAATAGTGTGAGTGCAGCTCACTGTAAATAATAAAATAAAAGATATTAATACTCGCATTTCTGTTGATAAATTACTTGAAGCTATAATACACTAATAAATTATCTGCCGTCAAATTTCAAAAAAGTTAAATTGACTGATTCTCAATATCACTTAATATAATATTTACTTTAGAAAATAATAGGTGTCTTATGTCATTGTTAAAAGCAGATCCAATATACAAACCTTTTAATTACCCTTGGGCGTATGATGCGTGGCTGCAGCAACAAAGAATCCATTGGATACCTGAGGAAGTTCCGCTTGCTGATGACGTAAAGGATTGGAAAACTAAACTTTCAAACGTAGAGAAAAATCTACTAACTCAGATTTTTAGATTCTTTACTCAGGCAGACATTGAAGTAAATAACTGCTACATGAGGCATTATTCAAATATATTTAAGCCAACAGAAATATGCATGATGCTTGCAAGCTTTTCCAATATGGAAACTATACACATTGCAGCTTATTCTTATCTTTTAGACACAATTGGCATGCCAGAAAGCGAGTATCAAGCATTCTTAAAGTATGATGCTATGAGAAAGAAGTATGAATACATGTTAGAATTCGAGGAAAGCAAAAAACACGATAAAAAACATGTAGCTAAAACTCTAGCGGTGTTTGGTGCATTTACCGAGGGGTTGCAGTTATTCGCATCATTTGCAATTTTGCTCAACTTTCAACGCTTTGGAAAAATGAAAGGCATGGGACAAATAATTGCCTGGTCAGCCCGTGATGAAACTTTGCACACCAATTCAATTATTATGTTATTTAATACATTTATTAAAGAGAATAATGAAATTTGGAACGATGAGTTTAAAGAGGAATTATATTCTGCATGCCGCACTATTGTTGAGCTTGAGGATGAGTTTATAAAGCTTGCTTTTAATTTCGGAGACGTTGAAGGACTATCTGCAGAAGAAGTGCGCGATTACATACGCTACGTAGCAAACAGACGGTTAATGCAATTAGGTCTTGAGTCCATATATGATGTTAATGATAATCCTATTCCGTGGCTTGATGAAATACTAAATGGCGTGGAACATACGAATTTCTTTGAAAATAGAGTAACAGAGTATAGCCGTGCAGCAACTCAAGGCACATGGGAGGAGGCTTTTACTGAAAACGACACGAATAATAAGTGAGTGCTAATTTCACTCTTCTTTGTCATTCCAGTGTCAGCTACTTTCATTACACCATTTGCTGTGCAGTTTAGACAGTTTTGCTTTACTTAACAACTAACTTACCATATATATGTCCATAGGACATTGGTATATAAGAACGTGCTACAACTATTAATCTTACTCACGGTCATCACTTCAGTTGCATTCTTTGGTCATTTAGTTCCAATGGAAGCAAAAACCTTCTTGTACTCAACGAGCCTGAGTATAAAAGAGGTTTTGCTATTTATAATGCCTTTTATTATTTTTGCGTTAATCTTTAGCAGTGTTAACAATCTTAAGCAGTCAGCTATAAAGTTCATATTGTTACTTATTATAATGATCTTCTTGTCAAATCTGGCTTCAAGTTTAATAGCTTATTCTGTTGGGCATTTTATCATACAAAACACTCATTCAATACAAGATATAACGTATGAAGAAACAATTGTTCCCTTATGGTCGTTTAGGCTGCCTGCATTGCTTTCTAATTTTTATGCCCTTGCCTGTGGATTTGTGTCCAGCATAGTAGTGTCCACACTGCTACCCAAGAAAAGCAAAGAGCTTTCGAACAAAATGTTAGATTTAACTCTCTTTATTTTGAAGACGTTTTTGACGCCGATTATTCCAATATTTGTACTTGGGCTTGCTTTAAAAATGCAGCATGATCAAGTTTTATCTATAATATTTAAGGATTACTCAATAATTTTCATTATTATAGCATCTGCAACCTACCTTTATGTTTTCCTCTTATATGGAGCAGCAAATTCATTCAAGATCACAAGCTGGATAGCTAGTATAGGCAATATGATACCGGCATTTATTACTGCAATGAGCACAATGTCTAGTAATGCAACTATGCCACTTACTCTTGAAGGAAGCAAAAAAAATGTAAAGCAACCTGACATAGCATCGTCTGTTGTACCAATAACTGCTAGCTTTCATTTAGTAGGTGATTGCTTTTTTATTATAATATTATCAATGATAATTGCCTCCGGTTATTCATTATTCACAATAGATTATGTAACTTTTCTTCTCTATTTTTTGTTATTTAAGTTTGCTATCGTGGCAGTGCCGGCAGGAGGAATTATGGTAATGCTACCTATTCTTGAGAAACATCTCAAATTCTCTCCAGAAATGCTTTCGTTAATTACAGCATTGTATATAGTGTTTGATCCAATAATCACTTCAGCAAATGTTATGGGTAATGGTGCCTTTACTATGATGTTTGCAAAACTCTATGATAAGCTTAAGTAATGTCTATTTTAGCGATTGATACTGTAGGTATTGGTAGTTCAATAGCAATAGTTGATTATGATGGTAATTGTTTTGTAGAGCGCAATTCCGCCAGCAATAGTCATGCAGAATCATTTTTTAAAACTTTAAATACTTTATTTAATAAGCACAATTATAACTACGATAAAATAGATCATTTGGCGGTAGTAGTTGGACCAGGAAGTTTCACTGGAATTAGAGTTGGTATATCAGCTGCACAAGGTATAAATCTTGCTACAAATAAGCCGTTATACGGGGTTAGTGCGCTGGAAGTTCAAGCCTACGCAATATCTTTGCTTTGTGCAAATAGCAAAAAAAATATCAGAGCTATAATCAAAAATGCTCAAGGGTTTTATACACAGTTATTTGATTTCAATTTATTGCCGCTGTCTGGTCCAACTGCAGCATGTGACCCTGGTCACGCTACAAGCAGTACACATATGGATTGCAATTTAAATGCTAGCCATGCAGGGCTATTAGTTCATTATAGACTAAAGAACAAGCAAAAATTAAATGAAGTTGAAGCTCTATATTTAAATGAGCCTCAGTATATGAAATTGCTATAGACTATTTTTTTGCATACACGCAATTTGGCTAAGCTTGTGCATCTGGTTTACTATCTCTTGAGCTACTTCTTTTATACTCATATTTGAATTTTCTATCTCTATAGCACTCAGTGGTGTAAATAAATTGTTAATCCTACATTGCTCTATCATGCTATTTAGATTAATCACCTTCCTATTTTTTCTTTGCCTTTTTAATGCAATACGCTTTTGTAATGTCGGTAGATCACACCTAAGTACCACAGGAAGGATTTCTGTGTTCATTTTTTTACTAAGCCTTACTATTGAATCATACATCCTCATGTTCTGGTCATTATTTTCCATCAACTCATCAATAAATATGTAATTTTTTGAGTGAATCGGATAATTTTCTATTACCTGAAGCATAATTTGCATAATGCCATATATTCTATCTTGAACTTCTTTAGGTATTTGATCACGTTCAAAGACACCATCGTATATAGAGCAAGCTTGAACATTGTTATAGAACTTACTATTTACAATTAATGCGTTTATCATATTAGATAATTCTATTGCTGTGGAAAGTTTACCACTTCCCGAAAGACCAGAGAGATATATGAAAAATCCTGCTGGCTGTTTTTTTGTGTTAATATTTACCATATTATTTTCAATCTTGAAACTTACATTTATAATAACATAAAAATGAAGCTTTAAAACATATGAAATATTATATAGAAAATTATTTTTGTAGTTAAGATATTATGTAATTTAAAAACATAAATTCTGTATATAAACTCTATAATAACGATAACTATTTTTAAGCAAGCTACAACACAAAAGTGTTTGGTATTCAGAAAGCAAGACAGAGTGGCATAGACTTATTAGTTTACTACAAGTCTCTTTTCGCGTATAAACCTTCAGAAGATTCTAACAGAGGATTGTGTTGTTAACAAAGAGCAGAGTAAAAAGGGATCTAGTCTATGCCTATCAGATTTTGTCCTACCTTAAGTTCGATGATCATACATATACTCACCTTTCAGTGCGTTCTGAAGATCAAAAGTCGTTTTATATTTATCCGTTTGGTATGCGTTTTGATGAAGTAGATGAACGTTCGTTAATGAAAGTATCATTTGATGGAGATGTAATTGAAGGCAAAGAATATCAATATAATAGAACTGGCTATATAATTCATGGTTTTGTTTATCAAGCAAGGAAAGATATTAAGCAATTTTTCACTTGCATACACCTTCTATTGTAGCGGTTTCTTCTCTCAAAGATGGGCTGCTTCCTATAAGTCAATGGGCACTGCACTTTTACAATAAAATCTCTTACCATAATTATAATTCCCTAGCACTTAGCGATACAGAAGGAAAGAGGTTAATAGCTGATCTGAAAGAAAATTTTGTCATGTTAATGCGTAATCATGGATCTATAACGTGTGGTCGGACTATACAAGAAGCAATGTTTTACACGTATCATTTAGAACAAGCGTGCAAAACTCAATGTTTAACGTTAGCAATGAATAAGGAGTTATCAATTCCAAGTGAAGAAATTTGCTCAAAAGCTGTAAAGGATCTCCTATCTTTTGAAAGCAATCTTGGTGAGAGGGATTGGCACGCATGGGTTAGACTAATTAAAAGTAAGTTGTAAGAGACTTTCGCACTACTATCTGTCATCCAAGTAGTGACCTTACCCAGAAAAAGTAGAGAGAAAGTTAAGACGTTTTTGGAGTAAAATAAAACGTTTTTTCAAAATATGACAAATAGAAGAGAATATACAGCAGAATTCAAATTAGAAGCTGTTAAGCTGGTTAAAGAAACAGGTCAAGCAAGTACAAAAATAGCAAAAGATCTAGGTATAGATGGCAGTATGTTAAGTAAGAAAATATGATGGAAAAATGTCTGGAGCATACGCATTTCCAGGCAAAGGCTCCTTATGACAAAGAAAGATTTGATCTAAAAAAAGAACTAACAAGAGAAAGAGACATTTTAAAAAAAGCCCTGGGCAAAGAAAAAGAGTAAAGTATTCTTTTATATAGAAATTGCTATAAAACACAGGAACTATGTAGGGTTTTGTACTGGTGGTATTGGTTGCTAAGGAAAAAAGCAGTAAAGAATTAGCAAAAGAAGGGCTTCTAGCAGATATTCAAAAAATACATCAAGCTTCTAAATGCAGATATGGAGCTCCTAAAATTCACGCTGAATTAAAAGCTTTAGGCAAAAATTAAAACAGTACAAAGTGTTATGCAAGAAAATGGCATTAAAACCAAGCTTAGACGAAGGTTCAAAAATAAAAAACAGCAAATAAGCAACCGAGTTGTGGCTCCGAACACATTGGATCAAAATTTTACTACTGATCAGCCAAATAAAGTTTGGGATTACCTACATAAAAACTAAAGAAGGTTGTTGGCGGCAATAATTGACCTATATTCACGCATGGTGGTTAATGAGTAACATGATAATTAGTTATAGATTCTTTATTGATGGCCGTTGATAAACGCAAACCCGATAAAAATCTGCTGTTACATAGCGATCAAGGGTCACAGTATACCTCTCAAAATTACCAATTTCTATTGAATACAAAAAACATCATTTCCAGCATGAGCCATAAGGGCTGTTGTTACGATAACTCTGTTGCAGAAAAGTTCACTTAAAAGGGAGCTGCTTATTGATACTTCTCGCTCAACAAACCAGAACTGCCATATTTGAATACATAGAAATCTTTTATAACAAATAACGTAGACATTCTACTATTATAGCATTTCTCATAATAGTCCAAACAGGTCATAGGAAGGCAGAATCAACAGCACGAAGAAAGGATTCGAATAGAGGAATGTTTTTCCTGGCTCTGTTTTTTATAGCAAACCAATGATGCTCAATTTTGTTGAAATCTGGAGAATAAGGCGGCAGATACAAAATTTCTGCACCAACCCCTTTAGCAAGCTCGATAATCTTATCAGACTTATGAAAAGTAGCATTGTCAAGAATGACAGTCTGTCCAGGTTCCAAGATCGGTGTCAAAAATTGCTCAAACCATCCATTAAAAACATCCATATTACAGTGGCCTTCAAAGGTTAACGGAACAACTATCTTTCTTCCACTTAAGGCTGCAACCATACTGATTCGTTGAGTTTTCTTTCCAGATTTTAAGGCATAAAACCGCCGTCCTTTCTGGCAATATCCGTAGGGGTAGTCTTCGGTGTTATCAATGCCAGACTCATCTATATACACTAAGTTTTTAGGTTCTTTTGTCGCTATAATTTTCAAAAATTCAGCACGTTTTTCTTCGTTTCTTTCCTTGTATCCATATGTCTTTTTTTGCGCGTAAATCCAATTTTTTTAAGGGCTCGATAGATCGTTTGGATACTAACGTTGTTCCAAAGTTTAGCCATTTCCGATAGAGTCTTTCCTCCGTGTTCTCTGGCAAATTTGGCAAAGGTATCCCAGTCGGTAATTTTGTGATTGTAACCCCCATTTCCAAGTTTTTTTGATTGAAAGTCTCCTGTTTCTTTTCTTCTTTGCTGCCACTCCCATAAAGTAGTTCGTCCAATCTTAAATCTTGCTGCCACTGTTTCTCTGCTTTCTCCTTCGTCTAGCGCTTCCATTGCTTTTTTTCTTAAATCATAACTATATGCTGCTGGCATTCAACCTCCTTATCATCATCTATCCTTATCCTATCACATCCGGACTTTTATCGAAAGAGCTATAACTATTGCATTCCTGCACAATTTATTCTCATGATAAAAACGTCTTAACTTTCTCTCTGCTTTTTCTGGGTAAGGTCACCTCTTTAGGTGCTCCTTTTTTCTTTCTTATACACACAAAAATCATATAGAATTGTAAATACAGCTTTTTTATTCTGATGCTTTTCAATTCTATAGCTCTGGTTGTCTCTCTATTACTATTTTTCTACATTATCGTAAAAAAACTGAGCGAAAAGAAAGCAAACCTTGAGGGTAATTTATGTAAATTAGAGCAAGAACTTCAAGAAACAAAGCAAACTTTGCTTACGAAGAATGAAGAAATAGTTGATTTAAGGGTCAAAAGAGCAGAACTTGAAGTAACTCTGCAAAAAGAACGTGAGGAAAAGAAAAAGGAAATAGAATTACTAACAAAAGCAGAGGAGAGATTAACAAACACTTTTAAAGCGCTCTCTCTTGATGCTTTGCAAACAAATAACAATAATTTTCTGAACTTAGCAAAGGAAGTAATCGATAGTAAATTAAAAGAAACGGAAAGCGATTTCAAAAAAAGACAAGCAACGATCAACGAAGTTGTAACTCCAATAAAAGAAAAATTAGAAAAATTCGATAATGAAATACGTGAGCTAGAAAAGGAGAGGGTAGGGGCCTATGAAGGTTTAAAGGAGCAAATTGGAGCGCTGATGAACCAAACTTCCAACCTTGCTAATGCCCTGAGGAAACCTCACATTAGGGGCAAATGGGGTGAAATGCAACTCAAAAGAGTGGTAGAAATGGCAGGAATGATTGAGTATTGCGATTTTTTTACTCAGCCGTCAGTGATTGATAAAAACGAGAATAATTTATTGCGTCCTGATTTAATAATCAAAATGCCATCTGGAAAGCAAATAATAATAGATGCTAAAGTGCCGCTTGATTCTTACATGGATGCTATATCACAAAATGATTTGCAAATACAAAAGGAGAAATTAAAGAACCATTCCCTGGCAATAAAAAAACACATAAATGATTTGGGTAAAAAAGAGTATTGGAATCAATTTGAAAATACGCCAGAACTTGTGGTGCTTTTCTTAACAGGGGAGGGAGTTTTTAGCGCAGCACTGGAATATGAGCCTGCTTTGATAGAGATTGGAGTGGAAAAAAAAGTGATCATTGCAACACCGATCACTCTAATTGCGTTGCTGAGAGCAATAGCGTATGGATGGAAGCAAGAGATGATAGCTGAAAACGCAAAGAAAATCAGTGAACTAGGTCATATTTTATATGAGCGCATTTGCACAATGGGTGAAAACTTTGATAATTTGCGCAGGAGCTTAAAAAGTGCTGTTGATCATTATAATAAAACTGCTGGCTCTCTTGAAGCAAGGGTGTTTCCTGCTGCTCGAGAATTCAATAAGCTTGGTATACATGCAAAAAATAAAAGTTTAAGTGCTGCAAAGGAATTAGAGTCTTTACCACGCAGTTTACATACTGAGGAGCTGAAAGTAGATTAGGCATCTTAACAGGGAATGTTCAAAAAAGCATACGCGTCAAGTTAAGGAAATAAAGGTATGAAAGAGATAGAATAATAAGGTATAAGTTCTCCCAGATATACTTTTAGTGAGAGAACCAATGAATAAAATAACTTGCTTATCAAAAAAGCTCAAAGAATTTTTTAATGAAAAAGCAGAGAAAATCTCAATTACAACAAGGTTTATAAAAAGAAAGAGAAAGCTAAAAGGTTCATCATTCGTAAAAGCCATGGTCTTGGGTAATATAGGAGTTGATAATTGTAGCGTAGAAACAATGTGTCAATTACTAAACGAGGACTCGATAGATATAACAAAACAAGGTTTGGATTTTAGATTTACTGAAGAAGCAGTGGAATTTATGAAAAGGATGTATAATGAATCTGTGATTCTCTTTAAAAATATCTTGCAAGTTGATTGCAAAATCTTACAGCAATTTAATAGTGTTAAATTATTGGACAGTAGCTATATTACTCTACCTAACAGTATGGAAGAGATGTATAAAGGTTATGGTACTAGCTACAGTGGCTATGAAAGCAATACTAAGTCTGGAATAAAGTTACAATTAGTTTTCGATTACATGAATCAGATAATAGACCAACTTAATTTAACGGAGGGAATAAGATCAGACCAGGGATATAGGAAACATTTAAGTAATATATCAAGCAATGATTTGCTAATATCTGATCTCGGTTATTTTGTGCCAAGTTCTTTTAAACAAATCAATGAAATAGGAGCTTATTTCATAAGTCGTCGATACCAACGTATATGATGTAGAAACAAATCAAAAAATGGAGTTATTAGAATGTTTAGAGATTTTTAGAAAACGAGGTATTGTTAGGAAAAGAAGCAAAAATTAGAGTAAGAATTATATGTCAGAAACTAACTGAAGAACAGTCTATGGCCAGAAGAAGGAAAGCTAATAGATTAGCAAGATCGCAGGATCCTCTAAAAGAAATCAAAAATTATTGAACTGGTATAACTAATGTTCCAGAAAATAAAATTAGTGCTGAGCAAGTATTAACGATTTACAGAGTAAGGTGGCAAATTGAGTTATTATTTAAATTGTATAAAAGCCATATCAGGCTTGATAAGCTAAAAGGAAAGCCATGCAGAGTATTATGTGAACTATATGCTAAATTGTGCGCAATTCTTATATTTCACGGCATAGTTGGTTGCACAGAAGTGAAAAAGAATACAGAACTTAGCTTAACAAAGGCATTTATTGAGCTAAAAAGGCGGGTTAGAGAGTTATTTTTAGTATTAACCAAAATTAATAGTTTAAAAGCATTTCTTAAAAAACTCACTATAACTTGGTCGCGATTTTCATTAAAAGACAAACGTAGAAGGGCTAGAGTATCCACTTTAACCTCTCTAAATTTGCTCACAATCTCTTAACTTGACGCGTATGGTTCAAAAAAGTGTGTCAAACCGAAAAAAAAGTAATAAATTGATATAAAAAAATGGAGGTTTGACAATGAGTCAGAAAGTAGTAAACAGAACTACCGGTTTGGTAGATTACAAAGAACTGGAAGCAAATATACTGTTATCAATAAGGGAAGGCAGACCATTAACAGGAAGGGATGGAGCATTTACACCACTTATAAAAAAGCTGCTGGAGGCAAGTTTGGAAGGTGAAATAGAAAATCACTTATTAGCTGAAAGTGAAGAGAGGGTTTGGTTGGAAGAAGTGGAGTAGCGAATGGATATACAAAACGCTGGGTCTATATTCAGACTACAGAATAAGGTATTACAAACCGAAAGCATCACCAGCACAATATGTTATAAACTTTGGTAAAGAATCTGCTAGGAAAGCGTAGTGCGGATGCTGCGTTTGACGAGGCGGGAGCTGGAAACGTTAACATGGGAATTTGGATTGAGGCCTATTGTGAAAACAATGGATCAGCCACCAAACCCTAAAGTAGGCGCGCCAGTTCTTGACCCTACATATTTTTTTGAAGGTTAAATCCAGCTTAGGGTCGAGAAACTTAGATAAAGCCATAGCCAAAGTGTTTAAAAATATTAATAATTATACACACAATTATTCAACCATATTTTTGAAGATAGCTATGCCGCCGCGGTATCTCTTAGCCGCTAACAAGTAGCGGGATGACGATTGTTGGTAAATCTAAGTCAGTTTAGCTATAGGCAGCAATTTTCTGTATTTATTTTAAATTGAAGGAAGCTCAAATGAAAGATCATGTTTTGCTAAAAATCACAGAATGCAGTCTAACAGTGAACGGTTACGCTTTTGATCAAAAATGTTGTATAGTACACAATCAATTTTTCTGGATCCAAGTAGTCAAGGCACTGCCTTTGTGTTTGAGGCAAAATCGGCTATAACACTTAACATACTGCCTTTGCAAACAAATGTTCGTACAGTTATGTGTCAGCTACTTGCATGACGCCATTGCCTGAACGGGTACCAATGATTACCTATCAATCTCACCAAAAACTATATCGAGTGAGCCAATAATTGCTGCAACGTCAGCAAGCATGTGTCCTTTTGCCATAAAGTCTAAGGCTTGTAAATGCGCAAAGCCAGGTGCTCTTATTCGGCACCTATAAGGTCTATTGGTACCATCTGAAACTATATACACTCCAAACTCACCTTTTGGTGCCTCAACAACTGCGTAAGCCTCACCTTCTGGTACGTGATATCCTTCTGAATAGAGCTTAAAATGGTGAATCAGAGCTTCCATAGATTTTTTCATCTCTGCTCTTGACGGTGGAGAAATTTTTCTATCTTCAGTTTTTATTTGCCCTTCAGGCATTTTCTCTATGCACTGCTTCACCAAACTGATAGATTGCCTAATCTCTGCCATTCTAACTAGATAACGGTCATAACAGTCGCCATTTTGGCCGATCGGTATATCAAAATCTAGTTGATCATATATCTCATATGGCTGGCTTTTTCGCAAATCCCAAGCAAGCCCAGCAGCGCGCAACATTGGGCCACTAAAGCCCCAATCAAGTGCCTGTTTAATTGATATTTCACTAATTCCTACAGTGCGTTGCTTCCATATCCTATTTTCTGTTAAAAGTTCATCAACATCGTCTATATATTTTGGAAATTGCTCTATAAACTTTGTAATATCCTCAATCAAATCTTCTGGAACATCTGCTGCAATTCCACCTGGCCTGATGTAAGCTGCGTGAAACCTTGCACCTGAAGCTCTTTCGTAAAATTCCAGTATTTTTTCTCTTTCTTCAAAGAGCCATAAAAGAGGGGTCATTGCTCCAACATCAAGTGCTTGAGAAGAAACGTTCAGTAAATGATTTAGTATTCTCGTCAGTTCACAAAACAAGACACGTAAATACTTTGCCCTAATTGGCACTTCACATTGCAACAATTTCTCCACACAAAGTGAATATGCATGCTCTTGTGACATTGGTGATACGTAATCAAGGCGATCAAAATAAGGCAAAGCTTGAAGATACGTTTTATGTTCTATTAATTTTTCAGTACCGCGGTGCAAAAGCCCAATATGGGGATCTGCCCTCTCGATCACTTCACCATCCATCTCTAAAACAAGACGCAACACTCCATGTGCAGCTGGGTGCTGAGGTCCAAAATTTAACATCATTGTCTTTAGATCGGGCATGTCCAGTAGTTTAAGATATTAAAATTGTATAGGCTAAAGTGCGCTCAAAGTCAATAAACTTCTTGCATAGGCTACAACTATCATTCAATAGAAACAAAAACTTTTACAATGGCTAATAAGTGTTGGTAAAACCAAGTCACTTTAGCTATAGAATGACAAAAAAGGTTTGCATTAGCCAAATTTTTAGTTGAAGTAGCATAAGAGGTTAAAGGAAAAGCTTTGTGTTAATGGATTCATTTCAGGTATAGTATAGATAATACCACAATACTTATAAAATGGATCATGTTGTTAATGCGTATAATAGACTTGACACTCCTATAGTCAGGGGAGAAGGGGCATATCTTTTTGATAAAGATGGTAAAAAATATTTAGATTTTGCTGCAGGTATTTCTACAACTTCTTTAGGGCATTGTCATCCATACATTACAGATAAGCTGAAAGAGCAATCGAGCTCATTATGGCACTGCTCTAACATTTTCACTATTCCCGAGCAAGAAAGGCTTGCCGAGCGTTTAACAACCCTTACTTTTGCAGATAAAGTTTTTTTCTGCTCAAGTGGGCTTGAAGCAACAGAAGCTGCAATTAAGTTTATTCGTCGTTACTTTTATTCAAAAGGGCAAGTAAAACGTAATCGTATTATTACAATTGAAGGAGGCTTTCATGGCCGCAGTATTGCTGCAATTTCTGCTGGAGGCAATGAAAAATCACGCGAAGGTTTTGCTCCGCTCCTTTCTGGTTTTGATAAAGTGCCAAGAAATGACATTAAAGCATTAGAAGAAAAAATCAACAATGAAATAGCTGCTGTATTTTTAGAGCCCATACAAAGCGAAGGTGGAGTATATCCACTAGACGTAGAATATCTTCAAAAAGTAAGGGAAATAACAAAAGCTCAAGGAATAATTTTGTGCTTTGATGAAGTGCAGTGCGGATATGGACGCATCGGTTCTTTATTTCATTATCAAAATGTCGGCATTGAACCTGATATGCTAACCTGTGCAAAAGCTATGGGTAACGGTTTTCCTTTAGCTGCATGTTTAGTGAAAGATTATATAGCAGAAGCAATCACTCCAGGAACTCATGGATCAACCTATGGTGGCAATCCACTTGCCATGACTGTTGGTAATGCAGTGCTCGATATAATGCTAAAAGAAGGCTTTTTTGATCATGTTAAAAAAATTAGTAAAGATTTAAAAGAAAAGCTGTTGCTTTTAGCTAAAGAATTTCCTGAGATGATTTTAGAAGTTCGTGGAGAAGGGTTACTAATGGGAATAGAACTAGCAACTCCTGTAGCTGATAAAATTATTAGTCGATCTCTTGATAAAGGTTTAATAATAACTAGGGTTTTAAACAACAAAGTAGTAAGGGTAACCCCACCACTTATCATTGAGGATGAGCATGTGAACGCAGCGTGTAATATGCTTTATGATTTGTTTTTTAAGATTAAAGGTATATAAAATTCGGCAATATAAATTCAGGCTTGCAAATGCCTCTCATAACATGTAAAATTAATTTTATTTTTTATCACAATAACATCGTACTTTAATGGATTGGTTATTGGTCTTAGTATCATCAGCAATTTTTGTTTTGTTAGTTTTATCGTTTTTGTTCTCAGGAGCAGAAATAGGCTTAACCTCAATTAGCCGTTCTCGAGTTAATAAGCTAAAGCTAGACGGTAACAAAAAAGCCAGGGTAATAGATCGCTTATTAAATAGGAAAGAATTGACAATAGGAACGGTATTGCTCGGCAATACAATTATTAATATTACTTGCTCTGCTTTATTTACAGCAATATTTATCAATCTTTTTGGAAATGAGGGCATTCTCCTATCAACAATTATAATGACATTTTGTATTTTATTGTTCTGCGAAGTTCTACCAAAAACTTATGCTATTCAAAATCCTGAAAAATTTGCATCATTTTCTGCTTATTTTGTATTGTTTTTTGTAAAGATTTTTTCTCCATTGACACTAGGTATTCAATTTATTGTTAACCTCATCCTAAAATTATGTGGGCTGCATAAAGATAAGGAAGTGATATCTGCAGCGGATGCAATGCGTAATATGATTACTCTTCACCGCAGTGAAGGAACTATGTTGCAACAGGATTTAGATATGCTAAGCAGCATACTTGATTTGGCTGAGACAGAGATATCACAAATTATGACCCATAGAAGAAACCTATTTTCTCTTGATATAGATCGGAATAAAGAAGAGTTAATAAGAGAGATTTTAACCAGCAGTCACAGTAGAGTACCTTTATGGCAGAAGGAACCAGATAACATTGTAGGTGTAATTCACGTGAAAGCTCTAATAAATGCTTTGCGTGAAAAGAATAATAAAGCGGAAGAAGTTGACATTACCCAAGTTATGTCAAGGCCTTGGTTCATACCAGAAAGTACACCGCTCAGCGTGCAACTTCACAACTTCCGTAAGAACAGGAAACACCTTGCATTTGTTATTGATGAGTATGGAGCACTGCAGGGAATTGTAACTCTTGAGGATATACTGGAAGAAATAGTTGGAGAAATTTCGGATGAACATGATTTGATTATGGAGAATTTTATAAAGAAAATATCTGATAATATGTATCACATAGAAGGAAAATCTACTATTAGGGACATTAACAGGCAGTTATACTGGAATCTCCCTGATGAAGAAGCTACAACTCTAGCAGGTATGATTGTAAATGAAATAGAGCGCATTCCTGACGAAGGCGAGGAGTTTTCCATGTATGGTTTTCGCTTTAAGATTTTAAAAAAAGATAAAAATATTATTACTGTTGTTGAAGTGCAAGTAAAAACTGGTAATATTAGTGGCAGCAATTAATTAGTGGAGTTTCATGGAAGATACAGTAAAAATAACGGCTGAAGAGTTGAAGGGTTACATAGAGAGAATCGAAAAACTTGAACAAGAAAAGAGGGATGTGCAAGATCACATTCGTGATGTATATGCAAAAGCCGCAGATGAAGGTTGGGATATAAAAGTGATGAAACAAATTATTAGGCTGAGGAAGATGGATGATGATGACAGAGAGGAACAAGAAATATTGCTTGATACCTATAAACGTGCATTGGGAATGAGCTACGAAGAAGAGTTAAGTGAATAGCAGAATTGTAATTGGAATAAGTGGAGCATCTGGTTCTATTTACGGTGTGCGTATTTTAGAAGCGTTGAAAGACGTCGATTATGAAACTCATTTAGTGATAAGTCGTGCTGGGAAAATAACTTTAGCTCACGAGATTAAAGAAAAACTTGAAGATATTACATCGCTTGCAGATTTTTACTATTCTGAAGAAAAGATTGGAGAAAAAATAGCAAGCGGCTCATTTAAAACCTCAGGGATGATTGTAGCACCATGCTCTATGAAGACAATGTCTGAAATCGCATCAGGTGTTACTTCCAATCTATTGACAAGGACTGCAGATGTAACGCTAAAAGAAAGAAGAAAGTTAGTTCTTATGGTGCGAGAGTCACCACTGCATCTTGGGCATTTACAAAATATGTTAAAATTAACGGAGATGGGAGCAATTATTGCTCCACCAGTGCCTGCTTTTTATATTAAACCGAAATCGTTGGATGATATTATTAATCATTCTGTTGGCAAAGTATTGGATTTATTTGATATCAAATTACCCGACTTTAAGGAGTGGCAAGGAAGTGACAATTATTATTGATGGTAAAAAAATAGCAAACGACCTATGTGAGAGGCTATCACAAAAAATTGATATTTTAAAGAGAGAGTATAACATTTTTCCTTGCCTGAAAGTAATTCTCGTGGGCAGCAATCCAGCAAGTCAGGTTTATGTTTGCAACAAACAGAAAAAAGCAGAATCAATAGGCATAAGTTCTGAGACCATTGTTTTGCCTGATAATATTTCAGAAGATGAATTAATTGAAAAAATCAATGAATTAAATGAAGATCCATCTGTGCATGGCATTTTAGTGCAATTGCCTTTACCAAATCATATTAGTGCAAGCAGAGTAATTAACACAGTAAGTGTTGAAAAAGATGTAGATGGCTTTCATGATGAAAACGTTGGCAAATTAGTTAAAGGTGAAAAAAACTGCCTTATACCTTGCACTCCTAAAGGTTCTTTGCATTTAATTAAGTCAATTGAAGAGAACCTTTCCGGTAAAAACGCAGTGGTAATTGGTAGGTCAAATATCGTGGGCAAGCCAATGTTTTACCTGCTATTGCAAGAAAACTGCACTGTCACCATCTTGCATTCACAAAGCAAGGATTTAGCTGAATATTGCTCTAAAGCGGATATAGTAGTTGCAGCAGTCGGAAAGCCAAATTTTGTTCAAGCAGACTGGATAAAGAAAGGTGCAATAGTGATCGATGTTGGCATAAATAGCGTTAACGTAGGAAAGCTTGTAGGTGATGTTGACTTTGAGGGAATAAAAGGGAAAGCCAAAGCTATGACCCCAGTACCCGGGGGCGTTGGCCCAATGACCATTGCATTTCTAATGATGAACACTGTTATTGCTGCTTGCTTGCAAAAGGGAGTTGATGCTTCTGATTTCATTAGTTGAGGTATGAAGAGGAAAGCTATATGAAGATAGAATGTACCATATCACAATTAATAAAAAATTGAGATTTTTGAAATTCCTCAGTAGTCAAATTTATTAAATATTTAGGATCATCATCTATTCTTTTTTCTCTACAAGTATAGCTAAAGTGGCTTAGGTTTACCTACAATTTGAAAAACAACAAATTCGTCATTCCGCTACTCGTTAGCGGAATCTATGCTGAGATACCGCGGCGGTATGACGTAGGGAAACCTTTCTTGGGTTAGCTATAGTTAGTGGAATTGCAAAGTTTCTAGGCATAAAAAGCTTTGAACCTAATATATGAGCCAAACTTGATTTTCCAACCGTAGATACACCTGTAATAAAAATAATAGTCTTCATTTTGTGAATTTACTTGCTATATGAACTATCGGAGAAATTTTTTTATAGTTTATAGTATCTGACCTTACCCAGAAAAAGTGGAGAGAAAGTTTGGAATGTTTTTCACAAAGAGAATGATGAATCAAAATGCTCAGGAATGCAATAGTTAATAGTGACGTTGTTTGTTATAAAAAATTTCTATATATTCAAATATAGCAGTTTTGATATGCTGTTTAGAGTGCCGAGAGGTGTCTATTGGTAACTCCCTTTTTAGAGAACTGAAGAAGCTTTCCACAACAGAATTGTCGTAACAACAGCCTTTATTACTCATCTATATTCTTTACAGCTAAGAGATATTGATACCCTTGCGCAGTATATTGTGAACCTTGGTCACTGTGCAGCAGTAGATTTTTAACAGGTTTACGCCTATTAATGGCCATTAATAAAGAGTTCATAACCAATTGTTTATTTATTGAACTGCTCATTAACTACCATGCGTGAATATAGAGCGATTATTGTTGCCAAATATAGCCATCCTTCTTTGGTTTTTATATAAGTAATCCCATACTTTATTTGGTTGATCGACAATAAAGTTTTGGTCTAATATATTGGGAGCTACTGTCCGTTTGTTGTTTCTTAATTTTAAATTTTCTTCTCAGTATAGCCTGAATACCATTTTTCTGCATAATACTTTGCACCGTTTTCAAATTGCAACTTTTACCCAAAGCCTTCAATTCAGCATGAATTTTAGGAGCTCCATATCTACATTTAGAAACTTGATATATTTTTTGAATAGCTTCGAGTAGCTCTTTATTTGCTGATTCTCTACTGCTTATTTTTCTTGTGGTCCACTTATAGTAGCCACTAGCAGAAAATCCTACATAATTCCTGTACTTTATAGCAGTTACTATATAAAAAAATATTTTACTCTTTTTGACTGGCCAGGGCTTTTTTTTAAATGTCTCTTTCCCTTGTTACTCTTGCTTTGTAAATCAAACCTCTCTTTGTCGTAAGGAGCCATGTTACCTCTACCTGGAAATGCATCTGCTGCCGACTTTTTTCGTTGTGTTTCTTTATCCATTTTCCTAATAAACCACCCTTTATTCCTAAATCCTTTGCTGTTTTTGTAATTGTTTGACCTGCCTTTCTTTGTTCATTTGCCAGTTTAACAGCTTCCAATTTGAATTCTGCCGTATATTCTCTTACCATTTCTAATCCTCCAAAATTTTATTTTACCCAAAAAAACTCTTTTCTTTCTCTCCACTTTTTCTGGGTAAGGTCACTCTATTTATAGTACAGATGAAGAGAATTGGATTTATATACCAGTGCCGAAAATAGTTGACAAAGATTGTGTATACTTATTACAATTGTTTGGGTACCAGAAGTTTTTACGGCAACAAAGTATGCACTAACTAAGTAAGGAAGACTTTAAGCAGGCAATAAAAAAAATGAAGGAACGTTTAAAAGAGATTAAAGGAGAGAAGAAAAAGGTAAAAGGGAATACGGCAGAAAATGAATCTTATTACAAATAGCATAAAGGGCTTTTATTCTAGTGTTAAATCGGACCTAGATTGGCAAGCCAAACGTAGTCTTATTAGGACATTAGTAAAAGAAGTCAACATTGATCTTGATAAAGTAGATGTAGTATTTAAGATCAAAGAACTTGAAAACCCCGCCCAGAATGGACAAAATCAAAAGATGGTACATTGTCTAAGGGGTCTGGGCACTGGGATGACATCTTTTTTCTTGGTACAAATTACTCTTATGTCTCAATATTTGTACAGTTGTGTTATCGGCCGTTTGATGTTTACAACGCAGGAAGTTCATACGGTTGTAAGTCAAGCGGTAGGATGACAAGATTTTGCAAGGGTATTTTTTTTATAGGAGATTAATATGGAAATTTTTCTTGATAGCGTTGATTTAAATGAAATTAAAGAACTAAAGGAGTTCATTGACGGCATAACAACTAATCCTTCTTTAATAGCAAAGTCCGGGCGTAAAGATAAATACGAGGATTTAGTGCGTGAAATATGCTCTATTATAAAAGGGCCTGTTAGTGTTGAAGTTGTTGCAGATAGCCATGAAGAGATGATCACAGAAGGTCTGAATTTAGCAAAAATTGCTGATAATGTTGTGATCAAATTACCTCTTATACATGAAGGATTAATTTCTTGTAAAAAGTTATGGACAGAGCATAAAATACCTGTTAACATCACATTATGTTTTTCTCCTGGACAAGCACTGCTTGCCGCTAAGGTCGGTGCTTGTTTTATTTCCCCCTTTGTTGGTCGCCTTGATGATATAAGCTATGATGGCTTATCGCTAATAGAAGATATATGTACTATATATTCTAATTACGGTTTTGATACTAAAGTTCTTGTTGCATCAGTGAGAAGCCCAGCGCATGTAATAGAAGCTGCAAGGCTTGGTGCTGATTCAATTACTGTGCCAGCAAAAGTACTTAGACAATTAATTAATCACCCACTTACTGACCAAGGGCTAGCAATATTTGAAAAAGACTGGGGTGTAAAATAATAAACGGTTACAAATGAACATAAAAATTGGCGTATCCGTTCAGGCAATGGCGTCAACTTAAGAGCCTTCATTAGCAAACTCTCCTAAAGACATGATGGCGTTTGCTACCTTATTGCGGCTGCCCTGGTCGAATTTTAACTTTATAGCTAACCCAAGAAAGGTTTCCCTACATCATACCGCCGAGGCGCTAACGAGTAGCGGAATGACGAATTTGTTGTTTTTCAAATTGTAGGTAAACCTAAAGCTATAGAAAAAAAGAAGAACCAGTTTCTTAGGTTTTTATTGACATAATCCACTTCATATGCCATAATAAAATTTTATATCTTGGAGAAAAAAATGCAGGGGTTAGGTCAAATACTAATAGCAGTCAATTGTAGCCAAAACCTGAACAAGGATAATATAACCGATAAAATAAAAGCTGAAATAGAGGCTAAGTCCAATGAAAGAAATTTAGGAACTATAGAAAAATTTCTTAAACGGTGGGAAAAAAATAATTTTGATCTAAAGAAATTTCCATGTGGTGATTTACTACAATTCGCAGCTAAATTTAATTGTGCAAAATTAGCAGAGCATTTGGTGGCAAATGGTTTTGATATTAATGACGGCTTTCCTTTGCATTGTGCTGCTCAGCACGGACATACACAAGTAGCGGAAATCTTACTTGCAGAAAAAGCAGACGTTAGCATGCAGGACCGAAAGGGATTCACTCCCTTAGATTATGCTGTTCACCTTGGGAATAAGATAGAAATGGTAAGGCTTCTGTTAAGGGCAGGAGCTACTAATGTACAAAATGGATGTGGATTTACTCCTTTGCATCATACTGCTGAGTGTGGATATGTACAAATGGTGGAAATCCTACTAAAAGAAGGAAGGACAGATGTTAATGCGCAAGATAAAAAAGGAAGAACTCCTTTGCATTATGCTGCCAGACATGGGCACACACAAGTAGTAGAAGTTTTGCTAGAAAAAGGAGCAGATGTTAATCTACAAGGCAAAGATGGAAAAACTCCTTTGCATTATACTGCTGAGAACGGGTATACACAAATAGCAGAGGCTCTATTAAAAGGAGGGGCAGGTGTTGATGTACAAGATAAAGACGGAAGGACTCCTTTATATTATGCTGTTTATTACACTCATGGTGAATATCCAAGACTAAATTATCAACATCCAAAAGTAGCAAAACTTCTACTAAATTATGGTGCAGATCCATCATTTATTCATAGACCTAAAGCTATAACAGCAGGAATTACTGTTGGTGTTATATCTGCTGTTGTAGTTCCACTAGTATAGCTCTTTCGATAAAAGTCCGGATGTGATAGGATAAGGATAGATGATGATAAGGAGGTTGAATGCCAGCAGCATATAGTTATGATTTAAGAAAAAAAGCAATGGAAGCGCTAGACGAAGGAGAAAGCAGAGAAACAGTGGCAGCAAGATTTAAGATTGGACGAACTACTTTATGGGAGTGGCAGCAAAGAAGAAAAGAAACAGGAGACTTTCAATCAAAAAAACTTGGAAATGGGGGTTACAATCACAAAATTACCGACTGGGATACCTTTGCCAAATTTGCCAGAGAACACGGAGGAAAGACTCTATCGGAAATGGCTAAACTTTGGAACAACGTTAGTATCCAAACGATCTATCGAGCCCTTAAAAAAATTGGATTTACGCGCAAAAAAAGACATATGGATACAAGGAAAGAAACGAAGAAAAACGTGCTGAATTTTTGAAAATTATAGCGACAAAAGAACCTAAAAACTTAGTGTATATAGATGAGTCTGGCATTGATAACACCGAAGACTACCCCTACGGATATTGCCAGAAAGGACGGCGGTTTTATGCCTTAAAATCTGGAAAGAAAACTCAACGAATCAGTATGGTTGCAGCCTTAAGTGGAAGAAAGATAGTTGTTCCGTTAACCTTTGAAGGCCACTGTAATATGGATGTTTTTAATGGATGGTTTGAGCAATTTTTGACACCGATCTTGGAACCTGGACAGACTGTCATTCTTGACAATGCTACTTTTCATAAGTCTGATAAGATTATCGAGCTTGCTAAAGGGGTTGGTGCAGAAATTTTGTATCTGCCGCCTTATTCTCCAGATTTCAACAAAATTGAGCATCATTGGTTTGCTATAAAAAACAGAGCCAGGAAAAACATTCCTCTATTCGAATCCTTTCTTCGTGCTGTTGATTCTGCCTTCCTATGACCTGTTTGGACTATTATGAGAAATGCTATATTTAGTGAAACTTGCATTATCTCATACTTTATTATTACACGGTGATGCAAAAAAGGCGATTTTTTACCTGGAGCAGATTTTGAATGTAGAACCAAATAACGCTTTTGTCTGGAAATATTTAAGCATTGCATATAAATGTGACGCTGATACGGCAATGCATTATTTTGCTTTGACAAAAAAGGCTTGTATTGAAGGTAATTCAAAGCAATTTATGAAGTACGCTGAGTTAGCTGTTAAAACTCTACCAAAGAATAGCCCTTACTTGTTGCAAATTGAAGATATGAAGCAATTTAATGGGTAACAAAAAAGCATTTCTGCACTTTTTGGGTTATTTTTGTCCACACTTTTCCAACATAGTTTTTGCTTCATCGCTTACGTTGGGCATAATTTTCGTTATGATAGTTTTAGCGCCAAAAAATACAGCACAAAACACGCCTAGAGCAAAAAGAGCAGGCCAAGGCATCCTGCCAAATATTGCAAGCAAAGCTGCACCAATTATTACTACCGTCATAAGTGGACCACCTATTCCCCAAACATAGCCAATAATATTGCATATTACTTTAGTTGTGTCATCCATATCAGGGTCAGCTGCATAACCTGAGAAAGAGGAAAGCAATACTACACAAAAAACACCAAAAAATCCTATTATAGAGCTCATTTTTTGCCTCTAAATAATAAACTAACGCAAACCTAAACCTACACCTATTTTTATTTTAAAGTAAAAGTTATAATTTGTCCATACATAAGTGTTGCTACATAAATAACCCACCATTAATGTTAAGCACATGCCCTGTTATATATTTTGCTTCATCACTTGCTAAAAACAAGACCCCTGCTGCTATTTCTTCCCCTGTTCCCATTCTTTTCATTGGAATATTATCTAATATTTTTCCCTTTTGTACTTCATTTAAAACTTCAGTCATTTTAGTATCTATAAACCCAGGAGCAATACAATTTACTGTTATATTACGACTTGCAACTTCTTTTGCTATAGATTTGCTCATAGCTATTATTCCAGCTTTAGACGCTGCATAATTTGCTTGCCCGGCGTTTCCTGTTAGCCCTATTATTGAGGAAATATTTATAATTCTTCCCCAATTATTCTTAATTAGTTTCCTGCATGCTTCTCTACTCAGCTTAAATGTAGAGCTCAAGTTAATATCAATTACTTTTTGCCATGCTTCATCTGTCATTCTCAATAATAAACTGTCTTGCGTAATGCCCGCGTTGCATACAAGCCCGTCAAAGCCTTCCATCAACTCACTTGCTCTATTTATTAGTTGATTTACTTCCTCAGCATTTGATAAATCACAAGGGAGTACATGCATGTTTTTTTCATATTGTTTAGCAACTCCTTCGAGCACTTCTTTTTTTGTGCCAGAAATACATAAAGTTGCTCCGGCTTCGTGCATAATTTTTACAATTGCTTGCCCTATTCCGCCTGATGCGCCAGTGATTAGGAACTTTCTGCTTTCCAATCCGAACATAATAACTTTATATTATCTTAATTCCTAACAGAATATTGACTGGTTGGCAATAGATTTCTTACATAATATAAGTAACTCAGATATTCACAAAATAAAGAAAAAGTTATAATAAAGTTAAACGTCAAAAAATTTTAAAAACATAGTTGATGCAGGAATTGTTACTAAATAGTTTATTCTGGTGCTCTACAGTCTAAATGGAATGCTTAAATTATAGATTCTTTGTTTTTGTGTGTTATCTTGAGTTAACACAAATTCACAGTAGTATTATGATAAGTAAGTTAAAAAAGCTTAGCGCTGGATTTTCTTTGACAGGCTTGATTGGCCATAGTGATAATATAAATATGCAAGGAGCAAAAAATAAAAAGAAGAAGTACCCAAAATTTTTGGATAAGACGTTTGCATTGATTGATGCAGTGATAAATTTTATTTTAAAACGTGAAAGTAATAACGTAAATGAAGTCCTGAAAGTAACATGGGGACCACTATTTTTTGGTCTGGTAGTAATACTCATCTTTTTTGGGATAGGTGGTATTTGGTCGGCTATAGCTCCAATTGACGGTGCGGTGCATGCAAGTGGAGAAGTTATTGTATCTTCAAATAGAAAAATAGTTCAACACTTGGGCGGAGGAATAATAAGCAAAATTTTAGTAAAAGAGGGTCAAGCAGTTAAAAAAGATGAGCCTCTAGTTTTGTTGAGTGATGTTAACGAGAAGGCGAATTTAAGTATCATCAAAGAGAAGCTCTTATCATTTTTAGCAACAGAAGCAAGGCTTCTTGCAATCAGAGTAGATTTGGACACGCTCGAGTTTCCTGATGAGGTTAAAAAATTATCTCACGATGAACTTGTAAATAAAGCGATAAAGAATCAAGTAAAGTTGTTCAACTCTCAGAGAAAGAGCATATTGGGAAAAACAGACATACTGCAACAACGTATAAAGCAGTTAAATGATGAATTAGCGGGGCTAAACTTTCAACTAAATGCAGCTCATAAGCAATATGACTTGATAACTGAGGAGTTGGAAACAAAAAGACAATTACTTGATAGTGGCCATATAAGCAAACTACACATTTTAGCTTTAGAAAAACAGTTTGCTGAAATTGAAGGCAGAGTTGGACATTACCGTTCTGCAATATCTCAAGTGCAGCAAAAAATTGGAGAGAATGAATTAGAAATTATAAACGTAAAAAATGATTCTCAAGAAAGAGCAAACGCTGAACTTAAGGAAGTTAGTACGTCTATTGCAGACTTGAAAGAGAGGCTGATGGTTGCTGAAGATTCATTAGCACGTACAATAATAAAATCGCCTCAAGATGGGATAGTGACAGATATAAGATACCATACTGAAGGTGGTGTTATACAATCTGGAGTTCCGATCATGAGCGTAGTGCCATCGGATGATGACCTAATAATAGATGCTAAAATTCAGACCAGAAACATAGAAGAGATACTGTCAGCACAAAAGAAAGATAGCAATATAGTCTCTATTGATGGGCTAGAAGGGCTAAAGGTTAAAGTTCGTTTAAGTGCTTACAGTGCACGTCGTTTAAGTTTAATTAATGGTATAGTAAGCAATATTTCTCCCGATGCCCTTGATGATCCAAGGCTAGGGCGTTATTATTCAGTACGTGTAGTGATACCAAAACCAGAGCTTGCTCAGTTTAAAAACGTATACCTATACCCTGGTATGCCAGCAGAAGTGTACATAGTTACTCAATCTCGTACTCTTTTATCATTCTTGTTTACGCCTATAATTGCAACAGTCGATAGGTCTTTTATAGAAAGGTAGCTCACTCGTTAAAGTAGTAGTGAAAGTGCCGTAATAAAATTTAGGTACATAATTAGACAATAGGCTTTTTGACCTTACCCAGAAAAAGTGGAGAGAAAGAAAGGAGTTTTTTCGGGTAAAATAAAATTTTGGAGGATTAGAAATGGCAAGAGAATATACGGCAGAATTTAAATTGGAAGCTGTTAAGCTGGCAAATGAACAAAGAAAGGTAGGTCAACCAGTTGCAAAAGTAGCAAGAGATCTAGGAATAAGGGATAGTGTATTAGGAAAATGGATGAAGAAATATAACGAAAAAAAGTCAGCGGCAAATGCATTTCCAGATGTAGCACCTTATGACAAAGAGAGATTTGATTTACAGAAAGAGTTAGCAAAAGTAACAAGAGAAAGAGACATTTTAAAAAAAGCCCTGGCCAGTCAAAAAGAGTAAAATATTTTTTCATAAAAGAGCATAGTAAACACTATAAAGTGCAGGAATTATGTAGGGTTTTCTGCTAGTGGCTACTATAAGTGGACTACAAGGAAAATAAGCAGTAGAGAATCAGCAAATAAAGAGTTATTAGCAGATATTCAAAAAATATATCAAGCTTCTAAATGTAGATATGGAGCTCCTAAAATTCATGCTGAATTAAAGGCTTTGGGTAAAAGTTGCAACTTAAAAACAGTGCAAAGTATTATGCAGAAAAATGGTATTCAGGCTATATTGAGAAGAAAATTTAAAATTAAGAAACAACAAACGGACAGTAGCTCCCAATATATTAGACCAAAACTTTATTGTCGATCAACCAAATAAAGTATGGGATTACTTATATAAAAACCAAAGAAGGATGGCTATATTTGGCAACAATAATCGATCTATATTCACGCATGGTAGTTAATGAGCAGTTCAATAAATAAACAATTGGTTATGGACTCTTTATTAATGGCCGTTAACAAGCGTAAACCTGCCAAAGATCTACTATTACATAGTGATCAAGGTTCACAATATACTTCGCAAGGTTATCAATATCTCTTAGCTGTAAAGAATATAGATGAGTAATAAAGGCTGTTGTTACGACAATTCTGTTGCAGAAAGCTTCTTTAGCTCATTGAAAAGAGAAATACTTATTGATACTTCACAACACTCTGCTCAACAAACTAGAACTGCAATATTTGAATATATAGAAATTTTTTATAACAAACAACGTCACTATTAACTATTGCATTCCTGAGCATTTTGATTCATCATTCTCTTTGTGAAAAACATTCCAAACTTTCTCTCCACTTTTTCTGGGTAAGGTCAATACCTTTAAGCCCAACACCAAGCTCGAGAAAGTAGAAAGTGTGGAGCAGCCTATTCAGTCTTCTTTGAATCTAACATGAAAGGTTATGCTCAAAAAACTATAAGCGTCCAAGTAATTTTTTAAATAAGATAACTCCTTTAGAATATCTCTTAAGCTATTAACTTAACATCACCATAGGATTTAAAACATTCCCCAAAAAATGTTAAAGCTATTTTAGTAAAATACTCAAAACTTGACCCTAAGCAACTTTGAGTTCATGCTCCTGGTACTCTTGCTTTACCTTCCTGCATAATCGCTTTTGGAGGAAATATATTACTGGATGAAGAGTTATCTAAGTGAGGAAAGTCACCTCTCCCCACTCGACTTCGAAACCGGACTTGTGACGTTCACCACATCCGGCTTCTCTCTAACTTGGTGTTTGTCATACACACTCCTATGTAAATAATCATGGCAATGCCCGTGCAATAAAGACAAATTTCCTATGGTATTATTGTTCCTATTTTTGTCTTGATGATGCACTTCAATTATGTCCTCTGACCTAAAATATAGCTGACAATAATTACATTTACCCTGTTGCATCTTCAGTAATTTTATCACTCTTAGTGACTTATCTGGTACTCTACGACTGCTCCAATATATCCAGTCTCCATCATATGGAGATTTTGCTCCTCTCACTTTGATATGCCGCTTAATAGCATGGTCTCCATGTTTGATAAGATATTTTCCATTACTTGTCATAAACCTCCAATTATCATTCTTATACCTTTTAAAGTATTTCCTCTTTATCCAGTATTTGCCTTTATTTGTATGTTTACGTACTGCCCATTTCCATAGTTTTCTAAACATAACGCTATCTAGTAACTCGAAGACTTTCCTTGAAATCACTGAAGTATAATATTGACACCATCCTCTAATAAGTGGATTTAGGTTTTTTATAATAGCTTCTTGTGGTGCTCCACACATTTCTTTAAGTTTGTACTTAGCGGTTAATGTATATCGTTTTATAGAGTTGCGGCTCGGTTTTATTAGTAACTTGTATGTTTTCTTACCTTGTTTTACTGTATGCTGTCGTATTGTAAATCCAAGAAAATCAAAGCCTGGTTTTTTTTCCTTTAGAGGATTCAATGAATGAGAAATTTTTGTCTTTGATGACTTTAATTCTAATCCAATGGTTTTTAACCATTCCTTAATTAAAATCTCTGCCTTAAGCACAATTTGCTTACTTTCATGAAATACCACAAAGTCATCGGCATAAGTAATTATGCTGAGTGATCTTTTTGCCTTTTCTCTACATGATCTACCAAGTTTTTCTTTTCTATAGCTTCTTATCTGATCTGCCATTGTTTCTTTTAAATAGCTTTCTAAACCATTTAGAGCGATACAGGCGAGCAATGGAGAAATTGTTCCTCCTTGGATAGTACCACTTTCAGTTGGTTTATATATTCTATTTTCCATAACACCTGCTTTCAACCATCCTCTTAATATTTTCTTTAACGTTGGTGTGGTATTGAGCTTTTCAAGTAGTTTATTATGGTTAATATTGTCAAAGCACCCAGATATATCAGCATCTAAGATGAATGCTGTCTTTCGACTCAACGCTTGAAATATTGCTTCAATGGCGTCATGACATGATCTACCAGGTCTAAAACCATAAGTGTTTGGCTCAAATTTTGCCTCCCACTCAGGTTCTAAAGCCATTTTTACAAGTGTTTGTTTTGCTCGACACGATATAGTGGGTATCCCCAATGGGCGTTTCTCATTCTTTCCAGGTTTTGAAATCCAAATGCGTCTTGATGGCTTTGCTTTCTCCCTTATATCTAAGGAGTTTGCCAATTGCAATCTTTCTTTTTGACTAAGGTTAGCTTTTCCATCAATACCTGCAGTTTTTTTCCCTCTGTTGTCCTGAGTTACCCTTCTAACTGCTATCGTTCTTGCACTTGTTGATTTGAGTAATAATCTCTGAAGATTGTGCATCTTTTTGATATCATTACATTGTGAAGCTCGGTAAATTCGTTTTTGTAGCTTAAACGAAAATTTCTCTAGCTTGCGCCAAGGAATTTCATTCCATTCATACCTAACATTTTGTTGGCTCATAACATATTCACTACTATTTACAACTTTACCTTCCAAATTACAGTGTCCACGTCTGCATATCCTAGACATTACCCTAGGCATTAGCTTCTTAAACAATCCCTCCACACAGAGACTTGCGGTTGGCTACCTGCTTGTTACTCTTATAAAGATTAACAAGAGCTTCCATGTGGTTACTCCGTTCCATGAAACCATTTCGTGTTGGATTTAGGTTCTTACTTTTTGCCGAGAGATCGGAAACATCTTGATTAAACGTGAGCATTTTAATCATCCATTCTCTGTACCTTTTGGTTTATGCGTATCAACCTTTTTTTTCGCATATTTGCAATGACGACAATTCAAACATAAGTTTCTTTCGTAACCATATCTAACTCTTCTCGAGAGGATTTATTATAAGGTTTAATATTACTCCCTTTTAGTTCATGCTTGCACCCTAGAAAATTGCCAATTTCCTAAAATGTGAACTATGATTTCAACCAGATGTTATGGTGGATGGAATTTAACCATCATGATTTCATGACATCGGATCGCACACTCTCACTTGCACCTGATTTGCATCTTGGTACAATATGATATTTAGCTTACCAGCGCTTGTAGGAAATTCTAACATGACGGAGCTGCCATCTGACATATCAGTATAGTTTCTTATACCTCCCTTCTCACTTTTAACCTCAACTGCATCATTACCAATTTTTAAAATATTACTTCCTAACTCTCTGTTTGCTTCCAGTATTTTGGCAACTTCTACTTTACTGTTCTCAGAAAATTCCACAAAAAACGTCCTATTATCTATTTCTAGATCTATTAAAGCTCCTTCCTGAGCAGCACTTTCACCAGCTTTCTCTAGTTCTTCTAGTCTCTCATCTATCTGTGGCTGAACTTCTGGTTGTAGCTCATTATAGATTTCACCTATCAGTTTATTCTGCAATAAAGTATCATGAAACTCTGCACCGCTTAGCATTAATTTTCGTATTAGCTTTTTACGATCACTTTTTTCTAATTTGTGAAAATGTGTACCCAATACTACATACTCAGCAAAGCTCCATTCTCCATCATTACATGCATTTAGCCTTGCTCCGGAAGTTAGTACTTTGTCTATAACTTTGTGTAATTCATTTACGTTCTTTGCCTCTACCACTGCACTCTTAAACCAGCTCAACTTTTCTGCATTTGGCTTTATTTTTTGTAAAGCTGAAGCAAACGGATTTAGATAATCTGCTTGATCGTTTACAGGTTTTGTGCCATAAATATAGTCAAATCCTTTCCCATAGTTGATTTGGTTTTCGCGAACTTCTCTACCAGGGAAAGGTACTACTTTTTTATCTACAAGCTTTTTAGCCTTATTAATTTTGCTTACAAAAGTAGGCTGCTGGCTAGTACGACCAATTCCTACAATAGCATTTGATATTTCACCCTTCGATAATCTATCAATATCAATGTTTAACTCGTAGATACTTCCCTCTTTATCACTAAAAGGTACAATTATTTTATTAACCATATTAGCCTCCGCTATTAAATATACGTTCTAAGTGTATAGTTGTTATACACTCTATTACTCATTATAAATTATAGTGAGTAGATTTACAAATACTTTCTGCTATAACAATCCGTTTTCTCGAAAACTGAAATAGCCCCCACTTGTGATAATAATATGATCAAATAATCTAACGCTTACAGTACTACATGCTGCTGCTAAGCTCTTCGTTACTTCTTGATCTTCTTCTGATGGTTCTAAGCGTCCCCCAGGATGGTTGTGTGACATTATTACTAATGTTGCATTCTTTATTAATGCTTTTCTTATAATTTCCTTTATGTATACTGGTGCTTTTTCCATTTCACCAATATAGGATTCTTCTCCAATTAGTTGACGCCTTTTATTCAAGTACAGTATTTTTACACATTCCCTCTCTGCATGACCTATACTTACGTTTAAGTACTCTACTAGCCCTTGTAAGTCCATTATTGGCTCACTCTTAAGCTTTTCTTTCAGTACCCTTTCTAGTGTTTCCTTAACACACATAATCATTGCTACTGCAGAATCAGTCACTCCTTCTATAACTTTCAGATCATCCATTTCTCGGCCTAAAATCCTTCCTACTCCCGTATAAGTATTCACCAGATTTTTAGCAATTTCTTGAGCTTGCGGCCTTTCATGTACTGCACTTAGAAATGTTTCCATTATTTCACGATCAAGTAGTGCTTTGCCTTTGCTTTCTAATATTCTGAATTCGATTTCTTCTTTACTTTTATTCATATAATTTACCCTTCACTAACAACAAACTTTTTTTAAATATTTACTGCTGTTTTTTTATCAGCATTGGCATAGAGCCATAGCTTCCGAGTGAAGTCAAATCAATTTTTCAATCTTTTTTACTTATTTTTTCATCAAAAAGTAAAGATATTAATATATGCTGATTTTTTTTATTTAAATTTGTTGAATTTCGTTTAAAGAGATGCCTACTGTTTTTAAAATAATATTGATAGAAATTCCTTCCTTAACCAAATTCTTTGCAATTTTCATCTTTTCTACTTTCTTCACTTTCTCTTTGCAAATTTGTATGCTTTCAAACAGAGATTTTATTAGTACATGACGTAGTTCTTGGCTTTTGATCTTTTTGTATTCTTCTATTAACCTTGATAGCTCTGCTTCACTATTCTCATTTTCTCTTGTTTCTGGAAGTAGGTCTGTAATACTAATTGATAGTACCTTTGCTATTTCATCTAACATTTCAAGTGAAACAGCAGCTCGTCCTTGTTCATATTCATATATTCTTTGATTTATTATGCCCACTTTACTTGCTAAATCTTCTTGAGTATATTCTCGTCTTAATCTCCATTCTTTTATTCTTTGACCTACTTTATACGGAATAGAAATTTTTTTCTCATCATTATCATATTCATCAATAGATAAACTGGTCGTTTGAGAGATAACATGAGCAGAAACTCCTTCCTTAACCAAACCATTTGCTACTTCTATTTTTACCGCTTTTCCACTTCTTTCCTCACTAATACGGATGAATTTAGTTAATAAATAAAACGTTTCACGTAATTCTTGGTCCTTAATCTCTTTATGTCTTCTTACTAGATTTAGTACCTCCTCTCCCTCATACCCTTTCTCATTTGATACTTCTTGTCCGCAAGCTAGATCTCTAGCAGTTGTTGATAATGTTTCTGCTAACTCATATAATTTCTTAATTGAAATTCTGCGTGTTCCTTTTTCATATTGTAGTATTACCTGATATGTTGTTCCGATTCTTTTTGCTAAATCTTTTTGAGTATATCCTCGCTTTAACCTCCAGCTCCTTACTTTTTCTGCTATCTGATACCTTATTGAGATATTTGCCATAAATATTATATAGGTTAATACTACCAAATAAAGATATACAAAAACTTCTATGTTTGCATTTTAGTTGAATATTTCTTCAGAATTGTGTATAATTATTAATGCTTTTTAGGTTAATTCGTCATGGCTCTTTCGAAGTTTCTCGATCCAAAAAATGATATATCGTTCAAGCGCATCTTTGGCACTGAAAAAAATAAGGACATTCTTATTCACTTCCTTAATGATATCCTTGGCTTCACTGGCAAAAGTACAATAAAGGATATAGAGTTCTTAAGTACTATTCAAGACCCTGATATTGCTTCTAAAAAACAAAGCATTGTTGATGTTCTTTGTAGGGATGAAAATGGGCTGCAAGTCATAGTCGAAATGCAGGTCGCTAAAACTAAGGGCTTTGAAAAACGTGCTCAATACTACGCTGCTAAAGCCTATTCAAGACAGGCTGACAAAGGCGATCAATATCATGACCTTAAGGAAATTATCTTTATTGCTATAGCAGACTGTATTTTATTTCCTGATAAGTCTGAGTACAAATCAAAGCACACTATTCGCGATGAAGATACTAATGAGCATGATCTAAAAGATTTTTACTTTATATTTATTGAGTTGCCTAAATTTCCAAAAACCAAAGAAGATCAGCTTTCAAGTATTGTTGAAAAATGGGTCTACTTCTTTAGATATGCAGATGAAACTAGTGAACAAGAGCTAGAGAGAATAATAGGAAGTGATCTAATAATTAAAAGAGCATATGAAGAACTAAATAGGTTCAACTGGTCAGAAAAAGAATTTATTGCATATGAACAAGAGATCAAGCGTATTCGTGATGAACAGGCTGTCCTTGCTCAAAAACTCGATGATGCTAAACATGAAGGTAGACAAGAAGGTAGACAAGAAGGCATCCTAATCGGCCATGAAAAAGGTAAAATTGAAGGTAAAATTGAAGTTGCAAAAAACTCACTCAAGGCCGGTGTCTCTATAGATGTTATAGCTCAAATTACCGGTCTCTCTCATTCTGAAATTTTGCAACTTAAGAAAAAAACATAATATCCCTACTTATTCACTTTAACATTTATGAAAACCTTCTCTAAGTTAGACATATCCCCTAATTAAAAATCTAGTGAACTGTCTAAAATGGCTATAAAGATTGCACATAGAATTATATAAATTACTATCATAACGTTACCCAAACTTCTATATCAAAGCTACTTTAGTATTGGGACCATCAAACTTGCTACTGATTTCCCTCATTATTTTGGCTACCTTTACTTTAAATTCTATTATAAGCTTTTCACTATTTGGCATATTATATCTTCCATATTCTCACCTACTTACTCAAAGTATTTCCAAGCTTGGTTACTCCTACATCAGAAAGACAAGTTGATACTTTTGAATGGCTTTGAATAGAAGCATTACTTAAATAACTTTGAGGCTCTAAACTCATTTGCTTTGCACCATAAACTTCTAATGTATAGCTCTTTCGATAAAAGTCCGGATGTGATAGGATAAGGATAGATGATGATAAGGAGGTTGAATGCCAGCAGCATATAGTTATGATTTAAGAAAAAAAGCAATGGAAGCGCTAGACGAAGGAGAAAGCAGAGAAACAGTGGCAGCAAGATTTAAGATTGGACGAACTACTTTATGGGAGTGGCAGCAAAGAAGAAAAGAAACAGGAGACTTTCAATCAAAAAAACTTGGAAATGGGGGTTACAATCACAAAATTACCGACTGGGATACCTTTGCCAAATTTGCCAGAGAACACGGAGGAAAGACTCTATCGGAAATGGCTAAACTTTGGAACAACGTTAGTATCCAAACGATCTATCGAGCCCTTAAAAAAATTGGATTTACGCGCAAAAAAAGACATATGGATACAAGGAAAGAAACGAAGAAAAACGTGCTGAATTTTTGAAAATTATAGCGACAAAAGAACCTAAAAACTTAGTGTATATAGATGAGTCTGGCATTGATAACACCGAAGACTACCCCTACGGATATTGCCAGAAAGGACAGCGGTTTTATGCCTTAAAATCTGGAAAGAAAACTCAACGAATCAGTATGGTTGCAGCCTTAAGTGGAAGAAAGATAGTTGTTCCGTTAACCTTTGAAGGCCACTGTAATATGGATGTTTTTAATGGATGGTTTGAGCAATTTTTGACACCGATCTTGGAACCTGGACAGACTGTCATTCTTGACAATGCTACTTTTCATAAGTCTGATAAGATTATCGAGCTTGCTAAAGGGGTTGGTGCAGAAATTTTGTATCTGCCGCCTTATTCTCCAGATTTCAACAAAATTGAGCATCATTGGTTTGCTATAAAAAACAGAGCCAGGAAAAACATTCCTCTATTCGAATCCTTTCTTCGTGCTGTTGATTCTGCCTTCCTATGACCTGTTTGGACTATTATGAGAAATGCTATACCATCTTTGTTGTGTAATATCTGCTCTATTGATTGATTTAGCAGACCCTTATTAAATTGAGCTATAAACTTTTCAAATTTCTTCGGACTTAATTTACCAGCTTCTTCACCAGGACATGCTTTCTCTACATACGATTTTAAAATCCCTGAAATTTCATTAAATTTACCACTCATGACTTTTCTAGTAATCTCTTTCTGCATTCCCATATAATCAATATTTAATCGATGCATTGATACACCACTTTTTAATCCAGCTTGCTCTACTACTTTCTCAAATCCCTTTGTAATATTGAGTGCATACCCCTGTGCCTCTAGTGGAGATATAGGCTGATCTACTGTAGAAATATACTTTTGACCAGTGACCTTTCTAATCAGCACGTCAAGTAACATTATTGAACCCTTTACATCCATTTTTGCATCTACTTGTGATATTGGACTTGAAGTGCTTGATGTTTCCTCAGATAATGTAGGTTTAGAATTTAATAATCCACCTACAGAGCTTTTTACCCAACTAAACAAATTATTTATCCATGAAGATGGTCTTGTGCCACTGCTTGCTGTTATCTCAGGTTGACCACTTGAATCTATAGTAAGAAGATTACGTGATAAGTGACTGCGATGACGATTGTGATCACCATGGTGATGACGACGTTTACGTTGTGCAGGTTTTTCTTTTTTTTCATTAAGTTTTTCTAAGAACTGCACAATATCATTACGTTCTTCATTTTCACTAAGTCCTCTGAATTTTTCTTTAGCAATATCTAGAGGTGCTCTACCGTCAGCAGTTAAAGCATTGACATCAGCACCTTTTTCAACAAGATATTTAACTACATTTAACGAATCCAATTGAACAGCCCAATGAAGAGGTGTCCAACCTTCATTATCTTTGACCTTAATATCAGCATTGTTATCTAAAAGAAGTTCAATTATATTAAAATTGTTCTTTTGAATGGCCCAGAACACGGGAGTCCAATCCTGCCTACCCTGAACATTAACGTTAGCACCTTGTCTGATACTGTCTCTAACTTTCTCAAGATCTCCTTTTTCCGTAGAAATTAATAATTCTTTGTCTAGATCCAATTGTTTTTGTTTCAAAACTTCTACTACATCTTCGTAACCCTTTCGAATAGCTAGGTCTAAAGATGTCTTGCCGTACATGTCTGTAGCCTTTAAATTAGCACCCCTGTCAAGAAGTAGATTTACTACATTCAACCTGTTTGCGTCAACAGCAATATGCAAAGGTTTCCTATTGTATGCATCTTGAGCCTCAATATTAGCACCTTTATCAAGAAAAAATTGAACCATATTTGAATTACCTTCTTGAGCTGCAAAGTGCAAGGGTGTTCCTTGATATGTGATCTCATTATTAAACTTGGCACCCTGAGCTATAAGGAACTTGACCATATCCCATTTACTTCCCTGAGCGGCATAGACTATAGGTGTCCAACCATTATTACTATCTTGAGTATCTAAACTAGCGCCTCGAACTACAAAATCCTTAACTTCATTAAGATTAACACCTTGTACTGCAGTTAACAACTGCCTATCTAGACCTAATTGTGTTTGTTGTAAGTATTCTGCAACATTATTATGTCCTTTATCTCTAGCAATATCTAGCGGTGTTTTACCATTCCTATCTTTAGCATTGATATTGGCTCCCTTACCTACAAGGTATTCTGTTATATCCAGATGGCCATTCCAAGAAGCCCAGTGCAGAGGCATCCAGCCGTCTTTGTCAACCTCATTAACACTTACTCCTTTATTAAGAAGAAGTTCTATAATATTTTTATTATCGTGCTCAGCAGCAATGTGGATAGGCTCTCTGCCATAAACGTTTTGAGCATTAATATTAGCCCCTTTGTCAACGAGAAACTTAGCAACTTCTAAGCATCCTTTCCACCATGCTGTATAATGTAGCGGTGTCCAACCATAGTTACTGTTATCATCAACGCTTACTCCTTTACCGAGAAGGAACTCTATAATATCTTTGTAATTTTTTTCAGCAGCAATGTGTATAGGTTTCTTACCAAAAATGCCCACATCTATAGCATTAACATTAGCACTCTGATCAACAAATTTTTTGACTTCAGAGAGATCTCCATTTTCTGTAGCAGTCAATAATTTTTTGTCTAATTCTGTTTGTTTTAAAAATCCCACTATGTCTGTATAATTCCCTTGAATAGCCAAGTCTAAAGGTGTTTTTCCATCGCTAGTTTTAGCTTCAATATTAGCCCCTCGACTTGAAAGTACTTTAACTATATCAAGCCTGTCTTTGAAAACTGCATAATGTAAAGGTGTCCAGTCATTTTTCGTTTTAGCTTCAATATTAACACCTTTCTTAAGAAGAAACTCAATTATTTTAGGTGTAGTATTATTATGCTGAATAGCCACATGCAAAGGCGTTAAACCATCATTAGTTTTAGCTTCAAGGCTAGCCCCTTTATCTACAAGAAGCTCAATTATTTTCAATTGACCATAAGCATTTGCTATATGTAAAGGTGTTTCCCCAATGTTAGTTCTAGCCTCAATATCAGCATTTCGATTTAAAATTGCCCCAGATATATCAAGCTTATTATCATTGTCAGCAGTACAGTGCAAAGGCGCCCAACTACGTTTATCTCTAATATTAACATCTGCACCCATACTGAGAAGATTCTCAACTTCACTAAGATTATTTCGTCTCACAGCATCAAACAGTTGCTCTGTCGATAGAATTGCTTTTTCTTTATTAAATCCCACTATAACATCTTCTGAGTTACAAATAGAAGCTATACACTTTGAGTTAGAAACTATTGCATCATTAAAAGCAAACATCATTTCTCTTGCTGGTTGGTAAGCATTCCAGTTTTCTACTTTTACAAGAGTGTTATTTTTATGTGATAGCAATAAGTTATCATTAATAACTTTCATATCGAAATCTAATATAGATTTATCTTTCAAATCAACTAAACCGATATCATTCTTATTAATAGGCTGATTATGATAAATCTGTAACCCTTGCTCATCTGGTTTATAATACCTGAAAGAACTAAAGTCATCAGCTCTTTCTCCAAATTCTTCTGGTTCGATAATTCTGTCGTTCAGTCCTATAGATAAATCCCAATTTTTGTAAACAGAAGAATAATAATTTGATATCGATAATGCTCCTCTATCTGATAATAATAGCAAATCATTATTTAGCTTCAAAAAAAGTACTTTATCTGAGTCAAATGTGAAACAATTATGATGATTTAAAAGGTCAGTACCATTAACACTAAATCTTCCATCTATTCTCAAACTATGAGAGCAATAATCTCGCTCTAATTCTCCATTCTGAAGTTTGTAATATTCTTCCCCATTAAATGTAACTGTAACATCTTTATAATCTGGTAGCAGGGTGACATTTAGGCCATTTTTGTTAATCTTTATTTCTCCTTCATTATCTTCTATAAATGGCATATCATTTAATGTACTATTTAGTAGGCTAAAATCTAATATACCATTTGCTTGAGCAATCATAATATTAGCGTTTCTGTTATCGAAAAGATAAAGATGGCTTATATTACTTGGAGCTTTCCAGTAAAAATTATGGTGCTCCTCATCAGGGTAAAAAATATGATTACCGAAACTACCTGTAACACCATGATAATTAGTGTTTAATAATTGCTTTGTAATATTAAAGTTTGAATTGTCCATTTTTTGCAGATTATCCAACTTATTATCTAATTTTGTTATGTGCACATTTGTTACTCTATCAGTATTAATGTCTACTTTTGTTGGTGTTACAAATAAACCATCTGCTGTTTTTACCGATGTTTGTTTACCTACACTTATAAAAGCTCCACTTTTATTGTAGATGTTTGTTATATTATTAGCATGAGTTATATTACCTATATCACTAAGATTTATTGGTAATAATACTAAACCTTTTCCATAAATAGAATCACCAAAATAACCCTTTATTGTAGTAAAGCTCTTTGCCATTATTATATCATTTCCACCTTTACCATCTACATAACCTGCATAAGAAATTTCTATATGATTAGCTTCGTTACTGCCAATGACAGAGTGTATATTCTCTGAATCTTTAAAATCACCTTTTACTACAACTATGTTTTTTTGTCCATTTATTCCTAAGTTACAAGAAAGCCTATCATCCTCTATGTAAAAGAAGTTGTTACCTGATTTCTGTACATCACAGCTCTCCAACGGATTCATAAAATAGTACCTATTTTCCACTTTATCACTTCCTTTTTTACTTGAATCAGCAATAGATACATGAGTTCCCCAAAAAATAAGATTAAGGCTATCTTCTTCACTTATATGTATATCGGTATATAAAGATTTTATGTAATACATATCAGTTTTATACTTGTGAGGACTCTCGTTCTTATACACAACTACGTTTTGGCAGTGAGGTGGATATTCTTGTAAAGACCATTTCTCTTTTACTGTACTTAATACTTTACCTTTATGTGGTGAAGAATCATCGCATAATGCTTCACTTGGTAATTTATGCCAGGTTTCCCTAGATACTTCTTGTTCTTTTATATTATCACCACGTGACCCACAAACAATATTATAGTTTTCAAGAGAGTGAGGAACTATTCTAGAATAGTGATCAGTGTATCCTGTATTAGATGAAGACACAGCAGCAGTAAAGTTAAAATCAAATTCCCTATCAACAACCTTTGTTCTAATGCGGCAAGCATCGAATAAATGTTTCATTTGATTATCTATGTCATCCACTACACCTCTTTTCTTTTGACGAAGCTGATTATTAGTAGCATACTCTATTTTCTTAACTGAAATGGGAGGTAAGGATATAGCTATCCTGGAATAATCATTCTTAAACTTATCTACAATCTTCGATATATATTGTTTATATATCTCTTTTACTTCCATATTATCTTCTATATAATGAGGTACTTTTTTACCCAAGAATAAATCCCAATAAAGATCATGTTTTTCCTGATCTGTAAGGTTCATTTGTTCTTCTAATTTTTCTACCTCAAGCCCTGCTTCTACAAACTGTGATATGACAATAACAGCAACTGAGACAGCAGCACCAACTGGACCAGCAAATTCTCCTACTACTCCAGTTTCTAAACCTGCTACTGACATTGTTTCAGTAATAACCGCAGGTACATCTGCAGCTATAAAGATAGAATTAGTTGCTATGTTTAGATCGGCAATCTTTATGTCTGCAGGATCTGTTGCATTTTGTCTTGCTTTAATCGATTCTGCTAGCCCTAAAAATGCCGCAAAGTTACCTATAGCACGTCCCATAGCTGGAGCAAACCCCTTCAACATCTGAGAATCAAGCTTTGTTCCTAACTCTAATATTTTTCCAGAGATTTTTTCACCAATTTTTGGCATTACCCAGAGATTTAATGCATCGTAGCCTAATCCCTCTATGTCTCCATTTGCTATATGCTTACCAACTAAAAATGCTGTAAAGGCAAGACCTGCACCTTCTGCTACTTTTCCTATTTTTTCTGCTACTCCGGATCTTCTCAGAATATTTTTCACTTCTTCTTTGTTCTCTATATTATCCTTCATTTCTTTCACAATACCCCTAATCTCTGGGTCTATTGAATCCAGATCTATGTCTTTAATCTTTGCTACAAATGCTTCTTCAACATTTTTGTCCATAATTTCACCTTCAGATATCTTCTGAGAAACCTTGAAAAGCTGATCATAAAACTCAATATTCTTTACTCTTTCTGCTACCTTATCAGTATTGAATAACTCTTTGATACGCTGTTCTTTTTCCTCCTCTGTAATCTTTTCTTCATCAAACGAATCTATGCAGGCCATACTTACACTTCTTTCTCTTCTTGGTTTTTTACTTGGTTGATGCTCCGGCAATGAAGATTTTCTTTTAGAACACTGCCCTACAGTAGGTAACATATGAACTGAACTATGAACTACTTCAACAGGAATAAATCCTTCCTCAGCTGTCCTACTTGTTAAAATAAGTCTATTTGGATTATTAGATCCTTTATCGAAAACAACACCGATAAATTTCACCTCATCACCATCTGTAAGTGTTTTATAGGTTCTCTAATTGCATGAAAGTCAATAATAATTTTTTATATCATTGAAAATATTTTTTGATGTAAAATTCAACTCTAATACAATTTTTCATTCAAGACTTCTGTGATTAGGCTGTGTAGTGTTATTGCTTGCATGAGTTTCCTTCTATAAGAAATAAAAACTTAAATACCTAAAACTGTCTGCAGTAAGGCCATTTGATCAACACCGTTAATTTTACGAATCATATTCTCAGCATCGATTTCAATAAGCTCATAACCAGATATGGTGAGTTTATAATAGTGAGCTGCAACTGTGCATTTAAGGGTTGCTTTCTCAGCAGGTTTCCAGCTACCAAAATCAAATTCTCTGAATATTCCCCTGAGATTGATTACTACAGCTTCAATATCGTTACTACCACTCCCTTGCATTCCACCTCTGAGTGTCAAAGCTACTGAATTCCCATCTATCAAACCGAAAAGCCTAAATAGCTCTGAATCATACTCTGCAAAAGTAAAATCAGCTTCAAGCTTTTCCATGCCCATATCAATGCTAATTGGTATGTCCATACCCCCTGCACGGTATTCTTCTGTTTTGATAGTGAGCTTCGGCAGAGTTATTTCATCGATTTTCCCAGCATAACCTCTACCATCAACAAATATGTTAAAGTTCTTTAAAATTTTTGGCAACATCTTTCTATACTCTAAAATATAAAATATTTTTATTAACCATCCCAAATCGGATACCGTTACTTCATCCTATTCAGTCAAAGGCTGACAGTTACAATACTGATATTCTATCTTTAAATTGATACAGCTAATGAATATGTGGATAAATACGTCCACACACACTTAAAGTATTTATCCACATATTCATTAAGCTTATAAAAACTAAGGTATCATTCTTTCCCTCCATAATCTTAATGATTTTACATAAGTTAAAACAGCTTGCTTCCATGGTTCTCTCCGCGGTCTGATATGGCTAGTTTAATTTTAGCCAAGCCGCACTATACTTGTTAGGCGGAAGCGGACGGCAAAATGTAACACACGAAGTCTATGCTTCAACCAAAAATCTTGCTTATCCCTTCCATCGGCATTGCTATCTTTACTCCACATAAAATTATATACTTTCTTGCATTTATTTACAACAAAACTCTGTTTTGCTTACCAACATTCTATGCATAATTACAGACAACTTTCGTGCTACAGCAATAATTGCTTTCTTCGTACCCTTCTTTTTTAGAAGCTTTAACCCCCAGCTTCTCAATTTAAATGTCCTTTTACATATTGTCAGTAAGACTTGCGCAGCTTCGTACAACATATTCCTACATTCTACTGGTCCCATTTTGATATACTTCCATGCCTATCAATCTCACCAGAAGCATACTGTCTTGGGCTTAACCCTAAATAGGCTCCAACTGCATAAGATGTTTCAAACCTATATGGATTATCTATTGCAGCTTTGTATGTCATTGCTACTATAATACCAACTCCTGGAACAGTAGTTAATAATTTACAATCCTCATCTTTTTTGCCTTGCTCTAAAATTATTTTGTTAAGCTTTCTCATTGATTCTTCTATTGCTTCTAAGCTATTTACCAATAATTCAATTGAGTTTTTGCTAATCTCATCTAGGTTGTTGATTATTTCTTGCACTTTTAAAGAGAAGCTTACAGAACTAGAACTTTGACTAACTTTTATCCCATGTATTTTTAATAACCCTCTTATTGTCCCAGCAATTTGCTCTCTGCTGCGTTTTAACTGTCTTCTGCTTCCAAGTGCTATTTTAATTTGACAAGACTCATCTGATTTTACTAATACTTCTTTATATAATCCAGCTCTCATCATTTGAGCTATACCCCTTGCGTCATTTTTATCGTTCTTATTGATCCTTGCAGATAATGCTGCTGCCATATGCCTTGCATCTACACAAATTACTGGCAATCCAAAGCCCCTCAACCCTTTGCACATTGATATTGACAGTTGTCCACTTTCTATCCCTATGGATTCGTATTCTTTGCTTTGACTAAGCAGAAACTTAGCTATCACACTGCTTTCACTTGTAACAACTTCTTCTTTAACAATTTTTCCTTTCTCATCAACAATACTTATAAAAGTTTCTTTTAATGAGATATCTAACCCGCTATAATATTTCATGAGACTACTCCTACTGTAAAAGTTTAAATTACTTTTGAAGAACTAATTCTATTGAATTTGTTACTTCGTGCTAAAATAATGGAGTATGTCTCTCCATCATTCAATAGCAATTACAGTATGTAACACTTTTTTAGATTCAGCAGAACGTTATGTAATTGAGGTAAGGAATAAACAGATTGATAGAGGTGTCACATTCTATGATATTTTAGCAAGCGAGGGTAACAAATTGGCATCTTATATGCAGAATGAGAGTATAGCACGTGTGTTAAAAACAGGTAATTATAAAAAGGAATTTCCTCTATGGGCTAATATAATAGAAAGTCAATATGAAAAAGGAATGGAAAGAAGAATACTATTAGATAAAACTGCAGAAGCTATGGGGATACAACATCCTGATTTAGAAACAATTCCTGAACTACCATTACCAGTCGGAGATAAAATAGCTAGTTTCTTAGCAAATGTGGATTTAGAAAATTTTTGCAAATCGGCCAATCAGAGATCTTGCTAAAGAAACAGAACGCACGGAGGTTGTAAATATGTTAAGTGGTACAAAAGTGACAGATGTATCAGTATCTTAACTCTCTATATTAAGGAAATTTTATAAATGAGCTTACTATAGTATGAATAAATGTAGATGTAGTGGAAAAAGGGAGGATGTTTTAAAAGTAGTTGATGATTTATTTGATAGTACAGAACTTGATATAAAAAGTGCTTTGAAAGATTTAATACTTAACCAACCTCCCTATAGTCATTCGGCTGATCTTTATCACTATGCATTTCAGGCGCTATGTTCTTACTTTGGTCAAGAATTACCTTACTACTCCGACTTTAAATTTGGCTATGTAACTGATATTGTAGACGATATACTTGAATCAGATTTTGGATTAAGTATAAATATTGTGGAAACCATTATAAATATCTCACGTGATGAATTCTTTGGGTTACCTATCGAAGGTGATGTAGTTAGCGGCCTTTTAGATAGAAATGACCTCCTTTCATTACAATCACAATTTAAAAAGATCCAGATTACTGATGATTTGCTTGAAACTCTTGAGGGTTTCGAAAATGAAAAAGAAAAGGATGGTGAGCCTAGTGACAAAGCAAGAAAAGCAATAGCATATCCTCTTATAAAAGAGATTAAAGAACATATTTCATATTGTGTCGAAGGTGGTTTCGATTTAGTTTCTTTTTGCTACTAATTACGTATCCGTTCAAAGTCGCAATATATATGCAATAGATGCCCTATTAGCAGAAGGGGCTAAGGTTAATGCGGTAGGTGATATGGGAAATACTCCTTTACATTTGGCTGCTCGAAGTCGCGATATATATGCAATAGTTGCCCTATTAGCAAAAGGGGCTAAGGTTAATGCGAGAGATATTTATAAATATGCTCCTTTACATTGGGCTGTTGAATTTGGTTATAAAGATGCAACTGAAGTTCTAATTCAGAAAATATTAATACAAGATTTTAGCGTACAAAAACCAAATTACTTGACAGGTGCATTTTCTACTTATTGGGATGAGTGTAAAAATGAAATTGAAGGAAAAATTGGCAATAGCAATACTTCATACCTTGACTTACTTAAAGCTGATGAAGATGAAATCGCTACCTACATGATAAATGATGAAATTAAAAAAGCAATAAATGAACTCAATTACGAAGGAGAATTTTCTATCATTGAAAGCCAAATAAGGAATAAATTCAATAAGGGAGTAGAAAGACGAGAGCTAATAGATAACGGTGGCATAGTGATTACTAAATACTCTAAACTTTACAATGATAAAGTATTACCTCTAGAAGTAAGTGAGAAAGTAGCTTCTTATTTATCAAATGCAGATTTAAAAAATTTAGTAGCTTCTTATTTATCAAATGTGGATTAATACCTATAGTAATAGCAGTGGTTGCAATCACAACAGTGGCGCTTAGCGGTTGATGGTATTACATATATGACCTCAAAGCCTAGTACTAAAATTGATGAAACGAGAGAAGAGCAAGGCATAACTGGGAATGGACGGGAAGTACAGCATTAGGCAGGCTTTGTTGCATAGCTAGTTAACAAGCAGAAGCATAGCAGGCTCAGAGGTCAATGTCAGTGAAGTTTATGGGAGTGTCAAGCTAAAGAATACAAAGGTTAGAAAAATTATTCTTGCATTAGTTTTTATTCGTACTATGTATTGTAACAAGGCAGAAGTAAACGAAACAATCAAAAAAGCCAGAGAAGGGCAATGGTTTTAATGTGGTTAGCTAAGGGGCTTTTATTATGGTATTCGTTTATATAATGTTAGGTGTGCTCTTTATTGTTATTCTCGATAGTTCATTAAACTCTTAATAAATAGGATGAAAAGCTCCATAAGCTCAAGTTAAGGAGAAATGGCGAAAGTGTGGAGAAAGATAATCCTTAATTAATGATTTAAGATCTTTTCTAAATAAATTGTTCCGTTTTGACGATTATGATTTTTTGAATATATCCTTTTACGTTGGATTCAAAGGAGACTCAAGAATCGGTTGCTCTATGTCCTCTACTTTTTCGATTTTTGTACTTGGTTTCAGCACATTATACAACGCAAAGCTCAGACACACCAATCCAGCTATTCCCACAACCGCTGCTACTACAGGCATTTTCATGATATACAATGCAGCACAATTTACCAATAACACTGCACCAACAACACCAGCCAGGATTGCTTGCCTTTGTTGCGTTAACGGTTTATCTTTTTCGTCTGTAGCATCAAAACATGGTTCAGCGGAAGATGGGCTGTCAGCTCTATCAACGGAAGTTGGCTCTACAGTAGTTTCTATTTGCGCTTTTTCGCTACTTTCACATATAGGTTGAAGATCTTCACTATTTATATTACATAATTTAGTGTCAGTTTCTGTAGCTTTATCAACTGTATTGGTTTGCTTTTTTATTTCAACTTTAACTTCCTCAACATCTGCCGGCATCTCCATATCAGCTCCTTTTGCGGTAGTGGTACCTTTTTTATTTCTAAGCTTTTCAGCAATATCTTTCCATATTTTTTTCGGTGTTCTCATAATGTTTTTCTCCTATTTCTTTTATAAATTAAGATGCTAAGCCATAAAATTTCTCCAACTGTTCACTCCACAGCATCGGTATTTCCCTTAAATCAGCCAACCTTAAACCTCTCGGTTGTTTCCCATTTACTATGTCTTCTTTTATCTTTGGAGCTAAATAATTTAATCTTAAAATTTGTTGTATACGTCTTGTACCTATATTAATTTTAACGCTCAGCTCTTTCACACTTCTATATTTTCCTTCCTCTAGTTGCCGTTTCCACAGATGGGCTCTCACCACTGCTTTCAGTAGCGCATTGTTTGTTTTTCCTTCTGGTTCTACTACTGTGCATTTGTTTCCTTTCTTCTTCAAATTCATCGCTATAAATGTCTCCTCTGATTCAGAACATACTTCTACTCCTTCCTCTCTTACCCACACTACCTTTATTAATTTTTTCACTGCTTCTTTCTGTTCTCTGAAACTTAAATTTTCCCATTTTTCTTTTTTTGCCCCTTTTTCCCAATTCTCATATAAGCATTCCGCTCTCTTCATTACTTCTTTTTCCACTTCTCCGGCGACTATTGTTCGGTTCACTGATCCACAATCTTTTCCTCTTAAATGGTTATTGCATATATAATATCGATACCTTTTATTTTCTTTTTTTGAGTATGTCAGCGTCATATTTACACCACAACTCTTGCACTTTATTATCCCCTTTAGCAGCGCTTCCTCATATTTTACTTTTCGATATGGTTGATTCTTTATCAACTCTTGCGCTTTTTGCCATTTTTCCTCTTCTATTATCGCTTCGTGCTTTCCCTTATACTGTTTTTCATAATGCCGTATTTTTCCCATATATATTGGATTTGTTATTATTCTTCTCACCGTTGCCTTTTTAAAGATATCTGATTTTGCTTTCGTTCGGTACCCTTGGCTATTTAACTCTTTTGCTAATCCTGCCATTGACTTCAGCTCCATATACCTCTCAAATATATGCTTTATTACTTTCGCTTCTTTTTCATTTATTATTAATTCCTTATCTTTTACATCATAGCCGAGTGGTGGATTTCCTCCCATCCATAGACCCTCTTCCTTCGATGTTGCTATTTTATTTTTTACTCTCTCTACTATCATTTCTCTTTCTAGTTGTGCCGCTCCTGATAACACTGTTTGTACAAATTTTCCCATTGGTGTGTTGTTATCAAATATTTGCGTCACCGCTACAAAACTTATCCGGTGTCTTCTAAAAAATGACGTTACTTCTATGCTGTCTTTTGTCTCTCTTGATAACCTATCTAGCGTATATACCACTACGCAATCTATTTCTCCTGCTGCTATATCCTTTAATAATTCCTTTATCGCTGGCCTATTTAAATTGCTTCCCGAATATCCTCCATCGTCATATCTTTTTGGTAATATTGCCCACCCTTCTTTGCTTTTTATATACTTTTCACATGCTACTCGTTGCGCGTCCAAGCTATTAAACTTTTGTTCTAATCCATCTTCGTTTGACTTTCTCGTATATATCGCACATCTTACCTCTTTTAGCATCTTCTCCTCCTCAACTTCCCTTTTTATCACGCATTCCGAACAACAACGGTCCGTTATAACTCATTCCCATTATTTTTCCGGCTACTGCTGATAATTACGTATAAAACTCTTCTCGGTAGATCAAACCTGTATTTGTTACCATTACCGCATGCGTTTCCTCACCTCTTTCTAGTATCAACTCCGTTCCCTCCACTGGCAGTTTATCGCTACTTATTCTTTTTCCCTGTTCTAGCCGATCTGCCAGGTATTCTAGTCTTTTTGCTCCTTTTCTTGATATTTCTCCATACGCTTTCTCCTGCAACCTATACGCCAATCTTGGTATCAGGTATTTCTTTGAGTGTCTAGGTGCTTCTTCCTCAAATACCTTCTTCCATATTTTTTTCAGTTCTGCTAGTGGTTTTTTCTCTAAATATTTTACCTCTTTTTCTACTTTTTTTTCCATATAATCACCTTTTCAAACACAGCCCTTCTGAATTTTTAAACGCTATAGCACTTTCTCATCCACAGTTTCTAGCTCTTCCTTTGCTACTATCACACCTGCTGCCGTACTTTCCGATACAACCCTTATTCTTTCTATGAACTCTCTCTGTTTATTTGCCATTTTTACGTTCTCTAACACTTCTTTTATCTCTTTATTATTTCTCGCATAATCCATTGGGGTTTTGCCATATTTATCCTTTTGCTCTACATTTGCTCCCGCTTTTACTAGCTCTTTTATTATCTCTTTTGTTATCCTTCCTTCTCCTGTTTTGCATGCTATATGCAGTGGTGTGTATCCTTTATGATCTCTCGCATTTATAGCATTTCTCATAATAGTCCAAACAGGTCATAGGAAGGCAGAATCAACAGCACGAAGAAAGGATTCGAATAGAGGAATGTTTTTCCTGGCTCTGTTTTTTATAGCAAACCAATGATGCTCAATTTTGTTGAAATCTGGAGAATAAGGCGGCAGATACAAAATTTCTGCACCAACCCCTTTAGCAAGCTCGATAATCTTATCAGACTTATGAAAAGTAGCATTGTCAAGAATGACAGTCTGTCCAGGTTCCAAGATCGGTGTCAAAAATTGCTCAAACCATCCATTAAAAACATCCATATTACAGTGGCCTTCAAAGGTTAACGGAACAACTATCTTTCTTCCACTTAAGGCTGCAACCATACTGATTCGTTGAGTTTTCTTTCCAGATTTTAAGGCATAAAACCGCCGTCCTTTCTGGCAATATCCGTAGGGGTAGTCTTCGGTGTTATCAATGCCAGACTCATCTATATACACTAAGTTTTTAGGTTCTTTTGTCGCTATAATTTTCAAAAATTCAGCACGTTTTTCTTCGTTTCTTTCCTTGTATCCATATGTCTTTTTTTGCGCGTAAATCCAATTTTTTTAAGGGCTCGATAGATCGTTTGGATACTAACGTTGTTCCAAAGTTTAGCCATTTCCGATAGAGTCTTTCCTCCGTGTTCTCTGGCAAATTTGGCAAAGGTATCCCAGTCGGTAATTTTGTGATTGTAACCCCCATTTCCAAGTTTTTTTGATTGAAAGTCTCCTGTTTCTTTTCTTCTTTGCTGCCACTCCCATAAAGTAGTTCGTCCAATCTTAAATCTTGCTGCCACTGTTTCTCTGCTTTCTCCTTCGTCTAGCGCTTCCATTGCTTTTTTTCTTAAATCATAACTATATGCTGCTGGCATTCAACCTCCTTATCATCATCTATCCTTATCCTATCACATCCGGACTTTTATCGAAAGAGCTATAACTTTCTCACCACTAAAATTAAATATAGCATTTTCTATCTTCTCCTGGATTGAGTTAGCAGAGTGTTGCTGTTTTTGCCAACCAGAGAAATTACTACCATTATATTCTACCGTTATTTTGTATCGCACTGCATTACATCAAGCTCTATCTAAAATAGTCATTTTCTATCTTAACATAATTTATGGTCAAGCCTACAGTGCTGCCACTCCCATAAAGTAGTTCGTCCAATCTTAAATCTTGCTGCCACTGCTTCTCTGCTTTCTCCTTCGTCTAGCGCCTCCATTGCTTTTTTTCTTAAATCATAACTATATGCTGCTGGCATTCAACCTCCTTATCATTATCTATCCTTATCACATCCGGACTTCTATGAAAAGAGCTATACTTCTCAAATACTCTTTCTGCTTCATTTTCAGCTAACTCTTTCATTATTTCCCGAGCTTGCGTGTTTACTTTAATTTCATCTATTGGTAACGGTGTCATGTACCTTCTTTTGAATATTCCTATATGACCATTTTTCATTGTTGCTATAAATGCTCCTTCATACGTACGGCTTCCTACCTTTGCTCCTATCTTTGTCTGTTTTATACTCCCAAGTTTTGCTACTCCTATCCACTGCGAACTAAGCTTTATTATAGACCACAAACGCTTTCTATTTGCTTTATCCACACTTAACTTTTTTCTCATTGCTTTTTTTGGTATTTGTTTTTCTTCGCTAACTTGTTTGACAGTTTGCGATCTTACCCATAGTGCTGTTTTGTTTAATGCCCTCACCGTTGCTTTTTCCACTTTTTTCCTTTCAGCATCTATACTTTGTATAATACTACCGGTGACTTCGATGTTAATACGCATCTACATCCCTGACGCTTGAATTTTCCATAGCATTCCCGAATTGTCCCTAAGTGGTGGTGAATGTACTTTGTACTTACGCTTATCAATAATAAAGGTATCTCCTACTACTGGCTGCAATACATCGAATATACTCACCTCCAAAATCAACATCTCCCCTACAAATTGTCCTTCACCAATCCCGTATAATTTATCTGGCTGTTGCTTTAATATCTGCACCATGTATGACTTATCCTTTGATTCATACAAAGCTTGCTGTCCTAAATGTGTAAAACAATCTGCAAATAATCTTTTAATATCTCTAAACATAATTTTTTAGTTGCTTTTTATTCTTTAGTTGATATAATGTTTCCTGTTCGGGGTATTAAAAACAATCTGTTTACCTCACCTGTTATGCAGCGAGTTTTACAAGTATACCTGGGCGATGGCACATTGGTAGAGGGTTTGATTGGGTATGAAGGTCAGTCCCTCTATCAAATCTTCTTGGCTCTTGTTTTGCATAGAGCGGTTGTCCTAGTGTATTTACCGTCTCATTAAAGTCTGCTGGGGCAAAGTAAGTCGTAAATGTATTAGCTGTACCAAGTGGAAAACAGTGTCCCGTATCTTTTTCTATAAATCTTCTCACAATTCCTTCAGGGTCAGTTGCTTGTCCTCTGTACTCCTCAAATGTTATTCCACAGAACGTAAATCCTGATCTCATATCGTTCCGGAGTGCTGCTCCTTCTTGCCATCTCTCATATGCCTCTTTTACTTTGGCATGCGAAGTTAGTGCATCAAAAAACTCTGGACTTACCAGCGCATGAATCCCAGTCATGTATTCACCACTTAAGTTGTCCTCAACATGACGCAATACTTCCAGACACTTACGCTTTACATCAGTGGTTGCTGTTCCCAGTGCAAAATTTACTACTTTCGGTGTAATTTCAAATTCGTTATACAGATTTAACAATTCACTGCCATCTGCGTCCAGAATAATCCCTTTCAATGCTCCCATCCGCAAATGCTCTAACGTTATCGCGTGTTTGTTTCTCATCATCTGCAAATGATCCGTTATTACATCTGCCAGCGCCTTAAGTTCATTCTCTGACCCAAATGCCCTTATTCCTTGCACTTCCTCAGGCAACACTACATCATCATGGGGAATATGCGGAATGGTAAAAGTTCTTATTTTCCTTTTTCCTCGTTTTCCTACTGTTGCTGGTGCTCCTGGCACTTGCGTTGGTAATAAAGTTAAAACTCCTTGGTGTTCTTCTATCGTAATATGACGAAATCTTACTGACCTACTTGGAAATAAATTTAAATTTTCTGTTCGACCATAATTTATCGGCAATATGTTCATTGCATTTGTTAATGCTGTCATACTAAATGCCGGATTTGTAAATGGATTTTGCATGTTTTTCCCCTTGTTTTCCCTATTAATTTAAGTTGAGTTGAGTTGAAGTTTAGACACCTTTGCGGATGATGATACCCCGTGCGTCAAGTTGCTTTATTGCTGCAGCTTTCTGCTCTTCTGTTATATTTGCTGGCCACACCACTGCATGATCCGCTAGCATCGCAATACGTGTAATGATTACTGCTTTGGTGGTTTCCGTTGCATTTACATCACTTGTTATTACACCTATTGCTGTTTGCGTGCCGTCTGTAGCTGTTGGATTTAAGGACTTAATTAGACCGTCTTTAGTATCACACCCAACAACTGTACCAAGTTTAAGGTTCTGCCCCTTTGCTACTGTTATTTGGTCTCTTGAATATAGATTTGATGCCTCATACTTTAATAGGTCACCAAGGTTATTTTGTTCGGTTATACAACTCATAAATTTTTCTCCTTTTTTTCCCTTTAGTTTTACCGCCATGTTTGATACGCGGCGGTAAAAGATAGATTGCTTATAATTTTTGGCTACTTGTTTACCGCTGTGTTTGTAGCTGTTATACGCCGCGGTAAAAGATATGCCATCCTGTAATTGCCTATTCTGGCGGACTTTGGTCACTTATTTACCGCGGCGTTTGTAATTGCTGATACCTAAATTTCTCAAATGCCAGATTGCGCTCGAGTTCTTGCTACCTGCATCATCAAGTCTTCTGGTGTATTTTGCGGTATTGTACTCAGTATCTCTGTCTTCTTTGTTCTCTCTGCTAGTATCGACATCAATATCTCTTGGGCTTGTTTGGCATTTACATTCTGCTCGATAAATTCTCCTATTTTCTCTGGCATCTTTGATAAATTACATAATCTTATCACCTCTAAAATTTCTCTACGACAGTTCTCGTAGCCTACATGTTTTGCTTCCTCAATTAACTCATTAGTATTTATGGTTTGTTCTTTTGTCATACTAAAACTCCTATGATTATTAATAAATTCAGAATATGTTATTACTTCATCAGCAAGTCCAATCTCTATTGCTTTCTCACCAAAATATAGCCCTGCTTCCGTTGATTTGATTCTTTCCGTGGACAAATTTCTGTTTCGTGCTATAAGCTGGACAAACATCTCATATAGGCGGTCTACTTCCTCTTGCAAGCTTTCCACACTTTCTGATGTTATTGGCTCATGCGGATTTAAATCGTTTTTTCGATTCCCAGCAAATACTGTGGTATATTTTATCCCCTGTTTTTCATCAAACCCACTTTGGTCTATATGACTTGCTATTACTCCTATGCTTCCAACTCCTGAAGTCCTCGTTACCAATACTTTTTCAGCACTTGACGCTATCGCATATGCCGCAGAATACGCATCATCATTTGCTATTGCCACAATCCTCTTTTTTGTCCTTGCTTCGTAAATAAAGTCAGCAAGGTCGAATAAACCGTTTACTTCTCCTCCGGGGCTGTCTATGTCCAAAATTATTGTTTCTACTTCTTCATCTATTAAAGCTTTTTCTATCTCTTCACGTATCTTCTCATATGATGTCATTCCCAACATATCATCAAAAGCTCCTGGTTTCTTGGTCAAAATTCCATGTATCGGTATTATTGCTATTTTTTCTACGTTGTTTTCTGCAGTGTGTTTTATGTTTTTAAACGTAGGGTGTTTTGCTGCATGTAATGACAATAGATCAAAACTTCTTTGCTCCATCATTACCGGTCTGTTCAGCCACATTGCTTGTTGTTTCATGTCATTTCCGCAAAACTACTTTGTACATCAGAGTCAAAACTTAAGCCCAGTTCACTTGCACGTCTTTGATCCTCAGCAATTTCCTGGTCTATTTCTTCTATATCGTAACCTAGCTCTGAAACCACCTCTGACCTACTTTTAAACCCATTTCTTACCGCCATTTGCTGTGCTTGCTGGTCTTTCAGTGGATCTACGTAAGCACACCCTTGCGGTATCCATTTTACCTCTTTTGCTGTTCCTTTTGCCCAATTTTCACCTATGTCCAGTTCTCCAGATAGTATTGCTAATTCTAACCACCTATCCCATACTGGACGGCAAAATTGAAATACCATTATGTTATGCTGTAACATTCCGCACCTCCTACGAAACTCTATTAATCCTGCTCGGATTGATGAATAATTGACACCACTTAGATCTCCTGTTAGCTGCTCGTAAGTTATTCCCATGCCTACTGCTATTGCTCTAAGCTGCTGTTTCATGAATGCTTCGTAACTTCCTCCAACATCTGATGGTTCCGAGAACTTGATATCTTCTCCGGGATCAAGTAATTGCATAGTCCCAGGTTCTAAACCAGATAATGCTACTCCATGCTCATTTGCTTCACCTTCTCCTAAAATATTTGCTTCTGGATCGAGTCTGGTAATAAACCCAGCAAACATTGCAGCAGTCTTTTTTCTGACTAATTCCGCATCATCGTATTGATCAAGTTCATAGAGCTTTAACAGTACACTGGACAACCATGGTACTCCTCGAATCTGCCCAGGTCTTAGTGGTCTATAGATATGTAAAACATCGTTTGCTGGCACTCTTACTGATTCGCCAAACGAGCCTTCACCTGGATGTTCTCTAAATAGGTAATATGCTTCTCTTTGCCCAAGTCGGTTAAATTCAATGCCGTTTCTTATTATAGCTCTTTCGATAAAAGTCCGGATGTGATAGGATAAGGATAGATGATGATAAGGAGGTTGAATGCCAGCAGCATATAGTTATGATTTAAGAAAAAAAGCAATGGAAGCGCTAGACGAAGGAGAAAGCAGAGAAACAGTGGCAGCAAGATTTAAGATTGGACGAACTACTTTATGGGAGTGGCAGCAAAGAAGAAAAGAAACAGGAGACTTTCAATCAAAAAAACTTGGAAATGGGGGTTACAATCACAAAATTACCGACTGGGATACCTTTGCCAAATTTGCCAGAGAACACGGAGGAAAGACTCTATCGGAAATGGCTAAACTTTGGAACAACGTTAGTATCCAAACGATCTATCGAGCCCTTAAAAAAATTGGATTTACGCGCAAAAAAAGACATATGGATACAAGGAAAGAAACGAAGAAAAACGTGCTGAATTTTTGAAAATTATAGCGACAAAAGAACCTAAAAACTTAGTGTATATAGATGAGTCTGGCATTGATAACACCGAAGACTACCCCTACGGATATTGCCAGAAAGGACGGCGGTTTTATGCCTTAAAATCTGGAAAGAAAACTCAACGAATCAGTATGGTTGCAGCCTTAAGTGGAAGAAAGATAGTTGTTCCGTTAACCTTTGAAGGCCACTGTAATATGGATGTTTTTAATGGATGGTTTGAGCAATTTTTGACACCGATCTTGGAACCTGGACAGACTGTCATTCTTGACAATGCTACTTTTCATAAGTCTGATAAGATTATCGAGCTTGCTAAAGGGGTTGGTGCAGAAATTTTGTATCTGCCGCCTTATTCTCCAGATTTCAACAAAATTGAGCATCATTGGTTTGCTATAAAAAACAGAGCCAGGAAAAACATTCCTCTATTCGAATCCTTTCTTCGTGCTGTTGATTCTGCCTTCCTATGACCTGTTTGGACTATTATGAGAAATGCTATAACTATTTAGATGGTACAATATCAACCACAGGATCAGATGCAAATGAAGAATTTATCAATCTTTTAAGCGAAAATCTCAGAGAGAGGTTATTGGGGTCAGGAGTTGCTCTAGAAGATGAAGATGTTGATGATATTGTTGAAGTCAGAGTATCTACCGTTATAGATCTATTGAGTGATTATGCTAAATTGGAAGATAATAAAGAACACAGAGAGTTATTAATAAGTAAAGTAGCAGATAATTTAGGACTTTCCACTCAAGATAAAACAGCACCAGAAGTATTGATGGAATTAGGCTCTTTACCTTCTTTGATAAAAGGTCAGGTTAATCATAATCAAGTGCAGTCTGTTGTAAATACTTTTATTAAGTTAATTATTGAAGGGAAAAGCGAAGTATACAAAAAAGGAGGTGCGATTAATGCAATTGATGCAATTCATAAGGAGATAGATAAGGCAATTGTTGAGCAAGAAAAAAAAGCAACCAACAAACAAGATATAGAAAATGATAAATGGACAGATAGAATCAAAAAACAGAATTATTCTGCGGAATCACATGAACATTTACCTTAAAGATATTAGTAGGCTCTTTAAATATTTTAGAGTTCATGGTTACAACGGTTGCTATTTTACAGTGCATCTCACAACACTTTCTTCAAAAATATACATGTTAACATACCCTGGACGTACAAGATCACACTTATACCCAAGCTTTTCATAAAATACTTTCGCTTTTTGAAAATTCATGGTTGCAACGGTTGCTATTTTACAGTGCATCTCACGACCATAATCATGAACTTCTTCCATTAGCTGCTTTCCCATACCTTTTCTTCTATAATCAGAATGTACCCAAAGCAAGTCAGTGTAAATTGAACCATAGATAACAAAACCGCTACAACCTGCAATAATTTGTTCAGTATCATCGCGAATAAAAAAAGCAAATGGGTTACACGTACCTTTATCAACGGTTTCTTCATTAATCTTTTTGAGTAGGAATTCAATGTCTTTGCTACTTGGTGATGTGGTGTGTTCTATTTTCATCTCTCGGCCTAATACCGCATACTGATTTCTCTCTTTATCTTATATAAATTAATTAAGTAAAGTGAATACAGTATCCACACTACTAAAAAAAATGTGGCACAAAACATAAACATTGCAACCAGTGGCAACAGCAGGGAACTTTCTATTGCTATTCCACCTTTTCTCAAAATGCTTGCTGGCTGATGGAGAGTGGACCATAAATTCACGGAAAATTTTACTATAGGAATATTTATAGCACTAAAGATGGCAAATACTGCTGCTGATTTTTCTGCCCTCGCTTCATTATCAAAAGCGCTCCACAATGAAAGGTAGCCAACATATAGGAAAAGTAAAATCAGCATTGAAGTAAGTCTTGCATCCCATACCCACCAAGTGCCCCAGGTTCCTTTTCCCCAGATGCTGCCTGTGATTAAACATATTGCCGAAAAGACTGTCCCTGCAGGAGCAGCAGCATGTGCCAAGACACTAGCAATGCTATTGTTCCATACCAATGAAATGAAACTGAGTGATGCAATTAATCCATATATTCCAAGAGCAAGCCATGCAGAAGGCACATGAATGTACATAATTCGTACAATTTCTCCTTGTTTATAATCTTCTGGAGAGAAGAATAACGCCAAAGACATTCCAATTAAAAAACATGCGAAACAAATAACCCCAAGCCAAGGTAGAGCTTTCTTAGAAAAATAAGAGAAATTTGTAGGCTTTAATAAAAACATTCGTTTTGAGAATAATTGTGTTAAGAATTTACCAATTAGTTTGAGTTTTATCAACAGGATAGTTTTTCTATATTTACGTAGGTCAACAAATTAGCATAATTTCAGTAGCAGATTGCTAGCCATTATTTTTAGTATAACACTATATAAAACATGACCATTAAAAAGCTTAATCTACACTTAGTATCAGATTCAAGTGGTGAAACTGTTATATCAGTTGCAAAATCAGCTCTGAAACACTTTCGTTCTATAGAAACGATCGAATATGTTTGGTCTTTTGTGAAAAAAGAGGAGCAGATTGACAAAATTCTGGAGGAAATTAATAGGAAAAGTGATGAGCATAATTTTGTTATATGCACTATTACTGATGATGAGCTAAGAAAATATTTAAAAGATAACTGTATAAAGTTGAAAATTCCCTATAGAGCAATATTATCACATATTATTAGAGAAATTTCGTCCTATCTTGAAATTGAAAAAGACGAAAAGCTTGACTTGCATACTGAGATAAATAACGAATATTTTCAGCGCATTGAGGCAATAAACTACACTATTAATCATGATGATGGACAAAATATTCAAGATATTGATAAAGCAGATATAATTTTGGTTGGAGTTTCACGTACATCAAAATCTCCCACCAGTACGTATTTAGCTTACCGAGGCTATAAAGTTGCAAATATTCCTTTTGTTAGTGGAGTACCCTTTTATGTTGACTTGGCAAAATTAAAAAATAAACTAACGATAGGGGTAACAATAGACGTAAGTAGGCTAATAGAAATACGCAAAAATAGACTTACTTCAATTAACAACGAAGATAATAATATATATGCTAACCCTGAGAAAGTAGAAAAGGAAATTAAAGAAGCAGAGGAGCTCTTTAAACAGAATAACTGGCCAATTATCGATGTCACGCAAAAGTCGATCGAAGAAGTATCAGCAACAATTATACAATATTTTAATAAAATGTTATCAATTGACTAACTCTTGATAAGTGATTATAATGTAAAGTAATTTAATTCTTACTATAGATATGAAAGTCAAAGGGTCGCTAAAATCTCATCGTAACAGAGATAAAAATTGTAAAGTTGTGAAAAGGGGTGGTAAGATTTACATTATAAATAAGGTAAAGCCAAGGTGTAAAGCGCGTCAAGGTTCTTAGCTTTTTGTTCACCTTTTCATGTTATATATTTTTTATATGTGAAAGTACGGTGCTTATATCTAAAAAGAAGCAAAAGTTACTGTGTTTAAGCGCAGCCTTACTCATTTCTTCCCTTACATTATATTTCAGCATTAGCACAATTACAGGTAAACGTGGCTTATTGACGTTAATCGATTTAAAAAAAGAAATCGAGTACAATAAACTTTTGCTAAAGGGTGTCTCTTCTGAAAAGGAAAAGTTGGACAACAAAGTATTTGGCTTATATGAAAAAAGCTTAGATTTAGATCTGCTTGATGAGCAAGCAAAAAATGCTTTAGGTTATGTGAACCCTAATGAACTTATGGTTGTTCTTGACGTGGAATAGCAGTAGAGATCTCCCTACGTCATACCGCCGCGGCGCTAACACGTAGCGGGATGACGGTTTTTCAAATTGTCGGTAAATCTAAGTCAGTTTAGCTATATTGTCTCTCACACCGCTTAGCTGAACAGACAATGGCGTCAACTTAAGGAAAAATGTCAGAGATTGTGTATAAAATTTCTCTCTAAAATTTTTACCATTAAATTACCCAAAAGCTGCATGACCTTACCCAGAAAAAGTGGAGAGAAAGAAAAGAGTTTTTTTGGGTAAAATAAAATTTTGGAGGATTAGAAATGGTAAGAGAATATACAGCAGAATTCAAATTGGAAGCTGTTAAACTGGCAAATGAACAAAGAAAGGCAGGTCAAACAATTACAAAAACAGCAAAGGATTTAGGAATAAAGGGTGGTTTATTAGGAAAATGGATAAAGAAACACAACGAAAAAAAGTCGGCAGCAGATGCATTTCCAGGTAGAGGTAACATGGCTCCTTACGACAAAGAGAGGTTTGATTTACAAAGCAAGAGTAACAAGGGAAAGAGACATTTAAAAAAAAGCCCGGCCAGTCAAAAAGAGTAAAATATTTTTTCATAAAAGAGCATAGTAAACACTATAAAGTGCAGGAATTATGTAGGATTTTCTGCTAGTGGCTACTATAAGTGGACTACAAGGAAAATAAGCAGTAGAGAATCAGCAAATAAAGAGTTATTAGCAGATATTCAAAAAATATATCAAGCTTCTAAATGTAGATATGGAGCTCCTAAAATTCATGCTGAATTAAAGGCTTTGGGTAAAAGTTGCAATTTGAAAACGGTGCAAAGTATTATGCAGAAAAATGACATCAGGGCTATACTGAGAAGAAAGTTTAAAATTAAAAAACAACAAACAGATAATAGAGCTGTAGCTCCCAATATACTAGATCAAAACTTTATTGTTGATCAACCAAATAAAGTATGGGATTACTTACATCAAAACCAAGGAGGGATGGCTATATTTGGCAGCAATAATTCTCACGTATGGTAGTTAATGAGTAGTGCAATAAATAAACAATTGGTTATGAACTCTTTATTAATGGCCATTAATAGGCGTAAACCTGTTAAAAATCTACTGCTGCACAGTGACCAAGGTTCACAATATACTTTGCAAGGTTATCAATATCTCTTATCCATAAAAAACATAGATGAATCATAAAGGTTGTTGTTACGACAATTCTGTTGTGGAAAGCTTCTTCAGTTCTCTAAAAAGGGAGTTACCAATAGACACCTCTCGGCACTCTAAACAGCATATCAAAACTGCTATATTTGAATATATAGAAATTTTTTATAACAAACAACGTCACTATTAACTATTGCATTCCAGAACAATTTGATGCATCATTCTTTTTGTAAAAAACATTCCACACTTTCTCTCCACTTTTTCTGGGTAAGGTCAAAGGATCTTATGTCTTAAACCTTATCACCAGGCTTAACAAATAGGTGGCCCAATACTATTAACTTTATGGGTTTACCTTCGTTATTTGCTACTATCCAAACCCCATCGCTCTCATGATCAACAATTTCTATTGGTGCAAATACTACATAATTATTATCATCAACAATCTTTATTTCAAGAGCACCTTCGTCACTTAAGCTCAGGGCTGAAGAAGGAACTTTATATGCAAATCTTTCGCCTGAAGGTAGCCTTACGTTGGCAGTTAGTCCCTGCAAGGATATCATTTTATTATTAGTTACCTTTACTTCTACCCTATAAGACCCAGTTTTAGGCTCAGCAATTTTACTAATAAAACTTACTTCACCTGCCAATTCTTTTCCGTCCAGCAAATTAATTTGAGCTGTGCTGCCTAGCTCTATTTTATTTACTTCATTTTCCGAAACGTATAACACTACAAGAATTTGATCGAAATTAACCACGTCAGCTATTTTTTGCCCAGCATTAACAAAATCCCCTTCGTTTGCATTGATTTTATCAATATAACCATCTATAGGAGATGTGACTGCAGTATTTTCTAAATCCAATTCTAGCCTTTTTAGGTCAGCTTTTGCACTTTGTAACGCAGTAAAAGCTGCTTCTACTTGTATTTGTGCCCCATAGCCTTTTTTATTCAGTTTGTGAGAGGAATCATACTCAATTTCACGCTGCTTTAATAAAGCTTTGGCTTTCTGAGCTTGCTCAATCCTGTCATAATCTTCTATCTTTAACACTACATCATCTCTTTTTACCTTTTCACCATCAGGTAAATAAATAGCAATAATCTTACCACTTATTTTTGAGACAAGGCTAGCTCTATGTAAGGGATTTACTGTACCAGAAAAATTTAAATATATAGTGCGGTTTTGCGGCGCACATTCTTGAGTTTTTACTGAAAAGTTACTAGTTGCATTATCACTATAAACCGCCTGATCTTTTTTTAAAAATGCACTGCTGATAAAAAACAGTAGAATAAAAGCAATACTGGAAATGATGATTACTTTATTTCTCATCTTTAAACAATAGAATTTGTTAACTAATTTTGTTAGAAACAACTGCATAAATTTTCGAATCAGAAATGTAAGTATAATACATGCACCATCGTCACTCCATAAATAATTTTATATGAGAACAAACACAAGATTTTCCTACAATAAGTAAGTTTTCTATTGCAAAAATGCAATTTTGAATCGAATAAAAATGTAAAATTGCAAATAAAGTTGTGCATAAAACTGGATTTAAAAAATCTCGAAAAACATACTAAAACTTTTAAATAATAACTTTATATCTAGTGGCTTTGCCTTCTCCAAGACGCTGTAAGTATTTCATCCCTAGCAGTTTCTTTGTAATTGCCTCTACTGTTCTTGGAGGAAATCCTAGAGCTTCTATAGCATCTTTTCTACTAAATTCTTTATCTGCAAGGCTAAGTGCCCATTCCCAGAAGAACGATTGTTTTCTTGATAATAAATATTCAGTATTCTCCCTCTCAAGAATATAATGCGCCTCATTTGCTTGCGTTTTGAGCACATTAAGAAAAAATATTAACCATGGGGAAATATCTTCTTTGCCACTTTTCCAGCTACTTTGTGTTTTATTAAGCGCTAAATAGTAATCAAGTTTGTTAGTTTCAATTATCTTTTCATGTGATACAATAGATACAAAATCATAACCCTGCTGCAACAGCATTAAATTAGTCATCAATCTACTAGTTATGCCATTCCCATCTTGAAAAGGGTGTATTGCCAGATACTCAAAACAAAGTTAGCAACAATAATAAGAGGATGCTTAAATTTATTATTTAAGGACCAGTGATACCAATCAATAAGCTCTTGTACTTCCTTTCTAACAAGGTAAGGTGGTGTGGGATCAAAAATTATACTAACAACTTTTCCATTCTGATCTTTTGCCTCAACTCTATTAGAACTTGCTTTGTATTTTCCTCTATGATACAAATCTTTTTCACTATAAAGTAGCATCTGGTTGTTAATGTGCAATATTGATGACTCACTAATTGGAATATCCGTATAATCATGAAATATTAGTGTAAGCATTTCTAAGTAGCCAGCAATTTCTTGCTCATCTCTATTTTTAAATTTTTTGACACGTAGGTTTTTATATAGATCCTCAACTTCTTTATCGGTTAGACGATTTCCTTCAATACGGTTAGAAGCGCCAGAAGATGTAACAATAACTGAATGAGTTAATCTTTCAATTGTTTGTGGTAGTAGTTTTTTCGTTATCTGCCAGCTATTTTTAACACTATCAACTGCAGTAATTAACTCGTACACTTGCTCAATTACAGGCCCTTCTAGGTTGAGACGTGTACTAAGACGAAAATTCTTCCAGTTCATATTCTTCTCACATGCATATTATGTGAGATAATGTGATAAAAGTCAATAGTAAGCTTTATATGCACAGCAGAGCTAACTACAAAAATTATACATTTTCAAGTGATCCTAACCATATCAAAAACTACAGGGCAAAGCTGTTAGAGGAAGGCTTAATTAGTTAAAAATTTCAATCTTATGTAAAATATTGTCTTATTTTGTAATTTTCTTGTTGACTAACGAGACGATATCTACTTTTCAATAAACTCCATTTGCATTTCTTGTATATTACTTTCTATTTGCTCTATTTGTTCTATCAACCTTTCTTCTAAGTCAAGATTACCGCTCAGCCTCGCTTCGGTTCTTTCTTTTCGTAATGCATTTAATTCTTTTAGTAACACTATATTATTCCACACAATTTCTGCAGATTTTCTCTCGTTCAGTTGGCTATTTAGTACACTAGTTTTTTCAAATACATACTTTATAACGTTAAACTGTTTCAATTCTTGTAACAAAGCCTCTTTATCGAGTTTGTTTTTGTTACTTATTACATCAATTATACGCTGTTGTAATCTTTTCATCTCATTAGTAAATTCAAAATGAGAAAATTGCTCAAAAAATATAGGACGGTTCAAGATTTCAGGAAATTCTACGGCTATACGCAAAATTACGGCCTGATTTTGCTCTGCTTCAATTAGCTCTGGAGATTTGTTATGAAGATACTCACCTTTTGTTGCTCTAGTTTTACTATTAAAAATCTGTTTTTTGAAGCTACTTCTTAGTTCACTAGCCTTATTGTAAAAATAATCTCTGTAATACCTTCTAATACTGCTGTTGCTAATAGTATTTACATATTCCATGAACTTGTGCTCAAGAATTGAATATTTTTCCGGAGCAAGTTTTTCATAATTTTGCAAATTGCTATCGATTATGTGATGCCATAAATATTCAGAATGAAGTTTTGTTGAGTGATCAAGCGCAATCAATACGTCTTCTTTCTTGTATTCCAGTTCGTTACATATATCGTATGGATCTTTATTACTCGGCAAAGTCACAAATTTTAACGTGTATCCAGGCTCTAATATTGGCAGAGCAAGTTCTGCAACTCGAGTAGCAGCATGACGTCCAGCACTATCGCCATCCATACAGATGGAGATTTCTTTAGCAAATCTCCATAGATTTTTTATCTGCTCTGCAGAAATTGCGGTACCAAGCGGAGCAACTGCATTACTAATTCCTGCTTGATGTAGCGCTATAGCGTCCATATATCCTTCAACAACGAGTATGTGCTGTTTTTTACGTATTTCGCTTAAAGCAAAGTTTAATCCGTATAAATTCTCCCTCTTCTTGAAGAGCTGACTCTCTGGACTGTTTAAATATTTCGGCTGTTGCTCAGAACTTAGCGCACGTCCGCCAAAACCAATAACTCTCCCTGCAATGCTCTGTATAGGAAATATCAGCCGGTCATAAAAATAATCATGAAAATTTTTGTTTACTAATCCAATATCAATTAAAATTTTGTCTTCAATACCTGAAGAGTTTAAATACTCTTTCAAACCAGAGCTTGGTGCATAACCTATCTTAAATTTATCTATGATTTTAGGTGAAATCTTACGCTGCTTTAAATAATCTACAACACTTTGATTTTTTTGTGCAAACCAATTTGCAGCTAAATCAAGCGCTAAAAATAGTTTATTGTTCTCTTTTGTAATACTAAGATTTTTGGGCAGTTCAACACCTGTAACCGATGCTAATTTTTCCAATGCTTCTTTAAAGCTTAATCCTTCAGTTTGTGAAATAAATTCAAATGCATCACCACTAGCTAAGCAACCAAAACAGTAATATAACCCCTTAGTATTGCTCACCGAAAAAGATGGGGTTTTTTCGTTATGAAATGGACAGAGCCCAACAAAACTATCTCCTCTTTTTATTAGCCTGACTTTTTTACCTACTATGTCAGATAATAATAATTTTGATTTTATAATATCTATATGATCCATCTTGTTAAATTAGTAGTAGGATAAAAATTATATAGAATTTATACACATCTGACTCGAAATTTATTTCTATAACTAAAGCAATTTAGATTTACCGACAATGTAGCTATACAAATTCAAGAGCAATCCTGTCATCCAGGTAGCCCACAGAAACAAAAAACTTCCTTGACAAACCTCGCCAGCGCCCTTATCATGAAACTGAAGCTATTTATTTATCTTCTCTGTACAGATTAAATGACAAAAAAACTCAACGTATCTGGCGTCTCATGTTTAATTTTTTGCACTATGTGCACCTTATGTCTTCACAATATTTCTAGGTTTTTACCTACACAAGCTGAAACGCGCTATTTAAAACATTAAAAAACGCCAACTTAAAAAATGGATAGTGAATAACTAGCTACCCTAGGGTTTCTTTTGCCTTTTTTTCTGTTTAGTAAATTTCTTAACGTTTATAATTTAGAGTAGTTGCAGCTTAAAAGCAGCTAAATCGCGGTTATTAAGTGTTTAGAATAAAAAAACGCCATACTTGAAAGTATAATGTAAGTAATTAGCCAACCACGGGGCTTCTTTTGCCTTTTTTTTCGTTTGGTAAATTTCTTAATATTTATACAGAAGGTGTCATTCCAGTGCTTGACACTGGAATCCAGTTCTTATTATACAGCTATCTGGTGTACTTATTTAAAATTAAGTTTTCTGGATCTCAGTGCCAAAGCACTGGGATGACACCCTTCCTGGCGGAGATTATTCTCAAATCACAATGTTCGTACAGTTGTGGAATGAATTGCGGTATGACGTAGGAAAACCTTAGCTATAGCTTTAGAACTCCCAAAAGGTCAGAAGCATTGAATGACTTGACAGAAAGTTCAAACCCATATAAAATGTCCTTATTTCTTATATGTTAGGTATAGTATCAATTGCCTCAGATCATGCTGGTTATGAATTAAAATCAGAAATAAAACCTTACCTGGAAGCCCTAGGTTACAGAGTAGTAGATCAAGGCTGCACTGCTAAGCAAAAGTGTGTAGATTACCCAAACTATGCTGTTAAAGTTGTAGAAGATATAACAAGCAAAAAAGCAAATTATGGGATATTAATTTGTGGTACAGGTTTGGGCATGAGTACTGTGGCAAATCGTTTTGAAGGAATCTACGCTGCTTTATGTAACAGTGTTGAGATCGCAAAATTAGCTCGCGAGCATGGCAACGCAAATGTACTGTGTCTTGGTGCAGGGTTTACTGCGAGTGGATTAGCAAAAGACATAGTCAAACAATTCCTCGAAACAGAATTTTCAAAAGAAAGCAGACATAAAAAACGCCTTGATAAACTCAGCAATATAACCTCTAAGAAAAAAAAAACAAAAACTTATAACGAAGATGAAATATCAAAATTCGCTAAAATGGCAGGCCAGTGGTGGGATGAGAACGGCAAATTCAAACCATTGCACATGATGAATCCTGTTAGAGTATCTTACATTATTGAGAAAATAAAAGAGTTAAAAAAATGCAATTTGAAAGAATTATCATTGCTTGATGTTGGATGCGGTGGTGGCATTTTGTCAGAGTCAATGGCACGCGTTGGCATTAACGTTGTGGGAATAGATGTATGTGAAGAAAACATAAAAGTAGCGCATTCACATGCAAAAAAAGTAGGGTTAAATATAGAATATATACACACCAGCATTGAAGAGCTAAGCAATGACAAGAAGTACGACGTGGTTCTGCTGATGGAAGTAGTTGAACATGTGGATAATTTAGAGCTTTTCATGAAAAAAGCGATAGAACTGCTAAAACCGGAGGGGTTAATCTTTATATCCACAATAAATAGAACTATTAAATCCTTTTGTCTTGCAATAATTGGTGCAGAGTACATATTAAATTGGCTGCCAAAAGGTACACATAACTGGAATAAATTTCTCAAGCCGTCAGAAATTGCAAATCACTTAAGAGAAAATAATGTAACGCTGCAAAACATGGCTGGCATGGAGTACAACGTAATAAAGCGTGAGTGGAATCTAACTAAAGGCGTGGATGTTAATTATATACTCTGCGGTTTGTTAGATTTAACTCTATAAAAGCACCATTTTCACTTCCAATACTTTGAAGGATCTTGGCCAGCTTTTATACAGTAGCCTTTATTAGTTAGCGCCCAACCGGAACGACAAGCATAACCTGTACCTACACGTTCATATCCAGGAGCAGCAACACACTTTCCATTCTCCAAGGTTTGACCTTTAAAAAGACAACAAACTTCTTTTTCTGTTACCTTTGTTACAATTTGAGGAGCACCAAAAAACACAGCAACAAACATACCCAGTGCGAAAAGTGCAGGCCAAGGCATTCTGCCAAATATTGCAAGTAAGCTTGAACCAATTATTACCACTGTAATCATTGGTCCACCTATTCCATGAACGTAACCTATTACATTACACATTACATCTGTTGCTCCATCAGCGTGTGCATCAAATGCATAGAAAACTATAAATAGAATTACAAGAAAATTTCTCATTGTTCTTTCAATAATCATGCCTGATTGTTTCTTATTTTAATAAAATTTCAGTAAATAGCTTTTTTCAAAAATTATGCTTAACCCAATCAATATTTATTTATTACTGCCTTTTTAATACTATAATTAACTCAGTTGATTTTTATCAAAATGCTAAACCATGGAACAATTCGAGAACTTTTACATCACCACGCCAGTATATTACGTAAACGATAAGCCGCATATTGGTCATGCATACACTTCTCTCTTGTGTGACGTGGTGGCAAGGTTCATGAAACTAGCTGGGAAAAATGTCAAATTTACCACCGGTACAGATGAACATGGACAAAAAATAGAAAAAGCAGCTAAAGCAAAGGAAATGCAGCCAAAAGAATTTACAGATGAAGTGAGCGTTTCATTTAAAGAATTGGCTAAGTTCATGAATTTTGAGTATGACGATTTTATTCGCACTACGGAGGAACGTCACAAAAAAGCAGTTATAGCTTTATGGAATAGACTTGAAGAGAGAGGGCAAATATATTTGGATTCCTATTCGGGTTGGTATTCAGTTCGTGATGAAGCATTTTATCAGGAGTCAGAGCTGATAGATGGCAAAGCACCAACAGGTGCTGAGGTCCAGTGGATAAAAGAAGAGAGTTACTTTTTTCGCTTATCAAACTGGCAAGAAAAATTACTGGAACTCTATAAAAATCAGCCAAGTTTTATCTTTCCTGAGAGCAGAAGAAATGAAGTGATATCGTTTGTAAGATCAGGGCTCATTGACCTCTCAATCTCTCGCACTAGTTTTAACTGGGGAATAAAAGTACCAGGTAATGACAAACACGTAATCTATGTCTGGATAGATGCATTAACCAATTATCTTACATCAATAGGTTTCCCTAGTACTGAAGGTGAGGAATATAAGAGGTTTTGGGCAGAACCAGAAACACAGATTCCAGTGTCAAGCACTGGAATGACACCAAACCAAGGGAAAACGCAGATTCCAGTGTCAAGCGCTGCAAACCTAGCTGACAACTCTTTCAACGTTCATGTAATCGGTAAAGACATATTGCGCTTTCATGCTGTATATTGGCCAGCGATTCTCCTTGCAGCAGACCTGCCACTGCCAAAACAAATTGCAGTTCATGGTTGGTGGTTGAACGAGGGAGAGAAAATATCCAAGTCCCTTGGTAATGTCATAGATCCAATTGGCCTCGCTCAAGAGTTTGGTGTTGATCAGCTACGCTATTTTCTCCTCAGGGAAGCAAGCTTCGGCCAAGATGGCAACTTTAGTAAGAAAAATATGATCAGCCGGATAAATTCAGAACTGGCAAACAACATAGGCAATTTAGTACAAAGAACAATTTCATTTTTACACAAGCAATGTTCTGGAATTGTACCAACAATCGATCAAAGCCTACTTAAAGGTGAAGAAAGTCTTCCAGGTTGCAAAGCTATACTCGATCAAGTGATGAATCACCTATCAAAGTATGAATTTAACCATATCATACTTCTAATTATCAACATCTCTTCTGAAGCCAACGCTTATATAGACAAAAGTGCACCCTGGACATTGAGCAAAACTGACAGAGAGCGCATGAATTTAGTAATTTACAAGTTACTGGAATATATCAGGATAATAGGCATTTTATTGCAGCCAATCGTTCCCAAGTCAGCAGAGATGATACTAAATCAACTGCAAATTCCGAAAGAACAACGAGATTTAAAATCTTTGTGCGACGCGTGCGTAAGTTCAGGCATAACATTGCCTAAACCTACGCCGGTTTTTTTGAGGGTTGATGCTAAAGAGGAGAAATAGTGTAAAAACTATTTCTCCTGGATGGGATTACATTTATTGACTAGGGAACGTACCATTGTTTACAGACGCACTGTTGCCCATAGATGATGCTACAACTCCATTAAGTACTGTAGGAATATATGGTGCAGCATAATATAAAACAGCAGTACCACAGAGTCCTATTCCAGTGGTCACTATTTTAACTACCTTAGCCTTAGCCCATGCATCCCAGCCTTGACCATTTTCTTCTTTAGTTGGCTGACTTTCTGGGCTAGAAATCTCAGTACCTTTTTCATCACCAGATTCTGCATCATAAAATACATCCTGATCCTCAGAAAGACTCATTAAATAACTTTTAGCAGCATCAACATTTAAATGATCAGGTTGCTTAGGAACGTTATCAATACTTAAATAATCCAAACTATTAGCTCGTTGCTTTTGCTCACTGGAAAGAACCTCAAGATTTAAATAATCCAAACGAGTTAGTTCTTGCATGCTAGGTTTAGATCCATCTTCACGCTTAAACTGCTCTTCCGGACTAGAAACCTTAGTACCATAAATCCTACTGTACAAGCTGCTTCCAACGCTGTTAAGTGCTTCTCTTACAGATGCAATTGACGCATCATAAGTATTTTTCAAGCCACCTCCAATACCACTAAGTGTTCCTTTTGTAGACTCAGTTGATGGCACATAATTATCGTAAGCATATTTGCCAGAATACAAGACACCATTAACTGCTTCTTTTGCAAACCAAACAGCGCTATTAACTGTTCCTTTTGCAAGCTGAACAGTGCCATCAGCAATTGCCACTTTTAATTTGTCTTCTTCTATCTTTTTATTTTTTTCAGCTAGTTGAGTTTTTTGCTCAGAACTTTTCTGCTTTTGAGTGTGTACTTGATCTTTTAACTTAGAATTTTCTTCCTCTTGAGCTTCTACTTTATTTTTTAACTTAGAATTTTCTTCCTCTTTAGCTTTTACTTCCGCTTCTTTTTTAGCTAGTTGAGTTTTTTGCCCAGAAATTGTTTGCTCTTGAGCTTTCATTTTATTTTTTAACTCAGAATTTGTTTTGTTCTCACTAATTGCTTTATACGAAAGTGCAATAGTTACAACAGAAAACACAGCATAACCAATAATAAATGGCAGGCCAACACTTAATGCTGCAACTGGAGCTAAGAAACCAATATAAGGAGCTGCAGCAAACACTCCAGATGCTAATAAAGTGAAAGTAGCCAGAGTTCCAGCTATATAATAGGGTACATTGTTTTTATTCATCATCTCACGTATTATAAAATATAATACCATTATAAAAGGATTTTTAAGAAGTTGTCAAGCTATCTTTACATAAAAAAAAATAATTGATAAACTTGGGAACAAGAAGATTGCTGCCAAGCTATGAACTATGCCTTTCCGTGTAATCTTTAAATGCACCTCTGTTAGAGTTAAAATATAGCTTCACACTGCCAATTGGTCCATTTCTCTGCTTTGCAATAATGAGCTCTGCAATGTTTCTAATTTTTTCCATTTTCTCTTGCCATTCCCGATGTTTATTGTTTCCTTCATTTGGCTGTTTTCTTAGTTCATAATACTCTTCTCTATAGAGAAACATTACTATATCTGCGTCTTGCTCTATGCTCCCTGAATCACGTAAATCAGAAAGTTGTGGTTTTTTATCATCCCTCTGCTCAACAGAACGAGAGAGCTGAGATAGTGCAACAATGGGAATATTTAGCTCCTTTGCAATTGCTTTCAAACCCTGCGTCACTTCCGAGATTTCTTGCACTCTATTTTCATTACTCCTTTTTGTTGTTCCTCTGATTAGCTGCAAATAATCAATGAATACCACTTCTACATTATATAATTGATACAGCAAGCGTATTCTGGTGCGAAGGGCACTAATTGATAGCGCAGGGGTGTCATCTATGATGAAAGGCAGTTCAGATAATTCTGTACTAGTATTGATAAATTCATGCAATTCAAAATCACTAATTCTCCCGGTTAATGCCTTATAATAACTAATCCCTGAATCTATAGTGATCAGCCTTGCAGTTAATTGCTCTGCTGACATTTCAAGCGAGAAAAACGCTACATAGTGTTGCTTATCTGCTCTTTTTTGCAACATCTTACAAGCATTAAGTGCGATGTTTAGCGCCAATGCTGTTTTACCCATAGAAGGCCTTGCAGCTAAAATTAATAAATCAGATTTTTGTAGACCACCAAGAAGCTGATTTAGATCTTGAAGTCCGGTTGTAACGCCTAGCGCTTCTGGATTATTTTTCAGTGTGCTGATCTTCTCAACTACATCTTTAATTGAACTTGCAAGTTTTATATATGTTTTCTCACCTTGTTTTTTTACTGCCAAATTGAACAATTTTGTCATTGCTTGTTCAATTTGCGCCTGTGCAGGATTTTCAATATCGTAGTTGTAGCTATCACCAACTATTTCTTGCCCGAGCTTAATTAAACATCTCCTTAAGTAAGTATCACGGATTATTCTAGTCAAACTATAGATATCAAGCGCAATACTTGCCTTCGCTGCAAGCTTTGCTAAGTACTCTACCCCACCACATTCGGTAAACGCTTGGTCGTTCTCAAAAAACATTTTGAGGCTCAGTTCATTGGCAACTATACCGTGTTTCCTGGTTTTAGATATTTGCGTAAAAATACTTTGATGCAGTGGATCATAGAAATTTTCTGCTGTAATTGTGTCTTCAACTGCATCACAGATTCTATTATCACGAATCATTGCACCAATAAGCATCTGTTCAGCTTCTAGATTATGCGGTAATTTACATATTTCCTTGTCTACACTTCTTGAACCCAAGAGACTAGCTAATTCATTCATTTTAAGTTTTGAGAGTAACTGTTGATTATTGTAGAATATTTAGTCCTCATTTGAAAGATGTAAAGGCAAAAAAATTTGACTAATTCCGTGTTGCCTATAGCATTAAAACTTAATGCCCCTGTGGTGGAATGGTAGACACGGCAGACTCAAAATCTGTTGCTTGCAAAAGCATGCTGGTTCAAGTCCGGCCAGGGGCACGTTAAATATTGGAAAGTGTATATATGTTACATAAATTTTTTGATCGTTTATTTTCTATTTTTTCTTCTATAAATGTTATTCAAAAGGTAAAGAAAGATGAAAATGGGATATGTTATGTAACGGGCCTCAGGCGCTATATATCAGTATTGCTTGATTTAATTATTATCGTTTTGTTCTTGCAGTTTTGCAGCCAAGCCTTAAATCAGCTCTTTATGAACTCAGAGGATAGCAAAATATTAAGTCAAATTGCTGCAAAATCCCCAATGCAAGCACCACTGTCTGCGGAAGAAAAGACAACGCAGAGTAGACTTATAAAATTACTAATCCTAAATCAAATAGTCCAGTTTATTATGCTCTTTTGCTATGTAATATATATGTGGGTAAGGTTTGCTGCTACACCTGGAAAACTATTACTTGGGCTTAGAGTTGTGGATGCACAAACTTTCGAAAAGATAACTTTAAGACAAGCAACAAAGAGATTTTTTTCCTTTATATTGTCAGTTGCACCATTATTCTTGGGCTTTTTATGGTCAAATTTCAACAAACGCTGTCAAACTTGGCACGATAAGATCGCAGGCACAGTGGTTGTCACGAGTAAAAGCCTTAGAAGGCAGAGCTAAAAACTACTTGACACCCTTCGCCAGCCCCTTTATCATGATACTGAAGGTATTCATTTATCTTCAATCTGTGCAGATTAAACGACAACAGTATTACGTATTGGCGTCTTATTTTTAATTTTTTGCACTATGTGCACGCACTGGGATGACACCTCTGGGCACTGCCGTCGTAAAGGAACCAGTGTCAGCTACTCGGATGACAAAGGAGGACAGTGTCTCAGCTACTTTCATGACACCATTTGCTGTCTTTAAAAATGAATGTTCTTACAATTGTGCGTCATGCGCTTTATTAAATATTTTACTTAAAAATCTAATTTCTTATTATACAAGAGATAAGCAATTCATTGATGATGAAAAATTACAAAAAGGGGCATAGAAAGCGCCTAAGGGAGAAAATTATTTTAGATAATGGACAATCATTACTTGATTATGAGGTTTTAGAGCACATTTTATATTCAGCATACAGTAGAATTGATGTAAAGCCGATAGCAAAGAGTTTGATAGAAAATTTTGGCAGTTTGAATAAAGTTTTTAATGCTGACCTGGAAGCGCTGCAAAACGTTGATGGTGTCAGCAATGCAGCGATATCTGCCATCTTTTGTGTAAAACAAGCCTTTGTTCGTTCTGCAAGAGAAGAAATAAAAGACCTGCCTATAATCGATAACTGGGAAAAATTGCTTGATTATTTAAGAATAAGTATAGGAAGCCTCAATAAGGAAAATTTTCGCGTCATCTATATGAATAAAAAGTATCGTCTAATAGCGGAAGACCTGCAAAATATTGGTACAGTAGATCAAACTCCTCTTTATGTCAGAGAGATCATCAAGCGCGCACTTTTGATTGGTTCAACATCCATTGTAATATCTCACAATCATCCAAGCAGAGATACACAACCTTCAAATAGCGATATATCTCTCACTAGACAACTAGCAGAAGCTTGCCAAAGTATAGGAATAGAATTAATAGATCACATTATTATTACATTCAGTAGCTATTTTAGTTTCAAGGAAAATAGGTTGTTGTGAAAGCCTTTATAGCTACAGTAACTTAGATTTACCGACAATCGTCATTCCGCTACGTGTTAGCGGGATCTATCTGCGGCGGCATGACGGTAAGTTTTATTGTGGTATGATGGTGTAGTATAATGTTGGTAAACCTCAGTTACTTTAGCTATAAACGATTAAGATGAAGTTATCATATATCTATATACTTACAAATAAAGCTAATAGCACATTATATATTGGTGTAACTGCAAATTTGATCAAGAGGATTTGGGAACACAAAAACAAAATTGTTTCAGGTTTTACATCAAGATATAATGTAAATAAACTTGTATATTTTGAAGAGTTTGAAGATATAAGTTTAGCTATTGCAAGAGAAAGGCGCCTGAAAGAATGGCCAAGGCAGTGGAAAATTAATTTGATCAATCAAAAGAATCCTAGCTGGATTGACTTATATTACTTAGCTTTAAGATAGCTATGCTGAGATCCCGCTAACACGTAGCGGGATGACGAGAAAGGAGCAGCAGGATAACGGTTGAGTAATTCGTCATCCCGCTACTTGTTAGTGGCTGAGATACCGCGGCGGTATGACGGTTTGCGGTGGTATGACAGTTAAGTAATTCGTCATTCCGCTACGTGTTAGCAGCTGAGATACCGCGAATGAATCGCGGTATGACGGTCTGCGGCGGTATGACGGTTCGCGGTGGTATGACGTAGTAGCTATTTCTTGCAATCAAGTTTCGTTAAAAGTCAGATTGAATGGTTAAATCTTCCACCCAAATAACCACGCACTCTACTTGCTTGTTTGGATATATTTCTTGTACTAAGGTTTTATAGATTAACATCTGTTTTTTTATTTCATTTAATAAGGAAACAGAAACGTTACGGTGTGATTTGTAGTCAATTATGATTGCTTTATCTTGCGTTATGCATAGCCTATCTAGTCGTACTAATACTGACTTGCCATCAATTGTTCCACTCAGTGTAATCTCTGATTTGCCTTCCAAGTCAAACAAATAGCCATATTTTTCATTAAAGGCTAATATTTTACTGTAAATTTCATCCTTATCTTCACTGATGTTATCAAGGTATTTTCTGACCCAATTTTTTCTCCTTTCTTTTTCTATCTTGGGCATATACTGCAATATGCTGTGAATAATCAGGCCTCTTGCATAACCATCTGTCATCCCAATGCTCCTTGTTGTCATTCCAGCACTCTCATCTGTCATTCCAATACCCCTGTCTGTCATTCTAATACCCCTATTTGTCATCCCAGTGCTTGACACTGGCTTTTTTTCTCCAGGTTCCAGCGTCACGTGCTGAAATGACATCGAAGAGTGAGTAGCTGATGCTGGCTTTTCTTCTTTTTTACTGGATCCCAGTGTCAAGCACTGGGATGACAGGGGAGGACGCTGGGATGACACCGAAGAGTGGGCTAAAGCTGGTGGAAGGGAAATGACCGGAACGTCAAAGTAATCACGTTTTTTATAAATGTAAGGGTAGTTTGCATTCACGCATAATACTTCAACTTTTTCTTTAAATATTGGCCGTAAACCCCTTTGTTTCTTTTTATATGGTTCTCCATACTTAGTGATTAGATCATACCAAGAGCCCTTTTGCACTGGCTCTTTACTTAAGATGTATAACTCATCTTCAGCACGCGTGAGTGCTACGTATAATAAACGCAAATATTCATTATAATCCTCTAGTTTTTTCTCTCTTTTTACTTGATCGCAATAAGCGTTGTTGTTTTTTCCACACCAAAATGGTGCTTCCGTTCCATCAAAGATAATGCTTTCACTGTTTCTTGGCACTGTGTTTGTATCAACCAAAAATACTATGGGAGCTTGCAGACCTTTTGATTTGTGAATTGTCATTATTCGCACAGCATTGCGTTCTGATTGCATATCATTCTTAATCTCCGGATTATTCTCCTTGATCCATTGAACAAACGCTTGAAGAGATGGGTTCTCAAATTGCAACACAAGGTTCATAAATTCGTCTAGAACCTCGAAGCACTCAAGACCTAGCCTTGCAGCAAATTTCTTCTTACCTGTGCGCAGTATATGCGTGAATAATGCGAGAGGGGATTCTGTGCGAGATAAGTTAATGAGATAGTTTAATTTACTATAGATAACCACAGAATAATCCTGAATTCTTTCCCATAGTGAATGCTCTTTACGGTCGTATGCAATGTTAAATAAATCATCCTCGGTGAAATTAAATAGCGGTGATTTTAAAGCATTTGCAAGAGCTAGATCATTTGCCTGGAGGAGTAAAAATTCGGCCAAAGCTATTAAGTCCTGCACGGCTATATAGTCCATAATTCTAAAATAATCTCGGCCTACAACTGGCACATTTGCTTTTTTAAGTTCGCTTATTATGTAATCAACTAACACGTTTCGTTGTCGCACCAAAATCATAATGTCTCTTGGCTCTATATGGCGATCTTTAGCGACTAAAATTCGCCCTTCATTTAACCAATTGTGAATTCTGTTGGCTATTGTTTGAGCAAGTAATCGGTCTGCTATTATATAATTTTCCCTGCATGTCAGAGGAATTTGTAAAGCTTGCTGTTCTTTCTCTTTGCGCCTTGGTAACGCTGGCCAAATTTCAATATATCCTTGGTCATTTTCTCTATGTGGAACATGTTTTATTTCATTATCATTAAAAGATATTTCTGCGCGGAAGTTATTAAATATTCTATCTACAAGCATCAAAACTTCTGGAGTTGAACGAAATGACTTTTCAAGTTGGCATGATATCCAATCTCTACCACCAGTTTTCGTATGAAAGTATTGTTGCATATAGTTGAATAGATGGGGATTTGCTCCTTGAAATCTGTATATGGATTGTTTTACGTCACCAACAACAAATAAGGTTCGCTTTTCATCATTACCGGCAAAAAATTCATCGCAGAGATTTGTTATAATTTTCCACTGACTGATGCTATTGTCTTGTGCCTCGTCAACAAGGATGTGATCTATTTTTTGATCTAAGTTAAACAATACCCAATCTTTATGATCTGGGTCGCTGAGAAGATTTGTTGCTAAGTCAATTATATCATTGTAGTCAAGCAGTGCATTTTTTGATTTTTCACTATTATATAAATCAACATATACTTTAAATACACCAAGTAAGCTACTGGTTCTCTTGAATATTTGATAAGAGTTCATGTCTCTTATATGGGTAAATACTACATTCTGAACGCTCTCTATTATTTGCTCTGCATCTTTGAATTTCTCCAAAATACTTTTTGTTGCAATGGATGATATGCTCTTTTTTTCGTGCGATTCTGATTTGAGAAATACCTTGGCTAGGTTTTCTATTTTGGTGTCATTCCACTTTATTCCGGTGTCATCCGAGTAGCTGACACTGGTTCTTTTTTTCTGGATCCCAGCTGGGATGACAGTAGAATAAAGTATTTCACTATAACTCTGATCTCTTTTACTGCCTTCACTTAATATCTCGGCTAGTCTTCCCACGTGCTCAATTGTTTCACTCTGTAAGTCATGAATTTCATCTGGGGCGCTCAATTTATCTTTGATATATTTCGAATCATTTGCTGACATCGATCTTTTTACACATAAAGTATAAAGCAAATCGCGTAGTTTATTTTCATCAATTTCAGTTGCAATAAGGTTGATATCATCCTGCACAGTTTCGTTATGAAGCACTTTATTGAATATGATGGAATGTAATTCTTTACATTCACTCAGCGTGCAATTTGGAGCAATGCCAGCTTCTATAGGAAAGCTGGAGATTAATTTGTAACAGAAAGCGTGTATGGTTTGTATAGTTAGACCAAGATTTTCCAGTTCAGAGAAAAGCCTTCTTGCTTTTGTTAAATAATCTTTATTTTTTCTGGATCCCAGTGTCACGCACTGGGATGACATTGGAAAGAAATCTAGTTGTTCTAGATCTGCTGCCAACACACTATCTGAACATATTGCCCACTTACTGAGTATGCTGTGAATGCGATTCTCCATTTCGTTTGCTGCAGCATTGGTGAATGTTAAGCAAAGAATATTTCTTTTGTTTTCTAATAAAAGTCTCAATACTCTGTCTATTAAGATTTTTGTTTTGCCTGTACCAGCGGACGCATTTACCCACACAGAGAAATTAGGATTTATGGCATTTGATCTCATCAGAAGTGTGAGAACCTTATAAAAGTTGACTAGAATAGCATTATACATATAATGTAAAAATAGTGTTAGTGAAGATATATAATGAAAAGTTTTTGTGTAAAGGCGCCTGCAAAAATCAATCTTTTTTTGCATGTTGTAGACAAAAAAGAAACAGGGTATCACTTGATTGAAGGTTTATTTGTCTTTGCTAATCTCTCTAATTTTTTGGAAATAAAAGTAGGTGAGAAGGATTCTAGATACGATAACTCTACAGTTGAATTTATAAACTCCGAGTCTAAAATAAATAACCAATATAACACTGTAATGAAAGCGGTTAATCTGCTGCTTAGGCATGCTCCTGTACGCACTAAAGTCACTGTAAAGGTTGTAAAAAACATACCAATTGCTGCAGGACTTGGTAGCGGATCCTCAGATGCTGGAGCTGTGGTACGTACGCTAGGGAAGCTGTGGGAGATTGATAGGACGATTTTAAATGAAATAGCCTTAAACGTTGGTGCTGATGTTCCCGCAAGCGTAGATAGCAAGCCAGTTTTTGTTAGAGGTATTGGCGAAGAATTATGCCACATTAAAAAATTCTCTTTACCTACAAATGTGGTGCTTGTGAAACCGAAAAAAAGGTTTTTGAGTACACCAGAGGTATTTTCCAAACATGAAGGAAAATTTTCTGAGCCAATTAAATGGAGCGATGACGCTGAAAAGGATTTGTTGAAGCTTCTTAAAGAGACGAGAAACGATCTTCAAGAAATAGCAATAAGCTTTGTACCTGAAATTAAGGATGTGATATCAACACTTGAGTCACAAGAAGGCTCTATACTTTCTCGCATGTCAGGCAGTGGTGTATCATGTTTTGGAATATTCGATAGTGAGGAAAATGCAAAAGCTGCTGCAGTTAATATCGGAAAAAAGCAACCAGAATGGTGGGTATGTGACACTCAATTAATAGTTTGACTTATGGATATAACTCCCTTAATTTCCGAGAATAAAAATCTTATAAATGGTTACAGGGAAGGAAAATTTTTGGTGAATAATAGAGAATATTGCGGCTCAATTATAATTTTTCCTGAAAAGGTGATTAAATTGAAAGAAAGTGATATAAATAGCAAGGAACATTTTAAATCTTTTTTAACAGAGGAAATAGAAATTTTGATAATAGGTACTGGTAAAACACGCAATATACCAAGTTCTTCAGTGAAGTCCTATCTTATGGAACAAAAAGGTTTAAATTTTGAATTTATGACAACAGGTTCTGCATGTAGAACCCATAATGTTCTGATATCCGAAGATAGGTTTGTTGTCAGTTATCTAATAGCCATATAGCATGCTTGAAATATTTACTCAGGATTTTTTCATCAATAGTCTAATTGCAGTAGTTATGATTAGCCTAGTAACAGGCGCTTTAGGATCGTTTATGATATGGCAAAGGTTATCGTATTTGGGTGATAGTTTGTCCCATTCTTCATTGCTTGGTATTGCACTTGCTTTGATCTTTAAGATTAGCCCATCGCTTAGCATAATGCTCATTGCAATTGCGTTTGCAATACTGCTTTCTCTTAATTTTAACAGATTATATTCTGCCGATACGATATTGAACATCGTTACCAATGTAGTTTTATCATCGAGTTTAATACTTATGTCTTTTCTTCCATCTGGCAATAATAGTATTATTAGCTCACTGTTTGGTGATATATTAACGCTCGATCAAAGTGATATAGTATTGATTTTTTTAACCTCTGCAGTAGTTACTTTGATATTAATATTTAGATGGCGTTATTGGTTAATGATTTCAATTAATCAAGATTTAGCAGTAGTTGAGAAGATTAATGTTAATTTTGTTAGACTAGAATTTTTAATTACACTTGCTATATTTATAGCAATTGCTGCCCAATTAATAGGAATATTACTCATTGCTGCATTTTTGCTAATACCAGCAGCATCCGCAAGACTCATCTCAAAAACTCCAATGGAGATGATTATTGTTGCAACAGTTTTTTCTGTAATCTCTGGGATATCGGGTCTCATGTTATCTGCAAGTTTTGATTTGTTAACTGGACCTGCAATTATACTTGTTGCAGCGGTATATTTAATTATCGCTTATTTTATAAGGCTAGTATTAAGCAGGTTGGCTTAATTTTGATCTCGAATGTTAATAATTTTGTAATATACTCATTATAAAACATCACTATCTTAGCACAAAATAGTTTTTGCTATACTATTATTTATATGCTAATGATAAGTTGTTAATTTTATGGAGTAAGCAATATGAGCGAAGAAGGATTTTTTTCCAAATATATATCTCAACCTGTGAAAAAATTTTATAATTATATTACAGGAAAAACAGAAGAGTCAGATGATGTAGCAGGTGATGTGCATAATATTGCACAAGGAGACTCAGAGTCTTTGGATACTCATGTACAGTCAAATGAGAATGATATCATATAGATAGCATGAGGGTTACACCATCCAAAGTTAAAAGATTCCTAGAGAAACCTGATGCTTTAAGTGGTGTGTTAATTCATGGAAGTGATAACAGTAGGGTTGGTTTTTATGTACAAGAAATAATTGCTAATTTGGATGAGTATTCAGTTCAGGTGATGGATTTTGCAATAGTGAATAAGTCACCCGGTTTACTGTTTTCTGAATTGGCAAACATTTCGATGTTTACCAGCAAAAAATTAATTAAGCTGATAAATGTGAGTGGAGGTATATCCAAAGAGTTAAAAAACGTATTGGATTATAATGCAAGTGGTCATTATGTAATGATGACAGCAACTGATCTTCCACACAATTCTGCAACCAAAAGTTATATGGAGAGTTCAAAAATTTTTGGTGTAATTGCTTGCTATAAGGACAGCAACAGTAATCTTTATGATATTATATCAAGTTACTTAAAACAAAATGATATAAAATGCACAAATGAGATAATCTACCATTTGCAATCTTACTTTAATCATAGCAAGCTGCCTATATGTTCAGAACTTGAGAAGTTAGTTTTATACTTAGGGGAGAGAAAAGACCTAAAACTTACTGATATAGAATTATGCTTTTCAACTTCCGGCAACGACTATGCTACACTTGATGATCTATGCTCTGCCATAGCAAGTAAAGATATGTCGCGTTTCATTAGAATTTCTGATGCATTGATATCGCAAGAAAATTTTTCACCGATAGCGCTAATTCGCATTATATCAAATTATTTCCTACGCCTTGAAAACGTTTTGCTGTCAGTGCAAGGTGGAATGAGTGAGCAGGCTGCGATTGATCAGCTAAGCCCTCCATTGTTTTTTAAACAATTGCAGAGTTTTAAATCTCATTTGAAAAGTTTGCAACTTTCAGAACTTAAGAAGATCTTGGAAAAATTGATAAGCTTAGAAGTTACCTGTAAAAAAACTGATTTAGATCATAAAATGATTTTTCAACATGCACTGACGGGTAGCTGACTACTCGGATCCAGCCTTTCTTATAATTTCATCAAAATGTTGTATTTTAACATAAAATAGCTGCTTTTATGCCTACCAAAATTCATTCTTTAGTGTGTGTCTCACAAGTATTCTTTGCTAATAGGATATTTTCGAATATAATTGAATATAACTAGATAAAAATACAGATATGTTTGACATTTCAAAAATTGTAATAACACCTGAAATGTTAAAATTAGTTGCTGAAATTGATGAATTTAAAGGAGCATGGCAATTGTTTGGTAATTTAGCTCCAGAACGTTTACAAATGCTCAAGAAAATTGCAACAATTGAAAGTATTGGTTCTTCTACTCGTATTGAAGGGGCAAGATTATCAGACCGTGAAGTTGAGCAATTACTATCCAAACTTGATACACGCTCATTTCGTTCTCTAGATGAACGAGAAATAGCCGGATATGCGTATGTGTGTGAAGAAGTATTTCAAAACTTTAACAAGATGCCATTTACAGAAAACACTATAAAACAGTTTCACATCTGGCTTTTACAATTTTCATATAAAGATCAAAGGCACATGGGAGAATATAAAAAATTCCCCAATCATGTTGAAGCGTTTGATGAATCTGGAAAAAGCTTGGGCATAGTTTTTGAAACAGCCTCTCCATTTGAGACAGCAACACAAATGCAAGAACTTATTTATTGGACTAGCCAGCAATTAGAGGTGAAATCGTTACACCCTCTATTAATTATTGGCATTTTTATAGTTACTTTTTTAGCTATTCATCCCTTCCAGGATGGAAATGGCAGATTATCACGCATTCTCACAACTTTCTTGTTACTAAAGTTAGGGTATATCTATGTACCTTACAGTTCCCTTGAAAGTATAATTGAAAGTAATAAGGAGAGTTACTACTTAGCTTTGCGTCGTACTCAACAATCCTTGAAGACGAGCAGCTATGATTTTAATCCATGGCTTATGTTCTTTTTAAGGTCACTACAAAAGCAAAAATTTCATCTTGAACAAAAGGTGTCACATGAAAAAGTGTTAAATTTCTATTTACCACCACTTTCTGCTAAAGTATTAGCACTACTCAGCAAACATGGACGTCTTACAATTAAGGATTTGGAAAATATTACTAAAGCAAACTGCAATACCTTAAAGAAGCACGTATCTAATCTCGTAAAGAGTAATCACATCACTCAGCATGGAAAAGGCAAAGCAACCTGGTATGTAATATAGAGCTCAACAGGATATGTATTCATTTTGAATTGTTAAATTATTCAGCTATAGAATATAGATCACAGCTGTACAAACATTGTAGTTTGAGCCCACTAGATCCCAGTGCCCTATTCTTGTCATCCCAGTGCCTTCTCCTGTCATCCCAGTGCCCAGACACTGGGATCCAGAAAAGTTTGCTTGTAAGCAAGCAAATTAGCATAGAAAGTGGTTACAACGTTTTCGATGAGATTTCAGAAAGGCTAGATTCCAGACTGGAATGACATCGTTCACTATGTACCATATTGCAATAGTTGTGGTCAAGGCACTGGGATCTGAAATTGCAGTGTTCGTACAGCTATAGAATATAGATCAGAAGTGACAGAGCTTAAAAAAAGGCCTAACATTCTTAATAAACGTAAAAAGCTTTATGAAAATCAGAGTTGGAGTAATAGGCTGCTTAGGCAGAATGGGCAAAAAAATACTCAATGAATTAATTACAAATACCAAAGTGGAAATAGCAGGTGCTGTTGCCCGTTCAGGCAGTAAGTACATAGATTCAGATATTGGACCAATTATAGCCAATCTAGGAATCAAGGTTACAAGTTCTATTAGTGGCATATTTGAGTTATCCGACGTTGTAATAGATTTTACAACTAAAGAATGTATGTTAGACTGCCTTAAAGCAGCTGTAAAATTTAAAACACCGCTGGTTAGTGGCACAACTGGAATAGAAGGTGTCGATTTGAAAGAATATGCTGCTGAAGTTCCAATATTATGGTCAGCAAATATGAGTGTTGGGGTTAATGTGTTGCTGAAATTGGTAAAAAAAGCTGCTGAGCTTTTAGGTAATGAATATGACGTTGAGATTTGGGAAATGCATCATAACTTAAAAAAGGATTCACCATCTGGAACAGCTATAGAACTTGGCAAAACAATTGCTAACGCTTCAAAAATGGATTTTCAGTCCAATCAATATTTACATAGTGGTTCAAACATAAGAAAAAAGGGGGGAATAGGTTTTGCAGTATCTCGTGGAGGTGGAGTAATAGGAGATCACAGCGTGATGTTTGTTAATTCTGATGAACGGATAGAACTAAACCACAAAGCAATTGATCGCACAACATTTGCTAGAGGAGCTGTTCAAGCAGCAGTATGGCTATACGAAAATAAAAGAGAAATTCCGGGGCTCTATTCAATGCAGGATGTGATATGAGCAATACACGTGCCTCTGTTAAAGATTTAAATCTCTGGTACGGCTCTAAGCAAGTTTTATTCGATATAAATTTGAATATTTATAAAAGAAAAGTTACTACTTTTATCGGACCATCCGGGTGCGGTAAATCAACATTTTTGCGTTGTTTTAATCGTATGAATGACTACGTACCAGGTTGCAAAACTGTTGGTGAATTAGATATCGATGGGCTGGGTGATATATATTCACGCGATATGGATGTTGTACTACTTAGAGCAAAAGTTGGTATGGTATTTCAAAAGCCAAATCCTTTTCCAAAATCAATATATGATAATGTTGCTTGTGGGCCAAAATTGCATGGTATGGCGAAGGATAAGCAAAAATTGAATGAGATGGTGGAAAATAGTTTAACCAAGGTTGGTTTATGGGAAGAATTGAAGGACAGATTGCAAGATAGCGCACTCAATTTATCCGGTGGCCAACAACAGAGGCTATGCATCGCTCGCGCAATTGCAGTGAAGCCAACTATTTTATTAATGGATGAACCGTGCTCTGCTCTTGATCCAATGGCAACCAATGCAATCGAAAATCTTATACAAGAGCTGAAATTAAGATTTACTATAATTATGGTGACTCATTCAATGAAGCAAGCTAAAAAGTTATCTGATAGTGTAATTTTCTTTCATAATGGCAGAATTGTTGAGTCTGGAAGCACTCAAGAAATATTCGAAAATGCTCAATCTCCCTTAACAAAGGAGTATATCCTGGATCATTAAATTTCTGACCTTACCCAGAAAAAGTGGAGAGAAAGAAAAGAGTTTTTTTGGGTAAAATAAAATTTTGGAGGATTAGAAATGGCAAGAGAATATACGGCAGAATTCAAATTGGAAGCTGTTAAGCTGGCAAATGAACAAAGAAAGGTAGGTCAAACAATTACAAAAACAGCAAAGGATTTAGGAATAAAGGGTGGTTTATTAGGAAAATGGATAAAGAAACACAACGAAAAAAAGTCGGCAGCAGATGCATTTCCAGGTAGAGGTAACATGGCTCCTTACGACAAAGAGAGGTTTGATTTACAAAGCAAGAGTAACAAGGGAAAGAGACATTTAAAAAAAAGCCCTGGCCAGTCAAAAAGAGTAAAATATTTTTTTATATAGTAACTGCTATAAAGTACAGGAATTATGTAGGATTTTCTGCTAGTGGCTACTATAAGTGGACTACAAGGAAAATAAGCAGTAGAGAATCAGCAAATAAAGAGTTATTAGCAGATATTCAAAAAATATATCAAGCTTCTAAATGTAGATATGGAGCTCCTAAAATTCATGCTGAATTAAAGGCTTTGGGTAAAAGTTGCAATTTGAAAACGGTGCAAAGTATTATGCAGAAAAATGACATCAGGGCTATACTGAGAAGAAAGTTTAAAATTAAAAAACAACAAACAGATAATAGAGCTGTAGCTCCCAATATACTAGATCAAAACTTTATTGTTGATCAACCAAATAAAGTATGGGATTACTTACATCAAAACCAAGGAGGGATGGCTATATTTGGCAGCAATAATTCTCACGTATGGTAGTTAATGAGTAGTGCAATAAATAAACAATTGGTTATGAACTCTTTATTAATGGCCATTAATAGGCGTAAACCTGTTAAAAATCTACTGCTGCACAGTGACCAAGGTTCACAATATACTGCGCAAGGGTATCAATATCTCTTAGCTGTAAAGAATATAGATGAGTAATAAAGGCTGTTGTTACGACAATTCTGTTGCAGAAAGCTTCTTTAGCTCATTGAAAAGAGAAATACTTATTGATACTTCACAACACTCTGCTCAACAAACTAGAACTGCAATATTTGAATACATAGAAATTTTTTATAACAAACAACGTCACTATTAACTATTGCATTCCAGAACAATTTGATGCATCATTCTTTTTGTAAAAAACATTCCACACTTTCTCTCCACTTTTTCTGGGTAAGGTCACTTCTTTATTAACTGTACTTAATATTTCTTCCCATTGCTTATAGTTCATTGCCATAACTTTACCTCTAATTTTAAATAGTATTTTTAATTATCACCTATCACAGCAAGTAAAGTCAACTCCAAATGAATTCTTAATTTTGCTTAGTAAGCACACTAACTATGAAACAATCTATATTACCATCAAAAACAGAATTTATATTGCCCACTTCATGTCCGGTTCTTAAATCCTTCACCATTTGATATGGATGCATAACGTACGATCTGATCTGATTGCCCCAGCCTATATCGCATTTTTTACCATATTCTTCAGCCATTTTCTGTTCTTTTTTTTCCAGTTCAATTTGGTATAAACGTCCTTTAAGTAATTTCAATGCCTCATCTTTATTTCTGTGTTGAGAACGACCATTTTGGCATTGAACTACAACACCAGTTGGAATATGCGTAATGCGTACTGCACTTTCAGTTTTGTTCACATGCTGACCGCCTGCTCCGGAAGCACGGTAGGTGTCGATCTTTAGATCCTTTTCATCCACAGCAATATCAATTGAATCTTCTATCACTGGAGTTACTCCTACACTTGCAAAACTGGTATGACGTTTACCATTTGCATCAAATGGCGATATTCTAACCAGCCTGTGAATTCCACTTTCACTTTTTGCCCACCCATAAGCTTTTTCTCCAACGATTTTTATCATTGCAGACTTTATACCAACTGACTCTCCTTCTAATTTTTCTACAACTTCAACTTTAAAGTTGTGATAAATTTCTGCCCACCTTATATACATGCGCATCAGCATTTCAGCCCAATCATTGCTCTCGGTTCCGCCAGCTCCTGAGTGGATTTCTAAAAAGCAGTTATTATTATCTGCTTCACCAGTAAATAAGGACTCTGTTTCTTTATACTTGATTAATTTCTCTAGCTTAGCTAATTCATTTTCAACTTCAGAGAAAAATTCTTCATCATTTTCATCAATAGCAGACTTCATTAAGCTGATGGCATCGTTGTAATCGCTTTCCAGCTTTAAAAACGACTCTACGTCATTCTTAATTTTAGAACGTTCTTTTAAAACTTCTTGTGCTTTTTGGTTATCTTGCCATAGGTCATCATTCGACGCTTGGGAGTCAAGCTCTTCAAGGCGCAACTTTAATTTTTCTATGTCAAAGACACCTCCTGATAAGAGAAATACTTTTGTTTAAGCTTTGAAAGTGTTCAAGAATTTCTGGATAAGTTTTCATTATACTTTAGATTTTAATATATTTACTATCAATAACAATAACAGTAAACAAAATAGAAATTTAACCATATGATAGTTAATTTAAATAATTTCATTATACTTTAATGTTTAAGGAAATCAAGCGCGTATATTTATTAAAAAACAAGGTAAAGTAATGAATATTGAAATAAGTTCCCATTATGGTTTAGACAAAAAGGCTATTGATGACTTAATAGAGTCACTTGATAACGAGGAGCTAGAGAATGTTCGTAATATTGTAAAAACGATAGACAGTGTTCAGTTAGCTTATTTTTTATCTACTTCGATCAGTGATCACAGGGAGAAATTAGTTAATATCCTCGATCAACATTTGTTAAGTGATGCCCTAGTGCATGTAGTGCCAGATTTACAAATAGAGATCATAGAAATATTGGGAATAGAAAATACAGCAAAGTTACTAATGCTCCTTGATGTAGAAGATATAGTAACCATAGTGAAAGATTTAGATAGAAAGTCTGTAGAAAATATACTTTACTATTTGCCCAGCAAAACTCAGAAATCGGTAGAGGAGTTGCTATCATATCCAGAAGAAAGTGCAGGAAGGTTAATACATAAAGATATGGTTATAGCTCCATATTATTGGACAATAAATCAACTGACAGAATTTGTGTGCAACTATAAAAAAATACCAGAAAAATTTCACCAGATATTCATTATCAACTCAAAATTAGAGCCTATAGGCAGTGTTAATTTAAATAAGGTAATATCTCACTCAGGAGACACAATAATAAAAGAGATAATGGATCATGACATAAAAATCATTAAAACTGGAATAGACCAAGAGGAAGTAGCAAGAATATTTAAAGATTACTCTCTATTATCGGCTCCGGTAGTAAATAAGAATGGTAAAATTATTGGTGTGATCTTAATTGAAGATGTGATAAAAGTTGTTCAACAAGAAACAGAAGAGGATGTACTCAAAATAAGCGGTGTATCTTCTAAAGCCGATATAAATGCCCCTATACATAAAACTATAATTAAAAGGCTACCTTGGTTACTGTTTAACCTCTTAGCTGCAACAATGTGTTCCATAGTAGTTGGCTTTTTCGATGATGTAATAAAAAGTTTTATAGTACTACCAATAATCATGCCGATAATTGCATCAATGAGCGGAAATGCAGGATCCCAAACAGTAACGCTAACCATCCGGGCAATCGCAACAAAATATCTAACTGAGCAAAATGCAAAAAGAATACTGATGAAAGAATTTTTAATAGGTCTTATAAACGGGGTGATCTTATCTACTATTTCATTAGTAGTGTTAGCAATAAGGTTTCACAACTTCAAAGTGGAGATGATTTTTGTGGTCTCCATGATTATGATGTCAATTATTGCAACGTTCATCGGAACTTTCATTCCTATAATGCTTCACCGTTTAAAGTCTGACCCTGCCGTTTCTTCTTCAATCCTAACATCGGCAACAACTGATATTCTCTCAGCTTTTATATTTCTTGGTTTAGCTACGATCTTTTTATTAAATAGCTAATACTATCTATAGCTATACCGCCGCGAACCGTCATGCCGCGATTCATTCGCGGTATCTCTTAGCATAGATCCCGCTAACAAGTAGCGGGATGACGAGAAAGGGGCTACTTGGATGACATTCTTCCTGGTGTGCCCAAATCACAATGTTCGTACATCTGTGGATTTATTCGCGGTATAGATATCGCTAACGAGTAGCGGAATGACGGTTTTTCAAATTGTCGTAAGTCAGTTTAGCTATAATATCAAGTTTCACCAACTATTTCTCTCTATTAAATAAGAATAAATTACCTATACAAAAATAGATTGGCAATATTTCAAGTCTGCCAAGCAGCATTAAAAACGATAGAAATAATTTTACTTCATTACTGAAAGAGGAATAATTACCCGAAGGACCTATTAAATTACTAAATCCCGGGCCAGAGTTTGTAAGCGTTGCAGAGACTGAACTGATGCTAGTTATAAAGTCTGCATTGCTTAAGTAAGACATCACTATTGATGAAATGGTAAACGTTAACATGAAAATTGCAAAAAATATAAAGACAGAGTGAACTTCATCATTCTCCAGGGTTTTTCCATTGAATTTTACCCTATCGCCTGCGCCTGGGTTCAATAAAAGGCGAAAGTGATTTTCTATAGATCTTAGAAAAATGATCAAACGAAAGATTTTGACACCACCACTTGAAGAACCGCTACATCCACCAACAAAGGTTAGAAAAAAAGCTAAGACTGAAATGAAACTCCAATCTATATGATTACAGATTGCATAACCAGTTGACGTAATCAAGGAAGTGATGGTAAATGTGCTGCATCTAAATGATAATGACACTCCTAAATTAACATTTTTATACAACCAAAAACAAGCAAATAAAGATGAGATAGTAGCTATCTTAACAAAGTAAGAGACCTGTTCATCATAGCAAATGTCTAACCGTCTTATAATTTTTAAATAGCTAAGAAAAGGCAGAGAACCCAAAATCATAAAAACGATCGTTATGGCTTCTAGTATGGGATTATTATAGTGCCCTATAGAATCATTATAGTTAGCAAATCCACCAGTTGATACAGCAGACATTCCGTGACATATTGCATCAAATAGTGGCATACCAGCTAGATAATAGGAAAATATGCATAACAAAATTAAGCCATAATATATTGCCGTAACATGAATCACTACGCTTCGCGTGTTCGGCAACTTCCTTTTGGTAGCATCTGAATATTCAGAATAAAGTAAATTATTTAGGCTGAGAACCTTAAACATAGGAAAAACTGCAATTCCTAAAGTGATTACACCAAAACCCCCCATGCCGTGTAGCATTGCTCTCCACAGCAGTATTCCTGGAGATTGTTTTTCAATATCATTAAATATAGTTGCCCCTGTGGTTGTGATGCCAGATATCGTTTCAAACAATGCATCAACATAGCTCAGATTATCAAAATAGAAAGGAATAGCTGCAAACAGAGACAAGGCAATCCAGGTGCAACTAGTAATCGCAAAAATTGCTGGCATTCCATGCAATCTACTTAATTTACCGAGTAAAATAAAAATTGCGCCAGATGTGCAGGTAATTATGAATCCAGCGAAAAAATTTTTCCATTCGTAGCTGAGATACTTATTGGTAATAGCAGGAATAAGCATTGCTAAGCTAAATAGCAATAGGAATATTCCCACAATAAATGCAATTGAACGTAAAGTTTGTAAACGTTGATGATTTTTCATAGAGTTACTTCCTCGCTATACAAAGCCATAAAAGCTACTCTAACGTCAAGCATTTTGTTGGCCTTTATTAACAGTTATTAACAATATACTTGATTTACTTGTAAATATGTATGATAATTAAATTTTTATTAGAGGTAAGATATGGTTGAATTAACTGATGCACAAGAAGAAATTCTAGGTTCATTAAGACAGGCAGTCAGGAATGACAATTTTCAAGAAGTCCAGAACGTACTCAACAATAAGGAACATAATGATATACAAGCAGTTTTGAGCCACGAGGGGACTCTGACTAGTGACAAAGGTACCATTTAAATGATGTTATTGGCTGTACTAAAACTAGCGTTAACACTAAAGTAGGGATCATTGAACTAATTTGGAAGGAAGCTGATCAAAAAACTCGTGATTTTTTGTGTGATTACAAGGTAACAAAATCTTTTGAAGATCAACCATATTTTACGGATACAATAGATGATCTTAAACGCTTTCAAGGAAAATTTGACCCTCATAGCACAGAATATTTTGCTCTTGTACAAGTTGTTCAAAAAATAGAAGATCACAAGTGGGTAATGGATCTTGATTCCAACTTACAAGAAGCAATAGAAAACCTTGATATTGATCAAGTTAAAGCAGCATTAGAGAATTGTGGTGAAGATGTAGAAAGGGTTTTAGAGCGAGAGGTATATTGGAGTAGTGGAAGAGTAGATGCCCTTTTAGTTTATCCTCTGAAAGTTGAATATAGTGAAGAATTGAACCAAGAAGATGTGGAAAAGATAAAAGAAAGCTTTAAATTAATGTTTGATGCTGCTTCTCCAGGGCTCCTTGGGTTCGAGCCCAATGGAAATAACTATGTAATGGATAAACTTACATGTGCACAAAAACGTTTTGCTAAAATACCTGGAGTAGGTGAGCAATGCTTTCAAGATTTGATTCAAGAATTTGAGGAAAAACTTAGTAAAAATGAACTAGATAATGCCAAGATTAATGATCAGATAGCATGGGATAAAGAGTATGCGACTCGATTTTCACAAGAAATCAATCAGGATCCGTCTGAGAATGATGATCTTAACTTTATAGATGACACTGATCTAGATCAAAACACCGTAAACTCTGCACCAACTGCAGACAACAAAACCCCAGAAAAAAACGATACAAACTTCTGGAGTGAACACAAAGGGAAGATCGCTCTGGGCGTTGTTGGACTATGCGTAGTTGGTGCTATTGCAGCCTATGTGCTGGCATATCCTGTAGTTGCATTAGTTTTAGAAGTTTTAGCAGTTTCAGCATTGGCTGTACTAGCTTATATTGGAGGAGTTTGTGAGAAATCAGAAAGCCCAAATACGAAAAGCTCGGACCCGGTTGTTTCTGGGGTGTTGCAACAACGCAGAACTGTCTAATTATGGCCTGTAAAGGATGGATCCGAAATGTGTACCATGATTATGAATGTGAGTAGCGATGGCATAACTGAAGTACTAAAATTTAATGATGAAGATTTTGTGCTATCGGATGAGATCTTAGAATTAATAAAGCAAAACGATGAATTATATATTCAAGGTCTCTCCTTATATGATGCTGTACTAGAAAAAGGTAAGGCTGCTGATGTTGTACCTACTGCTAATAATAATTTTCAAAATGAGTCTATAGCGGCCTATCGCGAAGAACCAGAGGGGGAATTAGACCCTAAAGTTGATGCTGACAATAGCCTTTCTCCTTCTATTAATAGCAATGCATCAACTCAAACGGAAGTCAATTTACAACACACTGAAACTCAAACAGAAGTTGCTTCACAACAAATGGATGAATTGATTTTAAATAATCAGATGCTGTCCGAAGAAAACGTTGAATTGAAGCAAGAAATGTCAAATTTGAAAAAAGAAGCTGTTGAATTGAAGCAAAAAATAGAAGCAGGGTTGCAAGTGATAAATAAAAAGCACCATGAATTAATACAAGAAAATCAGCTACTACAGGAGAAACTAGAAACAACCCAAGAAGAAGCTAATCAAACAATTGTAAAGTTAGAGAAGCAGAATAGCGATTTACAAGACAGGTTTGAAAAAGAGGAGCAAAAAAACACGGAATTGCAAACTGAACTGGCACAAAAAAATGAAGAATTAGCAGGTGTGTTAAAAGAGCTACAAGGGAAAGCACAAGAACTTAAAGGTGTATATGAAGAAAAAAGAAAGCTAAAGGAAGAGCTGAAAATTGTTAATGCAGGAAAGAAGAATTTGGAAAAAGAGCTAAATCAAGCACGAGAAGATGCGGAACAGATAATGGTTGAACGACGCCAGCAGAAAGAGCGCTTGAAAGATCAGCTAAGAGAATTAGATCAGGAATATAAGGTACAAGTAGAAATTGAGCAAAAGATTAAAGAATCAGATAGGCAGGATAGCAATTTACAAGATACACTTGGAGAAGAGAGACTAAAACTCAACATTGAAGAGCTAGAAAACGAGTACGAGGAATTTCCAGGAGATAAGGTGCTTACACTTGAACTCACTAAAGATGAAGATAAAGTCGAAGAGTTAAGAAACGAGCTAGAGCGTGAGAAAGAAAAGTGTAAACAATTATTAGAAGAAGAAAATGAATGGGGTGATGAATTGGTAGGAATGCTTGATGGACTGGAAGAAAAAATTCGTGCTGATGAACAAAGGAGCTTCAACAATCAATTAACGGGAGAAATTTCTAATGAGTCTGGTAATGCTCCACGACAGAAGAAAAGGTTATCCAAATCTTCAAGCATTGATAATGAGTCTTATGTTCCACTGAGAGAGAAGACAACATTACTCAGATCTTTAAGCGTTGATAGTGGACTTGATAGCGATGAAGAAAATTGTGATAATGATTTATCTTTCAACATAAGTCCTATAAGTTCTATTGAGAAGGTGGCAGAGAGTAGAAACGTAGGTAGGGTATCATTGTGAAGATGGTTGGGGTTAAGTTGCAACTTAAGTGGGGCGCAAAAGGTCTTTTGTGTTGATAATAATTTAAAATCTATAGTAGACTAAAAAAGATTATTAAATTATAATATAACATATGATAAAAGACGAGAAATCGAAAACAATTTTTGAAGTGGAAGGGGCAGTAACTGCTTTACTACCTGCAGCAGAATTTAGAGTGAAACTGGACAATGAACATGAGATTATCTGTCATGTATCAGGGAAAGTGAGAAGAAGTAAAATACGCATCATTATAGGGGATAGGGTGTTAGTTGAGATGAGCATTTACGATAGGAATGCGAGAAAGGGTAGGATCATTAGAAGGCTTAAAGGTACAAGTGACAGAACGATCTCTAAATAATCTTATTCTTGCTTCATCATCGAAAAGGCGTATAGCCTTACTAAAACAAATAAACATTGAGCCAGGTTTAATTTTGCCAGCAGATATAGATGAAGCCCCTTTAAAAAAGGAACTTCCGAAGGATTACTCAATCCGTATGGCAAAAAGTAAAGCGGAGAAAATACAAAGCTCAAATCCAAATTACTTTGTGCTTGGTGTTGATACAGTTGTTGCTTGTGGTAGAAGGATATTGCTCAAAGCTGAAAACGTTGAGCAAGCAGAAAAATGTATCCGCTTGTTATCAGGAAGAAGGCATAGAGTATACACCAGTGTATGTCTATTAACTCCCGATCAATCTAAACAACATATCAGGACTGTGGTTACAATAGTGAAATTTAAACGTCTCAGTGAACAAGAAATTAAGTATTATTTAGCATCAGAAGAGTGGAAAAATAGGGCGGGGGGATGCAATATACAAGGCCTAGCTGGAGTGTTCGTATTGTTCTTACGCGGCTCCTACTCTTCCGTTATAGGGTTACCATTACATGAAACCTATTGTTTGCTAAGCAATTATTTTAACTTCAATTTATATTGAAATACCTTTATTAGTATCTTTTTTTTGTTGTGACTCAGCAACCTGTTTAGCCCAATCTAGTGGTCTTTTATTTCTGTTAGCTAATGCAATTCTATTGCGATCATAACCATCAGTGTGTTCTGTTAAAGTATCTCCTCTTTCTTCTTCTATTACTCCAGCTTTCAGTTGTGCTTCATCTTTCTCTAGTAATTTATATAGTTCGCTATTTTTATCTACGGTTGGATTAGTGTCAGCATTTTCTCGTTCTGCCACTGTTTTTACATCTGTTGAGCTGTCTTTTAGCAACCCGGCTGCTAATAAATGTTCTTTGGTTTGTTCACTAATTCCTCTTTGATCCACTGGTTTTAGTGGAAACTTCTGAGTTTCTTTATCCAACTTACTGGTAAATTCCGTAAGTAGAGTATCATCTCTTTGTTCAACATTCATTAGGCTCGCTTTTAACTGTCCAGGATTTACTTGAGATTGTTCATTATTGTCATGAGTTGGAGATGAATAGCCCGAGTCACTTTTATTATTGAGTGCTGTAGCAGAGAGCGGCTGTTCACTTTCTTTCCACTTAGCATCACTAGCATCTTGGTTATCACTGTTATCTGGAGAAGATGAATAAGGAATTCTGTCCTTTAATGTCTCTAACGGTGATGGGTTATTTTTTCTACTTCCTGCAATTGATGCTTTTCTATCATCAACATCAATGTGCCGTAAGTTGTTTTTCTTGAAATTTCTGATGTCTTGTAACAGATCACCTTTGCTATTTCCTTCTTGTTGCTGGGTTTTAGGTTGTTGCTGATCATTAGGTGTTTGCTCACTTCTATCTGGTTTTTGGCTTCCAGGTACAGCATGTCCAAATGTAGGATTGTCATACCGTTCATCTTCTTGCCTATTATCTTGATTGTGGCTTACAGACTTGGTGAAAGTAGAACTATCTGAAGAATCAGAAGTTGCACCTTTTTGCTGATTATTAGGTGTTTGCTCATTTTCGCGCAAGTCATCTGGTTTTTGGCTTCCAGATTTGGCTCCCCCTTGCTCATCGAAAACACCTTTTTTAGGTGGTAGTGAACTAGTTCTAGGTGGAAGTGGCGGAGGAGTTTTTTTGTTCTGAGGATTCTCCTCAAAAAGCGATTGTAGGTTATAAACTTGACCTCCCGAATTTGCTTCTCGTGCTGCTTGTCTAAGCTCACGCTTTTCTTTAGCCTCCTGAGAATTAATTTTATCGTCAAAATCTTTTCCAATTCCGCTATCGTAAGACTGCCTTCTGCTGTTAGATTGTAGTCCAAAATGTGAAAGGTGGTCTTCTTTTTTTTGAGTTATATCAGTAGCTTGAACGCTAACACCTCTATTAACATCAATTCTTGTTGTAGTTTCAGATGATAGCTCGTTACTGTCTTTATTATGTTGCATCTCATTCGCTTTTCCTTGTCCTTTCTCCCTGAATTGTATTTCATGCAAGAATAAACCACCTATTTTTACATCTCTGTTTACTTCTAACCGTTCTAGAGAAAAATCATCACCTTTAACAAGGTCTACACCGTTAGCATCAATCTTAATTTTGATCTTACATTCCTTCCCCTCCGCATACCACTTTAAAGTCATTTCATATGAACCATCAGTTACGACATAATGTCTTATTTTTTTCCCTTCTTCCTCGGCAACAAAACCATGCATTCCGCTCTTTCCATCACTATGCAATGTTGAAAATCCTGAGATTTCATTCTTCTCACAAAAATCACTATTTAAAAATTCGCTAATTTTAAACTCTTTTTTGTTATCTCCCAGCGTAATACTTGCGTGATTACCGTATATTGAAACTCCTGCAACATCATCAACATACTCTTTCAACCTTTCTTTAACTTCACTTTCAAGCTCTTGTCCAGCTTTCTTTGTCTTGTCGCATTTCTGAAGAATAACTCCATATGCTTTATCTTTGTTTTCTTCTTCGTCCCAATTCCAGTTGGCGTGTTTTGTTAAAAACTTTACTGTGTTAAAATCAACTCTAGCATTATAAATTGGGTCGTCTTCCTTTTTTATTTTATCAAATAAAGGAAAAATTTCTTGAATGCGCTCATTATAAATGTGTTCTTGTTGTGTATCGTTAGTGCCCATATATCCCTCACTAATAACCCTCTGCCTTTAGTTCTAGCTAATACTAGCTAATATAATTATCACAAGCATTGGTTGAATTTTTATTAAGGAAGGTTGTGTTACTAATGTGATGACACAAGCTATTTTATGGTAACATCAAACGATTTAAGTTGTCATTCCAGTCTGGAATCCAGCCTTTCACGAACCCCATCAAAAATGTTGTGTTTTAACATAAGATTAGCTACTTTTATGCTCACTAATTTAGTGCCAATCAAGATTCCTGGATCCCAGTGTCTGGGCACTGGGATGACATCCTTCTTGGCGGAAATCACTCTTATATCACAACAGCTGCATAGCCTAAATTGCTTTAGCTATAGCTCTGTTTTTGCAACTTCAAATATCTGCTACTCATAGTAAACACTCCTGGATCTTGAGAGGTTAGCTTGAGCATAGCGAGTATGTTGATAAACAACAAAGCAGCAATCGAGATATCAGCAACATCCCATAGCAACCGGACTTTACCTATCGCACCAAGCGGAATGATCATGGTAAAAATTACAATCCAGATTTTAGTGTATTTATTATCCATAGACACATAGCGTATTGTCTGTTTTGAGCAAAAAAACCAAGTAAAAATAGTAGTAAAAGCAAAACAAAACATTATGGCCATAATTAAATAGTCAATATAAGGCCAATTCATTGCCTTTCTAAAAGCAAATATGCACATGTTAGTGCTCTCTAAATCAGTGACCCAAGAATCTGTGACAAGCAGTACCATTGTTGTAATAAACACTATAAACGCAACTATAAAAGGCGATATTATCGTAATTAGACTCTGCTCAATAATAAATTTATTATTATTTTTCTTAGGAACAATTGAAGAATGTACGATTCCTTCAAGGCCAAGCCCTATATCTGTTGCAAAAATACCTCGCAAAGTTCCGACTTGAATAATAGTCAACATTTCTAGAATCAAACCTAGAGATAAACCAGAGTTAAAGCTACTGGTTGTAAAAAAACTGCTTGTTATTAGTTTTAGAGAAGGAAGAATATTTTCACTAAATTTAAATAATATGATACCGCAAAGTATGAGGTAACTTACCGTCATTATCGGTATCATAGCCGATATAAAAATTTTAATCTTTTTTAAGCTGAGAACTGCAACAACAAAAAATATTATGGCCATTACAATGCCACCAATGACTACAGGCACATCTATCATGTTAAGTGGTATTGATAGAGAATTTACCTGAACAAGGTTACCAACTGTTATTGAAACCATCATCATAACAACCAGAAACACAATTGTAGCTTTTCTAGAATTAAATGCATCAGCCATGTAGGCTACAGGGCCACCTATAAACCGTCCGTTCTTTTCCTTTCTGGTTTTTATACTTAGATAACAAGTGACATATTTTATCACAGAAGTGATAACAATAATTATCGCCATCCACAAGATAGAGCCCGGTCCTCCGGTTTTTAGAGCAACAGCAGTTCCTGAAATATTTCCTACTCCTAAATTTCCCCCTAAAATTGTAAACAGAGCGGCTATAGAAGAAAATTTATTTTCTCCTTTTTTAGCTCCAAGTAGTGAAAGGGCGTATGGTAATCTAAATACCTGTAGCCATTTTAGTTTAATCGATAGGTAAACACCAGCAACTAGCATGAGTAATATTGTTGGCAGTAATAAAACAAACTTTACTGTATCCATCTGTAAAAGTGAGATTTTTATTTGAGTATACAACAAAAATTGAAAATACCTAACCTATTTTCTATGTATGACTTCGTTTCCGTCATTCTAGGAACCTTTTCTTGTCATCCAAGTAGCGTGACACATAACTGTACGAACATTGTAATATGGTACAATGTTAAGACGATGTCATTCCAGTGCTTGACACTGGAATCCAGCTTCACCTTATGATGATGTCATCCCAGTGTCTGGGCACTGGGATGACATCTTTTTTCTTGGTACAAATTACTCTTATATCTCAATGTTCGTACAGTTAGTGCGTGACACTGGGATCTAAATTTTTTTATTATAGATCCCAGTGTCAGCTACTTGGATGACGCCATTTTGGAGGAATTCCCTTATACCACAAGTTTGTACAGATGTGGGTTTGACCATAGCTAGATTCCAGCGTCACGCACTGGAATGACACCTACCCCATGAGAACTCTATTTTTCATACCACTCATTTATAAGTTTATTGATATCAGAATCTATAAAATCCTTTAATGGTTGCCTGATTTTTATCTCAACATTTTTAGGGATGCACCTATCTTTACATATCGCATAATTTATATGGAAGTTAAGGTCAATATACCCTTGATTTAAAAATATATTCATCTTAAAGGGAAATAATACCATATCCTCATATACGTTACTTACAAACGTCTCTCTCCCTACTTTATCTTTATGTTCCTTTGGAATAGGCCAGTGAATATTTATATCTGATGCATTACCTTTGTAACTAATAGACGTGGGAAGGCCAAAATCTCCAGAATCTTTATAATATATGTGCCAGCCTGGTTCTACTGTAACCTTTATTGCACCTTTAAGAGTGAAGCTTGCTTCATTTATCTCGCCAATAAGTAAATCAAATTTTGCAATTTCCTCGTCAGCATATAGTTGAGTGCAAGAAAAAAATAAAAACAATATTAAATATATATGTATTTTCATTAAGGTAAATTTCTCCTTTTATAGAGAAAGTGATTTAGATTTTAATTATTATATTTAATAGCATTATACAGATTATTTATTAACATAGCATTATGCTATAGCTAAACTGACTTACAACAATCTAAAAAACGACAAATTCGTCATTCCGCTACTTGTTAGCGGAATCTATGCCGCGAATGAATCCACAACTGTACGAACATTGTGATTTTGGCCCATAAGGAGGGTGTCATGCCAGTGCGTGACACTGGGATGGCTTTGTTGCATCACACTTTATGAGATGGTGATTTATGGTAAATTCATGTAACTATCTCAAATTTAGCCATACCAATATCAGTGAATTTATTAAGCAAATAGCATTTGATTAGCAGTTCTTTTTCTCGATTTATCTCAGATTTATTCCTAAAACTAAATCCGAATATTTGCTTTAATCTTGAGAAAAACCCTTCAATATAAGATCTTTTCCCATAATTTACTTCTTTTTTCCATTCTTTCATGCCATCTTCACCGTATAATTTTATTAACCTAATAGCAGCATTCCTGTCAGACATATAATCTATTTCTGGATGTTCTGCCGCATTGTTTATTGGTGGAATTTTTGTCTTTATATCATATTTGTTACACAACTTATAAAACTTGTGCCTATCACATGCTCTATCTGCATATAGTGCTTTTATGGCATGCTGAAAATCAACTTCTTTTAGCAAATCACAAGCTCCATAGTGATCAGAGTAGACACCGTTACTGTATTTTACAGCTATGGCTTTTTTGTTGTTTATATTCAACATTACGTGCAATTTTCTCGTTTGCTCATAGCCACGATATTTTCTGTCAGTGCTATTTTCCTTGCTGTGACCAGGAGTGTTGTTGTATATACTAATTCCTGTACTGTCTATAGCAATTTCGATATCTTCCATATTATTTTTATCAATTCTGCAATCATTTATCTTAATATTAAGTTTCTTAAACCTTCTTGATGCTTGTGAATAGCTGATAACTGCCAAATCTCTTCCTATTTGTTGCAAATACCCTTTTATAAACCCGACTGTTTGTCTTAAACCAATTCTAAAGAAACTGACGATTATATGCACCAAAATCACAACTTTATCACTATAAATATAGTTGCCGCCCTGCATTTTTGGACAATTCTCGTACCAATTTTCTATGGCGTCATTGATATAACAAAAAATGCTTCCTCTTTCTTGGAGAAATTTGTTATATTCATGGCAGTTACTGACTCTCATTTTTTGTGGCATATTTTTTCTTCAACAGTTAAATGGCTATTTATAATGAATTTTGTCAGTAACTGCCAGTTCTTTTCACTTGAGCGATGCAACAAAGCCCACTGGAATCCAGTTTTCCATCCAAAACGGTGTCATCCCAGTGCTTGACACTGGGATCCAGTTTTCTTTACAAATTCACCAAAAGTGTTTCATTCTATAACGCAAAACCCATACTCACCAAACCCAATGCATTACCTATAATTAAAATTCCTGGATCCCAGTGGGCTTTGTTGCATCGCTAGCTATGATGGATTAAAGATAAAAAAGATAGGGAATATCAGTAGCTTATTATTCTGGTATTTATAACAAGAACGGTCAGTGAATACCTAAATTTGAGTAAAAGAAATTTCACTACCACTCACTAATCTGGCTAAAATTCAAGAATTTCAATGCTTTAGCTATTTTCAATAGAATTAAATTTATTAATATAAATAACAAATTACTATTCTTAAATTTGATCAGATTGATTGCAAAAAAACAAGATTTTCAATAGGTTGCTTATAATCCTAACTATAGTTAGCCTTTCATAAGTAGCGATGCAACAAAGCCATCCCAGTGTCACGCTACTTGGATGACAGGAGAAGGAGGCTACTTAGAGAGGATGTCATTCCAGCGCGTGACGCTGGAATCTAGTAAACCTTTAGCTATATTATGTCATTGTCTCCTGAATTACTCGGTGGTTCTAACACAACTGGTTGATCAGATTCAGATGATGATTGTGTTGGCTCATCAGACCCAAATAACCATGAAAAAAAATCACTAAAAAATGATCCTATTAATGAAAAAGGCTTCATAAGTATACTAAACAAACTACCAAAAAAAGAGCTTGGCTGTTCTTCTGTTTGTGTAGGTTCTGTGGGAGCAACAGGCTCTACACCTTCAGCTTTTATATCAGTTCCTTGTCCTGCACTGGTGGTGCTGGTTTGTCCTCCATTATTTTGTGTAGATCCTGTAGGTTGACTACCGTTGCTTACACCAGTTCCTTGTTCTGCACTGGTGGTGCTGGTTTTTTCCCCTTCTTTGCTATTATCTGATTGTAGTTCAGTATCATCACCTACTCGTTTTTCTTCCTCTTGACCCCCTTCACTATCTGTCGATGATCCACCCGCTGAACCATCATCAGATTTTTCTGCGGGTTGCAATAGAGTTTTTATTCCTTCATCAGTGGCTAATTTGAAAGGAGTGTCTCCATGTTTATCTTTTATATTAATATCGATTCCATCTTTTCCCAATAGGGCTTCTACTGCCTCTTTATGGCCCTTTACAACGGCCCAATGTAAAGGAGTCTGTTCTGCAAGTTTATCTTTTATATTAACATCGATTCCTTCTGCTCCCAGTAGAGCGTTCAATACATTTATATCTATGTTGTCCTTTTTAGCAGCCAAATGCAAAGGAGTCCTGTCATCTTTATCTTGTGCATTAACATTGATTCCTTCTGCTCTCAGTAGAGCGTTCAATACATTTATATCTATGTTGTCCTTTTTAGCAGCCAAATGCAAAGGAGTCCTGTCATCTTTATCTTGTGCATTAACATTGATTTCTTTTGCTCCCAGTAGAGCGTTCAATACATTTATATCTATGTTGTCCTTTTTAAGAACAGAATGTAAAGGAGTATCTTTATTCTTATCTGCTAAATTAACATCAATTCCCTCTTTTCTAAGTAGAGCGTTCAATACATTTATATCTATGTTGCCCTTTTTAAGAACAGAATGTAAAGGAGTATCTTTATTCTTATCTGCTAAATTAACATCGATTCCATCTTTTCCCAATAGGGATTCTACTACCTCTTCATGGCTATTTTTAGCAGCACAATGTAGAGGAGTCTTTCCATCTTGATCTGTTGCATTAACACTTGCTCCTTGATTTATTAGATCGTTTACTGTATCGATATCACCTCTTCCAGCAGCCTTAAGTAATTCATCTGTGTTTTGTAATAGAGTTCGTATATCTTGAGTAGTGGCTAAATCTAAAGGAGTGTCTCCATTTTCATCTTCTGCATCAACATTTGCCCCTTTGTCCAATAGAGCTTCTACTACATCTTTATGGACCTCTTTAGCAGCCCGATGTAAAGGAGTGCTGTCATATTTATCTTGTGCATTAACATTTGCCCCTTTCCCTAATAGATCTTTTACTGCTTCCAAGTTGCCAAGCCTAGCAGCCAGATGTAAAGAGCTCTTGCAATATTCAGCTTCTTTTTCTTGTAATAGAGTCAACACATCACGTTCCATAGAATAATTGACACCATCAACATATGCTCCATTATCTAATAGAACTTCTACTATATTAAAATGATTATTTTTAGCAGCCCAATATAAAGGAGTATACAAATCTTCAACTGCGTTAACGTTTGCTCCTTCACTTATTAGACGCTTTACTTCATTAATATTACCACTTTTAGCAGCCTCAAGTAAAGCAGTATCTATTAATAGAGTTCGTGTTTCTTTGTTAGCAGCCGAATGTAAAGGAGTCTTTCCATCTTGATCTGTTGCATTAACATTTGCTCCTTCATCTATTAGACGTTTTACTTCATCAATATCACCTCTTCTAGCAGCCTCAAGTAATTCAGCTGTGTTTCGTAATAGAGTTTCTATGTCTTGATGATTAACGGCAAAATCTAAAGGAGTGTTTCCATCATCATCTTTTGCATTAACATTTGCCCCTTTGTTCAATAGATCCTTTACTATCTCTGCATGGCCATTTTCAACAGCCCAATGTAAAGGAGTCTTTCCACCTTTATCTACTGCATTAACATTTGCCCCATTACTTAGTAAAATTTCTACTTCCTCTTTATGGCCATTTTCAACAGCCCAATATAAAGGAGTCTTTCCTTCGTGATCTGTTGCATTAACATTTGCCCCTTTGCCCAATAGATCTTGCACTATCTGCTTATTACCACTTTGAGCAACCCAATGTAAAGGAGTCCTGTTACCTTGACCTACTGCATTAACATCTGCCCCTTTAATCCAATAGATCTTTTACTATCTCTGCGTGGTCATACATAGCAGCACAATGTAAAAGAGTGTTGTTATCTTTTACTGCATTAACATCTGCTCCTTCACTTATTAGACGGTTTACTTCATCAATATCACCTCTTTCAACAGCCTGAAACAAATCATCTATACTTTGTGAACTACTCATCCTACACCTCTCTGTAAAACTATATTGTTATGATAAAGTCGTTAATAATCTATGAGCTCTCACCCCCTGTAAAATTATATTATCATGATAAAGTCATTAATAACCCATGAGCTCTGGATCACGCAAATAATGGTTATTCCCTGTGTTTTTCAGTACATTTGAGCTGGCTGTACATAAGAATTGCAATTGTAGAGCATGCTATTGTTAATAGTAAATTTGGTAAAATACCATAGCGAAAAAATTTTCCTACTATATATATTCCAATAGCCCCAAATATCATATTGCAGAATGAGAGGACTGCACTACCAAGCCCTATACCTTTGATCGTTTCTAAAGCAGAGGTTACGTTATTGCTTATTATTAATGCAAATCCGATATTGGCTGGAATCCAAACAGTTTGAAGAATTAATATATTCAACTTGTCCGCGAAATAAAAATATACCAATAAACTATCGGATATTATCGGTAACACCAAACCTATTATTAGCATTTTGCTAACCCCTACTTTTGGTACATACCTTCTATTAATTAAAGTTCCAATTATGTAAAATATGACTATGATCGATATGAGGTAGCCAAAATACTGTACTTCAATGCCCATCGATTCAAATATGAACGGGTAGTTAGCAATGTATGCCCAAAGCCACATGAAAGTTAATCCATGAATGGCTGAAAACCCAAGGAAACGATAATTTCTAAATATTGATATATATTGCTTGAAGATATTAGTAGTTATGTTAGTTATACTGGTTTCATTTTTATTTACAGTGAGTGTTTCTTGTAACTTAAAGTAGATAAAAATAAGTATAGCAATTGCTGCGAGTGACATAATAAAAAACAAAAATTTCCAATGATAACCATGTGAAATTATATAACTGCCCACCACTGGAGCTATTCCAGGTGAGAGTGCCACAACCATATTTAATTTTGAAATTACTCTCGAGTATTCACTACCCGAGTACATATCCCTTATTGCTGCATACCCAACAACACCTGCAACACCAGCCCCTGTTCCTTGTATGAAGCGAATTAGTATCAAAAGCGCAATACTGTCGGCTATATAACACATGACACTTGCCAAAGTAAAAATTGTCATACCAATCAGCATCATTGGACGCCTACCATAATGGTCCGATAATGGACCATAAATTAATCCAGACACCGCAAATCCAACTAGATTCAAGCTAATTGTAAGCTGCACTACACTGCCTTCTACTTTAAAATAATTGGCAATGCTTGGTAGTGCAACTGAGTATAGGTCAGTTGCCATATCGACAATTGCTACAGACAATATCATAATAAGAGAGATGATATTTTGCGAAAGAGCTGTTTTCACTTAATGATTTACTGGATTAAATATACTTAATTATAATGTATTTTTTTCATTAGTATAAGTACAATGTTACATAGTAAATGATGTCATTCGAGTAGCGGACACTGAAATCTTAAGCTAAAATCATGAAAAGCACGAATTTCAATACCTTATCTTCAATTATTCACTTTAAGCTTTAAGTCTTCAACAGAAGATGCATTTGCCTCACTTACTACCTTTAGTGGTTCACCAAGGCTATGTTCCACTTTTGTCTCAAATTTAAAGCCCAATTTTTCGCAAAGCTTCTGAAAATATTCAACAATAACATCAAACAAATTCTTACCACTTACTTTGTAGTTTTTTAGCTCTTTAGGAATGGTAAGAAGTACTTTACCATCTTCATATGTTACATTTTTATCTTCACATTTCAGTTTAAACTCCGCTGAACTGCAAAAACCTGGTGTTTCGATATATGTATAATCATCATAGTTAAGCATTTTTGTATATTTCATGCTAAAACTAAGCTTTATACAATTGGGTTCACGACAATCCATAATATACTCTCTTGTCATACAGTTGCTTTGCGTTGACAAATGAAAAGATCCAAGAGCTTGACTCATATCATTAGGAAGAAAATGAGTATATCCGCCCTGATAATAGTTATTTATTAACTCCTCAATAATAGAGTTATTGGGAATTGTTGCACCAACGTGTTTAAACATTTCTGTAAAAATTTGTCTGAGAAATGGACGATAATTCCCTTTTCCGTTTTCATCCCGTAGAATTAGATTTTTATGGTTTGAATACAGATCGTTAATAAATTCGTTAGTTATTTTTTGTCCGTTAATAGCAAGGCCGTGTGTTCTATTAAGATCCTTATATGTTCCCTCACCAAAAATTACTTCGTCCCAAGTGTTAGCTTTGAAATCAGCATATTTGAGCTTCTTCACTTCAGCTTTCAACGCATTGACCATTTCCTTTGACATGTTATATCTCTACCATTAATACCTGTATATTAATTCTAGCACTTACTTTATTAAATTTCAATTACTAAATGAATTTATCACTTTCACTTCCGTATTTTCCAGCGAGTCACCGTAAGTCACTGCTTTTAGGTAAAACTTTTTTCCCCTTTGCACTTCGAAAGATATTATTGAATCATCAAGTAGAACAAATTTTTCACCTGCAGTGTGCTGATACTCTTTAGTGCCTTCTTGCCCTCTAATTAGATTGCTAAGCTTATATTTATTTTTATCTATAAGTTCGGCACTCTGAAATTTTACTATCTCTTTTCCAACCAGTGCTAAATTTGAGTCCGCAATTGAAGTTATGTTTCCAAAACGTAACACTACTATAAGCCCCTCGTCGGTAGATTCCATTACATATCCGTAAGTAGACTGCTTGTTTGTGCTTGCAATAGGCTTATAATCCTTATCGTTGTACGAAATAAAGAGTGTTGCTCCCTTCCAATTCTTTTCCTCACTAATTAAAGTAAAGCTTGCACTATTACCTTTAATATCCGGTAAATCTATCATTTCTACGATGGTTTTGCTAATGTGAGAGGAAGGGTATTCCTTCAGCATAAGTGACCTTGTTGAAGGAAAAGAAAGCTTATATATAGAGTGATCATAACCAACGCCAATTACTTGAATGGACATGCTTTCGAATTTTGTTTTTATAATTCTCACCGTATGCTTTTTCTCACCGTCTAAAATCGTTATTACATCACTTGGCACAAGCCACGCATATTTTATCGGCAGCTTGAAATTGTATATATTTCTCTCTTGCCACGAAGAATAAAGTATAGCTCTTTCGATAAAAGTCCGGATGTGATAGGATAAGGATAGATGATGATAAGGAGGTTGAATGCCAGCAGCATATAGTTATGATTTAAGAAAAAAAGCAATGGAAGCGCTAGACGAAGGAGAAAGCAGAGAAACAGTGGCAGCAAGATTTAAGATTGGACGAACTACTTTATGGGAGTGGCAGCAAAGAAGAAAAGAAACAGGAGACTTTCAATCAAAAAAACTTGGAAATGGGGGTTACAATCACAAAATTACCGACTGGGATACCTTTGCCAAATTTGCCAGAGAACACGGAGGAAAGACTCTATCGGAAATGGCTAAACTTTGGAACAACGTTAGTATCCAAACGATCTATCGAGCCCTTAAAAAAATTGGATTTACGCGCAAAAAAAGACATATGGATACAAGGAAAGAAACGAAGAAAAACGTGCTGAATTTTTGAAAATTATAGCGACAAAAGAACCTAAAAACTTAGTGTATATAGATGAGTCTGGCATTGATAACACCGAAGACTACCCCTACGGATATTGCCAGAAAGGACGGCGGTTTTATGCCTTAAAATCTGGAAAGAAAACTCAACGAATCAGTATGGTTGCAGCCTTAAGTGGAAGAAAGATAGTTGTTCCGTTAACCTTTGAAGGCCACTGTAATATGGATGTTTTTAATGGATGGTTTGAGCAATTTTTGACACCGATCTTGGAACCTGGACAGACTGTCATTCTTGACAATGCTACTTTTCATAAGTCTGATAAGATTATCGAGCTTGCTAAAGGGGTTGGTGCAGAAATTTTGTATCTGCCGCCTTATTCTCCAGATTTCAACAAAATTGAGCATCATTGGTTTGCTATAAAAAACAGAGCCAGGAAAAACATTCCTCTATTCGAATCCTTTCTTCGTGCTGTTGATTCTGCCTTCCTATGACCTGTTTGGACTATTATGAGAAATGCTATAAAACCTCAGCTATATTTTGCGCCTCTCCCTCCTCCATAATGAGCGGTATTTCAACTGTTATAGCAGCGCCTTGCTTTGGCAACTCAGCATATTTAACATCAATTGGATAGCCAAAATTGCGATTAAAATAAACGACGTTAACTTTATTGTTTAAATCTAATTGACTGATATTAGCAAGTTTTGAATTGTTACTGAAAACCATTTCACCAATTGGTATTCCAGTCGTAACTCCCCTGCCCTTTTGGACAAATTTCAGTTTAGAGTCCTGTTCAACCACATCAAAAAAATAGCAACTTTGCAGCATTTTAATAATTGAACGTACGGGTTGCTGGTCGTTTATCACATACCCAGACAATAACCCTTTGACGTTGCTTGTATCGAACTGATCGCTTTTTAAACCTGTTTTTTGTAACAGATCCGATAAAACATCGGAAATATTAAGTTGTGAAAGCTTTCCCTGAATCCAATGTCCTGTTTGCCAGTTATGGCAGTCAGCCCACACATCACATAAATTGGGAAAGTAAGGAAATGGCCTTGCATCCCATGCGGCTTTGTTGCATCGCTAGCTATGATGGATTAAAGATAAAAAAGATAGGGAATATCAGTAGCTTATTATTCTGGTATTTATAACAAGAACGGTCAGTGAATACCTAAATTTGAGTAAAAGAAATTTCACTACCACTCACTAATCTGGCTAAAATTCAAGAATTTCAATGCTTTAGCTATTTTCAATAGAATTAAATTTATTAATATAAATAACAAATTACTATTCTTAAATTTGATCAGATTGATTGCAAAAAAACAAGATTTTCAATAGGTTGCTTATAATCCTAACTATAGTTAGCCTTTCATAAGTAGCGATGCAACAAAGCCATCCCATGCCCAGAGAAACATTTTTTCTACCATTTCTGAGCTTTGCCACTTTTTTAGCGTTCCTTCAATTGCAATTTTTTGCGAAAGAAAGCTCACCTCTCCGTTTGAATATCGTGGATATTTGCTCTCTATGCTGCCTTTGTCAACAAACACATTTGGCTCATTAGTGCAGCCGTTCATACTGGGAAATCCATACTCAGTAAACCATATTTTTTTCATCTTTGGTTGCCATTTCGTTTTGCTACCGTCAGGATTTGTGTGAGTTTCACTCCACCATTTCTCTATATTTTTCCACGCATACCTGCTGTCGTTATACTTTACTCTTTCAGGCTCACCCTTTGAGTAATCATAGAAATAATCATACCCCACTCCACTGCTCCAACCACCCATTACATCTTCCGCAGAATAGCCAAAAGGAGGCTCTGGACCATCAGTCAGTGGAAAATAAGCATCTATGCCAACAACGTCGATGTACTCTGAAGACCACAGTTCATCCATATTATACCAACCATCATATGAATGGTATTCACTCCAATCAGCAGCGTAAGTTACCGTTACTTCTTTTCCAAGCTGAAGTTTTATTCGCTTTGCAAGCTTGACCAGCTCTATAACGGCAGGGTAATTCCCTTGTTCATCCCTGATTTTGGTAAGTTGCGCAAATTCAGAACCAATGATAAACCCTTCCACTTTAGTTTGTTTGGCAATGCTTGCATAATGCTCTATAAATTTGTTGTACTGATTCTTAAAAAAATCACTTATATCTTCAGGAGTCCCGCTCAACCTTCCTCGCCACTCTTTGTTCTTTGTATCAAGTAAGGGCATTGGATAGAGCATCACCTTGTAGCCTCTGCTGTGTAGCTCTTCTATATATCTTATCAACGCTGCATCACTAACTGTGCCACCATACCTTGGGTTTCCACTCGCATCTTTTGAAATTAGCTGAGCATTATCTCTGGTTACACCCCCTACTTGCCAATCATCAGGTAATATTGCGGAATCATCTTGAAATTCAACTGCAGGATATATTTTACAATCTTTAATGTTCAGATCATTCACAAACCAATTGACTACTACCGATACCCACTCAACATTTGGTAAATCTCCCTTTAATTGATCCAAAGAAAGCATTGCATCGCTCTTTTTAGTGTGGTTGTTGTGATTTACCCTTTGCGCCAGCCCATATGGGGTATATTGGTTGCTGCTTATTTTCTCTTGCGCGATTTTCTTCTGTATTTTTGTATCATATACAAACTCTCCTGAGCCTGGTATTATATTGATATTCCGAATATTTTTTGCTACTGAAAATTCATTTGACTTTACTGCAGTTTGCACTTCAAACGTAAATACCGGAACATGATTATTATAGTCTGCTAAAGGAAAATTCTTGATGACTATGTAAGATATTCCCCTATAAGCCGGCACATTCCCCTCTCCTTCAATTGATGACATAAATGGATCAGGATTTTGGTCTTCTCTGCCGCTGTAAAAAGTATAATCTATTTCATCAAAGCTAAGTGATGTTGTATCTGCCCAGATTCTGTTTAATTTTTCTACTTTCCCCTTGCAGATCGCAATTGCAAGCGTTGCATAGTAGTTATATGTAACGTTCATACCTCTTCCAATTTTACTTTTGGTGGTTATCGCCTCTTCTTTTATTGGCTGTGCCCAAATAATATTCCCTGCAACACGAGCAGTGCCATAGATAATTGGGATCGTTCTGCCGTAGGTTGAGGTTTGAACTTGCAGATTTTTTAGCCTTGCCCCATGCGTTACTTTTTGCTCGGCTTCAAGGCCGAACATTGCCCCATCTAGCTGTGCACCAAGAAGAGCACCAAGTTCTGAGCCGATAATCCGGCCAATTGGCCCAAAAATGCTGCCTGCTTGACCGAAAATTGATGATAAAATTATTGTAGACATGATAATCCTCCTTTTTGTTTCTATAGTTAATGTAGGCTCTACGTCATGCCGCCGCGGATAGATCCCGCTAACAAGCAGCGGGATGACGAGCTTATCGTTATGCCGCCGCGAACCGTCATACCGCGATTCATTCGCGGTATCTCTTAGCATAGATTCCGCTAACTAGTAGCGGAATGACGAATTTGTCGTTTTACAGCCACTTGGATAACAATTTGCCACTAAATAGTAGGAAATTCAGCAGCTTACAATGAATAATTGAAGTTTTTAATCAGGAAAAATACATGAGTAAATCATGTAGCTATAATCATTGTAAGCAACAATAAGAAAGTGCGGAAGTAGAAATTTGAGTTGACAAAATAAGAAAAAATATAGTATATTAATAATATTGATATTAACTTAAACTAATTATGCCAGCAGTAGTAAATACACCAGACAACATACAAAGACCGTCAAAATTAAAAAAAGCAAAAGAAATTCTGCTAGCTCCTGTAAGGTGGCTAATCATAGGTTTATCTGTAGTACTTTTGATAATATTTGTTATTTCTTTCCTGGTGTTTCTCTCAATCGCCAATGTATTGAGTAAGCTATATCTTTTTGCAGGAGGCAAAGCACCAGAATGGTTAGAGCAAAGAGCTGAAGCATTTATGGAGGCAGCACGTATTCCACAAACAACGCATGATACTGATGTAAATGATGCAATTAATATTAACGTTCAAAAGCTAAAAGAAAACTACGGTGAGCCTGATATTGATGATAAGTTTATAGAGGAAATAGAAGGATTTATTGATCAGTTAGAGTGCATAGCAAATGGCACACAAAAAGCTGCAGATAAAGATCAACTTACAGAAGATGAGAAAAAACATGCACTTGAGTGCTTGAAGCGTATAAAAAATAACCCTGGTACACATAGTGGAAGCGGGTTAACATTGAAGCAAGTTTTAAATTTAGTTTGGAAGGCTTGCAACGATCAAACTAGAGCAAATAATATAGCTATTAATACCCGCATATCACAGAGAAAATATCAACTGGTTAAACATTTAGTAGAATCGCAAACAGAATACGGAGTGCGTGGTGGTCGTGGTTCAAGTGCATGTTTTACTGGCACCTTCAACAGTATTGTCTCTTCCTTGTACACTTTTGAAGAGTTTTCCTTCTTGCAAAAAGCAGATAAGAATACTATAAAGCAGGAATTTGAAAATGAGCTGCAAAAAAAGGGAGAAGAACTATTTAATCAGCTTTCCAATGATAAAGAAAAAAAAGAAGTTGCAGAAGCTTTAAGTAATCCTTCTACAAATTTCTTTTCAAGCTATGTAGAGTCATTTAAAAACCACTCTGCACGTGCAGTTTTAGGTGATAAAGAATGCGACAAATTAGTTAAAACTCATTTTAGTAATCTTCAGTACAATAAAACAATATCACGCTTTACCTAAAGTAATCACTTAACTAACGGCAAAGTGATACCATGCTGATTCATATATTTTCCTTTCATATCATCATATGATTTCTCACACTCACTTTCGCCGCTTAAAAATACGAATTGGCATGCGCCTTCATTAGCGTAAATTTTCGCGGGAAGCGGAGTGGTGTTTGAGAATTCGAGTGTGACATGACCTTCCCATCCAGGTTCTAAGGGAGTAACGTTTACTATAATTCCACATCTTGCGTAAGTTGATTTACCAACACAAATGACCAGTACATTCCTTGGTATACGAAAATATTCCACTGTACTTGCAAGCACAAAGCTATTTGGTGGAATTATGCATACGTCTGTTTCTTTATCTATAAAACTATTCTCAGAAAAATTTTTAGGGTCCACGATGGCTGAATTAACGTTAGTAAAAATTTTAAATTTATTATCCACTCTTGCATCGTAACCGTAAGATGATAGTCCGAAAGATATAACACCTTTGCTGCTTTTGTGATTCACAAAAGGCTCTATCATTCCAAAGTTTTCAGCTTTTTCTCTTATCCATTTATCTGGCATAACTGCCATAACTGTTCCTTAAAGTTGTGTAATACTTACAATAATATAAAATAAAATTTAAATGTAAACTGTAGCTTTTGTCATGCAATTAAAGCTTTTCAGTTTGATGTTTTGTTACAATAATTAGATTTATGTTCTTAACTAAAAATAATGCTTAGAAACTTTCTCCTGATTTTTGTATTCGTATTATTCACGCCGCCGTCAAATGCTGATGCCAGGAAATACATCAGAATTGTTGGATCTTCAACTGTTTTTCCTTTTATCTCGTTTATAGCCGAGGAGTTCAATCGTGTATTCCCTTTTAAGACTCCAGTTGTGGAATCAATAGGAAGTGGATCAGGGTTCAAAATGTTTTGCTCAGGAATAGGGGAAGACACGCCAGACATCACCACTTCATCTCGCCCTATGAAGGAAGTAGAAAGAGAACTATGTAAAAGAAATAAAATTAATGAAGTGATAGAGATCATCATTGGCTATGATGGAATTGTCATTGCAAATTCAAATCAAAGCCATAGATTTGATTTCACAAAGAAGGACTTATTTGAAACTTTATCTGCATATTCTCAAGAAAATGATAAATTAGTAAAAAATAATAAGAAGTTTTGGTCTGATGTAAATCAAGCCTTACCAAAAACAGAAATTGAAATTTATGGTCCACATCAAAATACAGGCACATACGAAACTTTGGTTAATTCTATTATGCTTGATCAATATTCATGCATGAACTCGAGAATTTTCAAAGAGAATTATAAAGATCAGGAAGAAAGAAAGAAAGCATGTGGTAATATAAGGGATGACGGAAGGTATATAGAAGTTGGAATTAATGAAAACATAATAATACAAAAATTGAAAAGTAACAAGAACGCTTTAGGGATATTTAGTTTTAGCTTTTTAATGAGGAATCAAGATAAAATACAAGGGAGCACAATTGCAGGAATTGAGCCAACTTACGAAAATATATCATCGGGAAAATATATATTAGCAAGACCTCTATACCTTTATATAAAGAAAGAACACCTGGATACTGTTGATGGATTAAGAGAATTCATAAAAGAAATTATAGATTCGATCGGCATTGAAGATGGGTACCTATCTAGGCTTGGTCTAATTCCACTTTCAAGTGAAGATATAAAGAAAGCTTCAGCAAAGGTTTATGATATAACGTGACGGCAACGTTTCTTTTATATTCTTTGTTCTAGCGTAGTCAGACCCAGCGCGGCGCGCTGGGATGACAATGGATTACTATAGCATTTCTCATAATAGTCCAAACAGGTCATAGGAAGGCAGAATCAACAGCACGAAGAAAGGATTCGAATAGAGGAATGTTTTTCCTGGCTCTGTTTTTTATAGCAAACCAATGATGCTCAATTTTGTTGAAATCTGGAGAATAAGGCGGCAGATACAAAATTTCTGCACCAACCCCTTTAGCAAGCTCGATAATCTTATCAGACTTATGAAAAGTAGCATTGTCAAGAATGACAGTCTGTCCAGGTTCCAAGATCGGTGTCAAAAATTGCTCAAACCATCCATTAAAAACATCCATATTACAGTGGCCTTCAAAGGTTAACGGAACAACTATCTTTCTTCCACTTAAGGCTGCAACCATACTGATTCGTTGAGTTTTCTTTCCAGATTTTAAGGCATAAAACCGCTGTCCTTTCTGGCAATATCCGTAGGGGTAGTCTTCGGTGTTATCAATGCCAGACTCATCTATATACACTAAGTTTTTAGGTTCTTTTGTCGCTATAATTTTCAAAAATTCAGCACGTTTTTCTTCGTTTCTTTCCTTGTATCCATATGTCTTTTTTTGCGCGTAAATCCAATTTTTTTAAGGGCTCGATAGATCGTTTGGATACTAACGTTGTTCCAAAGTTTAGCCATTTCCGATAGAGTCTTTCCTCCGTGTTCTCTGGCAAATTTGGCAAAGGTATCCCAGTCGGTAATTTTGTGATTGTAACCCCCATTTCCAAGTTTTTTTGATTGAAAGTCTCCTGTTTCTTTTCTTCTTTGCTGCCACTCCCATAAAGTAGTTCGTCCAATCTTAAATCTTGCTGCCACTGTTTCTCTGCTTTCTCCTTCGTCTAGCGCTTCCATTGCTTTTTTTCTTAAATCATAACTATATGCTGCTGGCATTCAACCTCCTTATCATCATCTATCCTTATCCTATCACATCCGGACTTTTATCGAAAGAGCTATAATTATCATGTTACTCATTAACCACCATGCGTGAATATAGGTCAATTATTGCCGCCAACAACCTTCTTTAGTTTTTATGTAGGTAATCCCAAACTTTATTTGGCTGATCAGTAGTAAAATTTTGATCCAATGTGTTCGGAGCCACAACTCGGTTGCTTATTTGCTGTTTTTTATTTTTGAACCTTCGTCTAAGCTTGGTTTTAATGCCATTTTCTTGCATAACACTTTGTACTGTTTTAATTTTTGCCTAAAGCTTTTAATTCAGCGTGAATTTTAGGAGCTCCATATCTGCATTTAGAAGCTTGATGTATTTTTTGAATATCTGCTAGAAGCCCTTCTTTTGCTAATTCTTTACTGCTTTTTTCCTTAGCAACCAATACCACCAGTACAAAACCCTACATAGTTCCTGTGTTTTATAGCAATTTCTATATAAAAGAATACTTTACTCTTTTTCTTTGCCCAGGGCTTTTTTTAAAATGTCTCTTTCTCTTGTTAGTTCTTTTTTTAGATCAAATCTTTCTTTGTCATAAGGAGCCTTTGCCTGGAAATGCGTATGCTCCAGACATTTTTCCATCATATTTTCTTACTTAACATACTGCCATCTATACCTAGATCTTTTGCTATTTTTGTACTTGCTTGACCTGTTTCTTTAACCAGCTTAACAGCTTCTAATTTGAATTCTGCTGTATATTCTCTTCTATTTGTCATATTTTGAAAAAACGTTTTATTTTACTCCAAAAACGTCTTAACTTTCTCTCTACTTTTTCTGGACTACTCCGAATCGGTTGACAAATTGGACGCTTGATAAGCATAATTTGGAGCTTCTTGTGTAATGACTATATCATGAGCGTGACTCTCTCTTAATCCTGATGCAGTAATAGTAACAAATTTACAATTTTTTTTCATCTCTTCTATATTCCTATTACCAGTATACCCCATTGCAGCTTGCAATCCGCCAATCAACTGATGGATTACTCCTGAAGCTGGACCTTTGAATGGAACTCTTCCTTCCACTCCTTGTGGAACTAATTTGAGTTTTGAATCTTTATCTTGAAAATAACGGCTAGCTGAACCTCGTTTCATTGCACTAATAGATCCCATTCCTCGATAGCCTTTATATGCTCTGCCCTTATACATGATAATCTCACCTGGGCTTTCGTCAGTGCCAGCAAAAATCGAACCAATCATCACAGAGTCAGCACCAGCTGCAATAGCTTTTGCAACATCTCCTGAGTATTTTACCCCACCATCAGCAATTAGTCTGACGTTTCTTGCTCTACACGCCTCTGCAACATTCTTGATTGCAGAGAATTGTGGCACACCAACACCTGTAACTATTCTGGTTGTACAGATTGATCCTGGTCCTATTCCGACCTTCACTGCATCAATACCCGCATCAATCAACGCTTCAGCAGCCTCCTTTGTTGCAATGTTTCCGCCAATTAATTGCGTATTAGGATACATCTTTTTTATTTCCCTAATGGTATTGATAACGTTTTCGGAATGACCGTGAGCAGTATCCACAACAACTACATCAACTTCTTCTCCGATCAAAGCTTCACATCTTTCTATACCATCTTTTTTACCAGTGCCAATTGCAGCGGCAACTCTGAGCCGTCCTTTACTGTCTTTACATGAATTTGGGTATCTATTGTATTTTTCAATGTCTTTAACCGTAATTAAACCTATACAACAAGAATTTTCATCTACGACCAAAAGCTTTTCTATTCTATTTTCATGCAACAATTTCATTGCTGAGGCACTATTCACTCCCTGCTCCCGCACTGTCACTAACTTATCTTTTGTCATCACTTCGGAAACTTTTACATTCATGTTCTGGTCTTCAATAAACCTCACATCTCGGTTAGTTAAAATTCCAACTAACTTGCGTTGATTGACTACAGGAATGCCAGAATAATTGTGCTCTCTCATTAATGAAATTGCTTCCGCAACTGTTTTATTCGGTGAAATCGTGATTGGATTATACACGATCCAACTTTCATATTTTTTCACCCTTCTTACTTCTAAAACTTGTTCATCTATTGATAAATTCTTATGTATGCAACCTATCCCTCCATGTTGGGCAATAGCTATTGCAAAGCCCGATTCAGTAACAGTATCCATTGCAGAGGATATGAGAGGGATATTTAGTTCTATATTATTTGTTAAATAAGTTTTTGTATCTGCATCGCAAGGCAATATATTAGAATAGGCTGGCAAAAGAAGTATATCGTCAAACGAATAACAAGCTTCCATTTTTTTCATAGGCTTTATTTAAAGCTTATACGCCAATTAATTAAATTGCAATAGGGCTTTTGCAAAATAAGCATTCTACATTATTTGCCAGCAAACAAAACTGCTCAATAGTTAAGTTTTCTGGACGTTCGTTTCCACTCAATTTAGCGTTTTCAAGGACAGTTTCAGTGTGGTTCGTTATATTTTGCAAGCTATTTCTCAGCATCTTTCTTCTTTGAGAAAAAACGACACGTGTTAATCTTGTTAAGGTTTCCAAATTTACTGCAAACTTTGGGGTAGGCAAAGGATTTACTGTAATTACTGAAGAATGTATTTTTGGTCTTGGAAAAAACTCTTTAGGTTCAATATCAAATTCCTTTTTTATATCACATAGCAACTGGCTTAGCACTGATAAGGAACCATAATCTTTAGAATTGGGTCTTGCCGTAATGCGATCTGCTACCTCTTTTTGAAACATTAATGTCAAGTTCGTAAAAAATTTTATATTATTTAACCACTTTAAAAATAACACTACCGAGATATTGTAAGGCAAGTTAGCAATAACTTTAACTGGGCGCTCTATCAGCTCTTCTTCTGTAACATGCAGTGCATCCGCTTCTATAATTCTATACTTTCCTTGATGCTCATTTAGCAGTTGGTCATGGTGTTTTACTAAATCTCTATCTTTTTCTATAGAAAGTAGAGACTTTGGATTATGCACCAATATTTCTCTTGTTAATGCACCATATCCAGGACCAATTTCAATGACATTAAAATTTTCCAGACTACCAGCTAAAGCGACGATTTTTTTTGTTATCTCACTCGATAAAATAAAATTTTGCCCTAGACTCTTTTTTGGCTTCAGTAAAAATTTTCTCATATTATTTTCATTATATAGTATTTTAAAAATCAGTTGACTAAAATCCATTGATAATTGTATATTATTAATGTGTTTATGCCGGCTTAGCTTAATTGGTAGAGCACCTGACTTGTAATCAGGAGGTTGTCAGTTCAAGTCCGACAGCCGGCACTCTCACTAATAAGTAAAGTTGATGTCCTTTTTAATAGTAGCAAATTGGAAAATGAATGGAATGCGTTCTTCATTTGTTGACTTTATAGGCAAACTTAACGACAAGAGCAACGAAATTACCTCTAAATTAGTAATTTGCCCTCCTTTTACATCATTTCCAAGCAGTATAGAGTTGAACAATAATATTAATATAGGAGCACAGAATTGCCATTATAAAAAGTTCGGTTCTTACACAGGTGAAATTAGTGCAGAAATGTTAAAAGAACTAGGGTGTACTTACGTAATACTTGGGCACTCTGAAAGGGCCAATGAAGAAGATAGTGAAATAAAACTTAAGTCGGAAATAGCAATAGAATCAGGCTTACACCCAATTATCTGTGTAGGTGAAAATTCAGAAGATTATAAGAATGAAAAAACAAAAGAAGTAATAGAATATCAATGTAAAAACCGCTTGCCAACACACGGTGAATATACCGTAGCATATGAGCCAATATGGGCAATAGGCACAGGTCATGTGCCAAATAATGATGCAATTACTGAGGTGATAGAGGTAATAAAATTGTGTACTGGTAAAAAACACATTATATATGGTGGTTCAGTCAGTTCAGAAAATATAGAAAATTTGCTCAGTATCTCAAATTTATCAGGAGTTTTAATTGGCAGTGCAAGCTTAGATTTCGATCACTTTTATAAAATTATACAACAAGTTGAAAAAAAGTTTTCTCTTATCAATTCTAAAATCAGCAACTAAGAATCCTATAACAAATGGCATCATTCCAGTGTCAAGCATATGTCTGTACGAGCATCTAGTATAGCTAAAGTAATCTAGAAAATTAACGATATTTTATTCCCCGGGGAACGCTCTATTCTGTTTTCCAACTCTAGTTCTAAAAGAGCCATTAGAGCTATGTTGGTAGAAAGTCCGCTTGCTAATATAAGTTCATCTATATCAACAGGTACAGAGTTAATATGATCAACTATAACAGATTTTGCCTGTTGTAATTTTTCTTGTTTTTGGTTAACAGCATAGTGCTCAACATCAAATAGTTTTTTTTGCTGCGGAGGTAGACTAAACCTAACACTTTCTATTATGTCATCAGCGGACTCGATAAGCTTAGCACCGTTTTTAATTAAATAATTACTACCACTACAACGTGAATCTAAAGGGAAACCAGAAACTGCAAATACCTCTCTCCCTTGATTTAAAGCAAAATCTGCTGTTATTAGAGAGCCAGAATGTTTCGACGCTTCAATCACTGCAACACCCAGCGATAGACCAGATATAATTCGATTCCTTTGAGGGAAATATTGAGGTTTTGGTTTAGTAGCAAATGGAAGCTCAGTAACTATTAATCCGCCATTCTCGGTGATTTTTTTGTATAGATCAAAATTCTCTTTTGGGTACACCACATCAATCCCGCTTGCTGTAACAGCAATAGTGGGATGATCTTTGTATATTACACTGTTTGCTGCAGTATCAATTCCTCTTGCAAGTCCAGAAACGATAATAAAACCAGCTTCGCTTAAATCAAGTGCCAACTTATTGGCAAAATTTCTTCCATTTATTGAAGAGTTACGCCCACCGATTATTGCAATTATCTCACGGCTTAATAATGATATATCACCAAGCGCAGTTATTACAGGAGGACAACTAGAGATATTTCTTAAAAGATCAGGGTAATCTGGGTCACATGCGGGTATAATTTTAGCTCCAATTCTTTCTGCATTATTGATTTCTTCTCGTGCATCTTGAATGCCATACACCTTATTATTAGCCACCCTATTGAGATATTTCAACACCTCATCTAGCGATCCATGTGTTCTTAGTATACTAAAAAACTTTATTGGTCCTATAGTTCTAGCCAAGCTTAACCATACTTCTAATTCTTTGTTGTTCAATTTATTTATCTTCATAAAAGACTTGAATTTCTTACCAATTTAGTGTACCCAAGATAATACAAATATACAGTGTTTTATGACGCATTTTGTTACAGATAAATGCATAAAATGTAAATATACGGACTGTGTGGAAGTATGTCCCGTTGACTGCTTCTATGAAGGTAAAAACATGCTCGTGATTAACCCAGATGAATGTATTGATTGCGGAGTGTGCATACCTGAGTGTCCAGTAGATGCAATTGTAACTGATGATTCCATAAAAGATATTTTAGAACTAGATGAAGAGTTACTGAACAGTGAACAAAAAATCTTCAAATCATTTTACAACATAAACGTAGAATACTCACAAAAATGGCCAAATATCACAGCTAAGAAGCAACCTCTCTATACTGCAGAAGAGTATAAGGAAAAAAAGGATAAAACAGCTTATTTTGACGAAAATTTAGAATAATACTGCTGAAGGAAAAGAAACTTTTTGTATTTCAGGGTTATTGTTTTTGGTTGCTGAAAATAGTTGCGTTATCTAAGTTGTTATGCTGATAAATTAGTATCGATTAATTTAAGGATTAAGGAAAAAGGCTTATTGACTTTTGAAATATTTGATTATAAAACTAGCTGTTAGCATTAAATCTTGGGGGTAAGTTATGAGTATAAATACAAGAGAAACCATTAAAAAGATTGAAGGGTTACTTTTTCAAGCGAACGGTAATCTTGAAAAAACATGTGATCTATTATCAACAGTAAAGTTAACCGAAGATGATATTAAAATATTGCTGGAAGAGATGATAAAAGAGTATCATAGCTTGTTTGAAAAGATTTCTTGGAGTTGTGGAATTACTGCAGGCGGTGCACAAGATGCCAACGCAAGCAGCTTCAACGAAGTTTTTAAGCTAGGTTCAAAAGAGTTAGCATTGGCAATGACGTCAGATCTCAGAAAGTCTTATAATCAAGAATTATTTAAGAAATATAAAAAAGAAGAAATGTCTTATCCTGAAGGAGAAGGAGTACAATTTATTAGAGAATTGAGAGTTCTAAGTAGAATACTTACTATATCTTTAATAAGGAAACTTGATGAAGTTTACAAGTTTACTCCAGAAGAAATTGAGCGTTTGAAGGAATATATGTTAGTTAGCAACTATGATATAAGCAAAAGTCTTTCTGATATAGACAAATATATGCATGCACTATCTGCCTTAATTAGAAACTCTTCACTTGATACAAAAAAGATATTTGAGCTAAATAATCGAATGATAATACACACTACAGCCTTAATTGATTTAGTAACTAGTGGAGTAGTGAAAAAAGAAGAAGCAAAAGAACAATCTGCTGAGGATTTAGAAAAGCTTATCTGTGAACAGTATAAAGGTGCAGCAAACACGCCACTACCGTTGCCGAGCACGCTATTTGAAGTGGATAAAAAAAGTGCTTGAAGAAAGTTTATAGTTAGCCAAAGTAGGTATTTAATAAGCTTAATGTAACCATTATGTATGCTATATAGCAAAACATAGAATGCTTATGATTCCAACTATAGCAATTTTAAGTGGTGGATTTTCTTGTGAGAGAGAAATATCGCTTATGAGCGGAAAAGCAGTCAAGAAGGCGCTTGATAGCCTTTCATATAATGCAATAGAAATAGATGTTGACAGCAATATTGCTGAAAAGCTTAAAAAAATTAATCCGGGTCTTGCTTTTATAGCTCTGCATGGACCTTATGGTGAAGATGGCTGCATTCAAGGTTTATTGGAAATCTTAGGCATAAAATATACACACTCAGGAGTTATGGCTTCGGCTGTTGCTATGAACAAGGCAATGTCAAAGCATATATTCCGGTCCCTTAGTATTGATACTCCAAAAGGTTATGTAATTAGCCGAGAAGATCTACTAAAAAATAATATTAAAATTGATTATCCGTACGTCTTAAAACCAATTAATGAAGGTTCAAGTATTGGAGTGTACATAATTTTCTCGCACGAGGATTACTTAGAACTGAAAGATAATAGTTCTACTATAATGGAAAAGATGATCGTAGAAGAATACATACCGGGCATAGAGTTACATACTGCTGTATTGCTGGATGAAGCAATTGGCACTATAGAAGTACGACCAAAAAATAAATTCTATGATTATGAAGCAAAGTATACAGATGGATTTGCAGAACATATATTTCCTGCTGAAATTCCTAACAATATATATAAAATGACCTTGGAACACGCACTGAAAGTTCATCAATTTTTAGGATGCAAAACTATTTCCCGCTCAGATTTCCGTTATAATCCCAAAAATAACACTTTAAAAATGCTTGAGATTAATACACATCCTGGCTTTACTGAGTTATCGTTAGTGCCAGAAATTGCAAAATTGGCAAAAGGAATCAATTTTAATGAATTAGTTAAAATTATTATTGAAGATAGTTTGCAGCACAAAAATATTAGGGATTTAAGTCATGTTGAGCAGTATTACTAGAAGCCAAAGGAGTTTTTTGCGTAAGTGTGCCTTGGTTATTATCACAGCACTTTTTCTTACGCTAATACTTTACAGCTCACTTGATAAAATAATAAATCGATTTAATTACTACTTTACTTGGTATAATGACTGCCTATCTAGTTTATTACTCAGTAGTGGATTTTCAATCGACGAAGTAGTCGTGAGCGGCAATAAATTTACAAACAAAAAGGATATTCTAAGTTTGACAGATAGAACGCAACCTATCCTGTATATATCACTTTCAAAACTTGCCGGTAACATACAATCCGTAAGCAGATGGATAAAACACGTAAGAGTTCACAGAATTTTGCCCAATACTCTACACATTAATATAGATGAGCATAAACCGTTTGCTCTCTGGAAAGATAATAACAAAACCTCGGTAATTGATTTTGAAGGTAAAGTGATCGTAGATGACTATCTAGTAGATGATCTTGTTGTAATTACAGGACAAAACTCGTTATCAAACCTAGAATTTGTTAGAGATGTGTTGGAGAGTAAAACTCAATTAAGAGACCACATTTCTTCTTTTGCTTATATAGGGAATAGAAGATGGAATATCATACTTGATAACGATTCCACAGTAAAACTGCCTGAAGATAACCCTTATAGTGCATGGGACTATTTAAACCACTTACACAATACAACTGATTTTACTTTCAGCGATTGGAGTATTATTGATATGCGTATTACTGATAAAATCTTTGTGAAGAGGTGATCTGCTGTAATCCAAGTAGCCCCTTTTCCTGTCATCCCAGTGCCCAGACACTGGAATCCCGCCGCGAACCGTCATACCGCGATTCATTCGCGGTATCTCTTAACATAGATCCCTTATTTAACCGCCATACCTTAACATAGATCCCGCTAACACGTAGCGGGATGACGAGGTTATCGTCATGTCACCGCGAACCGTCATACCGCGATTCATTCGCGGTATCTCAGCCGCTAACAAGAGATCCCGCTAACACGTAGCGGGATGACGGTTGTCGTTTAGCTATAAATATTTAAGAAATTTACCAAACGAAAAAAAAGGCAAAAGAAGCCCCGTGGTTGGCTAATTACTTACATTATACTTTCAAGTATGGCGTTTTTTTATTCTAAACGCTTAATAACCGCGATTTAGCTGCTTTTTAATGCAACTAACCTTTAGTCATAAATGTTTAAGAAATTTACTAAACAGAAAAAAAGGCAAAAGAAACCCTAGGGTAGCTAGTTATTCACTATCCATTTTTTAAGTTGGCGTTTTTTTATGTTTTAAATGCTTTATAAGCGCATTTTAGCTTATATTAGGTAAAAACCTAGAAATTTTATAAAGACATAAGGTGCACATAGTGCAAAAAATTAAACATGAGACGCCAGATACGTGAGTTTTTTTGTCATTTAATCTGTACAGAGAAGATAAATAAATAGCTTCAGTTTCATGATAAGGGGGCTGGCGAGGTTTGTCAAGGAATTTTTATGCAAGAGATCTATTGAAATGCCCCTGTAAAATTATACTATTAATTAGTACACTGTAAATTTAAAATTATAAATATGTTAAGCAGATTGGTAATTTTGCTATTAGTTTTTATACTTCCTTTTTCTTCATACTCATACCAGTTTAGAACCAAAGCAAAGCAAGCAGTAGTCTTAGATTTAGCTTCAGACTCATTCATTTTTGACCATAATTCTGATGAAAAAATGGCCCCATCTTCAATGAGCAAGCTAATGACTTTATATATAGCCTTCGATTATCTAAAAGCTGGAATAATACACATGGAGGATAAATTTCGAGTAAGTAGAAAAGCGTGGGAAAGGAGAGGCTCTTCTATGTTTTTGAAAGAAGGTCAATCCGTTACGGTGAGGGAATTACTTGAAGGAATTACAATAGTCTCAGGCAATGATGCCTGCATAACACTAGCCGAGGGCATTGCAGGATCAGAAGAGAATTTTGTGGCTGAAATGAATGAAGTTGCACAAAATTTGAATCTGAATGACAGTCATTTTGTCAACTCAAGCGGGTGGCCAGATGAAGATCATTTTATGAACGCAAAAGACTTGGTAATGCTGGCAAAAAGGATTTTCACCGATTTTCCTGAATATTATGATTTATTTTCTGAACAATATTTGACATATAATGAAATTGTACAAAAGAATAAAAATCTTCTACTTTTTCACGACATTGGGGTTGATGGCTTAAAAACCGGTTATACAAATGCTGGTGGTTATGGCATTGTAGCATCTGCAAAACGAAACGATAGGAGAATTTTTGCTGTCGTAAATGGCTTAAACACTGAGAAAGAGCGAATAGAAGAAGCAAAAAGACTGATACAATATTCCTTAAATCATTTTAACACCAAGAAAATATTCGCTAAGGATAGCGTAGTTGAGGAAGTAAATGTTCTCTATGGAAAAGATAAAAAAGTGCCTATTACAGTTGCAAACGATGTTACCATAACTTACAACCGCAAATTGCATGACCAAATTAAGGTGCGTATTGAATATAAAGATATGATACCTGCACCAATTAAAAAAGGTCAAGAAGTGGGCAAAGTTTTTGTAGAAATACCAGGTATTGAGCAACAAACTACACCACTTTATGCAGCAAATGACGTGCAGGAATTGAATTTCGTAGAAAAGTTTTTTAGGATGTTATTTTAAGTTTAATATTAAAGCAATTTCGAAAGAGAGATCTATTGCACTTTAGTATAGTTTTAACTAACAATTTCTGTTACAATACAAGATTGAAGTGTTACGAAAATGTGCTGGTTATATTTGTTGCTGTCTAGTATCCTAGAGATACTGTGGGCTGTAACACTAAAGTTTAGTAACAGTTTTACTAAAGTTGTGCCTTCGATTGCAACATTGGTAATTATGATCATTAGCATTTATTTTTTATCTCTTGCAGCATGCTTTCTACCTATTAGAGTATGCTATGCAGTTTCCTCTGGAATATGTACAATTGGAATAACTATAATTGGTGCAACCACTTTCACAGAGAATATTAATTTATCTCAAGTTTTATGTATCGTTTTAATTGTAATAGGAACCATAGGGCTAAAGCTCTCTATTTAAACCTAAAGTTTATGCATGAATTGGATATATTTACTCTTATCGTCACTAATTGAAGTGTTCTGGGTCATAACACTTAAGCATAGTTGTGGATTTACTCATCTCGTACCATCAATAATTAGCATATTCTCCATGGCTCTTAGTACATATTTACTTTCGCTCGCTACACGTTCTATACCTATCGGAGTATGCTATGCAATTTGGACTGGAGTGGGCGCTATAGGAGCTTCGATACTTGGAGTTTACCTATTTGATGAACCAGTTAATTTATTCGAAGTAATATGCTTTATTTTAGTTACATTCGGGATTATAGGATTAAAATTGTTTGATACTGCAAAACAAACTGTTGATAAAATGGAATAAAAGATCCCACTGGGATGAAAGAAGCAGATACTCCATATTGTCATGCAAATTGGAATCCAGACTTTTTTCTATATAGCATGGTGAAGACGGGAAACCGTAACCGTTCACACAATGGCGTCAACTTAAGGAAAAATGTCAGAGATTGTGTATAAAATTTCTCTCTAAATTTTTTATCATTAAATTATCCAAAGAGTGCAAGAAACAGCACTTTTGTTTCTATTTTATTGCAACAAAAAAGTTTAAAATGTGTCTTTTTTAGGTGAAACATGCAAAAAGGAAAAAACCTTATTCTACAAATTAAAAATGCAATATACTCGAAAACTTTTCAGAAAATCCATTGTGTTGAGTTTTACACGAACAAGAAAACTTCCTTTTTCGAAAGTATTTTCTATGATTTTAAAGTTAGTTAAAAAAAGTTTGGGAATAGAATGTGAACTTATGGAGCCATTGACATGTACCCTCAAAGCAAGCTTTTTCTAAAGCAAGGTATAAGATTTGCCATACAGGCTTTCAAGAATTTAAGCATCCAAACAGCCTATCAGGATGAACCTGAGTTGGAGAGGCTATAGACTTATTGCAGCAGATGGTTCTGGTATGAGATTACCCAGCTCTGGGGAAATTGTATCCGAGTTTGAACCAAATGGAACAACAGGCACCATTGGCAATTTGTTTGTTGATTTGTGTACTTCATTGATTTGCAGTGCTCGTCTTGCAGCTTGGAATATAGGTGAACAAACGTTGGCGGCAGAGCAATTACCCGAAGTTATCACTCAAATGCGTTTATTAAATCAAGAGAAATTATTATTTATCTATGATCGTCTTCAGTAAAATTCATTCAGCAGCATTATGATTTGGAAGTAGATTTTATTTTTCGCTTGCAAAAAAGAAATTATAGTAAGCTATGGGAACGCTGGCGAATTAGATTTTGATTTTATATTAGAAAATGAAAAGCTAAAAAATAAAATGAAAGGACAGAAAGTAAGAGTTATAGTGCTGACATTAGCCAACTGAGAAACAGAGTTTTTGACCGAGACTTTGGAGCAAAGCTTATGTGTTAAGGTGGCACATAGAGGAGTGCTATAAACGACTCAAAGTAGGAGCAGAGTTAGAGAATTTTTCTGGAGAGGCTGTATTACAAGAATTTTGGGCAAACTTGGTCATGTGCAATATATTATCGCTTCATATATGTGATGCACAAGGGCCTTGGAACCCAGATCAAATTACTGAGTATCGTTTAAATTTTTCAGTTTTATTTAGTGTAATGAGACAGAAACTCTATCAGGTACTTATTGCGCCAAAAAACTTTCAAGCCCTTTTTAAGTATACGTGCTAAAGTTAAAATCCGACCGGGACAGCCGCAATAAAGTAGATAAGCCTAAACGCCATCATGTCTTTAGGAGAGTTTGCTAATGAAAATTCTTAAGTTGACGTCATTGGCTGAATGGATACGATTTATTTCAGTGCATGAGCTGGTCCTTTTCGGATTTTAGCGCTGTGTACATATAGCTCTTTTCATAGAAGTCCGGATGTGATAAGGATAGATAATGATAAGGAGGTTGAATGCCAGCAGCATATAGTTATGATTTAAGAAAAAAAGCAATGGAGGCGCTAGACGAAGGAGAAAGCAGAGAAGCAGTGGCAGCAAGATTTAAGATTGGACGAACTACTTTATGGGAGTGGCAGCACTGTAGGCTTGACCATAAATTATGTTAAGATAGAAAATGACTATTTTAGATAGAGCTTGATGTAATGCAGTGCGATACAAAATAACGGTAGAATATAATGGTAGTAATTTCTCTGGTTGGCAAAAACAGCAACACTCTGCTAACTCAATCCAGGAGAAGATAGAAAATGCTATATTTAATTTTAGTGGTGAGAAAGTTATAGCTCTTTCGATAAAAGTCCGGATGTGATAGGATAAGGATAGATGATGATAAGGAGGTTGAATGCCAGCAGCATATAGTTATGATTTAAGAAAAAAAGCAATGGAAGCGCTAGACGAAGGAGAAAGCAGAGAAACAGTGGCAGCAAGATTTAAGATTGGACGAACTACTTTATGGGAGTGGCAGCAAAGAAGAAAAGAAACAGGAGACTTTCAATCAAAAAAACTTGGAAATGGGGGTTACAATCACAAAATTACCGACTGGGATACCTTTGCCAAATTTGCCAGAGAACACGGAGGAAAGACTCTATCGGAAATGGCTAAACTTTGGAACAACGTTAGTATCCAAACGATCTATCGAGCCCTTAAAAAAATTGGATTTACGCGCAAAAAAAGACATATGGATACAAGGAAAGAAACGAAGAAAAACGTGCTGAATTTTTGAAAATTATAGCGACAAAAGAACCTAAAAACTTAGTGTATATAGATGAGTCTGGCATTGATAACACCGAAGACTACCCCTACGGATATTGCCAGAAAGGACGGCGGTTTTATGCCTTAAAATCTGGAAAGAAAACTCAACGAATCAGTATGGTTGCAGCCTTAAGTGGAAGAAAGATAGTTGTTCCGTTAACCTTTGAAGGCCACTGTAATATGGATGTTTTTAATGGATGGTTTGAGCAATTTTTGACACCGATCTTGGAACCTGGACAGACTGTCATTCTTGACAATGCTACTTTTCATAAGTCTGATAAGATTATCGAGCTTGCTAAAGGGGTTGGTGCAGAAATTTTGTATCTGCCGCCTTATTCTCCAGATTTCAACAAAATTGAGCATCATTGGTTTGCTATAAAAAACAGAGCCAGGAAAAACATTCCTCTATTCGAATCCTTTCTTCGTGCTGTTGATTCTGCCTTCCTATGACCTGTTTGGACTATTATGAGAAATGCTATAACTGCACGAACGTCTAGTTTAGGGGTAAGAAAAATTAGGGCCTGCAAATTAATCCAAACACATAAGTGTAGTGTTACCACCAAATGCTGTAGTGTTAACACTTACAACTTTTTCTGTAGAAAAACGCTGTAAATAATGAGAACCACCAGCTTTTGGCCCAGTGCCAGATAGTCCTCTACCACCAAATGGTTGTATCCCAACTGCTGCACCTATCTGGTTACGGTTAATGTAGACATTTCCAACTGATATTTTTTTACTTATAGTATCAATTTGACTTTGTATACGACTCTGCAAAGAAAACGTGAGTCCATATCCAGTACTATTTATATCACTTATAACTTCATTTAATTGTGACTTGTTAAAACGTATGATATGTAAAATAGGACCAAATACTTCTTGCTTTAATTGCGAAATTTTTTGTATTTCATAAATATATGGAGGAAAGAAATAACCATTATGAGAATTTGTATCCATGGGTACTTTAAATAACAGATTTGAATCTTCGTCCTCTGACATTTTTTGCGTATGTTGAGTTAGCATATCGATAGATGCTTTGTCAATTATTGGACCAATATCAGTACTAAGTTGTATTGGGTCACCAATCTTGAGTTCTTGCGCTGCACCGCATATCATTTTTATCTGCTTCTCTGCTATGTCCTCTTGAATAAACAGCACTCTAAGTGCAGAACAGCGTTGACCACTGCTACGAAACGCAGAAAGCAAAGCATCCATAGCCACTTGCTCTAAAAGAGCAGAGCTATCAACTATCATAGCATTGAGCCCTCCTGTTTCAGCAATAAGTGGCACAATAGGACCATCCCTATTTGCAAGCATTTTATTGATTATTTGAGCAGTTTGTGTTGAGCCAGTAAAAGCTATTCCGGCAATTCTATTGTCTGGAACTAATATTTTGCCTAAATATCCACCATCTCCAGGAATGAGGTGTAACACATTCTTTGGTATCCCAGCTTCATGTAGTATCTTAACAGCTTCGTAGGCAATAATCGGCGTTTGCTCTGCCGGTTTTGCCAGCACTGCATTACCTGCTGCAAGTGCAGCTGAGACCTGCCCAATGAAGATAGCGAGCGGAAAATTCCACGGTGATATGCATAAGAAAACTCCTCTGCCTTCAAAAAAGATGAAGTTATCTTCACCTGTTGGGCCCGGCAATTTTTTCCAGTCGCTCAGTTCATTTTTTGCTATCATTGCATAATAACGCAGAAAGTCGATTGCCTCTCTTACTTCTGCTATTGCATCGGATAAAATTTTTCCTGCTTCCACAATCAGAATGTAAATTAACTCTTTCATCCTTTCCTCAAGCAAATCTGCAGCTTTTTCAAGGCATTTAGCGCGCTCTTCTGCTGAAACATTCTGCCACTTAGCAAAAGCACTGTGTGCTATTTCAAGAGCGTTTAAAGCTTGATCGCTTGTTGCACTTGACACTTCTCCAATTACATTTTCCAAATGTGCAGGATTCACTACTTCGATAAATTCAGCATTATCAAATAGTGCTTTTCCATCAATTATTGGTCCAATTTGCCACTTTTTTTCACTAAAACCCTTTATATCATCTGCAAATTGTGAGACTATCACAGAATCACTAATATCCATCCCCAAGGAATTTTTTCTTTCTGGTCCCAAAATATCTTGTGGTAATGGAATGCCTGGATGAGGTTCATAATTAAAATTTATAGCTTTTTCCAGTGGATCTGAAATTAACTCATCGATTTTAACGTTAGGATCACTTATTTGATTAACAAACGAACTATTAGCTCCATTTTCAAGAAGGCGTCTTATAAGATAAGGCAACAAGTCACTATGTTCCCCAACGGGTGCGTAGACACGACAGCTAACATTTGTTGCAAGCTCTGACATTGCATAATCATATAAGTCTTTTGCCATTCCATGTAAGCGTTGAAATTCAAATCCAGGGTGGTTTTTATCAGCAAGTTCCATGATAGAAGCAAAAGTATAGACGTTATGAGTTCCAAAGCATGGGTAAAAGCTGTTTGGTTTACTCAAAAGTTTCTGTGCGCACACGAGGTAAGATACGTCAGTATAGCTTTTTCTTGTAAATACTGAGTAATCATTTAATCCCAATTCTTGCGTACACTTGATTTCTGAATCCCAATATGCACCTTTTACAAGCCTCACCATAATTTTGTGCTTTGATCGAATAGCAACATCCTCTACAAAGTCAAGAACAGATAAAGCACGTTTTTGATATGCTTGTACAGCCAAGCCGAGCCCTTCCCACTCAGAAAGTGATTCATCAAGCCGTAATTGTTCAAACAAGATTAAGGAAATTTCAAGCCTTTCTGTTTCTTCTGCGTCTATGCATAGTGAAATGTTGTATTTTTTTGCCTCGCGGCAGAGCTCTAAAACCTTAGTGAATATCTCACCAGCAATTCGGCCAAATTGACTAAATTCATAACGTGGGTGTAAAGCAGAAAGTTTGATTGAAATTCCATGGGATTTAAAACAATCATTTATTTCAGTGGATTCACCTATAGCTTTTATTGAGTGCATGTATGAATTAAAATACTCTTCTGCATCCTCAGTTGTGTGAGCAGCTTCGCCAAGCATATCAAAAGAGTATAAAAACTTACTATTGTCATCTAGTTTTGCGTACCTTAAAGCTTCTTCTATGGTTTCTCCAACAACAAAATGATTACCAAGCATAGACATTGCTTGTTTTACTGCTTTGCGAATGATCGGTTCTCCTAAATTCTTAAGTAACTTAGAAATTGCGTAATAGAACTTCGAATCGCCTTCATTATCTCTCAATATACTGCTACCTATCATTAAACTCCACGTGGAAGCATTGACGAACAATGAAGAAGAATATCCTAAATATTTACTCCATTCTTGATTGGCAATTTTATCTTTGATTAGCTCGTCTATTGTATAATCATCTGGTATTCTAAGTAGCGATTCAGCAAGGCACATCAATGCTATTCCTTCATCATTGGAAAGCGAGTATTGCTGCATAAAGGAATCTACAATACTTAATTTATTGTGTTTGATTTTTTCAATAACTTGTTTTGCAATATTATAAATTCTATTTTTTGAATCAGCCGAAAGCTCTGCTTTTTCTACAAGATAACGTATATAACTCTTTTCATCAGTACGATAAAATCCTTGTAAACGTTTTCTGAGTTCATTAGGTTCTTGTATAGAGCTTATCATATATAATTATCTCCAAAAAATACTCCGACACCATATGTATGGTGAAATTATATCATAACTTTGCGCAGAGCAAATTGCTATTTACAAAGGGATCAGGGCTGGCTAAAAGAAGTCCATGCAATAACTTCACTAAATCAAAAAGATTGTGCAAGTATGTAGCTCAACACTCCACCACACATCAAGTATTTAGTCTCAGTTGCGGTTTGTACACAGCATTTGAGTTGAATTGATTGCTTTGAATTATCCTTTCTTTTGATGATGCATTCTAGATTTCCACCTGGCACTATTTCACCTTTTATGCTTATTACCTCGCTACCATCAAATATCTTTCTGGTTATTCCATTTTGGAATATAAGTGGAAGAACACCCATGCCGACCAAGTTGGACCTATGTATACGCTCAAAGCTTTCTGCAATGACAACTTTAACCCCCAACAATAAAGTACCCTTTGCTGCCCAATCCCTACTTGAACCTGTGCCATACTCCTTTCCTGCCACAATGATGAGAGCTTCCTTGTAGCGCATTGCTGCATCAAAAATCGACATAGTTTCTTGAGAAGGAATATATTTTGTATAGCCGCCTTCGATGCTTACCATTTCATTTTTTATTCTAATGTTAGCAAAAGTCCCACGCATCATTACATTGTGGTTACCACGACGAGACCCATACGAATTAAAGTCTTGTGGCTCAATTCCAAGATTTTTTAAATATATACCTGCAGGACTACTTGAGGCAATATTTCCAGCAGGGGAAATGTGGTCAGTGGTTACGCTATCGCCAAACATTGCCAATATTTGTGCACCTTTTATATCGATTTTATTATTTTTAGGTGATAAATTATCAAAATAGGGCGGATTTTGTATGTAAGTGCTATTTGCATCCCAATTATAGATTTCACTTTTTTCACACTTTATCTTTCGCCAATGTTCATCACCAGAAAAAACATCCTTATACTTTTGTATAAACATCTCACGTGTTACCACATTTTTAACACAATCTTCGATTTCATTGTTTGTTGGCCATATATCCTTGAGATGGACGTCATTTCCATTCTTATCTTTGCATATTGAATCTTTTGTCAGATCAATTTGCACAGTACCAGCAAGTGCATATGCAACAACAAGTGGCGGAGATGCCAAGTAATTAGCTTTGACTAACGGATGAATTCTTCCTTCAAAGTTACGATTGCCAGATAAAACTGCAGCAACGGTTAAGTTTTTGTTTTTAATGCCATCTTCTATATCTTTATTAAGTGGACCAGAATTCCCAATGCAAGTTGTGCAACCATATCCAACTAGATTAAAACCCAAAGCATTTAGATCTACCTGCAATCCAGACTTTTCTAAATATTCTGTTACAACTTGTGACCCTGGAGCAAGAGAAGTTTTAACCCAAGGCTTTGATTTTAATCCAAGTTTAATTGCATTACGAGCTACAAGACCTGCAGCAATCATCACACTTGGATTAGAAGTATTAGTGCAGCTTGTTATTGCTGCAATAACTACACTTCCATCTTGGAGTTTATCGCTTTCCTTTGACTCATTAACTAAAAATGATTTAGAAAAAGACTCTGCCACTTGTGAAAGAAAAACCTTATCTTGTGGTCTTTTGGGACCAGCCATTACTGGCTCCACGCTTGATAAATCAAGCTCTAGTGTGTCAAAAAATGCTAACTCGTCACTACTACGCCACAGTCCTTGCTCTTTCGCATAAGCCTCAACTAGCTTAATCAGCTTTTCTGGCCTTCCGGTTAAGCTTAAATAATCTAGCGTTTTTTGATCAATTGGAAAAAATCCACAAGTTGCGCCATACTCCGGGGCCATGTTTGCTATAGTGGCTCTATCTGCCAAAGATAAATAATCTAAACCATCACCATAAAATTCTACAAACTTACCAACAACGCCTTTTGTTCTTAGGATATTGGTAACCGTCAGCACTAAATCGGTCGCAGTTACTCCTTCCGACAATCTGCCAATTAATTTAAATCCAACTACTTCTGGAATCACCATACTAATTGGTTGACCAAGCATCACAGACTCAGCTTCTATGCCTCCAACACCCCAACCAAGAACTGATAATCCGTTAACCATTGTAGTATGGCTGTCAGTACCAACTAAAGTATCAGGATATATGACTCCATCATTATTACACACAACTTGCGCTAAATATTCAAGATTCACTTGGTGGCAAATCCCTGTGCCAGGCGGCACTACTCTAAAATTTGTGAAGGACGATTCTCCCCACTTTAAAAATTGATATCTCTCCAAATTTCTTTTTACTTCTAGCTCAACATTCTTACTGAATGCGGAAACACTTCCATAATTATCTACTTGAACAGAATGGTCAATCACAAGATCAACCGGTACAGAAGGATTTATGTTGCTCGGGTTTCCTCCATTTTTCTTAACATAGCTCCGCATTGAAGCTAGATCAACAACAGCAGGAACCCCTGTAAAATCTTGCATCAACACCCTTGCTGGTTTATAGCTAATTTCGTGATTAGTGTGTTTATTAACGCAGTCTGCTAGTACTCTTATGTCATCCAGCTTTACGTTTACTCCATCTTCATTACGCAATAAATTTTCAAGCAGCACCTTAAGTGAGCAGGGCAATTTAGTTACATCTGTCCCTAAAAATTCACTAGCACTACTTAGGCTAAAATAGTTGTATGACTTCCCGTCAATGTTTAAAGTCGTTTTTGCGTTTAAAGAATTGTTCATCCTATCACACTATATTAGTTAAAATTGGAATTACTACCGTTACTTTTTTGTTGTTGACCTTGCTGCTCATACATAGTTTCAAAATCTATAGGATCTAGCATCAGTGGGGGAAATCCACCACTACTTGTAACTCTTGCAATTATTTCTCTTGCAAAAGGAAAAAGAAAAGTAGGTCCACCAATAAACAAAGCTTGTCTTACTTCTTCCTCACTCAACTCTTTTAAATTTTCTATTGAAAAAATGCCACAATATTTCGTTTCACAAATGAAAGCTACGCCATCCTTTATGCCTTCATCTTTTACCTTTGCTTTGACTTCTATATGCAAAGTAATTTCATGGAAAGATTTTTCTTCATTCACTTCTTCTTTGTTTTTCGTCCCTTCTAATTTTGCTGAATTGATATTAACCATTACATTAATATCTGGAGCTTTACTAGAAGAAAGGAATGGCGAATTCGGATTCTCAAATGATAGATCTTTAACATATTGACCGTGAATTCTCATTTTTTGTTGTGGCATTTCTTACGTCTCCTTTAATTAAGTTGAGATATTTAATACTTTCTTATATAATATATTCATTTACAAACGAATAGCAAACCTGATTATAAGTTGATATGAAAAACATATTTTCATTAATAATTAATAATGTTCGGATACTTTATATGCCAAGGAGTTGAGTTACTATGATAGAGCTTGTAATATATGCTTTATTAGCGGCGTTCATTTTTTCACGTTTGTATAATTCTTTAGGAAGGTCAGCCAACCTCAACCTAAAAAAGCTAACTAATGTATTGGATGTAAGCCGAAGTAGAGAAGATGTAGTAGAAAACATTGAGGGTTACATTGATAGCAATGATGAAAATTCAATAAAAGTTACTTATAAACAAATATTAAAAAAAAACAAAGATTTTTCTATTTCCCACTTTATAGAAGGTTCAAGCATAGCTTTTGAATTAATAATAAAATGTTTCAATCAAGGAAATTTGTCTCAGTTAAAACCACTTCTCGATAAAGACTTATATGATAATTTTGCAGAGAAGATTAAACATCGTAAAGAGGTGCACGAGTCTATAATTGTTTCTATCGTTTCACAAAAGATTTTAGAAATAAAGCTAGTAAAAAACGCAGTGTTTATTGCAGTATATTTCCTTTCAGAGCAAATTAACTTCGTTAAGAACAATGAAGGAGATATAATATCAGGTAGTACATCCACTATTAATAAAGTTGAGGATGTATGGCAATTCAAAAAAAATGTTAATTCATCAGACCCGAGCTGGTTGCTTGTTTCTATTCACTATAAAAAGACAAGTAACGATAAGACAAATGATAAGTAAGATGAGTTTTATTTGAAATGGAAAGCAAGCTACGCGAAATAGTACTTGACACTGAAACGACAGGTCTTGACACTGAATCTGGTCATCGAATTATTGAAATAGGGTGTGTGGAATTAATTAACCGCATTCCAACAGGTAAAGTATTCCATCGGTACCTTAATCCAGAAAGAGATATACCTTATCACTCGTTTAAGATTCACGGTATTAGTGAAGAATTTTTAGAAGATAAACCATTATTTTCAGATGTTGCACTTGAATTTCTTGACTTTATATCTAATGATATTTTGGTAATTCACAACGCTGAATTCGATGTTAAGTTCCTTAACATGGAGTTAAGCAAGCTGAATGCTGGGTTAATTTCCTCAGACAGAGTGCTAGATACATTACCTCTTGCGAGGAAAAAATTCGCAGGATCACCTGCTTCTTTGAATGCATTATGTAAGCGTTTTGATATATCGCTAGAGAATAGAGAATTGCACGGAGCACTAGTTGATGCTCAATTGCTTGCAAAGGTATATGTTGAACTTACAGGAGGGTTACAAACCTTTCTGTTTGATAATGAATGCAATCAGGACAGTAACTCCACATTCGTTCAGCATAAAGTACGTAATCTAACTCCCAGAGAACATTTACCAAATAGTGAAGAAATTGATGAACATAAGAAACTGTTAGACAAAATTAACAATACACTTTGGAATAAATATATTGAATAGGTTAACCAATAAAGATACAATTCAATTTTACTGAGAGCATTCTAATGGTAAGGTTTATAAGATTATTATCTAATGTGCTAGCAGCATTAGCAGTTGTTTTTTTAGGTTATTGTTATTTCACTAAAAAAGGCATATTTGCCCCAGCAGCGATTCACAACGCAGAAGTTAAGATAGGCGGAGATTTTTCTTTAATTAATCAGGACGGACAGATCTTGCGCAGTAGTGATTTTAAAGATAAATACATGATGATTTTCTTTGGGTTTTCCTCATGCAAAAGAATTTGCCCTATGAACCTTGGAATAATTTCAGAAACACTTGCAAAGTTAGATGAGAAAACTAACAACAAGCTACAAACATTCTTCATCACAGTCGATCCTGAGCGCGATAGCACGGAAAGACTTAAAGAATTTCAGCAGCAATTTGACCACAGAATACAAATGTTAACTGGTGAAAGAGAAAAAATAGACGAAGTAATTGCAAAGTATAAAGTATATGCTAGCAAAGTTGGTGGAGAAGAAGAAATCAACCATTCTTCAATAATGTACCTTATTGGCCCTGGAGGAAAATATGTTACACACTTTGCAGCTGATTTAAATTCAGACGAAAGTCAATCTGATAAGATTTTGGCTGAGATAAGAAAATACGTAAACTGAATTATAGATTTTTCTGTTAATTAGTCGAGCATGCAACTGCATGAGCATTATGATTTGAGAGCAATCTCCATGGGAAGACACACACAACTGCACGAACGTTGTAGTTTGGGAGCAATTCCCACCAGTGGGGTGTCATCCCAGTGCGTGACACTTGTATCTTTATGATGTGAGGCATTAGAGCTAAAATACCTCACAGGGAGGGTGAAGCTGATGCGACACTAATGCCATTAAGCCAGATTTTGCTTCCCTCCCATAGAGTTAAAGACTGAACAGTATCTTTTGGAATTATATCCCGTATTACAAGGTTAGTCTAAACTCTCAGTTTATTTATAGTCTTGGAGGCAATTTTATGCAAGTAAATGCTATTTTGGGTGTGGATATTTCAAAAAAGAAATTTGATGTTTGTTTGTTAGTGGACAGTAAAAAACGACACAAAGTCTTTCAAAATAATCAAGATGGTTTTGCAAAACTTGTAGTTTGGTGCAATGGCCATGGAGCAAATCTTACTCATTTATGTCTTGAAGCAACTAGTTGGTATGGAGAAGATTTGGCTACTTTTATGCACGATTTAGGACATAATGTCAGTATAGTAAACCCAGCCCAAATCAAAGCTTTTGGCAAAAGTGAGCTGCTCAGAAATAAGACAGATAAATCAGATGCAGCTATGATAGCTAGATTTTGTATCGCCAACAAACCTGCTCTTTGGAAGCCCATTGCACCTGAAATGAGGCATTTGAGGGAGCTTTACCGTTGCATGCAATCGCTAAAAGATGATAAGGTGCAACAGACAAATCGCTTGGAAAACAAAAATATGCATTCCAGTTGCAAAGAAGCTATATCTAAAGTAATTTTGGCAATAGAGGAGCAAATTATTGTTCTCGAAAAAGAAATTAATGAGCATATAAATAACTATCCACATCTAAAAAATATGGTGGAAAACCTTAAGACTATAAAAGGTATAGGATATCTTACTGCTGTTGCTGTTGTCGCAGAAATGCCATCAGTTGATAACTTTGACAATGCTAAACAATTTACAGCTTTTGCTGGTCTAAATCCAGGACATTATCAATCGGGATCGTCAGTAAGTAAGAGAAGTTGCATATGCAAAATAGGATCTGAGCGTATTCGAAAAGCTCTTTATATGCCAGCTATAGTAGTCAAAAACCATAATAATCATTTTCAAAAGTTTTGTCAGCGTCTAGCAAGTAAAGGCAAATGTCCAAAAGTCATAGTTCTTGCGTTAATGCGAAAATTAATGCATGTCTTTTTTGGTATTCTTAAAAATAATCAACCATTTAATTGTAATTTTGTTGGATAATTTGTTTGACAGCAGAGACAGTATCTGGGATCCAGCTTCTATGCAACTTAATTAAAAACGTTTGTTTTAGCGTAAGACAACTACCTTTAGCTCATCAGCTCAGTTATAAGCAAAATTTCTGGATTCCAGTGTCAAGCACTGGAATGACATCATCTGTTGTGCAATTTACCTTCAAAAATGAATGTTCGTACAGTTATGGAAGACACATCGGAATGACACTATTTGCTGTCTTCAAAAATAAACATTCGTAAAGTTGTGCTTTTAATATGGGTTATCAGTTTAAAAATGTTGCTAATCAGCATATATGAATGTAATATTAATTAACATTCATAAACGAAGCAATACCATGGAAAATAGTTATAATGCCGATGCAATAAAAATCTTAAGGGGTCTTGATGCTGTAAGGAAACGTCCAGGTATGTACATTGGTAACACTGACGATGGATCTGGCTTGCACCACATGGTATATGAGGTTGTTGATAACGCAATAGATGAATCTTTAGCTGGATATTGTGATCAAATTGAAGTTAGCATAAATAAAGATGGTTCAGTATCTGTAACTGATAATGGTCGTGGCATTCCAACTGACATTCATGAAGAAGAAGGAATATCAGCAGCAGAGGTAATAATGACTCAACTCCATGCTGGTGGTAAATTTGACAGCAATACCTATAAAGTTTCTGGGGGATTACATGGTGTTGGAATCTCAGTTGTGAATGCATTATCAAGCTGGTTGGAATTAATTATTTGGCGCAATAAGAAAGAACACTTTATGCGTTTTGAAGATGGTGAGTCTATTGAACCTTTAAAGGTAGTCAACGAAAATACAAACAAAAGAGGAACTAAAGTCACGTTCATGCCATCAACAGAGACTTTTAATGGCATTAATTTCAGTTACTCAACGCTTGAAAGTCGTATAAGAGAATTAGCATTTTTAAATTCAAATATCGACATTACTTTACGTGATCTGCGCAATGAACCATATACAGAATCTCATTTCAATCAGAGCAATCAATCTAAAGACAATTTTGGTACAGCAAATTTTGTGCAGTATTTAGATAAGAATAAGACACATGTAACTAAAATTGCCAGTATGAAAGGAGATGCAGAAGATCTTGGCATCAGCTTGGAAATATCGATGGAATGGAATGATTCCTACTATGAGAATATGTTGTGTTTCACTAATAATATACGGCAACGAGATGGTGGTACGCATTTGGCAGGATTTAGATCTGCACTAACTAGATGTATCAATACCTATGCAACTAATGAAGGGTTTTTAAAGAAAGCAAAAGTAAATTTAACTGGAGAGGACGTTAGAGAAGGTTTAACTTGTGTTTTATCTCTTAAGATGCCTGATCCTAAGTTTTCTTCACAAACAAAAGATAAACTAGTTAGTTCTGAAGCACGTGCAGTTGTAGAAAGTATAGTTTCTGATAAATTGAGCACAATCCTTGAAATTGATCCCAAATTGGCAGCAAGCATAGTAGAAAGAGCAATCAGGTCAGCAAAAGGAAGAGAAGCTGCAAGAAAAGCGCGCGAGCTAGTTAAAAGCAAAAACAATATTGATATTGCAACTCTGCCAGGAAAGCTTGCTGATTGTCAGGAAAAAGCTCCTGAGTTATCGGAATTATTTATAGTAGAGGGTAATTCAGCAGGTGGTACTGCAAAGCAGGGGCGTAATCGTAAAACACAAGCAGTGCTTGCCTTAAGAGGAAAAATTCTAAACGTAGAACGTGTAAGTTTAGATCGTATTTTTTCATCTGCAGAAATAGGCTCTTTAATTACTGCAATTGGTGCTGGAATAGGGAGTGAACACTTCGATATTGAAAAAGCTAGATATCATAAAATTATCATCATGACAGATGCAGATGTTGATGGTTCACATATAAGAACTTTGATTCTAACTTTCTTTTTTAGACATATGCGTGAAGTTATTGAAAAAGGTTACTTATACATAGCACAGCCACCCCTCTATAAAGTTACAAAGAATGCCAAAGACACTTATATTAAAGATGACGAAACTTTTGAAGAGTATATAATAAACTCAGCAGTTAAAAGATTAACACTAAGTGGTACAGCTACAGAATTTAACAACTTGCGCCTTATTTTGAATAAATGCGTTAGCACTTCTAATATTAGCAAAAATTATGATAGAGAAATACCACAAAATCTCTTAGAGTCATTGCTAATTTTAAGTAAAAAGAATGCTCTATCATCGGCTGATGAGATATTAAAGTATTTGAAGTTAATGTACAGCGAATACACTTGGGAAGTGGAAATAAAAGATGAAGAAAAAGAAATTCATATCTCTAAATTGTTTCAAGGATTGGCAGACAAATATATATTTGCACTTAGTATGCTTGAAGGCAAAGATATGCAAAACATATTAAGTTTGCTTGATGGTATAAGTAATTTATTTAATGGTGATTCATTTTTAAAGTCACAAGAAACTGAAATAAGAATCACTTCTCCAAGTACGCTTGCAAAAATAATAATGGACTATGGTAAAAAGGGTTTAACTCTGCAGAGATTTAAAGGTCTTGGTGAAATGAATGCTGATCAGCTATGGGATACTACGTTAAATCCTGAGGCTAGAACTTTACTAAAGGTTGAAATAAAAGATTGTGAAGAAGCTGATTCCATATTTTCAATACTAATGGGTGATATAGTTGAACCACGCCGTGATTTTATTAATAGCAATGCACTCAACGTGCATGATGTTGATATTTGAACTTTTAGCAAAATGTACGAACGTTACGGGTTTAAGCAAAGACTGTGTCATTCAAGTAGCTGACACTGGTTCCTTTATAACGGTGTCATTCCAGTGCTTGACACTGGAATCCAGTTATTTGGATTTTGACTCTCATATAAAGACCAAGAGACTAGGCAGTATTTCTAAAGCTTATACAAAGCATAAAATGGGTTTACTGTTGCATAGTGCCTAGCAAAGACGGATTACCTTTAGGTCTATCTTCCCAACAATGTTGGGCGCGTTCTATTAGGGAAGAAGAAACGGCACAAGAAAAGGCAAACAGAAAATACCGTACCTCCATAGAAGAAAAAGAAAGTTATAAGTGGATAACAGCTCTCAAAGAAACTATAAACAACCTTCCTCCAAATGTACAACTTGTTACCCTTGGTGATAGGGAAGCAGACATCTTCAAATTTTTATGGGTGGCTGAGACGTTAGGTAGTTTTTATGTAATCCGCAATCGAGCTAATAGAAGATTTATAGCTCTTTCGATAAAAGTCCGGATGTGATAGGATAAGGATAGATGATGATAAGGAGGTTGAATGCCAGCAGCATATAGTTATGATTTAAGAAAAAAAGCAATGGAAGCGCTAGACGAAGGAGAAAGCAGAGAAACAGTGGCAGCAAGATTTAAGATTGGACGAACTACTTTATGGGAGTGGCAGCAAAGAAGAAAAGAAACAGGAGACTTTCAATCAAAAAAACTTGGAAATGGGGGTTACAATCACAAAATTACCGACTGGGATACCTTTGCCAAATTTGCCAGAGAACACGGAGGAAAGACTCTATCGGAAATGGCTAAACTTTGGAACAACGTTAGTATCCAAACGATCTATCGAGCCCTTAAAAAAATTGGATTTACGCGCAAAAAAAGACATATGGATACAAGGAAAGAAACGAAGAAAAACGTGCTGAATTTTTGAAAATTATAGCGACAAAAGAACCTAAAAACTTAGTGTATATAGATGAGTCTGGCATTGATAACACCGAAGACTACCCCTACGGATATTGCCAGAAAGGACAGCGGTTTTATGCCTTAAAATCTGGAAAGAAAACTCAACGAATCAGTATGGTTGCAGCCTTAAGTGGAAGAAAGATAGTTGTTCCGTTAACCTTTGAAGGCCACTGTAATATGGATGTTTTTAATGGATGGTTTGAGCAATTTTTGACACCGATCTTGGAACCTGGACAGACTGTCATTCTTGACAATGCTACTTTTCATAAGTCTGATAAGATTATCGAGCTTGCTAAAGGGGTTGGTGCAGAAATTTTGTATCTGCCGCCTTATTCTCCAGATTTCAACAAAATTGAGCATCATTGGTTTGCTATAAAAAACAGAGCCAGGAAAAACATTCCTCTATTCGAATCCTTTCTTCGTGCTGTTGATTCTGCCTTCCTATGACCTGTTTGGACTATTATGAGAAATGCTATATCTGTACTGAAGTCGGAAAAACAGATTTGCAAACACGCATCACTCAACTGCCAGTAAAAAAGAAAATTTCTCTAGAAGTTACTAAAGGTGGAAACCAGAGATCAAGAAAAGCTAATATTGAAGTTAAGTATATGAAAGCCTATCAGATCTTCTTCCATTTATGGGTAAGGTCATAATTAACCGTGAAAGGTTACGTGTAATGCTTCTTCACATAATTATCAATAATTGCCTTAAATTCTTCAGAGACATTATCACCTTGTAAAGTTTTGAAATATTTGCCGTTTTTGTAGACTGCTGAAACAGGTTTTTCTCCATATCCAGGTAAGCTGATTCCCAAATTTGCGTGTTTGCTTTCTCCAGGACCATTTACTATGCATCCCATAACAGCAATGTTCATATGCTCTACACCTGGATTTTTTTTCTTCCACATCGGCATATGAGTTTTTATATAGCCATTCACTTCTTCAGTTAATATACGAAAACGATCGCTGCTCGTGCGCCCACAACCAGGACATGAATTAACCTGAGGGTTAAAATATCGCAAGCCTATAGACTGCAATATTTCCTGACACACCACCACTTCATTAGTACGCGATTCACCAGGACGTTGAGTCAAAGAAGCCCGTATTGTATCTCCAATGCCATTTTGCAATAAATAAGTAAGCCCTGCTGCGGTATTTACCACACCTTTATTGCCCATACCAGCCTCAGTTAAACCCAAATGCAGCGCATAATTGGAAGATTTTGCAAGTGCCATATAAACTAAAATTAAATCTTGCACTTTGCTAACTTTACATGAAATGATTATTTTGTTTGAATTTAGACCAATTCCTTCAGCTTTTTTTGCACTATCAAGAGCAGACATTACAAGTGCTTTGCGCAGTATAACATCAGAAGGCCTTGAATTACTAAGCGAAGAGTTTTCATCCATCAATTTTTGCAAAAGGTATTTATCAAGACTACCCCAATTTACCCCAATTCTAACCGGAAGATCGTGCATTATTGCATACTCTATCACCCTTTCAAACTTCTCATCACGTTTGTCGCCAAAGCCTATATTGCCTGGATTGATTCTAATTTTACCCAGCATTTTGATGTTGTCTGGATAATCTTGAACTAATTTATCTAGCTCATATTGACCGCAGCCTACCAATATTTTACCGTCAAAACCTTCTTTATTTATCTCTTCTACTATATAAGGTATTGCTCTTGCTACCTCCTCTGAGTTCAAGGCAATTCGCACCAATTCTGAACCTGTACGCGCTAGTTCTGTTATCTCTTTTGCATAATGTTTTGCGCTACTTTTTATATTATCAGAATCTATATGCACACCAAGCGCCATAGATTGTACAACTACAGGATTATTTCCGCCTATCTTTACTTTTCCAACTTCTACAACATGAGTTTTGTGCCTGGAAATTGGCGATAATTCACATGCATCGTCATTCAATATCAGGTCTGTATCTAGCATATTATTAATTGTGATACTATTTTACTGTGTCAGCTACGCTGCCAAACGAACTTGAACCATTCAAACTATAAGCATCTACGTTATCCAAATTAGCAATAGAATCATGTGAGCACGTTCTTCTTGAAGGAGTTTCTTTTATAGTGATATTTATAGGAGAAACTTTCTTTTCTCGTGTTGAAGTAACTTTCTTCCCTTCTTGTTGTTCACTTTCATGCTGCTTACTTTCATACTGAGAAACTGGCTCTTGATCTATAAATACAGCACCCTTTAAACGTGCGATATTAATACCATGCTGATTTATCATAGCGCTCTCTTCATCGTCGACTATGCACGCTTCCATGTCATTTGGCTCATTATCAAGACTAGCAATTTTTTTCTCTTTTAATTTTTTGATTAGATCTTCTTTATTTATAGCTCGATCTTGTGACTTTTTTTTCTTGAGCAATTCCCTACGCTTCTCATACAGTTTATATGACTCAGCAAAATCCTCATCTGTATGAAAGTTTGCACCACCAGGGTTACCAGGAGGTATGTATCTCTTACTGAGCTTAGATTTAGCTCCAGCACTATGCACAGTAAAAAAGCTAGAAACCAAAAACATTAATATAAACAAAACTTTAGAAAAAATCCTAAGCATATGGTGCTATAGTAAATATCGTGTTTTAAAAGATAGCAATTAACAAACTTTAAGTAAACCAGAATCTTTACTAACTTTACAATACAAATATTTTTCTAAAAAGTGATATGTTTACTATCAAAAAATCTACATAGGCTAAGAGAAGAGGAAGGTGTTACAAGTTGCGTAACACCTTTTCAAGAAAAGTGTTATGCAGCTATATGTTTGTCAACTTTTAAGTCATTCCGTAGTTTTTTAGTACCATCGGTAGCATCTACATTATTAAGTTTTGCGTCTGGTGTATCTTTAGACAAGTTCTTTTCTTTCTCCCTTTCACACTTAACTCCCTGATAGATACAGAATGCAACAAAACTAGTTATCGCTATTACGGCAACAGCAGTGGCTATGGTACAAATTAGTAGTGTTTTTTCTTGATCTGCTACTGCCTCTGCAAGTGTTTCCACTTTTTTTTGCAGGCCGTTTAAGTGCTCTTGCATACCTTGAAACTGCTCAGTACCAATCTTGTCTTTTAATGCACTAAAAACTTTTTCAAACTGCTCAGCATCTATCTTTTGAGCTTCTTGCCATTCTTTTAATGCACCAAAAACTTTTTCAAACTGCTCAGTATCGATTTTTTGACTTTCTTGCAATTCTGTTACACCTAACCAATTGCACAAAATTCCTTTTACCATTTTAACCCCCTAGTTAATTAATATATTATAATTTTACATTCCCAATGTTTAAATTATTATTAAATTAACTGTCATTATGTATTGACCTTTTAATAATTTTGTTTGACTTGCTTTTTGAAAGTGCGGAAACTTAAATTAAGGTATTACAAGATTGTTATTCAACCAATATCTCTCTTTTCCCTGAGTAATTTGGAGCGCTGACAATACCTTCCTTTTCCATTCTTTCAACGATGTTTGCTGCTCTGTTATAGCCTATTCTAAGCTGCCTTTGAATGTAACTGGTTGAAACTTTTTGATCTCTTTGAATGATGGCCACTGCTTGGTTATAGAGGTCATTTTCTTCATCCTCCGTTTCATCGTGTGACTCTGTAGAAGAATTTTCATCTTCTTTAGTGATTTCCTCCATGTAGTTTGGCTCACCTTGCATTTTCAGATGATCAACTATATCTTGCACCTCATTATCACTTACAAATGGGCCGTGAACTCGAATGATCTTACCACCAGAGGCCATATAGAGCATGTCACCCATGCCGAGCAATTGTTCAGCCCCTTGTTCGCCAAGTATTGTACGGCTATCTATCTTAGAAGTAACAGCAAAACTGATTCTCGTTGGAAAGTTCGCCTTTATCACACCTGTGATCACATCCACAGATGGGCGTTGTGTTGCCATTATGATGTGTATTCCTGCAGCACGAGCCATCTGAGCTAAGCGTTGAATAGAGCACTCTATTTCTTTGCCGGCAACAAGCATCAAATCTGCCATTTCATCCACGATCACTACAATATATGGAAATGTTTCCATCTTGATTGGTATTTTTTCAAACAGAGGTTTGCCTGTTGTTGAGTTAAAGCCAATCTGCACAACGCGCTCCAATTCTATTCCACTATTCATCGCTTCTGTGATTTTTTGATTATAGTTTATAACATTGCGTACATTCAAATACGACATCATGCGATAGCGGTTTTCCATTTCTTTCACTATCCACTTAAGAGCGACTACAGCCTTTTTTGGCTCTGTTACCACTGGCGTTATTAGATGTGGTATTGCATCATATATTGAAAGCTCAAGCATTTTGGGGTCGATCATTATCATCTTGCATTCGTCAGGACTTAATCGATAAACGAGTGAAAGAATCATAGTGTTAATCGCAACTGATTTACCAGACCCTGTGGTTCCAGCAACGAGCAAGTGAGGCATTTTAGTTAGATCTGCAATAACTGGTTTTCCACTTATTTCTTTGCCAAGCGCAATTGGAAGATTTAAGTTTGCATTTTGGTATTCTGGTGATTCAAGCAAATCACGCAGCATTACAATTTCCCGTTCCTTGTTCGGCAACTCTATTCCCATAGCATTTTGCCCACGAATTATTGAAATACGTGCAGAGAGTGCACTCATCGAACGTGCAATGTCATCTGCAAGGCCAATTACTCTTGCAGATTTCGTACCAGCTTGTGGTTCAAGTTTGTATAAAGTCACAACCGGCCCATAGCATACACTGATAATTTTTCCTTGCACGCCAAAATCACTCAGGACTTGTTCCAGCAGAGATAAATTTTTATTGCTCTCCATTTCATTCAGCTGTTTTCTCTGCAAAGACTCCTCTGCTTTGGAAAGTAAATGAATGCTTGGAAATTCGAACTCACTGAAAATTTCTTCGGTAGCTTTTTTCTGTCTTTCTTTTGGTTGTTGTTTAGTAGTGATTTTAGTTCTATGTTTTTCTTCTACTAATAATGGTGCAATTGAATACTCAGTAGTTTTATGTGATCTGAAGAATGGAACATTTACAAATAAGCAAGCTATTTTTTTACATAAGAAGAATAGAGAGTAAATTGCTCTCTTCCAACCAACAGATCCTACAAGACCTATTAATGTTACTATCACAAATACATAAAACGGGCAGTTATTAACGAGTGCATTCCCTATTATTCCACTGTGTCTGTACCTTGCTGTGATGCCTAGCGAAAGTTGTGGTAATATAGCACATACCCCTAAATTGATTAATATTAAATAGAGAATTTTCAGCAGTATTTTTGCTGGCCTGAAGATCAACAAGTAAACTATGGTTGTAGCTATTGTAACACTAGTTAATCCAAGAAATTGAACCAATATATCAGCTAAATATGAACCTACTATTCCACCTAAATTTGTCACTTCCTCATTTGTAGCCGTGTTTAAGGAAGGATCTTTATAGTTATAGCTAAAAACTGATATATATATATATATTAAAAGGGATAGATATATTGCTGATTTTAGATATTTTTTTAACATCTACCTAAAGTAGTAAGCTACTGTATATTTTACAAAGTGAATTGTTATTAGCAATATCATTATAGATAAATCTAATCCGTTGAACGGTGGTATATATCTTCTAATAATCTTTAGTGGTGGATATGTCAATTGGTTCAAGATGTGCATTATGCTACTGACAGTTTCATTATATATGTTCACCATATTAAGTTTAACCAGCCAGTTTAGGACAACCCAACATATTAGAATGAAGCTATAAAGATCAAGTAACGTATTGAGTAGATATATGATTGGATGCATACATATCTATTACACGAAAGTTATATAAAAGACAAGTATTTAGCCTTTTCAAACTCAAAATGTTGTTTTTGCTGAACCAAAAAAAACTTCATTTTTTGAGCTGGGCAAAGCCACCTAAAGTAGAGAATGGACAAGGAAGGAGGGGTGTATAATATATATTAATGTTGGTATTTATTTCTTATAAATATCATCTCTATGTCCTATCTCTGTGATAGTTACTATATGATCTAATTGATTTACTCTGTAAATTACACGATAGTCACCAACTCTTAGCCTTCTACATCCTTTTAAGTTATGATGTAGTGGTTCACCAAAATTTATTGGGTCAACTGTAAGACGTTCTTTTATAGCCTTTTGAACTCTTAGCCTTATTGTCTTTGGAAGGTTTGGTAAATCTTTTTCAACAACACTCTTTAGAGACTTAACCTTGTAACGCTCTAATCCCACTTAATATCTTCAAAATCAACTGTTTCTGCACCTTCAACATCACGCTCATCAGAAATTTTAGATACTAAAAAATCCTCCATTTCAAGCTCAACTGCTTCTCTAAATAGTTTTCCTGCTAATTCTTGAACGGGCTGTTTAGTAAATTCAGATAATTCAGCAAGATGCTTTAAAGTTTCTTCGCTAAGAGCTATGTTAATGTCTGAATTTGCCATATGTTTTACCAAAGTCCACTAATAATTATACAACATTTTTTTTAATTTTTCAATAAAGAAAGGAGTGGTGTATAAAAATATATTTAATGTTTCAGTAGGTCCAATATTGCCTGCTTGTAAATATTGTCCCTGTGTCCTATTGAAACAATAATTACTATACGTTTTACAATATTTACACGGTAGACAATACGATAATCATCAGCAACTTTTATTCTTCTATGTTCCTTTAATCTCTTGCGTAGCAACACACCGTTACCAATAGGATCAGTCTCAAGATACTCTTTTATTGCATCTTTAATACTTGGCTTTACATCTTCCGGCAAGGAAGGCAAATTTCTTTTAAGAACATGCTTTAGATATTTAATGGTGTATTGCTTATTTCCAGATGTCTTCACTATCCTCTACTTCTTCTGCATCATCAGAATTTAACTCCCTAATAATTTTGGAAAATGCAATATCTTCCGCTTCAAGTTCGATTGCTTCCTTGACTAGCTTTTCTGTTAATTTTTGAACAGACTGCTTGGTGGCTCTAGCTAGTTCAACAAGATGCTGCGAAGTTTCTGGGTTGAAAGTTACACTAACTTTTGAATTTACCATAAGTTTTACCAAAGTCTACTACTATAGCTATTTTACAACATTTTTTTTAATTTTTCAATAAAGAAAGGAAGGAAGGAGGGCTGTATAAAAATATATTTAATGTTTATCAAGTAGCCTTCTCATAAATGGTGTCTCTATGTCCTGCTGTAGCAACAAATACCTTATGTTTTGCAATATTTACAGTATAAATAATTCGATAATCACTAACCCTTATTCTTCTATACCCTTTTAGCCTGCCACGTAATGGTTTACCAAATTTAATTGGATCAGTTGTAAGCCGCTCGTTTATCGCTTTTGTAATCCTTGATCTTATTGTTTTTGGAAGATTTAGAAAATCTCTTTCAGTAAAGTTTTTTGAGTAGACAATATCGTATTTCAGTTTATGTCCTCTCCCTTTCAGATAGTACTGTGTTCCAGCCTACATCCTCACATTCCTTAATAGTTTTATATAACGCAATATCTTCTACTTCGCACTCGATTCCTTCGATGACTAACCTTTTTGCTAGTTCTTGAACGGATTCCTTGGTGATTTCAGCTAACTTAGTAAGGTTATGTGAAGTTTTTGGGTCAAAAGTTATACTAATTCCTGAATCTGTCATATGTTTTACCAAAGTCTACTAATAATTATACAACATTTTTCTGAATTTTTCAATAAAGGAAGTTGATGATATGTAAGAAAAATTTTGCCACCTGCGTTAATAAATAATTAAAGATTTAGCATATTTATCTACCCTCTATTCTATTACTTAAGTTAGACCACTTTTTTCTATTAATATTTTTTGTTTATAAAGATGAGCAGTTACTCATCACGCAGTTGATCTATGGATATAATACTACCGTTTGATAGTTTTTCAGTACATTTTTCACTTTTGTATTCTTTATCAGAGTCGATACTGATTTTGTCAAATATTAAAACATCTCCTGAAATTTTATCACGAAACTCACTAATAGCAAAAAACGGTATAGTAATTCGCTCTTGTTTTCCTTGAAAACTCAAACTGACGCTAAATTTATCCTCAGAAACTTTTAAATCATAGAATTGATGCTGTAATATAATAAGCATTTGAGTAGGGTATGACTTTTTCAAACGATCGGGCATGGTCACACCATTAAAATATGTGAAAAATAATATTTCTAAGTGAGGGATAAAACCATTACCTGATATAACATCTAAAGTCTTTTTGATAACTTGAAACTTAGCAGAATTAAGCAGTTTTTTGTAATCTGTTTGCTCCATATAACTTTCACATACGTAAATTTTGGGGGAACTTCTGTTACCCGGCGTTCCCTGAACCGTGCTTTAGTAATAAATTGATTGTGCTAAATTAAGCAGCAACACAACATTCATTACTACCAGCAGCAAAGTTATCGTTTGCATTTAAATTATGAACTCTTAGCGGTGGTGTCAAACCGAGCAAAGCTACCATCTTTACTATGCATGTCGATCCTTATTCGTCCCCGTATAAATTAAAAAACATGGTGGAGACGCCGAGTACTGCCCTCGGGTCCAATACACCTATTACAAGGTAATTTTATTGCTATAGTACACAAAATGTACATAGCTATTATATAGCAACATTAAATAAATGTCAAGATATTATGACCTTAAGTTGATTTATTGCTAAAACAAAATTAATATTTCCAGTAAAAAATTCTGTGCTCTTAACCTGACACATATGGCTTTTTGAATACTCCCAATGAAAATATTTATAAATAAATATTTACTCTTCTTTTTTATTGTTTTTAGGTTTTTCTTGATCAACCATTTCTCCACCGATCTCTTTTATTTTTAGTATCAACGACTCTGGTACATACATGTCAATTACTTCTTCTGCTGTCACAAATAAAGCCTGATAAGAGTGTGAATTTATTATCCAATTAGACAATATGTCTTCTGCTTCTATTTTATACTCTCCCTCTTTTTTGTCATATACTGTGTAGCAATATAAGTGCACAGCAAAAAATAATACATAAGAGAGCAATATTCCTTTAAGCACTCCGAGAAAGATTCCAGTAACTCTATCGATAAACCCCAACCTTATGGGTGATAATATGTACATTAGCCAGTTATTTATTATCATGAATATAAGATTAAGTATAATAAATACAGAGATTGTAGAAAGTATGTTTAGTGTAACTTTAGAATCAAAATATTTACTATAATTTGGAGTGAAAAAATCATAGTGATTAGCTGTCAGAAAGACCGATAAAAATAGAAACATTAGTGCGCATAGCTCTTTTATAAAGCCTCTAGTTACCGAGATTATTACGCATAGGACAACAATGAAGATAATTAGGCTATCGAAAAGCATGTTTTATATCTATATGGTTTTCAAGATATAATAGTTGTAAATAACAAGGTTGTAAAATTAATTGTATTTATGCTGCATCAATTGATCTAAATACCTAGCGATCATGTCAATTTCTAAATTCAAATAATCATTTACTTTGTTGTACTGAAAAGTTGTATTTTCCCATGTGTAGGGAATTATATTTACTGTAAATTCGGCAGACCCCTTTTGAAATTCGATTTCTGATGGCAATTTTGTTGTCAAAGCTTGACTGTGCTCCTCAAATACATTTAAGTATTCTGCGGTGCTCGCCTGTGCTTCTCCTAAAAATTTCTCACCACAAACAAATTTCGAAAGGGGTCTGGTGATAACTGAGTTCACTGTGAGGGAAACCCCATTTAGTGTAACGGAGCCTTTTTTTGCAACAAATTTAATTAATTCTTGTGAGCACGATAGCTTGATTTCATGAGAATCTAAATTTTGATTAATTGTTAAAATTTTTACTATCCCATCAACATGACCCTGAACCAGGTGGCCATCGATCTTATCACTTAATCTCATTGCTTGTTCTAGGTTTATTTTTTTCCCTATTTTCCACGTATTTAAGTTAGCAACCTTCATAGTTTCTTGAGACACTTGGACTGTAAATATATCGCTCATTATATCAACAACAGTTAAACACGCACCAGAGCAAGCTATTGAATCTCCTTTACTTATAGAGGATAAATTTTGTGTTTTGATATGGAAAATTTGATCAGAGTTGGGGTGAGTGGTAGTATCAGTTATAGTTCCAATATCCGTAATAATCCCTTTAAACATATGGTGAAAATAAATAATTTTACCATGAAAGATCTCTTAGGACAACTTGTTTACATTTTGGATAAGTTTAAATGCGAGAAGGAGATTTGTTCTGTTCAATAGATTCTATAGAATACTCAGAATATATAAAGTAAGCTAAACTCAAAACACATAATGCAGTTAATATTGGTAACCCTATGTTCAATGCTAGCCCAATACTTTCTCTTTTTTCTGGTGGCACTAATCCTTTTAACATTGACACTTTTCCTGATGGAAAATGCCATAAGCAAAGTGTTGATGCAGATGCTACTATTATAAATAGACAAAAATAAGCCTTTTTTGAGGAAAATACAGTTTTTAACGGTGATTTGAGTGCAATGTTAGTAGGTGGTAGAGTTTTAGCTTCATTTGTTGCTGGTGAAGGATCTTTAATTGGTAAAGGGTTTGTAGATTTATGAGGAGTATTTTCATGTTGTGGAGAAGGTTGTTGTATATAAACACCTGAAACTAATTTAAGCAATTGCTCTTTTTTTCTATATACTTGTTTTTGTAAATATTCTTTACCTAAAAGTGAGTTACTAAGAGGTTGTGGCCTTTCGAGTATCTGTAATACTTCTGTTATTTCGCCTGGCTCTAAGATTTCATGTAATTGTTTATCTTGAAAATAAATAATATTGAATATTGAGTTAAAAACATTGCGAAATGTTTCTGGATCTTGATCTTTGTATCCATTTATCACTTCAATAAATATTTCATCGAGTTTTTTTCCCCTGTGCTCAATTTGGTTATCTATCATAGCTACTCTAGCATCATTTCGTGCTTGTTTTATGGTAGGTTGTTTTTCTTCTTCTGGTAGTTCTTGAGCTTGCTTTTTCGATTTTTTTCTATTAGCTTTAAAATACTCTGTGTGCGAAGTAGTTTGACCTACATTCTGTTCTGCTTCTTGAGGTATTAGATTTCCTATACTACTTGGATCCATGTCTCTTTTTTTCTGGTCAAGCGCTGGAATGACACCAAATGGTATATTGTTGCTCTGTATAGAAAGTTTTGGTGTTCTTAAAAGGGATAACCTTATTACATCATTAAAAAAATTAGATAAGGGAAGGAAGATTCTATATTTTGGTATATTAGCTTTTATTGCAGCAGTAACCACTGGAGCTTTACAATTTACTTTGCTTGCTATGTTAAAGCCAAACGAGCCTGTAAATAGTACAATTTGTCTATTTTGTGCGTTTTTTTGCTCAGTTTCACTCTGTTCTTGTCTGTTTTTATTTTCTGCTTCTTTTACTTGTAGTGTAACTTGACTCCGTTCCTCATTTTCAGTTTTTTCTGCATGTTTTAGCTTTTCATTTAAAAATGACCCTATTTGGTGCAAATTATCTAAGTTAATGTCTTTAACATCTGTTTGTAGTGTTATTGTTACTCCTTGTAAGAGAATTTGAGATGGAGCATTATTTATGAATTCTTCTACAGTTTTGTAACTGTTAGTTTTACAGTGGTTATTATATAATTCACTGCTTTCTTTCGGCACTTTCATGTTGACTGTAAAATTTTTTTCCTGAGGAAGACAGATTTTGAAAAAATCAATTAAAGGGTTTATTCGAAATAATCTTATATTAAAGGTGTCTTTATCTGTTGCTGTTAGCTCAAATGAAAATTTTTGTATATTGCTTTCAATACTTCTCGAGCGAATAGCACTGATCTTAATTGTTTCGCTAGAAAATGCTTTACTTATGTTTTTGGATTTTTCCTTAAAGAGCTTAGGTAAATCCTCTATTTTATACTTATTCTTAGTTTCAGTGTTACTGTTGTGCATAGTTGATACAGTGAATTCATCAACGCAAAGGTAAATAAAAAAGATTAATCAGTCAATAAATTAATAATCAGAATAGGGCAATTTTTCGAATTGTTGATGATATTTAAAATTTCACTATAATGAAAGTTTAAGCCAGCGTTTTTAAGATGAATAAAGAGTTATTAGATGACATACTTTCACTTGAAGATAAAGCAGTTTCCGAAATTGAGAATGCTTCTTTTTTGCAAGATTTAGAAAAAGTTAGACTATTATATTTGGGAAAAAAGGGTGTAGTTAGAGCGTATTTTGATAACTTAAAAAAGATAGAAAATGCAGAGAAAAAGCGTGATTTAGGCGAAGTTATCAACGTTTTACGTAATAAGCTAGATCAGCTTATAATGAATAAGGAAAATATACTAAAAGCCGAAGAAGTTAGCTTTAAATTGCAGAACGAGGCGGTTGATATCACGTTGCCCGTTAGACCAGAAAAAATGGGCAAGGTCCATCCACTCAGTAAGGTTCTAAATGAAGTAAAGCTTATTTTTGCACATATGGGTTTTAAGGCAGTTGATGGCCCTGACATTGAAGATGAATTTCATGTATTTGATGCACTGAATACTCCAAGTCATCATCCTGCACGAGAGGAGCAAGATACCTTCTACTTAAAGAATAAAATAGATGATAAAAGAATGGTACTGCGCACTCACACCTCATCTGTACAGATTAGAACCATGGAAAAAACAAAAAAATTCCCAATTAAAATAGTAGCCGCAGGTAGAGTACACAGAAACGACTTTGATGCAACTCACACCCCTATGTTCCATCAAATAGAGGGGTTATATGTCGATGAGAATGTCAATATGGGCCAGTTAAAATTTACTATTCATCACTTCCTTAATAAGTTCTTTGGCGATAAAGGGCTGAAGATACGTTTTCGTAATAGTTTTTTCCCTTTTACCGAGCCTTCTGCGGAAGTGGACATAAGTTATAAAGGTAGTAAATGGATAGAAGTACTGGGATGCGGTATGACGCATCCAAATGTATTTCAAAATGTTGGAATAGACCATACTAAATACAACGGTTTTGCGTTTGGCATTGGTATAGAAAGGCTTGCAATGCTAAAATATCAAATTAGCGACTTGAGGAGCTTTTATGACAACAAAATCAGCTGGCTTGATCATTACGGTTTTCATTTTTCATCTTTAAGATAAGTGATAAATAAAGCTCATACTTTTATCATACTTGCTGCCGGGCATGGCAGGCGGATGAATTCAGATTTGCCTAAGGTTCTGCACGAAATAGGCAATTTTTCCATGCTTCAGCATGTCATTTACAATGCAAAACAGTTAAATCCTGAAAATATTGCTGTTGTAGTTGATCAGCCTTTAATTGAAAGACTAAAGTGCTTTGAGGATATACAGTTAATTACACAAGAATCAACACTTGGCACGGGAGATGCGGTCAAAACTGCGATGAGAAACCTAAGAGAATTGCCAGATTCAAGCATAGTTGTTGTGCAGTATGGGGATACTCCGCTCATAAAAAGCAGCACAATAACTAAAATGATTAGTTATTTAGAAGGCAAGGCTCTAATTTGCCTAGGTTTTAGGACAAGCAATAAAGAATACGGTAGGTTAATTATTGAGAATGGTTCCTTAAGAGAAATCGTAGAAGCAAAGAGTGATAAAAATAATCATGAAGAATTTCTTGCAAATGCTGGAATAATGGTTGCATGTGCAAAGAATTTACGTGAATTGGTGGAGAAAATAGAGTGCAATAGCTCAACTCATGAATATTACTTGACCGATATAGTTTCCATTGCAGTGAAGAGTAATTTAAATGTCGGTTACGTTATTACCGGTGGAGAAGAAGCAACGGGAATAAATAACAGAAATGACCTTATAAAAGCTGAATTTTACTTTCAAGAAAATAAAAGAAAAATTTTTACCGACTCCGGAGTAACGCTTGTTGCACCAGAGACTGTTTTCTTTTCTCTTGATACGCAAATTGCCAGAGATTCAGTTATTTACCCATATGTTTTTTTCGGTACTGGAGTGAAAATAGAGTCTGGTGCGAAAATACTGCCATTTTCGCATTTAGAAAATTGCTTAATTAAAAGTAATGCTGAGGTCGGTCCATTTACCAGAATACGCGGAAACACAACAATTGGTAATAAGGCAAAAATAGGAAATTTTGTGGAAGTGAAAACAAGTGAAGTTGGTCAAAACACTAGAATAAAACACTTAAGTTATATAGGAAATGCTAAAGTAGGGCAGGAGAGTAATATAGGAGCAGGCACTATTGTTTGTAATTATGATGGGAAAAATAAACATGAAACGAATATAGGGAGCAATTGCTTTGTTGGCGCCAATAGCTCACTAATTGCGCCGCTTAATATTCATGATGAATCTGTAATTGCAGCAGGTAGTGTTATAGTTGAGGATGTACCAGAAAAAAGCCTTGCAATAGCAAGAGAAAAGCAAGTAACTAAGAGAATAAAGTAGTCTAATTTAATTATGTTGTTGTGTCATTTTTAATATTAGACTTCTTGCATAACCATATAACAAACTTTTATTGGGAATAGAAACAAAAAAACTTCCTTGACAAACTCCGCCAGCCCCCTTATCATAACAGTGAAGCTATTGTATTTGCTTTCGCCAATCTGCAGATTAAAAGGTAAGGATTACTTAATGTATCGGCGTCTTATGTTTAATTTTTTGCAGTATATAGATACTGTATGTCTTTACAAAACTTCATCTACATCTAGATTTTTATCTAAATAAGCTGAACGCGCTTATAAAGCGTTACAAGACATCAAAAAATGCCAATACTCGACAGAGATAGTAAAAGACTAGCTAACTCGGGGGTCCTTTGTCTTTTTTTCTGCTTAGTAAATTTCTTAAACATTTGCAGCGTAGGTTAGTTGCAATTAAAAGCAGCTAAATTGCAGTGTTTAAGACTTAAAAAACGCCAATACTGAAAATAGACAATGACTAGGGTTTCTTTTGCCTTTTTTTTCATTTGGTAAATTCCTTAATGTTTATGGCTAAACGACAATCGTCATCCCGCTGCTTGTTAGCGGGATCTATTGCTGAGATACCGCGAATGAATCGCGGTATGACGTAGGACTGCTGTCATCCCAGTGCGTGACACTGGAATCCCAAAAAAGGATGATGTCATCCTAGTGCTCCTTTTTTTGTCATCCGAGTAGCTGACACTTGGATGACATCGTCATAAAGGAACCAGTGTCAAGCTACTCGGATGACAGGAGAAGGGGCTACTTGCATGACGGTGTCGGTAAACTTAGAGCTATAATAACTATTTGCCTTTTTTCTGCTTAGGTTATGCAAGAAGTCTACTGTCTGAGAAAAGGTAGATAAAAGATGAAAACAGATAGAAGTATTTTAGTAGCTCAAAAAGAACGTTAAGTCATGCTTTTTATTTATATTGACAGCGTATATGACATCGTTTACGATTAAAGTTAATAACAATAATTTATATTTATCATGTTTGCAGTAATTGAGACTGGTGGAAAGCAATATTTAGTAAAAGAAGGTAGTATAATAAAGGTAGAGAAGTTAGAAGCTGAAGAAAAAAAAGAGGTGGAAATCAATAAGGTGATTTGTATTTCAAATAATGGCTTATCTTATTCATCTAATGCTACTGTTAAAGCTGAAGTGTTGGAGCAGTGCAGGGGGGAAAAAATTATAATCTTTAAGAAGAAAAGAAGAAAAAATTACCGTAGGAAAACTGGTCATAGGCAGTATATAACTGTTCTTCGTATAAATGAAATTAGTCTTCAAAAGTAAGAGGTAAGATATGGCAACTAAAAAATCAGGTGGTAGTTCCTGTAATGGTAGAGATTCAGCGGGTCGTAGGTTAGGAATAAAGAAGAATGGGAAGGTTATTCCTGGTAACATAATTGTGCGCCAAAGAGGCACAAAATTCCATCCTGGGAAGAATGTTGGTATAGGTAAAGATCATACGATTTTTGCTAAAATAGAAGGCTGGGTCAGCTTTAGAAGGTCAGCAAATAAAAAGACTTTTATTGATATCGTGCCTACAGATAATATGAAAGCTTCAGCTTGAATAAATCATGGGTCTGTAGCTCAGGTGGTTAGAGCGCACGCCTGATAAGCGTGAGGTCGGAGGTTCAACTCTTCCCAGACCCACCATTTAGTAGTTACTAACTGTGTTTTCTATAGCGGTTTTGATATTGTATAAGCAAAAACATGAGTTTATATAAAAATTTAGTAACCAGTGAATCAGTGGCGGCTGGTCATCCAGATAAAGTAGCAGATCAAATTTCAGATGCAATACTTGATGAGTACCTTTTTACTGATCCTTTTGCGCGAGCTGCAATAGAGACTTTAGTCACCAAAGATAACGTTATTATAGCTGGGGAAGTGTTTGGGCCTAACATCAAAAATAGCAGGATTGAAAGTATTGTACGGAATACAATAAAAGATATTGGTTACAAGCACGATGGGTTCCACTGGAGAAAAGTGAAAGTAAATATATTGCTGCATGAGCAATCAAATGACATTGCAATAGGGTTGGATCAAGGTGCTGGAGATCAGGGCATAATGTATGGCTATGCAACAACAGAGACAGAAAACCTTATGCCGGCACCCATTTTTTATGCACACTCGATTCTGAAAAATATCATGAGCGCAGTTAAAGAAGCAAAACTTGGTCCAGATGCAAAGTCACAAATCACTTTGGCATATGAGAATAACCTCCCGGTACGTGCTGAAAGTATTATTGTCTCAATACAGCACCCTGAGGATTTGGATCAATCAAAAGTAAAAGAAATAATTTACCCTTACATAGTTTCATCTTTACCTGAAGGATGGATGTGTTCTGAGGAAAATCTCTTAGTCAATCCAACTGGTAGATTTGTTATTGGTGGACCGGTTAGTGATTGTGGATTAACCGGACGAAAAATTATGGTTGATACTTATGGAGGTTATATTCCACACGGTGGAGGAGCGTTTTCCGGAAAAGATGCAACCAAAGTTGATAGATCTGCGGCTTATATGGCAAGATATCTTGCTAAAAATATTGTCTTTGCAGGTTTGGCTGAACGTTGTCTTGTGCAGCTTTCTTATGCAATTGGTGTATCAAAACCTACTTCATTCTATATTGATACATTTGGTGCGAATAAGGTAGAGGAAAGAGTAATTAAAAAGTTTATCGAGAATAATATAGATTTATCAACAAAAGGCATAATCAAGCATTTATCGCTTAATCATCCTATATATAAACGTACAGCCTGTTATGGACATTTTGGTAAACAGTCGGAAAGGGACGGTGGATTTTCTTGGGAAAGCATGAACTTGTCTGCTGATCTTTGTAGAGAATTCAATATAGAAGGTAATAGTAAAATTTCTTTAGATTGCTAAAATTTTTGATTTACAGCCCCATATTTATATACTAGCTTATTGTTAAAGCATAGCACGCTTTTTCATAATAATTATACCACATTAGTAATAATTTTTATATTCAATTTTTATTGTGAGGCTTATAAAGTGTATAACGAAATAGAAGGAGAACTGTACAACGTAATTGTAAAAGAGTTTTCTGATCTTATTGATAAAATAAAAGAACACCCTTTTAATGTTGAATTGATAAATATAGCATTTCTCATAATAGTCCAAACAGGTCATAGGAAGGCAGAATCAACAGCACGAAGAAAGGATTCGAATAGAGGAATGTTTTTCCTGGCTCTGTTTTTTATAGCAAACCAATGATGCTCAATTTTGTTGAAATCTGGAGAATAAGGCGGCAGATACAAAATTTCTGCACCAACCCCTTTAGCAAGCTCGATAATCTTATCAGACTTATGAAAAGTAGCATTGTCAAGAATGACAGTCTGTCCAGGTTCCAAGATCGGTGTCAAAAATTGCTCAAACCATCCATTAAAAACATCCATATTACAGTGGCCTTCAAAGGTTAACGGAACAACTATCTTTCTTCCACTTAAGGCTGCAACCATACTGATTCGTTGAGTTTTCTTTCCAGATTTTAAGGCATAAAACCGCTGTCCTTTCTGGCAATATCCGTAGGGGTAGTCTTCGGTGTTATCAATGCCAGACTCATCTATATACACTAAGTTTTTAGGTTCTTTTGTCGCTATAATTTTCAAAAATTCAGCACGTTTTTCTTCGTTTCTTTCCTTGTATCCATATGTCTTTTTTTGCGCGTAAATCCAATTTTTTTAAGGGCTCGATAGATCGTTTGGATACTAACGTTGTTCCAAAGTTTAGCCATTTCCGATAGAGTCTTTCCTCCGTGTTCTCTGGCAAATTTGGCAAAGGTATCCCAGTCGGTAATTTTGTGATTGTAACCCCCATTTCCAAGTTTTTTTGATTGAAAGTCTCCTGTTTCTTTTCTTCTTTGCTGCCACTCCCATAAAGTAGTTCGTCCAATCTTAAATCTTGCTGCCACTGTTTCTCTGCTTTCTCCTTCGTCTAGCGCTTCCATTGCTTTTTTTCTTAAATCATAACTATATGCTGCTGGCATTCAACCTCCTTATCATCATCTATCCTTATCCTATCACATCCGGACTTTTATCGAAAGAGCTATAATCCTCAGAAAGCTAAAGAGTTGTTTGAGCGGGTTTCACCTGTTTTTGAGAAACACTATGGTTCTGGTCATATTCAAGTTGCTAAGCTACTGGTAAGCCACGGTGGCACTCATGGGGATTTAGGTGACCATAAGGAAAAAAAGGAGCTGCTTGAACAGGCCTTTCCTATTTTTGAAGAACATTACGGCCCTGATCATCCGGAAGTTGCCAAACTACTGGCAGACTTATGTGAAGTTTATGGTACCTTAGGTGACCACAAGAAACAACAGGAGTCGTTTGCACGGGCTGTATCTATCTTTAAGGAACATCAGAGTCCTAATCATTTCTGAAGTTGCTAAACTGCTGGCAGAATTAGACAAAGTTTAGGTTTTGAGCAATACTAGACTAACAACAACTCATTTGAGCTACACTTCCAAAACTAATCTGTTTGGATCTTCTATGTAATTTTTTATTTTAACGAGGAAAGTTACTGCTCCTTTGCCGTCAACTATTCTGTGATCGTAAGAGAGAGCAATGTACATCATAGGTCTGATTTCTACTGCATTACCAACAGCAACTGGCCTGTTTTGTATTGAATGCATTCCAAGTATTCCAGATTGCGGAGGGTTTATTATCGGAGTGGAAAGAAGTGAACTGTATACTCCACCGTTTGAGATGGTAAATGTTGCACCTTCCATTTCTGATACTTGTAATTTACCCTCACGAGCTTTTTTGCCAAGAGCAACTAAAGTTAACTCAATTTCTGCAAATGACATCTGATCGGCACCCCGAATAACTGGTACAACAAGACCTTTATCGGTGCCAACAGCAACACCTACGTCATAGTAATGTTTATATATGATTTCATCGCCTGAGATTTCAGCGTTAATTTCAGCAATTTCTTTCAATGCTTGCACCGCTGCCTTTATAAAAAACGACATAAAACCAAGTTTTATTCCATATTTTTTTTCAAAGGCGTCCTTATATTTTGCTCTTAGATCCATGACATTTTTCATGTCAATTTCATTGAACGTGGTCAGTATTGCAGCAGTATTTTGCGATGCTTTCAAACGAGCGGCAATTACTTGCCTTATTTTGCTCATTTTTACTCGTTCCTCTCTTTGCTCTCCATTTACTACACTTTTTGGCAATTCATATTGTTTTATTGCAGGTTGTTCAGCTTTGTTCATATGGCCTATCACATCTGCTTTTGTTATTCTGCCTCCCATGCCAGTTCCTTTGACGCTTTCTGCACTGATTGCATTTTCTTCCATAATTTTACGAGCTGATGGAGCATCTTTTTTAGCAGCACTTTCGCTTTTATCTTCTTTTCTCGCTTCCTCTTTTACTTCTCCCATGGAAAGCTTTGCTAACAATTGATCAGGACTTATTACATCATCTTCTTTTATAAGAAATTCAGTTATTTGCCCTGAAGCTTCTGCAGTTAATTCGAGTGCTGTTTTGTCAGTTTCAATTTCAAAGATCAAGTCATCTACTTTTACTGCTTCTCCAATACCCTTCTTTATTTTTACTATACCTTCTGTAACTGATTCACCACCAAGAGTTTTTGGTGCTCTGATTTCTATAATTTTGCTCATAAAACAACTTCCGTATAAAACTTTCTATAGATTTATACATGAAAAGAGACATGTAATAAACTAATAAATTCATTGAGGCTCTTATCATTTAGAAGTGACAAACGGATAACATATTCCCAAATGTCATTCCAGCACGTGACGCTAGGCCATAAAAATTCCTTGACAAGCTTTGTCAGCCCCCCTATCATGGTACTGAAGCTATTTATTTATCTTCGCAATCTGTGCAGGTTAATGACAAAAAACTTAGGGTATTTGGCGTCTCATGTTTAATTTTTCGCACTACGTGCATCGCATGTCTTTAAAAATTTTTAGGTTTTTACCTATATAAGCCGAAACGCGCTTACAAAGCGTTTAAGACAGCAAAAAACGTCAAATTGACAAGGGAGAATTTGAATGCTAGCTACTACGGGGTTTCTTTGCCTTTTTTCCTGCTTAGTAAATTTCTTAAACACTTGCGGTGTAGGTTAGTTGCAAGTTAAAAGCAGCTAAATCGCTCTTAATCAAGCGTTTTAGAATAAAAAAAACGCCGATATTTTAGTACATAGTAAATAGCCAACCACCACGGGGCTTCTTTTGCCTTTTTTTTCGCTTGGTAAATTTTTTAATATTTATAGCTAAACGACAACCGTTATCCCGCTGCTTGTTAGCGGGATCTAGAGATACCGCGAATGAATCGCGGTATGACGGTTAAATAATTCGTCATCCCGCTACGTGTTAGCGGGATCTAGAGATACCGTGACGGTATGACGGTTCGCGGTGGTATGACGATAAGGTTTATACCTTGTCATGCAAGTAGCTTGACACTAGAATCCAGTAAGCTTATTTATGCATATAAAAGGTTATTATTTTGTAAAGGCAAAGTTGCTTTTGGTTTTAAGTTAAAGTACAATAAATGCAAAGGCTCATATAAACTGGATCCAAGTAGTCAGCTACTCGGATGACATCAGAGAGAGGGTAACCGAAGTTCATGCGATACACGTTACCAAAGTGTTTAAATAATTAATTAGGTTAAGGTTTGGTATTCAAACAGTCGTACATATGCTAGTCAAAATAGGTACCAGAGGAAGCAAGCTTGCAGTTGCCCAGGCTTTGGAAGCAAAACAAAAGTTGCTGGACTCTTTTCCTAACTTATCTATTGAAATTGTTAAGATAAAAACTTCTGGAGATAAGTATGCAAACGCAAATCTTGCTGAAATAGGAGGTAAAGGATTATTCATTAAAGAAATTGAGGCTGAATTGCTCGAAAATAATATAGATATGGCAGTTCATTCGTTAAAGGATGTGCCTGCGTTTTTCTCAGGGGGCTTAACAATTCCTTGTGTTTTAGAAAGGCTAAGTCCATGCGATGCGTTTATTTCTCATAAACACAATAGCCTTGAGTCTTTGCCACAACAGGCTATTATTGCCACTTCTGCAATAAGAAGAAAAGTTCAGTTACTAAATTTTAGACCAGATTTAAATATAGTACCGTTACGTGGAAATGTAACAACTAGATTGCAAAATCAAAGTTTTGATGGAATAATTTTAGCTGAAGCAGGGCTCATAAAATTAGAAAAACATCACTTAATTACAGAGGTATTGCCACCAAAAGTTATGTTAAGTGCAGTGGGACAGGGAGCGATTTGTATTCAATGTAGAAGGAATGATGTAAAAATTATCGATCTTTTAGAGAAAATTAATAATAATATGTCTTTTATAAGAGTGAAATCAGAGCGCAGTTTTATGAAGACAGTGAATGGTTCATGTTTTACACCACTTGCAGCTTTGGCTGAATATGTGAGCGAAAATATGCTACATCTTCGTTGTATGTTGGCAGATGAAAAAAATATATACTTCACTGAGCGCACTTCATTTATAGAAGATGCGGAGAAAATGGGTATGGATGCAGGGTTAGAGTTGAAATCAAAATGCTTATAAGCTTACCTAAAGTACGTGGAGTCTATCGTTATGACATCTTAATGTCTAAAGCAACGTGGTTAAATGTCGGTGGACGAGCTGATATATTATTTAAACCACGTGATATTGAAGATTTAACATGCTTGATTAAAAACACTGAGTTGCCAATCAACGTTATCGGTGCAACATCCAACATAATAGTGCGTGATAGTGGCATTCGAGGAATAATAGTAAAATTGGGTAAGGAATTTTCATATATAAAAAGTAAAGGTAACAACTCCATTGTTGCAGGTGGTGCTGCGCTGCTCAGGAACCTTGCTTACTTTGCAGGAGAGCAACAAATTAGTGGACTTGAGTTTCTAGTTGGAATTCCAGGAACAGTTGGTGGCGGAATAGAAATGAATGCAGGTGCGTATGGTAGTGACATCGCAAGCGTTGTACAATCCATAAAAGCAGTGAATCTAGAGGATGGAAACCTATATGAGTTCTCCAGCGAAGAAATGGGGTATTTTTACCGTGGACATAGCCTAAAAGGAAATTGGATTTTTGTTGAAGCTGAGTTTAAAGGAGTAAACTCAGAGTATGAGCTTATACTGCAAAGGTTAAAGGAAGTTATTGAGAGGAAAAATAAAAGCCAGCCAATAAGAGGAAAAACTGCTGGGTGCATATTCAAAAATCCAAAAAACTACCGAGCATGGGAGTTAATTGATAAATCTGGCTGCCTAGGGTTAAATATTGGTGGAGCTAGAATCTCTAAGAAACATTGTAACTTCTTGCTCAATTACGATAATGCAACTGCATCTGACTTGGAAAACCTTGGCAACAAAGTAAAAGATGCAGTAAAGGATAAATTTAATGTTGAACTTGAGTGGGAAATAAGGGTTTTGGGTAGCTATTAGATAGTTTTTATAGCTTATGTATATTCGTTCAGGAGAACGGCAAATAAGGTAGACAAGTAATCTAAAAAAATAATCATAGAGAAAACGTGAGGTAATGTGGTTAATCTTGTAGAACTTTGCAAGAATCTAGAGAGAAAAATAGCAAAGTTATACCAATTCTCATTATTAGTGAATCAAATAAGCGATATTGCAGAGTTATTTAATTGTGGAGTGAGAAAGAAAGGCAATAGTATGGCTTTTTTTCCATTGTTGCCTATCCGTTTGTTGTGCAGTGGGAATTGGTATTATAGCTCTTTTCATAGAAGTCCGGATGTGATAAGGATAGATAATGATAAGGAGGTTGAATGCCAGCAGCATATAGTTATGATTTAAGAAAAAAAGCAATGGAGGCGCTAGACGAAGGAGAAAGCAGAGAAGCAGTGGCAGCAAGATTTAAGATTGGACGAACTACTTTATGGGAGTGGCAGCACTGTAGGCTTGACCATAAATTATGTTAAGATAGAAAATGACTATTTTAGATAGAGCTTGATGTAATGCAGTGCGATACAAAATAACGGTAGAATATAATGGTAGTAATTTCTCTGGTTGGCAAAAACAGCAACACTCTGCTAACTCAATCCAGGAGAAGATAGAAAATGCTATATTTAATTTTAGTGGTGAGAAAGTTATAGCTCTTTCGATAAAAGTCCGGATGTGATAGGATAAGGATAGATGATGATAAGGAGGTTGAATGCCAGCAGCATATAGTTATGATTTAAGAAAAAAAGCAATGGAAGCGCTAGACGAAGGAGAAAGCAGAGAAACAGTGGCAGCAAGATTTAAGATTGGACGAACTACTTTATGGGAGTGGCAGCAAAGAAGAAAAGAAACAGGAGACTTTCAATCAAAAAAACTTGGAAATGGGGGTTACAATCACAAAATTACCGACTGGGATACCTTTGCCAAATTTGCCAGAGAACACGGAGGAAAGACTCTATCGGAAATGGCTAAACTTTGGAACAACGTTAGTATCCAAACGATCTATCGAGCCCTTAAAAAAATTGGATTTACGCGCAAAAAAAGACATATGGATACAAGGAAAGAAACGAAGAAAAACGTGCTGAATTTTTGAAAATTATAGCGACAAAAGAACCTAAAAACTTAGTGTATATAGATGAGTCTGGCATTGATAACACCGAAGACTACCCCTACGGATATTGCCAGAAAGGACAGCGGTTTTATGCCTTAAAATCTGGAAAGAAAACTCAACGAATCAGTATGGTTGCAGCCTTAAGTGGAAGAAAGATAGTTGTTCCGTTAACCTTTGAAGGCCACTGTAATATGGATGTTTTTAATGGATGGTTTGAGCAATTTTTGACACCGATCTTGGAACCTGGACAGACTGTCATTCTTGACAATGCTACTTTTCATAAGTCTGATAAGATTATCGAGCTTGCTAAAGGGGTTGGTGCAGAAATTTTGTATCTGCCGCCTTATTCTCCAGATTTCAACAAAATTGAGCATCATTGGTTTGCTATAAAAAACAGAGCCAGGAAAAACATTCCTCTATTCGAATCCTTTCTTCGTGCTGTTGATTCTGCCTTCCTATGACCTGTTTGGACTATTATGAGAAATGCTATAGCTGAACGGACACTATTGTTATACTATATCTTATATACAATTGTGCAATATGGATAATGGCAACAAATTTACTAACGAAATTCAGTGACTTATGATTGATAATTAAAGTTCTTAATTAGTAATTGTTCACACTTAATTCTTCAATCTCACTAATAGAAAGGCCAGTAAATTTGACAATAGTGTTAACATCAACATTATTAGCCAGCATTGCTTTTGCGACTTCAATTTTCCCTTCAATTTTCCCTTCAATTTTGCCTTCCTCTTTACCGATTTTGATGCCTCTTTCTTCGCCAATTTGGATGCCTTTTTCAGTAGCAAGATCAAGTCTGTATTCAAGAATGGCTTCTTCTTTGCGTAGATCCATTATTCTTTCTTCATAAGCTACTAAATCTTTTTCATTCCAGCTAAACCTGTCTAATTCATCGTAGGCTAACTTTATTATTGGTGCTTTTTCTGCTATTTTCCTTAAGTCTTCTTCCGTAGTTTCATCTGCATATTTGAAGAAAAATAACCAACGATCCACTATGCTTTCTAGCTGTTCTTCCTTATTCTTAGGAAATTTAGGTAGTTCAATAAATACAAATTGAAAATCTTTTAAGTCATGCTCATTGGTTTTCTCATCTCTTATAGTGTGGCTGGATATATAATCAAGCTTATCAGGAAATAAATTACAATTAGAGATAGCAATAAAGAAAACCTTCTTTAAATCAATGTACTTACCAGATTTATCAGCTTGCCTTGAGTAAGCCTTAGCAGCATATAATTGAGCTCGTTTTTCGAAGCCTTTATCGCGAGTAAGCTGCATTTCAATCACATACCTGACCCCACTAGAATCCCTGCAAAGAACATCAACTATACTTTGTTTATCAGATGCAATTTCAGGATCCATTATAGTACTGAGGAATTCCACTTCTTGTATAGTATTTATCTCAGTAAACCCTAAAATATCATTCAAAAAATGTATGAGAATATTCTTATTTTTTTCAGTGCCAAATATTTTTTTGAAGGTCAAATCCAGCTTAGGGTCGAGAAACTTAGATAAAGCCATAGCCAAAGTGCTTAAAAATATTAATAATTATACACTATTATTAACAATTATTCAACCATATTTTTGAAGATAGCTATGCCGCCGCGAACCGTCATACCGCCGCGGTATCTCTAGATCCCGCTAACAAGCAGCGGGATGACGAATTACTTAACCGTCATACCACCGCGAACCTTCATACCGCGATTCATTCGCGGTATCTCGGCATAGATTCCGCTAACTAGTAGCGGAATGACGATTGTGTATCGTGTTTTGCTAAAAATCACAGAATGCAGTCTGGTTACCTTAATTAGAAGTTTAGCTTTAACTTTAAATGGACTACTCAACCGTGACAGACTTAGCTAAATTTCTTGGACAATCTGCATCTAACCCTTTTTTTGCTGCAGTAAAGTAAGCAAGGAATTGCATAGCAACACTGTAGATGATTGGAGAGATAAAATTATCAGTGTCTGGAAGTTGCACCACATCTGCGCAAACTCCCCTTAGGAATGGCGCTCCTTGTTTATCACTGAAGGCAATTACTTTGCCTTTTCTTGCAATAATCTCTTGTATATTAGATAGCGTTTTAAAGAATAAATCATCATAAGGGATAATTGCTATAACAAGCACAGTAGAGTCTATTAAAGCAATAGAACCATGCTTCATTTCTCCCGCTGCAATACCAATGGTATTGATGTATGAAAGCTCTTTTATTTTCAATGCGCCTTCCATTGCAACTCCGTATGAACTTCCTCTGCCAATTAAAATAACGTTATTGTGTTCTAATATGCTGCCTGATATATGTTGTATTTTCATCACATTTAAAACATGCTCAACATACTTGGGAATAGAGTTAATAGCGTTGCTTAGCTGTTTTATTCTCTCTCCACCCAGTATACCTTTTATTTTTCCAAGCTCCGCGGCAAAGCATGCTAAAGTTGCAAGTTGCGCAGAAAAGGTTTTTGTTGAAGCAACACCAATTTCTTGCCCAGCAAGAGTATGTAACACAATATCTGAGATCTTTTCAATGCTGCTGCTAAATGTATTAGTTATACTTATGATTGTTTGCTTCTGTAATTTCGCATAACGCAGCGCTTCTATGGTATCTGCAGTTTCGCCAGATTGAGAGATAAATAACCCAATGCTGCCTTCTTCCAGCTTGACGTTGCTATACCTAAATTCTGATGAGATTTCTAGATATACTCGAACTTGAGCGACATTTTCCAGCCAATACTTTGCTATTAGCCCAGCAAAATAAGATGACCCGCATCCAACTATAGTAATGTAACTCAGCTCAGAAAACAATTTTTTGTTAGCAAATATTACCTCTTTATATTGCTTGTAAAATTGATTTATTGTTTTGTTTAATGCACGCGGTTGCTCAAAAATCTCTTTTAACATGAAGCTAGGGTAACCATTTTTGCTAATTAGAAAATCACTTGGACTACTATTTTCTATACTGCGTTTAACTTGTGTACCATTGTTGTATATACTAACTCCACTAGATTTTATCACTGCAATGTCATCATCTTCCAAATGCGATATTTTTTCCACAAATGCACTTAAAGCATTAGAGTCAGATGCAGCAAACACTGTGTTACAGTTATAGCCTATTGCTAAAGGCAAATTTCTCTTCGCAACAAATAAGGCGTCTGGATATTCTGCAAATAATAAGACCAAGGCAAATGAGCCGTGTAGGTTGTTTAAACACTTAAATAGAGAATCAACTGGCGACAATCCTTCATCGAGATATAAGGTTAGCATGTTTGGTATGATCTCTGTGTCAGTGTCAGTATGGAATGACATGCCCCTTTCTTCTAGGCCCTTTTTTAGCAGATTGTAATTCTCAATTATGCCGTTATGAGCAACAACAACGTTATTTGTACGAATGGGGTGAGCATTTTTAAGGCCTGGGACTCCATGTGTAGCCCAGCGAGTATGTGCTATACCAACTGTACTGTGAGACATCTTGCTGTCATCAACAACTTCACATAACCTTTCGACTTTACCTTCTGATTTTTTGACTTCTATCTTACCTTCGTTATTTATGATTGCTATACCTGAGGAATCATATCCCCTATATTCCAATTTTTGTAACCCAGTTAGTAAGGTTGGTATTACTGAATCACCGCTACTTACTACACCAAATATTCCGCACACAAATGGATCACCAAACAAACTTTTTTCTAAACATGTTAAGCATTTTTGCCTTTATTACTGGTTGATTTATATTCTTTTTATCATTCTTTCGATTTTACCTTTTTAATTGGTTTAGCTGCTACTTTTTGAGTTTCTTTGCTTAAAACCTCAGATATAGCGGACTTTAGAACTTTTATCTCAACTTTTGGTGCTATTTCTATTATAAATTGTGCATTTGCCTCATCAACTTTATTAACTTCACCTATTATTCCACCAGAAGTAATGACTGTATCACCACGTTTTATTTGATCTATCATCTTTCTATGTTCTTTTAGTTTTTTTTGTTGCGGGCGAATAATGAGAAAATAAAATACCACAAATATTAAAATCAATGGAGTAAAACTAGCAAAAGATGCGCCGATACTTGATGTATTGCTAGTTGCATCTGCTGCAAAAACTTCAGAAATGAGCATATTTAATCCTAATTGTTAATGATAAAAACAAACCTATTTAAGTATTAATTACAATACCATGCCATGTCAAGTTTGGTGAAGGCGTTTCTCAATGCCGGCAATAATACTGCGAATTCTAAGTTATGCTAAAACTAATATGGCGGGAGTGATGAGACTTGAACTCACGACCTCATGCGTGACAGGCATGCGCTCTAACCAACTGAGCTACACCCCCCTAATTTCTTTTTAGCGTTTTCGGGCTTCAACTTTAAAGCTAATAAACATGTTGCCCTTTGTCAATATTTTTTGTTTGCGCTTTGCTGTCTTTTCTATTACTATGTAAATAATTTAATTTCACACATGGCTTGTACAAGTAGTCCCATTAGGGTTATGCCATGGAAGATAAACTATTTGGAGGAATGATATATGACAAATTTGCCTAAAGTCACTGTGCGTGATTTAGCTGAATCTGGTGTACATTTTGGTCACAAAATTAGTCGCTGGAACGCAAAAATGGCTCCATACATATATGGAGTGCATCAAGAAAATCGTATACATATAATTGATTTGCGAAAAACACTACCATTGCTACAGGTGGCCATGAAGGCTTTATATGACGTTGCATTTCAAGGTGGTCGCATTCTATTTGTTGGTACAAAGTTTCAAGCTTTTGATATTATTGCAAGTGAAGCGATTCGTTGTGGTCAATATTATGTGAATCATCGTTGGCTTGGTGGTATGCTTACTAATTGGGGCACTGTTTCTTCTTCGATAAAAACCTTGATGCAATATGAGAAAATATTAAATGACGAGGATAGCATTTTAACAAAGAAAGAATTGGGAAACATTGAAAAGAAAAAGCAAAAGCTTGATAAGGCGCTTGGCGGTATTAGAGAAATGGGAGCAATTCCTGATATCTTATTCATCATTGATACTAATAAAGAGCATATAGCGGTTAAGGAGGCTAAGAAGTTAGGAATTCCAATAGTTGCAATACTTGATACTAATTCTGATCCAGATGGTATTACTTATCTAATACCTGGAAATGATGACTCAAGAAAATCAATAGAGCTCTATTGTAAATTAGTTACCGACTCTATATTAGCTGGAATAGAGTCTAGTCTAGCAAAATCTGGAGTTAAGATTGATGATATAAGGGGTGATGAGTTTATTCAAGAAAAAGAAGATGGTATTGTGCAAACTAAAAGGAGACGTAGTAAAGTTTACAAAGAAGAAGAAAGGGAGGTAGTAACAAATGAAGATGAATCCAGATGATATAAGAGAATTACGTGATAGAACAGGGCTTGGCTTAAGTGACTGTAAAAAAGCATTGGAAGAATGTGATGGTGACATCAAGAAAGCCGTTGATAAGTTACGTACAATAGGTCTTGCTAAAGCTGACAAAAAATCTGATAGAGTAGCTTCAGATGGGCTCGTTGCTATGTGTTTGACTGAAAATTGTGGTGTATTGATTGAACTCAATTGCGAAACCGATTTTGTTGCAAGGAATGAGAAATTTATAGAGTTAGTTTCAAATTTAGCATCAATTGCTCATCAAGAACGCTGTACTAGCGTTGATGAGTTAAAAAATGCCAAGTATGAAAGCATTGGCACAGTGCAGGAAGCTATTATGAATGGTATATCAGTTCTTGGTGAGAAGCTAGAGTTAAGCAAGCTTTGTTACTTAGAAGCTAAGGATGGAGTTATTGCTGGCTACGTACATGGTGATGTGTGTGGCTTAGGTAAGATTGGTGCTTTAATTGCATTGCAATCATCTGGTGATAAGGCGAAGCTACAAGAGATTGGGAAACAAATAGCTATGCATGTAGTTGCTATGAAGCCTGAAGCTTTGTCTATAGATGATTTAGATCAAATGAAGTTGAAAAATGAACGTTCTATAATTGAAGAGCAAGTGAGGGGCTTAAATAAACCTGAAGAAGTAGCAAAAAAAATAGTAGATGGACGAATGGCTAAGTACTATGAAGAAGTTGTTTTACTAGAACAAAAGTTCATAAAGGATGATAAAATGAAGGTTTCTGATTTTATAAAATCAAGCGAGATGAGTGCTATTAAATTATCTAATTACAAGTTACTTGTTTTGGGTGGTGCAAACTAAATGGTAAAAAATGTTTCCCTCAATAAATGAAAAAAGCGAAATAAAATATTCCAGAGTGTTATTTAAAATTTCTGGTGAAGCTTTAATGGGGTCACAGTCTTTTGGCTATGATATGGGAATAATAAGCCAATTGTGCAAAGATATAGCTGATATTAACAGGCTTGGAGTTCAGGTATGTATTGTTGTTGGTGGTGGTAATATCTTTCGTGGCACATCTGCGTCTTTAAGTGGCTGTGAAAGAGCAAGTAGTGATTATATTGGAATGCTTGCAACTATAATCAATGCTTTAATTTTACAAAACTTTTTAGAAAAAAATTTAATAGCTTCTAGGGTATTATCTGCAATACCCATGGCCACTGTATGTGAACCTTACATAAGAAGGAAAGCTATTCGTCATTTAGAAAAAGGTAGAGTGGTAATTTTTGCAGCAGGCACAGGCAACCCATTTTTTACTACAGATACAGCTGCAGCCTTACGTGCTGTTGAAATGAATTGTGATGTTATTCTAAAGGGTACGCAAGTAAATGGTGTATACTCCGCTGATCCGAAAAAAAATGAGGATGCTGTAATGTATGATAGGCTTTCTTACACGGATTTATTGACTCGTGATTTAAAAGTTATGGATGCATCAGCAATTTCACTTGCTCGTGAGAATTCTATTCCAATTATAGTTTTTTCTTTGAAGGGAGAAAAAATAGTCAATATTATTAAGGGTCAAGGTACTTATACTATAGTTTCAGATTGTAAACATTAGGTAATTTATGTTAAATGAAATAAAAGCTAAAACAAAAGAAAGAATGCTAAAAACTATTCAGTCCTTTCATGATGATATTAAAGGCGTACGCACTGGTAGAGCTAGCGCATCGTTGCTTGATGGTATAGTTGTAAATATCTATGGTGGACATCAAAAGTTAAATCAGGTTGCAGGTGTTTCGGTTATAGATAACAAAACTCTATCAATTAAAATTTGGGATATTAATGTTGTCGGTGAAGTGAAAAATGCTATATTAAATGCCAACTTGAATTTAAATCCTGTTGTTGAGGGCAATACCATACGTATAGCTCTTCCGGACTTAACACAAGAAACCCGTGAAAAATTAGTGAAATTATTGCATCAGTTTGCTGAAAATGCACGGATTGCCATTAGAAATATACGTAGAGATATTATGGAAGAAACAGAAAAAATGAAGGAAAATAAAGAAATCTCAGAAGATGATTTTCATGGTGCTAAAAAGGAAATACAAAATATTACTGATAATAATATAAAAAAAATTGATGGTGAATTGTCCATCAAAGAAAAGGATATACTGAATCACTAAATGATATGGAGAAAGCTTACATAGCAAATGATGTCATTCCAGTGCTTGACACTGGAATCCAGTCTTTACTATACAACTATCTGATGCACTGTTTGAAATCAAATTTCCTGGATCCCAGTGTCGGAGCACTGGGATGACACCAATTTTGCATTCAAGTATCAACTATTGGTGTCACTACAGTAACTCTCTTCCTGTCATGCAAGTAGCTGACACCTTCCAGGTGTCCATTGAAATCCAAAAAATTTCACTCAAGTCAAAATTAGGTTAAATTTAAATGTTGAATCAAGAATCTTTACCGAAACATTTAGCAATTATTATGGATGGTAATGGTAGATGGGCAAACAATCAAGGAAGAGTAAAAATTGATGGTTATAAAAAGGGCAGTGAAGTTGCATACGATATTGCCAAGTATTGTACGGACCTAACCATACCCTACTTAACTTTGTATGCATTCTCTATGGAGAATTGGCTTAGACCCAAAAACGAAACTGACTGTCTATTTGATTTATTTTACTCCGTTTTAACTAATGAAGATAAAGTCAATTTCATTTGCAACTGTAACATTAAGTTGAATTTTATTGGCAATTTAAGTCTGTTATCCAGTAAAATATTGGATCAAATTAAAAAAGCAGAAGAAATGACACATAAGAACGATGGTTTATTACTCACTGTGGCAGTCAGTTACGGAGCAAAGCAAGAAATTACACAAGCTATAAGCAATATTATAAAAGAAAATATTGCTTATGTATCAGAAGAGGAATTTGAAAAATTTCTGTATACTAAAGATTTGCCAAAATTGGATTTATTAATTCGCACTGGCGGCGAAAAAAGGTTAAGCAACTTTTTATTATGGCAAGCAGCTTATGCTGAATTGTATTTTTGTGATACTTTATGGCCTGATTTTTCTTGTCAAGATTTGAGTAAAGCATTAGAAGATTATACAAAAAGAGAGAAAAAATATGGTAGATAATAATTTTATAATTAGAATGTTGTCCTCAATAGTAATATTATTCATATTTTCCTTTGCTACATATTTTAGTGATTTATCGTTTTACCTATTGATTTTTTCAATAGCAGTTTTATCTTCTTTTGAATGGTATAATCTAACCCAAGGAAATAAAATTTTATACGTTTTTGCATTATTATTGATTGCACTACCAAGCGCCTCATTAATATATTTATATAATCTACCACAGGGAAAATACGCATTAGTATGGTTCGTCTTAACCATTTGGGGAATTGACGTTACTGCCTACCTATTTGGCAAGAATTTTGGTGGAGCTAAAATTTGCCCAATTCTTAGCCCTGGAAAAACTTGGACAGGACTTCTTGGTGCGATTTTAGCTGGAGTAGTGTGCACAATTTTTGGATCAATATTTTTTGGTCTATTTTCAATTTTTTATTCTCCAATCATTGGCCTTGCAATTGCTATTCTAGCGCAACTTGGCGATTTCACTGAGTCGCTTGTTAAAAGAGCTTACGGTGTTAAAGATAGTGGAAATATGATACCTGGCCATGGGGGAGTGCTCGACCGTATGGACAGTTTCATTTTTACTGCCCCTCTTATTGCTATTTACATAAGCTAAGTCTGCAGAAGTGCCATTAGAGCTCATCCCTAGTCAGCTCCCCAACCGCTTCTACAGTGCAGTCATGGACAAACGTCTTTTCACAATAAGGGCAGGCTATTTCCTCTTTTTCTCCCATATCTAAATATATTAATGGATGGCCGGAACCCTCATCATTCTCATCACCATGACAACAAACTTTTCTATTATTAACCCTCACTTTTGACATGCTGCTCCTTTAGCTTATAACATTTTATATATTGAATATACCCATTCAGAAATAAAAAACAACAAGCACTATTCTCCATTTTTTATCCTATTCAGGTTAATCAATTCGTTTTGAACACCTTTTGATACAAATTTGCTAACATCTTCTCCTAATCTTGCTATTTCCTTTACAAAGCTTGATGAGATAAATTGAGTATCTTCAGAAGCGGGAAGAAATATGGTTTCGATTTCAGGAAGAAGTTTATAATTTACCCAACTCATTTGAAACTCGTAATCAAAATCCGACACTGCTCTTAATCCTCTAATAATAACAGAAGCATTCTGCTCTTTGGCAAACTTCACTAGCAACCCATTAAAAGATATAACATCTGCATCAATTCCTAGTCCTTTGATTTCATTTTCAGCCATGCTTGTGCGTAGCTTTGTGTCAAAGGCAGTATGCTTATTAACGTTTTCTGCAACTCCTATTATTAATTTATCGACTAGTTTACACGCTCTTTTGATTATGTCAATATGCCCAAAAGTTATAGGGTCAAATGTGCCAGGGTAGATTCCTATTTTGTCATTAATGTTCATCCTTTATTTTTATAAACTACTTTAAAAACTTTTGATAGACATAATAACATTTTTTATCTAAAAATAAAAGTATACAGTTGGCCTGATAGCTCAGTTGGTAGAGCAAAGGACTGAAAATCCTTGTGTCGCTGGTTCGATTCCTGCTCAGGCCACCTTCTCTTTCTTACCAAATTTACCTTTTTGTTGTAAAACGTTCTATAATATGTTATGATATTGATATAAGTGTTGAGAGGGTAAACTACATGTATAGATATTATAGCAGAATATTTAATATCTTATTAATTATAGTTCTATTATTAAGCAATATTACTTATGCTGGCGTTAGTGAAAAACCGGCATCTCAACATGTAACCAGAAAAGAAGAACCAGCGTCAACTGTCTTGACGGCAGAAAATACAGTAAATAATGACATAGTTGTTGGTTTGTTGAAAAAGGAAGGAGCATTTGGGCGTGAGGTATCTCAAATTTATGAGATATTCAATAATTTTGGAGTTAAAACCTTACTCATTGATTACAATAAAATAATTAACCTAACAGGAATCCAAGAAAAGTCGCTTATCTTTGCAAAACAAGATGAAGTGTTGGCGCTAGCACTAGACCGAATAAAAATTGAAGTTGCACGATTCATTAAAGAGCAAAAGATAAATAGAATATTTATTCTAAATGATCTTCATCAGCCAAAAACTCGCATTGCTGATTTTTACAACGATCTTGCTACTAAAGCAATTGTAAAAATAGTAGATGACAATCCTGCAATTCATTTACTTGGCATATGTGGTGGGTTACAAGACATTATGCGTGCAAAAGGAATTGAAGTAGCGGGTTATGAAAGACAGCAAAAGACCCATTTAATGTCAGCGCTTAATCCAAAGCAGGAAGATGTGCCTTTACAACAGATAAAGATTGTTCCAAATAGTCGTTTAGCAGAAGTAGTAGCCAAATTCCTAATACCTGATGAAAATGGTTGGTTTTCAACATATTTTCCAGATGCTCATTCAGGAGCAGTAAGTAATACACCAGAAAATAGAAGAAAATTGGAGTCACTTGGATATAAAGTTGCAGCATTTTCCAGTGAGGGGGTAATAGAGGCTATTGAAGATAAGCATGGTAATGTTCACTTTCAAAGTCATCCAGAAGCCCTTGTTGTGAAGTCAGATAAAAACCTCTATTTATCAAATCACAAGGAACGTCAAGTGTCTACACTAGTTGCTATAGCGATTATGAATGATTTTCTTTATCGTGCTTAATGGCTATAGCTTTAGGCTTACCGACGATTTGATAAACGATAGATTTGTCATGTATCCGTTCAGGCAATGGCGTCAACTTAAGGAAAAATATCAGCGATAGTGTATAAAATTTCTCTCCAAATTTTTTATCATTAAATTATCCAAAGAGTGCAAGGGACAGCACTTTTGTTTCTATTTTATTGCAACAAAAAAGTTTAAAATGTGTCTTTTTTAGGTGAGGCATGCAAAAAGGAAAAGATCTTATCTTACAAATTAAAAATGCAATATACTCGAAAACTTTTCAGAAAATCCATTGTGTTGAGTTTTACACGAACAAGAAAACTTCCTTTTTCGAAAGTATTTTCTATGATTTTAAAGTTAGTTAAAAAAAGTTTGGGAATAGAATGTGAACTTATGGAGCCATTGACATGTACCCTCAAAGCAAGCTTTTTCTAAAGCAAGGTATAAGATTTGCCATACAGGCTTTCAAGAATTTAAGCATCCAAACAGCCTATCAGGATGAACCTGAGTTGGAGAGGCTATAGACTTATTGCAGCAGATGGTTCTGGTATGAGATTACCCAGCTCTGGGGAAATTGTATCCGAGTTTGAACCAAATGGAAACTGACCTTACCCAGAAAAAGTGGAGAGAAAGTTTGGAATGTTTTTCACAAAGAGAATGATGAATCAAAATGCTCAGGAATGCAATAGTTAATAGTGACGTTGTTTGTTATAAAAAATTTCTATGTATTCAAATATTGCAGTTCTAGTTTGTTGAGCAGAGTGTTGTGAAGTATCAATAAGTATTTCTCTTTTCAATGAGCTAAAGAAGCTTTCCACAACAGAATTGTCGTAACAACAACCTTTATGACTCATCTATGTTTTTTATGGATAAGAGATATTGATAACCTTGCGAAGTATATTGTGAACCTTGATCACTATGTAATAGTAGATTTTTGGCAGGTTTACGCTTGTTAACGGCCATTAATAAAGAGTCCATAACCAATTGTTTATTTATTGAACTGCTCATTAACTACCATGCGTGAATATAGATCGATTATTGTTGCCAAATATAGCCATCCTTCTTTGGTTTTTATATAAGTAATCCCATACTTTATTTGGTTGATCGACAATAAAGTTTTGGTCTAATATATTGGGAGCTACTGTCCGTTTGTTGTTTCTTAATTTTAAATTTTCTTCTCAATATAGCCTGAATACCATTTTTCTGCATAATACTTTGCACTGTTTTTAAGTTGCAACTTTTACCCAAAGCCTTTAATTCAGCATGAATTTTAGGAGCTCCATATCTACATTTAGAAGCTTGATATATTTTTTGAATATCTGCTAATAACTCTTTATTTGCTGATTCTCTACTGCTTATTTTCCTTGTAGTCCACTTATAGTAGCCACTAGCAGAAAACCCTACATAATTCCTGCACTTTATAGTGTTTACTATGCTCTTTTATGAAAAAATATTTTACTCTTTTTGACTGGCCAGGGCTTTTTTTTAAATGTCTCTTTCCCTTGTTACTCTTGCTTTGTAAATCAAATCTCTCTTTGTCATAAGGTGCTACATCTGGAAATGCATTTGCCGCTGACTTTTTTTCGTTATATTTCTTCATCCATTTTCCTAATACACTATCCCTTATTCCTAGATCTCTTGCTACTTTTGCAACTGGTTGACCTACCTTTCTTTGTTCATTTGCCAGCTTAACAGCTTCCAATTTAAATTCTGCCGTATATTCTCTTGCCATTTCTAATCCTCCAAAATTTTATTTTACCCGAAAAAACTCCTTTCTTTCTCTCCACTTTTTCTGGGTAAGGTCAGTATGGGAAAAGGTGAAAGATGTACTAAAAAACCCAGAGATGATAAAAAAGGAATACCAACGTAGAGTATTAGAAAATAAAAATGATGAATCATCAGAGAAAAAGTTTGCAAGAAGAGAAAATCAAATAAAAGAAGGTATCGAAAAATTAATGGAAGATTATTATAGTCAAGAAAATGCAGGAGAGAAAGGATATATAAGCGAGGAAGAATTTAAACAGACAATGAGAAAAATGAAAGAACGCTTACAAGGGATAGAAGAAGAGAAAAAAAAGGTAGTTGATCAGAAGGCAGTAGAAAAAGGAATAAGTCTTATTATAAATAGCATAAAGAATTTTTATTCTAGTGTAAAATCGAACCTGGAACAGCTAGATTGGCAAACTAAGCGCGGCATTATTAAAGCATTAATAGGACAAATTAACATTGGTTGTGATCAGGTAGAAGTAGGATTTCAGATCGAAGAACCAGCACAGGATGGGGGAATTCTTAATTTGTATCATTGTACTAAACATCATAATAAGGGGGTTGGCAAAATGTGTCAAGCAAGTTTTTTCGTTTCTATAAATCTGGATTTCAGCGTTATGCGCTGGAATGACAACGTGAGGTAAATTTTTCAACATCCCAAAATTACAGAATTCAGTCTGTTTAATTAAGTGTGAACTGTTACACGAAAATTTTGTAAACAGATTAATATACCCTGTTTTTGCTATTCATCTAAAAATGGAACCATAGAGTACGTTGAGGAGCGTAAGCAAATTTTAATGCAAAAATTACTATCAAAAAATAGATTATGCAAGAGGTCTAATTATTCTGCCGCAATTTTGCTCTATCACACTTGCCACATTTAATATTCCAGCTTCATCATAATAATTTCCAATCACTTGCAAGGCAAGTGGTAAACCCTCATTGGAGAGCCCAACAGGAACAGAAATAGCAGGCAATCCTGCCAGACTTGCCGGCACAGTAAACACATCATTGATGCACATAATTAACGGATCTGGCTTTTCATTTAAGCCAAAAGCTTCTGTTGGAGCAGATGGCACAAGTATGTAATCTATTTTTTCAAACGCTTTTATAAAATCATTTCTGATTAATGCCCTAATGCACTGCGCTTTTTCGTAATATTCATTATAATGACCTGAAGAAAGCGCATAAGCGCCAATTAAAATTCTTCTTTTCACCTCTTTACCAAAACCTTCTGCTCTTGTTAGTGAATACATTTCTTCAAGGGTATCAGCATCAACCCTTAATCCATAACGCACACCATCGTAACAAGCAAGATTGGATGAAGTTTCAGCAGAACAGATTAAATAATAGACTGGTATTGCATATTTAGTATGTGGCAGAGTAATGTCAACAACTTCAGCGCCATTTTCTTTTAAATAGGAAGCAACTCTTTCCCAATTATGAACTATTTCCTCTGAAATTCCATCCATCCTATATTCTTTTGGTATACCAATACACTTACCCTTGACATCACCATTTATAAAGCTAGAAAATTTAGGCACTGGCTTTTCGCTCGATATTGAATCTTTTGTATCATAGCCACAAATTGCTTCCAGCATTAATGCTGAATCAGAGACAGAACGAGTAATGACTCCTGCTTGATCCAGAGAACTCGCAAATGCAATCATACCAAAACGCGAGCATCTTCCATAAGTTGGCTTTATTCCAACTACTCCACAATAAGCTGCTGGTTGGCGTACAGATCCACCGGTGTCGCTCCCTAACGCTCCAGCGCATAAAAATCCAGCAACCGATGCTGCAGATCCACCAGATGATCCACCAGGAACAACTTTTTCCCCATCACTTTTTCTAATCCACACATTTTCAACAGGGCCAAAATAGCTATTTGTGTTCGCAGAACCCATAGCAAATTCATCCATATTAAGCTTACCGAGCATGGCTGCTCCACTTTTTAAAAGCAAGTCAGACACCGTAGATTCGTAAGTCGGAACGAAATTTTCCAGCATTTTTGAGCATGCTGTTGTTTTTATTCCTTTTGTACAGAATAGATCTTTGATGCCAACTGGTACACCCATGAGCGGCGAGATTAAATCATCCTTTTGCCTAGAGAAATGTTCATCTGCAGCTTTAGCAGCTTTCATTGCTATCTCTGGGGTTTTTGTTATAAATGCATTTAATTTCTCATTTTCAACCGCACTGATGTGCGCCTCTACGAGTTCAACGGCAGAAAAACTCTTTTTTTTGAGCCCGTCATGCATTTGTGTAATACTTAACTTTCTTAGTTCATTCATCAATATTTAATTTTTAGCAAGACGTTAATTATAACATGGCACGATAAAAAATCCATACATTTATAGTTACAGCTAGAAATGTAGCTAAGGTAACTTAGATTCACCGATAATCGTCATCCCGCTACTTGTTAGCGGCTAAGAGATACCGCAGCGGTATGACGTAGAAGCTATACTTTTATACTCACCAACTCAGTATCCAATCCGGATTGTATCTTAAAAAGGTCAAAAGACTATAATAAGCAAAGGAGTGATACTGTATCTGAGTGAAAATCGTTGAGATCCCAGTGTCTGCTGCTTGCATAGCATTTATTTACAAAAAAATAGTCATGCAAGAGACTTTGCTTGGATATTTGATATAATTTAGGTCTATTAAAGCAAAAAATACTAACATGAATGAAGTGATAACATTTGGTTGTCGTCTAAATTTTTACGAGAGCGAGTTAATCAAAGAAGCATTAAAAAAAGCAAAGAGAGAAAATGTTGTTGTGGTGCATAGCTGTGCAGTGACAAACGAAGCAGAACGTCAGGTAAAGCAAAAGATACGTAAGATTTACAAAAATGATCCAAATAAAGAAATTATCGTAGTTGGTTGTGCTGTTCAGTTGGATCCAGAAGTTTACAGTAGCATTCCTGGTGTAAGTAAAGTGCTCGGTAATCAAGATAAGCTAAAAGCTGAAAATTACTTACTAAATGACGATAAAATCTTGGTCAGTGATAACCAAGTAGAACCTGTTCTAATTAATGGATTTGAAGATAAGTCAAGGGCATTTATTGAAATTCAAAATGGTTGTAATCATAGCTGCACATTTTGTTCAATTACTGAGGCAAGAGGGAATAATCGATCTGTGCCAATAAACAGTATTATAGAGCAAATCAGGATCTTTGTAGAAAATGGATATCAAGAAGTAGTGTTTACAGGGGTTGATATTACTGACTTTGGTACAGATTTGTTGGGTAAGCCATCACTTGGTTCAATGATTAGGAGAGTTTTAAAGGATATACCAGAGTTGAAGAGGCTAAGACTTTCCTCTATCGATGTTGCTGAAGTTGACGACGAATTAATGGATTTAATAGCTAATGAGTCAAGACTTATGCCTCATTTACATTTGAGTCTACAATCTGGTAATAATTTAATACTAAAGAGAATGAAGCGTCGTCACAACAGAGAACAAGTGATAGAATTTTGTCATAAAATGAAGAGCTTGAGGCCTAATATAGCATTTGGCGCTGATATTATTGCTGGATTTCCAACAGAAACTGATGAAATGTTTCAGGATACAGTTGATTTACTGAAAAAAACAAATATAGTTTACCTACATGCTTTTCCATATTCAGAGCGGAAAAATACACCTGCTGCACGAATGCCACAAGTACCAGAGAATGTGCGTAAAGAACGAGTAAAAAATTTAAGAGAAGTAAATAAAGAAATTATGAGCAGTTTTTGTCAATCCTTGATCAACACTAAGCAAAGTGTTCTGGTTGAGCAAAATAATGTCGGTAGAGCAGAAAATTTTGCATTAATAAAGCTTGAATCAAGAGCGCAAGCTAAAAGTATTGTGAAAGTTAATGTTACAGGCGTAGAGAATAATTATTTAATTGGAAATACTCTTTCTTAATTTTTGTACATTAAAGAAATATATGATATGATGGTTATACTATAAATGATAATTATGGGTTCATTTGTGATAACTAAAAGATCTATTACTTTATTTTTGATTTTAATTTCATGTGTCTATTTTTTTATTACTTATATCGGTAATTATGTACACGTTGAACAAGTTATTGGAACACAACTCTTAAAACTAGAAACGGACAATAATGAAGATGTAATGCATTCTAAAGAGGTTACTGAAAAAGAAGTACTAACAGAGGATTTAAAATATCAAGAACCTGAAAATAGTCCTATTGAACAACCTTCTATTCTCCAAGTAGCTGATCAGAAAAATATGTGGTCACGTATTGCAGATCAAGCTGAGCCTACAAAAGAAAAATCAAAAAAACTTGATTTTTATGTTAGCGCTAACGGTGGTAAGGTATACCATGATAATTCAGAAATATTTGTAAAGGGTATAAAGGCAATAGGGGAGAGAGTCCTAACTTTAGTTGAAAGTCATTATGGTTTTATAATAAAAAATATAGTGGCAGATGAAATTAAAAGTATACAGCAATTTGATGGTAAAATTGATTTCCAGTGGTTTAGCAGCATGTCTTTAGGTTACTATGCTGGAGAAAATGGTAAAATTGATTTTGAAGCCGCGTATTCTATAGCCAATATTGAAGATAGTAATTCTCCTCCGGTATTTGATAAATCAGCAAGTATATTTGCGTTTTTGTTAAACTTCTATTATAATCCCAGCGTTCAGGATACACAATTTGCTCCGTACATCGGTCTTGGTATAGGACCAACAGTTTTTAGATTAAAAAGGATTAATGGGTCACCCCAAAATTCAATGCCACTGAATGTTCCTTGGTTTGCTTATCAAATAAAACTTGGTGTTGATTATTCAATAATCCCAGAAATCAAAACCTTTCTCGGCTATCGTTACTTTAGCGTTCCGATACCTGTTGCAGATGACATATCTACTCACAATATTGAAGTTGGTTTGATATTTAATTTTTAGTGATAATTTAATATATATATAAATTCTTATCTTTTCTATCTAACAAACCAAATGTTGGTACGATTGTTGCTTTTAAAAAAATGACAGTTTCTACTGTTCTAATATTATTCGCTAGCCTTTTTGATTTCTGATGCAATAAGCTTTGCTTATCTTCTCTATGTTCTATAAGCCCGCCGATTACCATAATTTCACCGCTCTTAATTTTTAACATAGAGTTCATTTCTCTGATTTCAACAATTGGAATGTCGCTATTTAATTTCATTTTACTCTGCTGTGCGACGTACTCTATATCTGGATCTTTAGTGTAGCCGTTAATTCTTGATAAAGTTGGATGTATATCCATGAATATTTCACTAGTATCAATGTTAATGCTTGGGTGGATTATTAGCACAACACCTATTGGGACGCTATTCATCTTGGTAATTAAGGTCTGATTAGAGTTTCTAGTATCTTTTTGTATATCGGAGGTAAAATAAATATGGTTTTTAGTAAATGAAATCATCGCTTGCTGATTATTTATAGCATGTACTCTGGGGCTTGAAATTACAGTTGAAGTGCCAAATTTGTCTAAATTTTTTACTAAATCTCCTAGATCATTTGCACCAAAGTTCATTGCTAGGTTAATAATGGAGTTATCTTGATTTATTATAGACTTAGTTCCATCTTGTAAGTCATTTAAGTTCATACCAGAAAGGTATTTGTCATCTAGCACAACTTCAACTATTTTTGCCTCTATCATTACTTGAGAAGACGCTAACTTCTTAACCTTATTAATATATTCTTCAACAGCTTTGTGGATATCTTTTCTAGCATTCAAAATAATAACACCAGCTTCTCTGTTGGATGAAAGGAATTCGCCATCATCCACCCCGTTAACATCCATTATTGCATTCAAGCCTTTTTCTAATGAATTCCATAAGTCACTACTGTATTGAGACTTCATAACATTGTTATAGTCCCTATCAACGTTACTTCCATCACTGTTAGTAATATTGTTATTAATGACGAAACTGCTTTGAGCAGAATGTTGAATATTGATGAAGTCTACGTAATAATTTTGTGCGTATGGCAAGTCCTGCTCAATTCTAATTACACCATTACTTGTTGAGTAAAGCAGTTTGGCGCTATTTGCTATACTCTGAATTACTTCGTTTATATCCTTATCTTTTAGCTTTAAAATAATATTACCTGATATTTTTGGGTCCATATCCAAGTTAACGTCAGAAAGTTTTCCTATCTCAATCAGCAAATCCTTTACTGATACTTCTTCACTAACATTAATAGAAATAAGCTGATTACTGATTGTGAGATCGGGAAACTCTATTGGTAAAGGCATAATTTCTGGTATTGCCGGTTCATTAATCTCCAAAGAGGTGTTATATTGTTGCAACGGATAATCGTGCTTATAATTGTCTATGTTAATAGGATATTGCTTGGTAGGTAGATGTGTGCAAGAAATAATGAAGAGGAGTATTAAGCATTTAAAAATAGCCATTAGAACAGCATACAAAATCTATACTAATAGATTTCTATAAAAATATTAAAAATGTATTTAATCTCATTTTCATCGAGCAGATAATTGTCGTGTATTAGCTTTGGCTATGTATTTTTTGTATACTCTTCTTGTACTTAAATGTAGACCAGCATAGCCCTAATTTTTTTATATATTTTACTTCTTTCTCTGTATTTAATAATAGGCTTGAAAATAAATGGTAAGCCTATAATTGTTAAGCTTAGAGCTAGGGTTGAAAGTATACAACAGGCTTTGTGTTTACTATGTAGCTCTTTCAGGTAAAGCATCAAAAATCTACAAAATTTTTTGTAATTTTCTTCGATGTTTTTTTTGCTATGAGCCTTGCTAATGAACATATCTATTGCGGTATGACCGTTATTGCACTTAATGTTAAGGTCTGCACCTTTTTCTGTTAACAACTGAGCTATATCAAAATAATCCTTTTGAACAGCAAGATGTAGAGGTGCAAAACCTTGTTGCTCACAAATGTTCATATTGGCTCTAACTTCCAATAACATTTTCACAATTTGTGTATGGCCTTTTTTAACTGCGAGTAGCAAGGGAGTTCTGTTACATTTAGTAACAGCATTAACGTTTACCTTAAGCTTCAATAAGAGCTTAACTGTTTTAGTGTTACCATTATGGCTAGCTTTATGCAGCCTAGCGTTACCATTAAAATCTTGATCGTTTGCTTCTATTCCCTTTGAAACAAGAAATGTTACCATTTTTCTATTATTATGCTCAATAGCGCAATCTAACGCATCAAAACCATGGTTGTTTTTTGTGCAAAAAAACTCTTTAAGTTTAATTTTATCGTTACTTGCTTGCTGTTTTTTTGCAATAAGTTTTACTATTTGCATTTTGTTGTTATACGCTGCTAGGAAAAGCGTAGTGTTATTTTCTGCATCTTTGGCTTCTATATTTGCACCTTTCTTTATCAGATATTCTATAATTTCTGCTCTGCTGTCATAATGTGCGGTGCATTGATAAATGGTTAAAAACAAAGGAGTACGAAAATTGTTATCTTCACATTCGAGATTTGCTCCGCTATCAATTAAAATTTGGACGCTTTTTTTAGAACCGTATAGTGAAGCTATATGAAGAGGAGTATAGCCCTCTTTGGCATCTTTTTCATTAATTTTTGCGCCTTTTGTTATCAAAAAATCTATTAATTCCGTGTCATCTTGTAGTGCAGCAAGGTGCAGTGGAGTGAATCCATTTTTATCCTTGGAATTAATTGTCAGTTGGTTAACAAAAAGTTTAGCAACTTTCTTGTGTCCATGCATAATGGCGTAATGCAGAGGGTTTCTATTTTCGTTGTCTACGACATTGAAATCAGCTTCGTGCTCTAGTAATGACTTTACTCCAACTAAATCGCCTTCTTTTGTGAACTTATGCAAGAGAGTGATTCCACTTGCATCTTTTGAGTTAATATCAAATCCATTTTCTACTAATTGGTTTATATCTTCCTCACGCGCCATATCACTTAAATCTCTAATTAAACTCTTTTCGCGTTAATAATACTCCTACTTGATTAAGTTTAAATGAATCTGTGAGAAATGGCTAGTGCATTCTTGCATAACAAACTTTTGGCAGCGCATTGGATGAAACGAAAAACTTACTTGACAAACTCCGCCAGCCCTCTTATCATGAAACTGAAGCTATTTATTTATCTTCGCAATCTCTGTGGTGGATTAATGACAAAAAACTTAATGTATTTGGCGTAAATCATGCTTAATTTTTTGCACTATGTGCACCTCATGTCTTTATAAAACTTTTAGGTTTCTACCTATACAAGCCGAAACGCGCTTATAAAGTGTTTAAGACAGTAAAAGACGTCAAATAGACAAGGGAGAATTTGAATACTAGCTACCCTAGGGTTTCTTTGCCTTTTTTTTTATTTGGTAAATTTCTTAACATTTATAGCTAAACGACAACTGTCATCCCTGTAAAGGTCAAGTATCCCGCTACTTGTTAGCGGGATCTAGAGATACCGTGACGGTATGACGTAGGATTGCTGTCATTCTGCTACTTGTTAGCGGCTGAGATACCGCGAATGAATCGCGGCATGACGGTTCGCGGTGGCATGACGATAAGCTCGTCATCCCGTTACTTGTTAGCGGCTGAGATACCGCGAATGAATCGCGGTATGACGGTTAGCGGCGGCATGACGTAGGATTGCTGTCATTTCGCTACTTGTTAGCGGCTGAGATACCGCGAATAAATCGCGGTATGACGGTTAGCGGTGGCGTGACGATAAGCTCGTCATTCCGCTACGTGTTAGCGGCTAAGAGATATCGCGGTGGTATAGCTATAAATTGTTGATATCTTTTTTATATCACATTTTTAACTTACAATAGTTAGCCAGCGTTCCTTACATTAACCAAATCTTTCAAATTCTGCACTCACCACTACCTATAACTCACTTTCACGCAATATTGATCGTTCTTAAAAAGCAATCTAACATTTTTTATTCCTTGATTGCGAAGCTTTGATGCAGCTGACTTAGCAGCCTGAGCACTTTTAAAAAATGCAACATATCCCTTACTTTCTGCATTGTCTTGTTTTGGGTGACGTTTCTGTATTTCTTTTTCATACTGCTTTCTGTAATAAGGAGTATTTTGTATCAATTGTTCTGACATCTTTCTTAGGTATTGGACTTTTACTTTTGCAAGCCCAGATTTATGAAATCCTAAGACTTGAGCTGCTTTTTCTGATAAGTCTATTATTCTACCTTCAATAAATGGTCCTCTATCGTTAACCCTTGTAACAAGCTTTCTTCCATTTTCTAAATTAGTGACAAGAACAAAGCAGGGTAGGGGCAAAGTCTTATGCGCTGCAGAGATCAAGTGACGGTTAAACGCTTCACCATTTGCTGTAAGTGTGCCATGATCTTCTATTCCATACCACGATGCTATCCCTATCTCTTCATAGTGTTTACAGTTTTTTGGATAATAAGTTATACCATTTATTGTGTAGCTGCTGCCAATTTTATAATGACCTGCAGTGCAGTTAAACCTGTTGCTAAAACTGCAGCTACTTATCAAAACAAATATTAGACATAGAAAGGTTAGGTTTTTTATCATTGTATTCGGTAAGAGGGTTCGATACTATGAGGATTTTAAATTATACTATAATAAATTTAGTAATGAGTAAACATCTACTGCTAAATATTAACAAAACTCAAAAAGGAATAATACATATTATTGGTATAGGTGGAATCGGAATGAGTGCTATTGCTGAAATTCTTCACAATTCCAATTGCAAAGTTCAAGGCAGTGATGCACAATCAAACGACAATATAAATAAGTTACAAAAGCTAGGTATAGAGGTTTTTATTGGTCACAATGCTAATAATATAAGCCAAGCTCAAATAGTTGTACATTCTTCTGCAATAGAATCTGATAATGTGGAGTTAATTGCGGCAAAAAATAACAATAAAACCGTTTTGCATAGATCAGACATACTTGCTGAAATTATGAAAGGTAAATATGTGATAGCGGTTTCAGGTTCAAGCGGAAAGACAACAACAACCGCTATGATTGCTTCCATTTTTGATCATTCTGGCATTGATGCGACTGTAACTGTAGGAGGGATATTAAATTCCTATAAGAGCAACTTCAAACTTGGAGGGAGTGACACTTTTCTGATCGAGGCTGATGAGTCTGATGGAACTATGCTAAAAATCCCTGCAAAGATTGCTGTCATAACAAGTATCAACAATGACCACATAGATTATTACGGCACATTTGATAATATCAAAAATGCATTTTCCCAATTCGTGAATAATGCAGGTTCTGCAGTTTTACCTGATTCTGTAGACATCGATTATGATGCGGGTAATTCTATAACGTTTGGGTTTGAGAATGGTAGCATAAGAGCCAGCAACATTAAACAGCATGCTAACAGCATAGAATTTGATGTGTTGAACAACTGGATTCCAGCATTACGTGCTGGAATGACAAAAGGAAAGTGTACAGAGATGTCATCCCAGTGCGTGACACTGGGATCCAGCCCTTTAAAAAACATAGTACTATCAAATGCAATTGGAATTCACAAAGTAAGCAACGCCCTAGCTGCAATATCAGTTGCGATAAAGCTCGGAATTAGCGATGCAGATATTAAAAAAGGCCTTTTGGAATTTCAAGGAGTAGCAAGAAGATTCTCTTTGATTGCCGATATTAAAGGTGTTAAGTTAATTGAGGATTATGCCCATCATCCAAATGAAATATATGCAACTTTAACGGCTGCACGTTCGATTACTAAAGGAAAAGTAATAGGAATTATCGAACCACTTCGTTTTGCCCGCATTCGTAATTTTTTTGATGAATTCATACGAATTTTCATGATGTTTGATTATGTCATCCTCACTCCTGTTCATCCCCCAGAAGACAAGCCTATTCCTGGTTGTGGGATTGATGATATACAAAAAGCTTTAATCAGTAATGGATTTAATAACACAAAAATTATGAATGATGCTTTGCTCATTTCACATTTTATTAGTGATTCGACAAGTCCAAGTGATATAGTATTATTTATTGGTGCTGGTAGTAATATAGCTAAATTGGCAAAGGAAACTGCAGCACTTATTGCGGAAGTTAAGGTTTAATGTAATGAATAAGATAATCAATAACGTATTTGCAAGAGAAATTTTAGATAGCAGGGGTTACCCAACCGTTGAGGTAGAGATTGGGCTCTGTGATGGAGCAGTAGGCAGAGCATCTGTACCTTCTGGAGCTTCAACCGGTAAATTAGAAGCCTTGGAACTCAGGGACCAAGATGAGAAAAGGTATTGTGGTAAGGGAGTGCTGAAAGCTGTTCAAGCTGTAAATGGGATAATAGCAGATGAAATCATTGGAATGAATGCAGCGGACCAAAATGCAATTGATAAAGCATTAATTGAACTGGATGGAACAAAAAACAAATCAAAACTTGGAGCAAATGCAACTTTGGGTGTGTCTCTTGCAGTTGCAAAAGCAGCAGCAAACAGTTTCAAAATGCCGCTATATAGATATTTGGGAGGAAAGCAGACGAGTGTTATGCCGGTTCTACTCATTAACATAATTAATGGTGGAGTACATGCAGACAATAAGCTCGATTTCCAAGAATTCATGATTCTTCCGGTCGGTGCTGAGACTTTCAGCGAAGCGATTAGAATATCTGCGGAGGTATTCCACAACTTACGTAGCATTCTTAAGAAAAAAGGTTATAGCACAAATGTAGGGGATGAAGGTGGTTTTGCACCAAATATTGAAAGTACTGAAGAAGCACTTGATTTGATCATATACGCTATAGAATCAGCAGGTTATTCAGCGCAAAGTGATTTTGCACTAGGCCTTGATGTTGCTTCATCTACTTTTTATGAAGATGGAATTTACAAATTTGAACACAGAGATCTTACTTCAGAAGAGTTGACTGAATATTATTGTAATCTTGTGGAAAGATATCCAATAATTTCTATAGAAGATGCAATGAGTGAAGACGACTATGAAGGTTGGAAATTACTTACTGCAAAATTGGGGAGTAAAATTCAATTGGTTGGGGATGATTTGTTTGTTACAAATTGTGAACTGATATGCAAAGGAATAGAGGAAAAAATGGCAAATGCTGTACTGATCAAGCCAAATCAAATAGGGACGTTAACAGAAACTTTTGCTGCTATTGAAATGGCAAAATCAAATGGCTATAAAGCTGTTGTTTCTCATCGCTCAGGTGAAACAGAAGACACAACAATATCTCATATAGCAGTTGCGTCAAATTGCGGGCAAATAAAAACCGGGTCGCTATCGCGTTCTGATAGACTCGCGAAGTATAATGAGCTAATGAGAATAGAAAGCACGTTAGGAAAGGATGCTAAATATTATCGTGGGTTAGCATGGGTTTTATAGACGAAGTAAAATTGTGTTTAAAAGCCGGTGACGGTGGTGATGGCTGTGCAAGTTTTCGTCGAGAAAAGTTCGTTGAATTTGGTGGTCCAAATGGTGGTAATGGAGGAAAGGGTGGAAACATAGTTTTCATCAGCGACGCTAATCTCAACACTTTGCTTCATTTTCGTTATAGAAGACACATTAAAGCAGATAGTGGAAAAAATGGTGCAGGCAGGGATAGATCTGGCACAGCAGGGAAAGACGTTATACTTAAAGTTCCAGTCGGTGCACAAATAATTGATGAAGAAAGTGAAGAGATAATAGTAGACCTTGACAAGCCTGGTATGGAATTTCAAGTAGCACAGGGTGGAAAAGGTGGACTTGGAAATACTAATTTTAAATCTTCTACTAATAAGGCACCAAGACATTTTACTTACGGTCAGCCTGGCGAAGAAAAACATGTATTATTAAAACTAAAAGTTTTATCAGATGTTGGAATTATTGGCATGCCAAACGCAGGTAAATCAAAATTTTTGACTCGCTGCTCAAATTCCGATACAAAAGTAGGCGATTATCCATTTACCACCGTAAGACCTCATTTAGGCATGGTAAAAGTGGATGATAGCGAAGTTGTAATAGCAGATATTCCTGGAATAATTACTGATGCTCACCTTGGAGTTGGGCTCGGGCATAAATTTTTAAAGCACATAGAAAGGTGTCAAATTTTACTTCATTTAATCGATGTAACTCACGATGACGTTGTTTTGGCTTATAGTTGTATCCATAATGAATTGGAACTTTACAATAGTGATCTTGTTGAAAAAGAAGAGATTGTAGTATTAAACAAATGCGACTTATTGAGGGAAGCAGAAATTCTGGAAAAGAAGAATCACCTAGCTAATTATCTCAATAAAGAAGTGCTGTGCTTATCAATTAATGGTGATTTACAGCCTATTTTAAGATTATTAAGTGAAAAATTGAAAAAGAGTAATTCTAAGGAAATCGATGTATATGATCCTTTTAAGATGTGAATTTCATTTATTTTATCATATAACTAGAATATATTTGTACGAACATTTGTTTTTGTTAAACATAACAAATCCCAGTGTCAGCTACTTGCATCTACCACACAACTGTACGAACATTGCAATTTGCAGGCAATTTGCGTGGCAGATGGTGTCATCCCAGTGCCCAGACACTGGGATCCAGCCTTTTCATAATCATCAAAACGTTGTATTTTAACATAAAACGGCTACTTTTATGCTTACCAACTTAATAAAATTTCTGGATCCAAGTGTCAAGCACTGTGATGACATCATAGGGGCGCTGGGATGACACCCTCCTGCTAGACAATGTTCGTACAGTTGTACAGTTATCTAAGTGGAGAAAGTCACCTCTCCCCACTCGACTGCAGAACCGTACGTGACAGGTTACCGTCATACGGCTCCTCTGCAATTTGGTGCTTGTCATGCACACTTCCTGTGTAAAATATCGTGACAATGTCCATGTAATAATAATAAATTTTTGATCATATTATTTTTCCTATTTTGGTCTTTATGGTGTATTTCTAGAATATCATCACTCTTGAACCAAAGTTGACATTGATCACATTTGCCTTGTTGTAACTTCAACAGCTTTATTACTCTCGGTGATTTATCTAGTATTCTATTAAGACGATTCCCCCAGTAAACCCAATCACCATCTTATGGAGATTTGGTTCCTTTCACTTTGATATGTCGCTTAATAACATGATCTCCGTGTCTTATAAGATTCACTTCGTTACTTGTCATAAATCGCCAATTATCATTACCATACTTCTTGAAGTACTTTCTTTTGATCCAGCATTTTCCTTTGTTTGGGTGTTTATATAACGCCCACTTCCAAAGTTTTCTGAACATTACACTGTCGATAAGATTAAATGTTTCACTTGAAACTACACAAGAGTAATATTGACTCCATCCTCTAATAATTGGATTAAGTACTTTAATTACTATTTCTTGTGTTGCTCCCCTCAATTTTCTAATCTTATGTTTGATAATGAAATTATGCTGTTTTATAGATTCACGACTTGGTTTGATTAATAACTTGTAACCTTTCTTATTATTTCTTGTTAGGTAGTGTCTTATTGAAAATCCAAGAAAATCAAATCCTGGTTTATCCCCTTCTAAAGTATGGGAAATCCTTGTTTTTGAAGGTTTTAGTTCTAATCCAATGATTTTTAACCATTCTTCGATTAGTACCTTTGCCTTAATAAGGATCTCCTCACTCTCATGTATAACAACAAAATCATCAGCATAAAAAATTATACTAAGAGCTTGTTGTGCCCGTTGCTGCGATGCTGTACCATACTTTCTTCTTCTATATAGAAAAAGTTCACTTTTTAATGCTTCTTTAATATATTGTTCCATACCGTGTAATGCTATACAAGCCAATAATGGAGAGATAGTTCCTCCTTGAATTGTACCACTCTTAGTTGGCTGGAAAATTCTATTTTCTATTACTCCTGCTCTCAACCATCCTTTTATTGTTTTTCTTAATGTTGGTGTGGTATTGAGTTTTTCAAGCAATGCATAGTGTTTAATATTATCGAAACACCCTGAAATATCAGCATCTAAACAATATGCTGTTTTCTGACTTAGTGCATTGAATATGGCCTTCATAGCATCGTGACAAGATCTACCAGGTCTAAAACCATAAGTGTTCGGCTCAAATTTTGCTTCCCATTCAGGTTCCAACGCCATTTTTACAAGTGTTTGTTTTGCTCGACACGATATAGTGGGAATACCAAGGGGACGACGCTCCAATGGCTTGCCAGGTTTTGGTATCCAGACTCGTCTTGATGGTTTTGCTCTTCCTCTTAAATCCATAGAATTTGCTAATTGCATTCTTTCTTTTTGGTCGAGATTGGCTTTCCCATCAATACCTGCAGTTTTTTTCCCTCTATTGTCCTGTGTTACTCTTCTAACTGCGAGCATTCTTGCACTTGTTGATTTGAGTAATAATCTCTGAAGATTATGCATCTTTTTGATATCATTACATTTAGAAGCTTGGTAAATTCGTTTTTGTAGCTTAAATGAAGATTTCTCCAGCTTACGCCAAGAAATTTCATTCCATTCATACCTAACATTTTGTTGGCTCATAACATATTCACTACTACTCATAACTTTACCTTCCAAATTACAGTGTTTACGTCTGCATATCCCAAATATTATAGCTCTTTCGATAAAAGTCCGGATGTGATAGGATAAGGATAGATGATGATAAGGAGGTTGAATGCCAGCAGCATATAGTTATGATTTAAGAAAAAAAGCAATGGAAGCGCTAGACGAAGGAGAAAGCAGAGAAACAGTGGCAGCAAGATTTAAGATTGGACGAACTACTTTATGGGAGTGGCAGCAAAGAAGAAAAGAAACAGGAGACTTTCAATCAAAAAAACTTGGAAATGGGGGTTACAATCACAAAATTACCGACTGGGATACCTTTGCCAAATTTGCCAGAGAACACGGAGGAAAGACTCTATCGGAAATGGCTAAACTTTGGAACAACGTTAGTATCCAAACGATCTATCGAGCCCTTAAAAAAATTGGATTTACGCGCAAAAAAAGACATATGGATACAAGGAAAGAAACGAAGAAAAACGTGCTGAATTTTTGAAAATTATAGCGACAAAAGAACCTAAAAACTTAGTGTATATAGATGAGTCTGGCATTGATAACACCGAAGACTACCCCTACGGATATTGCCAGAAAGGACAGCGGTTTTATGCCTTAAAATCTGGAAAGAAAACTCAACGAATCAGTATGGTTGCAGCCTTAAGTGGAAGAAAGATAGTTGTTCCGTTAACCTTTGAAGGCCACTGTAATATGGATGTTTTTAATGGATGGTTTGAGCAATTTTTGACACCGATCTTGGAACCTGGACAGACTGTCATTCTTGACAATGCTACTTTTCATAAGTCTGATAAGATTATCGAGCTTGCTAAAGGGGTTGGTGCAGAAATTTTGTATCTGCCGCCTTATTCTCCAGATTTCAACAAAATTGAGCATCATTGGTTTGCTATAAAAAACAGAGCCAGGAAAAACATTCCTCTATTCGAATCCTTTCTTCGTGCTGTTGATTCTGCCTTCCTATGACCTGTTTGGACTATTATGAGAAATGCTATACTTTGGGCGTTAGCTTCTTAAACAATCCTTCCACATAGAAGCTTACGGTTGGCTACCTGCTTATATCTAAATAAATATAAGAGCATCTATGCGGTTACTCCGTTCCATGATTTTGTTTCATGTTGGACTTAGGTTCTTACTTTTTGCCGGAAGCTGAGAACATCCATAATCAAGTGGTAGGATCTTGATTCCTCTTTGCGCTTCTACCATTTTGGTCTATGCGTATCAACCTTATTTCGCATATTCCTGCTGACGACAATTCAAACATAAGTTCCTTTCGTAACCTTATCCAACTCTGTTCGCAGGGATTTACCATAAGGTTAGGTATTACCTGCTTTTGTCTCATGCTTGCATCCCAGAAGTTGCCACTTTCTAAAATGTGAGATATACTTTATCCCTGATGTTTAGGGAAGATGGAATTTAACCACCACAAAATCACGACTTTCGGGTCGCACTCTACCATGCAAGTTACCTGAAAATTGCAATGTTCGTACACTTGACTACTTGGATCTAGTATGATTTAATTAACCAAGAAGTAGGCATGAAAAAATTATGTAGTGAACCAGTTTGCATAACACCAGGAGGAAAATATGGATAGAAAGACGAGAATAGAATCAGACAGCTTAGGGGAAGTAAAAGTACCAAGTGAACATTACTGGGGAGCGCAGACTCAGCGTTCTTTAGAAAATTTTAAGATTGGCACAGAAAAAATGCCAGAGCCTCTGATTAAAGCATTAGCAATAGTAAAACTTGCAGCAGCACATGTTAACATGAAGCAGGGTAGCATAGATAATAAGGTAGGGGACGCAATCTGCGCAGCCGCAAAGGAAGTAATAGATGGCAAATTTAATAATGAATTTCCGCTTGTTGTTTGGCAAACCGGATCCGGAACGCAGACTAATATGAATATGAATGAAGTGATCAGCAATCGCGCAATAGAGATTTTAGGTGGTAATTTGGGTAGTAAATCTCCGATACATCCAAATGATCATGTGAATTATGGTCAGTCGTCAAATGACACCTTTCCAACAGCAATGCATATAGCAGCAGCAGACCAGATAAACCGCTTGCTTATTCCAAATCTTGAAAAATTGCATAAGGTGCTGGATAATAAGGTTCAGGAATTTAAAGATATAATAAAAGTAGGACGTACTCATCTGCAAGATGCAACGCCCCTAACACTAGGACAGGAGTTCTCTGGCTATGCAGTCCAGATTAAAAAGGGGATAGAGAGAGTAAAATCAACTTTAAGTGATATATATGAGCTTGCACAAGGTGGCACTGCAGTTGGCACGGGACTCAATACTAAAAAGGGTTTTGCTGAAGATTTTTCAAGCCAAGTTGCAGAAATTACTAACCTTCCATTTACTTCAGCAGGCAATAAATTTGAAGCGCTAGCAGCAAATGATGCTTTAGTTGAGCTCAGTGGAACACTCAATACAGTAGCAGTCAGTTTAATGAAAATTGCAAATGATATAAGGTTGCTTGGTTCTGGTCCAAGATGCGGAATTGGGGAAATAATGTTACCGGAAAATGAGCCTGGTTCTTCAATTATGCCAGGTAAAGTGAATCCAACTCAGTGTGAAGCGGTGACTATGGTATGCACTCAAGTTATGGGAAATCATGTTGCTGTAACCATTAGTGGTTCAAACGGTCATTTTGAATTGAATGTGTTTAAGCCAGTGATAATTTACAATGTTTTGCAGTCTATAAGACTTTTAGCTGACGCAAGTTTAAATTTTACAGAAAAATGTGTAGTTGGTATTAAAGCAAATGAAGAGAGGATAAAAGATTTACTGAATCAGTCGTTGATGTTGGTCACTATATTAAATACGCATATAGGGTACGACAATGCAGCAAAAATAGCGAAGCTTGCTTATAAAGAAAATATCACTCTAAAAGAAGCAGCAGCAAAACTTCAACTGCTCACTGAGGAAGAGTTTGAAAGGATAGTGAAACCAGAAGAAATGGTAAATTATTTGTAACCGCTCACACTTAATTCTTCAATCTCACTAATAGAAAGGCCAGTAAACTTGACAATAGTGTTAACATCAACATTATTATCTTGCTTTGTCTACCTTATTTTGCCGCTCCCCTGAACGGATACGGTTTAAGACATAAGATCCTTTTTCATAGCTATACTACGTTATCCAGCGTCTGGGCACTGGTTTCTTGGTACTTATTCCGCAATAATTTTTTTTTCCTTCAATAAACTTTGCAGTTCGCCTTTTTCGTACATCTCGCGAGTGATGTCGCAACCACCAATAAACTCTTCCTTTATATATAATTGTGGAATTGTTGGCCAATCAGAAAACTTTTTTATAGATTCACGTATTTCATCATTCTCCAACACGTTAATATACTTAAACTTCACGTTCAATTTTTTTAGGATTGACACGACGAGTCCAGAGAATCCGCATTGAGGAAAATCAGAAGTGCCTTTCATATACAATACCACATCATTTTCTGTTATATCTTTTTTTATTTGTTCAAAATTGCTCATAAATTCACCTTATTTTTAAGTATTAGTTTCCAGTTGCAGGGCGTGTATAGACTGACCTTCCAGAGCTTTATATACCATTTTATGCTGTTCTATTTTTGTCTTTCCAAGAAAACACTTGGAGTTTATTTTTAAATGATAATGGTCATCATCTCCAGCAAGATCATGAATCTTTATATCAGCGTCGGGGAACGATTGTTTGATGATCCTCTCTAATTCGTGAATTGCAATAGTCATTGATTTGCTTTAAATTACAATACTTTCATTATAAATCTAAAACGATTGAGCGCAATAAAAAGTTGCTATCATAAAAAATAGAAGCATACTATAATAATGGAATGACAAATTATGCAGGGAGGCTTTGTGGTGGGCGAAAGATTTAAATTCACATATCTATTGGTTTTGCTAACTTATTTATTCAAAAATATGAGAGTTGAGTTTGAAGGCTTATATTCTCAGACTAACTTATATGATGAAGATTATTCAGATAAGAAAAAAGCAAGATATATTGAACTTCGTCGTCACAATGATGCGTCTACTGGAGCGGAATGAAATTCACCTTGGAGAAGTGGAAAGGTTGATATTCACATTCAAGAAAATTGTAGTGTTGAAGCAGAGTTCAGAGCTGCATTTAAGATGAAAAATGAAGGTTTTAATAACTTAGCTGGAATGGTCAATGTATATCGTGATTTTAATATAGCAAAAATGCCATTCACCCCATATGTTGGTATTGGTGCAGGTGTAACTAGGGTTAAATTTCTAGGAAAAACCAGATATGCCTTGGCTTACCAAGCAAAACTTGGTATCAATCACCAACTTACAGCACAAACTCAAGCATTTGCTGGTTTACGCTATTTTGGTATCCTTGATAACCAATTTAAAGATATTGTACCAGGAATAAAGATACTAGCTGGTGAAGGATATATTCCTGCCGGTGGAGGAAGTAAAGTTGATGAAACTGCACGTGTTGAATCAACAACTGCAACCATTACCAATAGGTTTGGCATATATGGCTTAGAGTTTGGGTTGGTTTATCACTTTTAACTTTATCCAATAAATTACATATGTGAAGATAGTAAATTCAGCGTGATGAGAACATTAGAAAGACGAGATTTTAATTGATTTTCATATTTACTCCAATCTTGTATTGCCTTTCTTGCAACACCTGAATCAACTGCGGCTTTTGCAACAGCAGGAGCTACTATAGAAATTAATCTTGGGTCAAATGGAGTAGGTATTACATATTCACGTCCATAGCCCATTTTACGACCGCCATAGACTGCAGATATCTCACCTGGTACTGGCTCACGGGCAAGCTTTGCTATTGCATCTGCAGCTGCAATTTTCATTTCATCATTTATTGTTGTTGCATGTACATCAAGTGCCCCTCTAAATATATAAGGAAAACCCATTACGTTGTTGACTTGGTTGTTGTAATCTGACCTACCAGTTGCAATTATTGCATCTGGCCTCACAGATTTTGCAAACTCAGGCCTTACTTCTGGATCGGGATTGGCAAGAGCAAAAATAATCGGGTCTTTGCCCATACTCTTTAACATCTCTTCATTTAACACATCTTTTGCAGATAGTCCGATGAATACATCAGCGCCTTTTATTGTATCAAGTAGAGAACGTTCGGAAGTATCAATTGCATACTTTTCCTTCCACTCATTCATATCCTCGTTTCTACCTTTGTATATTACTCCTTGCTTATCACACAGCACTATATTTTTAGCGCCCATGGACTTTAGTATTTCTAAACATGCAATACCGGCTGCTCCAGCACCATTCATAATGATCTTAACGTCCTCTAATTTCTTTTCAACAATATCAAGAGCATTTTCTATGCCAGCTGCAACAATCACCGCAGTTCCATGCTGGTCATCATGGAACACTGGAATATCCATCAGTTCATTCAGGCGTTTCTCTATTATAAAACAATCGGGAGATCTTATATCTTCTAAATTTATCCCCCCCCAACTTGGCCCAAGATACCTTACTGCATTGATGAAATCTTCTATATTTTCTGTACCAACTTCTATATCAACTGCATCAATATCAGCAAAACGCTTAAATAAAACAGCTTTGCCTTCCATGACAGGTTTTGCAGCAAGAGGACCGATATTACCAAGTCCAAGCACTGCAGTGCCATTTGAAATGACAGCAACACAGTTGCTTTTTGCTGTATAATCATAAACAACCTCAGGATTTTTAGCTATTTCAAGGCACGGAGCTGCAACACCAGGGGAATAAGCAAGTGACAAATCATACTGGGTAGATAAAGGTTTTGTTGGCATGATTGAAATTTTACCAGGGTTACCACCTCTGCTGTGATACTTAAGCGCTTCTTGTTTTGTGGTGCTATCTAAATCATCGTTCATCATTACATCCTTATATTTTAAGCTTGTATTTTTTAAGTATATGGAGTTTTTATAAATGTTCAATTGTAAACTATTAACTTGTGAACTCTGTTGTACTTCTGTATAAGTTTACCTATTACGTAAGATGATATTACATGCTTAAAAAAAACGTGCCTAATTTGCTTACAATTTCTCGTGCACTTGCAATACCAGCAATAATATTAAGTTTTTATATAGAAAATAAATATGCAGGCCTGATAACAATATCAATCTTTGTGTTTGCGTGCATTACGGATTTTTTTGATGGTTACCTGGCGCGTGCGTGGAAAGTCCAATCAAAGTTTGGCAAGCTATTTGATCCAATTGCTGACAAATTAATAGTGGTTTCAACGATAATTATGCTAGTTTATAAGCATAAGATAAATGATTTTACAATAGTACCATCGATTATCATCATCTGTCGGGAGATATTAATCTCGGGTTTACGGGAGTTTCTGATAGCTACAAATGTTAGTCTACCTGTAAGCAAAGCTGGAAAAATTAAAACATTTTTGCAGATGGTTGCTGTAGTAGCGCTAATAATGAACGATTATTATATGATTCAATATACAGGTGCGATTTGTTTATGGGTTGCAGCTATTATAACTATGTGGTCAGGCTATAATTATATCCTAGCCGGCATCAAACAGATTGATTAAATCTCCTAGGAAATAGTTAATAGACAAGAGTAGTTAATATCTTAGTGATATTGACTCAGAAAGCAAAAAGGTGTATAATTATATTAACTTACAACTAATTAGGTTAATATTATGAAAATACCTAGTGGTAAATTTTCTTCTACTAAAAAGGTTCCAGGAAAGAATAAGAAAAAAAGAGATTTTGAACCATTAGAAGAGTTTTTTTGGGATTTTTGGCCAACAGTTGATAAAGAAGTCAAAAGAGAAAGGCTAGAACAAGAACTATTAGCACTAAAAAAAAGAGAGCTATATAGAAAATGTGCATCATTGGCAACAATGTTCCCATTTACATTGCTGATGGCGATTGAACTGGAAAAAACATATAGCGATCAGGTATTACTTGGCGTGATAAGTGGCGCGCTAAGCCACACTATATTACCTTTTACAGTCTTATCTCTTATTTGTACGCTATATTTAATTTACAATAATAGGAAGATAGCACAAAAAGAACGAGAGTTGGAGATTATTGAAAATGGAGAGGAAGTAAAGGAAAAAGAGCACAATATTTCTGATATAGGTCAGTGTTTGATCTATATTGAGGCTATAACAACTGCACTGGTTATTGTAGGTATGATAATGGGTGAAACATCTTCACTTGAAGCAGCAGAGGATGCAATTTTATTTCTTGCCAATGCAATTGCTTTTCTTGCAACTCTTGTTTCTTATATTGATAAGCATGAAAAAAATAAGAAAAAGGAAACAGAAAAGTCTGATCTTGATGAGAAATCTAGCAAGAAAACTAGCAATATATCTGTAGCCGGATTGGCGCTTGCTGGTTCTTCTGTATTTTTAATAAGAAGGATAATGTTAATAGCATTAGCATCGTCCTTAAATCCTGCTGTTGGACCTACTTTAGGCTTGATAGGTATTGCAATTTTTATGGCTGTACAGGTCTTAACTATACATTCCTACAGTAAGACGCTGAAAGATCCAAAAGTGGAAGGACGAGGTGAATCAAGAAATGCAGGTAGTTCTGACCGTAGTTATAAAGAAGAAGGACCGGCTATTGCCTAAGAAATTTATTTATTTAAGTAATATTTAGGTCTATACTTTATTTTGATCGAAAAAAATCTTATGTATAAGACTTTAATCACGTGCTTTATTTTCCTAATTTGCTCCTTTACACAATCGTATGCGGATGATCTTGAAAAAACTGAAACTGAACTATATGAAGAAGCAGTTGAACTTTTTGACCAGAAAAAATATAAACAAGCTATTAGGGCATTTCATAAGATAGAGGATTTGTATCCTTTTTCTTATTGGGCAATGAAAGCAAAATTATTATCTGGGGTCTCTCACTATAATATGGGTAACTATAGCAGTGCTGCAAGTGATATGGATGATTATATATATGTTTATTCAAATGGTGAAGATTTACCATATGTATACTACTTAAGAGTATTATCTTATTACATGCAAATTAATAAAGTGCAACTTGGACAGCAAACTGCATATAAAACTTTAGAGCTAGCCACTGAGTACATTAATCTCTTTCCAGGCAGCGAATATGTAGACGAGATAAAGGAAAGAGCAAAATTAATCACAGAACATATATCAACAAAAGAGTATTCTATCGGTAAATTTTACCTGAGGCGTGGTGAATATTTAGCAGCAATTAAGCGTTTCCAGAATATGGCAAGCTATAAGGATTCTAAATATTTTTCTAAGTCTATTAACTATTTAATAGCAGCCCATTCAGCTATTGGCCTTGACTTAGAAGCTGAGCAGTATGAAAGTATGTTATTAGCAGAAAACCTGCAAGATGCCAAGCCGGAGGCTTGAAAATTTGCTTTAGCTTTTTCTATGCTTTGATATATAATTAGGTTTTTAACTATTTGAATATGGCTGGTCATTCACAATTTTCAAATATAAAACATCGGAAAGGCGCTCAGGATGCAAAGCGCTCTCAAAAATTTACGAAGATGATTAGAGAAATAACAGTTGCTGCAAAGCAAGGGCTGCCCGATCCCGAACTCAACCCGCGCCTTCGCTCTGCTATATTTGCTGCACGCAAGGAAAATCTACCAAAAGATAAAATAGAAACAGCAATAAAAAATGCAACTGGTAACGTTGCTGGAGAAAATTACGAGGAAATACAATATGAAGGTCATGGGCCTTCTGGCACTGCACTCATTGTCCATGCCTTGACTAATAACCGCAACCGTACTGCTTCTGAGGTACGTTATATCTTTTCTCGTAAAGGTGGAAATTTAGGAGAAACAGGAAGTGTTAGTTACCTTTTCGATCATGTAGGCTTAATCGTCTATAAAGCAGAGGGTGTGAATTTTGATGATTTATTCAGTCATGGAATCGAATTAGAAGTATTGAATGTTGAGGAAAATGACAAAGAAGGATTACACGTTATAACTTGTGAAATAAAAGATTTTGGTAAAGTACGCGATGCCTTTTATGCAAAATTCGGAGAACCAGAACTTGCTCGTCTTTCACGGCAGCCAAAAGATCTGATTGAAATTAGCGATAAAGAGTTGATTGATAAATTATCTGCATTGGTTGAAGAGCTGGAAGATAATGATGATGTACAGTATGTGGAAGGTAATTTTACTTTTGTTGATAAGCTATGAGGCTGGTAATATTTGTATTGCTTTGTATTTTACCAGCATATGCTACTGAAACATCAACAGATCTTGCAGTGCTGTTCCAGTGTGTAGGGTGTCATCCCAGTGCCCAGACACTGGGATCCAGAAAAATTCAAGCACACTATGCAGCATTGTCAGTCAAAGAGCTGGATTCCAGTGTCAAGCACTGGAATGACACCACCCGCAAATTGCAATGTTCGTACAGTTGTGTGCCTAGACACTGGGATCCAGAAAATTCAATTACAAATGAACACATCAAGCGATTGTATAATAAAAACTGGATTCCAGCGTCAAGCGCTGGAATGACAGGAGAGGATTTTGAGGTGACAGAAAGCAACCATGATAGAAGGTTATTATTCATATCCAGTACCATAAAATCTTCCTTTTTTGCCACGGGAATTGAGCAAGGGTTGGCGCCAAATACAGTGGTGAAATTGATCAACATATATAAAGATTTCGGTGTTGATTTTAAAAAAGACATTGTGCCGAAGAGTAAATTGGAGGTTCTTTTTGAGAGATTGCCTAATAATCAGAAGACTGAAGAAAAAATTTTATATGCTTCACTGACAATAAACAAGAAAGCTATTAGTTTATATCATTATAAATCGCAAGACGGCAAAGAAAGGTATTTTAATAAAGAAGGAATAAGCTTAAAAAATGGCGAAATTTTTGCAAATCCTTTAAATGGAGATTATCGCATATCCTCAAAATTTGGCAATAGAAAGCATCCTGTTCGCGGTAAAATTGCTTTTCACAAAGGAGTGGATTATGCAGCTAAACTTGGCACTCCCATATACGCTGCTGCAGAGGGTGTGATAGAATATATAGGAAAGAATGGTGGCTATGGAAATTACATCAAAATAAAACACAAAAATGAATATTCAACCTGTTATGCGCATATAAGTAGATTTAGTGGCGATATAAAGTTAGGCTCTAAAGTAAAGCAGGGGAAGGTCATCGCCTATGTTGGTAGCACTGGTGTTGCAACAGGCCCTCATTTACATTACGAAGTTATATATAACGGCAAACACATCGATCCGCTTACGATAGCGCATAAAACTGAAGTAAAATTGCCTGATCATGAATTAAGAGAGTTTAAACTATTTGTAAATAAGATAAATAAAACGATCAACAGAGAGAGTTCAAGTGAAAAAGAAGTTTAAAGACAATATGGATAAGAATACGATAAACGATAGAAATTTGAGTCAAATTCGGGCTTTTCCTGTACTAATAGCGCTAGGATTAATTTTATCGCTGCTTTTTTTGGCATATGACAGCACAATTGCACTTGGAGTTGCTGCCGTTTCAATTTTGACTTTTCTTCAAGGATTTTTTATTAATGACCCTAATGAAGCAAGAGTGATAGAATTTTTTGGTCATTATATTGGAACTTATTTTAAGTCTGGAATATGTGTAACGCTTCCCTTTTCAAGCAAATATATAGTTTCCCTAAAATTTCAGAATATTAACACAGAAAAAATAAAAGTTAATGATGCAAATGGAAGTCCAATAGAGATTTCTGCAGTAATTGTTTGGAGAGTGAGCAGTCCTGCAAAGGCGTATTATAATGTTAACAACTATCACGAATTTGTTTTTGTACAAAGTGACTCGGTAATTAGAGAATTGGCGAGCAATTATCCGTATGATAGCGAAAGCGATGAGGAATCTTTACGTAAAAATTCTGATAAAATTTCAGATGAATTGCGGTCAATGTTACAACAAAGATTAGATATTGCAGGAATTGAGATTACAGAAGCAAGAATATCGCATTTGGCGTATTCGTCCGAGATTGCACAAGCAATGTTAAGGCGTCAACAAGCACATGCTATCACTTCGGCAAGAAGGCATATAGTGCAAAATGCAATAGGAATTGTCGAGGAAGTAATAGCTCATTTTGAAAAAAACAAAAGCTTACAATTAGATGGCAAGCAAAAGGTTCAATTGATAAATAATTTGTTGGTTGCCCTAATCTCTGAGCAAGATGCACAACCGACGATTAGTTTAGATAATAATTAGCATAGAAGCCGATTGGGTTTCATAAATGCAAGTCAGTATTAATTTCTTGATTAATAGACTAAATGATGTTATAAATTACACGCATTAGGGGTGCTCTAGAAAAGCTGAGAGTACATAAAGTACAACCCTTTGAACCTGATATTGTTAAAGCAAGCGTAGGAAAATGTATGTATATAAATATTGAAGAATGCTTCGGCTTCATTGCGTTAATTGCATCTCTAATTGGATTATCACCTCAAGTATATAAAGCATATATCACTAAAGTTACTCGTGATGTATCGATGTTAATGTTAGTAAACTATCTTATTTGTTTATTGTCTTGGATTGGCTATGGTCTTTACCAGAGCTCAATTTTTGTGGTGCTTAGCAATATTGCTGGATTAGTGATTAGCATAATATCAATTATTCAAAAATGTTACTACGATGCAAAACCTGCACCATGATCATGTGCTGCACTGCAGTACACAACAACAATATCGTTCTATTGTAGTGCTAAATGGAAAAATACCGAGCTCATCGTTTTTTAAACGAGATATACCCATTATTGCTGTAGATGGAGGAGCAAACAAGCTTCTATCAATTGGCGTAAAACCTGATCTTGTAGTAGGAGATTTGGATAGCGTAAATCTGGATTTACGTGCTAATTTGAATACGATATATCTACCTGATCAAGATTATTGCGACTTTTCTAAAGCAATGGCTCACTTAAAAACAGTAAAGTTATTGCCATCAATAGTAACGGGTATTACTGGAGGAGCAATTGATCACATACTACAGAATATTAACATTTTTCTAAGTACGGGCAGTATCTTTTACACACCTTCACCTCCCATGGTAGGTTGCACTTTACAAAAAGGTATTACCCATTTTTTTTCTTTGCCAAAAAGTACTAAAATATCTTTACTTGGTATACCGAGAGCTCAAATATCAACTAAAGGATTAAAATGGGAACTGCACCTTAGTAATCTTGCTTTTCCGGGAAAAAATTTTTGCTTTAATCGAAGTTTAGGCAATAAGGTATCCGTAGAAGTACACAGTGGTATATGTCTAGCAATGATTTATTTAGAAGACAGTAGATGATGCTGCAAGACATCATGTGCGTCAAGTTAAGAAGTAAATAGACTTCTTGCATAACCCAAACTAAGTAGAAAAAAGGTATCATCCAAGTAGCTGACACTGGTTCCTTTATGACGTGTCATTCCAGTTTCAGCTACTTGAATGACAGCAGTCCTACGTCATACTGCCGCGGTATCTCTTAGCCGCTAACAAGCAGCGGGATGACGAATTGCTTAACCGTCATACCGCCACGAACCGTCATACCGCCGCAGACCGTCATACCGCGATTCATTCGCGGTATCTCTAGATCCCGCTAACAAGTAGCGGGATGACGGTTGTCGTTTAGCTATAAACATTAAGAAATTTACTAAGCGAAAAAAAAGGCAAAAGAAGCCCCGTGGTGGTTGGCTATTTACCATGTACTAAAATATCGGCGTTTTTTTTATTCTAAAACGCTTGATTAAGAGCGATTTAGCTGCTTTTAACTTGCAACTAACCTACACCGCAAGTGTTTAAGAAATTTACCAAGCAGGAAAAAAGGCAAAGAAACCCCATAGTAGCTAGCATTCAAATTCTCCCTTGTCAATTTGACGTTTTTTGCTGTCTTAAACGCTTTGTAAGCGCGTTTCGGCTTATATAGGTAAAAACCCAGAAATTTTTAAAGACATGCGATGCACGTAGTGCGAAAAATTAAACATGAGACGCCAAATACCCTAAGTTTTTTGTCATTAACCTGCACAGATTGCGAAGATAAATAAATAGCTTCAGTTTCATGATAAGTGGGCTGGCGGAGTTTGTCAAGCAAGTTTTTTCGTTTCTACTGAATGACAGTTGTGGCTTGGGAGGTAGTGCAAGAAGTCTATTGTATTACTGAATTATTAATAATCTAGTAATAGTGCCTGCTATGTAGCTAAAATTTTCCTTTAACTTAAGCTATATGTAGCTAAAATAACTTGGGTTTACCGACGATTTGACAAACGACAAATTCGTCATCCCGCTACTTGTTAGCGGGATCTAGAGATATCGCAGCGGTATGACCCTGACTTGCATTAGCTATGTATAATAAAGGGAATCTATGACAAAAGAATCATTGGTAAAAACTGATATAGTGAAAGTTGAAGACAAAAAGGCGGTAAGAAGCTTTTTTAAAATACTAGGTGGAGTGGCAGATGCTGTAAGATCGTGGATTGGTAACATCAGTCCTGATTTAAGCAACAGTCGCGATATCGATAGTTTAGTCTTGAAGATGAACGAGTGCTTAAATCCAAAGGGAGGGGAGGTTTCAGCACGTAAAAACGCTGTATCTCTTGGTAACTTGTACTTAAGCTTATCAGAGAAAGGTAAAATAAAATTTCTACAAACCCTGGCAGAAAAATTTAATCCGAATAAAGCGGAAATAGATGAGAAAATTAGAGAGTATAAGAAAAACCAAGATCCCGAGTTAAACTATAAATTTGAACAGGATTTAATAAAAATTCTTGAATCACCGCGTTCTAAAATATTAAAGCAATTTATTTCTTTACCAGAAGGCCTTAAGTTTATTGTTGATATGCGTTCTGACGTGCTTAAGCTAAAGAACCAATATAGAAGCTTGAATCCACTAGAAAGCGAATTAAAAAATATACTCTATACTTGGGTTGATGTTGATCTACTTGATCTTCGTCAAATCACCTGGGATTCACCTGCATCATTGCTAGAAAAACTTATAAAATATGAAGCTGTGCATAAAATTTCCTCTTGGGGCGACCTAAAAAACAGACTAGATTCTGATCGTCTCTGTTTTGCTTTTTTTCATTACAAGATACCAAACGAACCTCTAATTTTTGTAGAGGTTGCATTGGTGGATAAGATTGCAGATAGTATTCAACACCTTTTAGATGAGTCAGTACCTTCAAATGATCCGAGTAATGCAAGCACTGCTATATTCTATTCAATATCAAACACTCAAGCAGGGTTATCTGGAATCAGCCTTGGTAATTTTTTGATCAAAAGGGTTGTAGAAAAGCTATCACAGGAGTTTAAAAGTATAAAAACATACGCAACTCTTTCTCCAATACCTGGCTTTACGAAATGGCTAAAAAACAATCTAAACCAAGATGTCACTTTATTGGGCAAACTAAATATAAAACAATCTAGTGCAGAAATTTTAGAAAGTGCAGAGCAATTAAAAACTAATGTTGAATGTACAAATGAAACTAAACAATGCATGCTTAAACTATGTGCATATTATTTACTAAAAGTGAATAATAGTAATGGGAATGCTTATGATCCGGTGGCGCATTTTCATTTAAGCAATGGTGCGTCGATAAAACAATTAAACTGGATGGCGGATACTTCTGAAAAAGGTATTAGTCAGTCGGCTGGAATGATGGTAAATTATCTGTATGAGTTGCCTAAAATAGATAATAATCATGAAAACTATATGGTTAATAAAGTGATTTCCTGCTCGAAAAAAGTGTCGTCTATGTTGAAGGAGTAAATAGTCTCTTAATAAAGGATTGCCCTCACAACACTTAAAATGTAAAATGGTTTTACTAATTAAGTATAAGTAGGCCATCAATGAACAACATAAGAAATTTTGCAATAATAGCGCATATAGACCACGGTAAGTCAACGCTTGCTGACCGTTTAATAGAGGAATGTAACGGCCTTGAAGCAAGAGAAATGACCAATCAAATACTCGATTCAATGGATATAGAACGCGAACGTGGGATTACAATTAAGGCACAGACGGTAAAACTCAATTATACGGCAAACGACGGTAATCAATATTGCCTAAATCTCATGGACACCCCAGGTCACGTTGACTTTTCTTACGAGGTAAGCCGAAGCTTAGCCGCATGTGAAGGTTCACTTTTAGTGGTAGATAGTAGCCAGGGCGTTGAAGCACAAACCCTTGCAAATGTATATAAAGCTATTGACAACAACCATGAAATAATAGTTGTGCTCAATAAAGTTGATCTTCCTGCTGCAGATCCAGAAGGGGTAAAACTCCAGGTTGAGGAAATAATCGGTATTGATGCAAGTGAGTCAGTTTTAATATCAGCAAAAACTGGACTTGGAATAAAAGATGTACTGGAAGCAATAGTAGCAAAACTTCCAGCTCCTCAAGGTGATGTAAATGCTCCATTGCAAGCAATTTTGGTTGATAGTTGGTATGACACTTACTTAGGAGTAGTAATTTTAGTGCGAGTTAAAAATGGAGTGCTAAAAAAAGGCATGAGAATTGTTATGATGTCTAATAATGCTACATATCAAGTGGACAATATTGGTATTTTCACCCCTAAAAAAGTTATGACGAGTGAGCTTTCAGCGGGTGAAGTTGGTTTTATAACTGCTTCAATGAAGGAAGTAGCAGACTGCAAGGTAGGAGACACTATCACTGAGGAAAAGAGACCTTGTAGTGAAGCACTTCCTGGATTTAAAGAAGTGCATCCTGTGGTATTTTGTAGCATTTTCCCTCACAAAACGGATGATTTTAAATATCTAAGGGAAGCTCTAGAGAAGTTACATTTAAATGATGCAAGTTTTACCTTCGAAGCTGAAACTTCAAATGCACTAGGCTATGGATTTCGTTGTGGTTTTTTGGGAATGTTGCATCTTGAAGTTATTCAAGAAAGGCTCGAGAGAGAATTTGATTTAGACCTAACAGCAACTGCACCGAGTGTTATATATAGGGTTACAACACGAAGTGGTGAAATTTTGAATATTCATAACCCAAGTGATATGCCAGATCCAACGAAAATTGAAATTGTGGAAGAACCATGGATTACCGCAACCATAATGGTCCCTGACCAATACTTGGGAGAGATTCTATCTCTATGTGAAGAAAGGAGGGGAGAACAGGAGGATTTATCTTACATTGGTAACACAACAACAGCATTGTTAAGATATAAATTACCACTGTCTGAAGTTGTTTTTGACTTTTATGATCGATTAAAATCAATTTCCAAAGGATATGCAAGTTTGGATTGGGAAATTTCCAGCTATCTGGTAAGCCAAATAGATAAATTAAGCTTTTTAATTAATGGAGAGCCCGTAGATGCACTGGCTTGTATCGTTCACAAAAGTAGGGCAGAAAAAAGAGGGCGTGAAATATGCGCACGTTTGAAGGATCTAATACCACGTCAGCAATATAAAATCGCGATTCAAGCGGCAGTGGGCGGAAAAATTATTGCCAGAGAAACGATTAACCCATACAGAAAAGATGTAACAGCTAAACTCTATGGTGGAGATGTAACGCGAAGAATGAAACTACTTGAAAAGCAAAAGAAGGGTAAAAAAAGGTTACATTCTATAGGGAACGTAAATATTCCACAGAATGCTTTTATTCAAGCCTTGAAGATAAGTGATTGATCTTAAAAGACTTCTTGTATAGTTTTTGGCAACAACCGTTAGAAACGAAAAAACTTACTTGACAAACTCCGCCAGCCCTCTTATCATGAAACTGAAGCTATTTATTTATCTTCGCAATCTGTGCAGGTTAATGACAAAAAACTTAGGGTATTTGGCGTCTCATGTTTAATTTTTCGCACTACGTGCATCGCATGTCTTTAAAAATTTTTAGGTTTTTACCTATATAAGCCGAAACGCGCTTACAAAGCGTTTAAGACAGCAAAAAACGTCAAATTGACAAGGGAGAATTTGAATGCTAGCTACTACGGGGTTTCTTTGCCTTTTTTCCTGCTTAGTAAATTTCTTAAACACTTGCGGTGTAGGTTAGTTGCAAGTTAAAAGCAGCTAAATCGCTCTTAATCAAGCGTTTTAGAATAAAAAAACGCCGATATTTTAGTACATAGTAAATAGCCAACCACCACGGGGCTTCTTTTGCCTTTTTTTCATTTGGTAAATTTCTTAATGTTTATGGCTAAACGACAACCGTCATCCCGCTACTTGTTAGCGGCTGAGATACCGCGGCGGTATGACGTAGGACTGCTGTCATCCCAGTGCTTGACACTGGGATGGCTTTGTTGCATCGCTTTTCGGATAGTAGGTAACGTACAATAAATTCATGAAGCTATCTCAAACTTAGCCATGCCTATTTCAGTAAATTTGTTAAGCAAATAACACTTGAGTAGCAGTTCCTTCTCACGATTAATCTCAGATTTGCTCCTAAAACTAAACCCAAATATTCGCTTCAACCTTGAGAAAAATCCTTCAATATACGATCTTTTTCCGTAATTTACTTCTTCTTTCCATCTTTTTATACCATTCTCACCATGTAATTTCATTAACTGAATAGCGGCATTTCTATCAAGCATATAATCCAATTTTGGATGCTCTGCTGCGTTGTTTTTCGGAGGAATTTTCGTTTTTATACCATATTGATTACACAGCTTATAGAGCTTTTCTCTGTCATATGCCCTATCTGCATATAGTACTTTTATGACATACTGAAAATCGACTTCTTTTAGCAAATCACAAGCTCCATAGTGATCAGAGTAGACACCGTTACTGTATTTTACAGCTATGGCTTTTTTGCTGTTTGTATTCAACATTACATGCAATTTTCTTGTCTGTTCATAGCTGCGATACTTTCTATCTTCGCTATTTTCTTTGCTATGACCAGGAGTGTTGTTGTATATACTAATTCCTGTACTGTCTATAGTAATTTCGATATCTTCCATATTATTTTTATCAATTCTGCAATCATTGATCTTAATATTGAGTTTCTTAAACCTTCTTGATGATTGTGAATAGCTGATAACTTGCAAATTTTTCCCAATTTGCTCAAGGTATCCTGCTATAAACCCAACTGTTTGCCTCAGGCCTATTCTAAATAAACAAGTTATTATGTGCACCAAAATTACAACTTTATCGCTATAAATATTGTTGCCACCTGGTATTTTTGGACCATTCTCGTACCACTTTTCTATGGCTTCGTTGATATAATGAAAAATATTTCCTCTTTTTTCTAGAAATTTGTTATATTCGCTATGGTTACTGACCCTCATTTTTTGTGGCATATTTTTTCTTTCAAGGTTAAATGGCTATTTTATAATGAATTTTGTCAGTAGCCACCAGATTTTTTCAGTTGCTATGCAACAAAGCCCACTGGGATCCAGTTGAGCTATTTCAACAAAAATACTGCATTTGAGATGAACGTTTATTCTTACCAGACTTATTTACAAATATAACAATTAAAGTCTGGATTCCAGCGTCAAGCACTGGAATAATATCGTTTACTATGTCTATATTACAATATTTGTGCAGTTGTGTATCAACTACTTTTGTGGCACTGTTTGTTATTCAATCTTTATGCTAGTTTTACTAAAAATTATAGTATTTTAGGTATAATTGCAATATCTAAATTTAAGGTATAGAGATGAACCCTAGGAAAGTTTTTAATATTCTTTTTATAGTATTATTTATTTCTTTTTCTCATGTTGGGAGTGCTGCCGCTGACACTAATACTGATACAACTGCTCAAGTAATATGTAACATTATTGGCTACGTTTGGGGAATAGGCGGACCGCTTATGACCGTAGTGATAATAGGTGCAGCTTTGCTTGCGATATTTGGTAGAATGCCATGGCCAGCTCTTTTTGCACTCGGTATATTTTGTGCTGTATTTTTCGGTGCTAAAACTATCGTCATAAAAGTATAGCTCTTTCGATAAAAGTCCGGATGTGATAGGATAAGGATAGATGATGATAAGGAGGTTGAATGCCAGCAGCATATAGTTATGATTTAAGAAAAAAAGCAATGGAAGCGCTAGACGAAGGAGAAAGCAGAGAAACAGTGGCAGCAAGATTTAAGATTGGACGAACTACTTTATGGGAGTGGCAGCAAAGAAGAAAAGAAACAGGAGACTTTCAATCAAAAAAACTTGGAAATGGGGGTTACAATCACAAAATTACCGACTGGGATACCTTTGCCAAATTTGCCAGAGAACACGGAGGAAAGACTCTATCGGAAATGGCTAAACTTTGGAACAACGTTAGTATCCAAACGATCTATCGAGCCCTTAAAAAAATTGGATTTACGCGCAAAAAAAGACATATGGATACAAGGAAAGAAACGAAGAAAAACGTGCTGAATTTTTGAAAATTATAGCGACAAAAGAACCTAAAAACTTAGTGTATATAGATGAGTCTGGCATTGATAACACCGAAGACTACCCCTACGGATATTGCCAGAAAGGACGGCGGTTTTATGCCTTAAAATCTGGAAAGAAAACTCAACGAATCAGTATGGTTGCAGCCTTAAGTGGAAGAAAGATAGTTGTTCCGTTAACCTTTGAAGGCCACTGTAATATGGATGTTTTTAATGGATGGTTTGAGCAATTTTTGACACCGATCTTGGAACCTGGACAGACTGTCATTCTTGACAATGCTACTTTTCATAAGTCTGATAAGATTATCGAGCTTGCTAAAGGGGTTGGTGCAGAAATTTTGTATCTGCCGCCTTATTCTCCAGATTTCAACAAAATTGAGCATCATTGGTTTGCTATAAAAAACAGAGCCAGGAAAAACATTCCTCTATTCGAATCCTTTCTTCGTGCTGTTGATTCTGCCTTCCTATGACCTGTTTGGACTATTATGAGAAATGCTATAATGGGTGGTATAGGCGGCACTGGAAATACTTCTTTGATGGACCAATGCGGAACAGGAGACACAAAAAAGAACTATTTTTTTCTAAAACAGACCTGATGCACGGCTTCAACTATATCTTCCACTTGCGGTAATGCTTTTTTTTCTAGATTTGCAGCGTAAGGTAAGGGGATGTCCTTGCCAGTTACACGTACAACTGGAGCATCAAGGTAGTCAAATCCTTGTTCCATAACAACGGCTGACAGCTCTGCTCCTATTCCTGCAAATGGCCATCCTTCTTCTACACTAACTAACCTATTAGTCTTCTGAATAGAGTTAATAACAGTTTGAGTGTCAAGTGGTCTTAAGGTTCTGAGGTCAATAACTTCAGCTTCTATACCTTCACTCGAAAGTAAATCTGCTGCATTTAAGGCATCCATTAATTTTAATGAAAAAGCAGTGATAGTTACATCCTTTCCTTCCCGTATAACAGCAGCTTTGCCTATCTCAAGTAGATAATCTTTGTTTGATAGCTCAGAGTCAGAAACTTCATGCTCATGTCCATAAGCTATTTCGTTTTCTAGAAATATTACCGGATTAGGGTCACGAATTGCAGCTTTAAGCAGACCTCTGCAATCTGAGGCAAAATAGGGTGCTATTACTTTTAACCCCGGTATATGCGAATACCAAGCTGCAAAGCATTGAGAATGTTGTGCAGCAACTCTTGCTGCAGCGCCATTTGGTCCACGAAATACTATAGGGCATCCAAGTTGTCCGCCTGACATATAATTTGTTTTTGCTGCGGAATTCACAATTTGGTCAATAGCTTGCATAGAAAAATTAAAAGTCATAAACTCGACTATTGGCTTTAATCCAGCAAATGCCGCTCCAACAGCAAGGCCAGCAAATCCATGTTCGGTAATAGGCGTATCAACTACTCTGTTTTCTCCAAACTCTTTCAGTAATCCTTTCGTTACTTTATAAGCACCATCATACTCTGCAACTTCTTCACCCATGATAAGCACATCAGAGTCGTTTTGCATTTCTTCTCTAATTGCTGTGCATAAAGCTTCTCTTACACTTAAGGTTGCCATTTATAAACTTTTATAGACTTTAACTAAAGTAACTATATCAGAATTACTGGGGGTAAGTAAAGTGTACAAATTAAGTTTTACAAACATCATGACCAACTCATTCCAAAAAAAAATCTTCTCACGCTTGCTGTTTTTTGTTGCTGGAAAATGTATGTTGTTAAATTAATAGCAATTTATTTGGAAATAACAGAAAAATTTATGATAGTTTTATACTCTAAATAGAATAAGATACTTCTGTCTGTGTCTTCACGTTTGAAACTAACCTTATTCTATCTCTTTCTTGTTCTGGACTTAACCTGTGAAGCGCGTAACTGAAATCTTCCTCACTCACTATAAGCCGTCTTTGCGCACCAGCGCTAATTTTTGCTTCATTCACTAATTGCTCTAATTCAGCCCCAGAATAGCCTTCAGTCTTGTCTGCAATGTCTTGGAGGTTTAGCTTTTCATCAGTTTTTGTACCTCGCACTCGCATATAAAGTTCCAATATCCTTTGTCTCACCTCTATGTTTGGATTAGGGACATAAACCTTCTGACCTAAACGTCCAGGTCTAATAAGTGCTGGATCTATACCACCGATAAGGTTAGTTGCACCAATTACTATTATATCTTTTCTGCTCTTAAATCCATCTATTTCAGTTAACAACTGTGTTAAACTCTCTCGACAATGGTAAGCTGAGTTATTAGCGGTACTTCTTTTTTGAGCAACTGCATCTATTTCATCTATAAAGACTATACAAGGAGAATATTTTTTTGCTATTTTAAAAAGCTCGCGTACAGCATGTGCACCATGACCAATATATACTCCAATAAGTTCAGGACCTGAGATGCTTATGAAATTCATATTTGATTCACCTGCAATTGCACGAGCGATAAGTGTTTTACCATTTCCAGGAGGGCCATGTAATATGTAACCTCTTAGTGAATTAATACTTTTATTTCCAAACAGCTTGCGCATTTCTTCTGTCATTTGGTCACAGCAAATCATCTGCAACCGTTGTTTTAAGGAGTCATCAATTATAGCATCAGCAAATGTTATTCTTTTATCATCTGAATCAGCTAATTCTATCGATATAGGCAGCTCTACTTCCTTTAGTTTGCTGAATATTTGATCATATATAAACCAAGCAATAAAAAAGAAAACGACAAGTAACACACAAGGCATAGCTTCACTAACATAATGTGCAGCTAACTCATACCCTTTACTAAGCAACATTGTATGCATATAGGCAAACAAAAAAGCGATAGAGACAATAGTTGCCACGCATAGTAAACAGATTGAAATTCTTTTTAGTAATTCTGAAATTTCAATTTTTTTCATCTTAATACCTTATACCAATTTTAAACTAAGAATAATTTTATCTAGCTTACCTATTTTAGCTTGATTAGAGCGTTCAGAAAAATTATCAAGTACGTACTTTAATTTATTAAATACTAAAAACAATATATCACCATATTGTCACATACATCTTTAAAGTTTACCAAATTCATTTTCAAAAAACAAGATTTTATTATTAACCCGAATTCTGGATTAGATTTTAGGTAAATTATTGAAAGTCTTGAATTTTACTAAATTAGTAACTAGTCTTAAAATGCTTACTGCTTTATCGTAAATGCTAAAACAATAAGCTATTGATATTCTTGTTTTTTTTAATCTCCAATCCAGAATTCGGGTTAAAAACGCTAACTTGTATCTTCAAGAAGTAAGACATAATAGCTCTAAAATGTCTTGCAAGGAAAGGTAAAGCTGAATGCTAACTTATGCCAGAAAGATACCGTCTTGTTTGCCTTTTTGAGTAGTATCATCTTATTTTTCCTGTAAATTTTGTTTATAACGCCTAAGATTTACGATATTTTAATCCCGGTAGAATATCTTATAAAATCAGATTATATGTTATACCTATGGAAATAGATAACTTTCAGCAATATTACAACCAAGAAGAAATGAAGACAGTAACATTAGCTCAAATTTATAAAGACTTGGTAATAAAGATATTCGATATAGCCACAAGCAAAATGTAAGCTACTATTAATGGTATTATGGAAATAGCACCAACGATACCACCTACTATACCTACTACCAGAGGTGACGGAGTAGTAAGGCTTAATATAATAAGTGGGAGAGATATAATTGATAGTATTATAGAAATTACACCTACTGTTTTCAGAAGAGATAGAAATCCTTTTGAATCTAAGTGTTCTTTTTCCCTTAAATAATATAAAGAAAATGCTTATACACATTATAGCACAAAGTATTACTGCTGCTATTTTTATTATAGCTGCTGCTATAAGTGCTGCTAAATAAGCTATATTCATTGCAATTATCACACACCATAATAAAAAAGTCAACTCCATATGTTTAGGTTGTAAAATCCCAAAAAGCAGCCAGAATAGAATAAGCAAACATTTACGAATTGAATTTAGTGCAAACAAGGGTGTTGATATCAACCATACTCTGCAGAATCGCAATATGGTATGACTACATGCTTTTTATTGATTTGATTAACATAATCAGCAGAGAGTTTTGTTTTGCAAAAGATGTCTACAGTAACATACTGCAATTATTTGGAATTGTAGGGCTAGGTGCAATTGTAAGGCCACTTGGTGCATTCATATTTGGTCACGTTGGTGACAGGTATGGAAGGAGGATAGCATTAATAATTACTATCTTGCTAATATCGATACCATCAAGTCTCATTGCATTTATTCCAAGTCACAATCAAGTAGGTATAATTTCTACTATATTGCTTCTTGCAATCCATATAACACAAGGAATTGCACTTGGTGGTGAACAAGGAAGTTCTGTTTATCTTATAGAGCATTTATCCAGTAGGAAAGAGAACTTAGGGATGTATTTTGGAATGATGGGTTTTGGTCGCTCCATTGGCGTCTTGCTTTCTGCGGTGATAGTGATTATCTGCAAAAAAACTACTGATTTTTGTACCTGGGGTTGGAGATTGCCATTTATTTTCTCAGCTATTTTAGGATTAATTAGCGCGTATAGCATATACACATTGGGAGAAACTCCAGCATATGAAAAAAATCGAAAACAAAGAAATTTACCTGATTTGCCAATAATAGAGCTTATAAAACGCCACAAGAGAGCTCTTATACTTGCTATTTTAATATCTGTACCTGTTAATGTTGCTGTTGGATTTACCATATTTCTTCGAACTCTCGCAAAGGAAATAGCATCAGTGGATGTTTATGTAACAACATATATCAACGAAATTGTATTGATTATAACCAGTGTATTAATGCCGATATCTTCAATAGCGTTTGGAATGTTGGCTGATAAAGTTGGAAAAGAGCGCACTGCAATCTTATTTATAGCAATTACAATGGCACTGTGTTGTCCTGCGTTATCTATTGCATATTACTATAAAAATTATCTTGTGATTGCGTTGAGCGTAATGGTTCTCTCTATAATAGAAAGGGGTATAGTTCCCATAGGAATAGTTGCATCTGAACTCTTTCCTACCAATGTTAGATTTAGTGGTGTGAGCTTATCACGCAATATCTCTTATGCGTTACATGGAGGATTTACTCCTATGGTTTGTATTTGGTTGACTGTAACATTTCCTCAAACAAACCTTGCTGCTGGGCTTTATATAGTCTTCTGCTTGTTGATCAGTGTGGTAGCAATATTGCAAATAAACCCGCAAGATAAGAAATTTGATTGGTCTTAGTTTTCTCTTAAGTGTGTATTCTCCTAAGTTGAAAAAAGGTGTGAAAAATGCGCTAATCTCGCTAAATGAGAAAATTTTATTGCGGAAAAATTAGAACGATCAAAAACACATGCCATGATAAACTTTTTTATGCGTAACACTAATTTCTTATTCTATTCGTCTAAAAAAACAGTATTTCCAACTGTAAATTTAAGTCTTTACAAGCGTCACAAATATAGTATGATATAAGTTAGGCTTTATAGAGGGTATATGACAACAAATACAGAAAATAATAATAGAATTAATATAGTACGTGAACAAGCAGGAAATGCTGTTCATTCAGATATTGCTTACTCAGAAAGAATACAAAAATCAGTAGAAAATGAAGCATTGTGTGATGCGTGGTCTAATTTTGAGTACTTTGAAGATGTGTTGAGAATAAAAAACAGCACCGATAGGGAAAACAGAATTAAGCAGCTTATCAAGGAAGATTTAGATATAAATGCTACAAAAAATGGCAAAACTATTCTAGACGTTGCTATAGAAAAAAAATGCTCATCAAAAGTTATAAGTTCATTAATAAGCAATGGCAGTAGGATTGATACTATAGATGCTAGCGATCGTACTGTACTGCATAGATCTGTTAGGAATGAAAATAGAAAAGTTGTTGAGTTGTTTTTAGAAGCTAATGAAAAAGAAGTGTCTCAGTACCTGGTAGCAAGGTTTTTGCCATTGTCTATGTTATATCAAAAAATAGAAGTAAATGCTAAGGATAATGATGGTTGTACTGCTTTGGATTATGCTCAATATGGCAGTGAAATGTATAGCTTGCTGCAAAAATATGGAGCACAACATAGTGAAAAGTTTTTATACTCACGCAACCTTAATATAGGGGAATTAGATTTAAATAAACTTGTTTCTGACCATAACTACTGCTTTGATGTGCTTACAAAAGCATTAGAGATTGAGGACAGATGCGAAAAGGAAGAGGTTATAGATTGGTTGCTAAAAAATGGTGCTAACATTAATGTTAATAAAGGTGATCAAGCCCTACTGAGTGTTGCAGCTGAAAAAGGTGATGTTGAAAATGCTGTGCTATTGCTTGAAAGGGGAGCACATGAAGGAGTAAATTCTCAAGATGCTGAAGGAAGAACGTTATTACTAAATGCAATTATTCAAGATAAGTTGGGCCATGCAAAATATCTCATAAAACAAAGAGTTAACGTTAATATACCAGATAATAATGGAAATAGCTCACTACACTACACTACGCTGTTGTCAATTTTATTAAGCAGCGCTTAATTGAATGTGATGAAACCTATACAGCTAACGCTACTTTTTATGATTTTCTTAAGAATGGTGCAGATCTCTATATCAAAAATCATGATAACCTTACAGCATTTGAATATGCTTTTCACGCAAGAATAGCTCCTAGGGAAGCTGTTTATCTATTCAAGCTATATATAGAAAGAGGTGATCAGAGTGAAAACATGCAGTTAGTAAAAAATTTCAAATTGCCTTCTGGTGAAACACTATTGGAGTATTTTTTCAACAATAAATTATTTGATAGTGCTCAATCTTGTATAGATCTAGGAGCAAATGTTTCGCATAATGGGTCATCTTTACTGATACAAGCTCTTCAGAATCGAGATATAGAAGGTATCGGGTTTCTTTTACGAAACAGAGCAGACATTCCAAATAACGCAAACATTTCAAATAATAAGAAAAACTGTAAGTTGTATTTCCAAGTAGCGGTTGGATGTGTAGCGATGTTTTCGCTTGGTATGGGAGCTGCAGCCACGTTTACTCTAATTAAAATGTCTCCGCTAGTGTTAGTAATAGTAGCTGTGACCTTCTTTTTGACTGCAATAGCATCTATGTCTCTGTTTGTATTATATAAAAAAGTAAAAGGGGAACGCAAACACGAGGTAATTGTTAATAATGCTGTATTTAACATAAGTCTAGAAGAAGCAGCTAATGATTTGTTTAGCGGGTTATCAACTATAGCAGAAAGAGGAGCAGAAGCAGGTGCACTATACCTGGAAGTAAAGGAAAAGACTGAAAGTGTAGCTAAAAAAATGACATCCAAAAAGGAATTAATTGAAGCAAGATTTCAAAATATACAAGAAAATTTCATTAATAAGTTAAGTAATTTTGAAGAACTTCAAGGTGCTAGAGATTCTAGTACTTTAAAGAAATTCTATGCTGCTGTTAAAGATGTTCTAAAGATACGCTCCAGCATTCCTATTTCCAATTTACATCTATTATCGCTTGTTTACCATTTATCATTGGAAGTATCATATGCTATTTTTCAGGCAATAACTGATCCAACTCTTGGAAGTACAATTTTAACTGCCATAAGTGAAAGAAAATTGCCTGAAGATAAGCAGTGGGCTAAGGTATTAAAAAATACAGTACCAAACTTAATAAGAAATCAAGAAGTTGTGCGGAATGTTATAGTACCAACTCTTACTGATATTTTAAAGAGCCTATCAGAATCAAGAGAAGAAAGAAAATTTATAATCTATACTCTGGTCTGCCTGAAAGAAGTGATTGATGAAGTTTATACGACATCGGTACAAGAGTCATTGTATAGGATATTAGGAGTAGAACTTGCAAATAGTCTAAATGGTATGGTACAGGCAATAAGTAACCTATTAGGCTGCTATGGACACGAAGAAGTAGAACGTGCAAGAACCGCAAATGAGTTAGATTACAGAGTAGGTAAACTTACACCTGAAGAAACGCAGCAATTCGTTATAAACTTAGGAGAGAGAGTAGGATCTCTCAGGGAGTTTGAGGGTCGAGTTACAAATAAACAGTCAATTAGTAAATTGATAGATTATTGTTTGGACCCAAAACTGAATGATAGGGAAGCAGCCGCAACACTATTAAATTATATACTCACATGTACTGAAGATGGTCGTTATTTGGCCGCTGAAGCTGGTACTAATAATAATTTATCTAGCAACTCTAATGTTGTACTTATTACGCACGTGGCAGCAAATCGATCTGCACAGTTAGACTGGAGGCGGCTATATGGAAAAAAGTGAAGATAGTTTCAGAGATAAGCAAGCAAATGACAATTGATAGACTTAAACTATGTTCTCAATTTCTCAAAAAAATCCTTTAACAAAAAAGAGCATTCTGTTTCTAATATCCCACCATAAACTTCAGGTATATGGCTGCAAAATTGAAATATCTTAGCACCATTTTCAATTCCTCCACCTTTTGGATTATAAGCTCCAAAGTACAATCGTTTAATTCTGGCAAAGGAAATAGCTTGAGCACACATCGGACATGGTTCTAATGTTACGTACATATCAGCATCACAAAGCGTGGGAGTTGAAAATGCTTGTCTGATCGCTAACATCTCTGCATGTGCAGTTGGATCGCTGGATATATTGTGTGCAGAAGAAATGATATTGTCTCCACTCACTATTACAGCACCTATGGGCACCTCATCATTTTTTTGAGCGAGTTTGGCTTGCTCTATGGCAAGCTCCATATATTGAGACTTAAACACTAGGCACTTATTTCTTATCAATTGCTGCTTTAACGAACGACACGAAAAGAGGATGAGGAGAAAACGGCTTTGATTGAAATTCTGGATGAAACTGCACACCAATAAACCACGGATGACTCTCTAACTCCACTGCCTCTATGCACGTTCCATCTTCTGATATGCCACTGCATAACAGCCCATTTTTTTCTAAGTCATCTTTATAATCTGAATTGATTATGTACCTATGCCTGTGTCTTTCTGAAATAGTAGTGTTACTATATGCATCCATCATTTTAGAGTTTGCATTTATATTACATTTGTATGCCCCAAGTCTCATGGTTCCACCAAGATCGTCATCTTGATCGCCAGCTAACTTAACGATTGGATGTTTACAGTTACGAAATTCTTCAGAGTGTGCATCTTCAAGCTTAACAACATTACGAGCAAATTCAATAATTGCAAGCTGCATACCAAGGCAAATTCCGAAAAATGGGATATTATTTGTACGGGCATAATTTATTGCTAATACTTTACCCTCTACTCCATCATCACCAAACCCCCCTGGAACAAGGATTGCATGAGAATTCTGTAATTTCTCTCCTATAAGTTTTTCATTTATAGGTTTTTCTTCCTTCTCTCTTGAGTTAACCCAATTTATCTTTACTTTGACTTTATTACTAATCGCACCATGATTTAATGCTTCAATCAGTGATTTGTATGCATCAGGGAATTCGGTGTATTTTCCCACTATAGATACAGTAACTTCCTGTGTTGGGTGCCTTATGGAATGCACTATTTGATCCCATTCAGTCAAGCTTGGTTTTGGCTTACTTAAATGAAAGTGCTCCAAAATTTGCGTATCAAGCCCACATTGGCTATACAACACCGGTAACTCATATATATGACTCACATCAGGGGCAGGTATTACATTGGATAAAGAAACATTGCAAAGCTTAGCTATTTTCTCTCTTTGATTATCGAAAATTTCTTTCTCACTGCGGCATAATATAATATCTGGTTGTAACCCCGCGGAATTTAACTCTCGAACTGAATGCTGCGTTGGTTTTGTCTTTAATTCTTGCGCTGCGGTAAGATATGGTATTAAAGTTAAGTGAATCAGGATAACTCTTTGTTTTCCTAATGTGTAGTTAACTTGGCGTATAGCCTCCAAAAATGGTTGGCTTTCAATGTCACCTACAGTTCCGCCTATTTCACATATTACAAAATCTAAACCTTCCGTACCATTAAAAATGAACGATTTGATCAAATCTGTCACATGAGGAATGACTTGCACAGTTTTGCCCAGATAATCACCACGCCTCTCTTTCTTCAATAACTCATGATATATCTTACCAGTTGTTATATTGTCATCTTTTGTTGCTTTAATTCCAGTAAAACGCTCATAATGCCCAAGATCCAAATCAGTTTCAGCACCATCCTCGGTAACAAATACCTCTCCGTGCTGAGTTGGGTTCATTGTCCCAGGATCAATGTTGAGATACGGGTCAAGTTTTCTGATACGGATCTTAAAACCGTGAGCTTGAAGAAGCGCACCAACGCTTGAAGCAACTAAGCCTTTACCAAGCGATGACACAACTCCACCTGTGACAAAGATAAATTTAGCTTCCTTCATTAATTTTCAAATGGAACAGAAGTAGGTTCACTTTCTTGCTTTTTTTCTAATATAATTTTTTCTGCGATCGATTTTTTATGTACGTCTTTTGAACATAATCCTGACAATAGCAATGTGTTTATAATAAACAATCCAGCAACAATAGCCGTTATTCTGCTGAGCGGGTTTTCAGAAGATTTCACCGGAATCATCGAATTGACCCTCTGTTGTGCATTACTAAAACCACTTAACGAACTACTTCCAGGTGGCTGCAAGAGCACTAAAATTACTAACACAACAACCAATATTATTTGAAATATACTTAATACCGCTACTGACATTATAGATAGGGCTGAAAATAGAAATTTTAGCAGTACAAAGCACGTAAGTCAAGAACATCTGTCACCCAAATAGCTTGAAACCTAAGTATGTATTTACTGCCTACCTTATTTTGATTAACATATGCATAAGACTTTGGGCTTAATATGTATCACATTTTAAAATACAAAGATTATGAACCAAAAATAGACGAAAGTGCTTTCATCGCAGGTGGTTCGCATATCATAGGTAAGGTTGAAATAGGAAGAAATGCGAGCATCTGGTTTAATTGTGTAATCAGAGGGGACGTTGGATCAATAAAAATAGGTGATGGAACAAATATTCAAGATGGAACGGTAATTCATGTGGATAGAAACCCAGGTGGTGACACAATTATTGGCAGCATGGTAACAGTGGGACATTTTTGTATGTTGCACGCATGCACGGTGCATGATAAAGCGTTTATTGGTATGGGCTCTACCGTGATGGACCATGCAGTTGTGGAGTCTGAAGCTATGGTAGCTGCTGGCTCACTGGTAACACACGGAAAAGTGATAAAAAGTAGAGAAATATGGGCTGGCAGGCCAGCAAAATTCTTCAAAAAAATGTCAAATGAAGAAATTAAACATATTACACAATCAGCACAAAATTATATTATGCTAATGAAGGAATACAAAAACTGAAGTTCGCGTCAAGTGTTTTACTTGACACGTACGTTTCAGCTCAACAAACTGTGTTAAGCTACCTTGTTTTTTCCCCCACTTACTTCTTGTGCTTTTGCCCCATCTACTTGAGTACTAGGTAATGCTGCATATGTAATACCACCGGCTACGAGTGCAGATGCTACTGCTATACCAACCATTACCCAAATATCTAATCTCACTGTACGTTCAAGTGCAGTAAATGCTATCAGTCCAGCAGCAAGACCCATACCAACAGTAGCAGTGTACCGTGCTCCATTGCCTTGTTTTAGTTGTTGAATTTTTTTGTTTTCAGTTTCTAATTCTTTATTTTCCTTCTTTAGCTTGTCAACTTCTTTCTCTTTAGCTTGTAACTGTTGCTGTAAGTCCGCAACTTCTTGTGTATTTTGTTGAGCTTTTAATGCTATTATTTCCTCGTCTTTCTCTTTTAACTGCTGCTTACTCCGTTGTAGTCTTTCACTTGCTGATCTTTTTCCTTTTCCTTTTTTTAACTCAGTAACACCTTCTTGCTCATTAACAAGATCTTTACTTGATGACGTGCTACTACTAAAACCAACTCTTCGATCATCTTCATTGTTCGACATAACCTCATCATTACTGATATTACCAGCATCGTTTTCTGATGTTTCTTGTCCTGTGCTATCATCCAACACTGCTGTGGTTGCCTCAGTTGCCGTACCTTCAGTTTGTGCAGCAAGTACTTCAGGTGAAGAATTTTGATTTTCATTTGAGTTCAACGCATAGAAAATTTATGTTCGTAAACAAAAAATTTTGGCGTAAAATTGCCGTATTTACTTAATTGTGCTATAGCTAAAGTAATTTAGGTTTACCGACCATCGTCATTCCGCTGCTTGTTAGCGGGATCTAGAGATACCGCGGCGGTATAACGTTGCTAGCTTAAGGTTTAAAATTGAGAAATATTTATGTTAAAAGAAAAATACGGCTTTAAAGAAGTTGAAGACAAATACAACATATTATGGGAAGGTAGTAAAGTTTATAAATGGAATGGTGAAAAGGATAACACTTTCACTATAGACATACCTCCACCGACAATATCGGGAAAACTCCATATTGGCCATATATTTAGCTATTGCCACACGGACTTTATTGCAAGGTTTCAGCGCATGCTGGGAAAAGATGTGTTTTACCCAATTGGGTTTGATGATAATGGGCTTCCCACTGAAAGATTGGTTGAGCAAACCTATAAAACCCGCGCAAAAGAAGTTGGCAGGGAAAAATTTATAGAGATGTGCCATGAGGTTATTGAAAAATCAAAGCAAGAATTCAAGGAACTATTTAAATCGGTCGGCATTAGTTATGACTGGGATTTGGAATATCACACGATCAGCAAGGAAACTGTGACGCTTTCACAGATGTCGTTTATTGATCTATATAACAAGGGATATGCATATAGAAAAATGCAGCCTATCCTTTGGGACCCGGTTGATAAAACAGCAATTGCGCAAGCAGAAATAGAAGATAAAGTTTTTGAGTCATCCTTAAACACGATAGTTTTCTCTACTCAAGAAAATGAGCAGATCAATATTGCAACTACGCGACCTGAACTACTTCCAGCATGCGTTGCAGTTTTTTGTCATCCAGAGGATACGCGCTACACTCATCTGATCGGAAAAACAGCGGTAGTGCCAATAACAGAGGAGAAAGTTCCAATAATAGCAGATGATAAGGTTAAAATAGATAAAGGCACCGGGCTTGTTATGTGTTGTACATTCGGTGATGAACTCGACATATATTGGCAGCAAAAGCATAACCTGCCGATGAAAATTATCATCGATCAGGATGGGAGGATGAACCTAGATGATGTCATTCCACCACACCCCGGCGTCATGAAAGTAGCTGACACTGGAATCTACGATGAAATAAATGGATTGAAAGTTACAGCAGCAAGAAAGAGGATGATTGAAATCTCGAGTGGAAAAGGACTTTTGATAGAAAGCACTAACATTTCTCATTCTGTTAAGTGCGCAGAAAGATCTGGTGCACCACTTGAGATATTACCTACTTATCAATGGTTTATCAAGACTTTAGAGCAAAAAGCTCAAGTATTAGATAAAGTAAAAGAATGCAATTGGCACCCAAGCAATATGCGTAAACGTATGGAAGTGTGGATAGAAGGGCTAAATTGGGACTGGTGCATCTCAAGGCAGCGCTATTTTGGTGTGCCATTTCCAGCGTGGTATTCCAAGCGTAAAGGAGAAGAGGGCAAAATCATCCTAGCTGAAATAAAGGCCCTACCTATAGATCCATCGAAAGATTTACCAAAAGGGTATAGCAAAGAAGAGATTATCCCAGATCAAGATGTAATGGATACTTGGGCCACAAGTTCAATTACTCCTCAACTGAGTGCACTGGCAGTAAACAGTGAGTTTAGCTTACCAAATCATCGCTATGATACGATATTTCCTGCAGATCTGCGCAGCCAGAGCCATGAGATAATCAGAACTTGGGCTTTTTATACTATTTTAAAGGCACATTATCATGCAAATTCTTTACCTTGGAAAAACATTATGATCAGCGGTTGGTGTTTAACCGATGATAAGAAAAAGATGAGTAAATCAAAGGGTAACATCATCACTCCTCATGTAATACTTGAAACTTATGGAGCTGATGTAGTGCGCTATTGGGCAGCGAACTCAAGGCTTGGAGTTGATACAGTCTACTCTGAAAATATATTCAAAATTGGCAAGCGCCTCGTTACAAAACTTTGGAACGCTAGCAAGTTTGTTTCCATGTTCATGGAAAAGCATCAAACAGTAAGCATAAATTCCATCAGTGAGACGATGGATAAATGGATACTGTCTAAGCTGTACAAAGTAATAGGTAGAGCAACGAATAACCTATTACAGTTTGAATACTGCGAAGCTTTGAGTGCAGTAGAAGAATTTTTTTGGAAGGATTTTTGTGATAACTACTTGGAATTAGTAAAAAAACGCGCGTACGGAAGCAGTGAAGCAACCTTCAGTGTAAAACAAAGTTTGGCATATGTACTGAATATTATTTTGCGGTTATTTGCACCTTTCTTGCCTTACATTACAGAAGAGATATACCACCAGTTGTATAGTTATAATTCTGTACACAATCAAAGTAATTGGCCGAGCAAAGAAGAACTTATCTACGATAAATATTCAGAGGAAATGGGAGATAATGTTATTCAGATATTAAACATTATCAGAAAGATGAAGGCAGATAATAATGTATCAGTTAAGCATCTGATAAAAAAGTTGATGATAAAAGCGAGCGTACAAGAGGATAAGTTGGATCAATCCGCACAGGATGATTTGCAGGCAGTGTGCAATGCGGAAACGATAGAGTGGATGCAGTCTGAGCTTGAAACTGAAGACGGGAAATACATAGTGAATATAGACTTATACTGATTTTTATAGCTTCACTTCCTTTGATATCTATGCTATCATAGTCATTATTGATTGTGAGAGAATAATAATGGGGGATTTATATAATAAAGCCAATGCACCATATCTTATAGCTGGTGCTCTTGCTACTTTGGTATTGCTTGCGTCTGGGACACTTGCTGTTGCCCCTTATGTTAAGTTCTTGTCTTCAGTTGCAGCCTTTAATGTAGCTCTTCCTGTTGCTTTGAGTTTGTCTATACTTTCTATTTTGGTGCTTGCACTTTCATGTAAAATAATTAGTAATAATAAGAAAATAGAGGTTGAGAAAAATAAATTTGCTGAAAAAGAGCAAGAGTTAGAAAGCGTAAAACAACAATCAGAGAGTAAGGTACAAGAGTTAGAAAGTAAAATAGCTCTGGGAGAAAAAGCTAAAGAAGCTGTAAATAAAGAAGTGAAGGAATTAAAAGATCAATTAACTCGAGAAAAGCAAGATTTGGAAAGCGAAATTGCAGGGTTAAATAAGGAAATAGAGCAGTTAAAGACACAACAAGATGATGCACAGCAAAAATTAGATGATGCTACAAAAGAGTTAAATAATAAAGGTAATCAAATCCGAGAATTAGAGGGTAAGATAGGTGCCCTTAATAATAAGAACAAAGATTTACACGATGAAAATACAGAATTGAGTGCAAAAGTAAAAGGTCAGTTAAAACATAAGGAGGAGATGCTTTCTCTTGAACACCAAGAGTTACGTGATGAAAATACAAGATTGAATGAAAGAGTAGATTCTTTAATGGAGGAATTGTGTCAATGCAAATTAGAAAGTGAAAAGAATAAGTTATGTTTAAAGTCAGAATATGAAGATGAGTTACGCTTAAGATTGGAATATGAAGATGAATTAAACTTGGAATTAGAACATAAAAGTAGGGAAGCTTCTTCTCTGCGTACTCAATTAACTATGTTAAGAAAAAAAGTAGAAGTAGAAGAAGTAAAACAATTAAAAACTTTAGAATCGGAAGAACAACATGAGAGCTCAGAAAGCGACATAGAAGAATTAGAGAAGAAGTTATGCCAGTCGGAAAAGGAAAAGAAAGAATTAGAAGGTAAAGTTAGTGATGAACGTCAAAAGCGCACTGATCTTGAAAGTAAAGTTGATAAATTGTGTACAAAGGAGAAAGAGTACTTATCTAAAATTGAGAAGCTGAAAAAGGAGTTATTATCTTTACAAAAAGAAGAGAAAGAATCTGATAACACATTAACAACAGTGAAGGATGATCACGATAATAAGGTGAAAGAATTAAACAGTTCACTTTTGGAGCAATCCTCTCAAATAGAACAACTTCAAGAAGATTTGTCGAAAAAGAAACAAGAAGAAGTGCTTTTTTTGCAACAGACGATAGAGTATATAACAGATGAGGTAGAAAAATTAGTAAGGGAAAATGAAGTGATCAGAGATGATGATAAAAAAGTAATATTACAAGTGATTCAAGCAATAAAGTCCGTGTTAGTAGAAGAAGTTGCACAATATTTGCCAGGCGAAACGTCTGTTCCTTCATTTGTGGAAGATCCTGGATATACCAGTGGATGTTCTACCCCGACCAACAGCTGCCACACATTTTGAGTACAGTTGTACACTGGATACATAAAACCTTAGCCATTTTTAGCTAGTAGACTGAAAATGGGAAGTTTGTTGTAGGTGCAGCACTATAATTCCTCCACAGATAAGAGAATTTTAATAAATATATACAAGACTGCTGAACGTGGGGGAGGAGGGGAGTAATGAGCAATTTGCTTAGTGAGGCTAATGCATTTTATTTTGTAGCTAGTTCCTTAGCTACTCTTACGTTACTTACATCTTTAGCGCTTATTGTAACTTCTATAGCATTTCTCATAATAGTCCAAACAGGTCATAGGAAGGCAGAATCAACAGCACGAAGAAAGGATTCGAATAGAGGAATGTTTTTCCTGGCTCTGTTTTTTATAGCAAACCAATGATGCTCAATTTTGTTGAAATCTGGAGAATAAGGCGGCAGATACAAAATTTCTGCACCAACCCCTTTAGCAAGCTCGATAATCTTATCAGACTTATGAAAAGTAGCATTGTCAAGAATGACAGTCTGTCCAGGTTCCAAGATCGGTGTCAAAAATTGCTCAAACCATCCATTAAAAACATCCATATTACAGTGGCCTTCAAAGGTTAACGGAACAACTATCTTTCTTCCACTTAAGGCTGCAACCATACTGATTCGTTGAGTTTTCTTTCCAGATTTTAAGGCATAAAACCGCCGTCCTTTCTGGCAATATCCGTAGGGGTAGTCTTCGGTGTTATCAATGCCAGACTCATCTATATACACTAAGTTTTTAGGTTCTTTTGTCGCTATAATTTTCAAAAATTCAGCACGTTTTTCTTCGTTTCTTTCCTTGTATCCATATGTCTTTTTTTGCGCGTAAATCCAATTTTTTTAAGGGCTCGATAGATCGTTTGGATACTAACGTTGTTCCAAAGTTTAGCCATTTCCGATAGAGTCTTTCCTCCGTGTTCTCTGGCAAATTTGGCAAAGGTATCCCAGTCGGTAATTTTGTGATTGTAACCCCCATTTCCAAGTTTTTTTGATTGAAAGTCTCCTGTTTCTTTTCTTCTTTGCTGCCACTCCCATAAAGTAGTTCGTCCAATCTTAAATCTTGCTGCCACTGTTTCTCTGCTTTCTCCTTCGTCTAGCGCTTCCATTGCTTTTTTTCTTAAATCATAACTATATGCTGCTGGCATTCAACCTCCTTATCATCATCTATCCTTATCCTATCACATCCGGACTTTTATCGAAAGAGCTATAATGTGCCTCTTCCTCTAACTCTCGCTTTAGCTGCATTATCTGTTTTGGTGCTTGCACTTTTATATAAAATAATTCGTAATAATAAGAAAATAGAGATTGAGAGAAATAAATTCGCTCAAAAAGAGCAAGAGTTGGAAAATAAAATAACTCTAGGAAAGGAAGCTGAAGAAGCTGCAAACAAAGAAGTGAAGAATCAATTACATGAATTAACTCGAGAAAAGCAAAATTTAGACAAGAGAGCAAAAAAATTGAATCAGAAAGTAAATGAGTCAGAAGTTGAGAGAGAATCTCTTCTTGAAGAAAAAAAATCTTTAGAGAAAAAATTAGAAACAGCAAAGAATCGTACGTTTGAAATAGACAATGAATTGGACAAAACAAGAAAGGAAATAGGTAAGCTTAATGAGCAGGAAGAGAAATTAAAACTTGAAATCTCATGTTTGAAGAAACAGTTGGAAGAAAGAAGTAGATTTATTGCAAAGCTGAAGATGGAAGTGGATGATAATAAACATTTAGAGCTAGAGAATAAGGGGTTGAATGATAGAATAGAAACGTTACGTGAAGTACAAAAGGCACTACGTGAGAAAAAACATGAACTTAGTGAAAAAGTAGAGGCATTGAATAAGGAAAAAAATAAACTTTCTAAAGAAGTAGAGGAATTACGTGAAGAACAAGAAAGGCTGCATGCAAACTTAGATAAGCTACAATGTAAAATTAAAGAGGTCAACAAAGAAAAGAAAAATTTATCTAAAGAATTAAAAGAGAAATTTGAAGAGTTAGATGAAGCAAATGGTTTAATTAAAAATCAATCTTTTGAGTTAGATGGGATAAGAAAAGATTGTAATAATGAAGTAAAAAGTTTAAGAAATTCACTTTTAGAACGAGACAGTCAAATAGAAGATTTTTTGCAAGAGAAAGAAAAACAAGTGAATTTTGCGCAACTGTTGATAAGATGCGTAACAGACAATATAGAAGAACCAATAAGAAATAATGATGGAAAAGCAATATTAGATACGATTCAAATATTAAAGTCTGCGTTACAAGGAGAAATTGCACGGCTTTTGCCAGACGAAACGCCTTCTTCTTCGCTGGAAGATCTTGGATATGAATCATTATTTGTCAGTCGCTCATCCACCCCGACCAAGTTGCCAAATTCACTATTGACAGAATCTTATGAACGCAGTCAGTTCAATCAGAGTGAAAGTATTTGCAAAACACAACAATGAGTCTTATTATAAGATAAATCATGCAAGATAATGAACCCAATAATATGCGCACTGGATACACAAGACTTAAATAAGGCTATTTCTCTAGCTAATGCTCTGCGTGGTAAAGTTGGCATGGTAAAGCTGGGATTAGAATTTTTTGCTGCTCAAGGTCTTTCTGGAGTGCAAGAAGTTGCAAAATGCAATGTACCAATTTTTTTAGATCTGAAATTGCATGACATTCCAAACACTGTAGCCAAAACAGTTGAAGTAATAAAAGTTCTGAACATTGAAATGTTAACTCTGCACATCAGCGGTGGAACAAAAATGCTTGAAGAAGCGCTAAGTGTAGTGCAAGGCACAAAAATAAAGCTGATTGGAGTGACAGTGCTAACTAGTATGAGCAATGAGGATTTAAGCGAGCTTGGAGTAGCAAGAGAGGCAAAATCACAGGTAATTTTGCTTGCAAAGCTTGCAAAAAAGATTGGACTCCATGGAGTAGTCTGTTCTGCACTAGAAGCTCAAGAAGTGCGCCGAGAATGCGGTGAAGACTTTAAAATTATTACTCCAGGAATTCGTATAGATCCAGGTCATGACGACCAAAAAAGAACAGCAACACCAAAAGAAGCAATAAATTCAGGAGCTGATTATATCGTCATTGGCAGACCCATTACAAAAACTACAAGTAGTGCGGAGCTAATATTGAAATCCATGAAAGAATTTTAATATAATAACTTAATTTATAAAAATACTAACATATTAATTAGGAATAAGCATGAGTAATATCAATAGAATAATACGCGAAGTAATCAAGGAATTCCGCTCAAAATTACCAGATAAGGAAATAGAGGAATATTCTGGCAAATTGAATAAGCTACATATCTACCAGTGCAATAAGCATATAATAGAAAATAAGAAGCTATATCATTATACAATAAATGGGAAAACCCATGCTATGGGTCAGCATGGGCATAATTTTGTCAAGAGTTTAGAAGTTATCTTGAGGAATAAGCCACAAATTTCCTTAGAAGAGGTAATTGATTTTATGGAAAAAATAATTAATTTTGGTATTGATAGTTGTTATGGAGCATTTGAGATGATATTTGATCTCGCTCTGGTGTTACAATAGATGATGCAGTTAATTTTGTAAAAGATAGCTTATCTAGTAAATTTTATAGATTCCATGGCAGTGGGATTTTCAAAGTAATATTAGAACTTAATCCAGAGAGCTCTCTTGAAGAGATAGAGAAACAATTTAGCAAAGTAGTAGATCCTTACTTTCTTAATGCTTGGAGTCGAGAAAGTGAAAGGGCTTTTGCTAAGATATGTAGGTTATGTAGAGAAGGACATGTGGAGAATATGCAGAAATTTGATTTTAGCAATTTTAATTTAGATCAAGATAGTGCTGGAGCATTAAGAGCACTGTTACAGTATTGTGTTGACGTTTCTAATCAAAAAGCTTTAGGTGATTCACATGAATTGCATAGAGAAGAGATGGAGGGGATATATAAATTTGATGATAATTACGATTTAAATTTAGATAGTGATCATAATGATAGTATCTGGCATTGAAATTATACTACAATAATAAAATAACTGGATAAAAATTATCACCAAAAAAATTCAAAAAAGTGCTTGACATAAAAGAAGGAACATTATATAGTGTCATTATCTTTTATTTTACCTCGCTTAATTTAATTACTGGATTAAGCTTACAGTACTAAGCGTGGCACAAAGTGCCACGCTATTTTTCGGTTTACATTTTCAACAGATAAAAAATGATGCCATTTCAGTGCCAAGCACATAACTGTACGAACATTCATTTTTAAAGGTAAATTGCACAACAGATGATGTCATTCCAGTGCTTGACACTGGAATGGCTTTGTTGCATCGCTAGCTATGATGGATTAAAGATAAAAAAGATAGGGAATATCAGTAGCTTATTATTCTGGTATTTATAACAAGAACGGTCAGTGAATACCTAAATTTGAGTAAAAGAAATTTCACTACCACTCACTAATCTGGCTAAAATTCAAGAATTTCAATGCTTTAGCTATTTTCAATAGAATTAAATTTATTAATATAAATAACAAATTACTATTCTTAAATTTGATCAGATTGATTGCAAAAAAACAAGATTTTCAATAGGTTGCTTATAATCCTAACTATAGTTAGCCTTTCATAAGTAGCGATGCAACAAAGCCCACTGGAATCCAGAAATTTTGCTTATAACTGAGCTGATGAGCTAAAGGTAGTTGTCTTACGCTAAAACAAACGTTTTTAATTAAGTTGCATAGAAGCTGGATCCCAGTGTCAAGCACTGGGATGACAAGAAAGGGAGCACTGGAATGACATTGTTTACTATGTACCATATTGCAATATTCGTACAACTGTGGGAAACATCTATGGATGCCATTCCTATTACCTTATTTCCATTTTTATTTCATTTTCAAAGGAGGCTATTATGTCACTTACCGATATCGCTCACCGTATCAATGAACTCGCTTCATCATGGGAGCAATTTAAATTAATAAATGATCGCAAACTAAAAGAAATTGAAAGCAAAGGGCGTGCTGATTCTGCAACAATTGAGCAGCTATGCAAGGTAAATAATGCCATTGATAGTTGCAAAGAGCGTTTAGACTTGATCGAAACTGCAGCTCAACGCCCAGAAGTAAATACAGATTTTAGCACAAGCGATAAATATTTTTCTGATTATATCCGCAAGGGAATGGAAAGCGGTTTATCACACAAAACCCTCAGTGGAGATGACAGTGATATCGGGGGGTATCTAGTTACTCCGCATATTGTAAAACGCATAAACAAGCGCGTAACTGATTCGTCCCCAATGCGACAAATATGCTCCAGTCAAAGAATCTCTACTGAAACATTGGATTACATTATAGAAGATTTTGACCGCGCCGGTGCAGGTTGGAGCAGTGAAACAGTAGATGATGAGGACGGTGGCAATAAGTCTAAGTATGATTTTGCAAAAGATACGGACACGCCCAAAATCCAAAAGATTTCCGTCACAACTTACGAGTTATATGCTCAACCACAAATATCACAAAAGTTACTCGATGATGCGTTTGTCGATGTTGAGAGTTGGCTGGTGGAAAAGATTGCCGAGACTTTTAGTAAGGAAGAAAGCGAAGCCTTCATTAAGGGTGAGGGCACTTTTCAACCAAAAGGAATTTTAGCTTATGAAAATGGAAACAGTTATAATAAAATAGAGCAAGTTAAAACTGAAAAATTAGATAGTGATTCAATAATGATGTTGTATTACTCTCTGGACGAATATTATTCCAAAAATGTGTCATTTTTGATGAACAGGAGTACGTTGAAGGACATTAGGCTACTAAAAGCTCAAACAGGTCAATATCTCTGGCAACCAAGTTTGTCGCTTAAAGCCCCAGATACCTTAATGGGAATACCAGTATATCAATCTGCCGATATGCCACCAGCGCCAAACAATCAGCTACCAGTAATTGCGATGGCAGATTTCAAACAAGCTTATAAGATTGTAGATAACAGAGGAATGAGAATATTAAGAGACCCTTATACGAATAAACCTTATGTGAGGTTTTTTGTCACTAAGCGTGTCGGCGGAGAGGTTGTAAACACCAGTGCTATTAAATTGTTGAAAGTTGCGAGCAAGTACTAAAAACTTCCGCAGCATCATCTTTATAGCTGATCAAAGCAACACGTCATACCGCGATTCATTCCATAACTGTACGAACATTGTGATTTTGGTCCATCAGGAGGGTGTCATCCCAGTGCTTGACACATATAGCTAAACTGACTTAGATTTACCGACAGTTTGAAAAACAAAAATTCGTCATTCCGCTACTTGTTAGCGGAATCTATGCTGAGATATCGCGGCGGTATGACGTAGGAAAACCTTTCTTGGGTTAGCTATAGTTTGCTATATTATGTGATTTTATTTTTAGCGTTGCTTCTTATATTATGTAATTTATTTTCCATAATATACATTATGTAATTTTCGATGCTAAGATCTGTTATAGCTCTCAGTATGATATGAGTGATTCTCTTTTAATAATTATTTTTTAAATAGTTTGTTGGTTCATCAATTTCTTTAGGATTGATATCTACAATTATTTTTCCGTTTTTTAACAGAATAATCCGATCTGATATTTTTGTTAAAAAATCCAAATTGTGAGAAGCGATAATCATAGTAATACCCATATCTCTAACTGATTGTAATAGTTCCACAACGTCGACTATTGTTGCTACATCTAAACCAGACGTTGGCTCATCGCATAATAGAATCCTTGGATTCATCATTAAGCTTCTGGCAAGCGCAACCCGCTGTTTTTGCCCACCGGATAGATTACTAGGGTAATCATTTTTTTTAGAGGCAATACCCAAAGACTCAAGTAGTGAATCACTTTGATCCTGAGTTTTGTTTTTAAGTTTGGGAGCATATGTAAGATTTTCCCAGACAGTCATATGTGGGAAAAGTTGAAAATCCTGAAATACAAAACCAGTACTATCATTGCATTCAATGCTACCAGAATCTAAAACTTCGAGTTTTTGTATACAACGTAACAATGTTGATTTACCACTACCAGAAGGACCAGCAAGACCAACTATAGATTGTTCTATAATCAGGTTAATATTATTAAGTACTGGAATATTATTAAATAATTTACAAACATTATGCATTTTTATCATATATACCTTTCTGTTCAATCTTTTTGCCTATATATTCAATTAGTAATACAAGAGCGTAATAATAAGCCCCAGCAAGACAAAGTGGTATAAAATAAGTAAATTGTTCTGCTGCAAGCATTTGCGCAGAGCGCATAATATCAACACCACCAATAGTAGAGATTAATGCCGTTTCTTTAAGGAGTGCAATGATCTCATTTATCATTGCAGGAAGAATATTTTTAATAACTTGTGGTAATATAATATCTCTCCACATATAGAAACTAGGTATTTGTAAAGTTTTAGCTGCTTCAAACTGGTTTTTTGATATAGTTTCAATACCAGCTCGTAAAATCTCAGCAATATAAGCACAGCTATTTAGACCAAATGCTATAATGCCAGCACTAAATATGTTTAATTTAATTCCTGCAATGGTTGGAGTCATAAAATAAACAACACTTAACTGTAATATAAGGGGGGTGCCACGTATTACAGATATAATTCCATTAATTAATGGAATACAGATCTTATTATATCTGAGTACTGAAAATAACCCTCCTAGACTCATACCTAAAAGCAGTCCTCCAATCAATAATTTTAAAGTAAAGGCAAGGCCTGTTCCAACAAACAAGAAATTAGAAATTAATTCTTGCATCAGTTATCTCCTAGCCATTTTTCTGCTATCTTTTGTATTACACCTTTACTTTCTAAACTTTTTAACGCCTCGTTTATTTTATCCTTTAAATCAGATCCTTTATTCACAGCAATAGAATAACCATTATCTGACTTAGCGATGGCTGACCATGATAGACCAGGATTTTTTTTGCTAAATACTTTACCTTGGAATTCATCAATTAGGACGCTATCAACATGACCAGACTTTAATGTTTCTACAGCTTGATTATTATTGTCTATAGCAATAATTTGAGCTGTTGTAGGAACATGCTCTTTTAGCCAAATTTCCATGACAGTTCCTAGTTGAACGGCTATCTTCTTGTGAGTTAAGTTGTTTATACCGGCTATGGGTTTATTTTTGTGATATAGAATACCAAATTCCCCTGTATAATAACTATTTGAAAAATCAAAATTTTTTTCACGCTCTTCTGTGCTACCAATAGTAGATATAGCAGCATCTACAGAATTACTTTGCAATGCTGCAAATATAGTACTAAACTGCATATCTTTAAATATCGCTTCTTTACCTAACTCTTTTGCTACTAATTGAGTAAGCTCAATGTCAAAGCCAGTAAATTTACCATTTTCATAATATTCAAAAGGTGGATAATCTGCAGAAATTGCAAATCTAATGATATTATCGTGTTTATCTTCCTTGCATCCTGTTAATAGAATACTTATCGCTATAATAGCATTTAAAATGTATTTTTTCATATTACTAATTTATATTCATATTTTATTCATCTTGTGAATATAGACATTAAAAATTGAATAGTCAAGAAATAATGAATATAATTTCAAATATACTTATTACATATTCAATATGAGGAAAATGCATAATGCATGACAACACACTAGGTGAACATATTTTAAATATTATTCAAAATCATGAAATTTTAGAACAGAGCGATTTACAGACCTTACTCAAAAAAAGAGGGTATAACATTTCTCAGGCTACTTTATCAAGAAAATTGAAAGAACTTAAAATTGCCAAAGTTGCTGGTATGTATAAAGTAATTGACATCAACCAATATCGATTACCATTAATACTTAATATGCAAATTTCGGATTTTGGTTTAATAGTACTACACACTCAACCAGGACAAGCTAGCAGCCTAGCTTACTTTCTAGATCAGAAGTATGTTATTTATTCATTAAATAATAGCAAAAACATAGGAATTATAGGAACTATAGCAGGTGATGATACAGTATTATTGATCATCAAAAGTAAGACTGAACTTAACAAAGTATTACAATCAATTTATGAAACATTTCCATATTTAAGTCCTGAATAAGAATGTTGTAAGTTAAAAATGTGATATAAAGGAGATGAGAGGGATTCCTTTGTTTAAATCTTTGTCTTCTTTTTTTCAATATACCTACATATCAGAATGGACAATTCATATAGAATCAGCATAGGTATTGCAAGCCCTACTTGGCTTAATACATCAGGTGGAGTTAAGATTGCAGCAATAATAAAAATTACCACTATTGCGATTCTACGTTTATTTGACAAACTTTGTGTAGTGAGTAACCCTACTCTCACCATCAATGTGAGTATTACTGGAATTTGAAATGCAGTGCCAAATGCAAACATAAATTGGAGAACGAGATCTAAATATTCGCTAACTGATGGCATAAACTCTATCGGTATATCGAAGGATTTACCACTGTGTTCGAAGTTGATAAAAAACTTCCAGGCTAAAGGAAATATATAGTAATAGACTACAGTAGCTCCCGTTACAAATAAAACCGGTGTTGCAATTAAGTATGGCAACAACACTGCCCTTTCACTTTTATATAACCCAGGTGCTAAGAACATATAGAATTGCCATGCAAACACAGGAAAAGAGAGCAAAAGTGCACTCATCATTGCAACTCTAAGATACACAAAAAATGCCTCCGTTAAGTCTGTGTAAATTAAAGAAAAACCTTTGCTATCTTTTGTTGCTTCTATTAAAGGTGCAAGTAAAAAACGGTATATATTTTCCTTAAAGTAGTAACAAAAACCAAAAGCAATGCAAAAAAATAGAAAGCAAAAGATAACTCTTTTTCTGAGTTCCGCAAAGTGCTCATAAAATGAGGCGTATTTGTTTGAGTTCCAGTTCATACTTTACTATAGCTCAATAATGCTATGTCTAACATTCTCAGCGAAAAAGCCCACTCATTGTCATACCACGCTGCAACCCTGCATATATCACCTGTAACATATGTACCAGTTAAATCCACAATTGCACTATAAGGGTTATGCACAAAGTCTATTGAAACTAAAGGTTCCGTACATATAGAAAGTACATTTGACATTGGAGAACCCTCTGTCATCCTAGTACCCTCTGATGTCATCCGAGTAGCTGACACTGGATTAGATTCCAGCGTCACGCGCTGGAATGACGTAGACGAGAGAGCTGCATCCTTAAACATTTCATTGATTTCTTTAACGGTCGCTTTCTTATCAGTCGTAAATGTAAAATCAACCATAGAAACATTGCTAACTGGAACTCTGACGGCAGTGCCATCTAGCTTGCCCTTTAATTCAGGAATTATAGAACCAATTGTTTTTGCTGCCCCGGTTGTAGTTGGCACCATAGATAATCCGCAAGCTCTTGCTCTACGCAAATCTTTATGATTACCATCAAGAATATTTTGATCATTCGTGTAGGCATGTATAGTAGTCATAAAACCGCTTTTTATGCCTAAACCAGAATGTAGGATTTTCACAATCGGAGCAAGGCAATTTGTAGTGCAAGAACCTGCTGATATCACTTTATGCTCTTTTTCGAGCATATCGTCATTCACACCATAAACTATAGTGACATCAGCATCCGGAACTGGAGCAGAGACAATTACTTTCTCTGCATTGTGCCTTATTGCTTCTTCACGTTTATTGAATGCACCAGTACATTCAAGTATTACATCAACATTCCAAGGAATATTTTCAGGATTCCGTTCTCTATATAAAGAAAACTTTTTGCCATTTATAGAAATCCAATTTTGAGACTCATTAAAATCAATATCACCACTGAATTTGCCATGAACAGAATCATATTTAATCAAATGTGCATGCTGCTCAGCACCGAGCGATCCATTGATAGCTACAACTTCTATTTGCTCACTATACTTTTCTATTTCATAAATAGCACGCAATACACTTCTGCCTATTCTACCAAGACCATTAATTCCTACACGAATCGTCATCTCTTCATTCAAAAAATTTAATTATAGAGGATATCACTTGATATTTCATTTTATTCTTTTGACTGCTAATTGGCAGTTTTAACCTTAATATATTAATATTCACCTTGACTAAAGAACTATAATACTGTATCATTTTATCAATAGTATTGAAACTTTAATAGGAGGCTAATTATGTTATTACAGAGGATCATTGTAGATCAATTAGAAAAAATTTCAGGCCAATCATTTCTACACAAACTTGCTACCGATAAAGAATATTTTAAGGAAGTGTCAAGGTATTTGGAAGAAAATCATAAGATGAGCTTAGAAGAGTTTATAATTAGCGTTTATATATCAAGTGGAGGAGATGTCAATTTTCGTGATTATAAGGATGAGGCAGCATTATATTCTGTATCAGAAAACGACAATCAAGATATGGTTCGTATTTTAACATCATGTGGTATAAGCATTGATGACTTTAATTGTGAAATTAGTAATAGAATACAGGAAAAATCTGAACAATCTAGGAGAATTTCATTAAGTAATAATGCTAATGTTTCACATATCTACGAAATAATACGCAGAATTACTAATATAAGAGATGCTTTCCAACATTTGGACCTTAGACACAGTGATAAGAGACCTTTTATTGTTGGGTGTATTACTAGCTTTGTGAGTTTGATGGCTATTAATGCTATTAAAGGTAATTACTATAATGGTCCTGGTAGTCTTACTTGCATTCCTGTTTTCCATGCCAACATGTCAAACTTTTCTGATTTTACTACTGATAGAATTAATACCTTTGCTAGCTTTATTATTGGAACAATAGCATATAAGGCCGCACAAAACATTTCTACGTTAGTAAGAGATGTTTCTAGTTTACTCCATAATAGATTGGAAGTGCAAAAAAATGAATCAGAAATCGCTAGATATAAAAAAATACAAGAGAACGTTATCTCTATTCTGTCAGAAGTAAAAGTAGGATCAAATTTGTCTAGAGATATCAATTGTTGATGTTACCTGAGTACAGATTTTTCTCATATCTCAATACTTTCTAGACTGTTATTGAGTGCTTTCACATCTGAGTTTTCCTACTGTCATCCTAGCACGTGACGCTGGGATCTTTATTGCTTTCATAGTCTCATTTATTATTTTGTAACTAAAAAAAATACTTTCCCTTTTTAGAGAACTGCATATAATAGATTTGACATTGCAGTGCATTGTGCAAACAAAATTCCCAACACTACAGGAGGCTTTATGAATAAGAAATTTCTCTATTCACCATTGTCAATAAAAAGCATAGGAGAAAACGGTGTATTTTCTGGTTATGCTAGCGTTTTTAATATAATTGATAAACAAAATGATCTGATATTGCCTGGGGCATTTAAGGAAAATTTAAACAGAAATAAAATAAAACTCCTTTGGCAGCATAATCCTGACGAACCTATAGGTAGTATCATAGATATTTATGAAAATGATGTTGGCCTGTATATAACCGCACATTTACTTTTGGGTATTCAGAAAGCAGAAGAAGTGTATTTGATGCTCAAAACTGGGGCAATTAACGGACTTTCCATCGGCTATATACCTATAGAGTATGATGTTGATCATAAAAGCGGAGCTAGAGTGTTAAAACAAGTGGAATTATGGGAAGTCAGTTTGGTCACTTTTCCTGCAAACTTAGCTGCTCAGGTAATCAATGTGAAAAATCAGAACAATGAACAGGAAGTGTTAGAAAGAGCGATAGAAAAAGCAAATGCTGTACTTGCAGACATGTACATTTCTGCTTAAAGTGTATTAGGCGGGCAAAGACTTTACCATAATTTGACACCTGCGTTAGTATTTGTTTAACATTTATACTAATATATATAACTTTATTACTATTAAAATTTTCTGTAAATTAAAGTTAAAAAATAAGGTAATTTTATGCTAAATATTAATAATAAGGTTAATTATGAAATTAATATTAAGCGAAAGGAAAAAAAATACAGCTGGTCTACTGTATTTGCTTGGTTATATCTAAAAACGATTGGACGAATATTGCCCAAGAGATGGAATAGATGGGCAGAAAATATTTTGTACTACGATAAAACTACTGCAAACAATGAAGTTCAAACTGATGCTTTTAAGACAATAGATGGAAGTGTTCAAGTTGACTTAAAACCTGAAGTTGTAGAGAAAGAGAGCCAAAGTGTAGTGATAAACAAAGATGGAGAGGTTCAGACTGATGGAGTAGCATTGATAACAGAGGAAGATGATGAAGCATTAGAAGAACAGCTGGAGGGCATAAATCAGGAATTAGAACTTGAACGTTTACAAAATGCTTCCTTAAAAGAAGAAAATAGAGAATTACGATCTGCAATTGAAGGACTTGAAAAGAGTTATAAGGGACTTACAGAAGATGCAGGCGAACGAGAAGAGGAACTAACCAAATACAAACAAGATAAAAAAGCAATGCGGGATAAAGTTGATGAACAACAGAAAACTATATTTGATCAATACATGATAATAAGAGAGCAAGGAGAAGAAATTGAAGCTACTAGGAAAGATAATGAAAGTCTGCAAGCACAAATAATAGAACTTAAGAGTAGGTTAAAGGACAAGGAGGATAAATTAATTGAATTGAATCAACAATGGCAAGCTAGCAAATTAGTGGCTTTACTTAAATCACAGACTGATAAATTGTGTCAGGCTAAAGACAAAAATACTGAATTAGAAAATAAAGTCAGTGACTTAGGTCATGAAAACAAAGCTCTACGATTAAGTGTGAATACATTGACTGCTCAATTGGGTGAAATGGAGAACTTGGGGAAGCAATTACAAAGTGTTCAAGAATCTAAACAACAATTGGAGATTGATTTAGAAGGTCAATTGAAAGCTGACACTAAGAAACTACAGGAAGCAAAAGAAGGTCAATTGGCTAAAAAGGCAGGTGCAGTGAGTACAGTATCTACTGCAAAATCAACTCTTTCAAAATTACGAAACTTGCCCAATAAGCTTTCTAGGGATAAGGGTCTCAATAACTTTTTATCTGGGAAAAACGAGGAGTTAAAAAAAGGTTTTCCTGAATTTAAAGAGAAACACTTTTGCCATAACGTGCTTAATGAAACTATAAAGTCTCTATCAAATCAAGATGATGGCAAATTTGAAAGCAGTAAGCTGCTTGAATTATTAGAAAGTAATTTGAAACAATCCGCAAGGGAGATCATAGAAGCTAAGGTTAAAGAAGTTGTCAACGAACATTGTAACATTGGAAAAAATATGGGTAAAGAACTACGAGATGACACGTTAAAAGCCAAGTTGTCACCTTCTGTTAGAAAATGCGTAAAAAAATTAGAATTTAACAAACAAGAAGGGGTAAATAAGATTGTAGACTCTATCTTGCACAGCTTTAATAGCAAGAATAATAATAATAACGACTCAGGAGAATTGCTTAAAGAAATTGTTACAGGAAAATTAACAGAGGCTAAAATGAAATGTTTTTCAAATAAGATTCAAGAGTTACAACTGGCATTAAGCATAAGAGATAAATTTTTATCTCCAGATCAGGGAATGTGTAATCAAACTCAAGGAGGAGTAAACGAATATCAATTAACAGAAAAAGCTAAAAAAGAACATATACCTAATTCCTCTATGAGTTCCCCTAATATTGCAAGCATACATTCATTGAACAGTCAGAAAGCAGTTAGAATAGGCTCTTAGCATAAAGCACCAGCTCCTCTTTTGTTAAAGTGTAGGAGCTATCTTCCCAATGTTGTTTTAGCAATTCCAAGTTTCTACCTAAACTTTTTCCTGGCTGGTGACCTATACTTATTAAATCATCGCCAGATAAAGGAAATTTTGGAATATTGAATGTGTTAGCAAATGAAATGTATTCATCAACATTTTCTCCAGACTCAACACCACAAATTTTCACTAAATAACAATATAATTCTCTACCAAATAAAGATATGTATTTTTTTTGCTCTTTTTCTGAGAGTTCTGTTTTGATATCGTTGGATAGTAAAAATAGCAGCTTTTTCTTTTGCTTGTTTGAAAGACGTAGAAACATGATTATATATTCTCCAAGACTTAGCCTGTCATTTTTTTTAGTAGTCCTAAGGAGTAACGCTAATTTTACTAGCGCATCAGTGCCGAAAAGAAGTGACGAAGACAGAATTTCGCATTTTACTTCTTTTGGGATAATCTTTTGCAAAACATCAGATTCTTGCATGCTCTTAAGTGTTGGAAAAGGATCATTGCACTTCAGCAATTTAAGTATTTCATCTCTTATTCTCTCTCCAGAGAGGTTTTGGATCATATGCGAATGCTTTTTGCATACGCTTAGTATTTCATCACTCAAATCTCCGGCACATATTTTTGCATGAAAACGAAATGCTCTTAAAATACGTAGATAGTCTTCTTTAATTCTATCTTCAGCGTTGCCTATAAAGTTTAACCTTCGCGCCTTTAAATCCTCAATGCCACCAAAGTAGTCATATATATGGCCATGCTTATCTGCATATAGAGCGTTAAATGTAAAGTCACGCCTTGAAGCATCAGCTTGCCAATTATTAGTAAATTCTACTTTTGCATGCCTACCATCACATTTCACATCATGCCTTAGTGTCGTAATTTCAAAAGACCTCTGATTTAGAACCGCAGTGATAGTTCCATGTTTTAAGCCAGTTGGAATAGTTTTTATATTACGGAGTTTTAGCGCTTTAATCGTTTGATTGGGAAGCAAATTAGTAGCTAAATCGATGTCGTGGACATCACGCTGCAAAATTGAGTCTCTCACACACCCGCCGACAAGCCTAGCCTCACCACCAAATTCCTCTATGGCATCAATAATTAAACTAGTCTCATGGTCAACTTGCATTTAGGTTAGTACGTACTGCAAGTTCATATTATATGAAATGCTTGCAAAAGCCCTATATAAAAATATACAGGGCTATTAAGATTTTACAAGTTGTGGTGCTCGTTGTTGATGAAATGGTTCTGCCATCGATTCCGTACCACATCTTAGTAAACTTGAAGGGTTTTGCTGCTCTATGCGCTGCTTTATATCACTAACGCACTGCCCTACAACATCACCAATTTTTCCATCAGCATTTTCTGCCAATAACTTATCAAATCCCTTTTCAACCTCTGCTCTCTCAGAGATATCCTTTGAAAAGTTACAATACTCTAAGATCTCGTCTAGCTGCAGTTTTTTTGCTAATAGGAAATCTTCTTGTTCTTGCTCTTGTTTAAGTTTGGTTTCCTCTTGCAGTTGTTTTGCTAAACTTTTATTTCTATCAAGCAATGGTTCGAAATGCAATCCGCCTTTGTTTATTATATGCACAATACTACTATCATCATAATCAACTTTATTGTATTCACCTGCACTTTTTGAACCTGAATTGTCTATTAATTCATGCAAAGACAGATCTTGGTTATCAACAGTCTGGTTCTCTATAACATGTAGCTTTACCTTATACTTTTCACAAAGTATTCTGCCTTCAACGTCAGGATCACCCCACCTACTGTTACGCATAATGTCTGCTGTATAATCATCTACAGTTTCACTACGGTGCTGGCCATTGTTATCATGACTATTGACAATTGCATTTGTAAACCACTTTGGTGGATTCTTTTGCGCAAATTCCCTACAATCATTTCTTAATTTTTCGGCAGTAACTTGCTCTCCTGTCTGTTGTTCTAGACTTTGCCTGAACGAGTCAAAAAAACAGCTTCCATTACCAATTGCTTGTCCTACATAGAAATTGTCAGGGTAAGGGTTACTATTTAAAAGAGTTATTTCTTGCCCTGAGATCCTGGGCCTTTTTATTCCAACCTCAACATCATGAAAGTCACTTGGTAGTTTCCGTTTCTTAGCTGTAGTCATAGTTTTACCTTAATTTAAGCTATATATTACTATACCAACAAAATTGTCAATAAGCGACTAATTAAGTATAGCAGAAATTTTTAAATTATGCAATAGTTATAATTTTACATAGCAAATATGAGTTTTAACTGCGGTATAGTTGGGTTACCAAACATAGGAAAATCAACCTTATTTAATGCGCTTACAGAGTCAAGTGCAGCCGAAGCTGCAAATTATCCTTTTTGCACAATCGAGCCAAATATAGGCAAGATTTCGATAAAAGATCAACGTTTGAAACAAATCGCAGCAATTGCAGGCTCAGAGAAGGTAATCTACAACCAATTAGAAGTTGTAGATATTGCAGGTCTGGTAAAGGGTGCGAGCAAAGGCGAAGGGCTCGGCAATAAATTTTTAAGCCATATCAGAGAAGTTGATGCCATCGTTCATCTGCTCAGGTGCTTTACGGATGACGATATCAGCCATATACACAGTAAAATAGATCCAATATCAGATGCTGAAGTGGTAGAAATGGAATTAATCCTAGCTGATATTGATAGCATAGAAAAAAGGCTTCCTCAATTGGAAAAGAAAGCAAAGCAAGGTGATAAAGAGCTAAAGAGACAACTTGAATTAATGCAAGAGGTATTAGCTACTTTAAAATTAGGTAAACCTGCAAGAAGTTTGGAGAATATCAATGAAGATGAGATGAAGTTGCTTCAATTGCTGACAACAAAGCCCGTTATGTACGTTTGCAATGTTGAAGATACAAATGTTATAACTGGCAATGAATTATCTAAAAAGGTAGAGAGAATGGCAGAGGAAAATAAAAGCAAATTTTATTGCATTTCAGCAAAACTCGAAGCAGATATTGCAAATCTTGATAGTGAAGAGGAAAAACAGAGTTTTTTATCAGAATTTGGCTTACAAGAATCAGGCCTTGATGGAGTAGCGCGTATTATGTATGAAGTGCTGAGTATGATAACTTTCTTTACTGTGGGCCCCAAAGAAGCACGGGCATGGCCAGTAAAAATAGGGTCAACAGCCGATAAAGCAGCAGGTGTAATCCATACTGATTTTGAGAAAGGCTTTATAAAAGCAGAGACAATAAGCTTTGTAGACTACATAAAGTATGGAAGTGAATCAGCTTGCAAAGACGCAGGAAAAATTCGCTTTGAAGGCAGAGATTACATCGTGCAAGATGGTGATATAATGCACTTTAGGTTTAATGTGTAGTTTATTATGCAGCCACTTATTTAAAGTTAAGTTTTCTGGATCCCAGTGTCTGGGCACTGGGATGACAAGAAAGGGAGCACTGGAATTTTTGTTTCAATATTTGTACATTAGCCATGCATCTGAACAGATACCTCCCATAAACGGATACACTGTAGAAGGATAGTTTCTTCTCCCCAGTAAAGACTAGATTCCAGACTGGAATGACAGCAATCCTACGTCATACCGCGATTCATTCCATAGCTGTACGAACATTCATTTTTGAAGGTAAATTGCACAGCAAATGGTCAGTGCTTGGCACTGGAATAACGTCCTCCTTTGTCATCCCAGTGCCCAGACACTGGGATCCAGTTTTCCATATAATCTCATCGAAAATGTTGTAACCACTTTCTATGCTAGTTTGCTTGCTTACAAGCAAACTTTTCTGGATCCAAGTAGTCTGGGCACTGGGATGACAGGAGAAGGAGGCTACTTGCATGACACCATTCTTTTTTCTGGATCCCAGTGTCTGGGCACTGGGATGACGAGAAAGGAGCACTGGGATGACATCCTCCCTAGCGGAGATTGCTCTCAAATCACAATGTTCGTACAGTAAGCACTGACCACTTTGCTTCAATATTTGCGATGCCCCTGAACAGATACAAAAAATCTATTGTTTTTTTATAAATTAAATCCTAAGGCATTTTTTACTGTAGATTAATCATTTGATTATAGTATCATTTTAATTAAGCTTATGCTTGGGATATTTATGAAAAATATTTTATATTTTATATTATTAGCTGTTGTATTCGGATCACTGAGCCTATTTGCTGTAGAGCAATTTGAAGAAAAGAAAATTGAATCAGTTCATAAAAACGAAAATGTAGGTGTAAGGAAGCAAGATAGCACAAATCAAAAAGATGAGTTAAAAAGCAACGTCGATGCTAAACAAACACAAGAGGCTGAGAGCAAAAGATTAGACGGCACTACCGATAAAGAGAAACTGCAACACAACGAGAACAAAGCTTTCGTGGTTGAAAAAACTATAAGTGAAGGTGAAAGGATTGATAAAGATTTGCCAAATGACCAGCTAGAAGGAAGCACAGACAAATTTGCTCAAAATTTACCAAATGTGGCCAATAAAGAAGTGAATAAAGATTTGAAACCAGAGCCTTTGCCTTTAAGTGCTGATTTAAATGAGAATACAGCTAACCCGCAAAAAAATCTACAAGCTGATCAGAAGATTGATATAAAAGATAATGAACTTTCAAAAAGTGATGCGAGTCAATTATTAGAGGGAAAAAAAGAAAAAGTAGAGAATCAGTCTGAAGAAAAAAAAGTGAAAGAAACAAACAGTAATTCCAAGGACCGCAATAGAGTAAAACCTATAACTAAAAAAGATGAAGAAGAGCAAAGTGAAAAGAAAAGTTTACAAAAATGGACAAAGCTAAACAGAGAACCAATAAAAGAATGGGGTCATAAAGACATACAAAGCAAGTCAATATATAAACGACAATATGATAGCCTTAATGAGCATCTTCCTACAACTGTGTTTATTGATGATTACAGTAAGCAATTTTTTTACTGCATTAAGAAGAACAACTTAACTTGCTTAAGAGGAGTAATAAGTAAGCTAGAAAAAATTGGATTAACAATTCAAGAGATACTAAGGTTTAGAAATAAATTGGGTGATACTCCTCTCATTTATTCAGTTAAACAAGGTGAGGTAGACATAGTGCGCTTTCTCTTATTACAAGGTGCTGATCTTAGAGTAGTTAACAATAATTTTCAATCCCCAATTGATATAGCAATCGAAAAAAAGCAGATCAATATAATAAATGCGATTGCCGAAATGATGCCACATCTTTTGGAGGATAGAAAAATAGACAATAAAGAAAGCTCAGCAATGTACGATTGGGCTGTGAAAACGAAAGAAATACAGTGCGATAAGCAAGATGATTAGATTTTTGATATTAATTTTAGTTGGTCATTTATGTTATGGAAACGAAACAAATGATGAAAAAAATCAGATTAGTGATTTTTTAAACGCTTTGCGTGATGCAAAATACGTATCTTACAGTAAAAAAGACTTTGCTGAATTTTTGGTGCAGTGCCACAAAGAGGGCGTGCCAGAAGATTTTAAGAAAGGTTTTGGTTCTAACTTAAATGGAGCTAATTTTAACCAACTGTACCTAAGTAAATCTGTTTTTGATGGAGTAAGTCTGATTGGTGCCGATTTTTCTAACACCGATTTATCCGATGTGTCTTTCATTGATGTTGATTTACGTGGTGCTAATTTTTCCAATGCTAATTTACATGGCATTAAAATAAAAGGTACAAATTTGAGTTTTACAAAATTTGTTTCTGCAAACTTAACAGATATCGTATTTGATCAGTCTAATGTTAGTTATGCTGATTTTATCAGTTCCGATCTCAAAAAAGTAAGTATGCACAACGTAATTGGTTTGCATACTAATTTCTCGAATGTGAAAATGAATTTCTCCAACTTATCAAACTCGAATGTTAGCCACGTAAATTTTAGTGATAGTGAAATAAACGATACTGTTATGCAGAAAAATAACCTTGATAATGCAAGTTTCTTTGGAGTGGATGCATATAAATTAAAGATACAATTTTCTTCATTAAAAAATGCTAACATATATGGTGCAGAGTTAAAAGAATCAGACTTTACAGGTAGCAATCTTTCCGCTGCCTACCTTAATTCTTCTATCATAATTAACAGTAACTTCGACGAAACTAATTTAAGCAACACACAAATTTCCTATGTGAATGACGATAATTCAAGTTTTGTTCAATCTATACTAAATGGTTCCAAGATAAAGCATACATATGTTTCTGAAGCAAATCTTCAGGATGCTGATTTATCCAATATTGATTTTAGTTTTAGTGAACTGCATCAAGTTAATGTCTCTAATGCTGACATTCGTCACGGAAAGTTTCATAATACTAAAGTTGCGAATTCTAACATGAATGGCTCATTTTTTGACCATTCACTATTCACCTCTGCGAAGATAGAAGATTCAGACCTTTCTACAACTTCAATGTATAAGATAAAAATCCAAGACTCTCAAGTTTATAACAGTACACTTTCTCGCCATAATATTGATTCCAGTGAAATAGAAAATTCAACATTCTTTAATTTATTAGCTGATAATTCGAGTTGGTCCAATTTAAAAGTAACTAATTCAAATTTTATTGAAAGCGATTTCAGATCTTCTTTGCTTCACGCTAATGCCTTTAGGAAAACTAGTTTTTTTCTTAGCAATTTGAGTAATTCAACAATTAGTGATATGTCTTTTCACTCTTCAAGCATATATAAAAGTTCAGTTGCTGATGTTCACTTAACAGGTTGCAAATTTGATAATTCAATTTTGATTGACAATCAAGGGCAGGAGAAACTCACAGGTTCAGAAAATGCTATAACTTCAATTGAAGATTTGCAAGAGAAAATATCACAGGGTGAAAAATTTAATGTAAATTATTCTTACTTTGAATTTAAAGATATGAATTTAGAAAATGCTGATTTTTCTAATTCAACATTGAGTAGAGCAAAGTTTGTAAACGTTAATTTGAATAAGGCAAATTTTGAAAAAACCGATTTGCGCTATACTGTCTTTGATAACTCTTCTCTTATTGGCACCAACTTATCAAATTCTAATTTAGAAGGTTCTAGCTTTTTAAACTCTGATCCAAAAAGCACCATGTTAAAAAATGCAAAGAAAAATGACCGTAAAAAGTGAGGGCGTATTATTGGTTCTATCCTCCCCTTCTGGAGCTGGAAAAACTACTATATCAGCAAAATTACTTGAGCAATCAACTAATTTAGTTAGGTCTGTTTCTATGACTACACGCAAGCCTCGCCCCGGCGAAATAAATGGAAAAGACTATTTTTTCGTTACCGAAGAAAAATTTCACGAGTTATGCAAAGCTGGCCAAATGCTTGAATACGCCAAAGTTTTTGAGAATTTTTATGGTATACCAAGAAATTTTATAGAGCAAAACTTAAGCAATGGAATAAGCGTTTTACTAAGCATAGACTGGCAAGGAGCATTTCACTTATTCAAGCTCATGAGAAAAAAAGTTGTGAGTGTTTTTATACTTCCCCCTTCAATGGAAGAGCTTAGGTTGCGTTTGCAAAAGCGTAATAGTGATGATGCAAGCGAAATAGAGCGCAGATTAGCCGAAGCTCAAAAAGAGATAAGCAAACGTGATAAATATGATTATGTAATAATCAATGATGATATTGATAAAAGTGTAGAAGAGATAAGCTCCATACTAAATAAAGAAAGACTTAAAAAACTAAAAGAAAAACCAAGTCTGGAAGACTGATAAAAACATCAATTTGGATATTTGCAGCTATAGTTTCTTATCCTATTTTAGCCAATAGCACGTTTCGCAGTTTAGCTATATTTATTATTTTTTAAGACAAAATGGTTAAAATAGTAGACAACTGTTCAAGTGAGGTTTAACTATGACGGCAAATTTTCTCACAGAAATTAATTTTCTGCCTTTCCACCTATATTTTGATCACATATACAACGTTTAGCTCAATTTAAAAGTCAAACTTCTTGGTTGTTAGTTTAGTGCTGACAACTTAAATAGCTTTTAATATTGAGGTTTTAGTATGGGTATAGATATAACTGCACTAACTACTAATGCAGATAAATTAGGTGAATGCATAGATAAAAATAAAAAGCAAGAGCAGGATAGAAAAGACGAGCAATTGTATGGCATTATAGAGAGAAAGGTAAAAAAAGAAGAACACAAGCGTGAAAAACCAAGAGGTCAAGATGGAACCCTCAAGAAGTGTAAAAGGTTATTTGAAAAAGATGCTAGTCCTGAAGTATTAACTAAATTAGAAGAATCACTTAGAGAACAAGAAAAATATTATAGGTATTATGTCCAATGCTTCCTTCCAGTGCTAGATAAAGCAATAGAACGATCGAAAAAAATATCAAATGAAACAAAAGAGCGAGTAAAGCAAGCAATTTCAGAAATTACTTATAATAGCAGATATTGTTTTACCCACAACCGTAGGGACAGCGAAACAGAGAGTGGCTACAGCAGTGATGTTGAAGATGATCATGAAGTAGAAATAAGCAACGAAATAACAAATAACAATGCTCTACTACTAAAAGCGATCAAAAATGGAAATAACAGGAAATTTAGAAAATATCTAAAAGATTGTACGGATATTAGCAGCATAAAAGCTGAAGAAGGGAAAAATATTTTACACCTCATTGCGTCGTTGGAAAAGAAACAGAAATGCAAGTTTCTGGGTACCCTAATAAAAACGGTCACCAAGGAAGATTTAGCACAACTTGTTGATAGTGAAAATCAGGACGAAAAAACTCCTCTTCAGGTGGCACTAATTAACAAGGTAACAAAAGAAAAACATGAGTCTAATACAATTCGAAGTAACGATAACACACTTAAGTTTCTTACAAAATTGTTAGAGCATGGAGCCAGCTCTGATAATTTAGAATTATCTACAAAAGAATTACAAAACTTAAAAGAGGAGCAAAAGACATACTACCGTAATTTCTTAGAAAAATTAGCAGAGCAAGGAAAGAAATCTAAATTAAAGCCAGAAATAAGAATCAATACAGAAGCAAAAATTAAAGAAATTATACCACATACCATAAATACTCCAGATAGTAATGATAATTATCTATTACATCCAGTAATTAAAAATAGTGATAAAAAACTTTTTAAAGAACTATTGGAAAAAGGGGCGGATATTAGCCTTAAAGACACAGATGGTAATAATGCTCTACACTTGATTGTTAAACCTGAAACAAAACAAAAACTTGAACTTCTCAATATATTGCTAGAAGCAGGTCAAAAAGAGCAATTTATAAAAGCTGTAAATGATAAAAACAAAGAAGGGCAAACACCGCTCTATCAACTACTCCAGCGCATACAAGAAAAGAGTAAAGAGCCTTCATTGAAAAATAAAATAAAAAATGTAGTAAAAAAAGAATTTAAGGATACTGGCAGGTATAAAACCTTAGAGTTATTTCTACAAAATGGTGCAGATATTACTGTGCAAGATAAAGATGAAAAAAATGCTCTGCACTATATTGCTTCATTCAAAGGAGAACAAAAAGTTGCATGTTTGAAGTTGACTTTAGGTAAGGATGAATTTAGTAAGGCTATAAATGCTGTTAACGGGAAAGAGCAAACACCTCTTCATCAGTTGCTTCAGCATATAAAAGAAAAGAATGAGGATCGATCATGTACAGATAGAAAATTTGAAAAAACAAATAGATATAAAGCCTTAGAGTTATTTCTACAAAATGGTGCAGATATTACTGTGCAAGATAAAGATGAAAAAAATGCTCTGCACTATATTGCTTTACTAAAAGGAGAACAAAAAGTTACATGTTTAGAGTTGATTTCAAATAAAGATGATGCTGTAAATACTACTAACAAGGAAGGGCAAACACCGCTCCATCAGGTACTCCAGCGCATACAAGAAAAGAGTAAAGAACCTTCATTGAAAAATAAAATAAAGAATGTAATAAAAAAAGAATTTAAGGATACTGGCAGGTATAAAACCTTAGAGTTATTTCTACAAAATGGTGCAGATATTACTGTGCAAGATAAAGATGGAAAAAATGCTCTGCACTATATTGCTTCATTCAAAGGAGAACAAAAAGTTACATGTTTGGAATTGATTTTAGGTTTAGTAAAAAATGGAACAATATCTAAAGATAAATTAGGTAAAGCTATAAATGCTAAGAATGGAGAAGGGAACACACCCCTAGAATTGGCATTAAAGAAAAAAGCAGAAAAAAGAAGTATCGAACACCTATTGCAAGGAACAATTTTTGATACAGCAACTGCTTATGACAATACAACAAAATTTTGTACAATGCTGCTAGAAATAGGCGCTGATCCCTGTTCTCTGGAGCTGAAAGATCCAAAATTCCATACTAAAAAGTACTATTTAACTTTACGAGATCTAAAAGATTATTCAGGGACTCCACAGAAAGCACAGGAGAAAGCTAAAGAACTAAAAGAGAAGCTTGAAGAAAAATACCACTGTGGAACTGCTTCGAAAAAATGCAAGTCTGGCATTAAAAAGCTAGGTTCTGCTATAAAGAAAACAGGATCTGCTGTAGCAGGATTCATAGATCCAGCAAAAAGGACCCGCGAATTGTTAGCAATCACGATAACGATTACTGTTATTGCAATGGTAACATTTGCTTTCTTTCAGGGTCAAATGGCAATTGGAGCAGCCATTCCTATCATAGCTACTGCTGGAGTTATATGCCTTACTTTAACTTTAGGATTTAGTGGTATTAAGAAACTTTTTGAAAAATCAACCAACAAAGCACAGGACACATTTAACGACAAAAACCGCTCTAATTCAACAACAGAGCAGAATCAAGCTTCGAAGAACCTTGTTAATAATGATCAACAGAATTTAAGGAATGAGACTAAAAATCAAGCAGTACAAGAGTCACCAAATCAATCAGAGCATACTGAGAGTCCTCCAGACACTAAAATGAGTGCCATATCAATAATGAACTCGTTGAAAAATTGTGTAGGGATAGTGTAACTAGTAAACCCTCTTCTCTGGCGCTATGAAATCAATCTCACCGCTCAGAGTTTTTTCAGCCACTTTTTTATAATCAATTTTTACGTTAATTTGCCCTTTCTTTTCTTCAAGCCACGCTATAGTGTGCTTCATCCAGTTTTTGTCATCACGTTCAGGAAAGTCTTCACGAGCATGGGCACCTCTGCTTTCCTCGCGATTAGCTGCGCATTCCATGGTAATAACCGCTTGTGGGATCATGTTAGCAAGCTCCAGTGCTTCAACTAAATCACTATTCCACATCATACTGCGATCCTCAAGTGAAATATCAGGCATCATTTTTGCTACCTTTTTTATAGCTTTTTTGCCTTCTTCTAAAACTTCAGCAACACGGAACACTGATGCGTACTTTTGCATAGTGTTCTGCATTTCGCTGCGTATTTTTGCTACTTTTAGCCCACCGGAGGCAAATCGCATTTTATTAAATCTATCTACTATCCAGTCTGTGCAGTCTGAATGCAATTTTTTATGTGGTGTACCGGATTTTAGTTTCTCTCTTGCTCTGAGCGCTGCAGCTCTACCAAAAACCACAAGATCAAGAAGCGAGTTAGAACCAAGTCGATTTGCACCGTGCACAGAAACACATGCAGCTTCTCCAATTGCAAATAGTCCATCTACCACTTCTTCCTTACCTTGCTTCAGCGTGATCACTTCTCCATAATAATTGGTTGGAATGCCACCCATGTTATAGTGAACAGTCGGAATGACCGGTATTGGATCTTTAGTGACATCAACTCCAGCAAAAGTTCTTGCGGTTTCGCTGATGCCCGGCAATCTGAGTTTTATTACTTCCGGATCAAGATGCGCTATAGTTAAATACATATGATCTTTTTTTGGTCCAACCCCCCTTCCCTCTCTAATTTCAATTGTTATTGCGCGACTTACCACATCACGGGAAGCTAAATCTCTTGCTTTTGGTGCGTAACATTCCATAAACTTCTCGCCCTGAGAATTAACGAGGTACCCCCCTTCACCACGGCATCCTTCTGTCATCAGGCACCCTGAGCCATATATTCCTGTTGGATGAAATTGTACAAATTCCATATCTTCAAGTGGTAATCCAGCCCTTACTACCATGCCATTACCATCACCTGTGCAGGTATGCGCACTTGTTGCAGAGAAATAAACACGTCCATATCCACCTGTTGCTAACACCACTCTATGCGCACGAAATCTATGTAATGTGCCGTCGCATAGCGACCAAGCAAGAACTCCGCAGCATGCTCCGGTTTCGCTATCCATAATTAAATCAATCACAAAGTATTCAACAAAAAATTCAGCGTTGAATTTAAGACACTGCTGATATAGAGTGTGAAGGATTGCGTGCCCAGTCTTATCTGCTGCCGCACAAGTGCGCTGCGCTGATTTTCCTTTACCAAAGTGAGTTGTCATTCCACCAAAGGAACGCTGGTATATTTTGCCATCTTCTGTACGAGAAAAAGGTACGCCAAAATTTTCAAGTTCAATAACAGCTTTAGCAGCGTTTTTACACATATATTCTATTGCATCTTGATCACCAAGCCAGTCTGAACCTTTTATTGTGTCATATGCATGCCAGCGCCAATCGTCTTCACCGATATTACCTAAAGCTGCACTAATTCCGCCTTGTGCTGCAACTGTATGACTTCGTGTAGGGAAAATTTTAGAAATGCAGGCAACTGAAAAATTAGTTGCAGCCATCCCAAGCGTTGCTCTGAGCCCTGCTCCACCTGCACCTACTACTACCACATCATACTCATGTTCTATGATCTCATACGCTGACTTATCCATATTTACTTATTTTATCATTACAGGCTTATGATATCACAGAAGTAGAAAAAATCTATACAAGTTTTCTATAGTTAAGACGTCATGCCGCCGCGGCGCTAACAAGTAGTGGGATGACGGTTGTCGGGGTGTCATGAAAGTAGCTGACACTTGGGGTCTATGTTTTTTCTGGTCACACGTACAGCTGTACGAACATTGTGCTACTAGTAGGGTGTCATGCCAGTGCTTGACACTGGCATCCAGGAATTTTATTAAGTTGGTGAGTATAAAAGTAGCTGTTTTATGTTAAAATACGACGTTTTCGATGAGATTATATGGAAAACTGGATTCCAGTGTCAAGCACTGGAATGACACCTCTCTTGGGCTCTTTTAGCTATAAACATTAAGAAATTTACCAAACGAAAAAAAAGGCAAAAGAAGCCCCGTGGTTATTATCCGCTTTAAAATATTGGCGTTTTTTATGTTTTAAACGCTTGACAAGCGAAATTCAGCTGCTTTTAATTGCAACTAACTTACGCTGCAAATGTTTAAGAAATTTACTAAGCAGAAAAAAAGACAAAGAATCCCCGAGTTAGCTAGTCTTTTACTATCTCTGTCGAGTATTGGCATTTTTTGATGTCTTGTAACGCTTTATAAGCGCGTTCAGCTTATTTAGATAAAAATCTAGATGTAGATGAAGTTTTGTAAAGACATACAGTATCTATATACTGCAAAAAATTGAACATAAGACGCCGATACATTAAGTAATCCTTACCTTTTAATCTGCAGATTGGCGAAAGCAAATACAATAGCTTCAGTTTCATGATAAGGGGGCTGGCGAAGGATGTCAAGTAATTTTCTTATTTCATTTAAATTGCTTGTAACCTTCTTATACACTCATCTTTACCAAGAATCACCATGATATCAATGATTCCAGGTGCATCCATTACTCCAGTTATAGGGGCGCGTAATGAGTGGTATACATCGCTTATTTTCATATCGTGCAATTTTGCACATTCCTTGATCTGAGAAGATAAAAAACCCTTATTCCAATTTTCATCACCGATCTTTGACAGAAATGACGCGAGTAACTTGATTATATCGAGGTTAGATTTGACAATTTGCTCAGCCTCTTCACTTAAATCAAGTGGCGGATCTTGAATATAAAACTTTGCTAAATCCAGCAGTTCGGTCAGGTAGTTTGCTCTTTTTTTTAGCTCTGTCAGTCCCTGCAGTAAATAGCCCTTTTTTTTGTCAGTTAGAGTATTTTCTCTAAGCATTAGAGTCAGAATATCTTCATTGCTCATATTACTAATATAGTGGTTATTCAAATGCTCCAGTTTTTTGAAATCGAGCCGTGCAGGTGAACGACCAATACTTTCTAAATTAAACCACTCTATTGCTTGCTCATCGCTAATAATCTCATCGTTGCCGTGACTCCAGCCAAGTCTCAGCAAGTAATTACGCATCGCTTTTGGCAATATTCCCATCTTTTCATAATCGCAAACGCTTGTGGCACCATGCCTTTTGGATAGCTTATTCCCATCTTCCCCATGGATAAGCGGCACATGTGCAAAGCGTGGAATGTCAAAATCAAGAGCCTGGTATATTAGCAGATGTTTAAAGGTATTAGTGAGATGGTCAGAGCCACGTATTATATCAGTTATTCCAGCATCATGATCGTCAACTACTACGGCAAAAATATATGTTGGAGTGTTGTCAGAGCGTAAGATCACTATATCATCAAGCTGGTTGCTATTTACTTTGATTTGGCCGTATATTTTATCATCAATAACGATCTCTTGCGAATCTGGCACTTTAAAGCGGACAACTGACCTCACACCCGATGTCATTCCAGCGCGTGACCACATATTTTCTTCTGGATCCCAGTGTCGGCTACTTGGATGACAAGAAGGAGGTTTTGTAGTACATTTATGCTTGTATATCTTGCCCTCTTCTCTTGCTTTTATTTTCTTTTCTGCAACTTCATCCTCAGGGCAATAACAGTGATACGCCCTACCCTTCCCAACTAAAAGGTTTGCTACTTCTTTATGCCGCTCTATTCTTTTTGACTGATATACTATTTCCCCATCATAGCTCACACCGAGCCATCTTAGCCCTTCTATAATTGCATCAATTGCTTCTTTCGTTGAACGTTTTCTGTCGGTGTCCTCAATTCTTAGCAAAAACCTGCCACCATGATGCTTTGCATAGAGCCAATTAAATAACGCAGTGCGGGCCCCACCAATGTGCAAAAACCCTGTTGGTGATGGAGCGAATCTCGTGACTATACCTGGCATATTTGTCCGTTACAGTAATATAAATGATGATAGCTAAAATTTATGTTTGTAACAATTTAGAATTTATTTATTCTGAGAGATAAAATTTTATTTATTTTTCATAAATTGTGTTGTATAATTTAGTATTGGTTGAATATAGCGAGGTGAGTTATGGATGGACTTGTAGATATAGCAAAATTGCTTTCAGATAATGAAGCTAATATCAATTGGCGTTACACCGGCCCTTTTGATAAAACAAAACAAAGAGTACAGGCAGATAATCTCCTGCATTTAGCTGCAAGAATACAAAACAAAGGTAAATTTGTAGACATTTGTAAGAAGAACATTGCTTCTGTAACTGCGCATAATGAATATGGAGATAATCCATTTCATGAAGCAGCAAGAAGTGGAATTTTGCTGCCTGCAGTACAAGAGATTGTGAATGACTTAGAGAAGGAAGCTAATAACAAAATTACGAAAGCAGAAGAAGCTGGAGATCGGAAAGAAGTAAGCAGATTGAAAGAGGAACTCAAATGTAATAAAAAATATATTAAAGATGCGCTCTGCAGTAAAGGCTATGCTTTTAATAAGAAGAGGGAAACTCCTCTTTATTACTTAAATGCTGCACAACAGAAAGAAATTAAGCAAATCGCAGGCACAAAAGACAGCTTTATATGTAACCAGAAGTTTCACCTGTGCTTATATATAATAGGAGCGATAGCATGTATCGCTGCTTTATGTTTGTCTTTATACTTTTTATTTTTAGTTTCTCAATCTTTTGCACTAAGCTCGATGGTTGCAATAGCTTCTGGCGGAGTCACATACCTGTCAGTTAAAGCATGTAGCGAGATACATGCCTTGCATAACGAAAGCACTTTAGTGGAAAATGCTAATGTACAACTTGCAGGAGAAAGTTTAGGTGTTTGATGAAGCTAGAAATTACTTGCAGGCAATGATATAGAAATTTACTTTCTTAACTTCAGAAAGTATACTCATACGATGACGGAAAAGAAGTACAGTAAGATTTTAATAGCAAACAGAGGAGAGATTGCCTGCAGGATTATCAGAACTGCTCGTAGGATGGGTATATCTTGTGTGTGCATATACTCGGATGCAGATGTAAATTCTGTGCATGTAAGACAAGCAGATGAGTCAAGATATATCGGCCCTTCGCCATCTTGCCTCAGTTATTTAAACATTGAAAAAATATGTGAAGTAGCAGTTGAAACAGGTGCTGAGGCAGTTCATCCTGGCTATGGTTTTTTAGCAGAGAATCCAGATTTTCCACGTGCTCTTCAAAAACATAATATAGACTTCATCGGTCCCAGTGCAGAAACAATAGAAGTTACAGCCAACAAAATAACAGCAAAAGAAGCTGCAAGAAAAGCTGGAGTGAATGTAGTGCCAGGATATATGGGTAAGATCAGCGATGCTGCCCACGCAGCTCAAGTTGCTGAAGAGATCGGTTTTCCCGTTATGCTTAAAGCTGCATCAGGCGGTGGTGGCAAGGGAATGCGAATTGTAAATTCCAAAAAAGAAATTGAACTAGCGTTCACATCAGCAACAAATGAAGCAGAGAAAAGTTTTAAGGATGGCAGTATCTTTATAGAGAAATATATAGAATTACCAAGACATATCGAAATACAAATCATAGCGGATAAATATGGCAATATAGTATGTCTTGGAGAGAGGGAGTGCTCAATACAAAGGAATAATCAGAAAATAATGGAAGAAACGCCAAGTCCATTTATTAGTGAAGAAGTAAGACAAAAAATGTATGCCCAATGTGTTTCTTTAGCAAAGCAAGTTGGCTATTTTTCAGCAGGTACTGTTGAGTTTGTTGTAGATAAAGACCAAAAATTCTATTTTCTTGAGGTAAATACGAGATTACAAGTTGAGCATCCAGTAACAGAATTTATAACTGGAATAGACATAGTAGAAGAAATGATTAGAACTTCCTGTGGAGAAAAATTAAGGTTCAGTCAGGATGATATTAAACTTACTGGTTCTGCAATAGAAAGTAGAATTTGCGCTGAAGACCCATCGAAGAAATTTTTCCCTTCCAGCGGAAGAATAAAATATTACGATAAACCGGGTGAAAATGATTATGTAAGAATAGATGATGGAGTTGCTGCAGGTTCAGAAATTAGCATGTTCTATGATTCGATGATTGCCAAAGTGATAACATATGGAAAAGATAGAGTAGAAGCGATCAGCAGAATGCAAAAAGCATTGTCTGAATGCTATATAGAAGGAGTAACAAATAATATAGAATTTCTAGAATCCATCTTCCATCACCCAAATTTTATCGCAGCAAAGCTCCATACGAGATTCATTCCAGATCATTACCCTAGTGGGTTTCACGGCGATTTGGTTACAGAGGAGTATATTAAAATATTTATTTTCACTGCGTTATATGTTCATTTGGAAAATGAAGAAAGGTACCATCATAAAGCAGTGAATGAAACATCTCAGGTGTCATTCCAGTGCGTGACACTGGAATCTAGTAAAAAAGAAGGGGCACCAGTATCAGCTACTCGGATGGCAGGTGACTGTGCAAGAGATTTATTCATAGTGAATATAAATGACAATGAGTACTCCGTAAATGCAAAATACCAAGATAATATATTAATAACGGTATATAATCACAATAAATACTCCGTTATAGGCAAGTGGAAATCAAGTTATAGATTGCTATATATCACAATTAATGACGATACCAATATAGCACTTAAAATAGAAAGACAAGGCAGCAAGTACTTCATAAGACATGCAGGTATGAAAGCTGAGTGTTGTATATTAAAACCTCATGTAGCTGAATTAAGTAAGTTAATGCTAAATAATGAAACAGAAGGGATTTCAGTAGATGCTGTAAAATCCCCAATATCTGGCTTATTAGTTAAATTACACGTAAATGTAGGAGATCAGGTAGAAATAGGACAACCTTTATTTGTTGTGGAAGCGATGAAAATGGAAAATATTATATGTGCTGAAGCAGCAATGGTGATAAAAAATATTCCCGTTCAAGAAGGAAAAAATGTGCAGATTGGTGATGTAGTCTGCTTCCTTAAATAACACAAGAAGTATAAACTTGACCCAAACAAGATAAATGAAAACACTTGATGAGCTATGGCAATGGCTATCGGTATGTGCAATAATAGAGTAATTACACCTAAAATGATCTGAATGACGACGGAGAGCAGCATAATATATACCGGTTTTATGCTAGCATTTTTTACTGTGAGTATTACTACCAAAGTTAGTATTAGCAATGCCAGTGCTCGATGTATAAATTGCACTGTCGCTCTGTTCTCAAAGATATTCAGCCATATAGGCTGTAAGAAAAATAAATCTTCTGGAACGATTTGTCCGCCCATTAGTGGAAAGGTATTGTAAATCAAACCAGCATTTAATCCCGCAACAAACGCACCGAAAATTATTTGTATTACAATTAGGGCCAAAATCATCCCTGTATAGTATATAGTGTCACTACTAATCTTAAGTTTAGTTTGCTTTGGCCTGATTTGGTAATCAAAAAATTGATATGACAATAATGCAAAGATAATTAATGCTAATAATAAGTGAAGTGCAAGCCTATAGTGGCTAACATGAGGTTCAGTTACTAAACCACTTTTAACCATATACCAACCAGCAAAAGCTTGTAAAGCTCCAAATAATAATGCCATAAATAGCTTTATTACTACTTTTTTAGATATTTTTCTTCTTAATGTGAAATATATAAATGGCAGGACAAAAACTAAACCTGTTAGTCTTGCAACCAATCTGTGTACATATTCTATTAAGTATATAGCGCGAAACTCCTCCATACTCATACCATAGTTAAGTGCTTTATATTCAGGTGTAGCTTCGTATTTTAATTTTTCTTGTAGCCAGTCTTGTCCACTCAGTGGTGGCAATGTTCCAGTGATGGGTTTCCACTCTGTGATTGACAATCCTGCTTTTGAAAGTCTGGTAAATCCACCAATCCCCACCATGAGAATTACCATGATACAGCAGAGAAAAAGCCAAATAGCTACAGGTTTTGATTGCTTTTGTTCCATAAACCATGCTGAGTTTTGTTCCATCGCTCAGGGTAAAGAATAAATTCCCACAAGGCAAGAAAAGCTGCTGCACTATGTAGCAGACTATAGACCGGAAAAAATATCGATACTATATAAAAATAAAAAGGCATCTTTTGCTGTTTGACAGCTATTACCAAAAGAATCAGGTTAGTAACGTATACCACTACACAGTAGTACAAAAATAATTCATTTAAAACTTTAGTTAATATCAATGAAAGCAGTAAAAATGGAGTAGTAAAAAATATAAAAGCTGCAGAGCCAACAAAAAGATTCAATAGCAAAATTCCCTTAAATCCAGTGTGTTTATAAAGTGACTTTATATTTTTTAAATGAACAATATAAGTTTGCATATAGCCTTTGATCCAGCGCGCTCTTTGCTTAATCCAAGCAAATACAGCAATTGGTGACTCTTCCAATGTTTCTGAGTCAATCATCCTGGTTTTATATCCCATTTGCGCAAGTCTCAAACCGAGGTCAGCATCTTCGGTAACACTGTAAGCATCCCAGAAAAACACTTTTTTTAGAATTTTTACTGAAAAATGATTACTGCTACCACCCAAAGGCATTGGCATGTTCATTTTTTGGAATCCAGGCAATAAGTATTGAAACCAGTTCATATACTCCAGAGAAAAGGATTTTGTGAGAAAATTATAATCACAATTATAGTAATTTAATTTCGCCTGTACACAGGCAAGCTTATCGTCGTCCTTATTAAATTCAATCAGTGCTTTTTTTAACTGCAATGGGTCTGGTTTATCGTCCGCATCATATATTACTGCATACTTTCCTCTAGCAAAGCTCATAGCATAATTGCATGACTTGGCTTTTGTTCTAGGCAAAGAATGAGGCACTTTTATTACTTCAAAATACTGCGGTAAAGTGTACTTTTCTATAGCTGCTAGCGTTTCTTGGTCATCACTTTCTACCTGAAGCTTCACATCTAATTTTGATTTTGGATAATCCAAACTTTCAATGCTTTCGATCAATTGCTCTATCACTGCACTTTCTTTAAAAGCAGGCAATAAAATAGTATATATAGGAAAATCTTCTTCATTCAGCTTACTATAATCCACTTTTTGGTTGGAGGTTTCACATAAGCTAAAAACTGTAGCTATAAACTTGAATAAATAACTAGAACATCCGATTATAAATATCAACATCAAAGCAAAATATGTATATTTCTCTGTTAGTGTTAAAATTGAAGTTACAATAAAGAAAGAAGCAAAAAATATTGAGCTTAGTTTAATGCTTTTAGCTGAAAAATTAGGATTCTTGTAATATAAGTAGTTGCTTGCAAATTCTGAAATACCAAAGTGCGAGTTAAGAAGATTTAAAATCTGTTCGCTATCCACTTTTATTAATACATAGTCAATACCGTAATGAGCTTCGACCCAACGGTTGATATCTCGGCTTGTGTCTTCAACCATAAAAAAAGTAGTATTATTTAATTTTTGCCAAGGAATTATATTAAATTTATAGTAAAAAAGTTTCTCTGGCTCTTTGCACAAACTAGAATCAAACTTAATTTTTTCTACATTATCAGCTTGAAGTATAGGCAATTGTTGCATTGAACCTAATGCAATTTTTTATTTAAGTCACGTGAAAATGAAGATATGACCTCGCTACTACGCTTATCATCTTTACGTTCATGCATTATTTTTTTTACAGCATCAGCAGCTATATTCACTGTGTTAGTCTGTAAATCCCCAAGAGCTTTTTCAACTTGGTCAGTGACTTTCTTCAAGTTAGAATGGGCATTGTCATCTAATGTCTGATCTAGCTGCTGTCTATTGTGCTTAATGATACTATTAGCTTTATCAAGTGCTTCATTCATCATTTTATTAACTTCTGCATCTAATTCTTTGTATTTTTTAGAAGATTTTTTGTAATACTCCAACATATCTTTCCTGAATTTTTCAGTTTCTTCACTTGAAAATTTGCTTTTGTTACGCTTATTGTTAAGCGCATTTTTTATCACTTTCTTTAGCAATTTATACGAAAGGACAAAACTTACCAAGAAGGCAAGACCGATAATCAGTGATGTAGACATAAAAACCCCTAAAATTCTTTGGACACCAAGTCAGCAATAAATTCCTCTTCAATTTCAGAATTAGTCAATTTAGTATAATAAATTAAAGCAATACTAGTAGCCATTTGTTTTAACTGATCAGTATATTCAGATTTAAATTCTGCCACTTTTTTTTCAATAAGCTTGCTCTTTTTTTTGTCTTCCTCTTCTAATATATTCTGAACATTAGCTCTCATTTCTTCTACCTGAGCAAGTGCATCATCTATGATTTTTTTTGCCTGTATTCTAGCTTGGTTTAAAGCGGAATTATACTTGGCAATCTGCTCTTCCGTGAGTCTTAAAAGATGAACAGAACTATTAAAAGAACCCAATACTTCTTTACTTCTAGTGCTTATTATTTTATCTAACTTTGGTAAAAATAAACAACTTACCACGAAAAAAAGTGAAGAGAAAAAAATTAAAAACCAAAAAACTTGAGAAAAGAAGGTTGAAACATCAAGCTGTGGCATCTGTTAAGCAGCAAATATTAATAACATTGCAAGTACAAACGCAAGCAATCCCATGATTTCAACCATGGCAGCACCAATATAAACATAACTTTTCATTTTACCTTCTGATTCAGGGTTTCTCGCAATCCCATTTAACATAGCAGAAAAGATATTAGCTATACCTAAACCAGCACCGAGCATTCCAAACACAGCTAAACCAATTGCTATAAACTTTAAAGCTACTAAATCCATATATTACCTTTAATTTTTCTTTATAATATAATTGTAAAATATTCTACAAGGAAGTCAATTACTTTACTGCATCTGACAAATATACACATGTTAATATAGTAAATATATAAGCTTGTAAAATTGCAACAAATACTTCAAATCCTATCAATGCAATTATGAACAAAAACGGCGCAGGAGTGAAAAATATGTTCATGTTTACAATAAACCCTGCTATCACTTTGATGATTGTATGACCAGCAATCATATTTGCTGCAAGCCTTATTGATAGGCTAACCGGCCTTACTAAATAAGCAAACAACTTAATAATAATTATTATAGGTGCAAGCCACGAAGGAGTTCCTTTTGGTAGCAATATGCGTAAAAATTCTACTCCCCTTTCTTTAAATCCAACAATCGTTATATAAATAAAAACCACCATCGATAAAGCGAAGGTGACTATCACATGACTTGTGACCGTGAAACTATAAGGAAGAACACCAACTAAATTACACGATAAAATGAAAATAAATACTGTGAATATCAATGGAATGTGCTGCAAGCCTTTGCTTCCAGTGTTATTTTCTATTATTGAAATAACAAAATCATATACATACTCAACTGCAGCTTGCAAATATCCTGGTATTACTGACCCCTTCTTTATTCCAAAAAGCAAAAAGAGTATCATCAATATCACCGAAATCATCGTGAAAAAAGATGAATTGGTAAAGCTTACGTCATACCCAAATAACCTAGGTAACTCTATTATTGTATATACTTTAAATTGCTCTAGCGGATTTAACGCCATTTTGACCCTATGTACTTGAACTATAACAGTAAATAAAGTATGAATTTTATAGGACAAAGTCAAGGGTTAAGATAAGGCTCTGTGTTATTATAACATTGATACATTAACAAAATATGTAATTAGAGTGTTAATTACAGTCAGCTCTGTATTTTAAAATTTACTAATCTTATTAAATTATTTAACTTAACATCTTATTTTAATTATAATTTAATTTTTAGTGAGGTATATAATGAACGAAATAGATTTTATTAACGCTAATCATCCTTTAAATTTAGAGCAGGAATTTGGTAACGGATACATCAAATTGACAGATGGTTCCTTTAACGAATATACTGGCCATTATCAAATAGGAAGCGAAATACTAGATGAAAGCCATAATATGATAGGAGACTTAACTATAGATGGCTACATTCATAGCTTCCATGCAGATACCCACAATATGAATCTTAAATCCTTTACGGAGATAGATTTAAAAGGTGATATAAAGAAGATAAATTCTCTTTACAAGAAGATATAAAGTTACAAAAACTTCTGCATCATTGCTTGTGATACAGAAGTCACTTTTCATTCCACTACAATAAGCTTTAAAATCACTACATTTTACATTACAATAACTTTTTCACTTCTTTTTAGGTCCATGAAATTCACATTATCTTGGTTATTAGAACACTTAGAAACCAATGCTAGTTTAGAAGAAATTACCGATAAATTAACTCACATAGGGTTAGAAGTAGAAGATGTGATCGATAATTCCAGATTGACTGGGTTTATTGTTGCAGAGGTATTAGAAGTCGTACCTCATCCAAATGCTGATAAATTAAAATTATGTAAAGTAAATGATGGAAGTAAAATTCTACAAATAGTCTGTGGAGCAAACAATGTTAGAGAAGGTATGAAAACTGTACTTGCATCTCTTGGTAGCACGTTGCCAGAAAGTGATCTCACAATTAAGTCCACAAAAATACGAGGAATGCTAAGTGAAGGGATGCTCTGCTCTGCTTCTGAACTTGCGCTGGTTCAAGAGGAAAGTGAAGGAATAATCGAGCTTTCCGATGATTATAAAGTAGGGGATAAATTTTTCAATTGTGACCCTGTAATTGATATAAATGTTACTCCAAACCGTGGAGATTGCTTAGGCATTTATGGAATAGCTCGCGACCTTGCTGCAACTGGAATTGGGACATTAAAGACTTTAAGCATTCCACAACTTACCAGCTCCATAAATTCACCAATCGATGTTGAAGTTACTGACGGGGAAAGTTTTATTAGTGGAATATACATCGCCAATGTAAAAAATCAAGAAAGCCCAAAATGGTTAAAAGATAGGCTGGAATCGATAGGAATGCGCTCCATTTCTGCAATAGTTGATATCACGAACTATATTATGATATCTTTCAGCCGCCCAATGCACGCGTATGATGCAAAAAAAATAGAAGGAGAGCTCACAGTACGCAAAGCAAACGACGGAGAAAAATTTGCTGGTTTGAACGGTAAAGAATACTTATTAAACAAAGACATAAGCGTTATTGCAGGTGATAAAAATATTCATGGAATTGCTGGAATTATAGGTGGTAAGTGCAGTGAATGTACTCTTGAAACTACTGATATCTTTTTAGAGTCTGCTTGGTTCGATCCTATCTCTATTACTAAATCTTCAAGGCAGCTCGGCATCTCCACAGACGCTAGTTACAGATTTGCACGTTCAGTTGATCCTGGATTTACTTTTGATGGACTCAACCTTGCAGCTAAAATGATTCTGGACTTATGTGGTGGAGAAACCTCAAGCGTAGTGTCTGCTGGCAGTTTAGATAGTGCTGACACCAAGGTGAGCTTTGATTATCAGGATGTGAACAAGTTTGGAAGTGTGTCTGTATCGCCTGATGAGGTGCTTGATATCTTAACGAAACTAGGGTTTAGTATTGATAAAAAAACCGAAGGCAATTGGAATGTACAAGTACCAAGCTGGAGACCGGACGTGACAATACCGGCTGACCTAATCGAAGAAGTAACAAGGATATACGGCTATGACAAAATAAAAGAAGAACCACTACCAAATAATGTTGAAGAAGTAGATAGTACATGCGACAATTTGCGTATTTTGATGACAAACAGAGGGTTTCATGAAGTGCTAACCTGGTCGTTTATGAGTGAATCAACAGCTGAAAAATTTGGTTACTCGAATAAGTTATTTATCATCGATAATCCGTTTAACAATAGCTTTAATATAATGAGACCAAGTATTATGCCAAATTTATTGCAAGTTACTGCTGATAATATTGCCCATGGAATATCTGATCTTGCAATCTTCGAAATTGGGCCGATTTACGATGGTGAAGCTCGGTCTAAACATGTTTTAAGTGGGATAAGAACAGGAAATAATTTACCGCGAAACCATTATAATACTGATAGAAAAGTAGATGTTTTTGACGCAAAGGCTGATTGCATAGCAGCTTTGGAGTTTTTTAACGTCAATTGTGATAATTTAACGATAGAGAGAGCAGAAAAAGAACATTATCACCCAGGAAAGTCAGGCACTCTCTCTTTTAAGAATAAAGTAGCAGGTTATTTTGGAGAGTTGCATCCTAATATATTAGATCTTTTTGATATCAAGCAAAAAGTTGTAGGTTTTGAGGTGATATTAGAAAATATTGAAAATTTACCTGTAAGTAGAAAGAAATTTATCGATTATAAATACCAAAGTGTAAAACGTGATTTTGCATTTATTGTAAATAAGGATGTGAAAGTAGGTAACATAATCAATGTGGTAAAAAAAAGCTCAGAGCTCATCACAGAAGTTTTAGTATTTGACGTATACCATGGAAATAATATAGAATCGAATAAGATGTCTATAGCATTGTCAGTTACTTTCTGCTCTCCAACTCACACTTTAACTGAAAAAGAGATCCAAAAAGAATCAAGTGCTATAGTTAATTTAGTATGTGAAAATACCGGAGGAACTTTGAGAACTTATCGTTGAGTCACAATCATAGTTTCCTGCCGTTGCTGTGTCACACTTACTTCATCCAATTTATTTCCAATATTGAATTCAATATCCTTGAAAAATCTATCCCACATTCCATGCAAATGCTCTTCTATTTTAGGCCACACATCATTTTTAAATGTTACCCCATCATCAGAAAATAAATTACCTAAAAAGGCTCCAATACCTTCATAATTTGACTGAAAACATTGAAGAAATGTCTCTCCTTCTTTATAAGTATTATGTGCCACATTTAACGCTTTTCTCTCTGTAGTCTCTTTATAAGCATTTGATGCTCCAATCTTTATTGCACCAAACATAACTTTACTCCAGTTCTTAACTTTCTGTATACAACCTTCACTATTTCCTGGTATATTATTTATTATATCTTTTGTCAAATTATCTATCAAAGGAGACAATAAACCTTGATAAAAGTGCTTGATATTATTTTTTGTTTTTATCACAGGACTTTTTATGCATTTTTCTGCCAAATAGTATTCAAGTTCCGCTTCCTCTAACAACTTCTTAACTGCTTCTTCGTTAAAAGTTTCACGCTCGAACTCCTTCAGTAAATCATCCTCTATTATTGCAAACTTTATTTTTTCGCGAGATTCTAGTTCTTCTATATAATTATTTTTTGTTTCTTCATTTATCAACAATCCTTTTTCTTCTAATTCTAACTGTTTTAATGCTTTGAGAATTTCTTGGTTATTTTTCAAATGCTTCTCTATTAATTTTGTACTTGGATGCTGTTCTCCTTTCCTATTTCGCTCACCTTTATTACTTTCCTTAACGATATAGGTTGCTCTAAGCATTCTGCAATTTCCGCTCGGTGCGCATTAATCCTCTGTACTAAATCCGGCTCCTTTTCCTCTAACAGCTTACATGAATCCTCTATACCCTTTGCTTGGCCTTTGAGTACATTTTGTTTTTTGCATTTCGTTATTTCTAAATATATCTTTGCTACAAAAGCATTTGCTTTATCTGAAGCTTCTTTTAAATTCTCACTCAAAGAACCTTTTATCTCCTTTTCTAAATCCCGAAACTGGTCTATTAAGCTGAGCATGCCTAATAGGCCTAACTCACCCTTGGCTTTTTTCATTACTGATTTTACTAGCCTTTGCTCAACTTCTTGATCATCATACTCGAACTTAAAAAGACCTTCTAACCTTCTTCTTAAAACATCACCTGCTAAATTATTCTTTTTTACATCTCCATATATTTCTTTCAATTTTTCATGTATCCTAATATATCTTTTTTGTCCTTCTTTTTTTAAAAGATTAATCTCTTCTTTAGCATTACCTAGAGCTGTCTCTGTTTCTCTACTATGTATATATTTATAAACATCAATAATTGTTCTCTTAGCTATCTTCCCTTCTTCTTTAAGCCGCTTCCATTCTGCTTTAAATATAGGAAGCTCACTATCATCTAAAACATCCGGTACTTTTGCTCCTGCTTTTTTCAGATCTCTTATTATCACTTCTTTCTCACCTGGTAATTCCTTACCTTGACTTTCTAATTCCTGTCTCACTAAAGAATTTTTTATCTCATCTTCCAGTGAAAAACCTTCTTTCCGTCTATCCAGCTGAAACCTAACTGCTTGTATAAAGGCAACTTGATAGGCGTTGTATATTAAGTGAGTTGTCAACTTAAAATCTATGCTACTTACCACTTTTAACCTGAATTCGTCCAACAATTCCTTCAATTTATCATATGTAATCTCTTTCTTTTCTAGCTTTATCAGTTCTTCCATAGTCTTCGCAAATTCTTGAATAGAAGTTGCAAGCACATCCTTGATTTCATTGCGTAAGGGCTTAAGACCATTTTTTAAATTGATGTTAGTTGACAATTTCAGTACGATGCTATGCTCTGAATCCCGCGTCACATCAAACCACTTGTTATTTTCATTTTCATACAAATCTCTAAGCAATCGTTTAAATTGCGGTGGAAATTCTATTTCCATATCCCACGCAATATTTGGTCCAGTATAGCATTTCTCATAATAGTCCAAACAGGTCATAGGAAGGCAGAATCAACAGCACGAAGAAAGGATTCGAATAGAGGAATGTTTTTCCTGGCTCTGTTTTTTATAGCAAACCAATGATGCTCAATTTTGTTGAAATCTGGAGAATAAGGCGGCAGATACAAAATTTCTGCACCAACCCCTTTAGCAAGCTCGATAATCTTATCAGACTTATGAAAAGTAGCATTGTCAAGAATGACAGTCTGTCCAGGTTCCAAGATCGGTGTCAAAAATTGCTCAAACCATCCATTAAAAACATCCATATTACAGTGGCCTTCAAAGGTTAACGGAACAACTATCTTTCTTCCACTTAAGGCTGCAACCATACTGATTCGTTGAGTTTTCTTTCCAGATTTTAAGGCATAAAACCGCTGTCCTTTCTGGCAATATCCGTAGGGGTAGTCTTCGGTGTTATCAATGCCAGACTCATCTATATACACTAAGTTTTTAGGTTCTTTTGTCGCTATAATTTTCAAAAATTCAGCACGTTTTTCTTCGTTTCTTTCCTTGTATCCATATGTCTTTTTTTGCGCGTAAATCCAATTTTTTTAAGGGCTCGATAGATCGTTTGGATACTAACGTTGTTCCAAAGTTTAGCCATTTCCGATAGAGTCTTTCCTCCGTGTTCTCTGGCAAATTTGGCAAAGGTATCCCAGTCGGTAATTTTGTGATTGTAACCCCCATTTCCAAGTTTTTTTGATTGAAAGTCTCCTGTTTCTTTTCTTCTTTGCTGCCACTCCCATAAAGTAGTTCGTCCAATCTTAAATCTTGCTGCCACTGTTTCTCTGCTTTCTCCTTCGTCTAGCGCTTCCATTGCTTTTTTTCTTAAATCATAACTATATGCTGCTGGCATTCAACCTCCTTATCATCATCTATCCTTATCCTATCACATCCGGACTTTTATCGAAAGAGCTATATCTTCTGACTTACTTGCACTATTACTAGCTGCACCTGCTAGAGATGAAGTAAGCAACACAGCCAAAACGCACAATCTCTTTATTTTCATATAACTCCTCATACAAAAAAATATATAATGCATAAGTATATATCCTTTATATTAAAAAAGATATAACTACATGTCAAAAAAAGTATAGCCATAAAATCAGATTATATAAAACGTACTACTCAGGTCTTTTATATAACTATATTTACTATCTTATTTGGTACAGCATATACAGTGCGAACTTTGCTTTGATCGATCTTACTGGACACAGAGTCTATCGCTATTTTCTTCAATTCTTCTTGAGGTAAGTTAATTGCCACCTTGATTGTTGTACGTAATTTTCCATTGATTTGCACTGCTATAGTTACCGTATCGTCAACTAATAATGATTCATCAGCTTTTGGCCAAGGTTGACCTCCTATTTCTTGCCATAGGCTTTCAGCTAGATGTGGTATGAATGGTTCGATTACTCTGATTAATATACATATACCTTCATCAATAAGAGATTTTCCAGTTTTTACGTCTATTTCAGCTATTAAATTCGTCATCTCACGAAATTTTGCCACTACACAGTTTAATCTGCAGTTTTCCAAGTCATCTGTAAGTCCGTGTAAGAGTTTATGAATTTTTTTTCTGTACTCTAGAAGTCCACCCGTAACATTTTCATTATCATAGTGTATATTTACAGGTCTTAGCTGCATGACCATACGCCACAATTTATTTACATAACGAGAACAACCTTCCACGCCATCATCGGACCATTCCATATCTTTCTCCGGAGGAGTGTCGGACAACACAAACAAGCGAGCAGTATCAGCACCATACTTTTCTATGATAAAGTTTGGGTCAACTGTATTCTTTTTCGATTTGCTCATTTTTTCAACTTTGCCCACTTGAACCTTAGCTCCTTGTGCAATCAACTCTTTTGCTTCTGCGGGAAATAGCCACTTACCATTTTCGTCTTTATAAGTTGCATGGCAGACCATTCCTTGAGTGATTAAAGTAGAGAAAGGCTCTTTAATATCAAAATAGCCACATTTGGTTAAAGCACGGCAGAAAAATCGTGAGTAAAGCAAATGCAGAATTGCATGCTCTATTCCACCTATATAATAATCAACAGGCATAAAACGATTACACGCATCTTTGTCTATTGATTTATCTTCGCTACAGAATGCAGCAAAATACCAAGAGGATTCAAAAAAGGTGTCAAACGTATCAGTTTCACGCTCTGCTTGCTTTCCACATTTTGGGCAATCAACAAATTTCCAAGTAGGATGTTTATCAAGTGGATTGCCACCACTTGTGAATTCCACATCCGCGGACAGTATTACAGGCAGGTCTTTTTCTGGCACTGGAACAGTACCACAGTCTTTGCAATATATAATAGGTATAGGGCATCCCCAATAACGTTGTCTCGAAATTCCCCAATCGTGCAAACGATAGTTTATTGTTTTTTTGCCTATTTTTTTTTCTTCAAATTTTTTAACTATGGCTTCCTTTGCTTCACTAACCATTAATCCGTTTAAGAATTCGGAGTTAAACATTGTCCCGTCTCCAGTATACGCCTCCTTTGTCATCTGAGTAGCTTGACACTGGGATCCATTGTAAGAATTCTGGTCACGCGCTGGAATGACACCTAAGTGGGCTGAAGAAATAACGGGAATTATCGGCAAATTATATTTCTGTGCAAATTCAAAGTCACGCTGATCATGTGCAGGGCAACCAAAAATCGCGCCTTCCCCATATTCCATCAACACAAAATTCGCTATGTAAAGCGGCAATTCCTTATCAAGAAATGGATGTTTGACGTTTAATCCGGTGTAAACTCCTATTTTTTCATCGTTCTCTCTTTTCGATTTTATTTCTTGGATCCCAGTGTCAAGCACTGGGATGACAACAGAAGAACCATTCTTTAAATCCTGCACAATAGGATGCTCTGCTGCCACTGCACAAAAAGAAGCCCCAAACAAAGTATGAGGATAAGTTGTAAAAACTTTTAATTTCTTATTCAGGCCAACTACTTCAAACTCTATAGTTGCTCCTTCAGATTTTCCTATCCAACGCTCCTGCATTGTTTTGACTTTTTCTGGCCAATTTTTCAAACTTTGCAGGCACTTGAGTAAATCTTCAGCGAAATCAGTAATCTTTAAAAACCATTGGGACAACTTACGTTTTTCAACAACTGCACCTGATCGCCATCCTTTTCCATCAACCACCTGTTCATTTGCAAGCACTGTTTGGTCCACTGGATCCCAGTTAACCCATGATTCTTTTCGATAGGCAAGCCCATGCTTTAAAAAATCCAGGAAAAATTTTTGTTCGTGTTTGTAATAATCAGGCTCACATGTGGAGAGTTCACGCTCCCAATTATAAGAAAGACCTATAGATTTCAACTGTGTACGCATATTATCTATATTCTCTTTTGTCCATATTTCGGGGCTAATATTGTTATCCCTTGCTGCATTCTCAGCTGGTAATCCAAACGCATCCCAGCCAATTGGATGCAAAACCTCAAATCCATTAGCTCTCTTGTAACGCGCTATCACATCCCCTATTGCATAGTTACGTAAGTGTCCCATATGAATTTTACCAGATGGATATGGAAACATTTCCAACACGTAACACTTTTCTTGTTTACCACTCTTGCTTACAGAAAAATCCCATTTATCTTGATAAAATTTTTCAACACTTTTAAAATCATATTTCATATAAATCCAAATTCAATTACAGTTCATATGCATCAAAGGATCAACCGCTTGGCCATTATGTCGTATTGTGAAACACATCTGTGGATCTTTATCTTGTGTGCTTGATTTACCTGCAGATCCAATTACTTGACCTTGCTTTACTTTATCGCCAATTTCAACATGTATGTTTTTTAAATAGGAGTACACAGTCATGTAATTATCTTTGTGTTCCACTATAATTAAATTCCCATACCATCTCAGCCCTTTGCCTACATATATCACTTTGCCTGGTGCAGAGGAAACTACGTTCGTTCCATTTTGAGCAGCAATTTTTATGCCATCCTTACACATTTCATCAGAAGAGGTAGCTGAACCTTTAACTGGCATTACAAATTTACAATTTACCCCCACATTTTGTGTATTATTGTTATCTTTGTATATCCTATTTATGATGGCTTTTCTACTTTCTTTTTGCACTGAAGGCTCCCTAATTAAATGGTACTCTCTTGTATATTCCAGATCTCTTTTTCCGTAAAATTCTTCGCCTTTAAGCAGCACAGGTGCAGGTTTTTGCAGGCCACAGCCTATTAATATTGCTAATAACATAAGAAATGAGGCTATATGCCACATTTTAAACTCTCACAAAACTCCAAAATTTTAGCGAGACGTAGTGTTTCACGCCTGCTTGTTACTTTCCTCGTTATTTATTTTACTAGTTAAATAGTCCCTCAAATCGGTGAGTTCTTGCAACAAATTCTTTGTGACTTTTATATCATTACCAAATTCTTTTTGCACTCCTTTTATTGTATATCCTTTATCATATAGCATGTATTTTACTTTCTTTATGGCCTCTATACACTTACGATCATATAGCCTTCTTCCTTTACGCTTTGTAGGCTTAATTTGATGAAATTGACCTTCCCAAAATCTCAAAACATGCTGTTCCAAATGTAGCTCTTCAGCTACTTCCCCAATCGTATAAAATAATTTTTCCTTGTTCATTAATTATTGATTGATTTTTTTATAATTTTTGAAGGCCTAAAAGAAACTGAATTTCTTGCCTGAATCATCACTTTCTCCGATGTATTTGGTATATTTCCTGGTCTTTCCTTCTTTTTCTTAACCAAGAATGTTCCAAATGACGATATTTTTACTATTCCATCCTTTACCAAGCTTGTCTTTATTTCGTCCAATATATCATCTATTATCGAAACAGAGTCTTCCTTTGATAATCCTATTTCTTGGTTTATATCTCCAGCTATCGTTGCCTTAGTTACTGTTGTGTCTTTTGTTGTAACGTGATCCATTATTGATAAATATTACAATACGTAAATATAATATAGCAATCGACTCGAGATTCAGCTACTTTATTTTTTAGAGTATGTCTCTTTTGTTGCATAATTTAAAATACCGGCAACTATCAATATCGCAAATATTGCAAAAAGTGCCATTTTATGATCTGTAAAAAGTGCTAACATTGACACTATAACTCCACTGCCAATAAACATAAATCCATTGATAATGGATGATGATGTGCTGATGTATTTTCGTTTCACAATCTCGCTGCCGACAGTAAAATTAAGCATATGTCCTCCCGCAAAAAACCCGAACATTAACATACAAAAGTACACAACGTGGACTGTTAAATGGCTGTATAGTAAAATAATAATTGAGACGCCTTGCAATAAAGCAAAAGCAGAAATTACATGTTTCCTATTTTTAAATAAGTTTGAGATTCGATCTGCAATTGGAGCACCAACTGCAAGACCAAGCCATAGTATTGCAGTTGCTATACCTGACTCCATTGCATTGAGTTCTGAGTTGCCCAGTAACCTTGGAGCCCACAAGGTATTAAGTGCTAAAAATGTTCCAAAAGTAATAGCACCCACCACTGAAGTTATCCAGATATCTCTTAATTTTAGCACTGTTAATATAGAGCACATTACTGTCTTCATAGAGCTTTTTATTGTGCGCTTTTCTGAGCTGCTTTCTGGAAGTGTGTTTGGACAAAAAAGCGTAAGTACAAATATCAACACACCAAATAGTATTATGCATACAATCAGATTTTTCCAATATGCATCTTCGGCAAGCAAGTTAGAGAACAGTATTTGAATTACCAAAGCAGAAAGGCTTGAAATTGTCTGCACTAGTGAAAACATTAGTCCAAATTGGGCAGCGGAAAAACATATGCTACTTGTGTGAGCAGCACCAATAAAACCAAATGATGCTCCAGTTGCAATCAACACTTGAGACAAAATCAAATGGGAGAAATTGTCACTATTAATAAGGACAAAAAACCCCAAGATCATAGTTGATAACGAGAAAAAATAAATTTTTTTACTGGAAAAAACATTAAACGTTGCTCCACTAAAAAATTGTAAGATGGCGAAAGTCCAAGTATATACTGAATTAGCCAGTGCAACTTGCGCGATTGTAAGTCCAAGTTCCTTTTCGAGATTTACACTTATAAAGGTATAAATTATCTGCATGTTGCTGAATATAACAACCAAGTTACTAATCAGCCAAATGAACCAAGCCTTAGCTCTGCTTTCCATAAGACTTATTTTTATAAGTAATCTATTAGAAATTTAACACTAAGTCTCTTTTTAAGCTATTGTTTCCTGACTACTGTTATAGCTAACCCAAAAAACGGTTTCCCTACGTCATGCCGCCGCGGTATCTCTTAGCCGCTAACAAGCAGCGGGATGACGATTGTCAGGGTGTCATCCCAGCGCCCCTATGATGTCATCCGAGTAGCCAACACTGGTTTCCATCCAAGACGGTGTCATTCCAGTGCTTGACACTGGAATCCAGACTTTAATTGTTATACTTGTAAATAATCTGGTGAAAATAAACGTTCATCTCAAAATGCAGTATTTTTGTTGAAATAGCTCAACTGGATCCCAGTGTCTGGGCACTGGGATGACACCATAGGAGGCTACTTGGATGACAAAAAAAGGAGCACTGGGATGACAGCAGTCCTACGTCATACCGCCGCGGTATCTCTAGATCCCGCTAACAAGCAGCGGGATGACGAGCTTATCGTCACGCCGCCACGAACCGTCATACCGCGATTCATTCGCGGTATCTCAGCCGCTAACAAGTAGCGGGATGACGGTTGTCAGGGTGTCATGAAAGTAGCTGACACTGGAATCCAGAAAAAAAGAAATATGTATCAGCTACTTTCATTTGCTGCGCCTCGAAAATAAACGTTCATGTAGCTAAGCCATAAATCCAGTATAAAGACCTTTAATCATTGGCTTCGTAGTACTTCTCAACCAACTTATTAAGTAACCTTACACCAAAACCTACTGCTCCTCTTGGACAAATGTCAGTACCTTTCTCGTGCCAAGCAGTGCCTGCGATATCTAAATGTGCCCAGCAAGTTTCATTCACAAAACGCTGTAAAAACTGTGCAGCCATTATGCTATCTCCGCCAGAACCTGCAGGAGCGATGTTTTGAACATCAGCAATCGGTGAATCAATAATTTTGTCATAAGTTTCATTCATAGGAAAACGCCATAACTTCTCATTTACTTCATTTCCTGCATCAATCAGACGGCTTGCTAATTCATCATTATTTGAAAAAAGACCAGCATATTCGTTATTTCCAAGTGCAACCACTATAGCACCAGTTAAAGTTGCAAGATCAATCATAAATTTTGGTGAGAATCTGTCTTGCGTATACCATAAAGCATCTGCAAGTATGAGCCTTCCTTCTGCATCGGTGTTCAACACTTCTATTGTCTGTCCAGACATTGAAGTTACTACATCACTTGGCCTTTGAGCATTACCACCCACTGCATTTTCTGCAAGTGCGACCACACCGATCGCATTTACTTTTGCTTTTCGTCCTGCTAAAGCATGCATCACCCCAACCACAGTAGCAGAGCCTGCCATGTCATATTTCATTGACTCCATACCACGTGAAGGTTTGAGTGATACTCCACCAGTGTCAAACGTTATACCTTTACCAACAAAAGCTATTGGCTTTTGTTCTTTAGCAGCCCCATTCCATTTTATCACTACTAATTTTGGTTCTTTACTACTTCCTTGTGCAACTCCAAGCAAGGCTCCCATTTTTTTCTCTTCCATCTGCTTTTTATCAAGCACCTCGATTTCAAGGCCAAGCTTAGTAAGTTCTTTTTTTATATGATCAGCATAGGATTCTGGATATAGAATGTTAGGAGGCTCTGTTATAAAAGAGCGCGCAAGGAATATACTCTCACCTTCTTGCCTTAAGTGCTCAAATGATCTTTCAGCATTACTTAATTGCTTATCTTTTACTAATACGGTAATCTCCTCTACCTCTGTAATTTTCTCATCCTTTTTAGTTTTATACTTATCAAACTTAAAACTACGCAGAAACGCACCATATGCAACATTTGCTGCACTACCTTCGATTAAAACCGCTGCTTTTTTAATTTTTAATCTGCTTAGCTCACAATATATTTTACCACCAATATTTAATTCTTTATTTTCATTCCATTCATCCTTCTTACCCAGTCCAACAACTATAACATTTTTTTCTTCTGGCAAAGCAGTAGAGAAAAATTCACCAAAACTTCCATTGAAATCGCTAAATTGCTTTATATTATCTATGACCTGTTTTCTTTGCAAAACTCCGCTATCATTTACGGTTTCGTTGTCTTCAAATAAACCCATTACTATTGTTTTAAAATCGGGCGAAATTTTAGAAATTGTTATTTTCATTGCTGGTATCTCCGTTGCAAATAATTGTAAATTGTACATAAAACATAGCAAAAACATCAGTAAGATATTTTTCATATACATCCTAAGTACAATAACACTTAAGTTTACTATGGACTCCCTTACATGCAAGGGTTTTTATCTTTTATTAGAGAACTTATTATATCCGCCCAAGGTAATGTTAAACGTATAGGTTTTTATGACCTGATCACTGTAAGTAAATGGTGTTATGAGAAGGCTTGCAAGCCCATTACTAACAAAATCTCCAAGAACAGGATCAGCACAATTATCGCAATTATGGTCAACAAAAAACATTTGCGTTGTGAATTCCGGAAAATCCGGATGTTGAACTAGAAAGTTAATATGTGGAGCTCTATCACCAATTTTACCAGGTGCTATCGTAATAAAATTATAATAGCCAAGATTATTCACTACAAACCTTCCTGATCCAGCAAAATTCGGATCATCCTCTATATTCTTATCGTAATGGTTCACGCCGCGTGAATTCGCGTGCCATATAGAAACTACAGCATTTTGTATTGGTAAACAGTTTATATCAGTAATTCTACCCACTATGTGTATTAATTCTCCTGTTGCACTATTTGGAGAACCAGGTTTCCTTCTTAAATTGTTTGAAGAGCTAAAATTTTTTGGCCTTGCATCAAGGTCATATATTTCTGGAGTTTCAATGCAGTTGAGCAAAACAGGATCAGCTGCAAATAGCGGCAAACTGAATACCATTTGTACTAAAAACGCTAATAAGATATTTTTCACATTCATTTCATTTATAATAGACTTCTTGCATAACCATATAACAAACTTTTATTGGAAATAGAAACGAAAAAACTTGCTTGACACCCTTCGCCAGCCCCCTTATCATAAAACTGAAGGTATTCAGTTATCTTCATCTGTGCAGATTAAACAGCAAGAAAACAACGTAGTTGGCGTCTTATTTTTAATTTTTTGCACTATGTGCACCTTATGTCTTCACAATATTTCTAGGTTTTTACCTACACAAGCTGAAACGCGCTATTTAAAACATTAAAAAACGCCAACTTAAAAAATGGATAGTGAATAACTAGCTACCCTAGGGTTTCTTTTGCCTTTTTTTCTGTTTAGTAAATTGTATCCGTTCAGCGGAGTGGTAGAATAAGGTAGACAAAGCAAGATAATAAAGATAATCATAGAGCAAAAGTGAGGGTGCGATCCGATGTCATGAAATCATGATGGTTAAATTCCATCCACCATAACATCTGGTTGAAATCATAGTTCACATTTTAGGAAATTGGCAATTTTCTAGGGTGCAAGCATGAACTAAAAGGGAGTAATATTAAACCTTATAATAAATCCTCTCGAGAAGAGTTAGATATGGTTACGAAAGAAACTTATGTTTGAATTGTCGTCATTGCAAATATGCGAAAAAAAAGGTTGATACGCATAAACCAAAAGGTACAGAGAATGGATGATTAAAATGCTCACGTTTAATCAAGATGTTTCCGATCTCTCGGCAAAAAGTAAGAACCTAAATCCAACACGAAATGGTTTCATGGAACGGAGTAACCACATGGAAGCTCTTGTTAATCTTTATAAGAGTAACAAGCAGGTAGCCAACCGCAAGTCTCTGTGTGGAGGGATTGTTTAAGAAGCTAATGCCTAGGGTAATGTCTAGGATATGCAGACGTGGACACTGTAATTTGGAAGGTAAAGTTGTAAATAGTAGTGAATATGTTATGAGCCAACAAAATGTTAGGTATGAATGGAATGAAATTCCTTGGCGCAAGCTAGAGAAATTTTCGTTTAAGCTACAAAAACGAATTTACCGAGCTTCACAATGTAATGATATCAAAAAGATGCACAATCTTCAGAGATTATTACTCAAATCAACAAGTGCAAGAACGATAGCAGTTAGAAGGGTAACTCAGGACAACAGAGGGAAAAAAACTGCAGGTATTGATGGAAAAGCTAACCTTAGTCAAAAAGAAAGATTGCAATTGGCAAACTCCTTAGATATAAGGGAGAAAGCAAAGCCATCAAGACGCATTTGGATTTCAAAACCTGGAAAGAATGAGAAACGCCCATTGGGGATACCCACTATATCGTGTCGAGCAAAACAAACACTTGTAAAAATGGCTTTAGAACCTGAGTGGGAGGCAAAATTTGAGCCAAACACTTATGGTTTTAGACCTGGTAGATCATGTCATGACGCCATTGAAGCAATATTTCAAGCGTTGAGTCGAAAGACAGCATTCATCTTAGATGCTGATATATCTGGGTGCTTTGACAATATTAACCATAATAAACTACTTGAAAAGCTCAATACCACACCAACGTTAAAGAAAATATTAAGAGGATGGTTGAAAGCAGGTGTTATGGAAAATAGAATATATAAACCAACTGAAAGTGGTACTATCCAAGGAGGAACAATTTCTCCATTGCTCGCCTGTATCGCTCTAAATGGTTTAGAAAGCTATTTAAAAGAAACAATGGCAGATCAGATAAGAAGCTATAGAAAAGAAAAACTTGGTAGATCATGTAGAGAAAAGGCAAAAAGATCACTCAGCATAATTACTTATGCCGATGACTTTGTGGTATTTCATGAAAGTAAGCAAATTGTGCTTAAGGCAGAGATTTTAATTAAGGAATGGTTAAAAACCATTGGATTAGAATTAAAGTCATCAAAGACAAAAATTTCTCATTCATTGAATCCTCTAAAGGAAAAAAAACCAGGCTTTGATTTTCTTGGATTTACAATACGACAGCATACAGTAAAACAAGGTAAGAAAACATACAAGTTACTAATAAAACCGAGCCGCAACTCTATAAAACGATATACATTAACCGCTAAGTACAAACTTAAAGAAATGTGTGGAGCACCACAAGAAGCTATTATAAAAAACCTAAATCCACTTATTAGAGGATGGTGTCAATATTATACTTCAGTGATTTCAAGGAAAGTCTTCGAGTTACTAGATAGCGTTATGTTTAGAAAACTATGGAAATGGGCAGTACGTAAACATACAAATAAAGGCAAATACTGGATAAAGAGGAAATACTTTAAAAGGTATAAGAATGATAATTGGAGGTTTATGACAAGTAATGGAAAATATCTTATCAAACATGGAGACCATGCTATTAAGCGGCATATCAAAGTGAGAGGAGCAAAATCTCCATATGATGGAGACTGGATATATTGGAGCAGTCGTAGAGTACCAGATAAGTCACTAAGAGTGATAAAATTACTGAAGATGCAACAGGGTAAATGTAATTATTGTCAGCTATATTTTAGGTCAGAGGACATAATTGAAGTGCATCATCAAGACAAAAATAGGAACAATAATACCATAGGAAATTTGTCTTTATTGCACGGGCATTGCCATGATTATTTACATAGGAGTGTGTATGACAAACACCAAGTTAGAGAGAAGCCGGATGTGGTGAAAGTCACAAGTCCGGTTTCGAAGTCGAGTGGGGAGAGGTGACTTTCCTCACTTAGATAACTGTATACATTAAACATCTTCTCTGTCACCTAAGTAGCCGACACTGGAATAACATCGATGAATCATTATTCAAATAATGGTTATGCAAGAAGTCTATTAAACTGTATATTTTGGAAGTTGTTGGTATTATTTTAATAAAACAAAACTAATTCTTTGGTATAAAGGTGTGGTAGGAAGTGTTATTCTTTTAAATAATGGGTATGAAGAGTTTGAATGATGCAATATCTAAGATCATTGATTATAAATTTACAAATTATGCAATATTAGAAGAGGCACTAACTCACCCAAGCGTAAATAAAAGAAATAGCAAAAACCAGATTGTAAGCTACGAAAGACTAGAGTTTTTGGGCGATAGTGTTTTGAATATGGTTGTATCTGCCACACTGTTTAAACTATTTCCTGAAGAAAAAGAAGGAGCATTGGCAAAAAGAAAGACGGATTTAGTTTGTGGCAACACCATTGCTAATGTTGCTAAAGAAATAAAATTAGGCAGCTTTATCATCATGAATAATAGTGAACGCTGCAATGGAGGGAGAAGTAACTTAAAAAATTTAGAAAACTCGCTTGAAGCACTAATAGGTGCAATTTATATTGATGGCGGGCTTGAAAATGTTGAAAAATTTATTATCCAATATTGGGAAAAGCTAGCTAAAGGCATGCTTGACCCCCCTCAAGATCCTAAAACCTCACTGCAAGAGTGGACTCAGAAAAACAAATTGCCTTTACCAGAGTATGAGCTTGTAAAACAAACTGGACCAGCGCACAATCCTGAATTTACTATATCAGTTTGCATAGAAGATTATGGTAAAGTTTCTGCATGCGCTTCTAGTAAAAAGATTGCTGAACAAAAAGCTGCTGAGTTGATGCTAGAAAAAATTGGAAAAGACGCTTCAGTTTAGGCAAAATAGGCATTAATGTAAATTTTAAGGAAGCTAATAGCGTTTAGGGTAAATGGTCAATTTAAGGAGAAGCATAGTATTATTCATAAAAAAGTTGATCTACCAAAAATCAAGCCTTATGTAGTGGAATATCAATGGCTGTTGTCGGAGATGCGGAAAAAAAGAAGTAGCAAGTTACCAAAAGGTGTTATGCCAGATACATTTGGTCCAAGAGTTGTTTTGTGAAGTTGACAGAGTCAAGGAGAATGAAAGTTTTAAAAAATAGCATATTGTTTAATTATAAAAATTTGATATTAACTGTTGTTGGTTGATTGAGTAAAAACCAGTGAATGGTCACGTTAAAACATATTTTTAAATTTCTGCCAAAATCCTGGTTTATTATCATTAACCTTTGTAAATGTTATATTTAAACTGTATTTCGGATCATTTGGCACGTCGTATTTTATGCTAAATGTTGAAACTTTATCGTTATTGTAAATATGTACATCATCATATGATAGCTTTGTTGTGTAACACTTTACATACTTTTGCTTATCATGCACTAAATCACCTGATTCCCTTTCTAGTTCCACAAATTTCGTTTTTTTCTGACATTCCTTCATTTTTATTAAATCCTTATCTAGTGATATTGAAACTGGCAACGTATTTCCAGCATATTCTTTAGCTAAAAGTTCACTTTGAGGATACATCTTTATTTCCCTGCCAAAATGTGAGTCTATGAAATTATTACTCCAAAATTTATCGCCAGAATGCACGTACTCATCAGTAGCATACGGCACCCCACCATAATTGCATTGAACTTTGTAATCTCCAACACCGTTGTTTTGAAAAAAATCATGAATAGCAGTGTAGCTACCGGCAGCATCATTTATATAATCCATTACTTTATTCCTTAAATTTTTAGTTCATTATATCATAATCATTATGCCAATCAATCAAAAAAGCTCTCCCTTGCTGTTTTTAAAACTGATTTTGAGCAAGCGCTCTCGATTAGTTGGGAGCGTATTTGTAAGATTGTGACATTCGTGCCTCCCAGTTTTTCACATACTGCTGAATCAATTCAGGATAATCTGTAATAATTAATAAATTTTCAGCATTTCCTTTTTTAGCTGTCTTACTAAGGTTAAATGACCCTGTGATGACTTTTTGATTGTCAACAATCATTATCTTATTATGAGCAATCTTTGGCTTATCATCGATCCAAATTGGTACTCCACCTGAAAATAATTCATTTATAACACTATATTTTGAGTAGAGTTGCGATTTATCTAAGATGACTTTAACATCAACACCGCGTTCTTTAGCATTAATCAAAGATTTTGCAACTGTTCCAAGAGTAAATGTATATTCTTGAACTAAGATAGATTTTTTAGACTGATCTATTACGTTGATTATCGGTACAGCACAATCTTCTCCAGGTGAAAAGCAAACCGTAGCTTTTGGGCAGGGCGAAAATATAAAACCCGCATAGTAATACAGAGAAAAACACATTAACAAGAATAAAAAGTGAAAAAGCCTCACAACAACCCACCCCCGGATATACGGCGATAGGCTACATTATAATTTAATCACCTGTCAATAGACTTCTTGCATAGTTTTTGGCAACAACCGTTAGAAACGAAAAAACTTACTTGACAAACTCCGCCAGCCCCCTTATCATGAAACTGAAGGTATTCAGTTATCTTCATCTGTGCAGATTAAACAGCAAGAAAACAACGTAGTTGGCGTCTTATTTTTAATTTTTTGCACTATGTGCACCTTATGTCTTCACAATATTTCTAGGTTTTTACCTACACAAGCTGAAACGCGCTTATAAGTCGTTTAAGACAGTATAGTACGCCAATTTGCAGGATTAGGGAGTGACAACTAGCTAACACGGGGTTTCTTTTGCCTTTTTTTCTGCTTAGTAAATTTCTTAAACATTTAAACTAAGGTGAGTTGCATTTAAAAGCAGCTAAATTGCAGTGTTTAAGACTTAAAAAACGCCAATGTTCTAAAATAGATATTAGCTGGGGCTTCTTTTGCCTTTTTTTTCGCTTGGTAAATTTCTTAATGTTTATAGCTAACATGAAGCTAAGTACGAACTTTGTTAAATACAACAAATGGTGTCATCCCAGTGCTCCTTTTTTTGTCATCCGAGTAGCTGACACTGGGATCTATTTTGCATGTAACTCCAATTGTGTTTTGGCATAAAACGCGACGCGTATTAGACTTATTTGCAAGCAAAGCTTGCTAGATCCAAGTAGTCAGGGCACTGGGATGACATCATAGGGACACTGGGATGACACCCTGACAATCGTCATCCCGCTACTTGTTAGCGGATGAGATACCGCGGCGGTATGACGGTTCGTGGCGGTATAATGAAGCTTGAAAGCGGATCACCTTTCACGACCCGTGTTTACTTCATTCACTTTAGGAGTATTAACAGGCGTTATTGCCGGGTTCTCAAGCTTTGTTGCCTGCTTCAAACCCTCGCTTACACTTTTGTCCTTTAAAATTTCATCAAGCTGCTTACTCTTTTGTTGCTCTTCGTTATTTGACGTATCTCTTTGAGCATCTTCTTTCATGCCACGAGCATTCTCTACATCCTTTTCACCTTCACCTAAAAATTTTTCTAATATTTTCTTAACAAAGCGCTTCAGAAGACTCAAAAACCCTTCTTCTTTTTGATTTTCTTGTGGTTGAGGCGTAGTATCTTTTTTGTCCGGCTCAGTGTTGAGCTTCTCTTTTATAGAACTCTTGCTCACTGAGGGATTAACGGTTTGTGAATCGTGCTCTGATGCTGTTTGCACAGAAGCTTCAGTAGTCTTTTTTGTGTATTATGTTCAAGGTCTTTAACTGCTGTTGTAGTTTTTCTCGGAGTGTCTTGGAGTTTTTTGTCACTTTTTGGCTCTGCAACTTTTTCACTTGTGAAGATGCCCTTCCCTTTATATTGTTGGTCAAGCTCAGCAATTCTTTCAAAATCTTGACGTACTTTTTCATCTGCACGTCCTTTTTGACTTTCAAATTTCTGACTCAATTCTGCAACGTTTTTCATTTTGTTCTCAAGCTCCTTACTTTTCACAGCTTTTAGAGCCTCTGTTCCTTTTGCGATATAATTAACCTTCTCTTCTAATGAGGTACCTTCTGGAAAAGCACCTGGAGAACGTTCAAAAACATCTTTAAACTTTTTTTCAACACTTTCTTTAGATGTCTGGGCCATACCTGTTACCTATTAAAACATATCATATAACCAGTATATTAGCTAATTATATAAAAAACAGTTAACATAACTTGTGGTAAAAAGTGTTTATCAAGGGCGTCCTATTTATATCTTTTTCATTAAAATGCTATTTACTTATTAAGTTAAAATGTATAATTATGTAAGAAATGAAAGATAGCCCATTAGCAGTAGTATTCGATTGGGATAATACCTTAGTTGACACTCAAGATAACATTTTTAATGCTATTAAGCATACCATAAACTCAATGGGGTATAGTAATAAAGCTGCTGATAGAAATTCCCATGAGTCGAGAAAGAGCTATATGGTCAATTTGTTTGGCGATCAGTGGAAAAAAGCAAATCACATATATCAACAATACTTAGATAATGCGCTATTACAAAACATTGCTCTGAATCAAGGAGTAGAGGAAATGTTGCAGACACTGAAAAGCCACAATGTTTATCTAGCAATAGTAAGTAATAAGAAAAATACTAATTTACGTGAAGAAGTTACCTATTTTAAACTAGATTCTTACTTTGAAAGAGTGGTTGGGTCATCCGATACTGCAGAAGATAAACCATCTGCAACCCCACTGCTATTTGCATTAGAAGAGAGTACGTTGCCTATAAATAGAGAAAATGTGTTTTTCGTTGGTGATAGCATCACAGATGTTCTGTGTGCACAAAATGCCAATTGTTTACCTATTATATACGGTCCATCAATAAGCGGTTATGAAGATTTGTTATGTTTTCAACATTTTGATAAACTTACAGATTTTGTAATAAAGTATTTAGAAGATAGGTAATGACCGCTGTTACAGAGATTGCCAGTATAACAAGACGCTTTTGCGCGTATTTAATAGATGTAGCAATTTTATTAATTCCAACTTTATTAATTATACTGCTATTAGAGGATTCTCCGTTGATTTTACATCTATCATACATGTGTGTAAATTGTAGTTACTTCACATATTTTATATCTTCAAAGGCCCAAGCAACTCCCGGTCAACAGTTAATGAATATGTATACTATCAATTTAGATAATTCTAAAATAGACTTGAATTTAGCGTTTGACAGAAGCTCTTCCCAGTTTTTTCTTCCTTTGTTAAACAGTGTAGTAGTTGTCCTTACTGAATTTTTGCGAGATCAGGAAGTATTAGTGAATGTCTTGAGTGCATTGAAAGTAATTATAGTGCTACTCACTCTCTGCTGGTATCTAGTTGCTTGCTTCTCTAAGAAAAAACAGACATACCACGACATGCTATTTAATACGGTTGTTATCAAAGGAACTATTAAATGAGTTGCTATAACTATCGTTATCATATAAATTATGCTGATGAATTGAACTAAGGGAAGATTATGAATGAAGAGGTAGTAAAACATTTGAACAAATTATTGACCAATGAGCTGACTTCTGTACGCCAGTATCTTTTGCATTTTGCGATTCTCAAAAACAATGGAATTAATAGACTTGCAGAAAAGGTAAAAAATGAGCTTAACGAAGAACTTGAACATGCAAACAAGTTGGCAGAAAGAATTTTGTTATTTAAAGGAGTCCCAAATTTTCAGGATACAAACGAAATATCAAAGTATGATGGAAAGTTTACAAAAGACACAATACGGAAAATCTTAGAAGCTAATTTGAAATTAGAGGGAAAAGGTATTAAGGATATCAAAGAAACGATTTCTATCGCTGAGAAAGAAAAGGATTTTGTTAGTGTAATGTTATTAGAAGAGATGTTAAAAAATGAAGAAGAGCACTTTCATTGGATTGAGAAACAGATCGATCTTATTGAACTAATGGGTGTTGAAAACTATTTAAGAACACAAATATAGAGTGTTAAAAAAGATAGTATTTATTTTAATTATACCTTGCTCACTTCTTTTTTTATTAGGGTTATGGCAAATATTCAGATTGAACTGGAAGAATAATATTATTAAAAGTATGAGTCTTCCAGTGGTTCATCTATTGCCCAATAACGACCTTGAAAAATTTAACTATAGGCATGTCAAGATTGATGGGATTCTAAGTGATATAGAACTATATGTTTTTGCAGGGCAACACGGCTATCACGTACTGTCTCCTATGTTGCTCACCACTGGACGTTACATGTTGGTGAATAAAGGAATAGTCAGAGAAAAAAAGGAGAAAAAAGTAAAAATTGAAAAAGTAGTTGCAGATGGAATTTTATATTGCGATAGCAATAAAAGTAAAAATTGGTTTATCAAGAACGATACTGCTTCGAATACATGGTTTACCCTGAGTACAGAAGAAATTTCCAATGAGTTAGGTATTAAGCTAGAGAAGTGTGTATTGTGGCCGAACAATTTTGGCAGCAAAATAGCTATACAGCCAATGAAGCATTTGGAATATGCAATCACTTGGTTTGCACTTTCCTTAACTTGGTTGATTATGTGCGTAATTTACTATAGGCAAAACCTCAATAAAGCTTGAAGCTTTCTGTACATAAAATTAGAAAAGTAGTTATTCATCTTTATCACTACCAAGGTCTTTTAACATACTGTAATTGCTTTTTCTGAATCTACTTTTTAAAGACGTAACTCCACTTTCGCTAATACCACTAAGGCTCAGTGCAGCTCCACCTAGCTGCAATCCTATCTCAGATGTTTCAGGAATAATTTTACTAGCTCCTAGATCTCTATAAACCTCCACATTACTCAGATCTGGTAAGCGTATTACAATATTTACATGCGGAAAATTTGCTGCAACTAAAGAAACAACTTTTTTTATAGTAACTTCATTCTTTATTGAAATAACGAGAGCTTGAGCTCTTTCTATTCCTACCGATTTTAAAATTTCACATCTTGTAACATCTCCAAGATATATAGGAAAACTATCACTTTTTCCTTCTTTGACTATTTTCGATTGAATATCTACAACAACGTAACTTAAATGCTCTGCCGTAAGCATTTTTGTTACCATATATCCCACTCTACCAAATCCAGCAACTATCACATGGTTATAAAGATCTTGTGTATCTGTTTCAACAGCTTCATCATCTAATATTGTTTTCTCAGTGCTAAATGAGTTTGCTATCCAATCTCCAAGCCCCGATAAAAGAGGAGTGAAAGCCATGGTTACTGTAGTTACCATCATAAGTACTTGAGCGATTTCACTTGGTAGCACATTTAGCTCATCTGCTAAGCGAAATAAAATAAACGCAAATTCACCGCCTTGTGAAAGCAGTAACCCAGCTTGTATAGCAGGTGCACTCTTAAATCCAAAAAATCTACACAATATATATATGATAGATGTTTTTAAAACGATAAGGATAATCGATAATAAAGTAATTAGTGGTAACTTATTGAGTAAAAGTTCGGTATTGATGGACATACCAACAGTCATGAAAAATAAGCCAAGAAACAAATCTTTAAATGGTAATACCGCGTGTTCCACTGAGTGTCTGTATTCTGTTTCTGCAACTAACAATCCAGCGACAAATGCACCTAATGCCAACGATAAATGGAATTGCTCAGTAATAAATGCTGCTCCTAATACTATTAAAAGCGTTGTTGATATAAAGACCTCATTACTTTCCATTTTAGCAATAACCGAAAATAAAGGTCTAAGCAATAATCTACCAGTTATAAATATCAGCACTAATGCAATAGCTGCTTGCACCAATGAACCTGCCAATGAGCTTATCAGGCTGTGCTCAGAATTGCCAGCAAGTAAAGGTACCAATACTATTAATGGTACTACTGCAAAATCTTGCATTAATAGTACTGCTATTGACAACCTACCAACCTGACTTGCTTGAGAACCTTTTTCTTGCAGAACCTGCAACACTATTGCTGTTGAGGATAGCGCAAGCCCACCACCAATAACTGTTGCTATATTCGTATTCACTCCGAAAGCAAGAGCGATGCACCATATTGCTACCATGGTAACTATAACTTGAAGAGAACCGAACCCAAATACATGAATACGCATAGCGATCAGGCGTTCAAATGTCAATTCAAGGCCTATAATGAATAATAGGAAAACTACACCAAATTCTGCAAGATTATCCATTGCTTCAGCTGAGTGTATCAGATTAAACCCATGAGAACCAATAACTGCACCTGCAACGAAGTAACCGAGCACTGGACTAATATTCATTTTCCAAAACGCTATGACTATAAACACAGCAGCAGAAAGCAAAATTATAATATCAAACAAATGCTGAGAGCCACTGTGCATGATATTTAACCTGTAGAATTAGACCATTTAATTGAGCAGCCAATACTTGATTTTTGGTCAATTGGAGAATTACCAGTTTCTGCAATAAATTTCATAGCTTGAAATAAGTCACTACTTCCTACTTCATAGCTTTGAACCTTTTCTTTTTTTGTGTTATTAAAACGTCCACGATAGCAAAGGTTTAAATTGGAATTAAAGCCAAAAAAGTCAGGAGTGCAAACAGCCCCGTATTCTTTAGCTATTTTCTGTGTACTATCAATTAAATATGGAAATGTAAACTTATTTTCCTTGGCAAAATTAATCATATTTTCAAAGGAATCTTCTGGATATTCATTTACATCATTTGGCATTATTGCAACGGTGTTTACCTGATAATCTTTTTTCAATTGATCAACATCGCTTACCAGATTGCTAATAATTGACTGAACGTAAGGACAGTGATTGCATATAAACATTATAATAAGACTATTTTTTCCACAACAGTCACTTAATGCATAATATTTATTGTCTACTCCCAAAAGATTAAAATCTTTTGCAGTAAAACTAAAATCGACTTTAGGAGTATTCAGAGCAACCATAGACTATTATTATACCATATGTAATTTACGGTCTTATTATTTAAATGTCAAACGGTTTCTATGTATACTGTTTGCATATTCTTTTTTAGTATTATAATTATAAAACTTATGTTCATAACTTTCGAAGGAATAGACGGCTCTGGTAAAACAACACAATCTAAGCTACTTGCAAATCATTTTAAGCAAATTCACGGCGAAAATAATGTGGTATTGACTCGAGAACCAGGTGGCACTGATTTTGCAGAAAAGATAAGAGGAGTATTGTTAACGAATAATATTGATTCTATTTCTGAACTCTTGCTACTTATCTCGATGAGGCGCGAACATATGAAAAAATTAATATTACCAGCTCTTGCAGAAGGAAAAATAGTGATTTGTGATCGGTTTATTGATTCAACTATTGCATATCAAGGATATGGGTTTGGAGTTGACTTAGGGCTAATAAGGGACTTACATAAGCTAGTGGAAATTAAATATCCAGATATTACATTCATTCTAGATATTGATGTTAAAGTTGGGTTAAATAGAGCAAAAGACAAGAATAAATATGAAGAAATGGATGTTAATTTTTACAATAAGGTCAGAAAAGGATTTCAGGAAATAGCCATAAAAGAGCCCGTTAGGTGCAGTGTTATCACTGGAATTGAAACAAAAAATGATAATCACGTACACAATGAAATTATTGATAAAATCACCTAGCTTGTGATAGAAAATTATCAATTTCAGGTAACATTATTTCATATGAATAACTTTTTGTTTGAGTAGCTAAAAAATCCTGTATTTTGTCTGGATCTTCTTCACTTATCATCTTATATGCCCTTGCGAGGTTCATTAATTCACTTCTATTTTTTTTATTGCTTACTTCAGTAATAGTAAAAAATTGATCAAAATAGTCTAAGAGGTCTTTATTTTTTATTGAAGACACAATATCGTCAATTTCTTTCACATATAATGCAAGTTTGTGTGCTTTACTACGATCTTCAAAACAAAGATTAACAAGCACGTTACGAAACCTATCTTTCGTAGTACTTCTCACTTCTGCTAATAAGGACTTAATATTTTCTTGGCAATGCACTCTCTTTACCGATTCAGCCGGTTCAACCATACCAAGAACATTCTTTACCAAAGATTTTTCTTCACAACTAAATATGAACATGTAATAACCCATCGATAAAGTGAAGAGCAAGAACATAGCCGGAAGTAAAAACGGAGCTAATACATTTTGTGACGCAGGGAAAATAAACCAGGTAACAGTTGCTATTGACACAGTTACAAATAATCCTGATAAACATAATTGTGCTTTTCTTCTATAATTCTGATCAATAACTGTACTTACACCAATAGAAGCTATATCAATCATTACTCACACCTCATTAAACATTAATACTAACTGAATGATAGCATTATTGTGATGAAAATGCAATATTATTAATATTTTAATACAATTTATATTGACAGTTACAATTCTGAATGTTTTATTGCAGCGTTAGCTGATTAGCATTTTTAAGATGAGGTCAACTCTCATAGAGAGAGGATTTTTTTATTTTCTCATTCTTCTCATTTTCCTCTCTAACAATTTTTTTTCCATTTAATATGTCCTTTATTTCATCTCCTGTTAAAGTTTCAAACTCCAGTAGATTTTCGGCAATGAGATCTAAGCCTTTCTTATGCTTGGTCAAAATGTCTTTTGCTTTTTCATAGCAAGAAGACACAACTTTCTTTACTTCTTCATCTATAAGTTTTAACGTATCTTCAGAAATTATCTCAGAACCATGTATGGTTTGTTCGCGATTGTGATAGATCGGGCCTATTTTGTCACTCATTCCCCATTTTGTTACCATAGCGCGTGATAAATCAGATGCTTGTTTTATATCCGAAGATGCACCGCTTGTGACTTTATCGTAGCCAAAAATTAGCTCCTCTGCCACTCTTCCACCCATAGCAACAGTAATATCTGCTATCATCTTTTCTCTTGTGAGGGACACTCTATCTGTTTCTGGTAGTCTCATAACTAAACCGAGTGCTCTACCGCGTGGAATAATTGTTGCCTTGTGTATAGGATCAGAAGCAGGCATATTAACAGCAATTATCGCATGACCAGCTTCATGGTATGCAGTCAGTCTCTTTTCCTCTTCTGTCATAATTAGGGATCGTCTTTCTACGCCCATCATCACTTTATCACGTGCATATTCAAAATCGTCCATGGTAACAATCTTCTTGTTTCTTCTTGCAGCAATAAGTGCAGATTCGTTCACTAAATTTGCTAAATCAGCTCCAGAAAAGCCTGGTGTTCCTCTTGCAACTGTTTTCACGTTTACATCTGGTGCTATTGATATTTTCTTTATATGAGTATTTAATATCTTTTCACGCCCATTTATATCGGGTAAAGAAATAGTAATCTGTCGGTCAAAACGACCAGGTCTAAGCAGTGCTGGATCTAAGACATCCGGACGGTTAGTCGCAGCAATTATTATTACACCTTCATTAGACTCAAAGCCATCCATCTCAACTAATAACTGATTTAATGTTTGTTCTCTTTCATCATTGCCGCCACCAAGACCAATGCCACGATGCCTACCCACCGCATCTATTTCATCTATAAAAATTATACAAGGAGCATTTTTCTTGCCTTGATCAAACATATCACGAACACGACTTGCACCAACACCCACAAACATTTCAACAAAATCAGATCCAGAAATACTAAAGAATGGCACATTAGCTTCTCCTGCAATTGCACGAGCAAGTAAAGTTTTACCAGTTCCAGGAGAGCCAATTAAAAGGCACCCTTTTGGTATTTTTCCACCTAATATTTGAAATTTTTGCCTTTGTTTAAGGAAATCAACGATTTCTACTAGCTCCTCTTTTGCTTCATCAATTCCGGCAACATCATCAAATGTTACTTTTTTTCCACTAGTCATAAGTCTAGCCCTTGACTTGCCAAAGCTTATAGTTCTGTTGCCCCCCGCTTGTGTTTGTTTAAGAAAGAATAGCAAGAAGCCAATAAAGATAAATGTTGGGACCCATGAGATAAGTAATCCACCAATTACGTTCATGGCAGAATCTCCAGTTGAAAAGGAGAATCTCACTTTTCTATCATGTAAATTTTTTATTAGGTCGCTATATATGACACCGCTTGAATTGAAACTTGAACCGTCCCTGAACTTGCCTTCAATGCTCTGGTTTTTTATGACAATATTTTCTACATCATTGTCTTCTAGTCTAGTTAAAAATTCCGAAAAAGGTATAATTGTTTTACTTTTACCTACATTTCCGCTGAACTGAATATAAGCAACTGAAATAAGAACAATAATTACTAACCAGATCAATAAGCCTTCTAAAAATTTTTTCATTTCTATTTCTAACTAAATACTAATCAAGCTTACCAAATTTTGTTTTATCGTGCTATTAATAATGCATTGAGCCTTATCGTCATTGGTATTTTTTTCGTTATAATTTACATCAGGATAAGCAAGCACCTTTCCATCTTTTAGCACTACAGGCAAAGAATAGAAAACTTCAGGGCAGCAGTTGTAATCCTTCAGAAATTCAGGAACTTTTTGTGTTTTTTTTAATGGAGCGATGATAACTGAACACTCTTGATTTCCGAGTATTGTGCAGCTAAATCTGTTATCCCATTGAGTAGGTTCATTTAAAGGTAGGTTTACGGTAATTTCTTGTATCTTTGACGATTCTCTAATTATCAAGATATTTTCTCCATACTTTCTTATTTTGCACCCAGAAAGTGTACAGTTAACATTACTATCCTTTTGCAATATTTTATTAAATATTACGATAAGGCTATTATACCTTGGTTTATAGTGTTTACTGGCAATTGCCATTATAGAGTAAAGAAGAAGCCTCAAGGCTATTTCCTCTGGCAATTGATAAAATTCACTTAGTTTAATTTCAATATAACCAAGATCATGCACATTAACGCAGTCATTAAACGCAAGGCGTGTGTAGTGCATCAACGCTTTTGCAGCTCTTTTCATATGAAGGGCTGTGAGGCATATTCGCTCTGTTAAAATCTCTTGATTGTCACTTGCTTTAAGTAAGTTGCGGTATAAAGTTCGTCTGTATTTTAAGTCATGATTGCTTCTATCTTCGATCCACTTTAACTGGTGAAGCTTAGCGTACTTTTCTATTTCACTACGACTAAAATTTAACAATGGCCTAAATATATAAATACCATTTAGGAAAGACTTGTAGTCCATTGATGATAATCCATCTACGCCACTACCTCGCTCTAATCTTAACAAGAACGTTTCTGCTTGATCATCTTTGTGATGAGCGACGAGCAAACATTTAACATTATTGTTTTTACACCACTCTGCTAGTAACTTATACCGTGCTTTTCGTGCCTGTAACTGAATATTGCCTTTAATATTTTGCTTTTCCCAATTTAATATGAACGATTCCTTTGCTCCAAGTTCCTTTGCATAACTTACAACAAAATCAGCTTCTTTTTGAGACTCTGAACGTAATCCATGATTTACTGTTAATGCTATAGGAAGTGAAAGCTTGTTTTTTTTTGCCCAGTTAGTCATTAAGTGCAGTAAGACTATACTATCTACACCACCTGATACTGCAACTGCAACTTGATTGTTATAGAAAGCAAAACTATTAACCACATTTTGAAATAATAACTCTAATTCCATTATGTCTCTTGATGGCCAGATAGGTCAGATCTCTTACGTCATACCGCGACTTATTTGTGGTATATATAGATCCCGCTCAAGCAACGAAATATGACAAGTTTGTCCTTTTTTGTCTACCCCAGTGCCCTTTCTTTATGTCATCCCAGTGCTTGACACTGGGATGGCTTTGTTGCATCGCTAGCTATGATGGATTAAAGATAAAAAAGGTGGAGAATATCAGTAGCTTATTATTCTGGTATTTACAACAAGAACGGTCAGTGAATACCTAAATTTGAGTAAAAGAAATTTCACTACCACTCACTAATCCGGCTAAAATTCAAGAATTTCAATGCTTTAGCTATTTTCAATAGAATTAAATTTATTAATATAAATAACAAATTACTATTCTTAAATTTGATCAGATTGATTGCAAAAAAACAAGATTTTCAATAAGTTGCTTATAATCCTAATTATAGTTAGCCTTTCATAAGTAGCGATGCAACAAAGCCCACTGGGATCCAGGTTTTAATGCAAGAAACTATTTCTTTATTCCAGAAAATGAAAATTCCACTCTACGATTTTTAGCATGCTCTTTTTCATATTTAGAATTTCTAGAATCACCTTTTACATTAACCAAAGGCTCAGTTTCACCTTTAGAAGCAGTTTTTATTCTGTTTTCTATGTAGGGTGTACAACTAACCATAAATTTTTTAGCTGCATCAGCCCTTCTAGCGCCTAGCGCAAGATTATATTCATGAGAACCACGGTTGTCAGTGTGACCAGTTAAAGTAACCTTCGCGTCAGGGTTATCTTGTAACACCTCCATTACGTCAAGTAATGCATCTGCACTTACTTCATCAATACTAGATTCATCATAACCAAAGAAAACTCTTTTATCACCTATCTGCTTAACAACAGAATTTATTTTATTTGTTGTATTTGCTCCTTTTTTTGGGCAAGAACTTACACCAGTAAGTAATAAACAAAAACAGCACATTATAACCAGTCTACTCCACATTACTAAACCTCCATAAATTTTAAATAGTGCGTAACTTTAATTTCAGTAGCTAATATCTCTCCATATTGTAATATAGTCAAGAGAAATAAAATACTAAATACTTTTTCTACAACCTTACAATTAATTTTCCTATAATATGCTGGACTCTGAGTAGAAAAATCCAATAAAAGAATAAAAAGTACAATTTTTTATTGTACTTTAAGCAAATATACTTTTAACTTTATTATTAATCTATTACGGTATTAAACAGATGTTTTCTAAAATAATGAACAAATATGCAATCTTATAAGTTTTTAGAGGAAGTATTATATAGGGTAAAGAATATCGAAAATACGCTAAAAGTACTAAACCAAAGCCAATTGAATATAGAGGACAAAGTTGAACAAATGAGTCTTCTAGAAGAAATCAGACATGAAATTATCTCTCATGACGCAATAAAGGAATCATTAGCAGATGCTCTTGGTAACAAAAAAAGTGCAAATACTCAGCAGCTAAAGTTAATAGAGAGAATACATAAAAGCAACAGTGCTGTTCCTATTGATTTAGTAAAGTCTTTATCCAAAGCTAAGGTTGAATGCCAAAATTTATGGAAGCTATCTCATTCTGAAACCAGTAACTTAGAAAAACTAAAAGAACGTTTTACTGATTTAATCACACTCATTCGCGAAGTAGCTTCTATAAAATCGCAGCAATTAAAATGCTCAAAATACGACTCACTGCTTGCTGACTATGACTCTGATATCACAGAAAAGAATATAAGGGAAGTATTCCCCAAGGTAGGCAAATTTTTTAGCGAAAATGTAGATAAAATAATTGAAAAGCAGAAAAAGGATAAGGATAAGGTTACTAATATACAAAAAGTTGCTACTCAGAAACAGATTGAACTTGGCTCATTATGTTTACAGCAAATGGGTATTGCACTAAATGAGATTCGTACTTCTTATTACTACCCTATAGATTATGATGAATCTGATTTTTGTTATGGTTTATTTTCACTTTTACGGCATAGTGGTTATGCAATTTATCAAAAATGTTTAGCGCAAAATTCTATAAGTAGTCCAATTACGAGACATGTTATGTATGAAACTCAAGGGTTATTCATGGAAAGGATGATTGGAACATCCAGAGAATTTATTGAGTTTATTCAACCACACATAAAAGAGAAGTTTGCTATAAAAGGCAAAACTAATAGCAGTGTTGAAAATTTGCACTTGGTTTTCAATGAAATAAACCTTTCTTCTTTTTTAAAAAATGCAGATGAATTTAGTCTGTTAGCTCATATTATGTTGAGAACTAAGTTAGAACAAGATATAATAAATGGCACATTGGAAGTCAAAGACCTGCATGATGCGTGGTTGGAAGGTATGAAGCACTATAAAATTCCAGTAAAAGCTAAAAATGAGCTAAACACTTATTTTCAAGATGAATATTGGGCAAGCGGTGTTATGGGCTACTTTCCTATAAAAATTATTGCTTTAATTGCTGCTGTGCAGATTTTCTCTTTCGTTAAAAAGAATCATTACGAATCATTAAGTGCTATAATAAAAGGAGATTTTAGTTTACTTATCAGTTGGTTATCTCAAAATGTATACAGTGCAAAGTGTGGCCTGGAACTGCTAAAAAAAGTAACAGGTAAGGGTTTAGACGTTGAGTGTGTTACTTACTACTTATCTGAAAAGTATAATTTGTCTTAATAAATGGTTTTCTTGAGTTATGTATGAATTTTGTTCGAAAATTAACCGGAAAGTTTTATAGCCTTTTTACTTTCAAAGGTTTGTTTGCTAGCGATATTGCTATAGACCTTGGTACTGCAAACACTTTAGTTTATCAGAAAAATCAGGGAATAGTGCTTGATGAGCCTTCAGTTGTAGCAAGAATAAAAGAAAAAGGAAGTTACGTTCCTTATGCTTTTGGTAAAAAAGCTAAAATGATGCTTGGAAAAACGCCTGGAGAAATAGAGGCGATAAGGCCCTTAAAAGATGGAGTCATTGCTGATTTTAAAAGTGCGGAAGAAATGCTAAAATATTTCATACGCAGTGCAAACACAAAATTCACTGTTAATAAACCTAATATTATCATATGCGTTCCATCTGGATCCACGCCAGTTGAAAGGCGTGCTATACAAGATGCAGCAGAAAGTGCTGGTGCAAATGAAGTATTTTTAATTGAAGAACCAATGGCTGCAGCAATCGGAGCTGGGCTCCCGGTTACTGAACCTGAGGGTTCTATGATTGTTGATATAGGAGGCGGTACAACTGAAGTTGCAATTATTTCTTTAGGCGGAATTGTTTATTCACGTTCTGCCAGAGTAGGTGGCGATATTATGGATGAAGCAATAAAATCATATATTCGTGAAAATCATAAGTTATTAATCGGTGAAACAACCGCTGAGAAAATTAAGAAAAGCATAGGTTCAGCCAGTATGCCAGGTGAAAATAACAAAGAGGGAATGATAATTAAAGGCAGGGATTTAGTGAGTGGCATGCCAAAAGAAATGCTTTTATCAGAATACCAAGTTGCAGAGAGTTTAATAGAGCCTGTACATCAGATAATTTCTGCTATTAAGACTGCGCTGGAGAGCACTCCACCTGAACTTTCTTCTGATATAGTCGATAGAGGAATAGTTTTATCCGGTGGTGGTGGATTATTACGTAATCTAGGTAAAGTTATCAGTGAAACAACAAAATTACCGGTTCGTGTTGCAGATGACCCACTTTGTTGTGTTGCCTTAGGTAGTGGAAAAGTGCTTGAAAACATGGATTATTTTGGCCATGTTTTATTCAAGCAAGATTAAATTATTTTTGAAGGTAGTTTATCGAATTGTTTTGATGGAATTATGTAATATAAATGAGATCCCAGTGTCATGCACCAAGTAATTTGAAGGCAACTTCTAGCAGAAAAGGGTGTCATCCGAGTAGCTAACACTGGGATCCAGGAAACTTGATTACAAATAAATATGCTGTTTTAATGAATTTGTGTAATAGAAGCTAGATTCCAGTGTCAGCTACTTTCATGACATTATCTACTATGTAAATTGCCCCCAAATCAAAACGTTTGCACAGTTGTATGTTGGAATGACACAAGATTTGCGTTTATAAATTAAGGCGGTTATGCTAAAAGAATTTGAAATTGAACCTCTGCTAAAAGATAAAACTCCGCACCAGACTAAGGCTGTTGTTGCAATGTCCGGGGGAGTTGATAGCTCGGTTGCTGCAGCACTGCTATATAACCTTGGGTACCAGGTGATAGGTGTGACTCTTCAACTCTATGGCACTGACGGTAATGCTAACGCAAGAAAGGGTGCATGCTGCGCTGGACAGGATATTTATGACGCTAAGCGTGTAGCTGAAAGTGTTGGCTTTCCTCACTATATTTTAAACTATGAGGAAATATTCAAAAAGGAAGTAATAGAGGATTTTGCGAGTACCTATATGCGTGGGGAAACTCCCATACCATGCGTGAGATGTAACCAAACGGTAAAATTTCGTGATCTATTGCAAGTTACAAAAAATCTTGGTGCGGATGTGCTCGTAACAGGACATTACGTGAGAAGGTTAGAAAAAAATGGTGAGGTAAAGTTGTGCAGAAGTATTGATAAAAGTAAAGATCAAAGTTATTTTTTGTTTGCTACAACTCAAGAGCAGTTAAAGCTTTTGCGATTTCCGCTAGGTGGGTTCTATAAAAGTGATATAAGAAAATTAGCAAAATATTTCAGTTTACAAATTTCTGAAAAGCCGGACAGTCAAGATATATGCTTTGTTTCCGAAAGCTATAGTAAAACAATAGCTAAATTAGCTCCACAATCTGTACAGAAAGGTAAAATAGTGGATGTTAATGGAAAAGTGCTAGGCGAGCACAGTGGCATAGTAAATTTTACAGTGGGGCAAAGAAAGGGCTTGGGTATCGCACACAATGAACCTCTTTATGTGATAAAAATTAATACAGAAAATAATGAGGTTATAGTAGGTCCGATCAACGTATTAATGCAAAAAAAAATATTGATCAAGGAGTTAAATTGGTTAGAACAACCAAAGGAAGGTATGGAAGTAACTGTGAAGCTGAGATCATCACATGCGGGAAGTTTAGCAACAATACATTCAACTGACGAAAAAAATAAAGCCTGTGTCATTTTAAACGACGATTACTTTGGCATCAGTCCAGGTCAAGCCTGTGTAGCGTATAAAGATGAACAAGTTATCGGCGGTGGATGGATATGCTCTTAACTAAAAGCTTTAATGCAGAGTGTAAACATACAATAGACTTCTTGCATAACCATATAACAGAAACGAAAAAACTTCCTTGACAAACCTCGCCAGCCCCCTTATCATGAAACTGAAGCTATTTATTTATCTTCTCTGTACAGATTAAATGACAAAAAAACTCACGTATCTGGCGTCTCATGTTTAATTTTTTGCACTATGTGCACTCTATGTCTTTATCAAATTTCTGGGTTTTTACCTACACAAGCTGAAATACGCTTATAAAGCATTTAAAACATTAAAAAACGCCAACTTAAAAAATGGATAGTGAATAACTAGCTACCCTAGGGTTTCTTTTGCCTTTTTTTCTGTTTAGTAAATTTCTTAACGTTTATAATTTAGATTAGTTGCGGCTTAAAAGCAGCTAAATCGCGGTTATTAAGTGTTTAGAATAAAAAAACGCCATACTTGAAAGTATAATGTAAGTAATTAGCCAACCACGGGGCTTCTTTTGCCTTTTTTTTATTTGGTAAATTTCTTAATGTTTGTAGCTAAACGACAACCGTCATCCCAGCGGGATCTAGAGATACCGCGAATGAATCGCGGTATGACGGTTCGCGGCGGCATAAAGATAAGTCTCGTCATCCCGCTGCGTGTTAGCGGGATCTCTTGTTAGTGGCTGAGATACCGCGGCGGTATAGCTATACCTTTTTCTACTTAGTTTGGGTTATGCAAGAAGTCTAATAACATTTATTGCTATTTTGCCATGTATCCCTTATACTATAAAGTAGAACATTATAGGTTTCAGCAATGATAAAAGAAATTGAAGAACTAATAAAAATTGTTGGTAAGGGTAATTTATTAGAGACGTTATTTATTTTTTTAGGTAGCTTTCAACATGCTGACTTAGGTCGTTTTATGGATCACAGAAATCATTTTGGTTTGTCTGAATTCATTAGAAAAAAAGAGGAACCATTAGATAAATATTTTAACTTAAAATTTAGTCTACAAGGGCTGTTTTTAATTTATGCTCAAGCTTATCAAATTCTAAGTGAAAACAATAACCTGAATACTAAAGATGTCATAGATAAAATATATGAAGTTATTAAAGGATCTGAGTTAAATGAATATATAAATGAAGTAGTAGATGGAAGAAAATTAGATTTACTTAACATCTTAGCAAATCCAAAGAGAGAACCAATATTTAAAACAGAAGAAGATTTTGAAAATAAAGTACTCATTGGTCTTAGAAAGTTACTAAGTGAAGGAAATACATTAAACAAATATGACAGAGAATTTGCATTAAATAAGTGCGTTATCAGCAGCTATTATTCCATTCATGACATAAAAGCAGATAAAGATATAGCATTGTTCTTTTCTTTGGGTGGTCACTATAAAGAACTTTCGTCATCTAACAAAACAGTAAAAAGAGAAGTATTAGAGATATGTGAGAATCAGTTAATAGAGAGCTATATAATGTTCTTAGCTGGCAAACTACACATGATCGGATTATCAAGTAGAGATAAATATACAATCGACCATGAGAATGTGGATCGGCAAGAGAAAGCATTGAAAATGGATGGATTAATATATCCTATAAATACAAAAAACACCCTAGAGCAACTGTTAAAAAACCAAAATAGTGATGAATTTGAACAATTAATAACGAGCCCTGATAATATATACTACTCAGTGCTGCAAGAAGAGAATGAATGTAGGCCAAATCCTATCACCAGCAAGAAAAAAGAAAAAGACCATAAAAACACAGTCTGTAAACTTATTTTAGGTATGTTTGTATTATCTGTTGGGTTATATGTTGCTGATTATTTCTTTATGGAGCAAAAATTATTTAATCCAATAAAAGGTGTCCTACCACAGGATAATTTTGCTAATCTAGTAATTGCTGCAGTGCTTACTATCGTAATAGTATATGCTTTATTTCAATTATCACAGGAACCACCACTTTCAACAGTCAATAAGATGACGAATGAAAATTTAGGACAGCCCGTGCAAAATAAGTTTAGAATTACATAAATGTAGCAACTTAAAAGCATATATTGTATAATGCTTATTCTTAAGTTAAGAGGTAATTTATGGATTTAAGTAAAATAACAGCAGGACCAAATGCGGTGAATGTGGTAATTGAAATAAGTGCGAATGCTGAGCCTGTAAAGTATGAATTTAATAAAGAGTTTAGGTTGTTACAAGTTGACAGATTTTTATCTACCTCAATGACTTATCCTTGCAATTATGGGTTTGTACCAAATACCTGCGCAGGTGATGGTGATCCTGTGGATGTTTTGGTGCTAACTCAGTTTCCCTTAGCATCTAGTGTTTTAATATCGGTGCGTCCGATAGGCGCATTACTCACTAAAGATGAAAAAGGAGAAGATGAGAAAATATTAGCTGTGCCTGTTTCCAGTGTTGATAGCTATTATGACAATATAAAGGACTATTCTGACTTATCTAAAAGCCTACTAGATAAAATTACTCATTTCTTTTCTCATTATAAAGATCTAGAAAAGGGAAAAACGGTAGCAGTTGGAGAATGGGTTGGTGTGGAAGAAGCAAAGAAAATCATTGAAAAAAGCAGAAATTAGTTTTTATTGATTTATAGCTAAAGTGGCTTAGGTTTGCCCACAATTTGAAAAACAACAAATTCGTCATTCCGCTACTTGTTAGCGGAATCTATACCGCGCACAACTGTACGAACATTGCAATATGGCACATAGTAAACGATGTCATTCCAGTGCGTGACACTGGGATGGCTTTGTTGCATCGCTCTTCGGATAGTAGGTAACGTACAATAAATTCATGAAGCTATCTCAAACTTAGCCATGCCTATTTCAGTAAATTTGTTAAGCAAATAACACTTGAGTAGCAGTTCCTTCTCACGATTAATCTCAGATTTGCTCCTAAAACTAAACCCAAATATTCGCTTCAACCTTGAGAAAAATCCTTCAATATACGATCTTTTTCCGTAATTTACTTCTTCTTTCCATCTTTTTATACCATTCTCACCATGTAATTTCATTAACTGAATAGCGGCATTTCTATCAAGCATATAATCCAATTTTGGATGCTCTGCTGCGTTGTTTTTCGGAGGAATTTTCGTTTTTATACCATATTGATTACACAGCTTATAGAGCTTTTCTCTGTCATATGCCCTATCTGCATATAGTACTTTTATGACATACTGAAAATCGACTTCTTTTAGCAAATCACAAGCTCCATAGTGATCAGAGTAGACACCGTTACTGTATTTTACAGCTATGGCTTTTTTGCTGTTTGTATTCAACATTACATGCAATTTTCTTGTCTGTTCATAGCTGCGATACTTTCTATCTTCGCTATTTTCTTTGCTATGACCAGGAGTGTTGTTGTATATACTAATTCCTGTACTGTCTATAGTAATTTCGATATCTTCCATATTATTTTTATCAATTCTGCAATCATTGATCTTAATATTGAGTTTCTTAAACCTTCTTGATGATTGTGAATAGCTGATAACTTGCAAATTTTTCCCAATTTGCTCAAGGTATCCTGCTATAAACCCAACTGTTTGCCTCAGGCCTATTCTAAATAAACAAGTTATTATGTGCACCAAAATTACAACTTTATCGCTATAAATATTGTTGCCACCTGGTATTTTTGGACCATTCTCGTACCACTTTTCTATGGCTTCGTTGATATAATGAAAAATATTTCCTCTTTTTTCTAGAAATTTGTTATATTCGCTATGGTTACTGACCCTCATTTTTTGTGGCATATTTTTTCTTTCAAGGTTAAATGGCTATTTTATAATGAATTTTGTCAGTAGCCACCAGATTTTTTCAGTTGCTATGCAACAAAGCCATCCCAGTGTCAAGCACTGGGATGACACCCTTTTTGGGTCCTCTAAGTAGCCTATATAGTGTCATCCAAGTAGCCTCCCTCCCCTGTCATCCAAGTAGCTGACACTGGGATCTAGCAAGCTTTGCTTGCAAATAAGTCTAATACGCGTCGCGTTTTATGCCAAAACACAATTGGAGTTACATGCAAAATAGATCCCAGTGTCAGCTACTTGGATGACAAAAAAAGGAGCACTGGGATGAAACCATTTGTTGTGTTTAACAAAGTTCGTACTTAGCTTCATGTTAGCTACAAATATTAAGAAATTTACCAAATGAAAAAAAAGGCAAAAGAAGCCCTGGGGTTATTATCCGCTTTAAAATATTGGCGTTTTTTATGTTTTAAACGCTTGACAAGCGAGATTCAGCCGCTTTTAATTGCAACTAACTTACGCTGCAAATGTTTAAGAAATTTACTAAGCAGAAAAAAAGACAAAGAATCCCCGAGTTAGCTAGTCTTTTACTATCTCTGTCGAGTATTGGCATTTTTTGATGTCTTGTAACGCTTTATAAGCGCGTTCAGCTTATTTAGATAAAAACCTAGATGTAGATGAAGTTTTGTAAAGACATACAGTATCTATATACTGCAAAAAATTGAACATAAGACGCCGATACATTAAGTAATCCTTACCTTTTAATCTGCAGATTGGCGAAAGCAAATACAATAGCTTCAGTTTCATGATAAGGGGGCTGGCGAAGGGTGTCAAGTAACTTTTGCATTTAATCCATTTCTATGGCTTATATAATAATCGTTATTGTAGTATAATTTAGAATAATGCAATAGATACCTAAATGTTTTAGCTATTAATTATATGTTGCATAAAAGCATATATTGCCCTACCATCCAAGTAGGTCAAAAATAAAGAGGTTGGCATGAGTTTTACTTTACCTGAATTACCATATGATAAAACAGCTTTGGAGCCTTACATATCTGCAAAAACTTTGGATTTTCATTATGATAAGCACCATAAAGGATATTTAAATAAACTCAATGAGCTAGTTGAAAATACGGATTATCAACATGTAAAAATTGAGGAATTAATAACAAAAGTGCATGGTAATAGCGGCAACTTGCCTATATTTAATAACGCAGCACAAGTTTGGAATCACACTTTTTATTGGAATTCAATGAAAAAAAATGGTGGTGGTAAGCCTAAAGATGGTAGTCTTCTAGCAAAAAAAATTCAAGACGATATCGGTGGCTTTGATAAATTTTATGAAGAATTTTCGAGTCATGGAGTAAGCCAATTTGGCAGTGGATGGGTATGGTTAGTGCTCGAAAAAGGTAGGTTAGGAAAGCTCAAAATCACCAAAACTCCAAATGCAGATTTGCCAATAATTTATGGCCAAGTGCCACTACTCACTATGGATGTGTGGGAGCACGCCTATTATTTAGATTGTCAAAACCGTAGAATTGACTACATAAAAGTTTTCCTTGATCATTTGATTAATTGGGATTTTGCAGAAGAGAACTTAGAAGAATATATGAGATGAATATACCCCGGGTAACAAAATTAGATAATGGTCTGCGCATAATAACTGAGCAGGTGCGTGATATTGATTCCGTAGCTTTAAGCATACGAGTTGGTGTTGGCAGTAGAGCAGAAAGTGCAAAGCAAAATGGAATATCCCATTTTTTAGAACACATGGCTTTCAAAGGGACGAAGACAAGAACTGCCTTTGAAATTGCAAAAGCTTTTGATGACATAGGTGGAGTTTTCAACGCTAGCACCGGTAGGGAAAGCACCACCTATTATGCAAAAGTCCTCAAGAAAGACATAAAAACTGGTATTGATATATTAATAGATATATTGATGAATTCCACGTTTCTAGAAGATGAATTGGAACGTGAGAAGGGTGTTGTAATACAAGAGATTTTTCAAACTAATGATTCACCAAGTGACATTATTTTCGACAAATATTTTGAGGCAGCTTATAAAGACCAACCATTTGGTAGGTCAATCTTAGGCACGCAAAATACTGTAAAATCTTTTACTCGAGGAGATCTAGATAATTACATAAATGAGCATTACTTTGGTGAGAATATGCTATTTGCCGTTGCAGGAAATGTTGAACATGAAGAAGTTGTTGCATTAACCAAAGATTTTCTCTCAAAGATTCATTCTAAAAAGCTGAAAAAAAGCCAAAATGCGAGCTGTACTGGTGGTGAGTATTTAGAACATCGTAAATTAGATCAGGTACACTTGCTAATTGGTCTACCTAGTGTTTCTCGCCATGACGATAAATATCACACGTTTCAAGTGCTTGATTCTATATTAGGGAGCGGAATGTCATCACGTTTATTCCAGGAAGTAAGGGAAAAGCAGGGATTAGCTTACTCTGTTTATTCATTTAATTCCAGCTATACTAATACAGGAATGTTTTCCATTTTTGCTGGTACAGACAGTAGTAACTTAGATAAGCTTTTAAAATCTATAACGACAGAGTTGAAGAAGTTGTCTACAGATGATCTGAAGGAAGAAGAAGTAAATAGAGTGAAAGAGCGAGTAAAATCCCAAATTTTAATGTCACGCGAAAGTGTTAGCTCACGTGCTGAAACATTGGGACACTACTACGGTAACTATAATAGGTACATCAGTAAAAATGAATTAATAGAAAAAATTAGTGCAGTTACCACTGCTAACATAAAAAAAGCAGCAGAAGAATTGTTATCTCAGCATGAAAAAACCACTCTAGCTGCAATTGGAGAAATTGAATCATTGCCAAGTTACGATAAAGTGGTTTCTATGCTTAAAGCTTAGTGTACTTTAATTATGTTGCTTAAGCTCACTAAAAAGTTCAATGAACGGTTGCAAAATCCTTTCTATAAAAAGTTTGCTTTCTGGTTCATCGCGTATATTACTTATCAGTTTATTCAAAGTTTTCTCGCTGTTTCGTAAAAATAAATAGCTTTCTACTGCTTGCACACCAGACAAGACAGTCAAAATTCCTCCTATCACTAGACAAGCAGCTATAGCAGGTACGGTACCCACTGCAATTGCAGTTGCGATTAATGATAACCCAGCTAAGAATGTAACGGCTGAAACGCAAAACGCTATTTGATGTTTTTCTTTATTGTTAACCATAAATACCTCACAAAAACTATATTTTTAACATACCAGTGTTGTCATGTATTGTCAAGTTTTTAAAGAAGATTAAAAAATGCAACGCACATGTGCAAAAAACGCTAACTATGGATTAGCCAAGGAAGAAAGAGTAGGAAGAGGAAGGCTTTTTCTGTTTTAGGGAATATGACAAAAAAGTAGAAATAACAAAACCAGCTGATCTATGGATTTTAGGTGATCATCGAATCTATTGTGGTGATAGCTCTTTAGTTGAATCATATAAAGCGGTATTAGATAATAAAATGGCAGATATTACCGTATGTGATCCTCCATATAACGTTGATTACGGTAGCAGTCAGGAAAGAGAAGAGAAAAAAATATTAAACGATAATCAAGGTGAAAAGTACGAACTTTTTCTCTACGACATCTGTTCCCATATTTTAGCATATACGAAAGGTGCAATTTACATCTGCATATCATCATCAGAGTTTTCAACGTTACAAAAAGTATTTGAGGAAGCGGGAGGGAAATGGTCAACATTTATCATTTGGGCAAAGAATCACTTTACGCTAGGAAGATCAGATTATCAAAGACAATACGAAGCAATCCTCTATGGATGGAAAAGCGGCAATAAACGTGAGTGGCATGGGGGTAGAAATCAAAGTGATCTGTGGTTTTATGATAAGCCAACGCACAATACACTACATCCAACAATGAAGCCAGTAGAGCTAATGGAAAGAGCAATAGTTAATAGCAGTAGATCAGGAGATATCGTACTTGATCCATTTAGCGGCTCTGGAAGTACACTGATTGCATGCGAGAGAACAGGAAGAATTTGTAGGACAATAGAGCTAGATTCAAAATTTGTAGATGTAACTATAAAACGTTGGCAAATATATACCGGAAGAGATGCCATTTTAGCCGGTACTGGCAAAACCTTTTCAGAGATTCAAGAAGAAAATTTGTAAAAAAGAAGCAAAAAAAGTGGAAAAGATCACACAAACGGAATGGGCAAGAGAGATAGGAGTATCAAAGCAATATGTCTGTTATTTAGTAAAGAAAGGAATAGTTGAGTTGGAGGATGGTTTGATCAGTAGAGAACAAGCAAATGAAGCGGTGGCAGCAATAAGAGATCCAAGTCAGCCACTTAGGAGGAAAAATCCAGAAAACGAAAATACAAATAACCTTTCTACAATGTTGCTAAAAACGCGAATAAAAAATGAGATGGAACGTGGTAAACTGCTTGAGGCGAAAGCTAAGGCTGGGATTGGTGAACTTGTAGCAGTAGAGGAAGTAAAGCGCGATGCATTTAACGTAGCAAGAGTTGTCCGTAATAATCTGCTTAATATTCCAAATAGAGTTTCAGCACTGCTTGCATCACTGAGCGACACTGAAAAGATTCATAAGACGCTAACCGAAGAGATTACAAACTCATTACAAGAATTATCTAATACTAAATTTCAAATATAAAAAAGATTTTGAATATAAAATGGCTGATAACTTAAGTTTGGAGTTAATAAAATGTCTCATCAATCAACCTGGATTAGATGTTAATGTCAGAGGATTAAATGGAAAGACACCACTACATTGCGCTATAGAGTTTGACGAGTTAAGCATGGTGGATTTATTACTCACGAAGAAGAACATTAATCCTTTTGTTGAGGACAATGAAGGCAAAACCTCCTTAGATTATGCCAAAGAAGGTAAAAAAGCAGAAATATTACAAGCATTAATCAATCACAAATACGGATCAGAACAAGATAGCTTACTTCATTTAGCTGCAATGATAGGTGAAGTTAATGCAGTTAGATATTTGATCAGAAAAGGTATTGACGTTAATGTACGAAATGCTCTGCATCATACACCATTACATCTAGCATCAGGAATAGGACATGAGAATATTGTCAAAATTTTAGTGGAAGAAGGAAATGCTGAAATAGATGTCTTTGATGCACGAAATCAGACACCAATGCACTATGCAGTTAATAACAAAAAGTTAGAGATAGTAAAGTTACTGCTGAAACTTGGAGCAGATGTAAATAGTGCACGCATGGGACAAAACTCAATGAAATTGTCGCCTGTTCATATAGCTGTAAGTAATACTAATTACGATGAAAGAGATTTGTGTCTTGATATTCTCAAATGCTTAATAAAGGAGCCTAATGCTCAAGTAAATTTGCAAGACTACGAAAATAAAACGCCACTACATTACGCTGAAAGACTTAAAACAATAGAGGTTTTACTAACTCGAGAGGATATAGATCCTTTAATCAGGGATGATAATGGTAAGACACCATTTGATTACGCTAAACCTGAGATAAAGAAGGCTTTGATGAGTAATAAATACGGTTCTGAAAAGAATAGTCTACTACATTTAGCTGCACAAAGAGGAGAAATTGAGCTTGTAGAGTCTATCTTAAAAGAAGAAATCGATATTGATATTGTAAATAATAAAGGTTTATCACCGGTTTACCTTGCTGCGGAAAAAGGGCATTTACATGTAGTAAAGTTATTGCTGAAAAAAGGAGCAAATTATACACCTGTTTTACATTTAGCAATTAAATCAAACAATTTAGAGTTACTTAAAGTTTTATTTACTGAAAAAAATGGTGCATTGCTCTGCAGAGATACCGTTATTAATTTTCCAACCCTTCATAATAAATATATAGCACAGAGAGAAATAGCAGATAAAAGGATGAAAAAACATAATAATATTATCTGCATCTGTATTACAGTTAGCGCAGTAGCAATGGCAGCATATATAGGTTTAACAGCAACAACAATAAGCAGTGCAATCATTTTTGCAACAACAACAGGGATATTTGCGCTTATTATAGCACTAATGATAAGTGAGATGAGCAAAAGATATATAGAAAAGGAATTTCAGAAAAAGATGTTTATGGAATTGGAAGAGTGTAGTTCTACTGTTAATGATGTTGAGATAGAACCAATTATGAGTAGATGCAGACAATGATATACGCCACATCTTTTTCTGAAGGTTTAAAACCAGATCCAGAGCTTAAAGTATCAGAGTGGGCAAATGAGTATCGAGTTTTAGCGCCAACTGCAGCATCAGAGCCAGGTATAGCTCTTTCGATAAAAGTCCGGATGTGATAGGATAAGGATAGATGATGATAAGGAGGTTGAATGCCAGCAGCATATAGTTATGATTTAAGAAAAAAAGCAATGGAAGCGCTAGACGAAGGAGAAAGCAGAGAAACAGTGGCAGCAAGATTTAAGATTGGACGAACTACTTTATGGGAGTGGCAGCAAAGAAGAAAAGAAACAGGAGACTTTCAATCAAAAAAACTTGGAAATGGGGGTTACAATCACAAAATTACCGACTGGGATACCTTTGCCAAATTTGCCAGAGAACACGGAGGAAAGACTCTATCGGAAATGGCTAAACTTTGGAACAACGTTAGTATCCAAACGATCTATCGAGCCCTTAAAAAAATTGGATTTACGCGCAAAAAAAGACATATGGATACAAGGAAAGAAACGAAGAAAAACGTGCTGAATTTTTGAAAATTATAGCGACAAAAGAACCTAAAAACTTAGTGTATATAGATGAGTCTGGCATTGATAACACCGAAGACTACCCCTACGGATATTGCCAGAAAGGACAGCGGTTTTATGCCTTAAAATCTGGAAAGAAAACTCAACGAATCAGTATGGTTGCAGCCTTAAGTGGAAGAAAGATAGTTGTTCCGTTAACCTTTGAAGGCCACTGTAATATGGATGTTTTTAATGGATGGTTTGAGCAATTTTTGACACCGATCTTGGAACCTGGACAGACTGTCATTCTTGACAATGCTACTTTTCATAAGTCTGATAAGATTATCGAGCTTGCTAAAGGGGTTGGTGCAGAAATTTTGTATCTGCCGCCTTATTCTCCAGATTTCAACAAAATTGAGCATCATTGGTTTGCTATAAAAAACAGAGCCAGGAAAAACATTCCTCTATTCGAATCCTTTCTTCGTGCTGTTGATTCTGCCTTCCTATGACCTGTTTGGACTATTATGAGAAATGCTATAAATGGAGAACAGAAAGAACTCCTTATTTAAAAGAAATCATGGATTCACTTTCTCCGTCCTCACCAGCAGAAAAAGTAGTATTCATGAAAGGAGCGCAGATTGGAGGAACAGAAGCTGGTAACAATTGGATAGGCTATATTATAGATCAGACTCCTGGTCCAATGTTAGTTGTGCAGCCAACAGTTGAAATGGGAAAGCGTTGGTCAAAAGGAAGATTTGCGCCGTTAATAGAGAGTACGCCATGTTTAAAGAGTAAAGTAAAAGACCCAAGGTCAAGAGACTCAGGCAATACTGTACAAAGTAAGGAATTTCCAGGTGGAATAGTAGTAATAACTGGAGCAAACAGCAGTGTAGGACTGAGGTCTATGCCAGTAAAATATCTCTTTCTTGATGAAATAGACGCCTATCCAGGAGATTCAGGTGGTGAAGGAGATCCAGTGCTGCTCAGTATTGCTCGAACTAATACATTTGCACGGCGAAAGATTTTTTTAGTATCAACACCAGCGATTCATGGAATAAGCAGAATTGAGAAAGAATTTGAAGCAACAGATAAGCAGTACTTTTTTGTACCATGTCCGTATTGTAATTACTATCAAGTTCTAAAATGGTCACAAATTAAATGGGAAAACAACGACTCAAGAACAGCACATTATGTCTGCACTGAATGTAGCGGCAAAATAGAAAATCATCAAAAGACAGAGATGCTTGAGCGTGGAGAATGGAGACCTACTAATAGAGTAAAAGGTGAGAAAAAAGGATTTCATCTTTCAAGTCTTTATAGTCCAGTAGGCTGGTATAGCTGGACTCAAGCAGTAGAAGATTTTCTTCATGCAAAAGAAAGTGAACAATTACTAAAAGTATGGATAAATACTACGCTTGGAGAAACCTGGGTAGACAAAGGAGAAGTACCAGATTGGAAGCAATTATTTAACAGGAGAGAATTTTTTCCCGTAGGCACAGTACCTAGGAGAGAAGTGGTGCTTACTGCAGGAGTAGATGTCCAAAAAGATCGTTTAGAAGTAGAAGTTGTAGCATGGGGAAAAAGCCGCGAAAGTTGGTCAATAGAATACCGAGTATTTGAAGGTGATACTGGAAGAGGAGAAGTATGGGGAAAACTCTCTGAGCTCTTAAATCATCATTTTATCGGTGAAAATGGTCTTGAATACATGATAAGTATGATGGCGGTTGATGCTGGGTATGCGACACAAGAAGTATACAATTGGGTAAGAGGTCATCAAGGCTCTGGAAGAGTAATGGCAGTGAAAGGTGTAAATAAAGCTCTAGTACCACTTAGCAGCCCAAGTAGAGTAGATATAACAGTTGGTGGTCAAAAGCTAAAGAGAGGAATAAAGCTCTGGCCAGTAGGAGTATCGATATTAAAGTCAGAGCTTTTTCAGCTACTTAATATTTTAAAAGAAGAAGAGAAAGTGCCAGCAGGATACTGTCATTTTCCTGAGTATGCACCTGAATATTTTAAGCAGCTAACGGCAGAGCAATTAGTCAGCAAAGTGGTGAAAGGATATACCAAACAGGAGTGGCAAAAGGTAAGAGAAAGAAATGAAGTATTAGATTGCCGAATTTATGCGAGAGCAGCATCGATAGCACTGGGAGTAGACAGATGGCCAGAGAGTAAATGGAATAGTTTAAGTGAAAAACCAGAAAGTAAAAAATCAAAGAAAATAGTGAAAAGTAAGTGGATCAGCAAGTAGTAAATGTATAACGAAGAGTATTTAGTTCAAATTGAAGAAGCGATAAAGAAGCTGCAAAACGGAGAGCGAGTGGTATCAATTGCATATGGTGACCATGTGGTGAGATATGCAGAAGTAGATATAAATGATTTGCTCAGCCTCAGACAACGCATCAAAGGTGAACTAAAGATTGCTGGAATGAAGCCTAAACGAAAGATTATTTTTGCAACAAATAAAGGAGTTATATGAGGGAAAATTTTCTGAGAAAAGTTGTAAAAGAGGAATATTCTGAATTTTTAGAGCAATTAAAAACTTTTATAAAACTATGGGAGAATAGAGAGAGTCCAGTAAATGGAATAATAGATTTGTCACATTGGCAAGAAAATGTGAATTTTAAGCTAGACAAAGAGAATGGTATAGTTGGAGTAATTCACAAGGCAACACAAGGGCTAAAATATGTGGATTCAAAGTATGCGAAGAGAAGAAAGAAAGCTGAAGAAGAAGGATTACTCTGGGGAGCATATCATTTTGGCACAGAAGGAAACGGCAAGAATCAAGCTGATCATTTTCTAAAAACGGTAGGCGAAAGCAAAAATACCATACTTGCGCTGGATATTGAAGAAAACAAAAGTGGCAAAAATATTGCAGTTAAGCAAGCTGAGGAATTTGTAAAGAGAGTTGAAGAAGTATAGCTCTTTCGATAAAAGTCCGGATGTGATAGGATAAGGATAGATGATGATAAGGAGGTTGAATGCCAGCAGCATATAGTTATGATTTAAGAAAAAAAGCAATGGAAGCGCTAGACGAAGGAGAAAGCAGAGAAACAGTGGCAGCAAGATTTAAGATTGGACGAACTACTTTATGGGAGTGGCAGCAAAGAAGAAAAGAAACAGGAGACTTTCAATCAAAAAAACTTGGAAATGGGGGTTACAATCACAAAATTACCGACTGGGATACCTTTGCCAAATTTGCCAGAGAACACGGAGGAAAGACTCTATCGGAAATGGCTAAACTTTGGAACAACGTTAGTATCCAAACGATCTATCGAGCCCTTAAAAAAATTGGATTTACGCGCAAAAAAAGACATATGGATACAAGGAAAGAAACGAAGAAAAACGTGCTGAATTTTTGAAAATTATAGCGACAAAAGAACCTAAAAACTTAGTGTATATAGATGAGTCTGGCATTGATAACACCGAAGACTACCCCTACGGATATTGCCAGAAAGGACAGCGGTTTTATGCCTTAAAATCTGGAAAGAAAACTCAACGAATCAGTATGGTTGCAGCCTTAAGTGGAAGAAAGATAGTTGTTCCGTTAACCTTTGAAGGCCACTGTAATATGGATGTTTTTAATGGATGGTTTGAGCAATTTTTGACACCGATCTTGGAACCTGGACAGACTGTCATTCTTGACAATGCTACTTTTCATAAGTCTGATAAGATTATCGAGCTTGCTAAAGGGGTTGGTGCAGAAATTTTGTATCTGCCGCCTTATTCTCCAGATTTCAACAAAATTGAGCATCATTGGTTTGCTATAAAAAACAGAGCCAGGAAAAACATTCCTCTATTCGAATCCTTTCTTCGTGCTGTTGATTCTGCCTTCCTATGACCTGTTTGGACTATTATGAGAAATGCTATAACAGGAAGATTACCCCTAATTTATGGCAGTAGCTATTTTCTTAAGGATTTTGCCACGCCAACTTTGACAAAATGTCCATTATGGATAGCAAGCTGGAGAAAAGAGCTCACATTACCAAAAGGCTGGAATGATTGGATTTTATGGCAATATACTGACGGTAAAACAAATCCAGAGCCACATGAAGTAGAAGGAATCGGAAAATGTGACAGAAATAAATTTAACGGAACTTTGAAAGAATTAAGAGAATTTTGGTTAGTATGATGCTGAAAAATTTCAAACAACTATTTAGTAAGCCAAAAATCAAAAGTTCTGCTTGGGATGCAGCAGGCTCAGGAAGAAGAGTAATGTATTGGCAGGGGGAAACAGGAAGTATAAACAATTTACTCTCTCAAAGCCTTGAAACTTTGCGTAGTAGATCACGTGATATGGTAAGAAAAAATCCATATGCAGCAAATATAATTGATACAATAGTAAGTAACTCGATTGGAACAGGAATAAAACCACAATCAAAGGCAAGAGATGGAGAATTTCGAAAGAAGGTGCAAGAATTATGGCTAAGATGGACAGATGAAGCAGATAGCTGTGGAATAAGTGATTTTTATGGATTACAAGCTCTAGTATGCAGAAGTATGATAGAGGGAGGAGAATGTTTTGTACGTTTAAGAACGAGAAAGCTGGAAGATAGATTTTCTGTGCCATTACAACTGCAAGTACTTGAGTCTGAACATTTATAGCATTTCTCATAATAGTCCAAACAGGTCATAGGAAGGCAGAATCAACAGCACGAAGAAAGGATTCGAATAGAGGAATGTTTTTCCTGGCTCTGTTTTTTATAGCAAACCAATGATGCTCAATTTTGTTGAAATCTGGAGAATAAGGCGGCAGATACAAAATTTCTGCACCAACCCCTTTAGCAAGCTCGATAATCTTATCAGACTTATGAAAAGTAGCATTGTCAAGAATGACAGTCTGTCCAGGTTCCAAGATCGGTGTCAAAAATTGCTCAAACCATCCATTAAAAACATCCATATTACAGTGGCCTTCAAAGGTTAACGGAACAACTATCTTTCTTCCACTTAAGGCTGCAACCATACTGATTCGTTGAGTTTTCTTTCCAGATTTTAAGGCATAAAACCGCCGTCCTTTCTGGCAATATCCGTAGGGGTAGTCTTCGGTGTTATCAATGCCAGACTCATCTATATACACTAAGTTTTTAGGTTCTTTTGTCGCTATAATTTTCAAAAATTCAGCACGTTTTTCTTCGTTTCTTTCCTTGTATCCATATGTCTTTTTTTGCGCGTAAATCCAATTTTTTTAAGGGCTCGATAGATCGTTTGGATACTAACGTTGTTCCAAAGTTTAGCCATTTCCGATAGAGTCTTTCCTCCGTGTTCTCTGGCAAATTTGGCAAAGGTATCCCAGTCGGTAATTTTGTGATTGTAACCCCCATTTCCAAGTTTTTTTGATTGAAAGTCTCCTGTTTCTTTTCTTCTTTGCTGCCACTCCCATAAAGTAGTTCGTCCAATCTTAAATCTTGCTGCCACTGTTTCTCTGCTTTCTCCTTCGTCTAGCGCTTCCATTGCTTTTTTTCTTAAATCATAACTATATGCTGCTGGCATTCAACCTCCTTATCATCATCTATCCTTATCCTATCACATCCGGACTTTTATCGAAAGAGCTATAACAGATAAGGGTTTAATCTACCGAGAAGAATTTTATACATCATTGTCAGCAGTGGCGGGGAAAATAATGGGAATGAGCTACAACGGACCTTTATTATTCGGGATGCGTGATAAAAATGGGAGCTGAAGAGGAGAAAATGCTAAAAGAGGTAAGGTGCGCGATATATACTAGGAAGTCAAATGAAGACGGTCTAGAACAAAAGTTTAATAGTTTAGATGCGCAACGAGTAGCATGTGAAAAGTATATAAAGAGCAAAGAAGGCTGGGTAGCATTGGCCAAAAGGTACGATGATGGTGGATATTCAGGGAAAAATTTAGAAAGACCAGCGATAAAGGAATTATTTGAAGATGTAAAGGCAGGAGAAGCGGACTGTGTAGTAGTATATACACTAGATAGGTTATCAAGAGAAACAAAAGACAGCATTGAAGTAACGTCATTTTTTAGAAGACATCGAGTAAATTTTATAGCAGTAACGCAGATATTTGACAATAATACACCAATGGGAAAGTTCATGCAAACGGTATTGTCAGGAGCAGCACAACTAGAAAGAGAAATGATAGTAGAAAGGGTAAAAAATAAAATATCAACATCAAAAGAGCAAGGGTTATGGATGGGAGGAACTTTGCCGCTTGGATATGATGTAAAAGATAAAGAATTAATAATAAATGGAAAAGAAGCAAAAACAGTGAAGCATATATTTGAAAGATATTTGGAGCTGAAGTCAATGGCAGGACTGGCAAGGGAGCTAAATAGAGAAGGTTACAGAACAAAATCAGATACCTTTAAAAAGGCAACGGTGAGGAGAATAATAACAAATCCAATATATATGAGGAAAATTAGGCATTATGAGAAAGAGTATGAAGGAAAGCATGAGGCGATAATAGAGAAAGAAAAATGGCAAAAAGCGCAGGAATTGATAAAGAATCAGCCGTATAGAAAGGCAAAATATGAAGAGGCGCTACTAAAGGGAATAATTAAGTGCAAGAGCTGTGATGTAAATATGACGCTGACGTACTCGAAAAAAGAGAATAAAAGGTATCGATATTATGTATGCAACAATCATCTAGGAAGGAAAAATTGTGAATCGGTAAATCGAACTATGGTAGCTGGAGAAATAGAAAAAGAAGTAATGAAAAAAGCAGAGCAATTATATGAAAAACGGGGAGAAAAAGGGGAAGAATGGAGTTTTGGAAAGCAGAAAGAAATAGTGAAAAAGTTAATAAAGAAAGTAATGGTAAAAGAAGATGGAATAGAAGTTAATTCAGACGATAAGGTGGAATTTATACCAATAAAAAAGAAAGGAAACAAATGCACAGTAGTAGAACCAGAAGGTAAAACAAATAATGCGTTACTGAAAGCAGTGGTAAGAGCTCACCTATGGAAACGGCAACTGGAAGAGGGAAAATATGGAAGTGTGAAGGAGCTGAGTGCCAAAATTAATATAGGTACAAGATGTATACAACAAATTTTAAGGCTGAATTATTTAGCGCCAAAGATTAAAGAAGACATAGTAAATGGGAGACATCCAAGGGGTTTGAAATTAGCTGATTTAAGAGAAATACCGATGTTATGGAGTGAGCAAATGGAGAAGTTTTACGGCTCAGCGTTGTAACGTTTATAAAAATAACAATATGAAAACATCGAAAAAAGTATGTGCCAGAAAATTAAAAAAGGTTATTGCAAAAGAAGCTGCTACAAAGAGCCATGCCAAAAGATATTGAGATTGATATAGAAAAGTAAGTCAATGTTACAGAATCAATTATGCGAAAAATATCAATATAAATGATGAATATTTTAACATATCGGATGCAACAGTGATAGAAAATGTATCCAATTTTAGCTGCATATTTTAATAGTAAACCTGGAGTGTAAAAGGCAGCTCAGCCAATTGTATGTTCCATATCCTCATTTTGTAGCCAGCTTAAAAACAATATAAAAGAGTATTCTTAGAAGACATTGGTACAATTTTCTTAATTTATAAATTATAATAGTTTATATTTAAATAATAATCTTTAACCTTTATGACAAATTAATCTACCTAGAAACTTCTCTCTTAGGATCAGAAGTCCTTCTTAACTCTTCACGTTCTGTCCATTTGTTGTTAGACTCGCTTATTACTTCAGGACGCATTAATCCACCAGACCTTTCAAAATATCCCTGTTCAATAGCATCGTAGACCCAGTAGTTACCAAGCTCGCAATCATTGCCTAACTCTTCTTCGCGACCTTTGAATTTTTCTAATATTTCTTCTCTATTACTCACTTCTACTATAATTTTGCTTTTATTCTGTATGTCAGGATACAGCCTAACGTCTACATTTCCCAAACTAGTATAGAAAGTTAATACTATACTGCTACCTTCTGTAAGATCTGTGTAATTCCTTATGCCATCTTCCGTTATAATTTCTACTTCACTACTACCGATCTTTACTATATTTCTTCCACACTTTACCTCTCCATCGGTTAGACCTAAACCCCTTACCCCATCTGTTATCTTTATAATGTCTATTTTACTATCTTTAGAATATTCTAAGTAAAAAACGGAGTTGTCTACTCTTGCATCTTTTAGCTCGCTATTAGTTGCACTTTTTGCGATTTCAATAAACTTATGAGAATTGCTAACATAATCTCTATAAGCTTTTTTTAGGTTAGTTTTATGCTCTTTAAATTCTGATGTCAGTGTATTAGCATCAACTGTATTACCAAACACTGCCCCTTTTGATACTAATTGACATATTATACTACTAGCAACTTTAGGATTTTTTTCCAACTCACTGATTTTTTTCATCACATAATCGGTAAAAGTGTACTCATTACCTGAAAAGAAATCTTGTGAAAGAGAATAGTTTAATCGTACACCAGACTTTATAGCATCGTTTACAATCTTTTCAAGTTCAGCCATATTTTGAGCTTGAAATACCTTATCAGAAAACCTATTTAACTTCTCCTTTTGATTTGAAGTTAAATTAACGAGTAATTTACTGACCTGTCCTTTCTTTTGCTGACGATAAATATTTATATCATAATCTAATGCTCCTGCTTCTAGAAATATTTTTCTTAACTCTTGAGCAAGATCTTCATTATCCCAAGCAAAACGATCAACATACGAAAACACTTTTGATTCACCCATTCCTTGCCGAATATTTAGCACTACTTTTAGGTCTGAATCTCTTTTATGCTTACTTAAAAACTCCTTTAAATTTTTAGTGCAGTCTGAATCACACACAAGTAAGTCATACAATTCCTTATTCATCTTTTTCTGTTTATCAGTTAAAAATAATTCTTCTATATTATAGCACAGCTTATTAGTTGCTATTTGTTGTGGAGTTCTTCCCTTTCTACTTGTTATATTAGGGTTAGCTCCTTTCAAGAGAAGAGAGTTTGCATTATTGTAATGACCTTTGGCAGCAGCAAGGTATAATGGTGTTTTTCCTTTATTATCTTGTATGTTAGGATCTGCGCCTGCTTCTAAGAGTGAATCTATAGCCTGATTTCCTGTGCGACGAAATCCACCAATATTTGCTCCTGCAATCGCATGCAATAATGTTGATTGAGATTCTCCTCTTTTGAGGTTAAGAATTACTTTTAAATCTTTATTGTTTTTATTATCATGTAAAAATTCTTCAAGAGGTTCAGTATTATCAAATGAACCACAGTTAGAAGCTAAACATTTTAGAGCACTAAGTAACTTTTTGTTTAAATTTTTTTGACTTGGCGTAAGATCGTGTTCCAGAGCAAACCAAACACAAATTTGTTCATTTAGTCCAAGTTTGCTATCTATTAAAGAAGGTAGTTCATTATGATTTCTAACTGATGGTAAATCTCCTGAGTACCACATATCATTCATCAGCTCATTTAATAAATGCTCTTTAGATGATAGATGTTCTATAATGGATTCATATTCAAAATCAGATGGTTCTGGTTTGGATTTTGGTTTTAGTAGATTGATGATAGATTTTACCATCCCAGTAGATTCACCCATACTTACCCCTCTAAGCTAAGATACACAATACATTATATGCGATATGTAACATTAAGTCAATAACCATAATCTTTTTACTACTTATGTCGTTAAGCTTTTGTTAAGTTTTTATGGTGAGTAACAATGGAGTATATAGAGAGGTTAAAAGTTGCTTATGACTCCAAGTTTTAGCCAATTTTACTATAGATCAACAAAATTGAGAACACCAGCGATATTTAATATATAGGAATATGATGCTTTAAAGGAGTGGAAAAACTGCTGAAGATTATACAGTAACCTGCGGAGCCACTTCAGCAGAATAAAAAACACATGCCAGTATTAGTAGAGAATTATTTATAAGTCAACTAACTTTTTCAAAAAATACTTTAGTAAAAGTACCATGCTAGTTAGTGTTATAAAGAATTCAATTATTTACTTCTTCAAAAAAGGTCATACATTTGTGAGAACAAGCCGCGTAAAATAAGGTTATAAAAATAGAAGATTTAAATTATTTCCATAAGCTTAGGCAAAACAGTTCGTATGTAGATATGGATGAAATGGGCTAATATGGCTAGTTTTAGCGTATAACAAAATCATTATATGGAAAAGTTCGTATGTATCGTTTGGTAGACCAACGGATTCCAAGAAAAACTCTTCTCACGCTTGTTTGTTAATTAGGCAAAAAGTAGAACCATATTATTAATTTAATAATAAAAAATATGGAAATATATATCTATTGAAAAATATTGTTATTTATCATAAAAAAATAATTTACTTTGCTTATTTTTTCTGCTATCAAGCAGGTAGCTTGGTTTAGTGAGTTAATATGTTAGCAGTGGGTAAAGGGTCAGGTGTTAGTAGAGAGCCTATTTCCGTTTTTTGTCAGATAAAAAAGGCAAAAGGTGAGAAGCGAAAAGAACTCGAGGAACTTTTAAGTAAGCTAAAAAAGGAGTTTCCTGGGAACTATAAAATAGGGGCTGCTGTAGGTGCAGGAGATTGCTTTTTTGATTCTGTTGCTCAAGGATTGAATGAACTAAAAAGTAATGGTCTGATTACAAGTAGTGAAGAGTTTAACGTAAAGTCTTTACGGAAAAGTTGTAAACAATATGCAAAACAATCAAAGAGCAGTTCATGGTTGAATAAAGCTTTAAAAAAAGAAGATGATAACATTATAAGATATGTTTCACGTATTGAATTTACTGTAAAAGATGTTAAAGATTTAAGCCTTAATTCATTAATGAGAAAACTAGAGTTAGAAGATGCTGTATGTGGAAGAAACGAAATTGAAGGAAAAATAATATGTGAGAAATATAATGTGAAAATTAAAGTTATAGAATTGCATGAGAAATCGGTAGATGGATTACATATTACTACAGATGAAGTAGGCACAGGTGATAATGTTGTTTATATAGTGAATTACAGCAACCATTTTGTACCACTTCTTAGTAACATCGAAAAGGACATAGAGGATGATATGCCAGTTTCTAGAGAAAAAATTTACGGCGTTTCATCCAATACATCAGAGAAACCCAAAGCAGAAAAAAAAGATCTTAATGAAATCTTGGCTTGTTGCGAAGAACTCATATGTGACAAAGGTGAAGATATCTTTGAGTTACTAGATCCTCTTGTATCAGATAGCCTATGTCAAATTCGTCCCTTATTTATTCTTTCTATGTTGCCTAAGTTCTGCAAAGAAGGTAAGCTTTCTCGTGATGAAGTCAAAAACTTAACAAAGAAAGAAAAAGATCTATTTTTACCTGTAATTCTGCTCAGTTTGTTAAAATATAGAAAAAAAGATAAACTTGGTATTGCAGTTTTGGAAGAATCGATAGATAATTTTGGTGGTGTTTCTCTTGGTAAAGATAAGGAGGAAGAACTCATTGCCAAAATGAAAAGCGAAATTAACTTACATTCTATAGAATATATAAAAAATATTGCAAATGAAAGAGTTCAGAAAATATTGGGCACATGTAAAGGTGTTCTACTGTATTCAAAACATAATATTACCCTCAAGGTATTACCTTGTTACATTAGTGTCTATGCAGTAATCAGCTGTATGGAACAAAAAGGGCTGCCAATCATTATTTCGTTAGTGAGAATTAATAGAGTAAATGATCAGCTTAGTATAGATAGTAAAGATGTGCTTTTTTACAAGTTCCAAGCAGAAAATAAAAAAACGTTTTATTATAAAAAGGAGGAAGATGTTGATGAAAATGAAAAAGTACAACCAACTCTTGCTTTTTTTTGTTTTAGCTTGATTAATGGAGAATGTTCTAAAGAATATAAGGAGTATGCCGATGGTACACAAGTACCGTCAAAGAAATTTCTAACAGAAGATTATGATATCAGAAATATTCTTATGCTCCATCCTGCAGTCATATTCAATTACCACTATGCACTAAACTTCCTGAAGAAGATAAACCATCTAAAGATGAGGAAAAACTTAGAAAGTACGTAGAAAGCTTATATGAGAAGTGCCCAGATGGCTCAGTAGAATTACAAGATCCATTAGTAGATGACTTTCATTCAATAGATAAAGATTTCCTTGGTTATAATAATATGCATGTTAATTTTGCGAGGAGATTTGGTATAAAAGATACACGCTATTCACATCATGTTAAGGTTGGAAATTTAGCCAAAGTAACGCGGAGAAGTGAAAATGCTCTTTTTGCTATGCATCATATATGTTTATCAAACTATTCAAGGGAACGTGAGTATCAAAAGAGCTTAGCTCCTGATGCCAAAGTTAACATGGAGGAGGATATAAAGGTTGATAAGGCCACTGAAAAAGCCAAGGAAGTCCTTCGCCAGTTGCATGCTGATACTGGAGCAGGTCCTAGTACTAAAGTTGACGAAACTGAGACTTCAAAAGCTCAAAGAGGACTAACTAACTTAAGAATGAATCTCCTTTGATTGTTTTGTAGGTGATAAGTTGAAGTATACTAGTCAAACATACATAGATCTTACCGCGATTCAAGCAGGTGCAGTCTTTTGTGTACCTGCTTTCATGTTGGGGTATATGCTTACTACCAAATATGGTGTTACTTCTAGCTTAATTTCTATAATTATAGCAAATCTTATACTGACAATGTTGGGGTTGTGTTTTGCTGTATTGTCAGTAAGAAGACCATGCAATACCATAGAACAAGTATTACACTATTTTGGTGTTCACGGTACATGGCTATATGGATTAGGTATTATAATGTGTTTAGTGTTCTGGTTTTCTATTCAACAAAACATTATGGTGAACACTATTATAGAATTTCCTCTATTAAAAATGAAAGACTTACCATATGTATTCGTTGCTACTAATTGTATCATTGGTTTCGCTATTACACTTCTTGTAAGCAGAGGTATCACTGCATTAAAGAGCTTTGCAAATATTGCAACGCCTTTTCTTATCATAGTTACGATAATCGCAATATTGCAACTTTTTTACAAGCACACCTTACCTGATATTATACTTACATCTAATATGACATTAAAAGGCGTACCGCTTATAATTGCAGCATCTTTAGGTGCTATTTTCGATATCCCAACATACTATCGTTTTGCACGAACAAATCTCGATGCATATGTAAGCGTTATACTTACCTTTTTCATATGTTATTTTTTCGTTATAGGCACAGGAGTCTATTTTGCTCTTTGTGTGCCAGATTCAAGTTTTATAGAGGTATTATTGAGCAGCGGAAATGATTTGTGGAAGTTATTGTGTATTCCGTCTATAATTCTTTTATGCTGGACTACTAATAACTTAAACTTGTATTCTGCTGGTGTAAACGTTAATTTTTTGTTACCCAAAGTTTCATTACCGTTCTGCATAACAATTATAGGGATTGTTGGTACAGTACTTTCATGTACTAATATAATACTAAAATTTGAGGAGTTACTTAATGTAATTACCATTGTCATAGGAAGCCAAGGATCTGTTATTGTAACCTGTTTTGTGCTGGATAAATTACAACCTATACAATATACGTCTTCAGCACAAAAAACCAATCTCATTTGTGCAATATTTGGTATTATATATGGTTTGCTTTCGTTACTTAAGGTGCATGATATAACAACTGGTTTTATTTACACCGATGCAGCAATTGTATCATCTTTTGCTGTTCTATGCACACGCACTTTTCTGTTTATTTATAAGAACTATTGTGAAAAAAATAAACCAACTAACTCTCAATAATATAGAAGCTCTTTCTTTAGGGGCTGGATTATTAGGCTCAGGAGGTGGAGGTAATACCTATTATAATAAGCTTAGTACACAATATAAAATCGAACTCCATGGCGAGGTAGCTATTACAGATATAGATGAGTTGGAAGATGATGCTCTAATTATGCCCATTGGTTTTATGGGTGCACCTCTTGTAGCTGCAGAAAAATTACCCAGTAAAGAGTGTCACTCATTAATCGATGTATTTACGTTATATTATAAGAAAGAACCTACAGCACTTATACCAGCGGAAATAGGAGGAAGTAACGCTTTTACACCATTCCTTGCAGCAGGTAAAGTCGGGATTCCTGTTATAGACGGAGACTTAATGGGCAGAGCATTTCCATCATTGAATATGGTATCACCTAATTTATATGGCATTTCTTGTTGTCCTGCGTTTTTTGCAGATAGCTTAGGTAACACTATAATTATGCATATTGAAAGCAGTGACCACCTCGAAAGGGTTGCGCGCGCGGTGACAGTGGCATGTGGTTCAAGCATAGGTGTTAGCTGTTACCCTATAACAGGTCAACAAGCAAAGCAAGTTATTTGTAGAAACAGTATCTCCTATGCATGTTTTCTAGGTAATATTATACTGGAAGCACGAGAACGAAAAATATGTCCTATAAAAGCGTTATGCGATAAGCATGCATTGCTGTTGGGAGAGGGAATTATAAGAGATATAGATCAGTCAATTAAGGGAGGGTTTCTTTCAGGAAATGTATCTATAGAAGGTTGTAATAATATGTTGACCATCATTTATCAAAATGAATATCTTGCAGTGTATGATGGTTCCGATTGTGTTGCTGCAACACCAGATATCATTGCTGTTCTTGATAAAGATACTGGATATCCAATAGCTTCTGAAGCTTTAACATATGGAATACGTGTATCAGTGCTAAAATTTCCTTCTCCCACGTTATGGACAACACCAGAAGGACTGGCAATAGTAGGTCCTGAAGTGTTTGGTCTTTCTGAAAAAAGGAGGTGATATGGATTATAGAATAGGAATCGACGTTGGTGGCACAAATATTGACGCTGTACTTGTAAAGGATAATGGTACAATAGTTACTTCTTGTAAAGTGATTGCTACGAAAAATATTTCTGAAGGGGTTTTACGTGTATTATCCACATTGTATGAGCTTCATCCTTTTGATAAACAGAGAATTTTAGCTGTATCTATAGGAACCACGCACGCAACTAATGCGGTTTTGCAAGGATCTGAACTATACAAGGTAGGTGTGATTCGCATTGCAGGTCATAAACCTTCACTTCCACCTGCATACTCGTGGAACGCACAGACACGTAGTACATTGTATATTGGAGAAAAAGTTATTAATGGAGGGTATGATTGTGATGGTAGTTGTATAACTAAGCTTTCTATTTCTGAAGTACGCTCTGCCATATACGAGTTGCACAATAAAGGAGCAGAAGGATTTGCAGTAGTGGGAGTGTTTTCTCTTCTATATTGTGAACAAGAGAACATAGTAGGAAATGAGATCAAAGAAATTTTAGGGAAAGCTTTTCCATTTACGTTATCACATAAGATTGGTGGAGTTGGTTATATCGAAAGAGAGAATTCAGCTATACTTAATACTGCTCTTATAAAAGCGATGAATGCAGGGTTTAAAGATTTGCAAAATATATTAAGCATTTTCGGGTTAACATGTCCTTTGTTTATTACTCAGAATAACGGTACTATTATTACTTTAGAAGAAGCACTGCAGTACCCTATATTGACTATTTCATCAGGCCCTACTAATTCTTTTGTGGGGGCAGCACGTCTTGCTTGTAAAAATGAATGTGTAGTTGCAGATATTGGAGGAACATCAACAGACGTAGGTATAGTGCTAAACAATTTTCCGCGGCGTTCGCTTTATAATTCTTCTATTGGTGGTATTACACTCAATTGTGCTATGCCTGATATTTTGTCTATTGCATTAGGAGGTGGCAGTTATATAGAAGCAAAAGATGATAAAGTTAATATAGGACCTGAAAGTGCAGGATATCTAATAAAGCAACATGCAAAACTATGGGGAGGCAGCAAGATAACTCTCACTGATATGGCACAAGCTTTAGGGCATGTTAATTTTTCTTCTGTTAAGTTTACTAAACAGGAAGCTATGTGTGCAAAGCGTATTATGAGCGAAATAGTATTGAAGCTTGAAAAACTTTATCAGAAAATTTCTGGACCGCATGCTGACCTTCCTTTTATCATTGTAGGTGGTGGCGCTATGTTGCTTGCATCACCGTTTTTACCAAAATATGCGTTCATTCCTGAATATGCTGAAGTTGCAAATGCTTATGGAGCTGCTTTTGCAGAGGTTTCGGTAACAAAGGATACTGTAGTTTCTTTAACTGATAGAGAAAATGTGTTGAAAAATATAAGAAACGAAGCTAAGGGTGAAATATCACTGCTATATAAAGTGAATCCTAGTTCAATTCGCATTGTATATGAAGAAATTATTCCCTATCATTATATACCCAATAATCTTGCACGTGTGCGTATTACTGCTGCTAGCCCTTGGATATCGTAAACCTTGTGTCCTTATCAAGAAAAGATGTGGAAAAAATGTGTAGCAGGATTTCCTACTATCCAACCTGGTGCTTCTCTTCCATTTTCCCACTTAGCGAATCTCATCTTTTCCTGTAGGTAATACTCCCTATAAGCTTTTACAGGATTAGTACATTTATACCGATCGGGCAGTGCTTGTATAAAAGCTTGCATATCAGTTGATCGAAAAATGAGTAAATCCTTATTACTATCACACCAATCTATTACTTCTTCTGATTTATGCTTTCTTTTGTATCGCCAAGTGTACTCTTTACATAATTCTTTTCCGTACTCTATCAACCAACAAAAGTTCCCTTTCGATTGCCTAGCCCACAAAGAACAAGGATGATTGCTGTGAGTGAGTTTATATGGAACTGCTATATTCTGATCTGTGGTACTGACAAAAGGATTTGGCGCTTTTAATGCTATTGAAAAAACATTACTTAATAACTGAGCAGTTTCTAATGGCATTTTTACTATATGCTTATCACACAACATTTGTGCTGCAATTACTGGGTTTTCATCTAGTACAAAGATGTTCATCTAGGTGTCAAAAGATAGAATCAGCTTAAGTCTTTAACTTCATCAACTGTAAGACCAGTAGTTTGAGCTATAATATCAATAGAAACACCTGCTTTTAGTAGATTCTTTGCAACTGTTATCTTAGCTTGTTTTTCACCCTTCTCCGCGCCAATTTGAATACCTTCGGCTCTGCCTTTTTCATGTCCGATTTGGATGCCTTCTTCTTTACCTTCTTCTCTACCTTTTTCAGTAGCATCATCAAGTTTTTGAGCGAGGACAGCCTGTTCATCAAGAATACGCTTTATCTCTTGTTCATAGGCAATAAATTCTTTTTCTGACCAGTTAAATCTATTTAGCTCTTCATAGGCCTTTTTAATTATTACATCACTACCTATTATTTTTTCCAGCTCTTCTTCACTAGTTTCGTCTGCATATCGAAAAAAATAAACCCATTTTTCAACTATATTTTCCAACTGATCTTCCTTATTCTTTGGAAATTTAGGCAACTCAATAAATATAAAATAGAAATCTTTTAGATCATGCTCATTAGTGTCTTCATCTCGAATAGTATGCTTTGATTTGTACTCAGATTTATTAGGAAACAGTACACAATCTGCTATAGCAATAAAGATAATTTCCTTAAGGTTATGATACTGGTCACCTTTATCAGCTTGTCTTGAGTAAGCTTTAGCAGCATAGTATTGGGCACGTTTTTCAAATCCTTTAGTTTTAGCGACCTGCATCTCGACGATCACTTGCACCCCATTTTCATCTCTACAGAGAACGTCAACAATACTTTGCTTTTTAGCGGCAATATCAGGGTCTTGAATAGTACTTAGAAACTCTATATCCTTTATTTGGTTTTTACCAGTGAAGCCAATGATGTCATTGAGGAAGTGAATAAGTATATCCTTATTTTTTTCAGTACCAAATATTTTTTTGAACGCGACATCATTTCGTACGTCAAGGAACTTAGAAAGAGCCATAGCAAGAGTACCTAAAAAGCATTAATAATTATACACAATTCTGAAGGAATATTCAACTTCTTTATTTTTAGTTTATTTTTTAAGTTTTGAATGTGTTGATGAAAAAAATGTCTCCCATAGATGGCTTTAGAATGCTACTACGCACCTTAGACGTCCTTTTGTACATCTTTTATCAACCCTGCTGTAAAGCAGCTTATAAGCCCAGGAGATGGATGTCATGAATTTGGAGCTGTAGGAGACATCAAAGATACGCTTTTTGGTGTATAAAAATACGAATCTACAACGACATCGTTTAAAGAAATTAACAGCTATTAATATCTTCTACTTTTTCATAAAAAAATAAACAAAAAAAAATGAAAAATTGATTTGACTTCACCCGTAAGCTATGGCTTCATGCCAATACTGCTAAGAAAATAACAGTAAACATTTAAAAAAAATTTATTATTAGTGAAGAGTATATTATATGAATAATCAGAATAAAAGTAAAGAAGAAAATAAACGTAAAAAAGAAATAGAGTTCAGAATATTGGCAAGCAAAGGAAATGCTTTACTAGATCATGAAATAATTGAAACGTTTCTAAGTGCAGTGCATGATAGGGCTCAGGCTCGAGCTATTGCTAAAAATCTAGTAACCACTTGTACAGGAATAGGAAGGATTTTAGGTCGCGAAATAGATGAGCTGAAAAGTGTAGAAGGTGTCACAGACTCTACAGTTTCAATGATTTTTTGTGTTAAGGAAACTTTGACTAGAGTATTCAAGGAGGGGCTAAAAAAAGGGCCGATACTAGATAACCTAGATAAGCTTATAGAATACTTAAGGGTGAGCATCGGCTATTCAGACAAGGAGAATATTACAATAATGTATTTGAATCAAGGGTGCCATTTGATAGGGGAAGAAGTATTTGCTGGCAGGCGCCTGTCTATACAAGGGAAATAATAAAAAAAGCATTATTAAAAAATACAACATCAATCGTAATTTCACATAACCATCCCGGCGGAAGTGAAAAACCATCTGAAGCTGATAAAACCATGACTAAGAGTTTAGCTTTAGCGTGTCATAGTGTAGGTATCAAATTTCTTGATCATATTATCATTACAGGCGACGATTATTTTAGTTTTCGACAAAACGGATTGTTGTAGAGTTTTGGGCATCTGCTGTAAGCCTCTTTTTTATGTACATTTTTCTCGCAGTTGAGCTGCAATCTAACGAAAAGAAAATTGCTACTTGTTGATTTGAGGCTTTCAGTGATGAAGAAGGTATAGGAAATAATAGCGTTTATTTTTCTCTCATGATTAGTTTATTAAATTCCTCCTCACTTAAAATTTTAACACCTAGCTCCAAAGCTTTGTGATACTTTGACCCTGGATCTTTACCTATAACCACAAAATCCGTATTTTTGGACACACTAGAGTTATCTAAGTGAGGAAAGTCACCTCTCCCCACTCGACTTCGAAACCGGACTTGTGACTTTCACCACATCCGGCTTCTCTCTAACTTGGTGTTTGTCATACACACTCCTATGTAAATAATCATGGCAATGCCCGTGCAATAAAGACAAATTTCCTATGGTATTATTGTTCCTATTTTTGTCTTGATGATGCACTTCAATTATGTCCTCTGACCTAAAATATAGCTGACAATAATTACATTTACCCTGTTGCATCTTCAGTAATTTTATCACTCTTAGTGACTTATCTGGTACTCTACGACTGCTCCAATATATCCAGTCTCCATCATATGGAGATTTTGCTCCTCTCACTTTGATATGCCGCTTAATAGCATGGTCTCCATGTTTGATAAGATATTTTCCATTACTTGTCATAAACCTCCAATTATCATTCTTATACCTTTTAAAGTATTTCCTCTTTATCCAGTATTTGCCTTTATTTGTATGTTTACGTACTGCCCATTTCCATAGTTTTCTAAACATAACGCTATCTAGTAACTCGAAGACTTTCCTTGAAATCACTGAAGTATAATATTGACACCATCCTCTAATAAGTGGATTTAGGTTTTTTATAATAGCTTCTTGTGGTGCTCCACACATTTCTTTAAGTTTGTACTTAGCGGTTAATGTATATCGTTTTATAGAGTTGCGGCTCGGTTTTATTAGTAACTTGTATGTTTTCTTACCTTGTTTTACTGTATGCTGTCGTATTGTAAATCCAAGAAAATCAAAGCCTGGTTTTTTTTCCTTTAGAGGATTCAATGAATGAGAAATTTTTGTCTTTGATGACTTTAATTCTAATCCAATGGTTTTTAACCATTCCTTAATTAAAATCTCTGCCTTAAGCACAATTTGCTTACTTTCATGAAATACCACAAAGTCATCGGCATAAGTAATTATGCTGAGTGATCTTTTTGCCTTTTCTCTACATGATCTACCAAGTTTTTCTTTTCTATAGCTTCTTATCTGATCTGCCATTGTTTCTTTTAAATAGCTTTCTAAACCATTTAGAGCGATACAGGCGAGCAATGGAGAAATTGTTCCTCCTTGGATAGTACCACTTTCAGTTGGTTTATATATTCTATTTTCCATAACACCTGCTTTCAACCATCCTCTTAATATTTTCTTTAACGTTGGTGTGGTATTGAGCTTTTCAAGTAGTTTATTATGGTTAATATTGTCAAAGCACCCAGATATATCAGCATCTAAGATGAATGCTGTCTTTCGACTCAACGCTTGAAATATTGCTTCAATGGCGTCATGACATGATCTACCAGGTCTAAAACCATAAGTGTTTGGCTCAAATTTTGCCTCCCACTCAGGTTCTAAAGCCATTTTTACAAGTGTTTGTTTTGCTCGACACGATATAGTGGGTATCCCCAATGGGCGTTTCTCATTCTTTCCAGGTTTTGAAATCCAAATGCGTCTTGATGGCTTTGCTTTCTCCCTTATATCTAAGGAGTTTGCCAATTGCAATCTTTCTTTTTGACTAAGGTTAGCTTTTCCATCAATACCTGCAGTTTTTTTCCCTCTGTTGTCCTGAGTTACCCTTCTAACTGCTATCGTTCTTGCACTTGTTGATTTGAGTAATAATCTCTGAAGATTGTGCATCTTTTTGATATCATTACATTGTGAAGCTCGGTAAATTCGTTTTTGTAGCTTAAACGAAAATTTCTCTAGCTTGCGCCAAGGAATTTCATTCCATTCATACCTAACATTTTGTTGGCTCATAACATATTCACTACTATTTACAACTTTACCTTCCAAATTACAGTGTCCACGTCTGCATATCCTAGACATTACCCTAGGCATTAGCTTCTTAAACAATCCCTCCACACAGAGACTTGCGGTTGGCTACCTGCTTGTTACTCTTATAAAGATTAACAAGAGCTTCCATGTGGTTACTCCGTTCCATGAAACCATTTCGTGTTGGATTTAGGTTCTTACTTTTTGCCGAGAGATCGGAAACATCTTGATTAAACGTGAGCATTTTAATCATCCATTCTCTGTACCTTTTGGTTTATGCGTATCAACCTTTTTTTTCGCATATTTGCAATGACGACAATTCAAACATAAGTTTCTTTCGTAACCATATCTAACTCTTCTCGAGAGGATTTATTATAAGGTTTAATATTACTCCCTTTTAGTTCATGCTTGCACCCTAGAAAATTGCCAATTTCCTAAAATGTGAACTATGATTTCAACCAGATGTTATGGTGGATGGAATTTAACCATCATGATTTCATGACATCGGATCGCACCCTCACTATATCACCACACTTTAAACCTTTTACCGCTGCTTTGACTCCTTCTGAGACTTTTTTAGATAGACTAATTGTTTCAAAAGATTGACAAAGTTTTCCAGACCTTTCAAAATATCCCTGTTTAATAGCATCGTAGACCCAATATCCACCAAGCGAGCAATTCTCACCTAATTCTTCTTTACAATTTTTGAACTTTTCCAGTATTTCCTTTTTGTTACTAACTTCTACTATTATTTTATCTTGCTTGTCAGGGTACAAATTAACTTCTAATTCTCCTAAACTAGTAGAGAAAGTTAACACTATATTACTATTGTCTGCAAGATTAGTGTAATGCCTTATGCCACTTTCCGTTATAATTTCTACCTCACTTTTACCGATCTTTACTATATCTCTTCCGTATTCTATTTTTCCTTGAGTTAACCCTAAGCTCCTTGCCCCATCTGTTATCTTTGCGACATCTATTATGCTATCCTCTGAATACTCTAAGTAGAAAGTAGAGTTGTCCATTTTTGCATCTTTTAACTTACCATTAGTTGCACCTCTAACAACTTCCATAAACTTGAGAGTAAGATTTGCACAACTTCCATGAGCTTTTATCATATTAGTTTCATGATCTTCAAATTCTAATTCCAGTGTATTGAGCACATACATACTATCTACAACATACCACACCGCTCCTTTTGATACTAATTTACATATTATATCACTAGCAACCTTGGAGTTCTTTTCTAATTCACTAATCTCTTTTATTCTTTTCATCACACAATCCATAAAGTTATACTTATCTTCATACATCTTTCCATATAGCTTTCCTTGATGAGGAAAATTAAACCTTATTCCAGACTTTATAGCTTCGTTTACAACTTGTTCTAATTGATTCATGTCTTGCGCTTTACCTACTTCATCTAAAAACACTTCTAACTTTGCCTGCTGGTCTAGTATTAAATTATCCCATAGAGTCCTAGATTTAAGCAGATGCTTTTCACTATCTAACCCTTTGAAATCTTTTATTCCTGCTGCCAGCAACAATCTTTCTGCTTCTTTACAACAAGTTTCATCACTATGAAAAACATTTCTGATATATTGAAAGATTCGTAACTTCCCTTTATTGTTATGAAGGCTTAAAACTCTCTTTAAGTCTTGAGTACCCTTGCGTTCATTCAAAAACTTTTCTAATACAGTAAGACCTTTACTTAGAGAAGAAGGGTTATCTTTGTCAACACCACCAAGAATACAGTCTAATTCTTGCTGCAACCTTTTGTGATCCTCAGTTAAAAGATAACCTTCAGCATAGTAGTTACAATTATCAATTGCTATGTCTAGTGGGGTCTTTCCTTGTTTATCACATATATCAGATCTAGCTCCACTATCCAGAAGTGAAGAGATGAGATCATTGTAATCAGTGCTTGTTTAAAACAGCATGGTGTAAAGGGGTATTACCAATCGAGTCTTGCACATTAAGAGCAGCTCCGTTTTTTACAAGATATTCAACTATGTTTAAGTGACCTCCTAGAACAGCAAAATAGAAAGCAGTGTAGATATAACTGTTTTTTGTCTCAATATCAGCTTTTTCTATAAAATATTTAACTATGTTTAGGTGACCCTTTAAAGCAGCATGGTGTAAAGGGGTATTACCAATCGAGTCTTGCACATTAAGAGCAGCTCCGTTTTTTACAAGATATTCAACTATGTTTAAGTGACCTCCTAGAACAGCAAAATAGAAAGCAGTGTAGATATAACTGTTTTTTGTCTCAATATCAGCTTTTTCTATAAAATATTTAACTATGTTTAGGTGACCCTTTAAAGCAGCATGGTGTAAAGGGGTATTACCAATCGAGTCTTGCACATTAAGAGCAGCTCCATTTTTTACAAGATATTCAATTATGTTTAAGTAACCTTCTGAAATAGCAAAATAGAAAGCAGTGTAGATATAACTGTTTTTTGTCTCAACATCAGCTTTTTCTATAAAATATTTAACTATGTTTAGGTGACCATTTGAAGCAGCACAGTATAAAGTGATACTACCAATCGGGTCTTGTAGATTAAGAGGAGCTCCGTTTTCTACAAGACATTCAACTATATCTAAGTGACCACTTAAAGCAGCAGCATATAAAGGAGTATCACCCTTCTTGCTTCGTAGATCAAGAGTAGCTCCGTTTTTTACAAGATATTTAACTATGTCTAAGTAACCCTTAATGGCAGCAAAGTACAAAGGAGTAAAGCCGTGATTGTTCTTTGCATTAGGATCAGCATGATTTTTTATAAGATATTCAACTATACTGAAATTATTCTTGCGAACAGCACTGTGTAGGGGAGTATGATCATCCTTGTCTTGTAAATCAATAGCAACATTTTTTTTACCTACAAGATATTCAACTATTCTTAAGCGATCCATGGAAGCAGCTACATGCAGTAAAGTAGTCTTTACATCCATATCGGAAAATATTATGTCAAAATCTTGTTCTTTTAGCTGATTTTCTATTCTATCAATAACATTACTCTCATCTACACCATCTTGTATTATTGCTCTTAATATCTCTTGCAACTCACTTAAATTCATAATTTTACCTTAGTTTAAAACCGCTTTAATCATTATATGCCTGATACAAAAGTCAAGAATTTTATATGTCTTCCTGAAAATTACGAGCGATTGTTTTAGTTGCTCTGCTTGATCGGTAGAAGGAGCATATTTGTGCAATTCAATAGAAACATGCCTTTCTTCAGCATCACAAAATTTTTAATTATTGACTTTCCCCAAAAACGCAAAAAAGTAAGTATATTTGTGAGAATAATTTAAATAAAAGCGGCGTTGTGAAAATAAAAGCGTAAAATTGTTGCAACGAAGTTGGGCAAATTAGTTCGTACCTAAATGTGGCAAAAGTAGGCTAATATAGCTGGTTTTGCGATATAGTCAAACTATTATACAAGAAAGTTCAAACGGTACAAGTGGTGGGAGGAGTATAATTTAAAACCTTAAAAACTATTTTTTAGCATCTGCAAGATCGATACCGTTTGTTTGATCAATTTCAACATTGCTAAGCGCTGTATTTGCTTCATACGAACAGTAACATCCTACTGCAAGAAAAGTTAATGCAGCTACAGCAAGTGAAATACACATTGCTAAATGAAACATTGTTAAACTTGCACCAACAGCAAATGCCACAGATAACAAAAAAGAAACAGAAGCATAGATTACTTGCTTTCTACTTTGAGCATTTACTGCTGAGAGTTTTTTGTTTTCATTACCCAGGCTGAGATCTTTTTCTTTGGCGAGCCGACTATTTTCTGATAAAAGTTGAATTTCTTTTTTAGTAAGACAATCAATACTTGCTTGTTTACTTAATGTCTCATGCTTTAGTTGTGAAACATTTTTCTTTGTACTATTCAGCTCTTTATTTTTACCTTCAAGTTGTTCCTGCAAACATTGGATTTGACTTTCCACCCTATTTTTGCTTTCAAGTTGTTCATGTAGATTTTTAACTTGACTCTCTAGTTCTTTACTTTTGGTTTCAGATTCCTGCAGCTTTGTCTTCAGGTCGTTATTTTCATTTTTGGGCTTTTTCAGCTTTAGCTCATTCTTTAGTTTGTTGTTTTCTTCAGTGAGCTGAGTTACTTCACTAGTGTTGCCAACCAATTCTTGCTTTACACTATCCCGCTCCTGTTCCAACTGAGTTTGTGTGCTCTTAAATGTTTGAATTTCTGCATTCAAGGCTTTATTTTTATCATCCAGCTCTTTTTTGCTGTTTTCAAGGTTAGCTTCTTTGCTCTCAAATTCCCTAGTTATTTTAGCCAATTCTTGCTTTGCACTCTCTTGCTCTCGTTCTAACTGAGCTTGTAATTGTGAAACCTTTTGATTTGCATCATCAATCTTTTGTTTTGCTTGTTCCAAATCTTCTTTTAATTTTAAAATATTTTCATTTGCATTATCCAGCCCTGTCTTGCTGTTTTCAAGGTTAACTTTTATGTTCTTATATTGCTCTTTAAGCTTACTGCTTTCTTCAGTAAATTTAGTTACTTGATTATTTAGCTTGCTAATCTTTTCCTCCTTCTCTGCAAGCTGAGCTCCTGTACTCTTAAGTTCTTTAGCTTTTGCATCCAAGCCTTGATTTAGCTTTTTCTTCTCCTGCGCAAACTGAGCTTGTGTATTTTTAAACTCTTCCAGCTTTTGGTTCGCATCATTCAGCTCTTGATCCTTGCTGTTAAGTTCCTCAGTTTTTTCATTCAAGCTTTGTTGTGTACTCTTTAGCGTTTCTTTTAGTTGACTCTTGTCTTGAGTCAATTGAGCTACTTTATCATTAAGCTCATCACACTCTTGTTCTTCTTGTTTCAATTTTTCTTCTAATTTTGGGGCATATTCAATCGGTATTTCAGAAAGCTTAATATCCTTATTTTCTTTCCTGACTTCTTCAAAGAATTTCTCGCCATCTATACATGTAAAGTTAAGTAGACAATTTATTAAGTGGTAAAATGGACTAAGCACGTAAGAAATATAAAAATACCTAGATGCATTGCTGTCTGATTTAAAATTTTCCTGCTTTACTTCCCGAATAAGTTTATAATAGGTATCAATTTTATGATAGTATGGCTCTAAATAATCTAGAACTTTATCCGTTTCTAGTTTTAATGGTTTACCTACATGTTTATAATGCGCACCAGCATTACCGTGTGGCAGACATGGTACTGGGTCTGATTGACAAGCTACTCTAATAGTCTTCTTTCCAAGACACTCACTGTAAACTTCAGCAGCATCATTGTAGAAAACTCTTGGGGAGCCAAAAGTTGCAACATTAATGTCTTTGGCTTCTTCTGTTTTATCAAGACATAAAGCAGCTATAGTAGCAAGAGCACCTCTCATGCTATGACCTGTAACATTAATTTTTAAACTTTTGATTCCTTCTAATCCTTTATCATTAGCATGCCCTTGTAATATCTTGTGTACGCTGGGCCAAGAGCGTTTGAATAAAGAGTAGAAACCAGAGTGGATATAATTATCTCCAGATAAAAATGATAACTTAGTCAAAGATGCACGAAGATCTTCCTTCAAATCATTCAAATCGCGAGTACCATGATAAGCTATAGTTACTTCCTTGTCTTTAATAAAAACATAACCAACATCTCGATTGTATGAATTGCTACCCGTCAAAGCATAGCCGACATTATGTTGTTCTAATTTATAATCACTATCCGAGCAATATTTATCTTGAATGAGTTCATTGTCATAAAATTTTATTATTTGATAACCTGCTTCTTCAAACTGCCTTTTAGTTTCATATTCATCTTTCTTTAATTTCCTGTCCCCATCACCATAGGCAATTTTACTGAGAGTACACATTTCTAGTAATTTTTCTTTATCAAATTCTGCAATTTGTCCTGTTATCAGATCGGCAAGGTCAGAAGCATCATTTAACTCACTATTCTCAGAACGCTCTATATTCTTCCATATTTTAATTAAACTAGAAGTGTCTTGATTCAAAAGCGCGTCGAGATCATGTTCATCTCGAGCTTCTAATTCACTCTTAATTGGTCCGAGCTTTTCAATTAAGACCTCTTTTATTGAAGTATTGCTAATATTTACAAAATCATCGCTAATAGAATTTTGATTATCAATAACACCTGGCATATTTCTTACTTACTACAAGTTTAATTAACTTAGTATACCACTATGCAATTATTTAGTCAAATAAGTTATCAATTTAATAAGATTAACCATAAATCTTTTCGTCTTCAACGGTACAAGCAATATTTGTTCAGGAGCGTTTCTGGGAGGAATATTACAGTAACTAGCGTTAACAGCAATTCAATTATTTACTTTCTTCACAAAACACAAAAAAAGTACGTATATTTGTGAGAGTTTTTTACGTAAAAGGGGTGTTTCAAAAACAAAAACGTAAAATTATTACAACAAAGCTAAGCGAATTAGTTCGTATATAAATGTGGCAAAATAGGCTAATATAGCTGGTTTTACGGTATAGTAGAATTATTATATAGAAAAGTTCGCACAGAACAAGTGGTGACCGGCCGATTCCAAAACGAACACTTCTCACGTTTGTTATTTTAAGTTGCTGAAAGTGGTTGCATTACTTAAGTTTTTAGTAGTATATTTTGTTAAATTAATAGTAATTTATTTAGAAATAACAGAAAAATTTATGATCATTATATATTTTAAATAGAATAAAGTTCTTTTGTTAGTATTGTCCTTTTTGTAGAAAATATTCTAACTTCTCCATCACTTTTGCTGAGTAAGGTCTGCTAAAGTATTGACAAAATAGGGGGATTATTGTATACTAGAGGTTACTTGGCAGTTTAATCAACGTTTTGTAATATCTTAGGTTAACTTTTATAGATATAAATTGAGGTGATGAGGTATGTATCCTGTATTCTATTGTGATGAGTTTGATGAACTTGATTTAGATAATGGTGGAAGTCCTTTAAGGAAAAAATTCGATGCAATAATTAAAGATTTAAAGGAGAATGAGCATACAAGTCTGGGAGATATAAAGTTAATAAGTGGTGATGGAGGTGTTAAATATTTTCGGGCTAAATTAAGTGATAGTGACAGATTATTATTTACGAGCATAAAGTATAATAATGAAGATGCTTTTGTTATTTTAGAAGTAATTCTGAACCATAAATACGACAAGTCAAAATTCTTAACAAATAAAGAAAAAATAAAAAACATAAAAATAATAGATCAAAACAATAAAGAAGTTTCTGATAGTACGGGTGAAGTGAAGATTAGAGATGCTCCACAAGTTCGTTGGTTAGATAAATTTATCACTTTTAGTGCAAAGCAAGAAGACATAGTTGAAAATGCTGAAGGTTTACCTTTAATCGTTAGTGGATCTGCTGGTAGTGGAAAGACATCGGTGGCTTTGGAAAAGCTTAGGAAGATAGAAGAGGAATTCAAGGAAGGAAAAATTCTGTATATTACCCAGTCTGAAAGTCTTATAAAAAAATCAAAAGAATTATATGAATATGAATACTATGATGGAGCTGCCAATAAACTAAGGACTGGTGTTTCACAGCGAATTGAGTTCTTATCTGTTCATGAGTTTATAGAAAGGGTAACAAAGGAAGATGTAGAAGGAAAGAAGCCGATCAATAGAAATGCATTTTTTTCATGGTTCAACGAAAAATGTAAGAAAAAAGAATTTAAGGAGTATGCAAAAGACGGAGAGAAAATATTTGAAGAATTTATAGCTGTGATAGCTGGAAAATGCTTGGGAAAGAAAGAAAAATATGAACAGCTAGGAGATAGACAATCTATATTTCCTAGGGACAAAAGGAGCCGTATTTATGGTTTTTTTGAAAAATATAGGAAGTTTATAGAAGAAGATCGAGAATATTATGATCCTAACCTTATCGCTCATAGGTGTACTGAAGAAGAAATACGGTCTAATAAAGTTTATGATGTGGTTGTTGTAGATGAAGTGCAGGATTTGACTGAAAGCACATTAAAGCTGATATTGAAGAGCTTAAAAGATGAAAGTAAGAGTAATTTTTTATTATGTGGTGATGTTAATCAAGTGATACATCCAAGTTTTTTCTCTCTGTCTAAGTTAAAGTCTTTTCTCTATCAGAATGAATATAACAAGGAACCAAAGGTTTGTATTCTTGAAAAGAACTATCGTAGTAGTAAGCAAGTTATTGAATTAGCCAACCGTATACTACACTTTAAGAATCATTATTTTGCTTCAGAAGATCAAATGACAGAAGATGAAAAAAAAGCTTTTTTTATGGAGAGTGATACTGAAAACCCAGGTAATGTCGGCTTTATTGCTAAGGGTGATGAACAAGAAATAGCAGAAAAAATATCTGAGTCTACAAATTGGGCTGTTTTAGTCCTGGATGATGAGAGTAAAGAAGATGCTTGTAAGTGTTTTGATCCTTCATTTGTGTTTAATATACATGAAGCCAAGGGCTTGGAGTTTGATAATGTAATTCTTTACAAGTTTACATCTCATAAAGCCTACAGTGATATGTGGGATATAGCACGTCAAAACGAAGATAAGGAGGAGAAGGTTGAAGATACTATTAAAAAAATTCGTGATTCATATGATAAAAAGGATGTTAACACTTCAAGACCTAAGGATAAGAAAGATAGATCTTTTGAGAAGTATAAATTTTATATACATGCTCTATATGTTGCAGTTACTCGTACTGTTAGTAATGCCTATATTATAGAGGGTGAAAAACAGTGTAATTTATTAAAAGTAGTAGCACTAGGAAAAGAAGTTAATAAAGTAGATACTAAGGATATCAAGAAGGAAAAATTTGACCCTAAAAAATGGAAAGCTAGGGCACTAATGTTAATAGATAACGGAAACATGGAGCAAGCTAAAGGTAAGGTAATAAAACTGCTAGAAAAAGGAGAAAAAGAATATGCTCAAGAGATCATGGATGCATTAGAAGCTAAAGGACACCGTGTAGGAGCCGTGGCAAATACTGTAGTACAGTCTCCTTCAGACAATGCTCGTAGTGTTGAGGGTATAAGAAGAAAAGTGAAGAAACAGTTAGAAGTGGAAAAAGAGTTGATAGCTGCTATTAAAGATGGTCATACGGAGACAGCAAAGAAATTAATAGATGAAGATGTTAATGCAAAGGATCTAAAAGAGCAGACTCCTCTGCGGTTAGAAGGGAAAGAGCGCGTTACGAAATTGAAAAAAGAGGGAAAAGCATTTGACAAAACAATCAGAGGATTAAAGGACGAAGCGGTTGATAATTTGATGAAATCCATGAAGCCAGGAGAATTTATGAGTTTTAAAGATGATGTGATTAAGGGTATTTATGTTGAATATTGTGTTCTGGAACTATTCGCTATGGCGATTATGAGTGTATTTGAGCCCAAAGTTAAAGAGAGACATACAGCGTTTAATAATAAAAATGGTAGAAGTTTACCTGAGGAAGAAATCACAAACGAATTAACAGCTATTGTTGCAGGGAAGCGGCGTTTAATGCAATGTAAAAAGATTAGGGACGGTGCAAAAAATCTTGTAGAAGGGGTATTTGTAAATATTCTAGAGTTGCCCGATAAAAAACAAGTGAGCAGAGACAAAAAATATCGATTGCAACTATTACAGGAAAAATTCAAAAATCCTATACGAAGTATAGAGGAAAACATAATGAAACAATTAAAAGAACTTGTAGATGATTATTCAGAGGAGGAATTAGATTCAAGACTTGATGAAATTTGCCAAGCGTTGGAAAATAATGTAGCGAAGTTGAAGAAGTACATAAATCAAGAAGAGCAAAAAATTAAACAAGAGGAAGTGAAAGCGAGTCTTTTATCCCTTTTTCCAAGTAAAGAGAGGGTTGATTTAGTTGCACGATCGCAAGAATGTTTATCAGAGAGAGCACCTTTAAAGATCCATTTTAATAAATTGGTCCATAAGCTAGAAGATTGTAGAAAGAAAGTCGAAAATCTTTCTCAGGAGCAGTTGAGCTATTCTGAATTTGAAAAGCTTAGGGATGAAGCTATAGATATTACAGGTAGATTTGAAAAATTACTGCAGACCTATGGTCATATATTTAAACAGTCTGCTAAAAATCGAAGAAAGATTGGGCAAAAATTTGATGTAGTTGACCTTCTTCTGCTGCCTGGAATTGGGGTTGATGCTAGGGATGAAGAAGGCTTTACTTTTTTACATGTGGCAGCAGAAAATGGTCTTAAGAATATAGTTGACTCTTTTCTGCAGTGTGGAGCTGATGTTAATGATATGAGTAAGAAAGGTATTACTCCTTTACATCTAGCAGCAAAAAATGGTCATAAGGATGTAGTTGACCTTCTTCTGAAGAGAGAAGCTAATGTTAATGTTACTGCGAGTGGTAGTGTTACTCCTTTACATGTGGCAGCATACCATGGTCACGAGGAGGTTGTTAAGGCTTTATTGAATAAAGGTGCTGATATTAATTCCAAGGATAACGATGGTAAGATACCACTAGAATTAGCGAAAAACCACCCTATTGTTGAAAATATTTTAAACTTAACAAAACAATTATTTGATCATATAAAGGAAAATCAAGTAGAAAAAATTCGATCTTGCATAAATAAAGGGGCAATTGTTAATGCTACTAGTAAAGGTAAAACACCATTACATTTTGCAGCAGAAGGTGGTAATAAGGATATAGCTGGACTTCTTCTTGATAAGGATGCTAATGTTAATGCTAAGACTGAGGAAGGTTTTACCTCTTTGGCGTTAGCGCTAGAATTTGGCTATTCTAAGATAGTTGACCTTCTGCTTGCTGATCCAAATATTAATGTTGGTTATATACAAATTGGATCTCTTGAAAATGGAAAAAATAAAGAAAAAATTCGTCAAAAATTTGCTCAAGATGCTAATCTGTTTCAGAAGGTAAAAAAATCGGCAGAAGAAAAAGATGAAAATAAGGTAGATGCATTACTCAAAGAGATAGAAGAATTACTGGAATCAAAAACTGAGTATGGTTTTAAACCAAGTTTGAATTACTCTCCAGATGGTAAAGATGAAAATACGACTATTGAGATTGCTATTAAAGCTGGTGGGAAGATATTGCGGCTCTTAAAAGAACAACAAGAAAACCCTCAGCCTAAGAGTAGTTTTAATGATGTTTCTACTCCTCACAATTTGGCTCAAGCTCAGGCTTCAATTACATGAAATTTAATTCCTTAACTTTTGAATTTCATCTATCGAAAGGCCGGTAATTTCAGCGATAACATCAATAGAGACACCGGCCTTAAGTGAATTTTTAGCCACTGCTATTTTAGCCTGTTTTTCGCCCTTTTCTTCGCCAATTTGAATACCTTCCTCTCTGCCTTTTTCATGTCCAATTAGGATGCCTTCCTCTCTACCTTCCTTCTTTACCTTCCTCTCTAGCATCATCAAGTTTTTGAGCGAGGACAGCCTGTTCATCAAGAATACGTTTTATTTCCTGTTCATAGGCAATAAATTCTTTTTCTGACCAGTTAAATCTATTTAGCTCTTCATAGGCCTTTTTAATTATTACATCACTACCTATTATTTTTTCCAGCTCTTCTTCACTAGTTTCGTCTGCATATCGAAAAAAATAAACCCATTTTTCAACTATATTTTCCAACTGATCTTCCTTATTCTTTGGAAATTTAGGCAACTCAATAAATATAAAATAGAAATCTTTTAGATCATGCTCATTAGTGTCTTCATCTCGAATAGTATGCTTTGATTTGTACTCAGATTTATTAGGAAACAGTACACAATCTGCTATAGCAATGAAGATAATTTCCTTAAGGTTATGATACTGGTCACCTTTATCAGCTTGCCTTGAGTAAGCTTTAGCAGCATAGTATTGGGCACGTTTTTCAAATCCTTTTGTTTTAGCGACCTGCATCTCGCAAATGTATTGAGCACCTGTAGAATCTCTACAGAGAACATCAACAATACTTTGCTTTTTAGCGGCGATATCAGGGTCTTGAATAGTACTTAAAAACTCTATATCCTTTATTTCATTTTTACCAGTAAAGCCAAGAATATCATTGAGGAAGTGAATAAGGATATCTTTATTTTTTTCAGTACCGAAGATACGCTTGAAAGAGTAAGAGTTCAATGGACTAGGATATTTACCCATCGAACCCTCCTCTAGGAACCGTACGTGAAAGTTTCCCTTCATACGGCTCGAGCCACCTTAAGTCCTTTTCTTTAGAACCGGCAACAGTTTTTATCGAATATTTGGACATATCAAATTCCTTCTTAGAACTAACATTAATCATACCTTACCATTTTTGCAAAGAGAAGAGTTTTTTTGATTGACGTTCTTTAAAGTAAGCATACCACTCTTTATCATAGGGGTTAGCTACTGCTCTAATTTTCTTATGGCGGCGAATTGGTACACTTGTCGCTTGGAAGAGTTCTTTCCATTCAATTATGTTTTTATTCTTAGCCAGTACTGCAAAACACCATTTTCGAGACTCCTTGACTTTAAAGTATTTACCTTTAATCCAACGTAATCCTTTATTAGGATGTCTGCGTTTTGACCAGTGCCATAAGGCTTTGAAGATCTCATGGTCCACTTTTTCGTAAGCTTTTCTCGCACATATTCCTCGATGGTAATTGGCCCATCCTCGAATTTGAGGTGTAAGCATATCAATTACTTTTTCTTGGGTTTCTGCGTTCTTCTTGCGAATTAGGTACCGGATGCGCTTCAGAAGTCTGTTTACACTTTTTTCTGAAGGTTTGATGATTAGTTTTGTTTTGTACTTGCGTACTGTCTGACCGAGAAAATCGAATCCCTGTTCTATGTGTGTGATCTTTGTCTTTCCTGCCGATAAAGATAGCCCTCTTTGGCTCAGGAAATCCTCTACAAGCCGTTTGACTTTAGTCTCTAGAATTTCTTTCGATTTTCCAGTTACTATAAAATCATCCGCATAGCGGATCATGTGTACACCATATTTCTTGCGTTTTTTGGTTCCCTTTTTTCCGAAATGTTTATTGAAAACATCATCAAGACCGTCGAGAGTTAAATTAGCAAGTACAGGAGATATAATTCCACCTTGTGGAGTTCCTGCTATTGTGGGATGTAGCATTCGTCTTTCTACGAATCCAGACCTTAACCATTTATTTAGGATACTCTTTTCCATTGGAATTGAGTTTTTCAACCAGTGGTGGTCTATTTCATCGAAACACTTCTTAATATCCCCCTCTAAAATCCATTGCGGAGCATCACGTCTTGCCAATGTTATGAAAATTTGACTTACTGCATCTGCTGCTGAACGATGCACCCTGAATCCATATGAGTGAGTGTCTCCTATTGTTTCTGCAACAGGGTCCAAGCCCATAAGGTATAAGGCTTGTATCGCACGATCTTTTATAGTTGGAATACTAATCGGCCGCTTGCCGCCCTCAGGCTTGATTAGATAAATGCGTCTCATAGGTTGAGAGCGATATCCACGTCGCTTTAGGCTAGCAATTCCTTGAGATTTAGCTGAAGGACTTTGCCACAACTGATTATCAACACCAGCCGTGTATTTTCCTTTGTTCGAAGTTACGCGTTTCACTGCTAATGCTTTAGCACTAAAACTACGTGTGAGAAGATGTTGTAAAGTTTTCACTTTATTCCATCTCCCATCTTTTGTTGCCTGAACAATACGAGCTTGTAGCTTCCTGGTTTTTTTCTTACATTGAGACCAATTAATTTGGTTCCAGTGCTCGGCAGTACCGAAAGGTGCACTTACAATTTTACCTGTAACCATCTGCTTTCCTCTCTTTAAAAGTTTTACAAACAATCTTGTCCAAGATGACCATTGTGGACGTCAGTTCTCTTTCGAGCCAGGTAACGTTAAACCTGTATCACATCCATTACAGATGAGCGTTCACTTTTTCCACACTCCCAATCCCACATACCCATAAGCCTTTCTCACGATCGACCTTACTGAATATCCAATATTGGTACCCAGAGATATATGGGGTTTCCGTGTTCCACCTATTAAACAACAACGGGTTAGGATTGATCTCTACACCGGTGACCTTGATGTTTGCGTATCAAATGCGTTCAGTTTGATAACCAGTCTACTTACCTTTTGGTTCAAGCCTATCAGTGTCTTTGGCTTGTTCGACGTAACGATGCTTAGGATCATTTGCTTGCGCTATCCATACCATTAACCCTAGCCCCCGTGCCAACTCGACACTTATAGCATTGTTCTTTCTTCGCAGACCGAACTTCTCCTTTTCAGGCGGGTTCATTGTCCTAAACGCTTTGCACAAAGCATTACTGCTTTTGTACAGTCTAGTAGGGTACGAGCGGCAAAACACTCGGTTTAGTCAGGGTGACCTGCTAAACAATTTAATAAGCGACTTTTCACGTCGCACAAACGATACATCATTTTTGGGATCAAGAAACTTAGAAAAAGTCATAAGAAATCAACCTAAAAAGCATTAATAATTATACACAATTCTGAAGAAATGTTCAAGTTTTTTATTTTTTTAAGTTTTGAATGCGTTGATGAAAAAAATGTCTCCCATAGATGGCTTTAGAATGCTACTACGCACCTTAGACGTCCTTTTGTACATCTTTTATCAACCCTTCTATAAAGCGCCTTAAAAGGCCGGTAAATGGATGCTATGAGTTTGTAGCTGTAGGAGACATCAAAGATACCCTTTTTGGTGTATAAAAATACGAATCTACGACAACATCGTTTAAAGAAATTAGCAGCTATTAATATCTTCTACCTTTTCATAAAAAAATAAACAAAAAAAAATTGAAAATTTGATTTGACTTCACCCAAAAGCTATGGCTTTATGCCAATACTGCTAAGAAAATAACAGTAAACATTTAAAAATAATTTATTATTAGTGAAGGGTATATTATATGAACAATAAGAATAAAAGTAAAGATCGTAAAAAAGAAATAGTGACCTTACCCAGAAAAAGTGGAGAGAAAGAAAAGAGTTTTTTTGGGTAAAATAAAATTTTGGAGGATTAGAAATGGCAAGAGAATATACGGCAGAATTCAAATTGGAAGCTGTTAAGCTGGCAAATGAACAAAGAAAGGTAGGTCAACCAGTTGCAAAAGTAGCAAGAGATCTAGGAATAAGGGATAGTGTATTAGGAAAATGGATGAAGAAATATAACGAAAAAAGTCAGCGGCAAATGCATTTCCAGATGTAGCACCTTATGACAAAGAGAGATTTGATTTACAGAAAGAGTTAGCAAAAGTAACAAGAGAAAGAGACATTTTAAAAAAAGCCCTGGCCAGTCAAAAAGAGTAAAATATTTTTTCATAAAAGAGCATAGTAAACACTATAAAGTGCAGGAATTATGTAGGGTTTTCTGCTAGTGGCGACTATAAGTGGACTACAAGGAAAATAAGCAGTAGAGAATCAGCAAATAAAGAGTTATTAGCAGATATTCAAAAAATATATCAAGCTTCTAAATGTAGATATGGAGCTCCTAAAATTCATGCTGAATTAAAGGCTTTGGGTAAAAGTTGCAACTTAAAAACAGTGCAAAGTATTATGCAGAAAAATGACATCAGGGCTATACTGAAAAGAAAGTTTAAAATTAAAAAACAACAAACAGATAATAGAGCTGTAGCTCCCAATATACTAGATCAAAACTTTATTGTTGATCAACCAAATAAAGTATGGGATTACTTACATCAAAACCAAGGAGGGATGGCTATATTTGGCAGCAATAATTCTCACGTATGGTAGTTAATGAGTAGTGCAATAAATAAACAATTGGTTATGAACTCTTTATTAATGGCCGTTAACAAGCGTAAACCTGCCAAAAATCTACTATTACATAGTGATCAAGGTTCACAATATACTGCGCAAGGGTATCAATATCTCTTATCCATAAAAAACATAGATGAGTCATAAAGGTTGTTGTTACGACAATTCTGTTGTGGAAAGCTTCTTCAGTTCTCTAAAAAGGGAGTTACCAATAGACACCTCTCGGCACTCTAAACAGCATATCAAAACTGCTATATTTGAATATATAGAAATTTTTTATAACAAACAACGTCACTATTAACTGTTGCATTCCAGAACAATTTGATGCATCATTCTTTTTGTAAAAAACATTCCAAACTTTCTCTCCACTTTTTCTGGGTAAGGTCATCATAGCATTAGTTAGATGCATTAGAATTGATCATGATGATGTACATATAATGTTTAGGTTTCAAGAACTTGCTCTGGAAATGCAAAAAAAATGTTCAACATTATGTCGCGAGTCAAACTTAGGGTATTTGGCGTCTCATGTTTAATTTTTCGCACTACGTGCATCGCATGTCTTTAAAAATTTCTGGGTTTTTACCTATATAAGCCGAAACGCGCTTATAAAGCGTTACAAGACATCAAAAAATGCCAATACTCGACAGAGATAGTAAAAGACTAGCTAACTCGGGGATTCTTTGTCTTTTTTTCTGCTTAGTAAATTTCTTAAACATTTGCAGCGTAGGTTAGTTGCAATTAAAAGCAGCTGAATTTCGCTTGTCAAGCGTTTAAAACATAAAAAACGCCAATATTTTAAAGCGGATAATAACCCCAGGGCTTCTTTTGCCTTTTTTTTTATTTGGTAAATTTCTTAATGTTTATGGCTAAACGACAATCGTCATCCCGCTACGTGTTAGCGGGATCTATGCTTTGAGATACTGCGAAAGAATCGCGGTATGATGGTTAAGTAAGGGATCTATGCTAAGAGATGCCAAAGACCTTCATGAAACTTTGCCCATTTGGCTTCTCTAAAGATTTCGTTTACAGAATCTAGTAACTCAGCTATGCAGAATAAAAAAAGTTTGTATGGTATACAAATAGTGTGTTTTTTTTATAATTATTTTCTATAATACATAAACCTTTGGTCCAAGCTGTAAATGCCACCATAGGCATTAAAAGTTAATTAACAAACTGCAATGTATAATGAAATAAAGACACTTGCAAGATTTTGATCTTGCAAATCATAAACTTTAATAGTGTCTGTTACTGCTTTTAGGTGTGAGGCTAGAGGGTTATTAGCAGTAACAGACGCTATTAAACTTATTATAGAATTTACTTAAAGTAAATACTTAATTTAAAATATTATAATATTTTTACTTACAATAGATTTATGTAAATGCTTTTTTCCTCAAATTAGTATTGTACTATTATACTTGTTGAATGCTAAAAAATTATTAACCATCACTAATCTCTATTTGCATAGTAAGTTTATATATACTATTATACAGTATATCACTTAGTTTTATAGCAAACAAACAAAAGATATGGTGAAGTTATTTGCACTATTGATAATATTTTACTCAAATATATCTGTTGCCTCTGCTCCTACTTCCTGGCAATTTGGATTTCCTGTTCCTGCAACTGAAGTAATGGAGGCTGTAGTTAGGTCACATTCGTTTGTGATGCTTGTGATGGTTACAATAATGCTTTTTGTGTGGGCGCTGCTTGCTTATATAGCGTTTCGCTTTCGTAAAAGCAAAGTAACAAACATAAGTAAAACTACCCATAGTGTTCCTTTAGAAATTATTTGGTTTGTTATACCAACTATCATTGTTGGAATATTAGCCTTTGAAAACGCTAAATTACTGAAGCTACAGGAAGAAATACCGAAAGCTGACATAACACTAAAAGTTATTGGCCATCAATGGTATTGGAGCTACCAATATCCAGAATATCAAGGTGTGTCATTTGATAGTTATATTAAGGGAAAAGAAGACTTTATCGAAGGAGATTTAAAGCTATTCTCTGTTGATAACAACATCATTTTACCCGTTAATGCTAACGTTCGTTTACAAGTTACAGCAGGAGATGTGATACACAGCTGGGGAGTACCGGCTTTTGGTGTAAAAATTGATGCGATACCAGGTAGGCTGAATGAGGCGTGGTTTAATATCAAAAAGCCTGGTGTTTATTACGGGCAGTGCTACGAATTGTGTGGTCAAGGCCATGGATTTATGCCAATTGTTGTTGAAGCAGTAAGCAAAGAAGATTTTAATAAGTGGATTGAAAATAGAAAATTAGTGAGTTAAATTTGGAGTATAGATATGAGTGACGTACCAAAGGGCATAAAGCGTTGGTTGTTTTCCACTAATCATAAAGACATAGGGACACTGTACATTATTTTTTCCATATTAGCTGGAATTATTGGTGGATTATTATCGGTGATTATTCGCACTCAGCTAATGCACATTAATATACTTAACAATAATTATCAATTATATAACGTAATGGTTACAGGGCATGCGTTGATAATGGTGTTTTTTATGATAATGCCAGCCTTAATGGGAGGATTTGGTAATTGGTTTGTACCTCTCATGATTGGCGCACCAGATATGGCATTTCCTCGTATGAATAATTTAAGTTTTTGGTTATTAGTGTCATCTTTTATTTTGCTCATTCTCTCAGTGTTTATTGGTGAAGGTCCAGGTACAGGTTGGACTTTATATCCACCTTTATCACAGGTAATGTCCCATCCAAGTGCAGGAGTTGACCTTGCTATACTTGCACTTCATGTTGCTGGTATGTCGTCAATTGTTGGGGCGATCAACTTTATAGTTACTATATTTAACATGCGCGCAAAAGGCATGTCATTAACTAAGATGCCACTGTTTGTTTGGTCTGTCTTGCTAACAGCATTTATGTTGATTGTTGCTTTACCAGTGCTTGCCGGTGCTATAACTATGCTTCTTACTGATCGCAATATTGGCACTTCCTTTTTTGATCCTGCCGGTGGTGGCGATCCTGTGTTATTTCAACATCTATTTTGGTTTTTTGGTCATCCAGAAGTTTACGTAATTATTTTTCCTGCATTTGGCATCATAAGTCAGGTTGTATCAACTTTTTCTCACAGACCTGTATTTGGTTACATAGGGATGGTTTATGCAATGATAGGTATAGCAGTATTTGGCTTTATGGTTTGGGCTCATCATATGTTCACTGTTGGGCTTAGTGCTGACGCTGCTGCATTTTTTAGCACTACCACAATTTTTATCGGTGTTATAACTGGTGTAAAAGTCTTTAGCTGGATTGCAACTATGTGGGGTGGAGCAATTGAGTTTAAGACCCCTATGCTATTTGCACTAGGTTTTATTTTTATGTTTGTTGGCGGTGGCATAACGGGAATAATTCTTTCTCATGGTGGAATAGATAAGCTCCTGCACGACACCTATTATGTTGTTGCTCACTTCCATTATGTCATGTCACTTGCTGCATTATTTGGAGCTTTTGCTGGCTTTTATTATTGGATTGGTAAAATGTCGGGTAAACAATATAATGAGCGCTTAGGTCAAATCCACTTTTGGCTTACTTTTATTAGCACCAATATCACTTTTTTACCTCAACATTTCTTAGGATTAGCTGGTATGCCAAGGCGTATACCTGATTATCCTGATGCGTTTATCCCTTGGAATTATATATCCTCAATTGGTTCGTATATGTCCTTTGTTTCAGTTATGTTTTTTGTGTTTATAGTTATACATCTCTTTAAATGGGGCAAGAAAGCTGGAGATAATCCTTGGGGAGGTGACACCTTGGAATGGACGGTATCTTCACCACCGCCTTTTCATACTTTCGAAAAACCACCAGTGGTAAAATAGAATGTACACAAGTGTTTTGCTAAATGTTGAATCAACAATACTGGATTTTTGGCGTTTGCTGAAGCCAAGGATAATGTATCTTGTGGTATTTACTGCAGTTGCTGGTATGGTTACTGCACCAGTTAGTATGCACCCTTTTCTAGCACTAATATCTCTTATATGTGTTGCTCTTGGCTCAGGATCTGCAGGTGCTATAAATATGTGGTATGACAAAGACATAGATCTGCTCATGGAAAGGACAAAAAACCGCCCTATACCTTCAGGTAGAGTTTCTGCAGAAAGCGCGCTTGAATTTGGTATAACTCTTGGAATATTGTCAGTATTTATCATGGCAATAGCAGTAAATTATATTTCTGCTGCTTTGCTTGCAGTTAGCATATTATTTTACGTTTTCGTATATACAATTTGGCTAAAAAGGCGTACTCCGCAGAATATCGTTATCGGTGGTGCAGCAGGTGCTTTTCCTCCAATGATTGGCTGGGCAGCTGTAACTAATTCTGTCAGTTGGGAAAGTTTCATTTTATTTTTAGTAATTTTTATGTGGACTCCGCCACACTTTTGGGCCCTATCTTTAAATAAGTCTGAAGACTATGCAAAGGCATCGATTCCAATGTTCAATATTGTTTATGGTCCGGAAAAAACAAGAAAATATATATTAATTTATAGTGTCTTGCTGGTGCTAACTAGCTTGCTTCCAGCTCTATTCTTGAAAAAGGCTTTACTTTATCTAAGCATGGCAATTTTTGCAGGTTGCATCTTTATTTGGTACGCTATGTCAATTCTCAGATTCAAGAACCACAACTCACAGAAACAAATGTTTTCTTACTCAATTTCTTATCTATTTTCCCTATTTGCCAGTATTATTTTTTGTTCTATTGATTTATTTTAGTTATGAAAGAACGGCAGAAACATAAAAACTATTTTTTCCTTTTCCTTTTGGTAATGCTCGTTGTCACACTTTTTTTTGTTTCTATAATAAAATTTAAAGGTGCAGCTTAAACTACCTTTAGAAATTGTGCTTTCATAAAAGCAACTATATACTTTGTTAACCGATATAAACAAAGATGAGTAAAAAAGAAGTGACAATATATACGGATGGGGCGTGTTCTGGTAATCCTGGAGCGGGAGGATGGGCAGCTATCATATTATTTCAAGATTCCAGAAAAGACATTTATGGTAGAGAAGAAAATACCACAAACAATAAAATGGAGTTAACAGCGGTGATCAATGGGCTGAAAGTATTGAAATTTTCTTGTAATATTAATTTATATATGGATAGTCTTTATGTTAAACATGGCATAACAGAGTGGATAAATAAGTGGAAAATGAATGGCTGGAAAACAAGTAATAAAAAATCAGTAAAAAATATGGAATTGTGGAAAGAGCTAGACAACGTTGCTTCACAACACGAAATTGATTGGAAGTGGGTTAAAGCACACAGTGGCGATAAGTATAATGAGGAGGCTGATAGTTTAGCAAGAAAAGCAATAATCGATGCTTAAAAAAATCACTATATCACTTTCCATAGTTCTATTGTTTGTATTCTGCTTATTTGTCTTTTTTAAGGGTGAGAGTCCTTTAGAAATCAATATTAATTATATTAATTTTTATGTTAAACATAAAATATCAAAGATATTTGTTGGCTCAAGCGTTAATATGGAGAATACCTCAGTTGTTTGGCAGAAAGGTAGTAAAGATCCGTATTTAGTCATTACAGATTTGGCAATAGCAAATCCTAATTTTACTATAAAAGTTCCTGAGCTTTTTGTACATTTTAAGTTAAGTTCCTTATTTAAAGCTAGCACAAATCTCTCTCAGGTTTCAGCTGATAATGTGCATGTATATATCAAGAGAGAAGAAACTAATGTTAATCCGCAAAACTCATTAGACCTTTTGGATAATCATTATTTAAGTAATAACCGCCTTCCTTCGGTGTCATTCCAGCGCGTGACGCTGGAATCTAGAAAAAAAGAAACCTGGATCCCAGTGTCAAGCACTGGGATGACAGGAAAAAAAGATACTGGGATGACAGGGAAGAATTTCAAGATGACAGAAAGCAGTGCAAAAAATCTATTAAAAACAATAAGGGAATTTTTTTTTGACTTAAATGCGGATTCAAAAATTGAATTTACTAACATCGCTATTGATAAAAGCACAGAAGATGAATTTTTTATTGATAAATTATATATAGGGAAGGGGGAAGATTTTAATGTTTTAGATATTCATGTGAATACAAAAGATGGAAAGGGATTTTTGGATGATTTATCAATTACGATAAAAAATCGCAACAATTTGCTAAATGTGTACGGGACATTTTATGATCTAAAATTGGGACTATTGAGCAAGTTTTCTACATTAGTTAAAAGCTACAATTTGGACAAAAATATAGGATTCAAAGGAAGCTTCTCAGTGAAAATTAATAAAAAGGATGAAATTGTAGATGGAAATATATACGTATTAAATACAGAAAATTATTTGAACAAAAATTTGGCCTTAACTAATGTAAATATAAATTTAACATATAGTAATGGAATTATTAGTGTAAAAAACTTCCATTTTAAGTTAAATGACACGTATCTCTCTTTAATAGGCAAAATGAACTTTAGTACAAGTCATGCTTTGCTTAGAATTAATATTAGTAAGTTTGCTGCAAAGGATTTATGTACTTATATACCAGATAGTGTAGTAAATAGTAAATTTAAAAGCTGGTATTGTGATAATATCGAAGGGGATGTTTTAAATACCATTGTAAGTTTCAATGGCAAAATTAACAATTTGGTTGATGACGATCTGTCAGACATTGTAATTGTTGCTGATATAGAAAACGGTAGCGTAAAATTTGATGAAGATTTTGAGCAAGTAAAGGAATTAAAGGGTGATTTGATCATCAAGAATAACGATCTTGAAATTACTGTAAATAGCGCTAAGTTTCAGAATTTCACTGTTAATGGTGGTGATATTGCAATGAAATCTCTCAATAAGGAAAATTCAGTTCTAACCATTAATGGCCAAGCTGTAAGTGATGCTTATGGTTTATATGAGCCTATAAAATTTAAGCTGGATGATGTGGTGAAGGTTGAAAGGGATAAAGTAAGTGGAATGGCAAAATCCGTATTTAATTTTCGCATTTTTAATCTAAATGCTGATGACAAAAAAGTAGATTTTTCGGCCAATTTTCATTCCGAAATTGACAATTTGGCCGTCTATAATGCAAGTCTTGGTAAATATGATGTTAAGCTTAGTTTTGGCAGTGACTTTATAGATTTAAATGGTAGTGGTATGGTGAATAACACACAGCTATTATTTGACCTGAAAAGTAGCAATAGGAATGAAAGTTTCGCCTGGAATTTGACCGGAGATTTACCTGCTCAAATATTTAATTTTGATAGTGGCTATGTCAGTGCAAATTTAGAGTCAGTGATAAATCAAGATAAGACGGGGTATGTTAATGGTGATATAGATTTATCAGAATTTGAATCACATTCAAGCTACTTAGGGTGGAAAAATCGCTTTGAAGATCACAATAAAATTTTGTTTTCTACAAGGTTAAAAGGAGCAGGTGAATTGTTAGTAGATAAATTAGACATTGTAGGAAATGACCTAGATATAAAATTCAGCGGAAGAGTAGAAAATGGAAATTTATATTTAAATTCTAGTAGCTTTAAATTGCCTGATAATGATTTTAGTATAGAAATTGAATCAGGTAAGGAGAAAAATGCCATAACTATTTATGGTGAGGAAATTAACTTAAGTGATATTTTAGGCTTGCTTGGCAAAAACAGTAATGGATTAAATAAAGATATAGAGATTAGTATGAATGTTGACAATGTAATTATGAAAGAAGGCATCGTTATCAAAAATGCTAAGCTGAATGTAACCTGTACTAAAGGTAATTGCAATGGAAGTCAATTTACAGGGCAGTTTCTGGAAGATAGCAGCAACATACTAGCAGAATACAGTGGAATAGGGCTCGAAATATATGCGGATAATTCAGGTATGCTTTTGCGTTCCTTAGGCATTAGTAAATCAATTAAAAACGGCAAATTGTCTTTTTATCTCTCTCCTCAGAGAGAAAGTGGAGAACATTATGGTACGTTATCCATTAGCAATTTCTACATCAAAGATGCTCCACTACTTACTACTTTATTGTCGATGTCTTCATTGCCTGGCATTGTAAATGCCATAAAAAATGAAGGTGTATACTTTTACAAATGTAATGCACCTTTTTCATACAAAGATGGCACTATTGAAATTGAAGAATCTTGGCTTGAAGGGGCGGAGTTAGGTATTAGCACTGGTGGTAAGCTCGATATTAGAAATTATAAATTCCAGGTTGCAGGACAAGTAATAACAGCATATTCAATTAATAAATCTTTGTTAAAAATTCCTATAATTGGAAAACTTCTTACTGGTGGGAAAAGTAGGGGAATCGTTTCAATAGACTATAAAGCAAGTGGTGATGACAAAAACAATAACGTATCTGTTGATCTTATCTCTTCGCTAACTCCAAACCTATTAAAGAGGTTATTGGGAGTGTTTGATCACATTATGACAAAAACTAATAAGGCTATTGTCAGCAATTAAAGTGGTATGAAAAAAAAATTTGGTTCGATATGACCAAAAGGGAAATTATTTAACAAAATTATAGACAAAAATGCAAGAATTTCAGAATGATCCACCTAATTTTTCATCTAATTATTTAAGTAATGCCACTCCCTTTAGCCTCTCTATATTTGCTGAACAACTAAAAAGGGTAGGGGGTGGTTGTAAATTGTATCTGTTCAGCAGAGTGGCAAAATAAGGTAGACGAGAAAAGACAACTATAGGAACAAATGGGTGTCATGCCAGTGCGTGACACTGGTTTCCATCCAAAAGGGTGTCATTCCAGTGTCAGCTACTTTCATGACATCGTTTACTATGTGCCATATTGTAATGTTCGTACAGTTGTGGAATGAATCGCGGTATGACGTGTTGCTTGGGTCAGCTATAGTATAAATATACTAGGGGTTATAGTTTTCTTATGCTGCCTTTTTGTTATTAGACAACCACAATATAAAGGAGTGAAACGGATGCAAACAGTAGTGCATTTCTGCACCAAACGTATTACCTTTAACGAATAGTAAAATGTGAGATTTTTTGGAACTACCGTGGAGCAATTGCTCCACGGTTTCATTCTACTTAGAATCCACCCATGCCACTCATTTCTCCTGCACCCATAGGAGATGAAGCATTTTCTTTGCTTGGTACATCAACTATCATAGATTCAGTAGTTATCAGCACACTCGCAACAGATACCGCTGTTTCAAAAGCAATACGCACCACTTTTGCTGGATCAATCACACCAGCTGTAAACGCATTAGCATAATTCATAGCCTCAACGTTGTATATAAGCTCTTTATCATTCTGCTTAATCAAATAGTCAATTATAACAGCAGATTCAAGACCAGCATTTTTGACTAACCTTCTAATTGGAGCACTGAGAACTTTCTTGATAATGTTTATGCCTATTTGTTCCTCGTCACTTGCACCTTTTAATTTGTCGAGAATAGATGAAGCATAAAGAAGCGCAACCCCACCACCTGGAACTATACCTTCTTCAATTGCAGCTCTTGTTGCATGCAGCGCATCTTCGACTCTATCTCTACGTTCTTTAACTTCCACTTCAGTTGCTCCACCAACTTTGAGCACAGCAACGCCACCTGATAATTTCGCTAAACGTTCTCTTAGCTTTTCTTTATCATAATCAGAAGTTGAAGTTTCAATTTGAGATTTAATCTGCTCGATTCTAGCTTTCACACTGTCAGAATCGCTATTTTCGCTGACAACTGTGGTATTATCTTTAGTAATTTTAACATTTTTAGCCGTACCAAGATCATCAAGCGTGAGATCTTCCATCTTGATTCCAAGTTCATCTTTTATGACGTACTTAGCACCAGTTAAAGTTGCTATGTCTTCGAGCATCTCCTTTCTTCTGTCACCAAAACCTGGAGCTTTTACTGCAGCAACTTTTAAACCACCACGCAATTTATTGATAACTAAAGTGCTTAATGCTTCACCTTCGATATCCTCTGCAATAATAACCAAAGGTTTACCAGATTTAACAATAGCTTCAAGAATAGGAAGTAAAGGTTGAATAATATTTAATTTTTTCTCTGTAATTAATAGATAAGGATTATCAAGCTCCACGATCATTTTTTCATTATTTGTAATAAAATACGGAGAGAGATAACCGCGATCAAATTGCATGCCAGTAGTCAGCTCAACTTCTAACTCTTTTGAACCTTTACTCTCTTCAACAGTTATTACACCCTCTTTTCCAACTTTTTTCACGGAATCAGCGATACTGTTACCTATATCCTTATCACCATTTGCAGAGATTATTGCAACTTGTGCCACTTCGTCTATTTTCTCTAGAGAAATTGTACGAGACATTGACGCAATTTCCTTTAATATTACATCTTTTGCCTTCTGTATTCCGTTTTTAATACCAACACGATCGTTTCCAGCAGCAATTGATTTTGAAGCTTCCATTATCATGTTGCTAGTTAGTATTGAGCACGTTGTTGTACCATCACCAACTTTGTCGTTACATTGAGAACAACTTTGTGCAAAGATGCTTGCTATCGCAGCGTTTAATGGTTTTTCAGGCTTGATACCCTTCATCACCTTATAACCATCTTTTGTAATTTCTGGTGCTCCATAGGGCTTATTAATCCCTACTGTTTTTCCTCTAGGTCCTGCAGTTATTGCTACCGTTGAATCCACTATTGCTGCAACTTCACGAAAGGCTTCTTGCAACTGCTCACCTGATACTACTACATTAGTCATTTTTATCACCTCTTGTTAATAAAAAATTTAGAAAACTATAATAAAATCATTTACAATGCGCTATGTTGCGCTTTGTTTCAGTTTAGTAAAATAAAGACTGCTACTTAATAACAGCAAGTATATCGGACTCTTTCATCACGATAAGCTTCTCATTATTATGTTCTATTTCTGTACCAGCCCATTGGCGATAGAACACTTTATCACCAGCTTTCACAGTTAAAGTTACGCGTTCGCCACTTGAATTGCGTGAACCTTCACCAATTGCTATAACTTCACCTTTAGTAGGTTTCTTTTCAGCACTTGATGGAAGCACAATTCCACCTTGCTTTTCTTCGCTAATAGGCTTGATCAGCACGCTATCATCTAATACATTTAAACTTATACTTGACATTTGTTTTTCCTCATCAACAAATTAACTTATAAGTTTATATATATATACTCGTAAGTTAGATTTCAAGGGCTGGAGCTTGTAAAATATGCACGCCATTATAAAATATGCACGCCAAAAGCAGTTTCTAAAAGAGCCTAATGTTATATAATAAAATTTAGATTTATTTATAGAGATTTCATGAGTTATATACCATTTTTAAGTCGTGGTGTGATAGTGCTATATGGGCCTGACACTAGAGATTTTCTGCAGGGTATTATAACCAATGATATTAATAAGTTGGATAGCCAAAAAGCCATTTACTCTTTATTGCTTAGCCCTCAGGGAAAATATCTATATGATTTTTTTCTTATTGAATATGGTAAATACACCCTCTTGGAGTGCGAAAACATGCACTTGCAGCAAATAATCGAGAAACTAGATTTACTTAAAACTTATTTGAGGGTAAAGATTAAAGACGTTAGTGCACTATATAAGGTTGGGGTTTTGTTTAATACTAAGTTGGCGGAGTGTAGTAGTAAGTCACAAGTTATTTTTCAAGATCCAAGGCACAAGCTGCTAGGAATGAGGATCATACATAAAGATGAAATGAAAGAGCCGGTTGGGGATTTTACTCAGTATGAAAAAGTCAGAATTCAAAATCTCGTTCCAGATGGAGCGAAAGATATGGTGCAGAATTCATCGTTTCCGCTGCAATTTTTAATCGATAAAGTAAACGGTATAAGCTTTAATAAGGGGTGTTATATAGGTCAGGAAGTTGTAAATCGAATGAGCAGACAAGAAATATTCAGAAGAAAACTTTACCTTGTTGAGGGGGATAACGCACTTCCAGATATTGGCACTAAAGTGACAAATGAAAACAATGAGGAAATAGGGGAACTGCGCTCTAGTGTAGACAACATTGGATTTGCATTGCTTAATACTGGAAAGAGCCATGCAAATTTATATGCTGGTGGGGTCAAGTGCGTTAAGACGTTGAAGTCTTAAGGTAGCCCATATAGAAACGAAAAACTTGCTTGACACCCTTCGCCAGCGCCCTTATCATAACAGTGAAGCTATTTCATTTAACTTCGCAATCTGTGCAGATTAAAACGACAAGGACTCCTGATATAATGTTGAACATTTTTTTTCTCCATTTCCGGGAATGTTCAAAAAAGCATACGCGTCAAGTTAAGGAAATAAAGGTATGAAAGAGATAGAATAATAAGGTATAAGTTCTCCCAGATATACTTTTAGTGAGAGAACCAATGAATAAAATAACTTGCTTATCAAAAAAGCTCAAAGAATTTTTTAATGAAAAAGCAGAGAAAATCTCAATTACAACAAGGTTTATAAAAAGAAAGAGAAAGCTAAAAGGTTCATCATTCGTAAAAGCCATGGTCTTGGGTAATATAGGAGTTGATAATTGTAGCGTAGAAACAATGTGTCAATTACTAAACGAGGACTCGATAGATATAACAAAACAAGGTTTGGATTTTAGATTTACTGAAGAAGCAGTGGAATTTATGAAAAGGATGTATAATGAATCTGTGATTCTCTTTAAAAATATCTTGCAAGTTGATTGCAAAATCTTACAGCAATTTAATAGTGTTAAATTATTGGACAGTAGCTATATTACTCTACCTAACAGTATGGAAGAGATGTATAAAGGTTATGGTACTAGCTACAGTGGCTATGAAAGCAATACTAAGTCTGGAATAAAGTTACAATTAGTTTTCGATTACATGAATCAGATAATAGACCAACTTAATTTAACGGAGGGAATAAGATCAGACCAGGGATATAGGAAACATTTAAGTAATATATCAAGCAATGATTTGCTAATATCTGATCTCGGTTATTTTGTGCCAAGTTCTTTTAAACAAATCAATGAAATAGGAGCTTATTTCATAAGTCGTCGATACCAACGTATATGATGTAGAAACAAATCAAAAAATGGAGTTATTAGAATGTTTAGAGATTTTTAGAAAACGAGGTATTGTTAGGAAAAGAAGCAAAAATTAGAGTAAGAATTATATGTCAGAAACTAACTGAAGAACAGTCTATGGCCAGAAGAAGGAAAGCTAATAGATTAGCAAGATCGCAGGATCCTCTAAAAGAAATCAAAAATTATTGAACTGGTATAACTAATGTTCCAGAAAATAAAATTAGTGCTGAGCAAGTATTAACGATTTACAGAGTAAGGTGGCAAATTGAGTTATTATTTAAATTGTATAAAAGCCATATCAGGCTTGATAAGCTAAAAGGAAAGCCATGCAGAGTATTATGTGAACTATATGCTAAATTGTGCGCAATTCTTATATTTCACGGCATAGTTGGTTGCACAGAAGTGAAAAAGAATACAGAACTTAGCTTAACAAAGGCATTTATTGAGCTAAAAAGGCGGGTTAGAGAGTTATTTTTAGTATTAACCAAAATTAATAGTTTAAAAGCATTTCTTAAAAAACTCACTATAACTTGGTCGCGATTTTCATTAAAAGACAAACGTAGAAGGGCTAGAGTATCCACTTTAACCTCTCTAAATTTGCTCACAATCTCTTAACTTGACGCGTATGGTTCAAAAAAGTGTGTCAAACCGAAAAAAAAGTAATAAATTGATATAAAAAAATGGAGGTTTGACAATGAGTCAGAAAGTAGTAAACAGAACTACCGGTTTGGTAGATTACAAAGAACTGGAAGCAAATATACTGTTATCAATAAGGGAAGGCAGACCATTAACAGGAAGGGATGGAGCATTTACACCACTTATAAAAAAGCTGCTGGAGGCAAGTTTGGAAGGTGAAATAGAAAATCACTTATTAGCTGAAAGTGAAGAGAATAATCGAAGAAATGGGAGAAATGGAAAGACTTTACGGACAAGTGCACACTCACTTCTTCTTGATTTTTTGGTTTATCTTGTCTACCTATTTTGCCACTCTGCTGAACAGATACACTCAACTTATGGTCAATACATCTTCTATTAAAAATTGTACAAATTCATTGCCATTCCAGTAATTCATAGAGATTTTACCCAAAATAGCTTTAACATTACCCTGCATGATAGCAGAGCCAAGATGAGTATTTGCAGAACGAAATGCAATAGCTCTTACCATAACATTATCATCAGCAATAAAACATTTTATATGGTCAACTCCTATAACTTCAGGCTTTCTTATCTTTGCTCCTTGGATAATAAACCTTGGTTCAGGATTTCCAACTCCAAATGGTCCCAAGCGTTGCAATTGATTCCATAAAGACAAATTTATTGCTTTAGCAGTTACTATACTATCAGCTTTTAAAGTTTTCTCATTTATAGAGTTTGAAAATCTTTCAGTAAAAAAATCATGCAAATCATTTATTTTGTCTTCTTTAATTGAAAATCCTGCCGCCATACTATGGCCACCACCTTCAATAATCAAATTTATAAACTTTGCGGAAAGGACTGCAGCACCGATATCAACTCCCAAAATTGATCTACAGCTTGCTTTTCCTATTCCATTATTTAAAGATATCACTACTGTTGGCAAGTGAAACTGCTCCTTTAGCCTTGATGCAATTATACCAATTATTCCCTGGTGCCAATTGCCACTTATCATTATAAAATTCGCACCTGATTGGGCAGACTTTTCCGCTTGTGCTGTAGCTTCCAAGAGAGCCTCATTTTCTAACACTTTTCTTGCATTATTCAAATCTATTAATTTTAGCGCGATTGAATGTGCCTCTTCATCATCATCGGTGGAAAGCAACCTTGCACCAAGCGATGCTTCTCCAATTCTTCCTCCAGCATTTATGCATGGCCCAATACTAAACCCTAATCGAGAAACACTTGGTTTTTCAAGGATTCCCAAAGCATCAAATAAAACACGCAAGCCAACGTTTTTTCTTGTTGACATAACTTTTAATCCTTGTGAGACAAGTGCTCTATTGAGGCCTGTGATCTGCATAACATCACAGACAGTTCCCAGGGCAACCAAATCCAACAGATCAAATAAATCTGGTTCTTTTTTGTTGGTAAAAAATCCTTGCTCACGTAGGCTTTTATTAAGAGCAACAATTAGCAGAAATGACACTCCAACTGCTGCTAGGTTATTATAAGGAGAGCTCTCATCAAGGCGGTTTGGATTCACAACTGCTACGGCGCTTGGTAATTTTTCCGTACCAAGGTGATGGTCAACAACTATAATATCAAGACCAAAAGCCTTTGCATCTTCTATTGGTTGATATGCAAGCGTACCACAATCAACGGAAATACATAAATCAATTCCATTCTTTTTAAGTTGTAATAAAGCATCTGTGTTTAATCCATAACCCTCATCAACACGATCTGGAATGTAGATTATAGAGTGTATATCGATTGCTCTCAGGTACCTGTTAATCAATGCTGACGACGTTGCACCATCAACATCATAGTCACCAAATATTGCAAGGTTTTCATCATTTTTTATTGCCCGTATTATACGAGAAACAGCTTTATCCATATCAAGAAGGTGAAAGGGATCTGGTAATAGCGATCTGATTAGTGGATATAAGAAGTCGCTTGCATTTTCTATGTTAACACCACGAGTAACCAATATTCTTGCTAATATTTCTGGTAACTCAAATCTCTGTGTAAGAGTTAAGATTTGCCTTTGATCTGCTTCTTGCAACTTCCACAATGCATTTGTTATGCTGCGCTTTTCAATTTCAAGTAGCATATTCTTTCTTTGTAAATAAAACTACTTTACCAGAATTTTTAAGCTTGTTCTATAATTGTATTAGACTTCTGCATAACCTAAACTAAGTAGAAAAAAGGTATCATCTAAGTAGCTGACACTGGTCTCCATCCAAGAGGGCAGTAGCCCCTTCGGTGTCATTCCAGCGCGTGACCAGGTCTTTTTAGCTATCATAGGATGACAGAAGCAGACACTCCACTTTGTCGTTCCAGTGCCTCCTTTTTTTGGGGTTCCAGCGTCACGCGCTACCTTCCGTATAAATATTAAAAAATTTACCAAATGAAAAAAAAGGCAAAAGAAGCCCCGTGGTTGGCTAATTACTTACATTATACTTTCAAGTATGGCGTTTTTTTATTCTAAACGCTTAATAACCGCGATTTAGTTGCTTTTAAGCCGCAACTAATCTAAATTATAAACATTAAGAAATTTACTAAACAGAAAAAAAGGCAAAAGAAACCCTAGGGTAGCTAGTTATTCACTATCCATTTTTTAAATCGGCGTTTTTTGATGTTTTAAATGCTTTATAAGCGCATTTCAGCTTATATTAGGTAAAAACCTAGAAATTTTATAAAGACATAAGGTGCACATAGTGCAAAAAATTAAACATGGGACGCCAGATACGTGAGTTTTTTTGTCATTTAATCTGTACAGAGAAGATAAATAAATAGCTTCAGTTTCATGATAAGGGGGCTGGCGGAGTTTGTCAAGGAAGTTTTTTTTGTTTCTATGGGTCAGTTGGTACGCGCTTTGCCTTTTAACAGATGTAAAAGCACAATTATTACGAACAACATTCCACCAACAACTGATATAGCGCCACCTATAATGAAGCACGTGCGTGCTAACATTGACGAAATACTTGGCAGATCTGCAACCTTCCTTAAAGCACCATATCCACCAAGCCACACAAGGCCAGTGATATGGAGAAAATGCCCTATACTGTAGGCATAAATCTGTAATCTTACCATGGAACTTTTTATCTCTTTAAAGTTTAATTTAGGTAACATCCAGTAGACAAAATTCATAAAAGCTATAGTGATACCAACTACAGAACCGTGATAATGAGCAGGAATCGTGACATTACCTTCAATAGTCAACACTCCGAGCACATCTCCATAAGTGAACAACAAAAATGAATGTAATAAATAGTTGCTTTTATCATTAATAAAAGTTCTGATGTTGTAGCACACTAATATTATCAAAAAGCACGGCAAAACTGCTCCAGCAATCCTCATATGCCAAGTAAAAAACTGTATTAACTTGGCACTATCAACTGGATAAACAAAATATACAAACGGTGCGCCTACAGCTAAAATCGTGTTTATAAATAGTGGTAAAATAGTAATTTTATTGTTTGAAGCTAAACTAATATCATTGGAACTTAGCATTATTAAATAGACTAAAAACATTCCTTGAGTAAAAGCAAACTGCAATAAATGTCCGCCTCCCCAAAAGAGATATTCGTAAAATAAATTATTATCTGAGTGATATAGACCTGGAGGCATATTATTATATGCTAAAACAAAGCAAAGAAATGACGATACAAGTATAATAACTAGCCCAATTTGCCCAACAGAGAGAAATGAAACCTCTTTTTTTGATGTGTATGCTAGCATTGTATTTACTAATATACTGGCAATAAATAAACTGAGTCCAAGTAAAAATAATTTGTTTTGTAATACGGGAATATAGTTACTTTTGATAACTTCAGTGTTTGGAACGAATGCGGATATAAACATGAGCAGCATCGAAAGGGTTGATAGAACCCATGAAAAGTTAAACCAACTATTGGTATTTTGTAGGTTTATGATAAAGAGCAGAGATATTATAGAGCACATCCACACTAAAATTGACAAGTTCACGTGTATTACCAGCGCATTATCAAAAATATATTGTGCAGAAGGAACAAGAGAGGAGATAAAAGGCAATCGTAGAAAAATAACAATTATTGACAGTAACCCAGAGCAAGCAAGAGCACATACTGCCAAGAACATCCATTTTCTACAGAGCGGAGCGTTGTCTTGTATATTAAGCACAATCTTTTTTCTCAATTTTGTTCAATACAATATATAACACTGCAATAATACCTAAAACATAGCAATAGTATACGTGTGGCACGACTGCCAAAGGTGAAACTCCAGCAATAGTGCTAGCCAAAAGCAATTGAGCGCCATACGGTATTAATCCTTGAAATACACAAGAAAATATGCCTAGCCATGCTGCACTATAGTGAGGCGGTATTTCATATTTCTTAGCAATATCTCTAGCAATTTCACCGCTAAAAATTATAGCGATGGTATTATTTGCAAGTAAAATATCAAATATACTGACTATTTTTGCAATAAATAACTGCGCTGTTTTTTGTCCACCACGTTGTATCATAACCCAAGATGAAAGTTTATCTGCAAACTCCTTAGAATTTTTACCTACCAGTCCTGAAAGCCCGCCAACCATCAATGACAGTAGCATAATTTCATGCATACTCATAAACCCCTTAGTGATGTTTTGGCTTAAAAACAATAAACCATGATTGTTGTTATTTATAAATCCAATGATTCCAGCAAAAGTTATGCTTAAAACCAATGCCGTAAATACATTTATTCCAAAGTTTGCAAGCAATATAAGTATTATGTAAGGAGTCACAAGCAATAAAGAATACTCCTTAACTGAAATAGCAGCACTATTGCTTGAGCTATAAAATAATATAATTATTGTGAATATAGAAGCAATTAGTGCCACTTTTGCATTCAGTTTTAATTTTTTCTTTATATCAGCCTTTTGAGACATCACAGATGCAATTGTAGTATCAGAGATAATAGATAAATTGTCGCCAAACATTGCTCCTCCTACAACGGTTGCAACTCCTAAGGAAGGAGAAATCCCAGCTTGTGTCAGTTCAACTGCAATAGGAGCAATTGTTGCAATGGTGCCCATTGATGTACCAATAGCAGTGGAGATGAAAGCTGCTACAAAAAATAATCCTATGAGTAAAAATTGTGTTGGTATAAATGAAAGAGCCAAATTAACTGTGGCATCAGCACTACCGATTGCTTTAGTTACTTCACTGAATGCACCTGCAAGTAAGAAAATGATACACATAGTGATAATATTACGATCTCTTACCCCATCTAGAAAGGCATACATTTTTTCTTCAGTATTGCCCTTGTATAAAACCCAACCCAGAGCTATGGCAGGAACAATGGCTACCAGTGGAGATAACTGATAAAAAGCATTTGACACGCCAAGAATAGTAAAATATATACCACTTCCTACAAAAAGAAATAGGAACAGTAAAATAGGCAAAAAATTTGTAAGATAAAACATACCTCTACTCCAGCTCTGATAAACGCAAATCAACTATGATATGATTTATATTATTATAAACCACAGTTAGCACCTTGACCAAGGTTTTTCTAGAAAGCAATCTACCAGAAAAGGTTTCCATGAAAAGGACTATTATAATATATCATCTACTTGAATTAAACTGGGAGATAGAATAAGTAAAAAATATGAATGACATAACAACAAAGCAAGTCATATCCTTATGGGATGCACAAGTTGGTGGATTTTTGCCGGATAAAAGAGAAATGGAGATTGATAATATTTTTTTAATCTAATGCTTCAATGTTTCCGACATAGGAAAAGTATCATCTTTACTTTCTATAGAGGAAGGCACACTATTTTGATTATCATCACCATCAATTGGAGTAGTAGGGTGCATTAAAGCAACTTTCATAACTTCATCAATATTCTTAGCAAAAACTACGTTGATCCCCTCTTTGATGCTTGCCGGAATCTCTTGCATATCTTTCTCATTTTCACTTGGTATAATCACAGTTTTGATTGATCCTCTGAGCGCTGCAAGCAATTTTTCTCTTAAGCCCCCAATAGCTAAAACTCTACCACGCAATGTCACTTCGCCTGTCATAGCAACATTTTTGTTAACTGGTATATTCGTCATAAGAGAAACAATAGACGTACATACCGCGCCGCCAGCAGAAGGGCCATCTTTTGGTACTGCACCCTCAGGTACATGTAAATGTATATCATTATTTTGGAATTTTTCGGGCTTTATACCAAAAAACAAACAATTTGATCGAATATAACTATACGCAGCTTTTATAGATTCTTGCATAACCTCTCCAAGCTTTCCTGTGTATTTTATTTCTCCCTTGCCCGGAATTAGGACTGATTCTATCATCAAAATATCACCACCTGTTTCAGTATAGGCGAGCCCAGTTACTATTCCTACTAAACTCTCATTTTCCGCAATGCCAAAGGTATATTTACGTACCCCTAAATAATCTTGTAAATTGTCAACCCCTACGGATATTTTCTTATTTTTATCAGTCAATATTTCTTTAACTGCCTTTCTCATGAGCTTTGCAAGCTCCCTTTCCATACTCCGCACACCACTTTCACGTGTATATAAACGTATCAACTCGTATAACGCCTCATTAGTTATGTCCCATTCCTTCTGATACAAACCATGCTCCTTCTTTAACTTCGGAATAAGGTGGTGTGTAGCAATACTGATTTTTTCATCTTCAGTATACCCGGACAATTGTATAATTTCCATCCTATCACGCAAAGGATGTGGTAAATTTAAGCTGTTTGCCGTAGCTACAAACATTACACTTGAAAGATCAAACTCAACTTCCAAGTAATGATCCGTAAAGTGTTTATTGTGCTCAGTATCTAAAACCTCAAGTAATGCAGATGCAGGATCGCCACGCGAATCAGAACCCATCTTATCTATTTCATCAAGCAGAAAAAGCGGGTTGCATGAATTAGCTTTTTTCATGTGTTGAATGATTTTACCAGGCATTGAGCCAATATAAGTTTTCCTATGCCCTCGTATCTCAGACTCATCACGCACACCACCAAGAGCTATGCGAACAAAATCTCTTCCTACTGCTCTTGCCATAGACTTAGCTAAAGAAGTTTTACCAACACCTGGCGGTCCAACTAAGCAAAGTATAGGACCTTTTATCTCTTTTACTCTTTTTAATACCGCTAAAAATTCTATTATTCTATCTTTTACTTTCTCTATGCCATAATGATTTTCATCTAAGATTTTCTTAGCTGCATTTAAGTTAATTTTTGCATCTTTGTACTTTCCCCATGGCAACTCAAGCAACCAATGCAAGTAACTAGATATAACTGTAGCTTCAGGAGAAATGGGATTCATTTTCTTGTATCTCTTCAAATCAGTTATAGCTTTCTCTCTTGCTTCCTGAGAAAGCTTTGTTTCATTTATCTTTTTTTCAAATTCATTGAGTATATTCCCTTCATCACCATTCTCAAATTCGCCTAATTCTTTCTGTATAGCTTTCAATTGCTCGTTAAGGTAGTAAACTTTCTGAGTGCTTTCAACTTGCGATTTAATTGTCTTATATAAACGGTTTTGTGCGTTCAAAATACTCATTTCTCTCTCAATAAAAGCAAAAGCTTTTTTTAAACGCTCTTCTGGGTCATAAGCCTCAAGTATACTTTGTTTATCTGATACTTTTATATTTAAATGTGAAGCTACCGTGTCTACAAGTTGATCAACTTCTTTGATTTGATCAATGGAGTTAATGGCAACCTCGGGTTGATTTTTCTTGTTTAGCTTACACCAGATATCGAACGCGTCTACAACAGACCGCCTTAAAGCTTCTAAATCAATATTGTCTTCATCTTCTTTATAATAATTGTCTAACTCTACCCTGGCTTGTAATAAAGTATGAGAGCTAATATATTCTACAACTCTTCCCCTTCTTATCCCCCGGATTATAACTTTTACTGCATTGTCAGGTAATTTTATTAACGGTTGTACAATGCTTGCTAACACACCTACTTCATAAAGATCTTCAGGCTCTGGATTATCAACAGAGCCATCTTTCTGTGCTACAAGAAAAATCTCATTTTGGTGATTACTACTACTTATTGCATACTCTAGTGCATTAACAGATTTTTCTCTGCCTATGAATAAAGGCACCATTATATTTGGAAAAATTACTACATCTCTTAAAGGTAATACTGGCAATGCAGTAAAACTAGAGCTTACAGCACGTTCAATGTTCATAATATATGCCTCAAATTAATCATTAACCGTTATAACATTGCCATTGTTATTATGATTAACCGTTGCTTTTCCTAATTCTACCATTTTCTTAGTGATTACTATAGTGCTACCTTCAAAGCCTCCGTTTCCAGATGTATACATAATGTCAAGCAAAAGTGACTCCAAGATAGCACGTAACATTCTTGCACCTGTTTTGTAGCTTATAGCCTTTTTAGCAATAGCTGATATTGCTTCATCTGAAAACTCAAGGTTTACTTTGCTAAACGCAAGCAATGCTTTGTACTGTTTTATTAGTGCATTCCTTGGCTCTGTCAACACATGTATTAAATCTTCATGATCCAGCTCATCTAAAACAGCAGTTATTGGAACCCGCCCTACAAATTCGGGTATTAAACCGAATTTGATTAAATCTTCAGGTTGAACATCATGTAAAGCATTCTTTTTCTTTTGCTCTTTAGACTGACTTATATCTGCTCCAAAGCCAACTGACGTTCCCTTTTTTCTCGCTTCAATAATTTTATCGAGGCCTTCAAAAGCTCCTCCACAAATAAACAGTATGTTACTAGTATCCACTTGTATAAACTCTTGTTGTGGGTGTTTTCGCCCTCCTTGTGGCGGAACATAAGCAACTGTACCCTCCATAATCTTAAGCAGAGCTTGCTGGACCCCTTCACCTGAAACGTCACGGGTTATTGAAGTGCTTTCAGATTTTCTTGTAATCTTGTCTATTTCATCTATAAACACTATACCACGCTGTGCTTTTACAACGTCATAATTTGCAGCTTGTAATAAACGCGACAACACGCTTTCTACATCATCACCCACATAACCTGCCTCAGTTAAAGTTGTCGCATCAGCCATAGCAAATGGCACATCTGAAACTTTAGCAAGTGTTTTGGCTAGCAAAGTCTTACCAGAACCAGTGGGACCAATAAGCATTATATTTGACTTCTCGATTTCAATATCACTTATAGCATGAAATTGTACCATGGATTGACAATGGTTATACATAGCTACAGATAAAACGTGTTGCGCGTGTTCTTGACCTACAACATGCTTGCTGAGAAAGTTTTTTATATCCTCAGGTTTCTTTAGTAATAGCTTCATATCAGATATACGATCTGAATTAAAAGATCTATCTTTCTTTTGACTTATTGCTTTATGGGATAATTCTATGCACTCATTACAAATAAACACCTTTAAACCATCCGAAGAGTTAGTAATCAATTTATCTACTTCATCTTGCGCCTTGTTGCAAAAAGAACAGTAGTGTAAATCATTATTGTTATCCATTAACCCACCTTTTGTTTAACTTTAATATTTTCAATTTCAATATCTGTACGCTCAGCTATCACCCTGTCAATTAAGCCAATTTTCCTTGCTTCTTCAGGATCCATGAATTTATCTCTTTCCATCATTCCTTCAATTTTCTTCAGTGAATTTCCAGTATGTTTTTCATAAATTTGATTTAGTTTTTTCTTAACCCGCAAAATTTCATTAGCATGTATTTCTATATCAGTTGCTTGACCATGATAACCACCAGATGGCTGATGTATCATAATTCTTGAATGAGGTAGAGAGTAGCGCTTACCTTTTGTACCAGCTGCAAGCAATAAAGAACCCATAGACGCAGCTTGACCTATACATAAAGTTGAAACGTCTGGGTTTATATACTGCATTGTATCGTAGATCGACAAACCAGCAGTTACAACACCACCTGGTGAGTTGATGTACATACAAATGTCTTTATCGGGATTTTCCGATTCTAAAAATAAAAGCTGTGCTACTATTACACTGGCCATATTGTCTTCAATAGGACCTGTTACAAAAATTATTCTTTCTTTCACTAGTCTTGAATATATGTCATAAGCGCGCTCACCGCGACTAGTTTGTTCAACTACAATTGGTATAAGAGTCATACCTTTTCCTATTAAATATTATCAAATAATTCCTTTAATTCTTTCACAGAAACAATCTGCTCTTCTTTACTAACTTTTTCTATTATATAATCTGTCACTTTATACTCAAGCGCTTGCCCTCTAACTAATTCTTGAAATTGTTTATTTGATTCAAAATGCTTAAGTACTCTGTCAAACGGTACATCCTTTTGAGTTAATGATATTTTATGTTCTGCACTAAATTTCATAAATAACATAGCAAGCTTTACACGTTTTTCAGCTTCTTTACGAGAATCATTTTGAGCACCCAATTCTCCTTCCATTCTTTGTTGCTCCTGTTTTACTATGTCTGTGGGTAAATCAAAACTATAATTAGCATCCAAATAATCAAATAGCTCTTTTTTAATTAAGAGATTTCTCATTTCGGTGCACTGATCACCAATCATTTTTTTTGCATGACTTATTAGCAAAGAATAATCTTTAAAACCAATACTCCTAGCTATTTCATCATCATTTTCAAAATCTTTGGCAATTTGAATCTCATTAACTCGCACAGAAAAATCAGCTTCCTGTCCTGCAAGGGAAATGGCTTGGTAATTTTCAGGAAATTTCAACTTAAAGTTCTTTGTTTCTCCCTTTTTCATACCAGTTAATTGATCTTCAAAACCATTAATAAATGTGCCAGACCCTAAATTAACGGCAAAATTTTTGCTACTTCCACCTTGAAAGAGCTTATTCCTAATCCGCCCTTCAAAATCAATTATCAATTTATCCCCATCTTTCGCTTGATAAGAAGCATCATCAACAGAGGCGAAATTGGGGAACTTTGTTTTAATAGAATCAATAAATTCTTTTATATCTTCCTCTTCAATCTTTGCTTCAATTTTCTTTAAGTTTATTTTGTCAAGATCTATCACTGGTACTTCAGGCATCGACTCAAAAGATAGCTTGTATACAAAATTGCCCTCCTCATTTTCTTTGCCCAGATCTGGTAATGATATAACATCAACCTTAGGATAAATGTGAGACTTGACTTCAATTTTTTTCATCAAATCACTTGAGCAATAATCAATTGTATTATTTATCACATATTCCAAAGCCTCGTTTTTATAATTTGCAACAACAAGGTCATAGGGCATCTTTCCAGCCCTAAATCCAGGTGATTTTGCATTTTCTGCTATCTCTTGCAACCTGGAATTTACCTTTTGTTTTATATAATCACTACCAACTGTGATTTCATACTCATACTTTAGTTTATCTATACTAAGCTCTTTGTAGGTATATACGCTACTTACTTCGACTGTATTTTGAGGTATATTATTAGACATCATAATTCATTTATTAACATTTTAATTCATATCTTAATAGAGTCATTTTACCAGAATTTAAGTTAAACACAATCCTTAAGAACAGGTTTTTATACAAACAAAAGTGTATTTAGTGATTATAAATTTTCCCTTAAAACCTAAGTTACATGACTTTAAAGTGCGGATAGAGGGACTTGAACCCCCACGAGCAAGCTCACCAGGACCTAAACCTGGCACGTCTACCAATTCCGCCATATCCGCAAGAAATTTTCAGTACCCTATTATAGGTATTCCATTAAAAATATTCAAGGTTTAAAGTCTTACTTAATTTATGGTATTTACACAATCAAAAAAGCTTATTAACATTTCTTAATGAAAGCTCTAAACCATGAAAATCAATAATGAGATTAATAACAAGCTTCTTACTCGCAATTTTTTTGATTACACAAAGTGGTTGCACAACCCTTATAATAGGTGGTGTGGTGGCTACAGCGACAGCAACAGCAATAACAATGCAGGACAAATCCTTGGGAAATATCATTGATGATACGACTATGGTCATCAGAATTAATAAGGGGCTCTTAAAACATAGGCTATTTTCATCCATAAAGGTTAAAGTAAGTGAAGGAAGAGTATTGCTCATTGGAAGTGTTGACACTCCTGAAAAACAACTTACAGCAGAAAAAATAGCTTGGCAGCAAAAAGAAATTAAAGAAGTGATAAATGAAATAAGAGTAATACCAATTCAAATGGCTTCCATGCTAGACACCACTGTAGATGGCATGATAACAGCGGAAATAAGAACAAGACTTCTGGGAAAAAGAAATATTAAGTCAATTAATTATAGCGTTAATACGGTTGATAGAGTTGTTTATTTGATGGGTATAGCCCAAAATAAAGCGGAATTAAAAGCTGTAATAGCAATTGCAAGAAAAGTAAAGGGAGTAAAACAAGTTGTAAGTTATGTACGATACAGGTACAGTAAGTTACGCCATTAGGCAAAAATCGCTTTCAAATTATAACATTTGTACAGTTGTGACAATAGGTAGAGAACATAAATGAAAATTGCCTTTCAGATGGATGAAAATATAAATTTTGAAACTGACACTACATTCGTGCTAATAAAGGAAGCACAAAGGAGGAAGCACGAAGTTTTTGTCTATGCTCCTAACAATTTAGCACTAAAGCTAAACCATCCAATTGCTCTGGCTCAGAAAGTCAGCGTTGATGATTTTAGTTTTATCTCTAAAGAGGATGTAGCAATCAACTTGAATGAAATGGACATCATATTTATCAGACAGGATCCACCCTTTGATATGCGTTATATTACAACAACATATATCTTAGAAAAAACCAGCGCATTGGTAATTAACAATCCAACAGAAATAAGAAATTGTCCTGAAAAATTGATAACTTCATTATTTCCAGAGCTAATTCCGCCAACTTTGATTACTGAAAATATATCAATGATTAGAGATTTCTACTACAACTATCAAGATATTATTCTGAAGCCATTGTATAGTTATGGAGGAAACGATGTGATAAGAATACAAGATGAGAATAGTATTCAAGTAGTAGTGGATCTCATGATAGCAAAATACGAATGCCCTGTGATTGCACAATCATTTTGTAAAAACATAGATAAAGATAAAAGAATATTGCTGCTTTATGGCCAACCAATTGGTGTAATGAAACGAATTCCAAAAATCAGTGGAGAGATCAGGACAAATGTGCGGCTTGGAGCAAGTTTTGAACCCGCTCAAATGAACGATAGGGACAATGAAATATGTAACAAAATTGGTCCTGAATTAAAGAAAAGGGGGCTAATATTTGTTGGTATTGATATTATAGATGACTTCCTGCTCGAAATTAACACAACTTCACCCACGGGAGTAGTTTATATCAATAAATTGTATAATATATCGCTAGAAAAGGATCTTTGGGACGTGTTTGAAGAAAAAGCAAGCAGCCATCAACTAAACCTGTGAACAATCACCTTAACAAACTCAGTAGTCCCATTCTTTATCCCTGTTTTTTCTGTACTATTGGTCATATCACGCAATTTTTGAGAATTATTTAATAGATCAAATAGTACCTCTGTTAGATTTTTTTTTGCTTCACTATTCTGCTCAACTATTATAGCTGCTCTCGAGTCTTCAATATATTTTGCGTTATAAAATTGGTGATTATCTTTTGAGTAAGGGTAAGGAATATATATAGCAGAACGCCTAGCAAGAGTGATCTCTGCTATTGAAGTTGCTCCTGCTCTGCTAATTACCAAGTGAGCATTGGCCAGTCTATTCTTCATATCATCAAAAAATTCACTCAATTCACAATCGATCTTTTCACTTTTGTATAGACTTTTGACCTTGTTTACATTTTTCTTCGTACATTGCTGCGTCACTCTAATTTTCTTTTTCATTTTAATAGGTAAATCACAAATTACGCTGCTTACTACATCATCAAAAAAATTTGCACCTTGGCTGCCTGCTATGACCAATATATTTAGGATTTTCTCAGTGCTAGAATGGCTCTGTGCTTTTATATCAACAAAATTTCCTGTAAAAATACATTTATTGCCCTCTGCATATTTAGTCTCCGGAAAGCTGGTTGCAATTAATTTTGCACTCTTGAAAAAGAATCTATTTACTCTCCCTAAAACTGTGTTTTGTTCATGTAAAATTATAGGTATAGAAAGAACTCTTGCTGCAAGAAGAGTTGGAAAAGAAGCATAGCTACCAAAACCAATGACCGATTTTGGTTTTAATTTTCTTACTTGATACAGTGCTAACATAGAGCTGTATATCAAGAAAAGGAAAAACTTAAATTTGTTGCTGCTTGGTCTACGTAATGGTAAGGTGTAGCTTTCTATGTCGGTATTTTTATTTGTTTTTTTATCAGTGAATAATATGCAATTGTATCCTTGTGTCTTTAGTGCTTTTGCTAAAGCTATGGCCGGAAAGATATGCCCACCTGTGCCACCTGTTGCTAAAATAATATCCATCTGTAAATAATAAATCCTAGATTGTTAACTGTTATTTAACAATTTGCACGTAGAATTTTATTAAGCGTTATGATAGTTGAGTTAAAAATGCCTAAAAGTAATAGTAAAAAAGAACCTAATGAGAAAAATAAACCTCAAGAACAAAGAGAAGGCAGAAGCGGAGGTTTTTTAGAACTGCTAAAAAATATAATAAAAATTCTTTTCAATTCGGTCGTTGACCTACCTGAGCACGAGCAGCATAATAAAATGAAAAGCACTAATCTACAACAAGGTTTGGATACTAAAGGAAAAGGCCCAGAAGATCTTCATCCAAAGGCAAAGCTTGAAGTCAAAGAAGCAGCCAAGGGATTGAAAGAAGAGTTACAGAATTCTGATGCTGGTGGTAATCAATCTATTGAAACTAAAGTGCCTAATCAAACTACTACTCAAGACATTGACAACTCTAAAACAATGGAACGTTAGTTCAACTATTTAACATCTGCAGCAAGCACTGATTCGTGTATCATCTCTGAAATGGTTGGATGAGGAAAAATCGTAGATTTTATGTCGAAGTCTGTTCCTTCTAGTTGCTTTGCAAGAGCAAAATTGCTAATTAACTCCGTTACTTCTGCACCTATCATGTGGCTACCCAGAATTTCTCCGGTTTTTTTATCTATAATCGTTTTCACTAACCCTTCAGTTTCACTGAGTGCAACAGACTTACCATTAAAGTTAGAGTGAAATTTTCCTATTTTTATATCATACTCACCTTTTATTGCCTGTTCCTCAGTAAGGCCGATGCTCGCTATTTGTGGATGAGAATAAGTGCAATTTGGTATGCATTCTTTTTTTAACGCATGAGTACCTTTACCAGCAATCTTTTCAATGCAGATCACGGCTTCATGGCTCGCTTTATGTGCTAAACATGGTGGGCCAGCTACATCACCTATTGCATACACATTTGATTCACTAGTTTCATACCATTCATTTATTTCAATAAAACCAGAAGGGCTTAATTTAATTTTTGTATTTTCTAAACCTATATTTTCAGTATTTGCCTGAATGCCAACCGCAACAATCACCCTATCAAATTCTTTGCTCTCACCACTACTTAGTAGCACTTGAGCAGAGTCTTTATTTTTAGTCAAAGCTTTTACGCTACTATTTGTATATATTTTTATCCCCTGTTTTGTGAATATTTCTTGTGCTAAATCTGAAATGTCTTTATCCTCCAGCGGCAAAATAGTGCTCTTTATCTCTATGATTGTTACATCAACCCCCAAAGTACTATAAAAACTTGCAAATTCTATTCCAATTGCACCAGACCCTATAATTAGTAGCGATTTTGGTAATCTCTCTGGAGTCATAGCGTGCTGCGCATTCCATATTAAATCTCCACCTGCCTCTATTCCAGGCAGATTCCGTGCCCTCACGCCTGTTGCTAAAATGATATGCTTGGAAACAATTTCTTGTTCTTCCTTATCGCTAACGACTTTTATAGTACTATTGCCTGCAAGTTTACCAAAACCTTGATGAACTTTGATATTATTTTTTTTCATCAAATATGCAACACCACTTGACAATTTATCAACAACGTTTCTTGAATATTTCACTATTGATTGTATATCAAAACTCGCTTCCTTTACTTCTATACCAAACTCTTTTGATCTTTTTATTAGCCTATAAACCTCAGATGCTCTAAGCAGTGATTTTGTTGGTATACATCCCCAATTTAAGCATATACCGCCTAAATTTTTTTCTTTTTCGACAATTGCAGTTTTAAACCCAAGCTGTGCCGCCCTAATTGCCGCTATATAACCACCAGGACCGCTACCTATAACCGTAATATCATATTCATTCATCAGTTTTCTTCGTATTCAAAAAGATTATATATAACAGATGGAACCCATACAATCAATGGTCTGTCATCTACCGTCTTAAGAGTCAAGATAAAAGTTGTTATTTTTTATCATGGCATTTAAACAAACGATAATTTTTCTCATGACAGCAACTAATGCAACCTTAGCAGCTTTGCCAGAATCAACCAAACGCTGATAAAACGCTTTCATTTTTCTGTTGTGGCGCATAGCAACAAGAGCTGACATGTATAGTGCTTTCCTTGCATAAAACCTGCCTCCTTTGATTTGAGCTTTGCCAACTTTTCTTCCACTTTCACTAGTTTTAGGTGCAACTCCAACCAAGCATGCAATTTCTCTATTCTCTAATCTACCAAGCTCAGGCACCTCTGTCAGTAGAACGCTCGCCGTCTTTGATCCAATACCTTTATAGCTGATTAAAAGCTCATTTTTTCCTTTCAATTCAGGGTCAGAATCTATTGTGTCTTCTATGTCTTGCCTAATTTCTTTCAATTGTTTTTCAGCAAACCCTATCTGTCTTTCTATGTATTCTCTAGCTTTTCCCGTCGCACTTTGCAGGCGACACTTGTTTGCATGAATTGCATCATTTAAATTACGCTCAACTGCCCCCAGCTCCTTTAATTCCTCTTGCTTTTTTGAAATTACACATCCTTTTACTTCACCGTCTTTACTGACAAATTCAGCGTATTTTTCCAGTAATTTAGCATCTAACTTGTCAGTTTTTGCAAAATGATTGCAAGCTTTGGCAAATGCATATACCCGATTCGGGTGAGCTTTATGGACAGTTATCTTGCAACAATTTTATAATGAGCTTTTCATAGCCACCAGTTTACACATAACTTGATGGGTAAATCGACTATATTTGTTTCTATAAACTTAGATATAGCATCACTCACGTTTGCTATGCGCTTATGCTTGCCATTAATTGAGATGTCCAATGCTTCCTTGGAAACATCTACTCCCATGAAAATTATTCTAGCCATTTTTGTACCTATAAATATCATCAAACAATAATGCAAAATGCTGTATACAGGATTGTAATTCGATCTTTTAGATCCACCTACCGTTCGTACTACATTTTGCTTTAAGCCTTACTATTACCCACAAATAAAAACATAGTATTGTATTTATTCAAATAATTTAATTTTATTAACCTGAAAGCTTATTAGATTAAAATTATTAAACTAAGAGTTATAATTTTAGCAACTAAAAGCTGTAAATTGCACCATATAAACAGTTATTTCAAGCACAAGTTATGCCATTAAGAGCTATGCAACAAACATTTATATTTGTGGGTAATAGTAAGATCTAAATCCGATAGAGCATTGTTGGCACACCATCAAAAGTCGCCTCAGACCTCTAATGCATCAATGTACAAACTTACACCTTTTAGTTGGTAATACCATTTTAGACGTTTATCATTCGTTTTAGAAAATACTATAGTAGCGGAATGACGAATTTTTGTTTTTCAAATTGTCAGTAAATCTAAGTCAGTTTAGCTATATAAAACATAGTATAAAAAGAGCTATTTTAGCAAAATTTTAAACAAATAAAGTTAATTACTTCACAATTGATACCTTACGAGAAAAGCACATTTGATACAGATTTAAAATACAAGTTAACGAATTATTATGATTTTTACCAAGATAATAATATAGTAAGGTTTGGTAGTGAGGTATCAAAATGGAAAAATACACCAACGCATGGTTTAATAAGAAAGATAATCATGATTGTGCAAATGATGGCACTTGCGGGCAATCTATAAAGGATTTTAGGATTGGTAATTCTGATATTTCTTTTTTTGATAGTAACAAAAACTTAATTGCCAAAGTACCTAAACTACCAAAGTATTCTAGGGATAAATATGGGCATCAATTGTATAAGGAAGCTGAGTCAAAGCAGTTCAATTATTTTTCCACAAATATACATGATGTTTTGTCTAACAGCTTTACCGTTAAATACGGGTATATAAATTGTACTATAAAATACGACAACTTATCTGAGCAGGAACAAAACCAAATAGAAACAGACATTAAAACTGCCTATGAAGCATTTAAAGAAAAGTTTTGCTTGAAAAATAGTAATGCAAGTTACAATATAACGGTTCACATTTTTAATAATAGAAGCGATTATACAAAGTATAACAATCTTCTCGGCTTAGATGAAGATGGTGGTCCAGGATATATTACACGAGGAGTAACAGATTGTCAGAATATTCTGACATATAAGCAAAGTGCCATGGATTTTGTTCTAGGTCATGAGCTAGGCCACATATTTCAATTGTGTTTTTCACCATCGGCAACAGTCCAAACTTTGAGTATTCTGGATACTGAACTCATAGCAAATGTTGTTGGACGAGAAGTAGAAGAAAAAAATTATAAAGCTATTTGCAAGCAGATGGGTGTAGATGAATATAAATACGATGGATGGAGTTTTATTTTTAAATACATAGGTACAACTGGTAGTATATACCGCCTAAACCTTTCAGAAGAAGAGAAATTTCAAATTATACAACGTGTCAAGAGTTCTGGACTAGATGAATATGAAGACCATGGATGGATGTTTAAATTTAAATATAAAGATACAACTGGTAGTATATACCTCAAGGACCTTTCAGAAGAAGAGAAATTTCAAATTATACAACGTGTCAAGAATTCTGGACTAGATGAATATGAAGATCGTGAATCAATGTTTAGTTTTAAATACAAAGGCACCACTTATAGAGCAGAACACAGAGATTATCTTTCAGCAGAAGAAGAAAAACTTCAATTTATCAAAGACATTAAGAACTCTCATGAATCGCTCGTTAGTGAATGTGATGGATTGGGGAATGAGAATACAACTTTAGTGATTTACGTTGATGAAAATAAGGAGATAAGTCAAATGTATTTTCATAATCTAGACAAGAATATATTCAAATGGTTAGATAAGACACTTATAAGCAGAAGTAAACCTGAAGAAGATGTGGATGACACAGCAGGAAAAGAGCCTGAACCAGAATCAGCCGAAGAGGATACTCAGCAACCCAGTAATTTCTTATCCAATATTTTTTCAACAATTAAATCCATTATTGATTCTATCTCATCACTCTTTTCATGGTTATTTGGGTCGAAAGAGAAAGAGTCTAATCAACAATCTGATGATAATTCTTCTTTGTTTAAGCTCGATGCTAATGAGTTAGATCACGAAGTTAAGCCTGATGCCAATGAGTTAGGTCACGATGTTAGAGATCACTTATCAGACAATTATAACCATTACAACTCATCTGATGGGCTAATGTAATATAGCTAATTTACAGTATCTGTTCAGATGCATGGCTAATGTACAAATATTGAAACAAAAATTCCAGTGCCCCTGTGATGTCATTCCAGTGCTTGACACTGGAATCCAGCTTTTAATCGAAAATGTTGTATAGTGCACAATCAATTTTTCTGGATCCCAGTGGACTTTGTTGCATCGCTCAAGTGAAAAGAACTGGCAGTTATAGCATTTCTCATAATAGTCCAAACAGGTCATAGGAAGGCAGAATCAACAGCACGAAGAAAGGATTCGAATAGAGGAATGTTTTTCCTGGCTCTGTTTTTTATAGCAAACCAATGATGCTCAATTTTGTTGAAATCTGGAGAATAAGGCGGCAGATACAAAATTTCTGCACCAACCCCTTTAGCAAGCTCGATAATCTTATCAGACTTATGAAAAGTAGCATTGTCAAGAATGACAGTCTGTCCAGGTTCCAAGATCGGTGTCAAAAATTGCTCAAACCATCCATTAAAAACATCCATATTACAGTGGCCTTCAAAGGTTAACGGAACAACTATCTTTCTTCCACTTAAGGCTGCAACCATACTGATTCGTTGAGTTTTCTTTCCAGATTTTAAGGCATAAAACCGCCGTCCTTTCTGGCAATATCCGTAGGGGTAGTCTTCGGTGTTATCAATGCCAGACTCATCTATATACACTAAGTTTTTAGGTTCTTTTGTCGCTATAATTTTCAAAAATTCAGCACGTTTTTCTTCGTTTCTTTCCTTGTATCCATATGTCTTTTTTTGCGCGTAAATCCAATTTTTTTAAGGGCTCGATAGATCGTTTGGATACTAACGTTGTTCCAAAGTTTAGCCATTTCCGATAGAGTCTTTCCTCCGTGTTCTCTGGCAAATTTGGCAAAGGTATCCCAGTCGGTAATTTTGTGATTGTAACCCCCATTTCCAAGTTTTTTTGATTGAAAGTCTCCTGTTTCTTTTCTTCTTTGCTGCCACTCCCATAAAGTAGTTCGTCCAATCTTAAATCTTGCTGCCACTGTTTCTCTGCTTTCTCCTTCGTCTAGCGCTTCCATTGCTTTTTTTCTTAAATCATAACTATATGCTGCTGGCATTCAACCTCCTTATCATCATCTATCCTTATCCTATCACATCCGGACTTTTATCGAAAGAGCTATATCTTTCCTGAAGAAGGAATTAGCGAAGAAGGAGAAAAATGCGTTAAAGGCTTATCTTTTAACACTTACGGAATTAAACAATCAGTTAATACTCCTTCAGTTGAACATTTAGATAAAAGAAAATTACAAAAGAATATTGATAATAATAGTCTTGCAAATGTGGGCAATAGTTACTTTCAACCAAGAGCAGTGAAAGTTGGTAATGGTGACGTAATTGTAATCGCCCATAACTTAAAGGATCAAACTTTAGTTTCTTGGTACTTAAAGTCAAGCGAGAGCGGAAAATTTAAGGTATTGACTGGAGAAAAAGGTGTTACAGAAAGAAAATTGTTCAATTTTGATAATCAGGGGCAATTGGCATTAAATGGAAACACGATGCTTTATTCGCAAGTGAGCAAAAGGATTACTAAGGAAAATCAAGAGGTGAGAAAAACACGTATTTTTAAATTTGATATGGCTAAAGTGATTCAGGGTCTGAAGGATGGAGTTAATGGCTTTTTACTTGGTAATCGAAAAGGTCAAATAGATAATAAAGCACTATCTCTTTCTAGAGAACATGAAATAAGCTTTTTGCAGTATGTTGAACAAACGGAAGGAAATGATCTAGTTGCTTTTCTTGAAAATGACCAATCAGCTAATGAGCAGAGGTTACATATAGCAACTCTACTTAAAAATGGATCAGTGTCAGATTTTCCTATCTATCAATTTACAGATCCTATAGAGCAATTATATATTAAAGGCAACGGTCAGGGTGGTTTTATCGTAACTGCGGTAAGTGGAGAAAATATTGTAACTTTTAATCAAAACGGCTCTGGAAAATCTTCTGAAGCAACAATAATACCGGCAAATAGCATCAAAACTCTCAGTGATTTTGTTAATATCATTAACGGTCGATTAACGCCAGATATTATTTCTAGTAGTACCGTGGCTCCTATAACTGTTGCAGAAACGGTTGTGACTTCTAAGAAAACGCCGACTGCTGCAATTACTAGCACAGCAGAAACCGACGCTGTGAAGACTACTAAATTGACAACGGAAGCCGTTGCACCTACTTCTACAATAAGTAAACCTTCAACGGAGTCAACGACAGTAGCAAAAACAACTACTACTTCACAAGCGACCACGGTTGCTACAACGTCAACTAGTGTGCCGATAGTAACTTCAGGGACTGAGACAAGTACTGTAAAACCTACAGCAGCGACTGGTGCGTCGACTTCTACGATGAGTAAACCTTCAACAGAGTCAACGACTCAAACAAGTACAGTAACAGTGAAGCCAACAACAGAAGCCGTTGCACCTACTTCTACAACGAATAAACCTTCAACAGAGTCAACGACTCAAACAAGCACAGTAACAGTGGAACCAACTGCGCCAACAACAAGCTCAGAGAAAACTACACAAACAGTATTTAGTATACCAAGTACTAGAACAAAAGAGTCAACAACTCCTATATTCACCACGACTTTACTTCCTCAGTCTACTTCTTCACCACAACCTACTCAACTTGCTATAGGGTCTAATAAGGCAGGAATGATAGGGGGATCTTTGGTTGGAGCAATAGGTATTGTTGGAATTATAGGATTCATAGCATATAGATATGTTAAGGGTCGTAATGCTGCTCCTGTATTAGAACTAACTGATTTGGGTTATAGAAGGCGATCATCTTCAAGTAGCGATGAAGAAATTTTTACCACTGGTAACAGAATGCGAACTATATATCAATCTGAAACAGTGCTAAATAGTATATCAGTAGAAAGTAGTAGTCGATCAAGAAGTAGCTCATCGTCTTCAAGCGGTGGACCAGGCTCTTGACTAACTGAAGCGGAGTCTAAAAGTGAAAAAAGCTTATCTTGGGATAGTGATGATGTGCCGGAATATCACCTTTAGCTATTTGTCTAAATGTTTTTAATATGTAGACTGTTAGGAAATTGTCTTTTGCTTTTGTGATTTTCATGTTAAAGTATAATTCCTAGGTGAAATAAGTAGCTGCTGTTGTGTGATAAACATAGCAGAGGAAAGTCCGGGCTCCAAGGAAAAATAGTGACGGGTAATGCCCGCCGGAGGTAACTCCAGTTATAGGGCTACAGAGAATTACCGCCTAAAATATTCTTAGGTAAGGGTGAAAAGGTGTGGTAAGAGCACACCATGGCAATGGCAACATTGGTAGTCGAGTAACCAACACTAGGAGCAAGATTAAATAGAAGTAGATTTTATGTTTTCCTCATATCTACTCGGGTAAATCGCATGCGGTAAATGGTAACATTTACTCCAGATAAATAGCTACATAAACAGAACTCGGCTTATATTTCACCTAGGCGTTCACATGATACGTGCGATATAAGCCATGCTATATTTAAATGTATAGGCATTTCATGCGTTGTCCTTCACTTGTTCTGCTTGATAGCCATCACTACTTTCGCCTACATTAACATTAGAATATTCTTCATCATCAATATACTCTTTCAGAACATACCCTCTGCCCCAAACGGTTTCTATGTGGCTTTTTCCATCATTTGCACTTTCAAGTTTCTTACGTAATTTGCACATAAAAACATCAACTATCTTGTTATCTGAAGGTTCATCTAAGCCATTGTAAAGATGATTTAAGAACATTTCTTTTGTTAATACTGTTCCTTTACGCAGTGCTAGCAATTCTATCATAGAATACTCTTTATTAGTAAGGTGAACCGTTTTACCTTTCACCTCAACAATCCTGTGATCAAAATTGATATTTATATTACCAATCTTTATCACCGATTCAGGATGGCCTTTAGTACGACGCACTATGGCCTTAATTCGAGCTAATAACTCACTTTTATGAAATGGTTTGGTTAAGTAATCATCGGCACCATACCCGAGTCCTTTAGCTTTGTGATTGACAGCGGATATACATGAAAGTATTAAGACAGGAACTTTGATTTTTGCACTTCTTAGTCTTAGCAATATATCATATCCGTCAATATCACCAGGCAAGTGTATATCTAAAATAACTAGGTCATAGTAATCTCCGTTTGAGGAAACCATATTATTGTTATAATCTTGTGCAGAAGTAACAACGTCACAGAAATGTCCATCAGAAGTTAAGGCGTTAACCACAGTCTTTGCACTTACTTGATCATCTTCAATTAATAATATACGCATATTTTACACCCCATAAATAATTTATAATTTTAGTAATATATATAACTAAGGAAAGTAATAAATCAAATTTTTATTAACAAATGATCAAAATTACACTTATTAATTAATAGTAAATATATTGTTCCAAAGTTATATAAATAGATCTAAAATATAATAGACATACCATGATAGTAATAATATTTTTAGTAAATATTGAATTAAAGTTACTATTATTAAAAGAATACTTCGGTTAATAAATATTTAACTATTCTATATGTCTGTGTTATATTTTTAATTTACTTATCCTACTATTTTAAAGTATAAGTAATATTTTCAGGAATATTGTGTGGCAATATCAATTTTAGGTGCTGGTGCATGGGGTACAGCAATCGCAATTTCATTAGGTAGTAAGAAAGATGTGATTTTGTGGACTCGCAATGAAACTACATTTGAATCAATCAACGGGAAAAGAGAAAGTGACAAGCTACCCGGTTGTCGAATTTCTGATAATGTGTCAGTAAAATTGGCTATTGAAGACACAATTAATGCTTCAGTAACAATCCTCGCTGTTCCCACTCAGTCTCTGAGGAAGGTATGTCAGCAATTGCATAATTGTAATCTGAAAAAAGATGTAGCAATAATTTTAGCTTGTAAGGGAATAGAAAAGTCTACATTAAAATTACCTAGTGAAATAGTAAATGAAATTTTACCTAACAATCCTATTGCTATTTTTTCAGGTCCTAGCTTTGCTGTAGAAGTTGCAAGAAAATTACCCTATTCAATGGTTCTTGCATGCCAAAATAACACATTAGGTTCAAAGCTAGTATCAGAGCTGCAACAAGAAAATGTTAAATTGGAGTTTAGTAACGACATTATAGGAGTACAGATTTGTGCAGCGTTAAAGAACGTTTTTGCTATAGCGTGTGGGATTGTTTTAGGTAGTAAACTTGGGTTTAATGCTCATGCAGCATTGATTACGAAAAGTATGAGCGAAATTAAGGCTTTATACTCAGCAAAAATTGGTGACGGTAGTGTGGATATAAATACACTACTTGGGCCAGCATGTCTGGGTGACCTAATTATGACATGCACATCCTTGAATTCAAGAAACTTATCTTTTGGGTTTAAAATAGGTAATAGTGACAATGGCTTTAATGTTCAGCAGATTTTGTCAGAAGGCAAGTCAGTGATTGAAGGTTTTAGCACTGCTGAGTCCATATTTAATTTAGCAGGAAAGCTAAAGATAAAAATGCCTATATGTGAAGCGGTCTATAGATTATTGTATGAAAGCGCCTCTATAGAGGATACTATTTCTGTTCTTATAAGTTAATTTTGTATTTGGATATATTGTGAAATTTTTATATAAATTAATATCAACGTGGTGGCTGTCTGGAACAGTAAAAAAAATGCCAGGTACTGTGGGTAGTTTGGCTTCTTTTCCGCTTGTTCCTGTAATCCTGAGCAACAAAATTTTAGGTGCAGCAATTATTTCTTTTTTATTCTTAATTGGATTATGGTCTACAGGTAATTATATAAAACATTACAAGACTTCATGTGATCCAAAAGAGGTAGTAATTGACGAAGTGGTTGGTCAATTGCTGACGATACTTTTAGTTTCGATATTGTTAAGCCAAGAGATGAATTGTTCTTCATTGTTGTTGTGCTTTTTTTCTTTTAGGTTTTTTGATATAATAAAAACGTGGCCTATAAATTTAATCGATAAAAATACCAAAGGTCCTTTAGGTATTATGCTAGATGACGTTATAGCTGCAATTTTAGCCTGTGTTCTTATAGGAGCCTTTTATTGTTTATTGTTGGTGTATGCAGGATAAAAAAATTTATTATTCAAGCTTAATTGTTCAAAATCTAAAGGATTATATACTGTACACAGCGAATTTATCTGAGTGGGAAGTACACGATGAATTTGATAACATCATATTTACAATAAATGGTACCAGGGAGTCATTATTTAATTTTGTGTTCTGTGGAGATCAATGTACCGAGCTTTCTATACAAAAAACTCTAGATTATCTCAGAACAAGAGATATAGAAGCAACATGGGTAATAAATTCACATATGAAAATAAAAGATATTTTAGAAAAGTGTGAAATAAAACACGTTAGCACACCAAAAAAAGCTTTACTTAATATGAAAAATTACTTTTTACCTGCTGATGTTATTCCAAACTTGAGGTTAAATGCTGTGAATGGTAGCAACCTCTTAGAACAGTTAGATCTACACACTTCTAAAATTTTTTATCATGGCGTTGGAATTGTCAGCACATTTTTTCGCGGATTATCAAATTATGATGATAAGAACTCAAGATTAAGATTTTTTCTTGTAACACTAAATAATGAAATTATTGGGACATGCGGTCTTTATGTTCAAGACAGCGTAGCTGGTTTTTATAGTGATGGAGTTTTACCAATTTACAGGAATTGTGGAATAGGTACCCAAATGGTTTTAGAAAGAATAAAGATAGCTAAACAGCTTGAATGCAAATATATAGTAGCACATTGTATGAAATCTTCTGTGAACCTTTATAAGAGATTGGGCTTTCAAATGTTAGGCAATCTTTACTTATATACCTCTTCAGCATAATTCTGAGCGGTTACAAATTTTTACATTTGTTTTAAAAGTGCTATGTTTTTTTTGTATGAAGTGGTTTTAATATTGATTCTAATATTATTCTTTCTCTCTTATTCTAAATTAAAAATTAGTAATAAGATTAAGAACTTACAGCATCAAAATGTTATCATAAATAATTTAATTGATACTGTGAATGATGGGTTTTATATTTGGGATGCAAAAAAACGTATAGAAAAGTTCTCTCCCAATTTACTAATTTTGCTTAATACTGTTTTTTACTCATTTAATGAGTTTGTGAATTTTTTTGAGCAATCAGAAAGCTTAATCAAAAATTTTGTTGAGGCAAAGGAAATAAATAAATCTTTTACTCTAGATTTAAAGTCAAAAGACAGTGAGGTTTATTGCATATGTTACGGTAGAAGCATAATAGATGATTCTAACAATGTGATAGGTGTGCTGTTATGGATAAGGAATGTCTCAGACTGTAAGATAAAGGCTAACGGACTTGAGTTAGAAAATAGTAAGCTTACACAGGAAGTGGAGAGCTATAAAAACGTTTTCAACTCTTTACCATTTCCAATACTAAGATATAACAAGAGTAGAAAGGTGGAATTTTATAACTTGTTTTATGATAAATATGTAGATGGTTCTAAGAAATTTGCTATTACCGGTAGCGCTCATAGCACAAAACCAGGAAGACATGTTATAACTTATAAGAACGAACCTAAGGTTTTCGATTTTGTTAAAATTCCAATACAAGGTTCTGGTAGCATAGTAATGTATGGGAAAGATGTTAGTGATGCAGAGAAATTATATACTGAATTAAACAGTTATTTAGCTACACAGAAAAATTTGCTTGAGAGGTTACCGGTTGCTATAGTAATATATAGTAAGAATCAAAAGCTAAAATTTTATAATAATGCTTTTATAAAAACCTTTCAATTTGACCCAAAATTTTTGGCATCTTACCCAACTTATCATGAAGTTATGCTTTACCTCTGCGAATCTAAAAAGCTTTTAGAAAAAGAGGATTTTCAAACTATTAGTAATCAAAGACATGAGTTGTTCAAAAAATTATTTGAATCGTATGATGATACGATGCATTTCACGAATGGAAAAGCGTTCAGGGTATTAACAATACCCTACGCTTCGGAAGGTTTGCTGTTCTCTTACGAAGAATGCAAAAGATAATACTTAAACTCCTTCTCTCTCTACCATGAGCTGTTTTACTTTCGCTATTGCTCTTGCTGGATTAAGTCCTTTAGGACAAGTTTTTGTGCAATTCATTATTGTATGACAACGATACAACTTGAATGGGTCGTTTAAAACATCAAGTCTTTCACCTGTCTTATTATCACGGCTGTCAGCAATCCATCTGTAAGCTTGTAATAGTATTGCTGGTCCTAAAAATTTATCACTATTCCACCAGTAGCTTGGGCAACCAGTCGAACAGCAAGCACATAATATACAGTCGGACAAGCCATCTAATTTTTTTCTATCTTCAGAAGATTGAGAGTATTCTTTATTTGGTAGGGCAGGCTTATCTGCTTGTAACCAAGGTTTAATTGATTTGTATTGCTCATAAAATTGGCTCAAATCCGAGACTAGGTCCTTTATTACATACATGTGAGGTAATGGATATATTTTTACGTCACCTTTTATATCATGTATAGATCTAGTACATGCAAGAGTATTGGTTCCATCAATATTCATGGCACAAGATCCACATATGCCTTCTCTACAAGAACGTCTGAAAGTTAAAGTCGAATCTATTTCATCCTTTATTTTTATTAATGCATCAAGTACCATAGGGCCACAATTATCCATATCAATAAAAAATGTGTCTATTCTAGGGTTTTTCTCGTCATCAGCAGACCAACGGTAAATTTGAAATCTTCTGATGTTTTTTGCTCTAGCAGGAATAGGATAAATTTTGCCCTTTTGATTAATTTTAGAATTCTTTGGCAAAGAAAACTGAACCATATCACTTACCTTTTATTGTTTATAGCTAAAACCCTTTGTAGATAACATATTTTATTATCATCTACTATATTTTTATTAAATTCCTTTTAAATCGTGCACATATTGTAGCCAAGCGAAGCTAAAATCTCTCTTTCTAGATTTTTCATTATAATTTCTTCATCTTTTTTTTGGTGATCATAACCAAGTAAATGCAGTAATCCATGCACTAACATGTGTGCAATGTGAGCAAGAATGGGTATACAATACTCATGCGATTCTCTTTTTATTGTGTCTATTGAAATTGCTATGTCTCCTAAATCGCACTCATTAGACAATTGTTCATACGGAAATGATAGTACGTTAGTTGGCTTATCCATTTCTCTAAATTTTAAATTAAGTTGATGTAGCAAGTCATCATCAGCCAGAGCTATTGATATATTTGGTTTATAGTGGTCTATTTTTAATTCTTTTAGAGAAGCATTGATGACACCTAATACAAAATTTTTAGGATTTTCTATAATGCTGCACCATTTCTTGTCAAGAATATTTACTTCTAACATGAGTGACACATCAGTAAGGGTGTCATGCAAATAGCTGACACTGGAATCCAAAAAAGAAGAGTTATAGACCCTTGTGTCATGTACACAACTGTACGAATATTGTACACTAGAAGGATGTCATCCCAGTGCCTAGACACTGGAATCCAGGAATTTTGATTAGACATCAAGTTAGTGAATATAAAAGTAGCTAATCTTATATTAAAACACAACGGCTTTAATGTGGTTGCATTAAGGCTGGATTCCAGTGTCAAGCACTGGAATGACACCTTTGTGTTTGATGCAAAATCGGCTATAACGTTTAATGCACTGCCTTCGAGACAAATATTCATACAGCTGTGCGTTGTGTGCTGAGATGACATCATTTAGGAACTGAAATGACAGGTATTACACATCACTCATCCTTATTATTTCATTCCATTCAATTTCCGAAACTGGGGCAATTGATAAACGTGGTTGTTTTAATATAGTCATATTTTTCAAAAGTGGGTTTTGTTTTATATTATTTAACGTTACTTGGTTATTTAAAGGTTTCAAAAACTTTACATTCACTAATCCGAACTTGGGATCATTAACATGATAATACTCTTTAAATACTTCAACGATTCCAAGTATTGCTTTCTCTTTACCTGTATGATAAAAAAACGCAAGATCGCTTGCTTTCATAATTTTCATGTAATTTTGAGCTTGATAATTGCGCACACCACCCCACTCAACTACCTGATCCTTTTCCATTTTTTGCCATGAGTATTCACTTGGCTCTGACTTGAGTAGCCAAAATTGCATTATTTTTTTCTTCTTAAGTAAGCTGGTATATCATAGATATTGCTGCCCCACTTAGCTCCTTCGCTTACCTGTTCAGCTGGTTTTGTTTCCAGTGTTTTGTCTTGCGTACTTTCACTTTGACTATATGGCCACTTAAATTTCTCTTTCTCTGAGTCTTCGCTCTGACTTATAGGTGAAGTTTCTGATTTATTATTGCGACCATCAATGCCAGTTGCAAGAACAGAAACTCTAACTCTTCCCTCCATCGCTTGATCAAAAGTAGCACCAAATATTATATTTGCATTTTCATCTACTTCTTCACGCACTCTATTGGCTGCAGCATCAACTTCAAACAGAGTCATATCTCCGCCACCAGTAATGTTAATTAATATTCCTTGCGCACCTTTCATTGATACATTATCAAGCAATGGATTAGATATTGCAGCCTCTGCAGCGCTAATTGCTCTATCTTCTCCTTCTGCCTCTCCGGTGCCAATCATCGCTTTGCCCATCTCGCTCATTACTGTTTCTATATCAGCGAAGTCAAGATTGATAAGCCCTGGCATGACCATCAAGTCAGTTACTCCTCTGATGCCAATGTGCAGAACATTATCAGCAAGTTTAAATGCATCAGAAAATGTAGTTTTTTCATTTGCAATTCTAAATAAATTCTGATTTGGAATGACAATAAGTGTATCCACGTATTTTTGCAGTTCTTCAAGTCCAAGCTCTGCAATGCGCATACGGCGCACACCTTCAAAACCGAACGGTTTAGTTACAACTCCAACAGTCAATATCTTTTTTTCTTTTGGCGCTCTATCCTTAACTGCGGCTCTTGCTTCTCTGGCTGCTTTTGCAATTACCGGTGCTGCACCGGTTCCAGTACCACCGCCCATTCCTGCTGTGATGAAAAGCATATGACTATCTTTTATATGCTCCATAATCTCATCAATTGACTCTTCTGCTGCACCTTTGCCAACATCAGGCAAAGCACCAGCACCAAGCCCCTTAGTTAAATTAATGCCAAGCTGAATTTTTTTATCACATAACGACTTTTCTAGTGCTTGAGCATCGGTATTTGCGACAACAAAATTCACTCCTTGCAAATTAGATTGGATCATGTTATTCACAGCATTTCCACCAGCACCACCCACTCCCACAACGGTAATCCTTGGGTGCAATATAGGTAACTCCGGCAGACTAAGATCAATAGACATTTAAATTACTCAAATTTAGCGAATTCACTTGATAATAAGTTACCGCTTTTTTAATAATATGCAAATACTTTTCACTTCTATAGGCGTAAACAGTAAACGGGATTTACTTATTCTTAACATTTATACTAATAAGTGCAGTTAATTATAATAACTAGATTCTTAGATGACATCACTTAACCGATGCAAAAAATAGAAAACGTTTATAAAAAGGGACAGAAACCTATCCCTTTTTATTTTGTTGAAGATTATTATACTTCCTGATCTTTCCCTTTCAATGCTTCAACTGCAACATCTTTTAATTTTGAGGCAACTTGATATGTTCCATAAAGAACGGCAGCTGCAGCAATTGCCATTATGGCACCCGCAACTATCTGACCAGCAACACCTGTTCCGATAAATCCAGGTAATGAAGCAGCTATTGCTTGATTTGTTCCAACAAAGTAACTGGCAGTCTTAGCAAGAAACCCAGAAGCTTCTGCTGCACTAACAAAGCCTGCTTTCATATGCATTGCTGTAAAGACAACACTTGCAACTGCAAGCGGAAATAATGCTGTTCTCCCTTTATTATGCATAGCGTACTGACCAGCTCCACCAGCAGCACCAGGAATTCCCCAGTATTTTTCAGCTTGTATATATCCTTCTGAAATAGCATGAAAAATGCCATCCCCTTTTCCATACTCATAATTTGTTAATGCCATAACTCTACTCCTTAAATAGAATGTTAAAATTTCATTAAGGAAGCATATAGTAAAAAAAATTGCCTGTCAAGTAAACTAATTTTTTAATATACCTTTATTCTGTAATTGAGCGCTTCAGCAATGTGTGCTCTTTTTACTTCTTCACTTTTTGCAAGATCTGCAATAGTTCTTGCAACTTTTAATACGCGTGTGTAGCCTCGATTGGAAATGTAATTTTCTTTCAGTACGTATTTTAGCAATTCTAACCCTGCCTGATCTGGTTCAGTAAATTTATTAAATGCTTCACCGCTTACTTCTGAATTGCAACGAATATTTAATTCACTATAGCGCTCAGTTTGAACTTTTCTTGCTGCTATCACTCTTTCTCTTATAATTTTAGTACTTTCTCCCTCCACAGAGATTTCAGGAGAGAGTATGCTAACGTTTGGCATCTCAATGCATATGTCTATTCTATCAAGCAATGGCCCTGATATTTTGTTTTTGTAATCTGTGCCACACTTTGGAGCTTTGTTGCACGATCTGCTTGCATCACCTAAATAACCGCACCTGCAAGGGTTCATTGCAGCTATCAGTTGAAAATTGGCAGGGTAGGTTATGTGAGCATTTGCCCTTGCAACGGTAACTTTTCTATCTTCAAGTGGTTGGCGCAGAGAATCAAGCACAAGTCTTGGAAATTCTGGCAACTCATCAAGGAATAACACGCCATTGTGAGCCATGGTAATTTCTCCAGGTTTTGCATTCTTTCCTCCCCCTATCATCGCTGGCATAGAGCATGAATGATGAGGTTCACGAAAGGGACGAGTTACTTTGAATATTTCGTTACCAGTTTTTGTTATGCTGGAAATAATATTAACATCAATCATTTCCTGTTCAGTCAAATCAGGTAATAGCCCTACAAATCGTTTAGCAAGCATTGATTTTCCAGTACCAGGAGGGCCAACAAGAAGCATATTATGCCCACCTGCTGCTGCAATTTCAGCTGCTCTTTTTGCAACAACTTGGCCTTTAATATCCTTCATATCGGGAACCAATCTTTTTTCTTTGGGTGCATCACTATATTTAAAAATTACTGGCTGAATTAATTGCTCACCCTTAAAGTGTCTGATAATATCAGTTAATTTCTCTATAGCTAGAATTGAAACATTCTTTACCCATGAAGCCTCTACTCCATTTCCCCTTGGGCAAATTACTCCTTTATTTGCCTGTTTTGCATTGATCGCTGTTGGCAGCACTCCTGAAACTGGAATAACTCTGCCATCAAGGGCAAGCTCACCCATAATGATATAAGACTGAACTTTTTCAACTGGTATCACATTCATTACAACAAGTAGTCCAATAGCAATAGCCAAGTCATAATGACTACCTTCTTTCAGTAAATCCGCAGGGGAGAGATTAACTGTAATTCTTTTTGGAGGTAGTAGTAGATTGATTGAATTTAACGCTGCTCTGATGCGTTCTTTGGATTCCGCAACAGTTTTATCTGGCAATCCAACAATATTGACTGCTAGTACAACATTGCATAATTCTATTATGCCTATTTTGATCAAAATTTGCAAGACTTTTTATGCGAAATACTATGTATAAGTGGTTGTGGTTGATTTCAATTTGATGAATTAACATTCTAATAATATTTTGTTTAGTCTGCCAATCTACCAGATCAAGTTTTGATTCAACACTTGAGGAAAAGTTTTTCAAGCTATCTGTAACAAGGCTCAATTCTTGTTGTATAGCTCTTTCGATAAAAGTCCGGATGTGATAGGATAAGGATAGATGATGATAAGGAGGTTGAATGCCAGCAGCATATAGTTATGATTTAAGAAAAAAAGCAATGGAAGCGCTAGACGAAGGAGAAAGCAGAGAAACAGTGGCAGCAAGATTTAAGATTGGACGAACTACTTTATGGGAGTGGCAGCAAAGAAGAAAAGAAACAGGAGACTTTCAATCAAAAAAACTTGGAAATGGGGGTTACAATCACAAAATTACCGACTGGGATACCTTTGCCAAATTTGCCAGAGAACACGGAGGAAAGACTCTATCGGAAATGGCTAAACTTTGGAACAACGTTAGTATCCAAACGATCTATCGAGCCCTTAAAAAAATTGGATTTACGCGCAAAAAAAGACATATGGATACAAGGAAAGAAACGAAGAAAAACGTGCTGAATTTTTGAAAATTATAGCGACAAAAGAACCTAAAAACTTAGTGTATATAGATGAGTCTGGCATTGATAACACCGAAGACTACCCCTACGGATATTGCCAGAAAGGACAGCGGTTTTATGCCTTAAAATCTGGAAAGAAAACTCAACGAATCAGTATGGTTGCAGCCTTAAGTGGAAGAAAGATAGTTGTTCCGTTAACCTTTGAAGGCCACTGTAATATGGATGTTTTTAATGGATGGTTTGAGCAATTTTTGACACCGATCTTGGAACCTGGACAGACTGTCATTCTTGACAATGCTACTTTTCATAAGTCTGATAAGATTATCGAGCTTGCTAAAGGGGTTGGTGCAGAAATTTTGTATCTGCCGCCTTATTCTCCAGATTTCAACAAAATTGAGCATCATTGGTTTGCTATAAAAAACAGAGCCAGGAAAAACATTCCTCTATTCGAATCCTTTCTTCGTGCTGTTGATTCTGCCTTCCTATGACCTGTTTGGACTATTATGAGAAATGCTATAATAGTAGAATGTCTACGTTATTTGTTATAAAAGATTTCTATGTATTCAAATATGGCAGTTCTGGTTTGTTGAGCGAGAAGTATCAATAAGCAGCTCCCTTTTAAGTGAACTTTTCTGCAACAGAGTTATCGTAACAACAGCCCTTATGGCTCATGCTGGAAATGATGTTTTTTGTATTCAATAGAAATTGGTAATTTTGAGAGGTATACTGTGACCCTTGATCGCTATGTAACAGCAGATTTTTATCGGGTTTGCGTTTATCAACGGCCATCAATAAAGAATCTATAACTATAGCATTTCTCATAATAGTCCAAACAGGTCATAGGAAGGCAGAATCAACAGCACGAAGAAAGGATTCGAATAGAGGAATGTTTTTCCTGGCTCTGTTTTTTATAGCAAACCAATGATGCTCAATTTTGTTGAAATCTGGAGAATAAGGCGGCAGATACAAAATTTCTGCACCAACCCCTTTAGCAAGCTCGATAATCTTATCAGACTTATGAAAAGTAGCATTGTCAAGAATGACAGTCTGTCCAGGTTCCAAGATCGGTGTCAAAAATTGCTCAAACCATCCATTAAAAACATCCATATTACAGTGGCCTTCAAAGGTTAACGGAACAACTATCTTTCTTCCACTTAAGGCTGCAACCATACTGATTCGTTGAGTTTTCTTTCCAGATTTTAAGGCATAAAACCGCCGTCCTTTCTGGCAATATCCGTAGGGGTAGTCTTCGGTGTTATCAATGCCAGACTCATCTATATACACTAAGTTTTTAGGTTCTTTTGTCGCTATAATTTTCAAAAATTCAGCACGTTTTTCTTCGTTTCTTTCCTTGTATCCATATGTCTTTTTTTGCGCGTAAATCCAATTTTTTTAAGGGCTCGATAGATCGTTTGGATACTAACGTTGTTCCAAAGTTTAGCCATTTCCGATAGAGTCTTTCCTCCGTGTTCTCTGGCAAATTTGGCAAAGGTATCCCAGTCGGTAATTTTGTGATTGTAACCCCCATTTCCAAGTTTTTTTGATTGAAAGTCTCCTGTTTCTTTTCTTCTTTGCTGCCACTCCCATAAAGTAGTTCGTCCAATCTTAAATCTTGCTGCCACTGTTTCTCTGCTTTCTCCTTCGTCTAGCGCTTCCATTGCTTTTTTTCTTAAATCATAACTATATGCTGCTGGCATTCAACCTCCTTATCATCATCTATCCTTATCCTATCACATCCGGACTTTTATCGAAAGAGCTATAAATAGCGCCATTGACATCCTGTGCGCAGTATATAAAGAATTGCATTTACTATCTCACACTTACTGTATTTTGGTGGCCTTCCTCCTTTCTTGTACGATACTCTGAAGTGTTTTTCTATTCTTGCCCATTCCCTTTTACTTAAATCTGTTGGATATTTTTTCCTCATCTCTTACCTCAATATTCTTTCTTTATATACTACGTATTCCTTGGTTTGTGGACAACCTCTAATAGTGACGTTGTTTGTTATAAAAAATTTCTATGTATTCAAATATTGCAGTTCTAGTTTGTTGAGCAGAGTGTTGTGAAGTATCAATAAGTATTTCTCTTTTCAATGAGCTAAAGAAGCTTTCTGCAACAGAATTGTCGTAACAACAGCCTTTATTACTCATCTATATTCTTTACAGCTAAGAGATATTGATACCCTTGCGCAGTATATTGTGAACCTTGGTCACTGTGCAGCAGTAGATTTTTAACAGGTTTACGCCTATTAATGGCCATTAATAAAGAGTTCATAACCAATTGTTTATTTATTGCACTACTCATTAACTACCATACGTGAGAATTATTGCTGCCAAATATAGCCATCCCTCCTTGGTTTTGATGTAAGTAATCCCATACTTTATTTGGTTGATCAACAATAAAGTTTTGATCTAGTATATTGGGAGCTACAGCTCTATTATCTGTTTGTTGTTTTTTAATTTTAAACTTTCTTCTCAGTATAGCCCTGATGTCATTTTTCTGCATAATACTTTGCACCGTTTTCAAATTGCAACTTTTACCCAAAGCCTTTAATTCAGCATGAATTTTAGGAGCTCCATATCTACATTTAGAAGCTTGATATATTTTTTGAATATCTGCTAATAACTCTTTATTTGCTGATTCTCTACTGCTTATTTTCCTTGTAGTCCACTTATAGTAGCCACTAGCAGAAAATCCTACATAATTCCTGTACTTTATAGCAGTTACTATATAAAAAAATATTTTACTCTTTTTGACTGGCCAGGGCTTTTTTTTAAATGTCTCTTTCCCTTGTTACTCTTGCTTTGTAAATCAAACCTCTCTTTGTCGTAAGGAGCCATGTTACCTCTACCTGGAAATGCATCTGCTGCCGACTTTTTTTCGTTGTGTTTCTTTATCCATTTTCCTAATAAACCACCCTTTATTCCTAAATCCTTTGCTGTTTTTGTAATTGTTTGACCTACCTTTCTTTGTTCATTTGCCAGCTTAACAGCTTCCAATTTGAATTCTGCCGTATATTCTCTTGCCATTTCTAATCCTCCAAAATTTTATTTTACCCAAAAAAACTCTTTTCTTTCTCTCCACTTTTTCTGGATAAGGTCAAACAATGACTATGCAAAAAACCTAATAACATGTATAATCTATAAATAATTTCTGAGGTAGATTGTGAAACTAGGTGTTAATATCGATCACGTTGCAACCCTCCGCAACGCACGCGGAACTTCTTATCCAGATCCATTGAAAGCAGCAGAAATAGCCATTGACGCTGGAGCAGACTTTATTACTGTACACTTACGAGAAGATAGAAGGCATATTAGAGATGAAGACGTATTTAACCTAAAAAAAAGCATTAGCACTGAGCTAAATCTTGAAATTGCAGCCACGGAAGAAATGCTTGAAATAGCAAAAAAGGTAAAACCCTATTCGATTAGTATAGTACCAGAAAAAAGAGAAGAATTAACAACCGAAGGTGGCCTGGATATCGTGAATATGCACAGTAAACTTTCTAGTATAATAGAGGAAATGCATAGCTCCAGCATAAAAGTCTCACTGTTTATCGATCCAAATATTGATCAACTAAAATATCTTGAAAAGCTAGGGACAAAACCTGACATAATAGAAATTCACACAGGGGATTACTGTGATAATCCATCAGAAAAAAAGTTACAGTTAATTACTAATGCTGCAGAGTACGTCAATAAATTAGGAATAGAATGCCACGCAGGACATGGCATAACTTATAAACACGCTAAGAAGATGACAAGAATACCTCACATCTCAGCTCTTAACATAGGCCACTATTTAATTAGCGAAGCTGTATTTTACGGCTTACACAGCGTAGTAAAAACAATGAAAATGACAATGTCTAACTAACTGCTGCTTTTTCCTTCTCATTTAAAATACTTAAAAGAGTTTGGCTTGCTTTAAATTTTACCCTTGTCTTTTTAGGAACAGTCATGATCTGACCACTTTGGGGGTTACGACATTGTTTTTCCTGACTGATAGCAGTAGAAAATGTTCCTATTCCATGCAAACGTATTTCACCTTTCCCATGCAGCTCATTCTTTATTATTTTAATAAACGCATCATGAATCTTGCTCAAATCAGATTTTGTTATATCTATATTCTGACTAGAACAATCTTCCTTTAATTGTTTTATTATATCTTCTTTACTCATAAATTACCTTAATATTGAAAAAATCACATAAATAGCATATTATGTTGACACCGATAGTCAACTAAATTCATCACAAAAATAGAGGATATCATACATTTTTGCAAATATTTGTATAATACTTACAAAAAAACACCCCTATAAAATAACTATCTCTTAGAAAATTGACACTTTTTCCGAGCTTTATGTTGACCATATTTCTTACGTTCAACAACACGTGAATCTCTAGTTAAGAACTCACCATTACGTAGTATAGAATGCAAATCTTGGCTTACACTACTTAAAGCTCTGCTTATTCCATGAGCTAGAGCACCTGCTTGACCAGATAGCCCTCCACCTTTTACAGTTGCAAATACATCGTATTTATCCAATGTGGAAGTTGCAACAAATGGCATTTTTACTATTTGGCACACTGACTCTCTTTTAAAATAAGAAATTAGATCGCCTTTTTTGTTAACACTAAATTTTCCACTCCCCGGCTTTATCCATACTCTTGCTACAGATTCTTTTCTTCGGCCTGTAGCATATAAACGACCAAGCGAATCAACTGCTGATTTAATTGTCTTTTCTGACCAATCATTGTTATTTATTGTAGAACTCTTCATTTTTACTCCATTACTTTTTATTTTTACGATTCAAAGAGGCAAAATCTATCTTTTCAGGTTGCTGTCCTTGATGCTTATGCTCTGAACCAGAATAAACATACAAATTTTCAAAGCGTCTACGTGCCATAGGCCCATCATCAAGCATCCTTTTCACTGCCATTTCTATTACACGCTCAGGAAATTTGCCATTTAAAATATTATCTGGAGTAGTTTTCTTCAAACCACCAGAATAACCTGTATGCTTATAGTAAATTTTATCTTTAAGCTTCTTTCCGGTGAAATGCACCTTTTCTGCGTTGATAATAATTACATTATCGCCACAATCCATATGAGGTGTATACTCAGGTTTATGCTTTCCACGTAATAGTGTCGCTACAAATGCTGCAAGCCTCCCTACCACTAATCCTTCTGCATCTATGACAAACCACTTTTTATTGATTTGTTTCTCCCTTAAGAAAAAAGTCTTCATTATTTGATCCAACAATAGTAAGCTATGATATACTTAATTTCTCAATAGTGTCAACAATATTAGTTATTGATTATTAAAGTAATTTATGTTAGTAATTGAGCTGCGCAACCAATATGCATAGGAATTAGAATGTTTCGATTGATTATCACACTTGCGATCATTTTTAATACTATAAGTTGCTATGCAACCGATGTGGGAGAAGTGATAAGCAAAGCCATCAAAAATAGCTCAAAAATAAAGTCTCAATTTTACCAATATAAAAGCGCAGAAAAACACTATAAATCTTCTGGGTTAGCTGGATTTTTACCTGACATTAATTTGCAATACAATTTCGATAGTAACTTTAATCTTGATACATCTGAAAAAAAACTTACATTGCGCCAGAAATTAATCGATGGCGGTGGTACCTTTGCCACATTCAGTCGATCAAGCCATCTTCTCAAAGCAGAAAAGATGCGATTTCAGCAATTAAAACAAGAGCTTGCACTTAATGCTGTGAAAGCATATGTTAATGTTTTACAAAAGACAGAAATATTAAAGCTCAGAGAACATAAAGAACGCGTTTCTTTGGAACATTTGTCAGCTATGAAAAAACGCTTTTCCCTTGGAGAGGTAACCAATGCTGAAGTTTTGTTAGCAAAAGCAAAATTTTCGTCTTCTATATCCGAAAGAGTTGATGCTGAAGGTAAATTAAAGTTGGTAAATATTGCTTATTATCATTTGATTGGCGAAGATGCTGATGACCTTTCTGAAGCTAATGATAAACTACCTTCTGTTCCAGAGCTAAATGAATGTTTACAGTTAGCAAAAACCAATAATTTATCTCTAAAAGCAGCAGTTTATCAAAAAAGAGCAGCCGGAATGGAAGTGATTGCTGAAAGCTCCAAGTGGCTTCCTTCTTTAAATCTAAGTGCAAGCAAAAATTTTGGGGAGGATGGTATGAAGGTAGACAAACTATTAGAAAATGTTCATGTAGTTTTTACTCTTGATGTTCCAATCTTTAAGAGAGGAGTTAATGCTTTTGGTGTCAGTAAAGCTAAAATGGATGCAAAAAAATCTACCTACGATTATTATGAAATGGTAAAAAATATAGAACAAGCAGTTGTAAATGCTTGGAATAATGTGTTGACAGCAAAGGCCATTATCAAAGCAAGTCAAGAAGCGGAAAAAGCAGCAGCTCTAGCATTGGAAGGAGTTGAGCAAGAAGTAAACTTAAATTTAAAGAGTACATCTGACCTTTTGGACACTGAAGATGCATTATTTAAAGCACGTTCAGAATTAGTTGAAGCAAAAAGCAATTATGTGATTAGTGTTTACAACTTGCTTTTTATGATAAATAGTATAGACCTCTAAATTTAATGGTATTAGCACTATGCATGATGAACAAGGCAATCAATCTGTAAAAGATATCCTAGAAGATATAAAAAAAGCTATATCGGGTAAAAACGCGAGTAACGATAAAGCAGAAATAAAGGATGAAAATGATGATGTGCTATACCTTGAGGAAGAGTATCCAGAAGAAATAGAAGAAGATGGCAAAAAAGAAAATAATGAAAAAGAGGACATTGATAATGATGACCAAAGTGAGGAAATGGCTTGCAACAATAACCAATTTAATGGCCATAGCTACAATTCAGAAGAAAAAAAAGATATTTATTTGTACGATAATATCCAAATGAGTAATAACAAAGCGAGTAATAGCGGCTTACAAGCGCAAAATAACGATCATCTAATTTTAAAAGAGAATATGGAAGAGATCAAAGCGTTGCTTGGAAAAATGCAAAACGAATTACAGCATAAACAACAAAAAAAAGCGAACCTTACTGTTGAAGAATTAGTTACATCTCTTTTAAAACCTCAGCTCTCAGAATGGCTGAATAAATATCTACATGCACTGGTAAAAGAAGTAGTTGAAAAAGAGCTTAAAGATATAATCAATAATAAGTAGGGTATTAGCAATAAAAACTAGAGTAAAGACGGCTAGAGGCAGAAAACTATCTTCAACAAGGTGGCTACATCGTCATTTGAATGATCAGTATGTGCAAAAAACTAGCAAGGATGGTTATAGGTCACGCTCAGCATATAAGCTGGTAGAAATGGATAACAAATTTAAATTATTCCAAGAAGGGCAAAAAATTATTGATCTTGGTGCTTCTCCTGGTGGATGGTCACAAGTTGCATCTCAGAAAGGTGCAAATGTGGTTGCTCTTGACATAAAACCAATGAACGCAATTAATGGAGTAGAGTTTATACAATGTGATATTATCAATGAGTTTGAAATTTTAAGAGAAAAATTCAAGGATCAAAAATTTGATGTAATTTTATCTGACATGGCGCCCGAATCTTGTGGTTTAAAATCGTTGGATCATATCAGAATTATGCTTTTATGTGAGGCAGCGCTCAATTTTGCAAAGCATTTCTTGAGCCATGGTGGCACGTTTGTAGTAAAAATTTTCCAAGGAGAATCTGATAAAGATTTTTGTAACGAGCTAAAAAAAATGTTTAAAACAGTAAAATACTTTAAACCAAAGTCAAGTAGATCTGAATCTACAGAAATGTATTTGGTAAGTTTAGGCTTTATTGGCAGCAAACCTTCTATATAATATTAATCCAGGTACTCACAGAAGCAAGAAAGTTGCTTGACAAACTCTGCCAGCCACCTTATCATGAAACTGAAGCTATTGTATTTGCTTTCGCCAATCTGCAGATTAAAAGGTAAGGATTACTTAATGTATCGGCGTCTTATGTTCAATTTTTTGCAGTATATAGATACTGTATGTCTTTACAAAACTTCATCTACATCTAGGTTTTTATCTAAATAAGCTGAACGCGCTTATAAAGCGTTACAAGACATCAAAAAATGCCAATACTCGACAGAGATAGTAAAAGACTAGCTAACTCGGGGATTCTTTGTCTTTTTTTCTGCTTAGTAAATTTCTTAAACATTTGCAGCGTAAGTTAGTTGCAATTAAAAGCAGCTGAATCTCGCTTGTCAAGCGTTTAAAACATAAAAAACGCCAATATTTTAAAGCGGATAATAACCCCAGGGCTTCTTTTGCCTTTTTTTTTATTTGGTAAATTTCTTAATGTTTATGGCTAAACGACAATCGTCATCCCGCTACTTGTTAGCAGGATCTAGAGATACCGCGAATGAATCGCGGTATGACGGTTTGTGGCGGTATGACGATAAGGTTTATATCTTGTCATCCCAGTGCTTGACACTGGGATGGCTTTGTTGCATAGCAACTGAAAAAATCTGGTGGCTACTGACAAAATTCATTATAAAATAGCCATTTAACCTTGAAAGAAAAAATATGCCACAAAAAATGAGGGTCAGTAACCATAGCGAATATAACAAATTTCTAGAAAAAAGAGGAAATATTTTTCATTATATCAACGAAGCCATAGAAAAGTGGTACGAGAATGGTCCAAAAATACCAGGTGGCAACAATATTTATAGCGATAAAGTTGTAATTTTGGTGCACATAATAACTTGTTTATTTAGAATAGGCCTGAGGCAAACAGTTGGGTTTATAGCAGGATACCTTGAGCAAATTGGGAAAAATTTGCAAGTTATCAGCTATTCACAATCATCAAGAAGGTTTAAGAAACTCAATATTAAGATCAATGATTGCAGAATTGATAAAAATAATATGGAAGATATCGAAATTACTATAGACAGTACAGGAATTAGTATATACAACAACACTCCTGGTCATAGCAAAGAAAATAGCGAAGATAGAAAGTATCGCAGCTATGAACAGACAAGAAAATTGCATGTAATGTTGAATACAAACAGCAAAAAAGCCATAGCTGTAAAATACAGTAACGGTGTCTACTCTGATCACTATGGAGCTTGTGATTTGCTAAAAGAAGTCGATTTTCAGTATGTCATAAAAGTACTATATGCAGATAGGGCATATGACAGAGAAAAGCTCTATAAGCTGTGTAATCAATATGGTATAAAAACGAAAATTCCTCCGAAAAACAACGCAGCAGAGCATCCAAAATTGGATTATATGCTTGATAGAAATGCCGCTATTCAGTTAATGAAATTACATGGTGAGAATGGTATAAAAAGATGGAAAGAAGAAGTAAATTACGGAAAAAGATCGTATATTGAAGGATTTTTCTCAAGGTTGAAGCGAATATTTGGGTTTAGTTTTAGGAGCAAATCTGAGATTAATCGTGAGAAGGAACTGCTACTCAAGTGTTATTTGCTTAACAAATTTACTGAAATAGGCATGGCTAAGTTTGAGATAGCTTCATGAATTTATTGTACGTTACCTACTATCCGAAGAGCGATGCAACAAAGCCATTCCAGTGTCAAGCACTGGAATGACACCCTTCCGATGGGAACTGCTCTCAAACTACAACAGCATGAGTAGCTATAGAAGCTTTAATGATACAAGAAAAAATAAACAGCTATCATTTTTTTAGTAATTAAGTAAAATAGAGTGAAAGATTGCGAGGAAGTTTTGAAAAATAAGATAAAAAAGATAGTAATTTCAGGAAAGGAAGTGTGGCCAATCATCGAGGGCGGCAAAGGCATTGCAGTTAGTGATGGAAGATCAAGCGGAGCATTTGCTGCAGCAGATGCTGTGGGTACATTTTCTGGTGCAAATGCTAAGCTTATTGATGATAATGGCGAGTTAGTGCCACTAATTTATAAAGGCAAAACAAGAAATGAAAAGCATAGTGAATTGATTGAGTATAGTATTGAAGCTGGAATTAGTCAGGCAAGAATAGCAAATGAAATATCAAAAGGTCATGGAAGAATACACATGAATGTACTTTGGGAGATGGGAGCAGCAGAACGCGTGCTTCATGGCATATTAGAAGGAGCGAAAGGTTTGATTCATGGTATTACCTGCGGTGCTGGTATGCCTTATAGGCTTGGAGAAATTGCAGCTAAATATCAGGTTTATTATTACCCTATTATCTCATCGGTGCGTGCTTTTAAAGCATTATGGAAGCGTGCTTACCAAAGAATATCTTCCTATTTGCTTGGTGGAGTAGTGTATGAAGATCCATGGCTTGCTGGAGGGCACAATGGACTAAGTAACAGTGAAGACCCAGAGCTACCACAGGCTCCATTTGAAAGAGTTGCAGAGCTTAGATCTTTCATGAACGAGATCGGTCTTTCAGAAACACCAATTGTTATGGCAGGAGGAGTGTGGCATTTGAAAGATTGGGAACATTGGCTTGACAATCTGCAAATTGGACCAATAGCTTTTCAGTTTGGCACTCGTCCACTTTTGACGAAAGAAAGCCCAATTTCTGCAGAGTGGAAAAAGAAGCTACTCACTTTAGAAGAAGGTGATGTATTTTTAAATAAATTCAGTCCAACAGGGTTTTACTCATCTGCAGTAAAAAATAACTTCATGCGTGAGTTGCAGGAACGGAATTCACGTCAAATAAAGTTTTCAGAAAATGCTAGCGAAGAATTTAATAATGAATTTGCAATGGGTAGCAGAGGTAGAAAGATCTACCTTACTGCAAAAGACAAAGAACTGGCAAATACATGGACTAAAGCAGGGTATACAGAAGCAATGAAAACTCCAGATACAACTGTTATTTTTGTGACGCCAGGCAGGTTTGCAGAGATAAGACAAGATCAAATCAATTGTATGGGATGCTTAAGTCATTGTTTGTTTAGCAATTGGAAAGATCATGGTGACCATTCAACAGGACGAAAGCCAGATCCGCGTATTTTTTGCATACAAAAAACACTGCAAAACATTATACAGGGTGGTGATATTGAGAACGAACTCATGTTTTCCGGGCACAATGTGTACAAATTTAAGCAAGATCCATTTTATGAGAATGGCTACGTACCGGCAGTAAAAGAACTGGTGGAAAGGATATTGACTGGGTATTGAGTCAGTGACCTTACCCAGAAAAAGTGGAGAGAAAGTGTGGAATGTTTTTTACAAAAAGAATGATGCATCAAATTGTTCTGGAATGCAATAGTTAATAGTGACGTTGTTTGTTATAAAAAATTTCTATATATTCAAATATAGCAGTTTTGATATGCTGTTCAGAGTGCCGAGAGGTGTCTATTGGTAACTCCCTTTTTAGAGAACTGAAGAAGCTTTCCACAACAGAATTGTCGTAACAACAGCCTTTATTACTCATCTATATTCTTTACAGCTAAGAGATATTGATACCCTTGCGCAGTATATTGTGAACCTTGGTCACTGTGCAGCAGTAGATTTTTAACAGGTTTACGCCTATTAATGGCCATTAATAAAGAGTTCATAACCAATTGTTTATTTATTGCACTACTCATTAACTACCATACGTGAGAATTATTGCTGCCAAATATAGCCATCCCTCCTTGGTTTTGATGTAAGTAATCCCATACTTTATTTGGTTGATCAACAATAAAGTTTTGATCTAGTATATTGGGAGCTACAGCTCTATTATCTGTTTGTTGTTTTTTAATTTTAAACTTTCTTTTCAGTATAGCCCTGATGTCATTTTTCTGCATAATACTTTGCACCGTTTTCAAATTGCAACTTTTACCCAAAGCCTTCAATTCAGCATGAATTTTAGGAGCTCCATATCTACATTTAGAAACTTGATATATTTTTTGAATAGCTTCGAGTAGCTCTTTATTTGCTGATTCTCTACTGCTTATTTTTCTTGTGGTCCACTTATAGTAGCCACTAGCAGAAAATCCTACATAATTCCTGTACTTTATAGCAGTTACTATATAAAAAAATATTTTACTCTTTTTGACTGGCCAGGGCTTTTTTTTAAATGTCTCTTTCCCTTGTTACTCTTGCTTTGTAAATCAAACCTCTCTTTGTCGTAAGGAGCCATGTTACCTCTACCTGGAAATGCATCTGCTGCCGACTTTTTTTCGTTGTGTTTCTTTATCCATTTTCCTAATAAACCACCCTTTATTCCTAAATCTCTTGCTATTTTTGTAATTGTTTGACCTGCCTTTCTTTGTTCATTTGCCAGTTTAACAGCTTCCAATTTGAATTCTGCCGTATATTCTCTTACCATTTCTAATCCTCCAAAATTTTATTTTACCCAAAAAAACTCTTTTCTTTCTCTCCACTTTTTCTGGGTAAGGTCAGTTTACTGGCCTCTCCATGAGTGAGATTGAAAAATTAAGTGGAAATCTGTGAACGGTTACCTTGGATGACAGAAAAGAGTGTTGGAAGGAGGCAATATTAAAAACTTAATTTCAGTCCAGCCAAGAACACATAACCAGAGTTGTTATTTTCTATTTTAGGCTCTTTTGTACTAAACTTTACAATATCGAAATAGTATGAAGTACCTAAAAAAAGAGAATTTTTAAGACTTAAAGCATATGATGTTAACTCGTTTGTACCTTCGCCTGCAATATCCCTACCACTACTAAAATATGTTAAGCTCGATTTGTAAGAATCAGAACGGTAAGCGATACCTGCATTCATATAATACGTATTATTTGTTTCAGGATTACGCTTCTCACCAGATTTACCACCATTACCATACGAAAAAATGCAATCAAGATCGAACAATTTTAGCTTCAAACCAAAATTCCAGTGTAGTAATTGATTGCGGCATTCATAATTTTTAGAAGTCCCATCTGAGCAATCAGTTAAATTTTCTCTTGCAAATTCACCAGTTAAGGCAGTAGTAAAACCTATATCATCTGACAAGCTGTTTTTATAGGAAAGGCCAGCAGCAATTAAATTGCTGTACTGTAAGTTATTTTTTCCTGGAACATAACTGAATCCGAGTTGAAAGTTATAGATTTCAGGGGAGATGTAGTTAATTGATGATTGTTTTAACCCTAGTTCGAGTTCATTATAATCGCTATAAATATTGGGCTTGACCCAGAACACCTTGTCTTGATCATATCCAGGGTCACCATCTTTTTTATGATCACCGCGCAAATTTGCATAGTTTGTCCAATGACCATTTACTCCTCCAGCAGCTGCATAAATTTTTGAAGTGTTAATTAACATGCTCTGACCAACTAAACTTCTTTTACCATATTCAATTGATCCAAGTTCCTGGTTTTTTATGATAAAATACCATTCCTCCATGTCTAACTTTTCTATGTCTAACGCTTTTAGGTTTGCAATACCAGAAACCCCTGCCTTAACATTAACCCCCATTTGAGTATTTGGATAAACTTGCTGTAAATAAAGAAAGCGCAAGTATGAATAACTTGAAGTTTTATCCTTAGGCTTAGCATTGAAAGAATCTCTGTTGAAGGCGTAGCCGAATCTCAAATCTATTTTTCCGTCTAGTTCTGCATAAAATATTTCCTTATCCAAAATTGTTTTAGAGCTAGCACTATTCTGCAAAAACAATGATGAAAGCAGTGCTACCAGGTAGTACTTTAACTTCATAAATAAACTTAAACCTTTATAAAAATTTAAGTTTAAACTCAATATAAATAAAAAACAACTTTTCAGAAGGCACCGCTGGTAGATTTTGCTGCCTGTTTTTGAGCTATATTCCCATAAATTATTGATACACTTGGTAATTTTCGCTTTAATAACTGCTTATTAATGGCAGAATGTATACGATTAATTATTTTAGATATACTTTTTACATCGCAGTTAATCAAAACAAAAAGCACTTTATTCTCATCAATATACCCTAGAAAATCATCACTACGGCAATTTTTATAAAAATGTTCTATGATAACTTTCAGTGCATTATTTGTCTCACTACAGCTACTATTTAAGCCAATCACTCCTATAGCTGCATTAATTTGATGTTGAAAGGCAAAATTTAATATAACGTATAACTCTAGAATAGTGGACTCATTGCCCGGTATATCGAATAAGTCATGGTTTTTATATTTTTTACCCATTAGATATTTATCTCTAAAGATTCCTAGTTTATGGGACAAACTGATATCACGTATTAATAGCTCATAATTTATTTTATTACTGGCAAATTGTGCAGTGCGGAAAACTTTTACTTTTGTCCTGATATCTTCTCCTTTAGCATCAGTTAAGGAAAAATCTATCACTTTAGGTAATATATCAAGTAAATCGTGCCCATTTTCGGTATACTCTAAATAATTCTTCACGTTGTCAGCTGCTCTTGTGCTTAAGATATTAATTAATGGCTTATTAAGCAAATTCTCCTCTTCATATTTTAACAAATCCCTTGCAACTTGATTGAGCCCTAAAATTAACACGTTTTTTTTCTTATTATCCTGACAAACAGATACCACAGCATCATCTTTTCTTCTTGCAGTTATGAAATCATCCATACTTTCATTCTATACAGCGTATTTATAAGTATAATAAGATTATATTAAGATTTACTTACTTATTGATATGCTTAATTAGGTATAGACAAAATGTCATACGGGATGGCTTTGTTGTAGAAGAATCAAGATTACTGTTTATAGACTTCAAGTTACTGCAAAAAATATTTTAAAACATAGTGATATCTTGACTTTACCTAGTTAATATTCCAAATTATAAAAAAACAGATAGTTCTATGACGACAAGTCTATTACAAGGCAAAAAGGGATTAATAACCGGAATAATAAATAAGAGATCAATAGCATACGGTATAGCAAAAACTCTCTCAGAGCACGGAGCAGAACTTGCAATCACCTACCAGAATGAAATAATAAAAGAAAAACTATCACCAATAGCAGATGAACTAAATGTGGAGCTAATATTACACTGCGACGTTTCAAATGAAAAAATCATAGATAACGCTTTCGAAATAATAGAGAAAAAATGGGGTACTCTTGACTTTTTGGTGCATGCAATAGCATTCTCCGATAAAAATGAGTTAGATGGTAAATATGTCAATACTTCACTGGATAACTTCCTCAATGCAATGCATATATCGTGCTATTCTTTTACTGCTTTAGCGCAAAGGGCTGAAAAAATGATGTCAAATGGTGGTAGTTTACTTACTTTATCTTATTATGGCGCTGAAAAAGTTATGCCAAATTATAACGTTATGGGTTTATGTAAAGCGGCACTTGAAGCAAGTGTAAAATATATAGCATGTGATCTCGGGCCACAAAATATCAGAGTAAATGCAATTTCCGCTGGTCCAATCAGAACTTTAGCATCTTCTGGAATAAGCGATTTTCACTCCATATCAGAATGGAATAGAAATAATTCTCCGCTCAGACGCAATGTTACAATAGAGGATGTTGGCAAGGCAGCGTTATACTTATTAAGCGACTTAAGTAGTGGCACTACTGGAGAAATTTTGCACGTTGATTCAGGATATAACGTTGTGGGAATGAAGGTAGTTGACTAACAAAGCACTAGTTCCTTCGGGTTCATACACAACTCTATCAGGAGTTTTGTGACTGTGATTGCAGAAAACATCGAACATAAAATTCCTATTGATAGAGTGACAGAAAAGCCTCTTATTGCTCCACTGCCAATAATGAACATTATTCCTGCAGCAATTAATGTAGTGATATTTGAATCCAGTATTGTCTTTATAGCGTTTTTAAACCCTTCTTCAATAGCACGTTCCACTCTCTTGCCAGATTTGATTTCCTCACGAATTCGCTCAAATATTAAAACATTTGCATCCACCGCCATACCAACAGTAAGTGCAATACCGGCAATTCCAGGTAAAGTTAGAGTTGCTTCAAGCAGAGTGAGAATTGATAATATAAGAACTACATTAGAAAAAAGTGCAACAGAGGCCAATACACCTAATTTGCCGTAAGTGATGATTATAAATAAAGCCACGGCTATAATAGAGATTGTTGCTGCCATTTCCCCTGCCTTTATTGATTCTTCTCCAAGACTTGGGCCAATGTTTTTTTCTTCAATTATTTTAAGTGGTGCTGGCAGTGCTCCAGATTTTAAAAGTATTGCAAGTTCGCTTGCTTGTTTTTCAGTGAAATTACCGCTAATTTCTCCCTCTCCATTTAAAATTGGCTCACGTATTGTAGGTACTGTTAAGACTGTGTTATCCAGAACAATTGCAAAAGGTTTTCCCACATTTTCTTTAGTGATTTTTGCGAATCTTTTACTCGCTATGCTGTCAAATTTAAAATGCACTGTTGGTTTACCTAAGTGACCAAATCTAACTGATGCGTTAACCAGCGAATCACCACCTATTTCAGTTTTGCGGAATATTGGATAAGAATTACCTAAAGAATCCTTGAGCATGACAGTGGTTTCATGGTCTATATCCTGCACCTTGGCTATGTTAGTGTTTGCCAAATGAAAAGCTAGCTTAGCAGTTTTGCCAAGCAGAGATTTTATCTGCTTGGTATCTTCTACTCCAGGCACCTGCACTAATATTTTATTCTGCCCTTGTTTTTGAACGCTGACTTCCTTTGTGCCAAGTTTGTCCAAACGGCGCTGGACATTGTTTATTGATTCTGCAGCTACTTCACTGATCAAAGAATTTTTATAATGGGGTTTATACGAAATGAGAATCGAAGAATCTTTTCTATTTAGCTCTAAATTTGGATTTATCGCATTAATCAACACAGATGCTTTTTTATAATCATCAATATTATTTAAAGTTATAACGCTATTTTGTACGTTAGATTCAATATTTTTTGTTAGCAATGTCTCTTTTATTTCGTTAGCTAGCATGCTTAGCTTTTCCTTAAAATAGAAGTCTAAGTCTATGTTTAAAAGCAAAGATGCCCCTCCTTTCAGGTCAAGGCCTAAGTTTATTCTTTTTTTCGAAATAAAAAGCTTATTATCAAAGAAATTTGGCAGTGTTATGTATAAAGCAAATAAACAGATGCATAATACTGAAAAAGATTTGACTATAAGTCTGTTGTACATAAGTTGTAGGTTTAAAATTGTAATAATTGATTGTAAGTTAAAAATAGATTTTTGTAAAATTCTCTATTTGACCTTACCCAGAAAAAGTAGAGAGAAAGTTAAGACGTTTTTATCATGAGAATAAATTGTGCAGGAATGCAATAGTTATAGCTCTTTCGATAAAAGTCCGGATGTGATAGGATAAGGATAGATGATGATAAGGAGGTTGAATGCCAGCAGCATATAGTTATGATTTAAGAAAAAAAGCAATGGAAGCGCTAGACGAAGGAGAAAGCAGAGAAACAGTGGCAGCAAGATTTAAGATTGGACGAACTACTTTATGGGAGTGGCAGCAAAGAAGAAAAGAAACAGGAGACTTTCAATCAAAAAAACTTGGAAATGGGGGTTACAATCACAAAATTACCGACTGGGATACCTTTGCCAAATTTGCCAGAGAACACGGAGGAAAGACTCTATCGGAAATGGCTAAACTTTGGAACAACGTTAGTATCCAAACGATCTATCGAGCCCTTAAAAAAATTGGATTTACGCGCAAAAAAAGACATATGGATACAAGGAAAGAAACGAAGAAAAACGTGCTGAATTTTTGAAAATTATAGCGACAAAAGAACCTAAAAACTTAGTGTATATAGATGAGTCTGGCATTGATAACACCGAAGACTACCCCTACGGATATTGCCAGAAAGGACGGCGGTTTTATGCCTTAAAATCTGGAAAGAAAACTCAACGAATCAGTATGGTTGCAGCCTTAAGTGGAAGAAAGATAGTTGTTCCGTTAACCTTTGAAGGCCACTGTAATATGGATGTTTTTAATGGATGGTTTGAGCAATTTTTGACACCGATCTTGGAACCTGGACAGACTGTCATTCTTGACAATGCTACTTTTCATAAGTCTGATAAGATTATCGAGCTTGCTAAAGGGGTTGGTGCAGAAATTTTGTATCTGCCGCCTTATTCTCCAGATTTCAACAAAATTGAGCATCATTGGTTTGCTATAAAAAACAGAGCCAGGAAAAACATTCCTCTATTCGAATCCTTTCTTCGTGCTGTTGATTCTGCCTTCCTATGACCTGTTTGGACTATTATGAGAAATGCTATAATATTTCGTAACTGGGAAACAATAGGAAATATTTATACATGTCAAGTTTAAGATAATTTTTTTAGATTGATCCATAAATTACTAACCTTATTACTCAATGTCTAAAATAGTTTTTTTCCATTTTCTTTCTTATGCCGCTTGCAATTAACTTGACGCTTATGAACACTACCAAAAAAGAAATAATTGAAAGTCTTTTATTATACAATCAGGAAAAGCATGCAAAAACAAAAAATCCCAATCACAGTAATAATAACGATGGTAATACAGACCATAGCAACAATTTGGTGGCTCGCCAAGCTAGACTTACGGGTACACATGCATGATAAATTTATAGAGCAGAACAATGGATTGGCCGTTACGGTATATCGTCTGGAAGAACGGGTAAAGAATCTTTCTGAGGAATTAGATGAATTCAAAGCTAATTTGAAGTACAAGTAATTATTCTTCTACTTTTGGTGTGTAAGCATCAGATTGAAATTGACGATCCTTCCAGTTTTTGATGTATTGCTCGACTAATGGAGGATCTCCTGTTATAATTAGTAGATTCTAAGCGTTTTTTTTCTGTGCGGCATCAGAAAAATTGAAAGACCCAGTTATGATTTTTTGATTATCAATAATCATGACTTTATTGTGAGCGATTGCTGGTTTGAAATCAACATAAATCTTAATACCTTGCTCGAATAACTCATTGATGACACTATATTTTGAATGAATTTGCGATTTATCAAGAATTATCTTAACTTCTACACCTCGTTTTTTGGCTTGAATCAAGGACTCAGCAATAGGCTTTGAGGTAAATTGGTATGCTTGAACCAACACAGACCCTTTAGCATGCTCTACGGAATCAATTATTAGATTGGTGCAATTTTCCCCAGGAGTGAAACATACAGTAGTACTTGGACAAGAAACACAACCTGATAAAAGTGAGCAAGTTAACAGAATTAATAAATATCTAATCATGAAAAAATACATCCTTTCAGTTGACGGCGGAGGCATAAAGGGCATCATACCAGCCATCATTCTAGCAGAAATAGAAAAAAGAGCAAGAAAACCTATTTACCAGATTTTTGATCTTATGGCTGGTACTTCAACCGGTGGGATTGTTGTAGCAGGGTTATGCAGGAAAGATGAACAAGAAAATCCCCAATACTCAGCCAATGATTTAGTTGAATTTTACCAAGAATACGGGTCATATATTTTTAAATCTTCATTTTTTAGGCGATCAATATTATCTTGGTTTAACTGTACACAATACCCACATAAAAATATTGAGTATGTACTTCATAAATATTTTGGCGATGATGTCTTTAAAAACACTTTAAGTAATGTGTTGATTACGAGTTACGATATTCACAATAACTGCCCATTTTTCTTCAAAAGCTGGAAAGAGGATAAGAATTTTATTAAATTAAGGGATGTATTAAGAGCAGCAACTGCAGCACCTACTTACTTTGCACCTAAATATCTTAAAATCAACCGAAAGGAAATGGTACTAGTGGATGGAGGGGTTTTTGCTAATAATCCAGCTGCTTGTGCATATGCAAGTGGTAAGAAATTGTTTCCAAATGATGATATTCTACTGTTATCAATAGGTACTGGCAGAACAGATAGAAGTATAAAGTATTCTAACTCGAGGAAATTTGGAAAGATAGGCTGGATAAAACCTCTGTTGAACGTAATGTTTGCCTCAAGTTTAGATGCAGTAAACTACCAACTTGATCAAGTTATAGCTGATAAATATATACGAATACAATCGCAATTAAAAGTAGCATCACCTGACATGGATAATATTACATCAAAAAATATCAAATCTCTTCAGCAAGAGGCAAAGGCAATGGTAGAGGACAATCAGAAAGTGATAGAGAAATTCTGTGATGTTGCATCTTGATACGTCAAATTCTGCAGAGCTAAACAAGGGTTCAGAATAGACATATTAAATATATAACTATTTCTACTTATATCTTAGTATATTATTTGTGAATCAGTAACCTACTGCTGTTTTTAATTCAGGCTAAGTTTTGAAAGCATAATTTTCAAGCTCCTCAATAGATAAATCTGTTATTTTAGAAATAGCATCAGTAGAAACATCCAACATAAGTAGATTATTTGCAACCTTTATTTATATTAAGTATATAACTATCTTTACTTATATCTTAATATATTATTTAACACTCCCAACCGTCTTTAACACAATTCAATTTTCACAATCACCCAACTCATCAGCAGTTAGACCACTTGCTCGCAAAATAACATCAGTAGAAACACCCGCCTTCACTAGATTTTTCGCAACTTTGATCTTTTCCATTTTTTTAACTTTTTCTTTACTATCTTTCATATCTTCAGATAGAGATTTGACTAACGCATCTAATGATTCTTGTTCTCTATACTCGTTTATTAAACTCAATAGCTTATTTTCTTCTTTATTTTCTCTGGTTTTAGGTAGCAGAACTTTAATATTCACTGATAATTTCCCTGCTATTTCATATAGTTTATCAAATGATATGGCAGCGTATCCTTTTTCATATTCGTGTATTTCCTTGAATGTTAAACTAACTTTATCTGCCAAATTTTTTTGAGTATATCTCCTCACCAACCTCCATTCTCTTATTCTTTGTCCTATTCTGTAATATATAGAGTCAGTGCAGACTTCTTTTCTTGTATCATTATATTCGTAAGTAGATAAGCCGGTTGCTTGGGAAATAATATCAGTAGAAACTCCTTCTTTAACTAGATTTTTTGCTACCTCTAATCTTGCTTCCTCTTGATTGACTTTCTCGCTAATGTGAACAAACCTGACTAATGAAGGTACTATTTTACCTAACTTTTGATTCTCATATATTTTTGTTAGATAGAGTATTTCTTCGTCTTCATCTTTATACTCTCTTACTACTACTGATTCAGGTAGCAGATCTGTAACAGTAGCTGATAATGCTTTTGCTATTATATATAATACTTCAACAGGAATAGCGCTATAGCCACTTTCATAGCTGTTCACCTCTTGATATGTTAAACCGATTTTACTTGCTAGTTCTACTTGATTATACTCTTGTATTAACCTACTATTTTCTACTCTTTGCCCTATTCCATAGCTAACATTGCTTGCAGAAACACACACATACACCTCCATTTAAAACTTTATTGTTATAATTTTTTCATGAGCTACCCATCTAAAACTATATCAACAGGTAAACCTACCGCTTGCAAAATAATATCAATAGAAATTCCCCCTTTTACTAGATCCTTTGCAACTTTAATCCTTTCTATCTCTCTCACTTTCTCCTCACAAATACGTATTCCCTCAAACAGAGATTTTATTAGTGCATTACGTAGTTCTTGGCTCTCAATTTCTTTGTATTCTTTAATCAAATCAAGCAGCTCATTTTCCACTGTACTACCTTCATCTTTCTCTATTAGTAGATCTGTAATATTAATCGATAACGCTTCTGCCATTTCATATAATTTATCAAGTGGAACAGCAGTCCTTCCTTGTTCATAGTTGCTTATTTCGTGACGTGTTGTACTCATTTTCTCTGCTAAATCTTTTTGAGTATACTCTCTCACTAGCCTACATTCTTTTATCTTTTTTCCTATTTGGTAGTAGATAGAACCCGTTTTTTCTTCAACACATTCATCAGCAGACAGACCAATTGTTTTTGAAACAGTATCAACAGAAACTCCTGCTTTAACCAGACCTTTTGCAATTTTTATTCTCTCCGTTTTTTTACTATTTTTCTCACTAACTTGAACAAATTTGGTTAATAAACAAAACATCCTACGTAACTCATGATCGTTAATCTTTTTATATTCTCTTACTAGATTTAATATTTCTTCTCCCTCATTTTCAAGACAGCTTTTTGATACAGGAATAAGATCCGTAATACTGATTGATAGTGCCTCAGCTATAGCATATAACCTTTCAATTGGAACTCTACGATTCCCTTTCTCATATTGCAGTATCACCCAATACTTTACACCAATTTTCTCAGCTAAATCTTTCTGAGTATACCCCCTCTCTAACCTCCAACTTTTCACTTTTTCCCCTACTTCATAGTCTAGAATTTTTTCCACGCAAAGAACCATACATATAATATTTTCTATTATAGCTCAAAGGCTCCAGATATAATAGCCAGACTCTGGAACCTTTAAATTGATGCATTAAAGTGCCCTACAAGTTTCTTTACTATTTTCACGTACTTTGTCTGCCCATGAAAACAATTTTTCACTTACTTCCTTCTGCTTTTCACTCCATATGCCACATCTAGTGAAACTACCTTTCTCTACTGCTTCTTTAAGTTTTACTCCCCCGAAAAGGCAATTTTTTCCAATTTCTTCCCCTCTTTGTTGTAATTCAGCCCAAAGTTCCTTGTCTGCTGTTATCTAAGTGAGGAAAGTCACCTCTCCCCACTCGACTTCGAAACCGGACTTGTGACGTTCACCACATCCGGCTTCTCTCTAACTTGGTGTTTGTCATACACACTCCTATGTAAATAATCATGGCAATGCCCGTGCAATAAAGACAAATTTCCTATGGTATTATTGTTCCTATTTTTGTCTTGATGATGCACTTCAATTATGTCCTCTGACCTAAAATATAGCTGACAATAATTACATTTACCCTGTTGCATCTTCAGTAATTTTATCACTCTTAGTGACTTATCTGGTACTCTACGACTGCTCCAATATATCCAGTCTCCATCATATGGAGATTTTGCTCCTCTCACTTTGATATGCCGCTTAATAGCATGGTCTCCATGTTTGATAAGATATTTTCCATTACTTGTCATAAACCTCCAATTATCATTCTTATACCTTTTAAAGTATTTCCTCTTTATCCAGTATTTGCCTTTATTTGTATGTTTACGTACTGCCCATTTCCATAGTTTTCTAAACATAACGCTATCTAGTAACTCGAAGACTTTCCTTGAAATCACTGAAGTATAATATTGACACCATCCTCTAATAAGTGGATTTAGGTTTTTTATAATAGCTTCTTGTGGTGCTCCACACATTTCTTTAAGTTTGTACTTAGCGGTTAATGTATATCGTTTTATAGAGTTGCGGCTCGGTTTTATTAGTAACTTGTATGTTTTCTTACCTTGTTTTACTGTATGCTGTCGTATTGTAAATCCAAGAAAATCAAAGCCTGGTTTTTTTTCCTTTAGAGGATTCAATGAATGAGAAATTTTTGTCTTTGATGACTTTAATTCTAATCCAATGGTTTTTAACCATTCCTTAATTAAAATCTCTGCCTTAAGCACAATTTGCTTACTTTCATGAAATACCACAAAGTCATCGGCATAAGTAATTATGCTGAGTGATCTTTTTGCCTTTTCTCTACATGATCTACCAAGTTTTTCTTTTCTATAGCTTCTTATCTGATCTGCCATTGTTTCTTTTAAATAGCTTTCTAAACCATTTAGAGCGATACAGGCGAGCAATGGAGAAATTGTTCCTCCTTGGATAGTACCACTTTCAGTTGGTTTATATATTCTATTTTCCATAACACCTGCTTTCAACCATCCTCTTAATATTTTCTTTAACGTTGGTGTGGTATTGAGCTTTTCAAGTAGTTTATTATGGTTAATATTGTCAAAGCACCCAGATATATCAGCATCTAAGATGAATGCTGTCTTTCGACTCAACGCTTGAAATATTGCTTCAATGGCGTCATGACATGATCTACCAGGTCTAAAACCATAAGTGTTTGGCTCAAATTTTGCCTCCCACTCAGGTTCTAAAGCCATTTTTACAAGTGTTTGTTTTGCTCGACACGATATAGTGGGTATCCCCAATGGGCGTTTCTCATTCTTTCCAGGTTTTGAAATCCAAATGCGTCTTGATGGCTTTGCTTTCTCCCTTATATCTAAGGAGTTTGCCAATTGCAATCTTTCTTTTTGACTAAGGTTAGCTTTTCCATCAATACCTGCAGTTTTTTTCCCTCTGTTGTCCTGAGTTACCCTTCTAACTGCTATCGTTCTTGCACTTGTTGATTTGAGTAATAATCTCTGAAGATTGTGCATCTTTTTGATATCATCACATTGTGAAGCTCGGTAAATTCGTTTTTGTAGCTTAAACGAAAATTTCTCTAGCTTGCGCCAAGGAATTTCATTCCATTCATACCTAACATTTTGTTGGCTCATAACATATTCACTACTATTTACAACTTTACCTTCCAAATTACAGTGTCCACGTCTGCATATCCTAGACATTACCCTAGGCATTAGCTTCTTAAACAATCCCTCCACACAGAGACTTGCGGTTGGCTACCTGCTTGTTACTCTTATAAAGATTAACAAGAGCTTCCATGTGGTTACTCCGTTCCATGAAACCATTTCGTGTTGGATTTAGGTTCTTACTTTTTGCCGAGAGATCGGAAACATCTTGATTAAACGTGAGCATTTTAATCATCCATTCTCTGTACCTTTTGGTTTATGCGTATCAACCTTTTTTTTCGCATATTTGCAATGACGACAATTCAAACATAAATTTCTTTCGTAACCATATCTAACTCTTCTCGAGAGGATTTATTATAAGGTTTAATATTACTCCCTTTTAGTTCATGCTTGCACCCTAGAAAATTGCCAATTTCCTAAAATGTGAACTATGATTTCAACCAGATGTTATGGTGGATGGAATTTAACCATCATGATTTCATGACATCGGATCGCACACCCACCACCTCACTAATGTTACTAAATCCATCTCTCCTTATTAGTTCTGCAAGTTCTAGATTAATTTTGTTTACAACTTGAGGTCCGTGGTATATGAGAGCAGTGTACAACTGCACCAAAGAAGCTCCTGCCTTTATTTTTTTATATGCATCAGCACCACTTGAGATTCCTCCGCATCCTACCAACAATATTTTGCCCTTAGTAAGTTTGTACATATCGCTCAATAACTCGGTTGAAAGTTTAAACAGCGGTTTGCCACTCAACCCACCACTCTCGTTGTGGTGGGAATGTAAGTTATTCCGACTGATCGTAGTGTTGCTCACTGTTAATCCGTCAATCTTATATTCCAACGCAAGCTCAGCGATATTTTCTTTCGTTTGCTGATCTATATCTGGTGAGATTTTTAATATTATTGGTATGGATTTAGAATTATCAATTGATTTCCGGGTTAGAGTTACGGATTTCAACAATTCCGATAATTCTTGCTTATTGTGCAGATTGCGTAAATTAGGCGTGTTTGGGGATGAGATGTTCAGCACTATATAATTGCTTTTTCCATATACTATCTTTATTAAGTCAACATAATCGCTGATTTGGTCCTTTGATGTACTGTTTTTTCCTATGTTGATGCCAAAAATGCAGTCATCAAGCTTGGTTTTATCTATTTGTTTAAGAAAGTAGTCTATTCCTTTATTGTTAAATCCCAATCTGTTAATTACCCCTTGATCTTTAATTAACCGAAAAATTCTTGGTTTTTTGTTTCCATATTGTGGATTACGAGTTACAGTACCAGTTTCAATAAATCCAAAACCAAATGAAAGCATAGGCCTTATAACTTCTGCATTCTTGTCAAAACCTGCAGCCAGACCCACGGGGCTTCTGAGCTTATTACCAAAAAAATTCACACTCAAAGATTCTGGTAGCTCTATAGGTTTTCTATAAGGCATTTCCTTTAATGCCATAATTGCCAAAGAGTGAGCAACCTCGGGCGGTAGTAAAAACAATAAATCACGTAATATCATTTTGTAAAACACTTTGCTTATTTTTAGTTTATTTTTTACCATGAAACGCTATAAGAGTATAACCATAACTTGAAAAGAAATTGATTTTACTTATGAATAATTTTCTCTATAGGTTACACACTTAAAGCTACTGTTGAATTGAGCAACTTTTACAAGATATAGAAAATGAAAGAGGCCGGGACCGGAATTGAACCGGTATAAAAGGATTTGCAGTCCTCTGCATAAGCCATTCTGCCACCCAGCCGTTTTTTATGTGTAGATATCCATTATATCTTTTAGCATAGATAAAGCTTCCTCCCTTTTGCGTTGGAAAGTGTTACGTCCAATGATTGAACCATTACCACCACCCTGCTTAATTTCTTTCGCTTCATTGCATATGTCATTCACTGATTTCGACTCGCCACCAGAAAAAACTACTATTCTTTTTCCTGCAAAACAAGATCTTTTAACATATTCAATTCTTTTAGGTAATGATTCAATATTTTCTGTTTCTATTTTCTCCCTTTCCAAATATTTAGTTGGAAGTTTTACTTTTATTATATTAGCGCCAAGCAAAGCTGCCATGTGTGCAGCATAGGCAATAACATCAACCGCTGTTTCACCTTCTTTGGAAATTCCTTCACCGCGTGGATAAGACCATAACACTACTGCAAGCCCATAAGATTTGGCTTCAGCTACGATTTCACGGGCTTCTTCCATCATATCGAAACACTTAGCAGAACCAGGATATATAGTAAATCCAACAGCCAAGCAGCCCAAACGCAGTGCATCTTTCACAGAAGAGGTTATTGCTTGATCAGAAGTCAGATTCTTCGAATGTAAGGAGTTGGAACTATTAAGTTTCAAAATAAGTGGGAGCATTCCAGCATAAGTTGAAGCACCAGCTTCAATCATACCAAGTGGAGCAGCATATGCACTTACTCCCGAATCAACTGCAAGCTGAAAATGATAATGTGGGTCATAAGCATCAGGGTTAACTTCAAAACTTTTTATTGGCCCGTGTTCAAACCCTTGGTCTACAGGGAGAATTACTAATTTGCCAGTGCCGCCAAGCTTTCCATGCATGAGAATACGAGTAAGATTTGCTTTTACCCCGGGGTTTTCACTTTCGTAGTGGTTTAAGATTTGTCTTATTTCTTTACTCATTAACGCTATGAAGTTCATTTAAAGTATAGCAAAAACCACAGTTGAAGCAAAGATCTTTTTATGGTTCTTGTCCTGCAGGTGTACCTAAAGATGTAACGTTAGGATTGGTGGTGTGCTGTTGTGGCTTTTTTTGGATTAAATCTCTAAAATACATTTTGACAATAGGAAGAACAAGTGGCATAAGCACTAGCTTGTAGTCATACCATGCAAATTTTTCTTTATAGCTAAATTCTGCATCTTCTTCATATAAGCGCTGAATGCAATGTTCACTATATAGTTCAGATGCCTTTGTAAAAGTTCTAAGTAAAGCAATAAGTAATAAATCCAATGCTAAATTAATCATCAGCATTGTTCCATATTGAGCAGGCCAGCCATTTTGTGCTACCTCTGACACTAGACCACATATAGCAAATGTTGCTGCGATACATATCACATAATTATCAGCAGCAATAAGTAGATTGTATCTTCGATTTAATCTATCCAGATTTTCCTCTTGTGAACCTTTTTGTTTACTTGCTGCATAAATAATACCACAAAAGGATATAATAAATAACAACGGCCAAATCCCTATGCTAAATGCATAAAATTGATAAGCGATGCTTTGCACCGTGCCACTATTAGCAAGTTGCGATAAGCAATACTCAACTTTCAGCGATGGAGTAAACACCGCATTTGCTAATATAAAAAATAAAAGTGCTCTATTTATAGCTTTGCTTCTACGTGATAATATTCCATAAATTTTTGTTTGCCTCCTCCGTTCTTCTTCACTTGATAGCCTTTCATATTGACTAGGAGTTTTTCCTTCTTTTAAAGCGTTGAGATGCTTCTCTAGCTCTTTTTTATCTGCACTAAGTTTTTGAAACTTTTCTGTAGCTATCTTTTTCTTCTCTTCATCTTTTTCTTTGTCAGGGTGGCACTTTAATGAAAGCTTTCTAAAGCTCCGTTCAACTAACTTGAGTATATCGTCAAACTCCTGGCTTATTACTTCTTCTGCTTTTATTTCTAGTCTTGAAAATAAATTCTGTAAATCGCGATTACTGTAATACTGATTTCTAGTTAAACTTGCCACTATAGCCTCATTATTCTTAAAATAAGTATACTATCAGTGTAATAAAAAAACAAGAATTTCAAACTATATCAAAAGCAATTTTATTTTCTACTTTATTCATATAGATTCTTAATTTCTTTCCTTTTATTAATTTACGATTCAGTATTTCTTCCGCTAAGTAACTTTTTATCTCTTTTTCAATAAGTCTCTCTATCGGACGTGCTCCCATTTCCTTACTATAACCTGTTTGTGCAAGATAAGATTTCACTTCATCTTCTACCAAGCAGTTTATGCCTTTTTGCGTCAGCTGCTTTTTCAGTTCCTGAATAAATTTATCTACAATATGCAGAATTATATCCGCATTTAAGTCAGAAAAAGAAATAATCGCATCAAGACGATTACGAAATTCAGGGCTAAAAACCTGTTCTATCGCTTTTTCACTATCACCAGTGTTAAATTTTTTATGCCCAAAGCCAACAAAACTTTTGCTGCGTTCAGCTGCTCCTGCATTAGTTGTCATAATTAAGATTATATTGGAAAAGTCAACTTTACGTCCGTAAGTGTCTGTAACACAACCATAATCCATAATTTGTAGCAATATATTATAGATATCGCTATGGGCCTTTTCAATTTCATCAAGCAACACAACACTATATTGATTGTTAGATACAGACTCTGTGAGTAATCCACCCTGATCATAACCTACATATCCAGGAGGAGAACCAATCATCCTTGATATCGTATGAGACTCAATATATTCGGACATATCAAAGCGTATAAGATTCATGCCCATGCTTTCTGCTAATTGTTTTGCTAGCTCGGTTTTACCAACACCGGTTGGCCCTGCAAAAAGATAATTTGCTAAAGGCTTATTGTAATTTCTCAACCCAGATTTAGCAATTTTAATAGAATTAACAAGAGATTCTATTGCCTGCTCTTGGCCAAAAATCACCTTCTCTAGATTAGCTTTTAAAGACTTTACTTTCTGCAAATCATCAGATTCAGATCCGCAAGGCACATTTGTAATTCTAGTAATGGTATTCTTAATATCTCTACTATTTACAATTTTACCCCTGTTTCTTAGCAATTTACAATATGCCCCTGCCTCATCAATAACATCAACCGCTTTATCAGGTAATATTCGCCCAGTAATATACTTATGCGAAAGTTCAGCCGCAGACCTAATGGCATTCTTTGTATAATATACTCCATGATACCCTTCATAGTAGTGCTTTATACCATCCAGTATCTTTATCGTTTCATTAACAGAAGATTCTTTAACATTAATTTTTTGAAACCTTCTCGCTAGTGCTTTATCTTTTTCAAAACTAGCGCTGTATTCTCTATATGTGGTTGCACCTATACAACGCAGTGTACCTCTTGCAAGCGCAGGTTTGAGTAGGTTACCTGCATCAAGAAAGCTACCACTTGTAGAACCTGCTCCAATGATAGTGTGTATTTCGTCAATAAAAAGGATAGCACCTGGTTTTGCCTCAATCGCTTTTATTATAGATTTTATTCTCTCTTCAAAATCACCTCTATAGCGTGTCCCTGCAAGGAGTGACCCTAAATCCAAAGCATAAATTATACTGGACCTGAGCGCACTTGGAACACTGTTTTCAATGATTTTGAGTACCAAACCCTCAACTATTGTGGTTTTGCCAACACCTGGATCTCCAACATATAAAGGGTTGTTTTTTCTACGCCTCAATAATATTTCTATAGTGCGATTTAATTCATAATCACGACCAATAACATAATCTATTTTTTTGCTTCTTGCATAGTCATTTAAATTTTTACAATAACTTTGTAGAATTTCCTCATCTTTTAGTAGCTCACCTTTATTTACTGTAGTAGGAGCATCATTATTTTTATCAAGTTTTACTTTATGATTAGTGGTGTATTCATCTATATCGTTAGAGTATTTCATGTTAGATATGTGGTAAATCAAATTGGAATCTTTCGCACTTTGTTTCTGCAATAGATCTTCAACGTATAAATCTTGCCCAGACAAAATTTCTACTAGAACACTTGCTCCATTTATTTCTTTTTTCCCCAAGCTATGAGCCCGTATTATTGCTCTGTGTATTATGCATTGAAACATTGAGCTAGGTTTAACTCCACTGATAATCAATTCAGAACTGCTTTGTAAAAACCCTTTTATATTATTATTATAATCATTAGCCTTAATATTGCATCTTGATAGAATGTTATCCATACTGATGATTTCATCGGCTCTGATATTACATCTTGATAAAACGTAATTTACATCCACGTCTTTAGTTAACGCCAGCAATAAATGTTCTACTTTCGCATATTTAAGATTAAAATTAGAAGCAATGAATAGTGCTCTATTCAAACTTGCCTCTAAGTTTTTGGAAATCATCTCCTATTCTCTTTAAAAGTGGGAACTCATATATAATGAATAGCACACAATTATTAAAAAAATTGAAATCCAGCAGTTCGCTGTAGCCAATTTGAATCCCACTCTGGATCTACGTCATAGCACCGCAATATCTCAGCATAGATTCCGCTAATGAGTAGCGGAATGACGAGTTTTACGCTTATCAAATTGTAGGTAAATCCTATTTAATACGCTTTTTCTAGTACTCTGCTTTTCTTCTTAAATGCATTAATCTTTTTTCTACCGTATTTAGTCTTTAACGTACTTGGCCTTTTAAAGACCTTTTTGCTGTTACGTTTTTTAAATTGCACACTACAATCAAAATTTAGCTCTCCTTCTTTGTCTGCCAGTGCAGGCAGTCTTCTCTTATCTTGAGGTGTAACAAAAGATAGCGCATACCCTTCAGCTCCAGCGCGTGCAGTTCTACCTATACGATGAATATAGTCAGCTTGCGATTGTGGTGCATCATAATTGATAACATGTTGAATGTGGGGAATATCAAGGCCGCGAGAAGCAACATCTGTTGCAACCATGATTTGATTACGGCCACGACGAAAAGAATTAATGACCCTTTCGCGCTTGTGCTGCCTTAAATCACCATGAATTGCTAAAGCGCTATAGTCATCTTTGTGCAATCTGTTAGCTAGCTGATCCGCTCCTCGCTTTGTTTTGACAAAGATAATGATTGATCCTTCGCGCTGACATAGTTGTGTAACAAGCTTTTCATATTTTTCTGATTCTGATGCATAAACAATTTCTTGCTTAATTTTTACAGAAGTTGTAACCTCACAATCAACAGAAATACGTTCTGGTCGATTAAGGTACTTCTCAGAAAGTTTTACTATATCTCCGGGAAGAGTTGCAGAAAACATAAGAGTTTGCCTTATTTTAGGCAAATGCTTCATAATTTCTTCAATCTGAACTCCAAAGCCCATATCAAACATACGATCCGTTTCATCAAGCACAAGAACGCTAACATTGCGAGTAATCAAAGTTTTACGCTCAATATGGTCTATAATACGACCAGGAGTACCTATTACAATTTGTGGTTTTTTCTGAAGCTGATTTAGCTGCCTAAAAATAGGCTCACCACCAATCAACAAAGCGACCCTTAGTGCAGAATTTTGAGATAAGAGTTTTCTTATCTCATTTGTTACCTGATGCGCAAGCTCTCTGGTTGGCACGATGACTAAAGCTGAACCAGTGTTAGGCTCATTCAGCAACTTAGCAACCAACGGAATAGCAAATGCTAAAGTTTTTCCAGTCCCCGTTTGAGCAGATCCGAGAATATCTTTACCTTGTAGCGCTAAGGGAATCGCTTGTATTTGAATCGGAGTTGGGACGAAAAGATTATTTTTATCTAGAGCTTGTCTAAGCGAAGCTGGGAGACCCATCTCATGAAAATTATTCACAATACGTTAATCCTGTTAAAAGACTTCATAATAGATTAATCTTCCAATCTTAAATTTATTGCAGATTTTTTATCTTCTCCGTTTCTACCGCGCTCCTCTTTAACCTCATAACTCACCCTTTCTCCTTTTATTCCCTTCTCTTTATTCTCTCCTTTAAGTGCCTCAGGTCTTATTCCCGAACGTTCCAATGTGCTAATATGTACAAAAACGTCACCCCCTTTACCTTCTGGCTTGATGAAACCATAGCCTTTTTCGGCATTAAACCATTTTACATTACCAAATTCCATTTAAACAACTCCTAAATTATTAACTAACATTACTAATGTGATGAAAAACTTTGAAATTACGATTGAGAATGCTTTAAGCTTAGCTATTGAAACTAAACCTTTATACTCCATAGTCTATTCTTAACATTACATGACAATAATACACAATTGTTGTACTTGATGCAAATAAATTTTTTAATCGTTAAGCGAACCTGCAACCGTCATTTCGCTAACTTTAATCGTTGGTGAATTAAATTGCCCACAAAAAGTTAGATCATCTGCAACGACTAAATTGCTAAACATATCCTTCAAATTGCTAGCAATGGTAATCTCATGTATTGGATACGTTATTTTTCCATTTTCTATAAAAAATCCGGAAGCGCCTTGGCTGTAATCGCCATTGATTAAATTGACACCAAAACCAAATAAATCAGTTACATATATTCCCTCTTTCATTTCCTGAATTAATTCTTCAAACGATACATCACCATTCTCAATGTAGAGGTTACTAGCTGCAGGAATAACTGCAGCATTACTTGCACGAGTTGCACTTCCGGTTGTTTCTGAGTCTAATTTTCTAGCCGAGTATAAGTCTAAAATCCAATTTTGTAATATTCCGTTTTTTACAAATATATTTTTCTTGCTAGTTATCCCTTCTCCATCAAATGGTCTCGATGCTATGCCTCTTGGCAACAATGGATCATCGATAATATTAATTCTATCGTTGAAAATCTGAGCGTTTAAACTACCCCTCAAGAAAGAACTGTTGCTTATAATACTGCTCCCATTTATAGCAGAAGCAAAACTTTTTACTAGCCCTTTTGCTGCTCTTTTTTCAAAAATAACTGGAAATTTACCAGTTTTCATTGTACGTGAATTCAATTGATCAACTGCTCTTTTTGCTGCTTCTTTTCCCATTAACTCTGGCAACTTTAAATCACTAAAATTACATGCTATATCATAATCGTAACCAACCTTCATTTCACTTTCTCTTCCAGCAACAACAGAGACCTGATTAGCAAAGGTTGATTTACTAAATGAGCCAATAAAACCAGAAACAGTCGATAATACTGTATTCACTAAAGCGTATGAAGAAGAGGCTCCTTCAGAATTAGTGATACTCTTATGTGCAAGGGCTGAATTTTCTGCAGCTTCAGCAATTTCTTTTAGGTTATCAACGGTTACAACATTATTATCTGAGATACTTAAATCTGCAGAAGAGATATAATTACTACCATTTACAGCAAAATTAATGCAAGAATCTTCTGGCGCATTCTTTGCCATTTCTACCACTTGGCTTACTGTATCACTCAGATTATTCAAATCGTTTGTAGAAATATACGCAGCTTTGTTTTTACCTGCTATAGCTCTGATTCCTACAGTGCAATTTTTAGATTGTGATATTTGCTCAATTTTTGATAGACGCTGAGAAACTGAAGTCTTATTAGTTTCATATATTGTAACTTCCGCATCTTGATTTTGCTTTTTTATTAGTTTAGTAATATCTGCTGCAATATTTAATATATTCATTTTCTATTCCTTAGATTTCTATAAAGATTCTGCACCACCTATAACTTCAATTAAATCAGTCGTAATCGCTGCTTGACGAGAACGATTATAAAGCAATGCTAATTTGTTCAGTATCTCTTTAGTGTTTCTGTTTGCTGATTCCATAGCAACCATTCTAGCACTATTCTCACTCGTTGCACTTTCAAGTAAAGCAGAGTAAAGAGCAATTACAACGTAATCTTGAACCAAAGATTTTAAAATAAATTCAATATTTTGTGGTTCATACTCATAGCCGTAATCTGTTGTTGGACCAGCCAGAGAGCTATCAATCAAGGATGAGTCTTTACTCCATGGTTTTATTGTTTCCAACATTGGTTTTTGCGTGAAGGTATTATAGAATTTACTATAAAAAACTTTAACTTTATCGTATTTACTTAAATCTATACCATCAACCAAAGCTTCTACGTGCTTTAACGTGATTCCCTTACTATTTTCAATTTTTAAGATACTTTTAGAGTCAAATCTATTTTTACCTACATCAAAAGCTTTTTTACCAAGAAATACAATATCTACTTTTTTGCCATTTGCGATTGACTTATTTACACGCTCTTGACTAAATTTGACAATAGAAGAGTTAAAGTTGCCGCACAAGCCACGATCAGACGCAATAATGAATACTAGGTAAGAACCGTCGTTACTGACATTTAGAATTTTTGCCAGTAATTCTTGATCAACTGATAGCATTAATGAAAAAATAATGTTATGCAGCTTAGATACATATAATTTTGAATTTAATAACTTCTTTTGGCTTTGTAACAACTTTGCTGCAGAAACCATTTGCATTATTTTCGTGGTTTTCTGTACAGACCTAATATTCTTAATTCTTAAGGATAATTCCTTTAAGCTCTTCATTTTGTATACAACCCTGATTTATTAAAATATATAACTGTTAGTGTCTAAAAGCAAGTTTTTTTGACATTAAAACCAAGTCTAGCTAAGAAACTTGCAGGTTTATTGTTTGGAGATAAGGATTATATTAAGAAAGTGCTCTAACTTCAGCAATATCAATGTGAAAGTAGCCTAATGGTAATTTCTACACTTTGTGGAATTTTATAATATATAATAAACACAATTAAAACTATTACAACTTGAACACTTATGATCCCATTGTTCTAGTTCCCTGTTACAATTTTTACATTTCCAGCCTGGATCAGGCAAAGCTTCTGAGCCCATCTTGTTTAGCCAATAAATTACCTTGTCGTGTTCTTGCAATGTAACCTTGAGTTGTATTACAATAAAGTAGATTGACATGTAATTAGCTTTTTTCATAGCAGTGTCTAAATATTGACTTGCAAGATCATATTTACCTGAACTCATTGAGGACAAAGCAAGTAAACAGTAACTAAAATAATAATCAGGGCGTAAGTTGTATAGTCTTTCAGCACCTTTACTATTTAAATTGATGTACATTTTAGCTGACTGAGGAGTAGGATTTACTGTATACTCTGCCTCTAGCACTGCAGAAGCTTTTCTGATTTTTCCAAGTTTAATATATAATTCTGCCTTTAAATAATTGATGGGCTGAAAAATTGCACTATAACGTTGTGCTCTAAATAAAGACTTTATAGCCTCCTTAAAATTTCCTTTACTTTCATATTGCTTTGCTAAAGCGCAATAAAACACTGCAAACATTTCTTTATGATCAAAGGGGAGAAAAATATTGGACTTAACTGCTTCCTTCAACCTCAAAATTGCATTAATCCAATCTTCTTTCAATATGCAATGCTCTATTTGAAAGGGAATAGATAGCATTTTATCGTTAATTGAACTAGAGCAATATTCTATAAATTTTTGAAAGACTACTTTTTCTTGTTTGAGGTGGACAATCAGCTTATTGGCTAGAAGTAGAGCTAAGTTACGATTTTTATTTGCAATATTTGTTAAACCGTTACTGAAAAAGCTGTAATTTCCCGTCTTACCTGAGTTAAAGAGCTTTATTAAAGACAACCTATCGCTCTCCTCACTCAGACTTTTAACTAGCTTTTGGGCATTCTCTATATTGTCTAAGTCTATGCTAAAGAAAGCTTCAAAGAGAAGCAATTCTTCCCTATCCCTTCTTCTATTTCTTATGTTGGCAAATGTTGATGAAATGGAGGAAAAAAAGCGTACAAGTGTAATTAATAAAAATAATAAAACTACACAAGTAAAAATAATGAAATATAGATCAATACTTATAGTGTAATTGCCTAATTCCAATTTTATTACTTCACCACTTACCTTGACCCATATACCAAATAAAAACGAAAAAGCGAAAATTATAAAATAAATCATGAGATATATTGTAATAAGTGATGATATATTGTTGAAATATTCTTAGAAGCTACAATAAAACCATTCAATTTATTCAGCCATGGCTTGAATTCTGAATGCGTTAAATTGCTTACTGTAACAGTTATATTTTGCCAATCATTATCATTTATTGACTCCTCAATTTCTGCGAATTTTACTCTTAATGGATCATTTCGGTCGTCTACCTTTATCCAGTTTGAAATGATTTTTTTAGACAATGTACTTTTGTTGTAATCGATAGTATCAATAGTTTTTTCAAAAGATAACTTCAATTCGTGTAAGGTATTTATCTCTTTCAAATTTTCTAATTCATCTACTGCATTTTCTATCTCTGGATCGTCAAGCTCTGATATCAAAGGCTTTATTGAATTTATATGGTTATCAAATTTTGCTTCTCGCAATAACGAATTCTTCATTTTAACCACAAGTAATAGCAATTTTGCAAGGTTCTTACATCTTGAGTTATTATCACCTTGCTCACATTGAGTATGCTGACTTCTCTTGAGGTCAAATATCTTTTTTTCTATTCTAGATTGATTAACTTCAAGCAACATTCTAAATTCATCCATGTTTTCCGTTAAAGCTTTCACATTGTTTTCACTCTCTTGCTGATTTATTTTTAAAAAGATTATGTTATTTATTGTGATGTAACCGGTAAATAACAATACAATTAAGAACCAACCTATGTACTTTTGCTGAGTATCATTCATAACGTAGTATCTCCGCAGGATCTTGTGCAGCTGCCTGCAACGCAGGAGCAATTGTCGCTAAAAATGATAAGAGTAACGCAAGTGCAGAAATATTTACTACGTCTTGGGGTACTAATATCACTGGCAAACTTGAAAAAAAGTATATCATAGGATCAAACAGCTTGACGTTAGTAATGTTTTCTAAAAACACTCTAATGCTTTCGATATTGAGAGAAAAAACGACACCTATAATACAGCCAAGACAAGTTCCCGTAAAACCGATTAATAGACCACAAGCGCAAAATATACGCATAATGCTTCCACTTGTTGCACCAAATGTACGCATAATTGCAATCGCGGATTTCTTTTCTTGCACTATCATCATTAAATTTGAGATAATATTAAACGCTGCTACAACTATAATCAAAGTGAGAATTAAAAACATCACATTTCTTTCAGTTTTTAAAGCACTAAAATAATGGCTTTGCTGTGATTGCCAACTTTCAGCTTCCATTCCTATTTCTTTTTCTATAGCATCTGCCAGCTTATCAGCTCTAGTAACGTCGTCTACAAGTACTTCTATATTTTTTATGCTATTTTTATAATTAAAAAAGGCTTGTGCTGATTTTAGAGGCATATATATCAAGGTATTATCATACTCAAACATACCCATATCAAATATTGCTATAACTTTATATTTTTTCATTCGCGGCATTTCACCAAGTAATGCATCAAATTCTTCAGATGATATAAACGTAATTTCGTCGCCATAGTCAATGTTCAAAACTTCTGCTAAGCGTGCTCCTATTATTATCCCTTCATCAAATTTTTTTACATCACCTATAATTACATTATTTGTAACGGCAGTACTATCAAGCAAATCTTTAGTTGACACACCTCGCACTACGCTACCTGCAATTTTACCATTTGCTACAATAATAACTTGATCATTGGTCATAGGAGTAGCTTTTAATATACCAGGAATTCTCTCAACAGATTTTGAAACTGCGTAGTAATCTGAATTTATGTTCCTATCAAAATAAACGTTAATATGGCCATCAATGCCAAGTATTGAGTCAAGCAACTTTGCTCTGAATCCGTTCATCACAGACATCACCACTATTAGTGTTGCAACTCCAAGGGCAATGCCGATAATAGAGAACAAAGTCATTATAGAGCAAAATCTGGCATTTCTTGCTCGCAAATAGCAAGCAGCCATAGTAATTTCAAAGGCAATGGACATTAAAAAATATTTTGAGGTTAGACATTATATTTTTGAAACTTCGTATAATTGTAGACTTTTCTTTATTTAAAAACTAGAGATTTTTGCTTCCTTAAATTTAGCAGACTTATAGAGTATCTTTAACATTAGAATTTCAAAATCTTCCATATACATCATCCAACCTCACTATATCATTATCAGATAAATGCTCTCCTATCTGAAATTCAACTATTTCAAGTGGAGAGCTCGTGCTTCTATTTTCAATCCTATGGGAAACTTTCCTTGGAATTTCTATCATATGATCTTTTGCTATAGCGTATTCTTTGTCGTCTAAACTAACATACCCAACTCCTGATAGCACTATATGGTATTCATCTCTATAGTGATGGAATTGCTTAGAAGTGCAGCTTAATGGATTTATAAAAAGATATTTTATAAGAAAATTTTCGCTCATTAAAATTATACTACAAAATCCCCATGGTTTAACTTCTTTCCTTATCGCCTTTACTTTCTTAACTTTATGAATAAATGAAATTAGACTTTTGCTTGGTTGCTTACAAGCTCCACCCAATAAATTTTTATTACTTTCTGTCGTTGAAACTGGTTCTTTTTCTCTAATCACATGCTGAAATGACACCGGTTCTTTACTAAACTTCTCACTCAATTCTAAAACCGAATTCCAAGTTCCAACATCCAACCAATCGAAATTAGCTTCTATCATTGCAACGTTTTTTGCTTTTTCCATCACCAAGTAATCAATAGATATGCCTTCAATTCCTGCAAAATCTCGTTGTTTTAAATATAGAAATCTCTCTTGCGGTGTGAAATGTTTAAAACATGAATTGTAAAGATTCGGGGCAGATTTTTTGATCTCATCTATGTAGCGTTTTGCTTTAAACACAAATATTCCAGAGTTCCAATAATGATCGTTACTTAACTTACGCTCGGGTTTTTCTGTAAAATCTTTCACTATATGACATTTTTCTTTCTGATCATATACTGCATTTATATAGCCGTATTCAGAATTGAATTCATGAGGCTTAACCCCAAAAGTAACTATAGAGTCAGCCTCAGAAGCTAACTTAGACGCTTTCTCAACGGAAGCATAAAAATTATTCAAATCACCTATAAAATGGTCTGAAGGCAGAATTAACATTATCTCGTTTTCATTGCAGAGAAGCGCAGCAATTAATATCGCTGCTGCTGTTCCAATTTTCACTGGTTCGAAAATCACTTTATATTCTTGCAGCGCATGCAACTCCTTCTTCACTAACGACTCGTACTGTATATTTGTGGCAATTATGGGTGGCATATAACCACTTTTTAGCCTCAATAAAGTGTTGTGAAACATAGTGTTATGGCTAAATATTTTTTGAAATTGCTTTGGCCTGAATAAAGGCCAAAGTCTACTGCCACTACCACCACACAATATTACAGGGCGCATTTAGTTAAGATATTAATTAAATAATTAATATCTTATACTGAGGGCAAAATACATGCAAGTTTTTGTTGTAAAATGATTAAATAGAGGGTAGGTATCAATTTAAAGTAATGGCTAAGGAGAGTGAGTGTGTGTAGCGCCTTGCCCTTTCTGTAAATTCCTCTCATTTTGTAATTTCTTAACATGACCTTTGCTTTTATCACTTAATATTTCATTACCCTTATTTTGTTCTTCCTCAGGACTCTTTAGTATTTCATTACTCTTGCTGACTCCTTTATCATTCCCTTGTTTCTTCAAGTCTTTTTCAATATCTGGCCTCCTAGCGTTAAGCTCATCCCATGTGCCCACTATACTAAGTGGCTTATGATCCTTTTGCTCTGGCTTTAGCCTTTCTTCACCTTTAATAACATTAAAGTCACTTTTTGCTTCTTCCCAACATCCTTTCAATTGGTGTTTCCACATAGTGAAGTAAGCATCACCATACTTTTTCTTATCCGCTACAAATAATAAAACTGGAGCCTTAAGTATGGTAGCTACCATATTTACTGAATTCTTCACTGCCATCGCAGGGGTGAACAAAAGATAGCCAAAAGACTTTGCAATTGGGTTTTGTTTGCTTATTAAATGCTCCCCTAACTTTATAGGAAGAGAAGTCAACAATTTAGTACAAACTTTAGCCAAGCTTGTAGCAAAAACGATAGGAACAGATATAAGACTTTTATCTAGCTCTAGATTACCATTCTGATCTCTAATTTCTGAAAAATGGGTGCTTAGCTTCTTGTAATCACTAGTGTATAATAATTCTCCATTTCTTCCTTTTTCATCAACAACTTCCTGAACTTTACCTTCTTTATTTTTTACCTCTTTAGTTAGCACAGAAGAATTAGTTAATTCAAATGGATATTGAGGATCCTTAGTTTTTTCAGCTTCAAAAATTGGCACGTGTTTTTTCAAATCCATTCTCGAAAAGCCTAATGGCTCAAAATATGACTTATGCAACTCATTTATCGGAATTTGCTTACCCTGATTGTCTATATAATTGATAGTAAAATAAGATCTATCATTATCTTTATCTTTGGTAACTAAAGATAATCTGAAACTTGGTTGTTCTCCATTCTCATCTTTTTGACCATACAAAAGTTTATAGGTTGGATTTTTATCTTTATCTAGTATAGCATTTCCATGCATATCCCTGTTTTCTATGATTTTAGCAGACTGTACAATTTGATCATAATTTTTTGGATACTGGCATTTCCTTCCATCATACATCATTACCTTTCTAAGGTCTTCGACGTAAACTTGAGATTCAGGTGAAGTAAGCAGACCTTTTGCTTTAAGTGTAAGATCTATTGCTCCCTTTTTTAATGCTTCAAACATATTGTCAAACCAAAATCGCTATAATGCTATAGTTCAATAATAAAACTAGTACACTAATAATATATTAACACAGCACCGGTGATTTTACAAGAAAATATGCCTGTAGAAGATAAAGATTGTAAAAGCGAGGGTTATATAAGTAATGCTTGATAAGTACTTTATGCATGTAATTGTAAAAATCCTCAAAGGTACGCTGTGTATATAATCTTCGCATACTACCTGCATTCCAAGAACTGCGTGCCAAAAAATGCAAAACAACAATACAACAAAAAATAAAAGCTCTAGAGGGTGATTAATAAATTTTTCACTAAAAGACAAAGAGCTATCAGTATAAAATGTGCAAGAAAATGAATAGATAAACCAAGGAAACAGGAACAGTAAAATTACCGCAGAAACACGCTGAACCCACCAATGATGTACTGAATTTCCAGACTGACTCATATAAACATAAATAAAAAAGCCATAGTAGAAAGAAGTAGCGTTACTGTCAGCAGTATAGCACTCCTTGAAACGCCAGTAATTTCTAAATTAAGCCCAACATCCCACAATAAATGACGAATACCATTAAGAAAATGATATACAAAACTTATAAAACATAAGACATAAGCTAATTTAGCAACAGGAGTGAATAATAATGCATTTAAGTACCTTACTATAAGTAACTCAGGAAAGTAAACATGTAATATGAAATACCAAGAAAGTATCATTAATAAAAGGAATAGCAAGATACCAGTCAATCTATGCATAATAGAGAAAAAACTAGTAACTTGTACTTTATATATTTGTAAATGTGGAGAAAGAGGTCTATCACTCATAAAATTCCGTTATCGGGAAATTAAAATAAAGTAGAAGTAAAGACAGCAGTATAGCACATAACAACACCATCATTAAAAATGGTAAATTATGTGCAAAGCCTAAGGAGGTAATCCAGCTGCAGATTCCCCTACTGCTACCTTGTTACGACTTCACCCCAGTCACCGATCCCACTTTAAATAACTCCCTCCTTGCGGTTAGGTCGTTAGCTTCGAGTGAAACCAATTCCCATGGCGTGACGGGCAGTGTGTACAAGACCCGAGAACGTATTCACCGTGGCGTGCTGATCCACGATTACTAGCGATTCCAACTTCATGCACTCGAGTTGCAGAGTACAATCCGAACTGAGATGGCTTTTAAGGGATTAGCTTAGCCTCGCGACTTTGCAGCCCATTGTAGCCACCATTGTAGCACGTGTGTAGCCCACTCCATAAGGGCCATGATGACTTGACATCATCCCCACCTTCCTCCAGTTTATCACTGGCAGTTTCCTTAAAGTCCCCAGCATTACCTGATGGTAACTAAGGATGAGGGTTGCGCTCGTTGCGGGACTTAACCCAACATCTCACGACACGAGCTGACGACAGCCATGCAACACCTGTGTGAAACCCGGCCGAACCGACCCTATCCCTTCGAATAGGTATAATTTCCATGTCAAGGAGTGGTAAGGTTTTTCGCGTTGCATCGAATTAAACCACATGCTCCACCGCTTGTGCGGGTCCCCGTCAATTCCTTTGAGTTTTAATCTTGCGACCGTAGTCCCCAGGCGGAATGTTTAACGCGTTAGCTGTAATACAGAAAGTAAAACTTCCCATATTTAACATTCATCGTTTACAGCGTGGACTACCAGGGTATCTAATCCTGTTTGCTCCCCACGCCTTCGCGCCTCAGCGTCAGATTTGAACCAGATAGACGCCTTCGCCACTGGTGTTCCTCCTAATATTTACGAATTTCACCTCTACACTAGGAATTCCTCTATCCTCTTTCAATCTCTAGATTAGCAGTTTTAAAAGCAATTCCAAGGTTGAGCCTTGGGATTTCACTTTTAACTTACTAATCCGCCTACGCGCCCTTTACGCCCAATAATTCCGAATAACGCTAGCCCTCTCCGTATTACCGCGGCTGCTGGCACGGAGTTAGCCAGGACTTCTTCTGTGAGTACCGTCATTATCTTCCTCACTAAAAGAGCTTTACAACCCAAAGGCCTTCTTCACTCATGCGGCATGGCTGGATCAGGCTTTCGCCCATTGTCCAATATTCCCCACTGCTGCCTCCCGTAGGAGTCTGGACCGTATCTCAGTTCCAGTGTGGCTGATCATCCTCTCAGATCAGCTATAGATCATTGCCTTGGTAGGCTATTACTCCACCAACTAGCTAATCTAATATAGGCTCATCTAATAGCAATAAATTTTTCCCCCGTAGGGCGTATACGGTATTAGTTGCCGTTTCCAACAATTATTCCGTACTATTAGGTAGATTCCTATACATTACTCACCCGTCTGCCACTAAGTTATACCATAGCAAGCTACAGTATAACTCCGTTCGACTTGCATGTGTTAGGCCTGCCGCCAGCGTTCATTCTGAGCCAGGATCAAACTCTCAAATTTAGACTTCAACCTATAAAAGGTTGAGGGTACATCGGATAAATCCGACAAAAAATAATTTAGCTTAATACTGCTGTCTTTATTTCTACTTTAGAAATATTTTAATCTCCAACTATTCAAACAACTTTGAGAATATTATTATGTGATATAATCACTATGTCAATATGTTTTTGCAAATCAAAAGCATTAATGTATAAATATATAACTATTTGGAATATTACCATGAAAAAATACATCTTTCTGCTTGCACTCGCGCCAATGTTAGTTGGCATCACATTATACTTATTGCGCAACATTGATAACACAAAACAATCTATAACTGCAGGTGACAAGTTTTACGAAGTATTATTCTTAAAAAAAGATAATAAGCCGCTGCTAGAAGAAATAGATTCAAATTGGGAGTATTTAGCAAATTTTGAACGCGCATTCAATCATATCTCAGATTCAATGCCAACAGACACAGCATCTATTTATAATGATTTGGCAGATGATAAAGATGCTCCTGATGTTTTTCGTGAGTTAGCACAATATTTAGAAGTAATGAGCTTACTTCACTCCAACGGTGAAAAAATAAATAAAGACAAAATTGATAATTTAGAATCAAGCACAGTATACCCTTATTCAAGCCAAGAAGCCATCGCTATAGTAAAGATACACAATAACGACGTTAAGGGTGCAACTGAAATATTGCGTTCCCTATTAAATGATAGAAAATGCCCTATCCTAATCAAAGCTAATGCACAAGAATTACTCAGGATATATGGGAGTTAACTCATTAGACTTTTTACATAGCTTTTGGCAGCGCATTGGATGAAACGAAAAACTTCCTTGACAAGCCTCGCCAGCTCCCTTATCATGATAGTGAAGCTATTGTATTTGCTTTCGCCAATCTGCAGATTAAAAGGTAAGGATTACTTAATGTATCGGCGTCTTATGTTCAATTTTTTGCAGTACATAGATACTGTATGTCTTTACAAAACTTCATCTACATCTAGATTTTTATCTAAATAAGCTGAACGCGCTTATAAAGCGTTACAAGACATCAAAAAATGCCAATACTCGACAGAGATAGTAAAAGACTAGCTAACTCGGGGATTCTTTGTCTTTTTTTCTGCTTAGTAAATTTCTTAAACATTTGCAGCGTAGGTTAGTTGCAATTAAAAGCAGCTTAATCTTGCTTGTCAAGCGTTTAAAACATAAAAAACGCCAATATTTTAAAGCGGATAATAACCCCAGGGCTTCTTTTGCCTTTTTTTTCATTTGGTAAATTTCTTAATATTTATGGCTAAACGACAATCGTCATCCCGCTACTTGTTAGCGGGATCTAGAGATACCGCGGATGAATCGCGGTATGAGGGACTGCTGTTATTCCAGTGCTCCTTTTTTTGTCATCCGAGTAGCTGACACTGGGATCTATTTTGCATGTAACTCCAATTGTGTTTTGGCATAAAACGCGACGCGTATTAGACTTATTTGCAAGCAAAGCTTGCTAGATCCCAGTGTCAAGCACTGGGATGACAGGAGAAGGCACTGGGATGACAGGGGAGGGAGGCTACTTGCATGACACCGAAGGGGCTACTGCCCTCTTGGATGGAAACCAGTGTCAGCTACTTTCATGACACCAACAGTTGATATTGGTTTGTTGCTTTACTGGCAGCTACTAGCTATGCCTCAAGTTTCCTATTCAAAACTTTCAATATTAGATCCAATTCATTTGAATTATTATACCGTATCATAACTTTACCCTTAGAATTGTTGTCATTAATTTTGATCTTTAAACCAAGTTGAGAAGATATAGCGCCTTCTATTACCGTCATATCTTGATTTCTAGTATATTTCTGCTCTTTTTGGTTGTTGCCTTGATGCAAATCTTTTATCAATTTTTCAGTTTGTCTAACGCTTAAGCCTTGAGAAACTATTCTTTCTGCAATACCTTCAGCATTTTCAACATTAATCAACGCTCTTGCATGACCCATAGATAGTTTTTTTTCGTTGATCATTGTTTTCACCCTACAGGGAAGTGACAACATCCGAATCATATTGGTTATGTGGCTGCGGCTTTTGCCTATAGCTGAAGCTAATTCCTCATGTGTATAGAAAAACTCATCTATCAGTTTCTTATACGCTTCACCTTCTTCTATTGGATTAATATCTTGTCTTTGTATGTTTTCAATTATGGATACTTCCAAGCATTCCTTGTCGCTCAGATCTTTTATGATAACCGGTGCACTATTAAGATTTGCAATCTTGCTTGCTCGCCAACGACGTTCCCCGGCTATTATTTCATAACCGTCATCATTTGAATCTTTGCGTACCACGATAGGCTGTATAATGCCACTTTTCTTTATCGAATTTGCAAGTTCTCTTAATGACTCCTCGTCAAAATGTTTCCTCGGTTGAAATTTGCTTGGGTGCAGTAATGAAATAGGCAAATGCTCTTGTCGATCTTCTTTATTATCATAATTATCGCCTATGAGGCCGGCAAGACCTCTGCCGAGGCGTCTATCATCCTTCATACTACGCCCTCGCTTACTAGTTTCTTCTCCTTACAACTGCTCGCGTGCTTTTTTAAAATTTCCCTTGCCAAACTTATATATGCTTGTGCACCAGGACACTTAAGATCATACACAATAGCAGGTTTTCCATGAGAAGGCGCTTCTGATAACCGTACGTTACGTGGAATAACAGTCTCATACAATGGGATGATAGTTTTGTATACTTTATCATTTAAATACTGGCAAATATCGTTTTTAATCTGTTCACTGAGTTTGTTACGCCTGTCATACATTGTTAACACTATCCCTTCTATTGCCAAAAAAGGGTTTAGGTTATTCCTTTTTATCAGCTCTACAGTTTTAACTAAATGGCTTAATCCTTCCAGAGCAAAAAATTCACACTGAAGAGGGACAATAATAGAATTAGCAGCAGTCAAAGCATTTATGGTTAGAAGCCCAAGTGATGGAGGGCAATCGATGATTATATACTCATAATTATCGCGTATCTTCTCTAATGCGCTTTTTAGCACAAATTTTCCTCGCTCAAGTTGCGATAATTCAATTTCTGCAGCTGATAAATCAACTACTGACGAAATTAGTGATAAATTTGGAATTTCCTTTATATTGAAAATTGCCGATTCTATCAATTTATTTTCGCTGCTTAGTAGTATTTTGTATATATTTTTTTCTTCCCTACTACGATAAGAAATCCCGAGCCCGGTGCTAGCATTTCCTTGAGGATCAAGATCTACCAATAAAGTGCTTTTTCCCACAGCAGCAAAGGCTGTCGATAAATTTATACTAGTTGTGGTTTTGCCAACTCCACCCTTTTGATTTACTATTGCAATAATCTTGCTCACGCCTTTTATCTTATGTATAAAATAATTCTATTGTATATATGCAAGAAACTTTTGCATTAGAAAATTTTTTTGTTGTTAACCACACTAAAATTAGACTGTCTTTTTTGCTTTGTGTAACACACTTTGAACCTTGTTTCCTAATTCATTCAGAGTGAATGGTTTTGGCAAAAAGTGAAAATCTTCTATATTGATGTCATCACTCTTTAAAAAAGCATCTTCTGCATACCCAGAAATAAAAATAACGTTGATATTTGGCCTATGGATCAATGCTTCTTTAACTATTTCTGGGCCGCTCACCTCTGGCATGATTACATCAGAGATTATAAGATCTATGTGTTGACTTTTTTTACTGATTATTTCTAGCGCCTCGCTGCCTATGCTTGCTTCTATTACATCAAATCCTTTCCTTTTTAGTGCTTTAGCAATGAATTCCCTTACTGAATCTTCATCTTCAATCAATAAAATTATACCATTACCTTTAATTTCACTTACTACCGGTCTTTCTATTTCTTCACTATCTTCCTCTCTCAGATTTTCATCTGATATGTAAACCATGGGCAAAAATATGCTAAATTTAGTTCCATGATTTACTTTGCTAGCAACATAGATGTATCCTTCAGTTTGTTTAATAATGCCATATACAGTAGAGAGGCCAAGACCTGTACCAGAGGTAATATCTTTGGTAGAAAAAAATGGGTCAAATACCTTTCCAATTGTATCACTTGTCATTCCACATCCAGTATCAATTACTTCAATCACAACATAATTTCCATGTTCGATCGTTTCCTTGTCTGGAGAAAACATATCCTGAGATGTAGAATTTAATGAGTCAATCTTTTGATTAAAGGTTCGTATAGTTAATTCCCCGCCCTTTTCCATAGCAGCACTAGCATTGACTGCTAAGTTAAGTATAACTTGCTCTAATTGCCCTTGATCAGCCCTAACAGCACCCAAGTCTCTACCATAATAAATGTTAAATTTTATATTTTCACCTATTAATCTTTTTATCATTTCATAAAGATTAGCTATAGTTCTATTTACATCAATAATTTTTGGCTGCAAGGTCTGTCTTCTTGAAAAAGCAAGCAATTGTCTTACTAAATTTGATCCACGCTTTGCATTTTGCTGTATCTGTATTATATCTCCAAAAGATGGATCACCAGCTGAATGCTGGAGTAAAAGCAAATCGCAAAATCCTATTATCCCAGTCAATATATTGTTGAAATCATGCGCAATACCACCTGCTAACTGCCCTATAGCTTGCATCTTTTGATAATGCTCAAGCTTTATCTCTAGGTTTTTGTGTTCAGTATTGTCAATAAAATAACAAAGTATGAAGATCATTTTATTATGAAGAAACTTATTGAAATATATTTTTATGTTATTACCGCCGTTGAGCTGTACATCAAAAGACGCATTATTTATTCTATTACTCGAAAAATATTCACGTATTTTCACATGATAACTATCCAATATCAACGTAAAGATTGAATTATTATCTGACCCTGCAAGCTTTATTAGTGCCGTATTTTTCTTTACAAAGTTGCCGTTTATGTCACATTGTGCAATAGCAATTGATGAATTTGCAAAACAAGGGTGTAATTGATAATCAACAATATTTGATTCGGTTGGTGTTATAAAGCCATATATATAGCTGTGGTTGTATTTATCACAAAATATAGCAGTGCTCATATAAGCCTTGAATGGAATACCACTTATAGTAAAAAACAAAATTTCATTATCGGTTGTTGTATTGTTATATTTAGATTGAGATATAAAATCACTGATTGAGCTACCTTTTTCCAGTTTTTTTAGTTCAAATATGTCTAAAAATCTTTTATTTACAGATAAAATCACCCCTTTGGCATTTGCAATGTAAGTTCCTATGCTGTGTTTTTCTATTAACTCTTCATATATCTGCTCCTTGTTTATCTGTGTTGCTTTTAATACAAAATACCCATCTGGCCTTGCTATTGGCACTAATGATAAATTTAAAATCTTATTACTATTTATAGCAATTTGGGGATTATCTGGTATCGGCTCAAAGAGCAAAAGAAAGTTAGATACTCTATTCTTCTTGTTTAAGGAAATGCATACCTGTACAGAAGAGTTATTTTTTAGTGCATGATAGAGTACTTTTTTGTCTGCTTCTGAAACATCTCCTATTTCAAGAATCTTGCCTAACGTAATGTCATTATCTATTATATGATCTTTAAACCTTTCGTAGAACCTTGCATCAGCATAAATAACACCCTCATCTTTATGTAAAATAAGGCAAAATTCTGTATTATGATTTAGTGCATTTGCAAATATTGCATTTTGAAATTCTATAGTATTAAGTAGGTATCTGTAGCGTTTTACATTATATATCATAAAGAGAGTTGTTAGAATGCTAACTAATAAATTAATCTCTATATTAATATGCTGACTATATATATCAAAAAAGTAGAGTATCGATATTGCTACTGAAGGTAAGAGCATAATAACTGCCATCACAACAATTGACATTCCATAATTTCTTAGTATGAAGTCAACCCTGTTCTCTTTTTTGTTATCTATGTATCTTTTATTCATTATTGTTACTTGGCATTGTTGTACATACGAAAATGTTCTATTATATTGATTTAATTATTATAGATTTATTAACGTCTTTGATAGATAATTACCATCCAAATCTAATTAAGTTCCTTAAGTATCAGATATAACAATGTTAATAAGCTAGTAAGAGGATATTATGGAAAAACAAAAAACACAAGCACTTAAATGGTTCTGTGCACTAAGAGATAAGATCATAGAATCTTTCTTATCAATTGAAAAACAATCATCCGCAGAACCAAAGATCGAAAAGAGAAAGTGGGATCGCCCAGGTGGTGGAGGTGGTGAATCTACAATTATTTTTGGTAATGTTTTTGAAAAAGTTGGAGTAAACGTTTCAAAAGTACACGGAAAATTTGCAGATTCAGCCATTAATGAGATTCCTGGTGCAAGTGAAAGTAACGGAGAGTTTTGGGCAAGCGGTATATCTTTAGTGTCTCATATGCAATCGCCCCTTATCCCTGCAGCACATATGAACACAAGGCTGATATATACTTCAAAACAATGGTTTGGTGGAGGAATGGATTTTACGCCAATATATAAAAATGAAGAAGATTGCAAGTATATCCATGAATCAATCAAAATGACATGTGATAGATTTGACACCGGATATTATCCAAAATTTAAAGAGCAATGTGACAATTATTTTTTCTTACAACACAGAAAAGAGCCACGTGGTATTGGTGGCATTTTCTATGATAATCTGAGTTCTGGCAACTGGGAAAACGATTTTGAGTTCACAAAAGCAGTAGGTGAAGCCTTTTTGGAAATTTATTCGCACGTCATACGTAAACATATGCAAAAATCTTGGACAAAAGAACAACGAGAAAATCAATTAATAAAACGTGGCAGATATGTAGAATTCAATCTGTTATACGATCGTGGCACAAGGTTTGGTTTAATGACTGACGGCAATCCAGATGCAATTATGATGTCAATGCCACCACTTGTTAAGTGGTTATAGAGAGCTGCTATTAGTAGAAAATAAATCATCATAGTTTAAAATTGTACCATGGTAGTGAGCTTTTATATAGGGGGTATAATCATGGGCATAATAGATAATTTTTTAATTAAATCTGTCAAAAACAATGACATAAAAGGTGTTAAACTGACTCTAATTCTCTATGATGCATTAAATAGTTTTAGAAAATTCTTTTCAAAGACTATGTCTTTCAAGAATACAGGATCATTTGATATAAATAATAATCAAGCTTTAAATCAGGCTTTAGGACATGCTACAGATCACAAAATAATGGAATTGCTGATTAATCGTGGAGCTGATATCCACTCAATAGATGAGAATGGAAAGAATGTTATAATTCGTGTTATTGAGAGTTTAGCAGAATCAAAAAATCTAAAATTGGATAGTGAGAAAAACTTACCAGCAGAGATAATTCTTCACCCCACAGTTTCCTTTTTACTAGGAAAAGGCGCAGAGTATTATTCTACAGATGATTTGAATATTGAAGCTATACAACAAAAACCTCCTAGAACTTTTGAGTATAAGTCAAAGAATACTAGCTATGATGCTTTGCCTTCAAAAGAGCCCATTTACGCTGAGGTGTATGACACTAAGGTTAGTAACTCATTAGGGGAGAATGGTTATTTGAGTGTATCAGAAGAATCTATTTATGCTGAAATATATGATTCACATAAAAAATCCACTGAAAATTTATCATTGGAAGATAGTGGTTATTTGAGTATATCAGAAGAACCTATTTATTGCACTATAGATGATCTTTCAGAACAAAAAAGCCTACTAGCCTAAAACAGAAAGAGCCAGAACAGTCGTCAGAACCTATTTATGCTAGGGTAGATTTGTCCAAGAAAAGAGCAGAAAGAAAAGCAAAAGACATAAAAGCTAATTCTGGAACTTGCCATGGGTTAGTGCAAGATAAAGTGAATGATTGGCAAGTGAAGCTAAATGAGCTAAGTGCTAATAAGTCGATAAGTCAGCAACAGACTAATGATCAAAAAATTAAGACCAAGGCTGGCTTTAGTGTAGAAGAAATAAGGCAGAAATATGAGCGTAGAGATTCTGGCTACGATTCTGGCTATGATTCCGATACAAAAGTTGAACAACAATTAGAATTAGCTCCTAAATCTGAGATAGGTTCAGTGAGTATTGAGCATGGAGTAATAGGAGGCTGTCGATATAAGATTACTGATATATCCCTCTAACTATATGATTCAAAATAATTGAATTGACTTTATATATGTAATCGATATAACCTAGTTAGATTCAAGTTGACTCTTTCGTCTAGTGGTTAGGACACCACCCTTTCACGGTGGTAACACGGGTTCAAATCCCGTAAGAGTCACTCAAGTAGAATATAATTAAAGTTTTGAATGGGAAAAATTAGGCTCTATGTTGAAGAAGCTTTATCACAAGGCGTGAGTTTAGCACTTAATCTACAACAAAGTCACTATATTTGCAATGTAATGCGGCTTAAGAAGTATGATAATCTCTCTCTTTTTAATGGAAAAGATGGAGAATGGTTAGGAGAAGTAGTTAATATATCGCGTAAATTGACAGAAGTTACACCCAAAGAATGCACTAAACAACAGCAATATGAGGAAAATTTATACCTGTATTGTGCCATGGTAAAAAGTGCTGCTTTGAACAACATAGTAAGACAGGCAACTGAAATGGGAGTAATCTGCATTCAATTTATTTCAACAGAACGTACAGTGGTAAAAAATATTAACCTAAGTAGAGCAAAATTACAAGCAATCGAAGCAGCGGAACAATCAGGTAGGATAAGTATACCAGAGATTTTGCCTCCTATTAACTTTTGTGAGTTACCTGATTCCCAAAGTAAAAATTTTGTTTTGTGTGATGAAACAGGTAAAGCTGATAAAGTGCTGAAAGGCAAAAAAAATGTTGCTATTATTGTTGGTCCTGAAGGTGGTTTTTCATCTTATGAACTTGATCTTGCCGATAAGTTTTGTCAAAAATTGAGTCTAGGAAAAAGAATTTTAAGGGTCGATACTGCTGTAGTTGCTGCACTCACTTTCACCAATTGGTGTAGCTAGATTTTTAAATATGGCTAAGGTTTGGGTCATAAAGAAATCTGGTTCAGTGTTGCGCGCACAAAAACCCTGTAGACTTTCTACGAAGCAGTCTGTTGTTAAAGAGGAGCTAATAAAAAACATATTCTAAGATAATATTAAATCTCATATTATATTTTTTCTAAAGTAAACAAATGAATCTTGCATTTTGCCTGAGTTATTGATACTCTGAGTAAAGAAGTCGGGGCGTAGCGCAGCCTGGTAGCGCATTTGGTTTGGGACCAAAGGGTCGGGAGTTCAAATCTCTCCGCCCCGATGTTAGTATAATTGTAAGAACGCTGTAACATAAGAGCAATCTCCATCAGTAAGCAAGTAGCTGACACTGGAATGACATTATTTGCCATGTAAATTATGGCATATTACATTTTAACGCTCAAGTTTATAAAATAATTGACAATGTTAATTTTCTAATTTATAAATAGATTTTGAAATGATTACCGAAGGAGGTATAGAGTTTGATAGAAGTATCAGTCCATTATGGTGATGTAGACAGAGCTCTTCCAGTATTGAAAAAAACAATTCAAAAGGAAGGAAGAGGGTTGAAAATGAAAAAACAATATCATGAAAAAAAATCAGAAAAAAGAGCTAAAAAGAAAGCTGAAGCTAAAAAAAAGAGGTACCAACAAGAGTGCAGAAGGCAACGTTATGGTTGGTAGTTTGTACTCAAGTTAATAGTTTATCATTGGTTATTTTATGAATATTCACGAATATCAAGCGAAAGAAGTTTTGCATAAATTTAATGTCCCAGTGCCAAAAGGTTTTGTTGCTACATCTGCAGAAGAAGTAAAGACTCAAGTAAGTCAATTAAAATCTGACGTGTTTGTAGTTAAAGCTCAAATTCATGCAGGTGGTAGGGGTAAAGCCGGTGGCGTAAAGCTAGCAAAGTCAGTTGAAGAAGCTCAACAGTTTGTAAAGGACATGATTGGTATGACTTTAGTTACTCATCAAACAGGGCCAAGCGGGCAGCAAGTAAGAAAAGTGTACGTTGAAGAAGGCTCAAGCATTAAGAAAGAGTATTATTTAAGCCTGGTAATCGACCCGAAGCTCAGTAGGCCAATATTCATATTTTCCTCAGAAGGTGGAATGGACATCGAAGAAGTGGCAAAAAATTCTCCTGCAAAAATTGTGAAATTTGATATTGATCCTGCTACAAGTTTTGATAGCAGCAAGTTAAGCAGCAGTTTTCATTTGAGTCCAGAACAAATAGAAAAGATATCGAACATTGCAAAAAAAATATATGATGCGTTTATTGCAACTGATGCGAGCCAAATTGAAATTAATCCACTGGTTGAAACAAATTCTGGAGATTTTATTGCGCTCGATGCAAAAATTAATTTCGATGATAATGCTTTATATCGTCACCCAGAAATTATGGAACTTCGTGATTATGATGAGGAAGTGAAAGAAGAGATAGAGGCTTCAAAGTATGGGCTCAGTTACATCAAAATGGATGGCAGTATTGGTTGCATGGTAAATGGTGCAGGTCTTGCTATGGCAACAATGGATATAATAAAATACTACGGAGCAGAGCCTGCTAACTTTTTGGATGTTGGTGGTGGAGCGAGTAAAGAAACTGTAACTGAAGCATTTAAAATCATATTGTCTGATAGCAACGTAAAAGGAATTCTGGTTAACATATTTGGTGGTATAATGCGTTGCGATATTATCGCAAGTGGAATTGTTGCGGCTGCAAAAGAAATGAGCATTAAAGTCCCTCTAGTGGTTAGATTATCAGGTACTAATTTTGAAGAAGGAAAAAAAATTTTAGAAGAGTCAGGATTAAATATTATTGCTGCAGATAAGCTAGATGAAGCTGCGCAAAAGATAGTAAAAGAGGTAAAATAAAGCATGTCCGTTTTAGTAAACAAAGATACAAGATTAATATGCCAGGGTTTTACTGGTGCACAAGGCACATTTCATTCAGAGCAAGCAATTGATTACGGAACGAAAATGGTGGGAGGTGTAACTCCTGGAAAGGGTGGGAGCACTCACCTTAATTTACCGGTTTTTAATACTGTAGCAGAAGCCAAAGAAAAAACCGGTGCAAATGCTACAGTTATATATGTACCTGCTAAATTTGCTGCTGCTGCAATACTTGAAGCAATAGATGCAAAAATAGAATTGATAATTTGTATTACAGAGGGCATTCCTATACTTGATATGGTGAAAGTTAAGCGTGCGCTTATCGGCTCAAAAAGTCGATTGATTGGTCCCAACTGCCCGGGAATTATTACACCTGAAGAATGCAAAATAGGAATTATGCCTGGCCATATCCATAAGCGTGGACACATAGGAATTATGTCTCGCTCCGGAACTTTAACTTACGAGGCAGTAGCACAAACAACCGCTGTTGGTCTTGGTCAATCCACATGTATCGGAATTGGGGGAGATCCAGTTCATGGTATGACATTTGTTGACTGTATGGAGCTCTTTTTAAAAGATGACGATACTCATGGTATTGTAGTTATTGGTGAAATAGGTGGAAACGAAGAAGAAGATGTATCACATTTTGTAAAAACAGAAAAAACTAAAAAGCCAATCGTTGGTTTTGTAGCAGGCCAAACGGCACCTCCAGGAAGACGTATGGGACACGCTGGAGCAATCATCTCTTCCAGCGGTGGAAGTGCTGGTGCAAAACTAGAAGTTATGCGGAGCGCTGGAATTGCAATTGCTGAAACCCCTGCAGTAATTGGTAAGAAGGTATTGGAAGTAATGCATCACTAGAATTAGGATCACAAAAACCCTATATCACCGGTCATGAATACGTTATTTGCCCATTCGATTAATAACTTGCCTCCTGGTAAATTTACTGAAGTCTGTTGGGCAACCAGATATCCACGTAGTGTGGATGCAACAAGTGCTGCACAGGCTGCACTACCGCATGATGCAGTAATGCCTGTACCTCTTTCCCAAACTCTTAAAGCTATTTCTCCAGACTTTTCAACTTGTGCAATACTAACATTAATTTTCCGAGGAAATAATGCGTGATTTTCTAGCTTTGGTCCTAAATTTCGCAATGGTATTTCACTTATGTTATCAACAAAAAAAACTATGTGAGGATTGCCAATATTTACTGCAACAGGATCTTTTAGCATTTCAAGCTCTATAGGTAAGTGAAGAGTGTCACACTCAGTAGACAAGGGAATTTCATGCCATTTTAGCAAAGGTTTACCCATGTTAACCTTTATGGATTTATCACCCACTTTAAAACACTCTAAAATGCGTTTGCTTGTTAGCTCAATAATGGAGTATTCAGCACCTTTTTCTGACATTATCAAATATCCAACACAGCGTGCTGCGTTTCCGCACATTTCAGCTCGACTGCCATCAGCATTATAGATATGCATAAAACAGTCTGCAGCATTAGACATTGTTATAATTATCACTTGATCACAACTGCTTTGATCAGCAATTTGTCTATGGTTCCAGTCTAAATTGTTTGTTGAACGTGAGTCTATGATAACGAAATTGTTACCAGTGCCGTGCATTTTGATAAAATTTTCAGAATTTTGGCCACTCATCATAAAAAAATATTTCTTCTATTGGTCTTCTTTTCTTCTTACTTGTTTCAGCACCCTCTTCTTCGTAACCAACCGCTATCACTGACATTACGTTAAAGTCATTGGGTATATTGAACTCTTTCACTATTTTATCTCTATCAAATCCACCCATTTGATGGGCCATTAAGTTCATAACTGCAGCTTGTAACATAAGTCCATAATTTGCTGCACCAGTATCATGATTAGCCCAAAGATTTTCTCCTTTACCTTGTTTACGGAAGTTTTTAGCACTTAAAGATATGATTAACACTTGTGCATCTTTTGCCCATTTTTGATTAGATTCATCAAGGCAATTTAGCAGCTTTTCCCATGCGCTTTGATTGTTCTGTTTGTTGCATATTACGTATCTCCAGGGTTCATCACCAAAACATGAGGGAGTCAGCCTTACAGCTTCCATTAAAATATCCATGTCTTCCTGAGATATTGCTCTTGTAGGATCGTATGAACGTCCGCTGTGTCTTGCTTTCATCAACGATAATAGATCTTGTTTACTCATCATTTTTAATTTAATAGTGCATAAATAATTCATTGTAGCACAATATAAGCAAAATTTAAATTGCAAAACCTCTCATACACATATATTACATTTAATAAGTTATTTTTATTGGGAAGGTATGTTTATAACACAATCTAGCAGCAGATCAACACTGGCTGAAATATTGTCTTGCGTTTTACTTTTATTCTTGATGGCTCAAATAAGTATACCATTGCAGCCTGTGCCTATCACATTGCAAACTTTAGGAGTAATGCTTATTGGGCTTAAATTTAACCGCAGAACAGCATTCTATTCTGTGCTTACATATCTATCACTTGGTGCAGCAGGATTGCCTGTTCTTGCGAATTTTTCTGGTGGTTATCACGCTCTTCTTGGACCAACCGGTGGATATTTAATTGGCTGTTTAGCTGCTGTTATGGTAATGAGCAAAGTAAATGAATTACTGAACTCTAAATATAAATCATTTGTGTGTAATTCTTTAAGTTGTCTGGCTGGTACAGTTGTAATCTTTATTTGTGGTGTTAGTTGGCTTGCTGTTTACTTGGGTCTGGGACAAGCAATAATGGTGGGTGTTTTACCATTTATCCTTCCTGGTTTGGTAAAAATTTTTCTACTTGTAGCAGCTTTGCAATATTTGAAAAAATGATAAAATTCCGCCCTCATCATTTCATGTGCACCCTCGCGTTTCGGGGATATGGGTATTCTCAGGGTTTTGTAGAAAATTATAAAAGGATAGCAAGCAAAGTAATTAGTACTCAAATCGAAGTAGTTGGTAACCTTGATAATATCTGTAGTGCTTGTCCAAATCAGACTAAACAAGGTAAATGCACCACACAAGCTAAAGTTTTAGAGCTAGATAGAAGGCATATGGAAATTTTAGGAATTAAAATTGGCGAGACTTTAACTTGGAATGAGGCAGTAAAAAAGATTAGGGAGAAAATGTCTTTAAAGAAATTCGAGTACGCATGTGAGGGGTGCAACTGGCAGCCATATGGAATATGTAAAAATGCCCTTTTAAATCTACAAAGGTAGTTGACAAAATGTTAAGATAAATTGAAGCATTTTTGTGGAAATAAAGCGAAATATGGAAGACAAAAGATAAATGCATTCTGAAAAGCTACACAGCATGTTCGTCCCGCTAATTAATAATATCTTTATTATTGTATGAGATAGGTAATTTAGCATTTATGAATTTGTAATGTGTTACGCATAGCTCAAAGAAATAAGGTTTACTGGTTACACGCTGCAGCCAATGCCACAACACTAGGACCTATGTTTATCTGCATGTTAATTTGCGTTGTGATTTTATGGAGGTCTTCTGTTACCTATGCTAGTGAAAATTTGGAGATACAAAAGGCCTTCGATAGTGTTGTCAAGCATATAAAAGCTGATAAAAAATATAAAGATCTTGATGTTATTGAGAGAAAAAGTGACAAATTTAATATCAAAATTTCGCAGAATTCTGGCAAGAGTTTTGACATATACTCTACTTTAAAAAAAGCAAAAGATTCCTTTGAATCAGGAGATAATGAAGCAGCTATTTCTCTCCTTAATCAGATTATCGCAAAGTTTCCTTATCATAAAAATGCTTTAATTGGATTGGGAAATATTTATTACGCTAATAAAGAATACAAAAAAGCTGTAGAGATTTACACAAGACTGTTAAAAGAACACCCTAGTAACCCTTACATATTAAAAAATTTTCTGACGATAATCTCACAATATGATCCTGATCTGGCGTTGAGTGAAATGTTAAAATTGTATGATATACATAAAAATTATGCTCCTTTATTAGCAAATTTAGGTCTGATCTATATGAAAAAGGAGGATTATGTAAAAGGTAAAGAGTATATGATAACTGCTATTTCCCTCGATGAAAACAATATTTTTTATACTTATAATTTAGCTGTTATTCTAGATAAACTTTCAGATTTTCAAAATGCTACAATATTCTACTTAAAGTTGTTAAACATGGCTACAACTTCGAAAGATGTGAGTGAAAAAATACCTTTATACAAAGTGACAGCAAGACTAAAATTTATAAAACTTCACAGCACGCACCCAAAGATTTCATAAAAGCTTATAGCTTACCTAAAGCTAATTTATCGTATCTGTTCAAGGGAGTGGCTAATGTGCAAATATTGAAGCAAAGTGTGTGACACACAGCTGTACGAACATTTGTTTGCAAAGGTAATTTGCACAACAAATGCATAACTGTACGAACATTGTGATTTTGGCCCATCAGATCCCAGTGCTTGACACTGGGATCCAGCCTTTTTATAATCATCAAAACATTGTATTTTAACATAAAACGGCTACTTTTATGCTTACCAACTTAATAAAATTCCTGGATCCCAGTGGGCTTTGTTGCATCACACTTTATGAGATGGTGATTTATGGTAAATTCATGTAACTATCTCAAATTTAGCCATACCAATATCAGTGAATTTATTAAGCAAATAGCATTTGATTAGCAGTTCTTTTTCTCGATTTATCTCAGATTTATTCCTAAAACTAAATCCGAATATTTGCTTTAATCTTGAGAAAAACCCTTCAATATAAGATCTTTTCCCATAATTTACTTCTTTTTTCCATTCTTTCATGCCATCTTCACCGTATAATTTTATTAACCTAATAGCAGCATTCCTGTCAGACATATAATCTATTTCTGGATGTTCTGCCGCATTGTTTATTGGTGGAATTTTTGTCTTTATATCATATTTGTTACACAACTTATAAAACTTGTGCCTATCACATGCTCTATCTGCATATAGTGCTTTTATGGCATGCTGAAAATCAACTTCTTTTAGCAAATCACAAGCTCCATAGTGATCAGAGTAGACACCGTTACTGTATTTTACAGCTATGGCTTTTTTGTTGTTTATATTCAACATTACGTGCAATTTTCTCGTTTGCTCATAGCCACGATATTTTCTGTCAGTGCTATTTTCCTTGCTGTGACCAGGAGTGTTGTTGTATATACTAATTCCTGTACTGTCTATAGCAATTTCGATATCTTCCATATTATTTTTATCAATTCTGCAATCATTTATCTTAATATTAAGTTTCTTAAACCTTCTTGATGCTTGTGAATAGCTGATATAGCATTTCTCATAATAGTCCAAACAGGTCATAGGAAGGCAGAATCAACAGCACGAAGAAAGGATTCGAATAGAGGAATGTTTTTCCTGGCTCTGTTTTTTATAGCAAACCAATGATGCTCAATTTTGTTGAAATCTGGAGAATAAGGCGGCAGATACAAAATTTCTGCACCAACCCCTTTAGCAAGCTCGATAATCTTATCAGACTTATGAAAAGTAGCATTGTCAAGAATGACAGTCTGTCCAGGTTCCAAGATCGGTGTCAAAAATTGCTCAAACCATCCATTAAAAACATCCATATTACAGTGGCCTTCAAAGGTTAACGGAACAACTATCTTTCTTCCACTTAAGGCTGCAACCATACTGATTCGTTGAGTTTTCTTTCCAGATTTTAAGGCATAAAACCGCCGTCCTTTCTGGCAATATCCGTAGGGGTAGTCTTCGGTGTTATCAATGCCAGACTCATCTATATACACTAAGTTTTTAGGTTCTTTTGTCGCTATAATTTTCAAAAATTCAGCACGTTTTTCTTCGTTTCTTTCCTTGTATCCATATGTCTTTTTTTGCGCGTAAATCCAATTTTTTTAAGGGCTCGATAGATCGTTTGGATACTAACGTTGTTCCAAAGTTTAGCCATTTCCGATAGAGTCTTTCCTCCGTGTTCTCTGGCAAATTTGGCAAAGGTATCCCAGTCGGTAATTTTGTGATTGTAACCCCCATTTCCAAGTTTTTTTGATTGAAAGTCTCCTGTTTCTTTTCTTCTTTGCTGCCACTCCCATAAAGTAGTTCGTCCAATCTTAAATCTTGCTGCCACTGTTTCTCTGCTTTCTCCTTCGTCTAGCGCTTCCATTGCTTTTTTTCTTAAATCATAACTATATGCTGCTGGCATTCAACCTCCTTATCATCATCTATCCTTATCCTATCACATCCGGACTTTTATCGAAAGAGCTATATTTTTATCAATTCTGCAATCATTTATCTTAATATTAAGTTTCTTAAACCTTCTTGATGCTTGTGAATAGCTGATAACTGCCAAATCTCTTCCTATTTGTTGCAAATACCCTTTTATAAACCCGACTGTTTGTCTTAAACCAATTCTAAAGAAACTGACGATTATATGCACCAAAATCACAACTTTATCACTATAAATATAGTTGCCGCCCTGCATTTTTGGACAATTCTCGTACCAATTTTCTATGGCGTCATTGATATAACAAAAAATGCTTCCTCTTTCTTGGAGAAATTTGTTATATTCATGGCAGTTACTGACTCTCATTTTTTGTGGCATATTTTTTCTTCAACAGTTAAATGGCTATTTATAATGAATTTTGTCAGTAACTGCCAGTTCTTTTCACTTGAGCGATGCAACAAAGCCCACTGGGATCCAGGAAAAAAGAGCATAGATCCAGTGGATGGCAGGAATTGGTGTCATGAAAGTAGCTGATGCTAGAATTTAGCTTTTTATGCAGCCTTATCAATTTAGTATAAGATCAGCTATTTTTCATACTCAACAAATCAGTTTACAAGCAAACTTTCCTGGATCCCAGTGGGCTTTGTTGCATCGCTACTTATGAAAGGCTAACTATAGTTAGGATTATAAGCAACCTATTGAAAATCTTGTTTTTTTGCAATCAATCTGATCAAATTTAAGAATAGTAATTTGTTATTTATATTAATAAATTTAATTCTATTGAAAATAGCTAAAGCATTGAAATTCTTGAATTTTAGCCGGATTGGTAAATGGTAGTGAAATTTCTTTTACTCAAATTTAGGTATTCATTGACCGTTCTTGTTATAAATACCAGAATAATAAGCTACTGATATTCGCTATCTTTTTTATCTTTAATCCATCATAGCTAGCGATGCAACAAAGCCATCCCAGTGTCAAGCACTGGGATGACACCCTCCTTGGCAAACAATGTTCGTACAGCTATGTGCGTGACGCTGGCGCTGGAATCTAGAAAAAAATAGATCCAAGTAGTCAAGCTACTTGGATGATACTGACTGCTAATTTTTTATGCAAGAGGTCCAATCATTCACCGTTCTTGCAAGTGATAGCACTCTCACTTCTTTTGCACCGGAGTTTAAAATTTCCTGAGAGCAAGATCTTACAGTTGCTCCGGTTGTTACCACATCGTCAACTAATATCACGATTTTATTTTCGATAATTTCTTTGTTGCTTATACTAAAAGCCTTCTTTAAATTTTTTTCACGCTGTTTAAGTGAAAGACCAGCTTGAGGCGCAGTATGGCGAAGGCGTTTTATTGCAAATGGCGTATAGGATAAATTGGACAACTTACTCAATTCTTTTGCAAGCAGTGCTGCTTGATTATATTTACGTTTAAACAAGCGCATTTTATGTAACGGTATAGGAATTATGATCTCTGCGTTCTGAAATGTATCCTGATTAGCTTGGTGTATCCACTTTGCATAGATTTTTACGTAATTCAAATTATCAAAAAATTTGAAATTTATAATCATGTTTCTACTATGTTGATCATAAGCAAAAACTGATCTTAATACTTTAAACGGTGGAGGATTGATGATGCACTTACCACACGTATAAATATTGTCTGAGATTACTACGCCATAAACATTGCAGTAATGCTTAGTTAGAAAATTGATTTTTTTGTTGCATTCACTACACAGATTAAGATTTTCATCAATGATACATTCGCAACTTACGCATACGCTTGGAAATATGAGATTTGTAGCTTTTTTTAGTAAGAGAAGGTTCACAACTCATTAAATATATTATAAAATAATTTATATAGTATAGCTAAAGTAACTTAAGCTTACACTCTTTCACTTTTTATTTCATTTCAATATAGTTCAAACTGAGCCACTGCTGAGTGCTGTAGCTAGTGCAAGTCAGGTTTTCCTACGTCATACCGCCGCGGTATCTCTAGATCCCGCTAACAAGCAGCGGGATGACGAATTTGTCGTTTATCAAATCGTCGGTAAACCTAAGTCACTTTAGTTATAGTATCAAACATAAAGGTTGCAATATTATGTTGGCTGCTAAAATAGCACCAAGTGCACACAATGAATACACTTTCTCTGCCCTGTGACCCACGTTTATCATTATCTTGATAATACTTGTTATAATTGTCTTTACTCTCAACTCCACAAATTACATCTTTCACAGGTCCTAGCACATTATCAACGTAACGTACAGATTTATAGAAACTATTTTCTGGAACTAGTGTGTTATCTTCTGCTTTCTTAGCAGGTACAACTCCATATTCAACGTACCTTCTAAAGTATCGATATACTGACATTACCCTCTCCAAATCATAAATATGCAACATAGTCAATAATGATTAAGAAATAGTTTATAATAAATATGTTTTAAGATACCTGCCTGTAACACTTTCTGGAATTTTTACCACTTCTTCTGGAGTTCCAGTAGCAATCACTTCTCCGCCTTTTATTCCGCCCTCTGGTCCGATGTCTATTATATAATCTGCAGTTTTTATAACGTGCAAATTGTGCTCGATAACTATAACAGTGTTTCCCAGATCGACTAATCTATGGAGTATTTTTAGTAAGTTATTTATATCTTCAAAGTGTAATCCAGTTGTTGGCTCATCAAGAATATACAATGTTCTTCCGGTAAATCGTTTTGATAGCTCCTTGGACAGCTTTATTCGTTGTGCTTCACCCCCAGACAGCGTTGTTGACGACTGTCCGAGTTTTATATAGCCAAGCCCCACTTCCTGCAAAGAAATCAACTTTTCTTTTACCATTGGAAGGTTTTCAAAAAAATCACAAGCTTGATCTATCGTCATATCAAGGACATCAGAGATTGATTTTTCTTTATAAGTAACTTCCAATGTTTCCCGATTATACCTTCGCCCTTTACACTGCTCACACTTCACATAAACGTCCGGTAGAAAATGCATCTCTATCTTTAAGTGCCCATCACCTTTACAAGCCTCACACCTTCCCCCTCTGGTATTAAATGAAAACCGGCCTATATTATATCCCCTTGCTTTTGACTCCGAAAGACCTGCAAACCAATTTCTTATATGAGTGAACATACCAACATATGTTGCTGGATTTGACGCAGGAGTTCTACCAATTGGCGACTGATCAACTTCTATAACTTTATCTATATATTCAAGGCCTTCTATTCTATCACACTGACCATACCTTGCAGACGAATGATGTATCTTATGTGCTGAATATTTATATAACGTTTCTATGACTAAACTTGATTTTCCCCCTCCTGATATTCCAGTAACACAAATAAGATTCCCTATAGGAAATTTAACGTTCACATTTTTTAAGTTATTTTCACATGCATTTATTACTTTTATGAACTGAGTTGCTTGCTTTCTTCTCCTTGGAATTAAAATTTTTTTCTCTCCACTCAAATATTGCCCTGTTATGCTCCCCGAATTTCTTTGCACCTGGTCTGGTGTTCCTTCTGCAACAACTTTTCCACCATTTACGCCAGCTCCAGGACCAATATCAATCGCATAATCAGCAGCCATTATTGTATCTTCATCATGCTCAACAACGATTACAGTGTTACCCATGTCTCTCAAGTTTTTCAGTGTAGCAATTAACCGATCATTATCGCATTGATGAAGGCCTATCGAGGGTTCATCAAGCACGTACAGCACTCCTGTTAAACCAGAGCCAATTTGTGAAGCAAGTCTGATCCTCTGACTCTCACCGCCAGAGAGAGTGCTAGATTCTCGATCAAGCGTTAGGTAATTCAACCCTACATTCTTTAAAAATGCTAGCCTCTTGATTATTTCATTTAATATTTTACTTGAGATCTGCTTCTGTTGTTCTGTGAGCTTGTCTGGCAAATTTTCAAACCACTTAAGGGATTCATCGATGCTGAGCCTAGATATTTCACCTATATGTTTGCTATCAATTTTTACTGTAAGCGCTTCTTTTTTCAATCTATAGCCAGTACATTCTCTGCAGTGAGTGACAGAGCAATATCGCTCAACAAGTGTTTCATCATAATCCATCTGGTTCTCCAAGATACTGATCAAACCTTGAAATTTATTAGAGCCAAAGAGTATCATATCTTTTACTTCTTGATCTATGTTCTTCCACGGAATATCAAGGTTAAATTTGTAGTTTTCAGCCAGTGATAGAATTGCACTTTTTAGAAATCCATAACCTGTGTGCACTTGACGGAACATTGATCCCACTGGCTTTAAAGCACCCTCAGATATTGAAAGAGTTTCATCCGGTACTATTAGCTTTATATCAACACTTAGTTTTTTACCAAGCCCATTACACGAACCACATGCACCGTAAGGGCTGTTAAAAGAAAATAATCTTGGTTCTATTTCCTCAAGAGTGAAACCAGACTCGGGGCATGCAAAATTCTCTGAAAAAGTTAGAATTTGACCATTTTTATACTCGGAATTATGGTTGTCAGGTAGGTTTACTATTTCTACATACATTAGACCATTACCAAGTTTTAGTGCGGATTCTATACTACTTGGCAGTCGATTTCCTATATCGCCCAATATTGATATTCTATCTGCAACCACAAAAACGTCGTGTTTCTTGTTCTTATCGAGTTTAGGCAAGTCATCTACATTGTACACTTCACCATCTATTTTGAACCTTACGTAACCTTGTCTTTTAATTTCCAATATCTCTTTAAGATGTTCTCCCTTTCTACCACGCACAACAGGGGCAAGTATATATATCTTAGTTTCTAAAGGTAACACAATTATAGTGTCTACAATTTGAGACACCGTTTGTTTTGTTATTGGTAATCCAGTTGCAGGTGAATAAGGAACTCCTATTCGTGCATATACTAAGCGCAAGTAATCGTAAATTTCGGTAACAGTTCCAACTGTTGACCTTGGATTTTTTGAGATCGATTTCTGGTTGATAGATATTGCAGGAGAGAGACCTGTAATCGACTCAACATCTGGTTTATCCTGAATGTTGAGAAATTGACGCGCGTAAGCTGACAGGCTTTCAACGTACCGGCGTTGGCCTTCTGCATAAATCGTATCAAATGCAAGGCTAGACTTGCCAGAACCACTTAGCCCAGTTATAACAACTAGCTTATTTTTCGGTATATTGACGTCTACACCTTGCAGATTATGTTCCCTTGCGCCCTTAACTCTGATAAAATCGTCCATATTATACCATATAGCGTATTAACCATTATAGCCTCAAAATACGTGAATTTATAGTGATATATTGATTTTCTATTGATTTTTTCAACTGTTACGGAAAATTAGGCAGCGTTTGATAAATCGTCATTCCGCTACTTGTTAGCGGCTGAGATACCGCGACGGTATGAAGGTTAAGTAGGCCAGTGCCCCGATGATGTCATCCCAGTGTCAAGCACATAGCTGTACGAACGTTGTAGTTTAGGAGCAATTCCCACCAGTGGGCCAGTGCCCAGACACTGGTTCTATGCAACTTAATTAAAAACGTTTGTTTTAGCGTAAGACAACTACCTTTAGCTCATCAGCTCAGTTATAAGCAAAATTTCTGGATTCCAGACTGGAATGACACCATTTGCTGTGCAATTTACCTTCAAAAATGAATGTTCGTACAGCTATGTGTCAAGCACTGGGATGACACCATTCTTTTTTCTGGATTCCAGACTGGAATGACACCCCCCTGATAGGCTCAAATCATAGTGTTTGTACAGTTGTGAGTTTAGGCTACCTATAAATTCTAAACTGTTGTTACGTATTAGGACCACCAAATACACCCCCAGGACCCAAAGTCAGTTTAGCTATATCAGAAAACAGGTTATGTGGAAATCTTAAAATACTTCTTGTTCGCCAAGCAAAATAAATACATTCCTACAAACAAGCAGATGCTCAATACTGACACATAAGAAAACTTAAAAATTAAATCTCTAATGTATATTGATAAGCATTTACCTGCAGAAAATTTGTATAGTAATCCAACACATACAACGGCACTATCAACCACTGATGCTATAATTAAAGTAATGAAATTTGCCATATGAAAATTCAACTTGGACTTCAATTTTTCAAAAATAATTATGCTTGAGAGAAGAGATACTAAAATTGCAGTATATGAAATCAATATCATCAAATTAAAACTTTGCCATTTAAAAACACAACATAGCGCTGTACACACTATTAAGTTGTACGTAGCTTTGCTTCTGCCATAAAATTCAACCATTGAATTTACAACTAAAGCAGCTCCCACAAATAAGGCAGCACATATCATCAATTTATTTGAAGTGTTGAGTAAAGAAAGACTGATAAACAGGAGTATCGATAAAATAGACATAATTACCTACCCAAAATTAATAACATACATTCATTCTAAATAAACATTACATATAGTAAAAGAGTTATTTAGCATAATAAGAAAAATATTTTATATTAGCATGCCACATCTTTCAGATCTACTTTTAAAACATCCTTTATGTTTAGCACCTTTTTCTCTGTTACTTTGCCAATACATGAATAAACTGCACCTTCAAACAATTCTTCAAACCTCTTCTGATTTTGTGGTGCAATAGTAACCAAAATTCTACTTTGCGATTCAGAAAACATTATTATCTTGTTTATTATGTCTGTATTTTGTATTTTTCCTATTGGCACTAGTGAAAGATCGATTTCAGCACCAAGGTCTCCTGCAATTAGCGATTTTGCCAGAGCAATAACTAATCCGCCTAAGTTTGGTGCAATTGCAGAGGCAATTATGCCATCTTTTATTGCCTGGTTGTAACGCTCATACAACTTCCTAGCGCTCTTTGCATCAACTTTTGGTACGTTGTTATTACCTATTCCACTATATAACTGATATTCAGATCTACCAAGTTCATCAAGTGTTTCTCCAAGTACATATATCAAGTCTCCCGGCATTTTCACATCAAGCGATACCGCATTTTCAATATTTTCTATAATTCCAATTGCTGAGATGAGTAATGAAGGTGGTGCGGAGATTATCACTTTCTCGCCATTTTCATCATATCCCTTGAAGTCATTGAACATACTGTCTTTTCCGGATATGAATGGTGTTTTAAATGCAGTTGCAAAGTCGTAACAAGCCTCTGCAGCTCTCTTTAGCTGCCATAGCCTTTCTGGATTATAAGCATCACACCAGCAAAAATTGTCGAGCAACGCTAGATGATTTATATTTCCTCCTGCGGCTACATAGTTGCGTATCGCGGTGTCAATTGCACATGCTGCCATGTGGTAGGTGTCAATTTCTCCATAACTTGAGCCAAATCCTTGCGATTTTACAACACCTTTATTTGAAGAAAGAACAGGCCTTGAGACAATAGCTTCGCTGCACATTCTTCCCTTGCCTTGCAGTGGTTTTAACACTGACGATCCTTGAACCTCATGATCATATTGCACCACTATGAACTCTTTGCTGCAAATGTTTGGTCTGCTCAGCATTTCTTTTAGTTCAGTTTCTTGGCTTGATGTCATGCAAGTAGCTGACACGCAAAGGGTGTCATGCAAGTAGCTGACACTGGAATCCATTTCACATTCAATTCCACCATTAGATGAGTTTTGGCGTAAAATGTTTGCAGGCTTTACCTGCTGGATCCCAGTGTCAAGCACTGGGATGACAGGAAAGGATACAGCAGACTCCTTAGACCACGGCTTTGTCTGTAAATGCACTCTAGGATTACCATCATGCAGAAATTCAGTTCCGATACCCATTATTACTTTCCCTTTAGGACATTTAACAACAGCTTTACCACTCTCATTGAACTCTCCAATCACACAAACCTCCACATCATGTTTTTTCATGATTTGCTTAAACATAGGGAGATTTTCTTCTGGCACTGCTAAGGTCATTCTCTCTTGTGATTCTGATATCCATATTTCCCACGGAGCCATACCATCGTTTTTAAGGAGAACCTTGCTCAAATCAACTTCAAATCCGTCTTTTCCCATTTCACCAATAGATGATGATAGACCGCCTGCTCCATTATCCGTTATTGCATTATAAAGATCAAGATCTCTTGCTTCCAAGGCGGCGTTGGATAATTTTTTTTGTGTTATAGGGTCACCAATTTGCACAATTGTTGAAGGGCTGTTTCCCGACAAAGCCTCTGAGGAAAACGTTGCACCGTGAATTCCGTCCCTTCCAACTCTTCCGCCAATAATTACGATTTTATCGCCGTTTTTAGGCCCTTTGATGTGTGAAGGTGCGTTATTTATGTTGCGTGGAATAATTCCGACACTGCCAACAAAGACTAACGGCTTTCCACAAAATCTATCGTCAAAATATACCGATCCAAGTTGTGTTGGAATACCAGAGCAATTACCAGCAACATTAACACCGTGAATCACTTCTTTCATTATATATTTTGGCGGTAAGATCTCATCAGTGCGCTCTTTATCCCTATAAAACTTGCCTTTTGCTTCTTTGGCAAAGCAAAAGTAATAGGTATTCATTATAGGCTCTGCGCCTTTACCGAAACCAACTATATCACGATTTACTCCAAGCACTCCAGTCATTGCTCCACCAAATGGATCAAGAGCTGAAGGGCTATTGTGAGTTTCAACTTTATCTACAATCAAGTAATCGTCATCAAAAATTATTCCTCCTGCGTTGTCAGAGAAAACTGACACACATATGTCAGAATTTATCTCACGCGTTGCACGCTTGATATAATGTGCGTATAGGCCATCTTTTATTTCATCAATGGGAGAGCAAAAGATATTGTGCTTACAATGTTCAGACCAAGTTTGTGCTAGGGACTCAAGTTCAATATCATATGGATTTCTATTAAGTTTTTTAAAGTAATCCTTTATAGCTTTCATTGCTGCCAGAGAGAGCCCTAAAGTGCCATTACCATCGATTCCATCTCTGCTGATCTTTTCAAGCTCTTGGTCACTTACATTGAGGTCAACGGACTTAGTACTATCCTCTGTCATCCCAACCCTACCTTCTGTCATTCCAGTGCTTGACACTGGAATCCAGTTTTCATTATACAATTGCTTGAAATTTTCTGGATCCCAGTGTCTGGGCACTGGGATGACACCTTTTAATTTACCGTAATGCCTCCAATAGCAATTGCCGTTTTCTTTATAAACAAGAATGCAATACTCAGTGATAGGATTAAATTCTTGTTTTATATCATCTTCAGTTGCTTGACTTAGAATCAATTTTGAACTTCTTGCTTTTATACAAACATTTTCATCAATGTAGTCCTTGTTTATTAAATATTCTCTAACAATTTGTTTCGCTGTGTTGCCTACATTGTCAGTCATGCCAGGTAAAAAGCTTATCTCCAAGCCCCACTTTGCTTGTGGTTCTATGAAGTTATATTGAACTTCTTCAAGGTTTTCATTGTAGGAATAATAACGGCAGTCTTGTATGACTTTATTATAAAATAGCCCACAAATTTCTTCATGTAATTTTGATGGTAATTCTTTGCTTATGTAAATCAAGTAAACATTAACTACCCTTCTGCGGCCAACTTGTTCACATTTATTTAAAACTTCTATTCTGATGTTTGCCATGTAATATTGTGAAAGACTTTAATATATCATAGCATAAGAAACTGCGAGCACATTTATATTTTAAATAATTTCTATACAATAAAAGTATTGTATTAATTGTTACTGTTAGTGGGAAGAGTTTTTACTGTTAATGTGGATGAATCCCTTTTTGATGTGCTGGTTCAGCACATATTTTCTGAATATGAAAGAGAAAAAATTCCCGAGATAAAGGTCATACTTCCTTGCAAGAGGGATGTGATAGCGCTGCTGAGTGCATTCAAGAATTATAACGCTGAAAAATGCATAATTTTGCCAGAGATAGTTTCGCTAGAGAACATTGATGAGGAAGATTTAATATTAAATCTTGATAGAGTTAAAGTTATAAGTCCAATAAAAAGGACGCTGCTACTCATTCAATTCATATTGGAATGGAATAGAAAAAATAATGATAATTTCCCAATTGATTTAGCTTATAGCCTGCCATCATTGCTTGATAAAATTCAATCTACCCAAACAACGGATTGTTATCAATTTGATGAACATTCAAAAAAAATAGAGAATTTCATAAGCTTACTCACTGAGACTTGGAGTAAAACTTTAAAAGATTTAGAAGTAGTAGATATATTAAAACATAAGAGTGATTACATAAACAATATGATAACCTCTTTACAAAAAGACCAACATATAATCTTTGTTGGAATTGGAAAGGATAAGTCGTTAATTAAGGCTATATATGATCTGCCATTTGGAAAAATAATTTTGCCTAACCTGAATTTGAAAATTAAAGAGAAAGACTGGAAATTGCTTGATAAAAAACACTATCAATATTGCCTGAAAGATCTACTCGATTATTTAAAAGTGGATAGAAGGGATGTTAGTTTTCTGCCAGAAGCGTGTTCTGGTGTCATCCCAGTGCCCAGACACTGGGATCCAGAAAACTTAACTTTAAATGAGCGCACCAGGTGGCTGTATAATGAAAACTGGATCCCAGTGTCAAGCACTGGGATGACAGAAGAAAGGGCTGGGATAACAGGAAGTCCTGAGGAATATCTAGATTACGTCTTTGATACAACTGCCGATCTAAGCAAAGTTAGTAGTGGACATGTTGGCAATATTGAAGTCATCACTTGTGATTCCAGAGAGGAAGAAGCACAAGTGACATCATTAATTATAGAAAATGAAGGTTATGAAAACATTTCTTTGGTCGTCTTTGATAAATTACTTGCAGCTCGTATAGCATGTTTATCAAGGCAACACAGTGCCATACCGAAAAATTACCCTTATATAACGCTTCTGCTTTATAGTATCGAAGTTTTGACCTCAAATTGGAGCAGTGTGTCATTACTTTCGCTCCTTAAACATAGGCTAGTGACTTTTGGTTACACTCAAGAAGAGTACACTCGGATTTTATCTGAATTTGAAATAGAGATATTACGCAACTTTAGTACAAATGGCCTGAGCGATATTATAAATGCTATCAATGCCCATAAAAAGCTAAAATACAAAGAAGATATATTACTTATTATCAGTAAGTTAGAGGTTATATTTAATCCTTTACTTCGTTCTATAAATTGCTCTATTTTTGATGTGGTAGCAACTCATTTGCAGTGTATTAATATATTATCTGGTATAAATTTTTCAGAGCTAAATAGTGAAATAGGCAATTTTACCTGTAATTTCTCAAATGCATGTGAGGGTGTAGGAATTAAATGCTCCTTAGAGTTATATAGCCAAATTCTGACCTTATTTTTAGAGAAAGAGTTTTTCTCTGTAGCAAGTGACTTGAATAAATTCAGCTTATATCACAACAAAGTTGTAATACTTGCTGGATTTAATGAAGCGCCAAGCTTTCAAAATCCGCTTTTGAATGCATTTACGAGAGAAAAATTTAATCTTCCTTCCGTGCAAGAAGAGCAGGGGTATTTTTTTTATACTTTACACAATTTGTTTTGTGCAAGTAAGGTTTATATTACAAGATCGCTAAGCCATAGAAAACCAATTCTATTGCAGCGTTTGGAAATTCTACTCAAGGAGGGGAAGCAGCCGTATCGTGATTGGCTAAGGATATTAAATACGCCTGAATGTACTGTTCCATGTACTCAGCCTATGCCAAAACCTCAAACCGAAGTTAGAAAAGAAAAAATGCAGGTGATGTCTTGCAGTGCAATAGAAAAGCTAATTCGTAATCCTTATTCATTTTACGTTGAATATATACTGGGCCTTAAACAATTAAGAGACTTGAATTTTAAGCCATCGATATTGGAATTTGGCACTATGGTACACAACATTCTTGCAAGATATTTACGCAACAAAAAATCTCCAATGAGCATTGCACGAGAAGCATTCTCGACTAGTCAGTTTAATTTTTCAAATATGTGGTGGGTAAGACTACAAAAGATAATTCAATCTTTTGTCGAATTTGATGAAACTCGAAGCAATTATGTTGAGTTGGAAAAGAACTTTTCCTGTCCGATATTTCATATTCCAGCGCGTGACACTGGTTCTTGTGATCAGTATGAAACTGCTTGGATGACAAATAAGCCACAAGAAATTTCACTGACAGCAAGATGTGATAGAGTTGAGTATCTATCAAGTGGGCAAGTAGCAATTATAGACTATAAACTTGGTTCACCACCTTCCAATGAAGAAGTGATGTCGGGGTTTTTTCCGCAATTAATTTTACAAGCCTTAGCGGTAGAACATATAACAAAAAGAGAAGTCTCAGAACTTGCTTATTGGAAACTTGATTATGATAAAATAAAAGTTATTTCTATACAAAATTATAGATACAAAATGCAAGAATTAAAAAATGATCTGCCTGGTTTTTTATCTAACTATTTAAGTAATTCCACACCCTTTATTGCCTCTCCATATTTTGATAAATTCCTGAGATTTAACAGCTATAAACAGCTAGAAAGGGTAGGAGAGTGGTTGTAAATGGTGTCATCCGAGTACCTGATACTGGTTTCTATCCAAAAGGGTGTCATGCCAGTGCGTGACACTGGGATGGCTTTGTTGCATCACACTTTATGAGATGGTGATTTATGGTAAATTCATGTAACTATCTCAAATTTAGCCATACCAATATCAGTGAATTTATTAAGCAAATAGCATTTGATTAGCAGTTCTTTTTCTCGATTTATCTCAGATTTATTCCTAAAACTAAATCCGAATATTTGCTTTAATCTTGAGAAAAACCCTTCAATATAAGATCTTTTCCCATAATTTACTTCTTTTTTCCATTCTTTCATGCCATCTTCACCGTATAATTTTATTAACCTAATAGCAGCATTCCTGTCAGACATATAATCTATTTCTGGATGTTCTGCCGCATTGTTTATTGGTGGAATTTTTGTCTTTATATCATATTTGTTACACAACTTATAAAACTTGTGCCTATCACATGCTCTATCTGCATATAGTGCTTTTATGGCATGCTGAAAATCAACTTCTTTTAGCAAATCACAAGCTCCATAGTGATCAGAGTAGACACCGTTACTGTATTTTACAGCTATGGCTTTTTTGTTGTTTATATTCAACATTACGTGCAATTTTCTCGTTTGCTCATAGCCACGATATTTTCTGTCAGTGCTATTTTCCTTGCTGTGACCAGGAGTGTTGTTGTATATACTAATTCCTGTACTGTCTATAGCAATTTCGATATCTTCCATATTAGAGGTTGTCCACAAACCAAGGAATACGTAGTATATAAAGAAAGAATATTGAGGTAAGAGATGAGGAAAAAATATCCAACAGATTTAAGTAAAAGGGAATGGGCAAGAATAGAAAAACACTTCAGAGTATCGTACAAGAAAGGAGGAAGGCCACCAAAATACAGTAAGTGTGAGATAGTAAATGCAATTCTTTATATACTGCGCACAGGATGTCAATGGCGCTATTTACCACACGATTTTCCGCCGTGGAAGGCTGTGCATGAACAGTTTAGAAGATGGAAAAAGCAGGGAATTTTTGAGAAAATGAACTATGATATCACTAAATATAGTAGGTCAAAAATGGGAAGCCGAGCGCATGCATAGTGGACAGTCAATCGGTAAAAACCACGGAAAAAGGGGGGTCAAAGGTTATGATGGTGCGAAAAAGGTAAAGGGGAGAAAAAGACATATAATCACAGATACTCAAGGATTTGTGCTTGGTTGCTATGTAGGAGCTGCAAGCGAAAATGACAGAGATGGGGTGAAGATGGCATTGGACAATATGAAGGAAAAATACAGCAATATTAAGAAAATGTGGGCTGATATGGGATACCAAGGAAAAGATTTAAAGGATTACGTAAAGAGAGAATATGGGATAGATATTGAAATTGTCAAAAGGCCTCCATGTAGGTTTTGGGTACATAAAGATACACCACTAGAACTATTGCCACAACGGGATGGCTTTGTTGCATCGCTAGCTATGATGGATTAAAGATAAAAAAGATAGGGAATATCAGTAGCTTATTATTCTGGTATTTATAACAAGAACGGTCAATGAATACCTAAATTTGAGTAAAAGAAATTTCACTACCATTTACCAATCCGGCTAAAATTCAAGAATTTCAATGCTTTAGCTATTTTCAATAGAATTAAATTTATTAATATAAATAACAAATTACTATTCTTAAATTTGATCAGATTGATTGCAAAAAAACAAGATTTTCAATAGGTTGCTTATAATCCTAACTATAGTTAGCCTTTCATAAGTAGCGATGCAACAAAGCCCAACGGGATCCTGGATTTTCAGTACAGCCGAGAAGGTGGGTGGTAGAGAGGACTTTTGCTTGGATCAATAGAAATAGAAGGCTATCAAAGGAGTACGATTTACTTACAACATCTACTGAAAGTTTCACATATCTGGCTATGAGTAAAGTTATGTTAAGTAGGGAATATGCTTGATTTACTGGTTTGTGGACAACCTCTTATAGCTCTTTCGATAAAAGTCCGGATGTGATAGGATAAGGATAGATGATGATAAGGAGGTTGAATGCCAGCAGCATATAGTTATGATTTAAGAAAAAAAGCAATGGAAGCGCTAGACGAAGGAGAAAGCAGAGAAACAGTGGCAGCAAGATTTAAGATTGGACGAACTACTTTATGGGAGTGGCAGCAAAGAAGAAAAGAAACAGGAGACTTTCAATCAAAAAAACTTGGAAATGGGGGTTACAATCACAAAATTACCGACTGGGATACCTTTGCCAAATTTGCCAGAGAACACGGAGGAAAGACTCTATCGGAAATGGCTAAACTTTGGAACAACGTTAGTATCCAAACGATCTATCGAGCCCTTAAAAAAATTGGATTTACGCGCAAAAAAAGACATATGGATACAAGGAAAGAAACGAAGAAAAACGTGCTGAATTTTTGAAAATTATAGCGACAAAAGAACCTAAAAACTTAGTGTATATAGATGAGTCTGGCATTGATAACACCGAAGACTACCCCTACGGATATTGCCAGAAAGGACGGCGGTTTTATGCCTTAAAATCTGGAAAGAAAACTCAACGAATCAGTATGGTTGCAGCCTTAAGTGGAAGAAAGATAGTTGTTCCGTTAACCTTTGAAGGCCACTGTAATATGGATGTTTTTAATGGATGGTTTGAGCAATTTTTGACACCGATCTTGGAACCTGGACAGACTGTCATTCTTGACAATGCTACTTTTCATAAGTCTGATAAGATTATCGAGCTTGCTAAAGGGGTTGGTGCAGAAATTTTGTATCTGCCGCCTTATTCTCCAGATTTCAACAAAATTGAGCATCATTGGTTTGCTATAAAAAACAGAGCCAGGAAAAACATTCCTCTATTCGAATCCTTTCTTCGTGCTGTTGATTCTGCCTTCCTATGACCTGTTTGGACTATTATGAGAAATGCTATAACTGTATGATCTCAGCTTTGCTATCTCTGCGTAGACCAGTTCTCCTTATTAACATCTCAAATATTTTTGTATTCATATATATCCTATATTAATTAAAGTAAATATTAATAATGTTTACTTTTTAAATAAAAATAAATGAAAATTTTAATAAAAATTAAATTTTTTTTAATAGAATAAAAATCTTTTATATTTGCTTGAGTACCAAAAGGGCTTTATTGGTGTAATGCGTTTTCTATTGCGCCTGGCTGCAGTGCCCAGCGTCAAGATCTGATGAACAATGTTCGCTTGCCAGCTTTCGCTTCAATATTTGCACAATTGTGCTAGATCCCCTGCATAACCTGCTTTAAAATCTCTTCCTGCTGCTGAGTGTGAACACTAACATAACCACATGCAGGAGATGCAGCAGCAGGTCTTGCGATACACTTAGGTCTTTTTGCTTGAATATTGAGATTGGACAACACTTCTTCTATCAATGGGTTGACAAAAAACCACCCTCCCATATTTTTTGGTTCTTCTTGACACCATATAATTTCAGCGCTTTTGTATTTTTCAAGTTCAATACTTATTTTATCGGCAGGAAATGGATAGAATTGCTCCAAACGTATTACTGCTATATCGTTTATTTTTTGTGCTTCACATACTTCAATTATGTCGTAATAAACTTTACCGCTGCATATTACAACTTTACGTATTTTATCATTCGAAACTAAACCTGTTCTACATTCTGGGATTACCGTGAGGAATTTTCCTTCAAAGTCAGATAGGTTAGAAACTGCTCTTTTGTGACGCAGTAGCGATTTTGGTGTAAACACTACCAGAGGCTTACGAAAGTCTCTATGGATTTGTCTGCGTAAGACATGGAAGTAATTTGCCGGAGTGGAACAATTAACTACCTGCATATTATCTTCTGCGCAGAGTTGCAAAAATCTCTCTATACGCGCGGAGCTATGCTCAGGTCCCTGTCCTTCATAACCATGAGGCAGCAACAAAACTAGACCGCTTGATCGCAACCACTTTGTTTCTGCAGATGCGATAAACTGGTCGATCATAATTTGTGCACCATTTGCAAAATCACCAAATTGTCCTTCCCAGAGCACCAGTGAATATGGGGAATCAAGGCTATATCCATATTCAAAGCCCATTACAGCATACTCTGATAAAGCGCTATCTATGACCTCAAAGTGAGCTTGCTTTTCATTTATATTGTTTAGCGGAATAAACGCTTCTTCTGTTACCTGATCAACAAGCCTTGAATGACGGTGCGAGAAAGTTCCACGACCAGAGTCTTGTCCTGATAAACGCACTCCTATTCCTTCTGTGAGCAGTGATGCAAACGCAAGACTTTCGGCAGTTGCCCAGTCTATATTACTACCGGAATTTATGCTGTCTATTCTGCCATCAAGTATTTTTCTAACCTTATTGTTAATGTTAAAGCTACTTGGGATGTTGCTATTTATATGTACACCTAATTTTTTCAACTCATCTGGCGGAACACCAGAATCTGTATAGTATTCGCTCAAATCGTTCAACCTTGCCTTTCTTAATTTTGACCATACTCCACAAAACCAGTCAGCTTTTTTTGGAGTATAAGCCGCTTTTTTTGGAGTATAAGCCGCTGATTCAGCAAGACTTTTATCCAATCTTGCCCTGAACTCACTGCGCAATTTATTTACCTCATCACCACTTAATACTTTCTCTGCGATCAACTTCTCTTCATACAGTGTTCCTGGAGTTTTATGCTTTGATATTACCTTATACATGAGTGGCTGAGTGAAATTCGGTTCATCACCTTCATTATGGCCATATTTGCGGTAACATATTATGTCAATCACTACGTCCTTTTTAAATTTCTGCCTATATTCCATCGCCAGACTTGTAGCAAAACTCACAGCTTCTGGGTTATCTCCATTAACGTGAAACACTGGAGCTTCTATTGATTTTGCTACATCAGTACAGTAAAAAGAGGATCGCGCACAACACGGATTAGCAGTAAAACCAACTTGGTTATTAATAACAATGTGCACAATGCCATCTACCTTATAACCTTCAATATTGCTTAAGGTTAGAGTTTCAGCAACCACTCCTTGGCCGATGAAAGCCGCATCACCATGAATTGATATGCCAAGCACAGATCTTATATTCTGTTTTGCTCTTATTCTTCCAGCCAAAACCGGATTTACCGCTTCAAGGTGAGATGGATTAGGGCATAAACTTAAATGTATTTTCTTACCACCGGCAAGTGTTTGATCAGAAGAGTAACCAAGGTGATATTTAACATCACCGGACACCTCAAGACCACCTGGATATGCAAGATTGCCTTGAAATTCAGATAGCATTGCCGCATATTCTTTCCCCATAACTTTGGTTAGAATATTGAGTCGTCCGCGGTGAGCCATGCCAAGAACTATTTCTTCAATACTAAAAGCTGCAGAATCACTAATGATTCTCTCAATTGCAACGATAGCTGATTCCCCACCTTCGATAGAAAAACGTTTATATCCAGGAAATTTCATATGGAGAAATTGCTCGAACATCTCAGATTCAATTAAGTGCCTCAGTATTTCCTTTTTATCTTGTGAACTCAGCGTATAGGTTTGATTTTCGATCTTTTCCTGCAGCCACATCCTCTCCTCATAAGAGGAGATATGCATAAATTCAAAACCGATGTTCTTGCAGTAAATATCTCTATAGATTCCAGCGTCACTTGCCGGATATAGATTCGAATATTTCTGATAATCTACTTCCTTATTCACATTGGGTGATAACGGATTAAGATCCGCAAAAAAATGACCGTAAGATCTGAAAAAATTTGCTAAACCAGAAACTGAATCATCCACCTTAGTTACATGTTGTGCACCGCAGGTCTCCGCTTTATTAACTTCTAAATTGCTTGAAAAAATTCTATACCAATCCTCCCCGATTGATTTATCACCCTGCAAATAACGGCTATACATTTCTTCCACAAATTCTGCATTATCACCATAAAGGCAGCTTAAACTCGACATAATCACTATAAAAAGTATCAAATACTTATAAGTATAACTTAAGTTTTTTAAAAAAGAACTTTTTTAGTTTCTATACGTCATACCGCCGCGGTATCTCTTAACATAGATCCCGCTAACACGTAGCGGGATGACGATTGTCAGGGTGTCATTCCAGCGCGTGACGCTGGAATCCAGTTTTTATTTGCAGCCTACTTGACTCGAAGCTAAGTTTTCTGGATCCAAATAGTCAAGGTACTGGGATGACAAAAAAAGGAGCACTGGAATGACAAAGCTATAGGTTGCAAGCGAGACGTCATACCGCCGCGGCGCTAACAAGAGATCCCGCTAACACGTAGCGGGATGACGGTTGTCGTTTAGCTATAAACATTAAGAAATTTACTAAGCGAAAAAAAAGGCAAAAGAAGCCCCGTGGTGGTTGGCTATTTACCATGTACTAAAATATCGGCGTTTTTTTTATTCTAAAACGCTTGATTAAGAGCGATTTAGCTGCTTTTAACTTGCAACTAACCTACACCGCAAGTGTTTAAGAAATTTACCAAGCAGGAAAAAAGGCAAAGAAACCCCATAGTAGCTAGCATTCAAATTCTCCCTTGTCAATTTGACGTTTTTTGCTGTCTTAAACGCTTTGTAAGCGCGTTTCGGCTTATATAGGTAAAAACCCAGAAATTTTTAAAGACATGCGATGCACGTAGTGCGAAAAATTAAACATGAGACGCCAAATACCCTAAGTTTTTTGTCATTAACCTGCACAGATTGCGAAGATAAATAAATAGCTTTACTTCCATGATAAGGGGGCTGGCGGAGGATGTCAAGGAAGTTTTTTCGTTTAATCCGTTTCTATGAGCTACTTGGATGACGAGGAAAGAGCACTTACATATTTATGGCAACCTCATTACCTACGCTCAAAAAGTTTTTCAATATCACTGAGTTTCATTTCTATATAAGTTGGTCTTCCGTGGTTGCATTGCCCGGAATATGGGGTTTTTTCCATTTGTCTCAGCAGCTCATTCATTTCATCTAACCTCATTTTTCTACCCGCTCTAATTGATCCATGACAAGCGATAGTGGCCAATATTTTGTTCACTTTATCTTCTACTGGCAATGTATCTTCTATTTCCGTTAATCTATCAATTATGTTAATTAGCATCTCTTTCACATCTATTGTGCCCAAGATTGCAGGGATTTCTTTTACTATCACTTTATTCTCTGATTTGATTTCAATATCAAAACCCATTTCAAATAACTTATCTTTATAGATTTCAATCATCTCCATTCCAGCCTGATCTTTAATTTCAACCGTTTCAGGAAGAAGCAGTTTTTGTCTTTTTATACTTGATTTTTGTTTTAAGCATTCATATACTAGTCTTTCATGGGCTGCATGCTGATCGACTATAATCAATTTGTCCCTTACCTCTGCAATAATATAAGTATTATAGACCTGACAGCGTGCAAACCCGAGCGGGTGGCTCTCTATCAAATCAACTTGCTCTAACACCTTTTTTTCCAGAACCATAGTCTCCGCTTGTGATGGAAATTTCTGTATGCCGGTATAATCAAACGATTTTGACTGTTCTGATAAGCCTTTTGCTTTTTCATTTGGAGAAGCAAATTCTTTTATTAGTTGATTTTTAAAAGGACTTGGTCTTTTTTCATAAAATTCTTTTTGAACATTAGGTTTATCAAAAGGATCCGGCAATGTTGAATCCATTTTCTGGTCATGCGCTGGAAAAGTGCCTATCCTTCTTGACAATGCTTTAATTAATCCTCTTGTCATTATCTCATATATGAGCTTCTTATTCTGAAACCTTACTTCTGACTTATTTGGATGCACATTTACATCTACTTGATCATAAGGTATCTCTAAATGTAACGCTGCAAAAGGATACCTATCGCTTGGAATAAAATCATGATATGCATACCTAACTGCGCCAATAAGTAAATTATCTTTAATTGGCCTTCCATTAACAAACGTATAGATCTGAGTGGACTTACCACGATTGACGGTCGGCTTACAGATGTGTCCCGTAAGTTTAATGTCGTCTTCTTCTTCATTGATCTCCAAAGAATTGCCCTGAAATTCTTCTTCTACTTCACACAATCTATGAAATAACGAAGTCTGCTTAGCGTATTTTAAGAGCTTTTTATTACCTGAAGTGAGAGTAAACCCTATATGATAGTTAATCATTGCTAGGTTGTTTACAATATCAACAATGCTTTGAGTTTCTGCTCTTTCGGTTTTTAGAAATTTTAGTCTATTTGGGGTAGCGAAAAACAAATCTCGTACTTCAATATGTGTACCTTGTGATAAAGAGTAAGGAGTTTGCTCCCCTATTTTCTCTCCACCCTCATAACTTATAGACCATGCTTCATTTGCTTCTCTTGCCTTAGACGATAATTTTATCCTACTTACTGCTGCTATTGAAGGCAGAGCTTCTCCTCTAAAGCCAAGATGCTTGATTTCTATCAACTCATTGTCGCTCAATTTTGAAGTAGCATGGCGCATAAACGCAAGTTCTAAATCGTTTTTTTCTACTCCGTTACCATCATCTGTTACAATAATAAGGTTACGCCCACCACTTTCTATTTTAATCTCTATTTCTAAACTTCCAGCATCTATTGCATTTTCCACTAATTCCTTTACTACACTTGCTGGCCTTTCTATCACCTCCCCCGCTGCTATACGGTTTATGGTTTTTGTGTCTAAAAGAATTATTGCCATAGATTTATTATGAAACTGGTTTTTCTTTTACTTCTTTGGTCTGTTTCTCTCTCCACTTTTTTAACCTACCTGCAATTTCACTGTTGGAAATTGACAATATAGATACGGCAGTAATGGCAGCATTATATGCTCCATTTTCTCCTATAGACATGGTTGCAACTGGAACACCCTTTGGCATTTGAACTATAGAGAGTAGACTGTCCAGCCCATTTAATTGTTTACTATGCACAGGAACGCCGATAACTGGTAAACAAGTTAGTGACGCAACCATACCAGGTAAATGAGCTGCACCTCCTGCACCAGCTATAATAACCTTAAAACCTTCTTCTTGTGCAGATTTAGCAAAATTGAAGAGCCTTTCTGGTGTTCTATGTGCAGATATTATGAATATATCATGTGAAACTTCTAATGCTTTTAACATATCAACAGTATGGACCATAGTGGTGTAATCTGACTCACTTCCCATAATAACAGCAACATCTTTTTTTATTTTTGTCATATTCAACACAATTTTACTTACTAACTAAATAATGTTCCAGCTAAAAAGCAACAAATATTTAAATTATATTATAAATATAATATATAGAATTCTCGTTAAAATAGAAATTTTAAAAATTTAAATAAATATTTATATTAAGATATAGAGATATAAACTTCTTATGTAAGATAAATTTATAAAATAATTATTTTTGTATTTCAAGCTTTGTAATCTTAGCTTGTTCTTTCTATAAATGGTTTTTTCAGATAGACTGATGGTAAAATGGTAATTTAAAATTACTAGAAATTTGATAAAAATATTAATATATAATCAACTTAAAGTTTTAAATATTGATATCATATAATTATTGACAAGTTACATGATATTAATATCTTGGTATATTAAATATTATGTTATAATGTTTAATAAAGTTAATTGATATGTGAGTGTAAGAATTATGGAAATAATATCGTTAAATAACTTAGACAGTGCAGGAATAAAAACAAAGTTGCTTTATATAATAAATAAAATTATAGAAAAAAATGCTTGGACTCAGGCTTTTGCAGCTGAGAAACTTGGTATTGATCAGCCAAAGGTATCGCAAATTAAAAATGGTAAAATAGATGGTTTTTCTTTAGAGCGATTGTTAGGATTTCTAAAAAAACTTGATCATGAGATAACAATCACGATGACAGAAAGCCAAGAAATAAAATCTGAGGCAGAAAAAGTAAAACATGAAGTTGAATCGCAATAGATACAAAGTTGACAACTTGTTTTTTGTGATATAGTATAAAACTTATTAAGGTAGTATCTTATGGCTGAGTCTATTGTAGAAAAGTGTATAGAACGGGTAAGTAACCGTTTCAAATTGGTTCTGTTGGCAAGTCAAAGAACACATGATTTAAATACAGGGGCAAGTAATCCAATTCAAGCAGCTAAGTTTAAAGGTCATAAAAATACCATAGTTTCCTTACATGAAATAGCAGGAAAACAGGTGGATACTCATGAGCTGTTTAGCCTTTTGGTAGGTAGATGCAAGGAATACATGAAAGGAAATATGAATAATGTTTACAGCAGTAATACAAGTAAGCTAGCGAATTTATTAAATTTTTCTGATAACACAGATCTTGATGCAAGTCAAGAAAGCCAAGATTATGAAGTGGATGGTGAAATAGATGATGAAATAAATGATCAAGATGGCGATGAAGAAGTATCCGTTTAGAAATCTACTGAAGTTACATAGTCTTTAAATGATTTGCATTGCTATCTATACACTGTTGTTCTGTATGAGTGTAATGTTGTGTTGCATAGTGTCTAAGTCAAATGATGTGTACAATAAGGTTTTAGCGTTCAATAATTTCTCAACGCAAGTAGTTGTACTTATAACAGCAATATCAATCATTCTGAATAATTTTTTTTTAATTGATATAGCATTGTTGTATGCTAGTGTTAGCTTTATATCAACTATAGCACTAATGAGATTAATGTTGTTTTGATAATTTATGATAGGATCCATTTTCATATTTTTAGGTATTTGTTTGATAATTATTTCAAATATAGGGGTGATCAGATTTCCTGATTTCTATACTAGGTTACATGCAGCAGGTATTACAGATTCTAGCGGTGCAACGTTATTGTTAATTGGTTTTGCTTTGCAGAATGGATTTTCAATCAATACTGTTAAAATAGTATTATTAATTTTTATAATATGGGTAGCTAACTCAACTAATAGCTATATTTTAGCGCGCACTCATTATAAAGTTAAGAAAAAAACTGTTAAAGAAGGCTAAGGTGTTAGAAATATTAAATGTAGTGTTACTTTTGTTGTTACTAACAGTTACGGTTTTTATAGTTTTCTCGCGACATTTAGTCGTAAGTGCTGTTCTAATGTGTGTATTTAGTTCACTGATTGCGCTTATATACTTAATTATGAATGCACCTGATGTTGCAATTACTGAAGCTTCTGTTGGTGCGGGGCTCAGTACAGTTTTTACGTTTGCAGCACTCTCCTTGATAAAGAATCATAAAGTAAATCTATCTCATAACCCTATAACGCTTTTTTTTATGTTATTTCTGGCTGTATGTTTGTCATATTTTATGATTCAATTGCCAGATTTTGGCAGCCACAATGCTCCGATCCACTTGCATGTTGCTCCTTATTATGTGGAAAATACCGAAAAAGCTACCGGTATTCCTAATATAGTGACAGCTATTTTGGCAAGCTTTCGTGGTTATGACACGTTTGGAGAAACTATAGTAGTTTTTACTGCTGCGCTTTGTATAACGTTGATATTAAAAGAAGAAAAAGAAAATGATTAAAGATCCGATATTAAATGCAGTAACATTTTTGATGATACCTTTTATCATTTTATTTGGTTTATACATACAATTTCACGGTGATTACACTCCGGGTGGAGGTTTTCAAGCAGGAATAATTATTGCCTCCGGGATAATATTATATTCAATGCTATTTGGTGTATCTACAACTCTAAAAGCAATACCTTATTCTGTGATTAGATTGACTAACGTGTTAGGTATTTTAATTTATGGAGGAACGGGCGTTGCAACAACTTTACTTGGCCAAAATTTTTTATCTTATGATATCTTGTTAACCAATAATAGAACCGGTCAAAAATTAGGTATTTTTTTGGTGGAATTAGGTGTAGCATTTACTGTCTGCTCCTCTATGTTAATTATATATATAAATTTTGCTCGTAGGAAAAAACAATGACTTTATATAATTATACGATTATTATTGTATTAATGGTGCTAGGTTTATATATTATTATAAACGATAAAAATTTAATCAAGAAAATGATAGGGGTAAGCGTCTTCCAAGCATCTGTTTTGTTATTTTACACATCTCTAGGATATATAAAAAGTTCCTTGCCTCCTATATTGGTTTCAAATTTTTATTCATATAGCAATCCTATACCCCATGTTTTAATGCTTACTGCTATAGTGGTTGGAATTGCAACATTTTCAGTTGGATTATCCATAGCAGTAAAAATGGAAGAAAAGTATGGAACAATTGATTAAGACAAGTGTACATAAATTAACAGTATCTTAAACTATATGAAGTAACAAATAGCCACAAGTTAAAAGTAAAATTATAGACTTGCTCGTTGTAAGTTTGTTTGTTAATAAGAAATAAAATTATAAACTATAAAGGTAATGATGTCAACTATTAATGATGCAGAAGATAAGAAAAAAATTATCAAAGATCTGGTAACTAAGAGTATAAAAAAGGGTGGTTTTATCACCTTTGATGATATAAATGATAAATTATCAGATGAAAATTTTTCGTCTGACTTTATAGATGATGCTATATCTTTATTGCAGGATTCCGGAATTAATGTGCTTGAAAGTAGCGAAGATGAAGAAGATATTCCTTCCAACAGTGATGATAGTAAACTTGATGATGATGACACATCGCCAAATGTTACTGCAACTTTAGTACAAAATGATGATCCAGTGAGGATTTATTTACAAGACATGAGCTCCGTAAAGCTTTTATCAAGGGCAGATGAAATCGAGATAGCAAAAAAAATTGAATCTGAAAAGCATAACATGTTACGCGCAATAATTGAAACATCAGTAACATCAAAGGTGATAAAAGTATGGCGTGATGATTTTAGTAATGGAGCTCTCTTACTGAGAGAAATTATAGATCTGGATGCAATTTATAACTCTGATTTTAATGTGGTACCCAAAGAAGAAAGTGAAGAGAGTGAAGAAAGTGCTGAAGATGTTGAGGATTCTGAGGATGTTTCTGAAGATGCTGAGTACTGTAGTGATGATGAGAAAGATAGTAAAAAAAGTGATGATGAGAAAGACGGTAATAATGAAGATATAAGTTCAGTCAATTTAAATGTTTCTATTCTTGAAATGGAAAGTGACTTATTGCCAAAGGTCATAGTTGCATTGGATGAGATAATTACTTTAACAAATGAAGCGTTGATATTAAGAAAAAATTCTAAAAATTTCTCTAATGAGCTAGAAAATTTGTATAATCAAATATGGTCTATAGCATTACAAATTAAGTTAAGTGATGCTGCTGTTGCCAGAATTACACAAGAACTTTATAAGATAAATAGATCCATTACGCTTGAAGAGGCTAATCTTATTGCTGAGGCTAGAAAATACGATATCGATAGAGAAAGTTTCTATAAAGTTTATGATGACGTGCTTTTAAAGCACGAATTGAAAAAGATAAGTCTTTTAAAGATCAATGAAAATCAGTCCTCTTTTACAGGTGAATTAAAAAACAAATTTTTAAGGTTTATAGACGATAACTCTGAACATATAGCTAGTACCTTGAACGGTATTAAGCAGCATATACAGGAAGATAACGTACAAGAATTTAAGGAGCTAATCAAGAGAATACAAAAACACGAACGAGAAGTCTCTGAAGCAAAGCAAGAAATGATTAAGGCTAACTTAAGGCTAGTAGTTTCCATTGCTAAGAAGTATTCAAAAAGAGGCCTTGATCTGCTTGATTTGATACAAGAAGGCAATATTGGTCTTATGAAGGCCGTGGATAAGTTTGATTACAAACGTGGATATAAATTTTCAACTTATGGCACTTGGTGGGTAAGACAATCAATCACTAGAGCAATACCTGAGCAGTCTAAAGTAGTTAGAATACCAGTTCATATGGTGGAAATTATCAGTAAAATCAACAGAGCATTAAGAAAGATGACTCATGAGATGGGAAGAGAGCCGACGTTAGAGGAATTGAGTGTAGAACTGACAATGCCACTGGAAAGAATACGCAAAGTTATGAAAATAGCAAGGGATCCAGTAAGTCTTGAAGCTCCAACAGGAAAAGATGATAGTAGTACCTTTGGTGATTGTATAGAAGACAAGCGAGTCTCCAGGCCAGAGGATGCTGCAATACTTGCTGACTTGCGTGGCATTACAACCAATGTCCTTGCAACTTTAACACCAAAGGAAGAAAGAATTTTAAGAATGCGTTTTGGCCTTGGTAAAGATGGGAAGGAACATACCTTAGAAGAAGTAGGAAAAATTTTTAATGTAACACGTGAGAGAATTAGGCAAATAGAGGCAAAAGCACTGCGCAAGTTGAAACATCCAAGCCGTGCTAGAAAACTTAGAGGGTTCTTTTAAGTATACGTGTCAAGTTAAGAAGAAGCTGATTTTGCCCGGAAAAAGTGGAGAGCAAGTTAGGCCAAAGTTGTATAATTTCACCGCTATTTTTCTTTTTCTATGAATCTAATGAAACAACATGCTAATCTACGGTAAATATTATGACAAACAAAAATGACAATTCTAATTCAAAGTATAGAAATTTTTATGTTCTGGGTGATAGCTTATCCGATAATGGCGCAATCATTGGAATTTTAAATAATTTATCCTTTGCAAAAAGCGTAAAATTTGATGATCCTTTTTATCAAGGAAGATCTTTTAGCAATGGCCCTACTGCTGTTGAATATATAGCAAAATATTTAGATTTAGATGAATTTAAACCTGGGTGGAGTTATTCATTTTTTGGGAGATGCCACGAACAGCAAGGTCAGAATTACGCAGTTTCATATGCAACAGCATCTGAAATTTTTGACCCTATTTTTTCTTATTTCTTCAATAAATTTCGTTTAGCTAACCAGCTAGATGCGGTAATTAAACATCATCCAGATATAGGTAAAGAAGATTTATTTTGCATCATAATCGGCGGAAATGATGTTATGGTTGCCACTGCTTATGACGATACTAAAGCGGAAGAAGTGTTGGAACAAGCAGTGAGTGAAATATGTAATGCACTTAAGGTTCTAAATGAACATGGTGTTAAGCATGTAGTTGTTGCAAATGCACCTGAAGTTGGCTCAATACCAGCTTTTAATAGAGATGAAGAAGCAAGGGAACTAGCTACAAAGCTCACGGAGAGTTTCAATGCAAAACTGGCTAAAGGCTTAGATTATATGAAGAAAAGTACAAATCTTGAAATAAAAGCATTTGATCTTAACTCTAAAATGAGAAGTATGTTTAGCGAATACAAGAGCAAAGGTTTAAATTGTCAAGATGCATGCACATCGAACATTGCAGACCAAGTTGGGAGATTTAAAGAAAATATAAAAATACTCTTAAAGTTGATATTTAAAGGGGAACTTGACGTTCACTATAACCCTGGGTGTAGCAAAGAAACACTAAAGGATTATTTCCATCCAACTGCGGAACTTCATCATGAAGTTGGTAATGAAGTGTATGAGTTGATTTGACACAGTTTTTTTGAACATATCCTTTTAAATAGTAACCAGACTGCATTCTGTGATTTTTAGCAAAACACGATCTTTCATTTGAGCTTTCTTCAATTTAAAATAAATACAGAAAATTGCTGCCTATAGCTAAACTGACTTAGATTTACCGACAATTTGAAAAACCGTCATCCCGCTACTATATAGTTATTGATATATATTTTCTTTTAAGCTCTTGGTTTTGATCGATAAATGTAATCATTTCATCTTCTAAAGTTTTAATTTGATTACGTAAAATTGCAAGCAGTTCCTCTATTTGTTTGATTATAAATGTATCAGTTATAGCATTTCTCATAATAGTCCAAACAGGTCATAGGAAGGCAGAATCAACAGCACGAAGAAAGGATTCGAATAGAGGAATGTTTTTCCTGGCTCTGTTTTTTATAGCAAACCAATGATGCTCAATTTTGTTGAAATCTGGAGAATAAGGCGGCAGATACAAAATTTCTGCACCAACCCCTTTAGCAAGCTCGATAATCTTATCAGACTTATGAAAAGTAGCATTGTCAAGAATGACAGTCTGTCCAGGTTCCAAGATCGGTGTCAAAAATTGCTCAAACCATCCATTAAAAACATCCATATTACAGTGGCCTTCAAAGGTTAACGGAACAACTATCTTTCTTCCACTTAAGGCTGCAACCATACTGATTCGTTGAGTTTTCTTTCCAGATTTTAAGGCATAAAACCGCCGTCCTTTCTGGCAATATCCGTAGGGGTAGTCTTCGGTGTTATCAATGCCAGACTCATCTATATACACTAAGTTTTTAGGTTCTTTTGTCGCTATAATTTTCAAAAATTCAGCACGTTTTTCTTCGTTTCTTTCCTTGTATCCATATGTCTTTTTTTGCGCGTAAATCCAATTTTTTTAAGGGCTCGATAGATCGTTTGGATACTAACGTTGTTCCAAAGTTTAGCCATTTCCGATAGAGTCTTTCCTCCGTGTTCTCTGGCAAATTTGGCAAAGGTATCCCAGTCGGTAATTTTGTGATTGTAACCCCCATTTCCAAGTTTTTTTGATTGAAAGTCTCCTGTTTCTTTTCTTCTTTGCTGCCACTCCCATAAAGTAGTTCGTCCAATCTTAAATCTTGCTGCCACTGTTTCTCTGCTTTCTCCTTCGTCTAGCGCTTCCATTGCTTTTTTTCTTAAATCATAACTATATGCTGCTGGCATTCAACCTCCTTATCATCATCTATCCTTATCCTATCACATCCGGACTTTTATCGAAAGAGCTATAAATAGAAATGAAAAAGCTTTTGTAGATGAGGATAAAGAATCTATCGAATTAGCTGAGGCCATTTTTGAAGAGAATAATATGTTTCATTTCCGCAAACCAGGTCCTGCTATGGATTACATTTTGCACAAATTAATAAATGATAGGAAGCTTTTCGAGGAAATGAAAGATAGAGGTACAAGTATAATACGTCTTTTTTCTTTGTTATCAATGTATCATAGTCTTCCCAAGTGCTGTGTTGTGAGAAGAAGAGGGCGTATTACTGAGTGTGGAATATTTGCTTATGCTGACAACTGTTTAGAACTAGTACCTTTAGAGGACTTTATACTTATTGAGCCTTCCTCGTACCTCGAGTACATTGTGTTTGACAATGAGAATATCAGAAATAGGTTAGCTGAAGACTTAACTGAAGATAAAACAAAATTAGATATCTTTTTGAATGGAATTTTAGCAACAAAGAATTCGGATTTAGTATTATCTTGTATTAACAAGATAGAGGTTCTTAATGAGGAAGATAGATATTTTGTTAATCGCTTACAGAAAAACAACATGCTAGACTACATCTTAAACAAAGATGATACAACACTTGCAAAATCAACTCTAAAGGAGTTGTTGAAGCTTTCTATTTTGCAGGAAGAAAAAAGCACTGAGTTAGAATCTCCCCAAGCTTCAAGTGTAAATGTTAGCAAAGCTCAGCAACATTGTAGTATATAGCTGGTGATAAAGTTTAAAATAATTGCATATACTAAGGCTCATTTAAATATAGAGCCTCAGTGGTGCTTAATTTTTTCAATTGATGGTGACTAGTAGCCCTACTATGATGTGGATCTATGCTCGCTTATAACTAAAATTTCACTTCCACCAAGGGGATATTATTCCAGCTATTGCTTCCATAGTCATCAATAGAAGCGTTTAAGTAATCTGTATCAAAGCGCACGGGCACATCAAATTCAAAGCTCGCAGTGATTATCACATCTTTTACTGGTGGCTTCATAAATGTTATTTCTCCAGTTGAATAATTTACTGAATATTCACTCTCTTCTTTACCATTTAAATAAATCTTTACTGTCCCATGTACTGGCTTTTTGATCATACGTATATGCTTATCTTCCCCACTTACATAAGTTTTGATTAGCTGAAAAGTCGTTTTTTTGTTATCTCCTATACCAATCTCTTGATTAATGGCTATAAAATCCGACCAATCCTTAAAACGAAACCCTATTGCTTTACCTTTTCGTGCATGAAAAAATGTTATTAGTTCTAGTAGCTGCTCGTTTGATCTGACCCCGTAAGCTATGTTGTATCTAGTGCGTGCATGAGACCAATTGATGTTGCGCTGTTCACAACCATTGTGAGTTGTTACAACGTCAGTGGAAAATTCCGGTCCTCCAGTGGAACCATAAGATATATTTTCTGGAAATCTAATTTCTGTGAATGACATATACCCTCCTGTGAAAGTAAAATAGTTTGGTTGAAGAAAATGTTGTAATTTGAAAGCGTTTCACATAGTAAATGACGCTATGGAAAGTGGATGAGACTACTGAGTTAAACTGCTGTCACACCCACAGTTACTATACTCAGGTTCATTTGAGTTGTCAAGCAAAAAAATAAAATTTTATGGCAAACTGTAACTAGCCTTGCTTGTGACTTAATTCATCTACTTTTTTGCGTAATACATTCAAATCAGTTGCTCCTACAAACAGGCTATCTCCAATTATTAAAAAAGGTGTACCACCTACTCCCAAATCTCTTACTAGAAGCCTACTGTTGTTTATCATTTGCTCAATTTTGTCCGCGTTATCTTTTATGGAATCATTAAAATCGTCCTCATCAATTCCTATGTTTTTCACTATATCCAATATGCTTTCGTCTGAAAATTCTCCTTTGTGACTTAAAGCAGCATGGTGAAAATCGAAATATTTTTCTTTATCGAGAAAATAGACAGCTAAAGCACTTTTTGCTGCCTTTAAAGAAGCGTTACCAAGTATTGGAGCATCCCTAAAGATATACTTAATTTTGCCGTTGTTAATTAACTGCTTTATATCATTCTTTATAGCTTTGCAATGTCCACAAGAATAGTCAAGGAAGCCTACAGCTATAACACTACTATTTTCATTTCCGGAGTAAGGATAAGTAAGGTCAAATATTTGATCCTTGTATTGTGAAATTTTACTTTTGGTTACATTATCTCGAGCAGCGTAACTACTTTTAATCGACTCCTCTTTGAGAGTTCTTACGATCTTATCAAAATTTCTGCTTATATAATTATCTAATTTCTCACCTATATAATCATCGCTTAGCATTTGGCTGCGATTTGAAAGCCAATTGTTTATTATCGGCAAGCTTGCTATTGCTATTATTAAAATTAATAAAAACGATATTCTAGACATACAATTTATTTAAAAACCTACAACATAAAACTTTTAGTACACATTTATCTGTATATTAAAAGAAGCATCTAATGTTAATATATAAAAACATTTATATCAAGTGTATTTTATAGCTGGTTTTGCCTCAAATGCAAACTTTACACAATAAAACTCAAGCACATTACCACAAAGTTCATCAGAAGACTTGGTGATGCAAGTGACAAAACTACCTCCAGAATAGCCAATTATGAGATGCTCTATCTTTTACCGCCACGCTGTAAATACGGCGGTAAAACAAAGTTGATAATTTTATTCCGCTGTGTATAATTTCAACAAACTCCGCGGAATAAACATATGAGTGAACCAATAATTGGCAGAGAAAAAGAAATAGCTATTCTACAAGACAAACTTCTTTCTCAATCAGCCGAATTTATTGCTGTTTATGGTCGGCGTCGTGTAAATGTTGTATTATCTGCATTTTATCAGCATAATATAGAAGTAATGTAATGCAGATATTATGCCGATGCCGAATTATACGATTACTTCTAAAATTGCTAGTTGTCTTATAAGGATTGAAGCAGCAAAAGAAAAAGTGTTACATTTGCCGCTCACTGTATCAATGCTTTTGTCTCTTCGTGAAACTGCACGGCTTTATACCACACACTATTCTACTATGATTGAAGGAAATCGACTTGAGCCTAAACAGATTGAAGAGGTTTTAAGTGGTAAAAGCCACTTTCCAAAATATAGGAGAGATGAAAATGAGGTTAAAGGATATTATGCAGCTTTAACCCAAGTTGAACAATGGGCAGCAAGAGGAATACCTATTACTGAGAAGGCTATTCAAACACTGCATGCTCTAGTAATGGCAAGTGGAAAACCTAAAGTAAAACCAACCCCTTATCGTGATGGTCAAAACGTTATTCGTGATAGCCGTACACGTGCAATAATTTATATGCCACCTGAAGCAAAGGATGTACCAAAGCTCATGAGCAGTATGATTGATTGGATTCGTGGCAGTGAGCAAGTGCCTTGCCCAGTTATTGCAGGTATTGCTCATTATCAATTTGTAACAATTCACCCTTACTATGACGGTAATGGTCGTACTGCAAGATTGCTGACTACATTAATTTTACACCTTGGTGGATATGACCTAAAAGGACTGTACTCATTGGAAGAATATTATGCTAAAAATCTAGGGGCTTATTATGAAGCAATAACATCGCACAATTATTACATGGGGCGAGCTGAAGCAGATATCACTAAGTGGGTGGAGTATTTCGTAGAAGGTATGGCAAATTCATTTGAGAACGTTTTACAACGTATAAATGAAGAAGAATACCACACTGATCAGACTGATCTTATACGTAAGCTTGATCCTAAACAACGCAAAGCTCTTGAGCTCTTCCAGGAGTTTTCCGCTATTACAGCTAGTCAGGTTGGCGAACTATTTAATTTTAAGCCTCGTACCAGTGCGCAACTTTGTAAAAAGTGGGTGGAAATGGGGTTTATCAAGATTGTAGATTTTTCCAATAGAGGAAGGAAATACAAAATTAGTAAGCAATATGAAGATTTGATCTCAAATTAACTGAAAGCTCGCTAGACAGTGCATAGATCAAATTTCAATAAAGTGCTTGAAAACTAGATATAAACTTAAAATTTTAAAAACTGGAATATGTACAACAACTTACGCGACTTCATCAAAGCCTTAGAAGAAAAAAAAGATCTGATTAGTATTAAGGAGGAAGTTTCAACAGTTCTTGAAATGACAGAAATTCACCGCAGAGTTTTGTCAAACAAAGGACCAGCTATCATCTTTGAAAATGTTGTCACAGAAAACGGCAAAAATTCGATTCCAGTTTTAGTGAATTTATTCGGTACTATTGAAAGAATTGCCTTGGGACTGAACATAAATCCTGGTGAGCTAAGAGATCTTGGTAAACTTTTAGCATTTTTGCAATCACCTGATCCGCCAAAAAACTTTAAGGATGCTATAAAAATGTTTCCTTTGTTGAAAGTTGTGTTATCGATGCGAAGTAAAATAGTGAGCAAGGCTCCATGTCAAGAGGTAGTGCTAACCGGAGATGAAGTGGACCTAAGTCTACTGCCCATTCAAACATGCTGGCCAAATGAACCTGCACCACTTATCACCTGGCCAATTGTGGTAACGAAAGGACCCACGAAAGAAAAGCAAGATAATTTTAATCTTGGAATATATCGTATGCAGGTTATAGATAAAAAAACAACACTAATGCGTTGGCTTGCACACAGGGGTGGCGCAACTCACCATAAGCGTTGGAAGGAAGAAGGCAGAAATATGAAATTTCCTGCTGCTGCTGTGATCGGTAGTGATCCTGCAACGATTATTGCTGCGGTAACTCCAGTGCCAGAAACATTGTCAGAATACCAATTTGCTGGACTACTGCGAAAGAAGCCGCTTGAGCTGGTAAATTGTAAGACTATTCCACTTCAAGTGCCAGCTCACGCGGAAATCGTTCTGGAAGGCTATGTGAGTTTGGATAGATATCAAGATGAGGGACCATATGGAGACCACACTGGCTACTATAATTCTGTTGAGCAATTTCCAGAATTTAATATTACTGCAATTACTATGCGTAAAAACCCGATATATCTTAGCACTTTCACTGGCAAGCCACCTGATGAACCATCGATTCTTGGTGAAGCACTCAATGAAATTTTTGTGCCCATTCTTATCAATCAATTTCCAGAGATAGTGGACTTTTATCTGCCACCGGAAGGTTGCTCATATAGAATAGCGATAGTGTCGATAAAAAAATCCTATCCAGGGCAGGCAAAAAGAATTGTTATGGGCATACTTTCTTTTCTAAAGCAGTTTTTATACACGAAGTTTATTATCGTTGTTGATGATGATATAAATATACGTGATTGGAAGGAAGTGATGTGGGCAATGTCAACAAGGATGGACCCTGTGCGTGACACAATCATGATAGAAAGTGTACCTATTGATTATTTAGACTTTGCTTCCCCTGAAAGTGGACTTGGAGGTAAAATGGGATTTGATGCGACAAATAAAATCCCGCCTGAAACCAAACGAGAGTGGGGAAAGAAAATTGAGATGAGTGAGGAAATAGTAAGGAAAGTCGCGGAGAAGTGGGAGGAATATATGGACTAGACTTCTTGCATAAAAGCAGAAAAAAGTTTGGCGTTTTTTATAATGCCGCATTAACTGATAATTGTGCGTCACAGTGCCCTCTTCTTGTCATCCGAGTAGCTGACACTGGTTCACTTTATGATGGTGTCATGAAAGTAGCCTCCTTCCCCTGTCATCCCAGTGCCCAGACACTGGGATCCAGGTTGCTCACAAGCAAACTAGCATAGAAAGTGGTTACAACGTTTTCGATGAGATTATATGGAAAACTGGATCCCAGTGTCAGCTACTCGGATGACATCATCCTTTTTTTGGGATTCCAGCGTCACGCGCTGGAATGACACCTTCCGTATAAACATTAAGAAATTTACCAAGCGGAGAAAAAGGCAAAAGAAGCCCCGTGGTTGGCTAATTATAGCTCTTTCGATAAAAGTCCGGATGTGATAGGATAAGGATAGATGATGATAAGGAGGTTGAATGCCAGCAGCATATAGTTATGATTTAAGAAAAAAAGCAATGGAAGCGCTAGACGAAGGAGAAAGCAGAGAAACAGTGGCAGCAAGATTTAAGATTGGACGAACTACTTTATGGGAGTGGCAGCAAAGAAGAAAAGAAACAGGAGACTTTCAATCAAAAAAACTTGGAAATGGGGGTTACAATCACAAAATTACCGACTGGGATACCTTTGCCAAATTTGCCAGAGAACACGGAGGAAAGACTCTATCGGAAATGGCTAAACTTTGGAACAACGTTAGTATCCAAACGATCTATCGAGCCCTTAAAAAAATTGGATTTACGCGCAAAAAAAGACATATGGATACAAGGAAAGAAACGAAGAAAAACGTGCTGAATTTTTGAAAATTATAGCGACAAAAGAACCTAAAAACTTAGTGTATATAGATGAGTCTGGCATTGATAACACCGAAGACTACCCCTACGGATATTGCCAGAAAGGACAGCGGTTTTATGCCTTAAAATCTGGAAAGAAAACTCAACGAATCAGTATGGTTGCAGCCTTAAGTGGAAGAAAGATAGTTGTTCCGTTAACCTTTGAAGGCCACTGTAATATGGATGTTTTTAATGGATGGTTTGAGCAATTTTTGACACCGATCTTGGAACCTGGACAGACTGTCATTCTTGACAATGCTACTTTTCATAAGTCTGATAAGATTATCGAGCTTGCTAAAGGGGTTGGTGCAGAAATTTTGTATCTGCCGCCTTATTCTCCAGATTTCAACAAAATTGAGCATCATTGGTTTGCTATAAAAAACAGAGCCAGGAAAAACATTCCTCTATTCGAATCCTTTCTTCGTGCTGTTGATTCTGCCTTCCTATGACCTGTTTGGACTATTATGAGAAATGCTATACTACATAAGGCCTAATTTCCGGAAGATCAACTTTTTGGTGAACATAAGGTTTTTCGCATATTACAAGCTCTCCTCCGCATTCGCAAATATTAGGCAACTCTATTTTTACTACTTTATCCGCTTCCATTGTGGCATGAAAATTTCCTTTATGCCCAACCTGATCGCCAACATTCCTTTCGCTTTTTGGCTTGTCCTTTTTTATTTTGTATAGCTCTTTTGAGCTGGGCAGGGATGAGTTTTTTGAATTTAAACCGAGCCTTTCCTTTAATTCAGCGTTCTCTATCTTTAAAGCTTTATTTTCTGCTTTTAAGTTTTCTATCTCTGCTTTCAGTTTTTCTATTTTTTGCTGTAAATTTTTGCAAAGTTCTAAAAGGTTTACCACATTAGTTATCTAAGTGAGGAAAGTCACCTCTCCCCACTCGACTTCGAAACCGGACTTGTGACTTTCACCACATCCGGCTTCTCTCTAACTTGGTGTTTGTCATACACACTCCTATGTAAATAATCATGGCAATGCCCGTGCAATAAAGACAAATTTCCTATGGTATTATTGTTCCTATTTTTGTCTTGATGATGCACTTCAATTATGTCCTCTGACCTAAAATATAGCTGACAATAATTACATTTACCCTGTTGCATCTTCAGTAATTTTATCACTCTTAGTGACTTATCTGGTACTCTACGACTGCTCCAATATATCCAGTCTCCATCATATGGAGATTTTGCTCCTCTCACTTTGATATGCCGCTTAATAGCATGGTCTCCATGTTTGATAAGATATTTTCCATTACTTGTCATAAACCTCCAATTATCATTCTTATACCTTTTAAAGTATTTCCTCTTTATCCAGTATTTGCCTTTATTTGTATGTTTACGTACTGCCCATTTCCATAGTTTTCTAAACATAACGCTATCTAGTAACTCGAAGACTTTCCTTGAAATCACTGAAGTATAATATTGACACCATCCTCTAATAAGTGGATTTAGGTTTTTTATAATAGCTTCTTGTGGTGCTCCACACATTTCTTTAAGTTTGTACTTAGCGGTTAATGTATATCGTTTTATAGAGTTGCGGCTCGGTTTTATTAGTAACTTGTATGTTTTCTTACCTTGTTTTACTGTATGCTGTCGTATTGTAAATCCAAGAAAATCAAAGCCTGGTTTTTTTTCCTTTAGAGGATTCAATGAATGAGAAATTTTTGTCTTTGATGACTTTAATTCTAATCCAATGGTTTTTAACCATTCCTTAATTAAAATCTCTGCCTTAAGCACAATTTGCTTACTTTCATGAAATACCACAAAGTCATCGGCATAAGTAATTATGCTGAGTGATCTTTTTGCCTTTTCTCTACATGATCTACCAAGTTTTTCTTTTCTATAGCTTCTTATCTGATCTGCCATTGTTTCTTTTAAATAGCTTTCTAAACCATTTAGAGCGATACAGGCGAGCAATGGAGAAATTGTTCCTCCTTGGATAGTACCACTTTCAGTTGGTTTATATATTCTATTTTCCATAACACCTGCTTTCAACCATCCTCTTAATATTTTCTTTAACGTTGGTGTGGTATTGAGCTTTTCAAGTAGTTTATTATGGTTAATATTGTCAAAGCACCCAGATATATCAGCATCTAAGATGAATGCTGTCTTTCGACTCAACGCTTGAAATATTGCTTCAATGGCGTCATGACATGATCTACCAGGTCTAAAACCATAAGTGTTTGGCTCAAATTTTGCCTCCCACTCAGGTTCTAAAGCCATTTTTACAAGTGTTTGTTTTGCTCGACACGATATAGTGGGTATCCCCAATGGGCGTTTCTCATTCTTTCCAGGTTTTGAAATCCAAATGCGTCTTGATGGCTTTGCTTTCTCCCTTATATCTAAGGAGTTTGCCAATTGCAATCTTTCTTTTTGACTAAGGTTAGCTTTTCCATCAATACCTGCAGTTTTTTTCCCTCTGTTGTCCTGAGTTACCCTTCTAACTGCTATCGTTCTTGCACTTGTTGATTTGAGTAATAATCTCTGAAGATTGTGCATCTTTTTGATATCATCACATTGTGAAGCTCGGTAAATTCGTTTTTGTAGCTTAAACGAAAATTTCTCTAGCTTGCGCCAAGGAATTTCATTCCATTCATACCTAACATTTTGTTGGCTCATAACATATTCACTACTATTTACAACTTTACCTTCCAAATTACAGTGTCCACGTCTGCATATCCTAGACATTACCCTAGGCATTAGCTTCTTAAACAATCCCTCCACACAGAGACTTGCGGTTGGCTACCTGCTTGTTACTCTTATAAAGATTAACAAGAGCTTCCATGTGGTTACTCCGTTCCATGAAACCATTTCGTGTTGGATTTAGGTTCTTACTTTTTGCCGAGAGATCGGAAACATCTTGATTAAACGTGAGCATTTTAATCATCCATTCTCTGTACCTTTTGGTTTATGCGTATCAACCTTTTTTTTCGCATATTTGCAATGACGACAATTCAAACATAAATTTCTTTCGTAACCATATCTAACTCTTCTCGAGAGGATTTATTATAAGGTTTAATATTACTCCCTTTTAGTTCATGCTTGCACCCTAGAAAATTGCCAATTTCCTAAAATGTGAACTATGATTTCAACCAGATGTTATGGTGGATGGAATTTAACCATCATGATTTCATGACATCGGATCGCACCCTCACTTTTGCTCTATGATTATCTTTATTATCTTGCTTTGTCTACCTTATTCTACCACTCCGCTGAACGGATACAATTTACTAAACAGAAAAAAAGGCAAAAGAAACCCTAGGGTAGCTAGTTATTCACTATCCATTTTTTAAGTTGGCGTTTTTTAATGTTTTAAATAGCGCATTTCAGCTTATATTAGGTAAAAACCTAGAAATTTTATAAAGACATAAGGTGCACATAGTGCAAAAAATTAAGCATGATTTACGCCAAATACATTAAGTTTTTTGTCATTAATCCACTGCAGAGATTGCGAAGATAAATAAATAGCTTCAGTGTTATAATAAGGGGGCTGGCGAAGCTTGTCAAGGAAGTTTTTATGATTTATCTAACGAACTTTACACTTGCTAAAGTTGTACCATCTTGGTAACTTTAACTGAAAGAAGTTATTTTTTATCCAATATGAAAAAAGCCTTTATATTCACATCCTTAATAGCAATTATATTGATAGTTATTACTTATTTATACAGAAACGACGGAACTAATGACTCACAAGTGGTAAATGTTTATTCATCGCGCAAAGAAGAATTAGTACGTACTTTGTTTGATGAATTCACGAAAAATACAGGTATTAAAGTACGTTACATCATTGATGATTATTCTCAGCTACTTTCACGAATGGAAAACGGTGGTGAAGCTGACTTATTTTTGACTGCTGATGCAATCAACTTAATTCTAGCAAAAAAAAGAGGACTTTTATCTCAAGTAGATTCAGAGGTTTTAAAAAGTGTTATACCTGCAAGATTTAGAGACAGTGAAGATTATTGGTTTGGTCTTACAAAAAGAGCTAGGATATTGGTTTACAATAAAGAGTCAGTAGACCCTAAGGACTTAAGTACTTATGAAGATTTAGCAAATGAAAAATGGAAAGGAAAAATATTAGTGCGTTCTTCTACAAGTCCATATAACAGATCGTTAATTGCTTTTATGATTGCAAATAATGGTTTTGAAAAGACGAAAGAATGGGTAAGCGGAATTGTGAGCAATATGGCAAGAAAACCAAGTGGTGGTGATACTGATCAAATTTACGCCGTAGCAGCGGGTGAGGGAGATGTTGCAATAGTAAACAGCTACTACTTTGCGAGAATTCTTTCATCAGAAAATAAAAAGAATGTTGCAGACAAGCTAGGGGCTTTTTTTCCTAATCGCAACGATCACGGTGTAATGGTAAACATCAGTGGTGCAGCAGTAACAAAAAACGCAAAAAACAGGGAAAATGCTATAGTCTTATTGGAATTTTTAGTAAGCAAGCAGGCTCAAGAGTTATACGCTAAAAAAAACCAAGAATATCCTATTATTGAAGGCGTTGAAACTTCCGATATACTAAAATCTTGGGGAAATTATTCACAAAGTGATTTGCCTCTAAGTGAACTTGAGAAGCATCTTTTTGAGGCTGTTATGATAGCGGATGAGTGTAAGTGGAAGTAATCCCCAGCGCCACTAAACATTGGGATGAAAGATTTATGCTAATATACCTTACTCTTGACTCGCTGAACTTTTTCTTCCTTCTAACTTAATTTTGACTTTACTATCTTTTTCCGTTCTTTCACCAAAACAATTGCTGCACAAGAAGTATATTGAAAAAAGGTAATAAGAAAGTAGAATAGGTTCAAGTAGTTGAAAAGGAAACTATGAACAAGAGAAGGAATTTGTTAAACATCTCAGACCTTACAGTCGATGATGTAGAAAATATAACTAAGTTGGCCAACCAGTACCTTAAAAAAGAAGTTGCAAATAGTCATATCTTGGAAAATAAGACAGTAATAAATTTATTCTTTGAAGATTCAACGCGTACACTTGCGTCTTTTGAAATAGCAGCAAAAAGCCTTGGAGCAAATGTTGTAACTTTGCCAATAAGATCTTCTTCTATTAACAAGGGAGAAGATCTAAAAGACATGATCAAAACATTAAATGCAATGAATCCTGATTACATAATAATCAGGCATAAAAGTAGTGGTATCATTAATACACTGGCAAAGTATGTTAACTGCTCGCTAATCAATGCAGGCGATGGAAGTAGTGAACATCCAACTCAAGCTCTTGCAGACTATCTTGTAATCAGCAATCACAAAAAGCAAATAAAGGACCTCAAAGTTGTGATATGTGGAGATATTCTCCACAGTAGAGTTGCAAGATCAAATATAAGATTGCTAAAAATGTTTGGAGCAGAGATAAACTTGGTCGCACCACCAACTTTGATTTGTAAGCATTTTCCTGAAGTAGATTCAGTCCATTATTCATTAATTGAAGGTATAAAGGATGCTGACGTAATTATGCTTTTGAGATTGCAGAAAGAGCGCATGAATAATAGTTCTTCAGAGAAAGAATATTTTTATTTGTATGGACTTGATTCACAAAAGCTATCATACGCAAAACCAGATGCGATTGTTATGCACCCAGGGCCAATAAACAGAGGGATTGAGATTAGCAGCGATGTAGCAGATTGTGTTATTTTACAGCAAGTAGAATTTGGATTGGCAATACGTAAGGCAGTGTTGCACTATTATAGGCCTTGCTAATATTAAAAGATGCTACACAACTAATGCAAAAAGGGGGGGCATGAAATGACAAGGCTTGTAAATGGTTTGAGAATGGCCATTAAGATGTTAAGGCCGAGGATATGGTGTGGAAGTTTTTACGAAAGCCTGAAGTCAATCAACAACCTTGCAGAACGGCAAATTAGACGGCTATCGTAAAAACAGCTTTTTCACCTGGTCGGAACATGGAGAAAGATTTGTGGAAAGAATGTTGTCGATATTTTTGACATCACGTCTCAATGGCCAAAATCCCTTCCAAAAGTTACGACTGCTTAGTTCTTTATTCATTCTCACAATCCGTGAACGGTTACAACCTGGATTCCAGTGGGCTTTGTTGCATCGCTAGCTATGATGGATTAAAGATAAAAAAGATAGGGAATATCAGTAGCTTATTATTCTGGTATTTATAACAAGAACGGTCAATGAATACCTAAATTTGAGTAAAAGAAATTTCACTACCATTTACCAATCCGGCTAAAATTCAAGAATTTCAATGCTTTAGCTATTTTCAATAGAATTAAATTTATTAATATAAATAACAAATTACTATTCTTAAATTTGATCAGATTGATTGCAAAAAAACAAGATTTTCAATAGGTTGCTTATAATCCTAACTATAGTTAGCCTTTCATAAGTAGCGATGCAACAAAGCCATTCCAGTGTCAGCTACTTTCATAACACCATATTACCTTAACAAAAGCAAATGTTCGTACAGATGTGCATCAGCTACTTTCATCTGCCACCTGCAAATTGCAATGTTCGTACAGTTATGTGTCACGCTACTTGGATGACACCGTTGAAAGAAATGAACCGCCTTTTCAAAATTGTTTTGAATAGAGGAATAACATTCACAAGTAAAATTTCATATTACCATTTTTTAATTTATGTATTATAATAAGCTTAATCTATAAGAAAAACAAAGTTGGAAAAGTTGGAAGAACTAAGCAAAAACTGGGTGATAAGAACGGGAAGATTTTTATCTTCATTGTTTTTTTTACTGTTGATTGCGCTATCAATACGTAGTTTTTTATTCGAGCCATTTCATATACCTTCTGGTTCAATGAAAAGCACCCTACTTGAAGGGGATTACATTTTTACTAGTAAATATTCATACGGTTACAGTAAACACTCCTTTCCATTTTCTCCAAACATTTTTAGCGGCAGGATTTTTTATACCCCTCCAAAGCGTGGCGACATAGTAGTTTTCAAACCCACAAGAAATGACAGCATCAGGTTTGTTAAGCGAGTAATAGGAACACCAGGTGACAAAGTGCAAATGATAGAGGGAGAATTATACCTAAATGATCAGAAAGTAGAGCGAAGGCAAATTGAAAGTTTTTTTGATTATGAGTCAAATCGTAACATACCAAGATATATAGAAACGCTTTTAAGTGGCAAGGAACATGAGATTTTGGTAGATGACATTTCTAATAAGCTATCATATAACACTCCGGTTTATTATGTACCTAACGATCAATTTTTCGTTATGGGAGACAATAGAAATAATTCTTTAGATAGTAGGTTTCCTGAAGTTGGTTTTGTACCAATGGAAAATATCATTGGGCGTGTAAGCATAGTTGGTTTATCATTTAAATTAGGAAAGGTCGATTGGTTACCATTTAATTTCAGGTTACCTGTTGCTTTGAGATTAAATAGGGTATTGCACAAGGTTGTGTAAGCTTTTTCTACCTATTTGTTAATTCACACAACTCTAAAGAAGAATTTTCTAACTCGGCGATAGTGTTGTTAATTTCATTCAAGTCATTGCCTTGTAAAGCGTTTTTTGCATTTTGTAATAGGTTTTTCAACTTTTGATCAGTGGAAAGGTTATTATTGTTTTCAACCAAGTGTATGAGTTTATTTCCATTAATTTTAGCACCTGCAAGGGAACGAGCCTTCATATCTTCGTCAAAACTGTTTATTGACTGGTTAACCATATTTTGAACATCAGCTTCACTCAAGCCAAAACTTGAATTTACTTTAACTGTCTGCTCAATTCCAGTAGTTTTTTCTCTTGCAGTAACAGTCAAGATTCCGTCAACGTTAACTGTAAATTCTATTTCAACTCTTGCAGAACCTGCAGGCAGTGGCGGTATACCTTTTAGTTCAAACTGCGCTAGAGATTTGTTATCCTCTATCATTTCACGTTCTCCCTGACAAACATGAATTTTCATTGCTGTTTGCCCATCAATATAAGTTGTAAACTCTTTTGTTTCTGAAACTGGCAGTGGCGTATTTCTTGGTATGATTTTTTCAACTATGCCTCCCATAGTTTCTATGCCAAGTGATAGAGGTAAAACATCCAGGAGAATATTCCTATCTTTTGAGCTCGAAGTTAAATCATGAGCCTGCAGAGCTGCCCCAATGGCAACTGCTTTATCTGGATCCACGTCATTTAGTACTTTATTTCCAAAGAGTTTGACTAGTGAATTTTGAACCAATGGTGTTCTAGTTGCGCCACCAACTAAAATTACTCCTTTTATATTATCAATTTTAAGATCTATGTTGCTTATAGTACGAGTGACTATATTGATAGTCTTATTGACCAAAGAACTGATTGCCTGCTCGAATTCTTCTCTGGTAATTTCGCACTCAAATGGCTTGCCGTTAACATTAAATTCAAAGATACCTATAGTGTGATTGCTTAGGTACTCTTTCACAGAGCGTGATTCGATAAGTAAGGAATTTAGTTGCTTAGCCGTCTTTTCTCTATACTTATCAATCACAATTGAACTCAGCAAATGATCAAAATCATCACCGCCGAGTTTGGTGTCACCACCAACCGCAAGGACTTGAAACACTCCTTGGTGCAATTTCAATATCGAAATATCGAACGTTCCGCCACCAAGGTCATAAACTGCATATATTCCACTGCTATTGTTCTTTTCAATGGAGTAAGAAAGCGCTGCAGCGGTTGGCTCGTTAACGAGGCGAAGAACTTCTATTCCAGCTAATTTTGCCGCATATTTGGTTGCGTTACGTGCTGAATCGTCAAAGTAAGCTGGCACAGTAATCACTGCTTTTTTTACTTTCATCTCTATAGACTCTTCTACCCTCTTGCATAAAGCTTTTAATATCTCAGCAGAAATCTCAACAGGAGTAAGATACTTCTCCTCTGCGCATTTTATTCTAATAACTTTTTCGCTTTCATGATCTATTTCAAAATTGACGCCTTCTTTATTTAATTCTTCAACACTTTTACCCATTAAACGCTTTATTGAGTAGATTGCATTTTGACCGACATCGTAGCCAGTTTTCAATGTATTATTTTCATATGAAAGAGCAGAAGGCAGTAGCTCTCTTCCTTGTTCATCTTTAAATATCTCCACATTGCCAGCTTTATTTACCATGGCAATTAAAGAATTGGTAGTACCAAGATCTATACCAAAAACTACTTCACTTGAATTTGGTTCAGAAATTTGAATTGGTTGCATTCTTTTTCACCTCCTCAAATGACTTATATAAATATTTCAATCTTAAGACCTGTGTAGCAGCTCCATCAAAATTCTTTACAGCAAAAGTGTTAATTAGGTTTTTAACGCAATCTTTTATTTTTTCATCAATCATCCTGCTTGCAAATTGTAGATCGTCGCAGTCTAGTAAGTACTCTCTTATTTCTATTGATTCATTTAATATTTCAGAATTCGGATGATCCTTTGCCACACCAAAAAGATTCAACAAATGCTCAGCACGTTTTAGCGGTGACTTTAGTATCTGATAAGCTCTGTTAATATTTTCCATGTTTTGGGACTGTCTTTCATTTATATCAGTCCTGCTTAGCTCGATATATTTTTTCTCTAACTCATCAAAACTGATATTGAAAGCTGGTTCGATTTCAAACAATGTAAAATAGTTGCTAGACATGAAAACTCTCTCCACAACCACATTTTCCTTTCTCATTAGGATTTTTGAAAACAAAACCCGATGAAAATTTTTCTTCTACATAATCCATTTCAGAGCCAAGAATAAACATGACGGACTTTGGATCGATCAACACTTTAACTTTTTGGCCATCACTACAGTTTTCCTCAATTATCGACTCTAAAGGACGAATATCATACGCATATTCAATGTCATATTTTAAACCAGAACATCCTTTTTGCTTAATTAGCACTCTTATTCCTATTGCTTCTTCAAGGTTAGTATGCTTTTTTTTGTCCAATAAATACCTTACCCTTTCCACTGCATTTGCAGTTATGGTGATAAGTTTTTTATTCTTTGTTACAGTTTCACCTCCGCCTACTTCTTGATATTCACTCATGCTTCTTAATTCTTTTGCTTACTTTGATAATCATGAATAGCAGCTTTTATAGCATCTTCAGCAAGTACCGAACAGTGTATCTTCACTGGAGGTAAAGACAACTCTTCCACTATTTGAGTATTCTTTATCTGTGTAACGTCACTGATGGTTCTTCCCTTTATCATCTCTGTTAACAAAGAACTTGAAGCAATGGCAGAACCGCAGCCAAAAGTTTTAAATTTTGCATCTTCAATAACACCTTTGTCATTGACCTTTATCTGCAGTTTCATTACATCACCGCACGATGGTGCACCAACTAGACCAGTGCCAACATTTGGATCATTTTTATCCAGAGAGCCAACATTCCTTGGATTTTCGTAATGATCTAATATTTTCTCATTATAACTCATAAAACTACCTGTGAACCACTACATTTATTATAACACATTTAAGTTAAAAACTAAAGTAAAATACACTAGTATCACGGGAATTTTACTTTCAGAATGCACGTAAAACGTCGTATTTAACTTTACAAATACACGTAGTGCGTGTCATTCTTTATATTGTAATTAAGTTTGAATTTTAAAAGGAGTATCCCTTGAGTTTGTTTAGTAACCTTTATAAAGGCTTGTTGAAAACTTCTTCTCGCTTTAGCGACGGGGTGAAAAGTATTTTTTCTGGCAAAAAAAAATTAGATCAGTCGCTTTTAGATGAGCTAGAAGAATTGCTAATTAGCATGGATATTGGTCATAAAACTTCTAAGTTGATTATCGATAGGCTCACAAGCATCAAGTTTGACAAGGAAGTTGAGTATAATATTATCACGCAGCAATTAGTGAATGAAATAGAAGCTATATTAAATCCAGTCGTGCAGCCGTTAGTTTTGGATAAAAAACCCCACATAATAATGGTATGCGGAGTAAACGGTAATGGTAAAACCACAACTATAGGTAAGCTCGCATATAAATATAAGGAGATGGGAAAGTCCGTTATGCTTGTTGCATGCGATACATTTAGAGCTGCTGCTAGTGAACAATTAAACATTTGGGCAGAACGCTCTGGTTGTTCTATCGTTACTGGAGAGTACGGTAGCGATTCTGCGAGTGTGGCATATAGAGCTGTAAGTCAAGCTATGAAAGATAGCGTTGATGTTGTTCTAATTGACACAGCAGGAAGGCTGCAAAATAATGTGAACCTTATGGAGGAATTATCAAAAATATATAGAACGATAAAGAAATTGGATGACACTGCCCCTCATGACGTTATTTTAGTTCTTGATGCAACTACCGGCCAAAATGCTTATAGCCAATTAGAAGCATTTAGCAAAATGGTTAATGTTACCGGGCTAATCGTAACAAAGTTAGATGGCACTGCTAAGGGCGGAGTGGTAATTGGACTTGCAGAAGCTTATAAGATAAAGTTACATGCTATAGGAATTGGCGAAAATATAGAGGACTTAAGGGAGTTTACTAGCAAAGAATTTGCTGAAGCGTTATTTAATTGTAATTAAAAATTTCTCTTAATTCCCTTACGTGACCAAGCTTAATTATCTCAATATCGTGAGAAGAGTAATTACCATTTTTAGGCATAATTGCTTTTTTGAATCCTAACTTTTGTGCTTCTTTTAGTCTGAGATCAGCATGCGAGACATTCCTAATTTCTCCTGAAAGTGCAACTTCACCGCAGATTATTGAAGAAGTTGGCAGCGGTAAATTTACTACACTTGAAATAAGGGAAGCAGCAACAGCAAGATCAGCCGATGGTTCCTGTATTTTGAGTCCCCCTGCAATGTTTAGGTATACCTCTTTATCATGCAAAAACATTTTGCAACGAGCATTTAGCACTGCGATGATCATAGCCAATCTATTAATATCCCACCCAACTACTGCCCTTCTTGGGGTTGCCATATTAGTCCCTGCTATTAATGCTTGCACTTCCATTAAAATTGGTCTTGAACCTTCAATTCCTGCAAATACGGCGCTGCCAACTACTTCTCTGTCATGGGCCATCAGAAACAATGATGATGGGTTATCAACAGGCACAAATCCTGCTTCAGACATCTCAAAAACACCAATTTCATTTGCAGGGCCAAATCTATTTTTAATAGTACGTAAAATGCGGTATTGATTGCTATTTTCACCTTCAAAATATAATACCGTATCCACCATATGCTCCAAAGTTTTAGGTCCAGCTATTTGTCCATCCTTAGTTATATGACCAACTATTAAAAGAGAAATACCATATTGTTTCGCAAGAATGGTTAATTCATGTGCGCAAGTGCGGACCTGAGTTACAGTTCCTGGTGCTGATGTAATTCTGCTATCATACATTGTTTGTATAGAGTCAATTACTAAAAATTTAATACTTTTATTTTCCTTTATTGTTGCTACTACATCAGTTAAAGACACTGTAGATAAAAGCTTAATTTTAGGTTCATTTATCTTAAGACGCTTTGCTCTGAGACTCACTTGCTCTAAAGATTCCTCGCCAGATACATAAAGACATTCAAAAGAGGAAAGTTGCACAACATTAGCTGCAATTCTAAGCAAAAGGGTGGATTTCCCAATTCCAGGTTCGCCACCAATTAAAATGCTAGCACCTTGAACGATACCCCCACCAAAAACTCTATCTAATTCTTCTATTCCTGTTAAAAAACGACTTGGAGTGATAATTTCGCTACCCGATAACGTCTTTATTAAAATTGGTGCAGATATACTTCTTTTGCCCGTTTTTACTGCTATTTCCTCAACAATTGTATCCCAATTGTCACATGCGATGCACTTCCCTACCCACCTACCAGTGCTGTGACCACAGGATTGACATACATATACAGTTTTCATCAAAGCCAAAATTATTTTGTTGTAATTGTAATAAAAATTAGCTGAATATGCGAAGTAAATCTATAGCTAACCCAAGAAAGGGTTCCCTATGTCATACCGCGATTCATTCGCGGTATCTCAAAGCATAGATCCCGCTAACACGTAGCGGGATGACGAGGTCATGCCACCGCGCGAACCGTCATACCGTCACGGTATCTCTAGATCCCGCTAACACGTAGGGGAATGACGAGGTCATGCCGCCGCAAACCGTCATACCGCCGCGGTATCTCTTAGCCGCTAACACGTAGCGGGATGACGGTTGTCGTTTAGCTACAAACGTTAAGAAATTTACCAAATGAAAAAAAAGGCAAAAGAAGCCCTGGGGTTATTATCCGCTTTAAAATATTGGCGTTTTTTATGTTTTAAACGCTTGACAAGCAAGATTAAGCTGCTTTTAATTGCAACTAACTTACGCTGCAAATGTTTAAGAAATTTACTAAGCAGAAAAAAAGATAAAGAATCCCCGAGTTAGCTAGTCTTTTACTATCTCTGTCGAGTATTGGCATTTTTTGATGTCTTGTAACGCTTTATAAGCGCGTTCAGCTTATTTAGATAAAAATCTAGATGTAGATGAAGTTTTGTAAAGACATACAGTATCTATATACTGCAAAAAATTGAACATAAGACGCCGATACATTAAGTAATCCTTACCTTTTAATCTGCAGATTGGCGAAAGCAAATACAATAGCTTCAGTTTCATGATAAGGGGGCTGGCGAAGGGTGTCAAGCAAGTTTTTTGTTTCTATTCCCAATGTTATATGGTTATGTAAGAGGTTGTCCACAAACCAGTAAATCAAGCATATTCCCTACTTAACATAACTTTACTCATAGCCAGATATATGAAACTTTCAGTAGATGTTGTAAGTAAATCGTACTCCTTTGATAGCCTTCTATTTCTATTGATCCAAGCAAAAGTCCTCTCTACCAACCACCTTCTCGGCTGTACTGAAAATCCAGGATCCCGTTGTGGCAATAGTTCTAGTGGTGTATCTTTATGTACCCAAAACCTACATGGAGGCCTTTTGATAATTTCAATATCTATCCCATATTCTCTCTTTACGTAATCCTTTAAATCTTTTCCTTGGTATCCCATATCAGCCCACATTTTCTTAATATTGCTGTATTTTTCCTTCATATTGTCCAATGCCATCTTCACCCCATCTCTGTCATTTTCGCTTGCAGCTCCTACATAGCAACCAAGCACAAATCCTTGAGTATCTGTGATTATATGTCTTTTTCTCCCCTTTACCTTTTTCGCACCATCATAACCTTTGACCCCCCTTTTTCCGTGGTTTTTACCGATTGACTGTCCACTATGCATGCGCTCGGCTTCCCATTTTTGACCTACTATATTTAGTGATATCATAGTTCATTTTCTCAAAAATTCCCTGCTTTTTCCATCTTCTAAACTGTTCATGCACAGCCTTCCACGGCGGAAAATCGTATGGTAAATAGCGCCATTGACATCCTGTGCACAGTATATAAAGAATTGCATTTACTATCTCACACTTACTGTATTTTGGTGGCCTTCCTCCTTTCTTGTACGATACTCTGAAGTGTTTTTCTATTCTTGCCCATTCCCTTTTACTTAAATCTGTTGGATATTTTTTCCTCATCTCTTACCTCAATATTCTTTCTTTATATACTACGTATTCCTTGGTTTGTGGACAACCTCTTACCAACTTAATAAAATTCCTGGATCCCAGTGGGCTTTGTTGCATCGCTAGCTATGATGGATTAAAGATAAAAAAGATAGGGAATATCAGTAGCTTATTATTCTGGTATTTATAACAAGAACGGTCAGTGAATACCTAAATTTGAGTAAAAGAAATTTCACTACCACTCACTAATCTGGCTAAAATTCAAGAATTTCAATGCTTTAGCTATTTTCAATAGAATTAAATTTATTAATATAAATAACAAATTACTATTCTTAAATTTGATCAGATTGATTGCAAAAAAACAAGATTTTCAATAGGTTGCTTATAATCCTAACTATAGTTAGCCTTTCATAAGTAGCGATGCAACAAAGCCATCCCAGTGTCAAGCACTGGGATGACAAGAAGAGGGTACTTGGATAAGAGGCATTGCCCTCCTGGTAGGCCCAAATTGCAATGTCCGTACAGTTATGGATTCATTCGCGGTATAGATTCCGCTAATGAGTAGCGGAATGACGAATTTGTTGTTTTTCAAATTGTAGGTAAACCTAAGCCACTTTAGCTATATATAATAGAATTTCGCTTTCTACTATCTTTCCAGTTGTTTTATACATAATTCTCGAATTTTGAAAATTTGCTCCATATCTAATTTCTCACTTGTATAAAATTTGTTTTCTTACTTCGAGACCTAATCTACCACAACTTTTATATGGCGTTTCTTTCCTGCAGATAATTTTATAAATGGCTGATCTTTAAAGCTTTCGAAATTTATTACATGATCAATATTGTTTACAACATTATCATTAATCTTGCATCCGTTGCCCTGTATTAAACGCTTTGCAGCGCCTTTTGAAGGTTCAAAACCGGTGTCATGTAGTAGGTCTACTAAGGATATGCCGCTTGCAACTTGTTCTTTTTTTATGATGTAATCAGGAAGTAGTGAGCTATCTTCATTCTCAAAAGCAGAAATTGCAGCAAATTGTGCAAGTTCCGCTTCTTTGTCACCATGACATATTTTTGTCACTTCTGTTGCCAAGACCTTTTTTGCTTCATTTATTTCTTGATCCTTTAAAGACTCTAATTTTCTAATCTCATCAATTGGCACATCAGTGAGCAATCTTAAAAAACGTCCAACATCTTGATCATCAACGTTGCGAAAATATTGCCAGTAGTCGTAAGGCTTTAGCATATTATCATCAAGCCACACTGCTCCACTTTCAGTTTTGCCCATTTTTTTTCCTTGTGCATTTAATAAAAGAGGCATGGTAAGGCCAAATAGCTCAGGTAAATTCAACTTTTTTCCAAGTTCAATTCCGTTTACTATATTTCCCCACTGGTCTGACCCTCCAATCTGCAGACGACAATCATATTTTTTGTTTAATTCAATAAAGTCGTAAGCTTGCAATAGCATGTAATTAAATTCCAGAAAGCTTAAGGTTTGCTCTCTATCCAGCCTGGTTTTCACACTATCAAAACTTAGCATACGATTTACAGAAAAATAAGCTCCTATATCACGCAAAAAATCTATGTATTTTATGTTATCCAACCAATCTGCGTTATTTACTATCATTGCACCAGTCTTGCTGTCATTAAAAGACACCATTTTCTCTAATATTCTCCTTATACTGGATGTATTTTGATTGATGTTCTCTACAGGCAAGATGCTTCTTGCTTTATCTTTGAAGGATGGGTCACCAATTTTTGTTGTGCCACCTCCAAGTAAGACTATCGGCTTATAACCAAATTTTTGTAGGTGACAGAGCATCATAATCTGAATTAGGTGACCAGCATGAAGACTTGGTGCTGTGCAATCAAACCCAATGTATGCAACTATATAATTGCTCTGCAATAATAATTGATCTAGTCCTTCAATGTTTGTGCATTGGTATAGGTACCCTCTTTCTTGGATGAAATTTAAAAATTCAGATGCGTGTTTCATTTTATAAACCCCAGTCTGTCCTGTCATTAATGCCGAAGGTAACCCTAATAGAGAAGCCAGTGCCCAGACACTGGAACTTAATTATAAACAAGCACACTATACAACGTTTTCGATGAAATTGCATGAAAAACTGGATTCCAGTGTCAGCTACTTTCATGACACCACTACCTGTGCAGGAGTTGCCTTCAAAATTACAACGTTTGTGCAATTGTGTACCAGCTATCTGGATAATCAATTCCATAACTCTTCTATTTTATAATACTCCCTTACTTCCGGCCTGAATATGTGAACCATTATGCCTTGAAAATTCAAAACCACCCAATTGCCTTCATCCATACCTTCTACATCTATTTTATCATGTGGCTTGAGGCTTTTTATTACGTGCTCAGCTAAAGCTTTAACGTGACGGCTTGAATCACCAGATGCAATAATCATATATTTTGCAATAACGGTTTTATTCTGCACATCAAAAATTACTATATCATGACCTTTATTTTGATCTATTATCTCTTCAATTGTACTTCTTATCGATTTCATATCGCTAAGCATTGTTTACAGGTTATATGATTCATTTATAATTATATACTCAAAATTTCTAAATATGAACTATTTTCAACGCAACTACTTGTTAAAGGTATTACCTGCATCTATTTTATCATCATGTTTTTAGCATGTACAATGTATATACTTTTTATATAATTGAAAATAGCTTTTTACTAGTATTCATTATGGGCAAGACTCTCATCTACTTAATCGGCTTTCCAGGCAGTGGTAAGTTTACTACTGCAAAGGAACTGTGTAAAATCATTGGTGCAGTAATAGTAAGCAATAATCTATTCAATAATATTATATTTGATATTGTTAAATTACAAAACGCTGAAGTTCCAGATGACCTATGGGAAAAAATTTTTGCAGTTAGGGAAAATGTATTAGCAATACTGGAAAAACACTACGTAAAATCAAAACATTATATATTTACAAATGAATTGATAGAGGGTGATCCCTATGACCAAAGATTATATAACTCAGTGGTAAATTTAAGTAAAAAAATGGACATGGAAATTTTTTCTGTAGTATTACATTGTAATAATGAAAAACTAGTAAGACGTGTCCAATCAGAAGAGAGATATCAGGAAAATAAAATTACTGATCCGGATTTTGCTATAAAGAAAATTGAAGGGAAAAGGCTATTTATACCTGAGGGTTCGCTTGAAATTGATAACTCGAACTTGAGTGCAAAGGAAGTTGCAAAGAAAATTGTTGAAGAGATGAAGAAAGAAAAAAATGGAAAATTAATTAAAACTTCTGTAACAAATCATTTAAAAACAGAGCGTACTCGTGGTTGAGCAGAAAGATAAGTACCGTCCTTGTGTTGGCATAATGCTATTTAACAGACAAGGACATGCCTTTATTGGAAAACGCTTTGATAGCGATTCTTACTGGCAGATGCCACAAGGAGGTGTTGATGATGGTGAGGAACTGGAACAAGCAGCGTTACGTGAGTTGCTAGAGGAGGTTGGTACTAATAAAGTAAAGGTTATAACTAAAAGCAAGGATTGGATATACTACAACTTGCCTGAAGAAGTTATACCAATATGCTGGAATGGAAAATATTCTGGTCAAAAGCAAAGGTGGTTCTTAATGAAGTTTTGCGGAGAGGATGAGGACATTGATATTAATTATACTGGTCATCCAGAGTTCAAAGAGTGGCGTTGGCAAGGTATAGATAGTTTAGTAGCCAGTGCTATATCATTTAAAAAAGAAGTTTATAAAACAGTGATAGAAGAGTTTTCTTCTATAATAAAAGCCTCAACAATAAGCTCATGATAGTAGATTCTCATTGCCACTTGATTTATTTTTCTGACGATGAAATACCAAAAGTAATTTCAAGGGCAGAGCAAAATGGTGTAAAGGTTTTGCATAACATATGCGTAAGCATTGACGATGTTCCTAAGTTATTAAAAATTTCTTCATCCTATGATCAGGTCTACTCCTCCGTTGGTATACATCCGCTTGATGTTGCTATAGAAAACGGTGAGTGTATACATGTTGATGAATTAGTTGAATTTACCAAGAACCAAAAGGTAATTAGTATCGGTGAAACCGGGTTAGATTTTTATAAATCTGACAACAAAGACAATCAGAAAAAAAGTTTTGCATTACATATAGAAGCGTCAAGAATAACTGGACTACCTTTAGTTATTCACACAAGAAGCGCTGATAATGAGATGATCGATATGTTAAGGTCAGAAATGAAAGCCGGTGCTTTTAGTGGAGTAATGCACTGCTTTGCTTCCTCTAAAGAACTTGCTTATCAATCTATAGATTTGGGGTTATATATTTCATTTTCTGGAATTATTACTTTTAAAAATGCGAGCTTACTCAGAGAAATTGCACAAAATGTACCACGCGAGCGTGTTTTAGTCGAAACTGATGCACCATATCTATCACCTGAGCCTTATAGGGGAAAAAAGAATGAACCAGCAATGGTGAAATACGTTGTTGATTGTTTGGCAGAGTTGTGGAATGAGTCACCAGAACAAGTAGCGAAGGTAACCACAAGCAACTTTTTTAGGCTGTTTGAGCTATAAAGAAGCTCTATAAAACCATTAATTTGCTTATGAACCTAAAGATTTCACCAGCTCTCTCACCGAGTTTACAGACTTATTAAACATTTCTTGTTCACTATCATTCATTTTAACTTCTAGGATCTTTTCAATTCCGTTTTTTCCAATAATTACAGGAACACCAATAAACAAATCTTCTACACCATATTCACCATTAAGGTAAGCAGCACATGGTAATATGCGCCTCTTATCTTTTAAATATGATTCTAACATGCATATAGCTGAAGATGCAGGAGCGTAGTATGCAGATCCAGACTTAAGCAGATCAACTATTTCTTTACCGCCATTGCGAGTGCGTTCAACTATTTCATCGACTTTTTTCTGTGTGATAAGACCCATATCGATAATTTGAGTAAGTGGAATTCCAGCAACTGAAGCACAATTGATTAGTGGTACCATAGTGTCGCCATGTCCTCCAAGAACAAAAGCAGATATATCTTCAACTGAGATATTTAACTCACTTGCAAGAAAGTAACGAAAACGGGAAGAATCAAGCACTCCTGCCATGCCAACAATCATATTAGTTGGAAGGTTTGAAAATTTATGCACCACTGAAACCATGGCATCCAAAGGGTTGGTAACCACTATTACAAACGCGTTTGGAGAATATTTTTTAATATTTTCGCCAACCTCCTTCATTACTTTAGCATTGGTTTGCAGGAGGTCATCCCTGCTCATTCCAGGTTTTCTAGCGATGCCAGCGGTTATTATAATTGCATCGGAGTTTTTTATATCTTCATACCTATTTGTGCCAGTAATATTGACATTAAATCCATCAATAGGGGATGATTCTGCTATGTCGAGTGCTTTACCTTGTGGTATTCCATCACTAATATCAAGTAAAACAACATCACCGAGTTCCCTTAGTGCAATCATATGGGTGAGAGTTCCACCGATATTTCCTGCACCGATTAAAGATATTTTTTTTCTTTGTACTGTCATTTTCTACTCCTTTGTATTTACTTTTATGGTTTTACCTTCCCAAGGCGATAAGCTATCAAACATACGAAAATCTTGCGGTAAATCTATAGGATTATACACAACCTTTTTTGTCTCTATATCATATCTTACTTCCTCATAACCAGTGAGAGGGAAATCTTTTAACATTGGATGACCTTTGAATCCATAGTCTGTTAGAATCCTACGCAAATCAGGGTGATCAGAAAACTCTATTCCATACATATCAAACACTTCACGCTCAAACCACAAAGCCGTACTAAATATCTTCGCTACACTTGGAGGCATGTCGCTTTCACATAACTGAAGCTTTATGTGTACTCTAATATTATGCACAATGCTGAGCAGATTGTATATTAGCTCGAAGCGCTTCTCTCTATTTGGATAGTCAACCCCAAAAATATCAACTAATAGTTCAAACCTACACTTTTCATCATCACGTAGAAAGAATAGGTGCTTTTCAATTTCATCTAAAGTTGAATATATTACAATAATGCCATCATCTTTTTGAATGCACTCGCATTTGGTCTTTTTTTGTATATACTTTGCAGTTTTATCCATTCCGAGTCCGTTTTATTTTGTTTTGTAGGCATAGCATTCCATATAGCAACGCCTCAGCGGTTGGTGGGCATCCAGGGACATACACGTCAACTGGCACAATTCTATCACAGCCTCGGACTACTGAATAAGAGTAATGGTAATAACCACCACCATTTGCACAACTTCCCATGGAAATAACATACTTCGGGTCTGCCATTTGATCATAAACCTTGCGCAATGCTGCTGCCATTTTATTAGTTAGTGTGCCAGCAACAATCATCACATCTGATTGACGTGGGCTTGCACGAAACATTATACCATATCTATCAAGATCATAACGGCTGGATGCAGTATGCATCATCTCAACTGCGCAACATGCAAGACCAAATGTCATTGGCCACAATGAACCAGACCTTGCCCAATTCATTACATAATCTGTTAAATCACCAAATTTAGTGACAAGAAACCCTTCTTTTTTATAACGACCCCAGTCATCATTAGATAGAATTTGATTTGTCATAAACTACTCCCACTCTAATGCACCTTTACACCATTCATAGATAAAACCTATAGTGAGTATTGCAAGAAATACCATCATAGACCAAAATCCACCATAGCTTATCTTAGATAAAGAAACAGCCCAAGGAAAAAGAAAAGCAATTTCTAAGTCAAATATTATAAATAATATTGAAACTAGATAAAATTTAATGTCAAAATTTTTTCTTGCACTGGATAGTGGATTGAAGCCACACTCATATGTGGAAAGCTTTTCACCATCTGGCTTACTCACTGCAAGAAACATAGGCAATATACCTAAAGCAAAAGATACTACAATTGATACGCAGATAAAGATTACTATGGTTAAATATTCGCTCATTTAACAAAACATATAACACTATGAGTTTACATGCTTTCCTAACTTTTTACCACCTAAAATATGCACGTGAAAGTGTGGTACAACCTGCTCTCCATTTTCACCGTAGTTAGTGACTAATCTATATCCTGTTTTTTCTAGATTATATTTGTGTGCTATCTCTCTTACAGTTTTGAAGAAATCCGCTATTTCCTCTTCAGGAGCTTTTAGAATGAAATCATCATATGAAATATATTGATTTTTTGGTATAACTAAAATATGAACTGGTGCGTCAGGGTACTTATCATGAAAAGCTAGTACATTTTCATTTTCATGTACCTTCTCACAAGGTAACTCACCTCTTAATATTTGAGCAAAGATGTTATCGCTATCATAAACTTCATTGCTCATATTTTAAGAGCGACCTTTCCCTCTTTCTTCGTTTTTCTCTACATTAGGTGTAGATAGTGGTTTTATCGCTTCACCAGAAGCATCTTCAAGATTTAAAGAGCTTACAAGTTCCCTTACTTTTACCATGTCCTGCTGTTCTTTCAAAAAGGGTTCTATTCCACTTACCCTTTTTCCAGTAATAACTCCTGGTTGTAAGTGATACATATCCCCAGGAACAGTGAGACTATGATGTCTTTCCTCTATTTTTTTAGCTTCACTCATAATACTCCCCTATAACTTATTTTTACATTCCACAACTTTGCGACTTACCTGGCTTTATAGCTTCTTGCGCCCATTTTTTCTCACCTGAAGCTATAGTTACTGAAGGCTGACCAGCCTTTAGTAACCCTTCGCTATTTGTAAGTCCTGCAGGTTTCGTAGCTTCTGATGACTGCTTTTGATTATCATATTCCTTATACAATTTTTCTGCAATACCATACAGCAATTTTAAGTCTGTGTGAACTTTAAATTCTCCACCAGTAATTTTTGCTAGATCTTTAAGGTTACCGTCAACTTTTTGTTTAATTTCTTCAATAGCAAGCTTTTTTATCTCCTCTGGACTCTTTCCTTTATTTTTAGAGTCAGTTTTAATGTCTTCAATTATTTTTTTAACATCAACTTCAATTACAATTTTATTTTCTTCTCTATGTATAGTGATGTTTGAATACTCACTTTTTAGTGCTTTTATTTTATTCAATTGTTCATCATTCAAATAAGGTATATCTCCCGTCAGAGTTCTTGACACTAAAAAACTTACCTTTCCTATCCCTTTCTTTTGCTCTGTTATTTGTACACCAAGATCCTTACTAGCCTGTGTGGTTTCTATAGGTGGATCATATTCCCTTTCTTCTTCAGGTACATCTATACCAACAGCTTTCTTTAACGAAACTGTAGCATCATGTTTCATTTCACCCGTTGAAGCAAACGGCTTCTTTATAGGGTAAATAAGTGCTTTAGGCACAAGAGCAAACACCCGACCTGTAGCTTCTACACCTGTTTTAACTGCTCCGCCTATCTTAGCCCAAATAGATTCTGCCATACATACCTCCAAGGTAGTTTCTATAACTAAATACATTTTAATTATAGACGAAAAAATTTAAACTTCTATATCCATTATAAGATAGAATTATAGGGATTGCAACCATTATTTGCACATTGTCTAAAACATGTAGTATTTTCGCTACTTTTATTGTTCAATTTATTATAAAGAATACTCTAAATTATGTTTAAATGGAACACAAATAATATCATTGATGCAACTGGCGGAAGAGACGTAAATGGTTGTAATTGGATACATAGCTCAAATATTTCAACGGACACAAGAAGCATAAAAAAAGGTGATTTATTTATTGCCCTCAAGGGAAAGAATTTTGATGGCCATAATTTTTTGCATGAAGCGTTTTTAAAAGGGGCTGTCGCTGCAATAGTGAGTGAGGGTAAATATAAAAGTTTCCCTCTCATGATTGTACAAGATACCCTGAAAGCTTTGCACGATATGGCATCATACTACATTAGAAATGTTCTTATTGATGCTAAAGTTATTGCAGTTACAGGCAGTGTCGGGAAAACCACTACAAAGGATATGCTGCATACTGTTTTATCGCAATATGGAGTGTCCCATGCAAACGAAGGTAACTTAAATAATAATATAGGATTGCCTTTGACAATTCTGAAAGCTCCAAAAAACTGCCAGTACTTAATTCTTGAAATGGGAATGAATAAAGCTGGTGAAATAAAAGAATTATCAAAAATTAGTAATCCGAATATTGCAGTTATTACCAACATCGAACCTGCACATACTGAAAATTTTTCATCACTATTTGACGTTGCACAAGCGAAGTTAGAAATTCTGTATGGTATGAAAAATAACGGTACTTTGGTTTTAAGCAGAGATAATAAATATTATGATTATCTCTCATCACACGCCAATAGAAATGTAATAAGCTTCGGTAAAGATAAAAATGCTGAAGTTTGTTTACTAAACTTAATAAGAAACGATGAATCTTCTGTCATTTCAGCACTATCTTCTGTCATCCCAGTGCTTGACTACTTGGATCCAGGAAGTTCAATTGCAAATGAGCATATCAGACGGTTGTATAATAAAGACTGGATTCCAGCGTCACGCGCTGGAATGACATCAAACCGAGTTGCTAATAGATTAAGTTTAAAAATCAGGCTGAGTGATAATCAAATTATAAACTGTAATTTACATGTACAAGGTGAGCATTTTGCTTATTCGCTACTTGCTGTTGCAGCAGTTGTGCAAAGCCTCGGACTTGATTTATCAAAATTACCACTTGCACTTAAGAATTTTAGTGTAGCGAAAGGTAGAGGCAATATTCATAAGGTCAAATACAATAGAAAATATATACATTTAATTGATGACTCCTATAACGCCAGCCCTGCTTCGATGAAAACTGCAATAAAAACTTTGAGTACATATTCTAATCAGAGAAAAGTAGCTTTGCTTGGTGATATGTTGGAACTTGGTGATGAAAGCATAGAGTTTCATACAGATTTGGTTAAGATTATCACAGAAAATAATATAGATAAAGTTTATACAGTTGGTAAATTTATGTTAGAATTGCATGAGCTTTTGCCAGATAATATAAGAGGCACGCATTTTAATGATTCTAATCAATTGAAAAGTGATTTAGCTAACATTATTCAGAATAATGACGCAATTCTAGTTAAAGGCTCACGAGGAATGAAAATGGATCTTATTGTACGGGAATTCGTAATAAAATATTAAGCGAAATCATTGTATTAATTTACAGTAACAAATTATTAGGAACTTTAATTGTGACAAAACATGTAATTATTTTTGGTGGAACGGGGTTTATAGGGAAACACATCGTAAGACGCTTGGCAGCAGAAGGATATTTAATAAAGATATTCACTCGTAATCAGGAAAAAGCTGCTTGTTTAAAATTGTGTGGCAATTTAGGACAAATATCAGTATTTAAAGGCGATTTTTTTGATGAAAAATCAGTTCTGGATGGTATGGAAGAATGTGATGTAGCTATAAACTTAGTGGGAATATTATATGAAGCAAAAAAGCACGATTTTTACGCTGTTCACGTTAAAATAGCTGAAAGGATAGCAAAAGCTGCAAAAATGAAAAATGTACCTATGATGATACATTTTTCTGCTATGGGAATAGAAAATAGCAAGTTGTCAAAATATTCCAAAAGTAAATTGGAAGGTGAAAAAGCTGTAACTTCAGCATTTCAAAAAGCAATAATAATTAGGCCAAGCCTTGTATTTGGTAAAGAAGACAACTTCTTTAATAAATTTGCAAGATTAGCAACTATTCTTCCTTTCTTACCACTAATTGGCAATGGAACAACTAAATTTCAGCCAATATGTGTAACAGACTTAGCTGAAGTGGTATATCGTATTATCAGTTTTAATAAGCAAGACAAGAAAATTTATAACATGGGTGGACCAAAGGTTTACTCTTTCAAAAGCTTATTGAAGTTTATTCTGAATGTTACTAACAGAAAGTGTTTGTTGATCAATGTATCTTTTCCAATGGCAAAGTTAATAGCTTTCTTTTTAGAAAATAAAATTATTTCTATGCTGTTAAAACCAATAACCGGAGATACGAACCCTATGCTTACTCAAGATCAGGTGAAAGTTATGATGAATAGTTCAATCGAAAAGTCAGTTGACCTTGAAACAATGAAGGTTCGACCATTAGCAATTGAAAATGTGGTGCCAGAGTACTTGAAGATTTATAGAAAGTATTGATAAAAGAGTGTGCCCGGTGGGATTCGAACCTACGACCCACAGCTTAGAAGGCTGTTGCTCTATCCAGCTGAGCTACGGGCACACAACATATATAAAATGCTTCTTAGTACAAGTGAAGTCAAGTACTTCGTGTGAATATGATGTTTATCTTGCGACACCTTGTCATTGCAGTTGTGTGTCGCGCGCTGCCAAAATTGGATGCGAGAAGTCTATTTATTTTAGAAAATATTATATAGAAACTTACTTGACACCCTTCGCCAGCGCCCTTATCATGATAGTGAAGCTATTGTATTTGCTTTCGCCAATCTGCAGATTAAAAGGTAAGGATTACTTAATGTATCGGCGTCTTATGTTCAATTTTTTGCAGTATATAGATACTGTATGTCTTTACAAAACTTCATCTACATCTAGATTTTTATCTAAATAAGCTGAACGCGCTTATAAAGCGTTACAAGACATCAAAAAATGCCAATACTCGACAGAGATAGTAAAAGACTAGCTAACTCGGGGATTCTTTGTCTTTTTTTCTGCTTAGTAAATTTCTTAAACATTTGCAGCGTAGGTTAGTTGCAATTAAAAGCGGCTGAATCTCGCTTGTCAAGCGTTTAAAACATAAAAAACGCCAATATTTTAAAGCGGATAATAACCCCAGGGTTTCTTTTGCCTTTTTTTTCATTTGGTAAATTTCTTAATATTTATAGCTAAACAACAACCGTCATCCCGCTACGTGTTAGCGGGATCTATGTTAAGAGATACCGCGAATGAATCGCGGTATGACGGTTAAGTAGGGTGTCATTCCAGTGCTCCTTTTTTTGTCATCCCAGCGTCACGCGTTGGTTTCAACATTATATCATGAACTTTCTAAAATTCATTGAACTGTGCTTTCAAACGGTAGTGCCGGGGTGTGAGTATAACGATTATCAGTATATAAAAGTCATAGCAGACAGGCTGGAAGCAGCGAGCGCTGGTGAAGTGAAACGAATAATATTCAATATGCCTCCGCGCTCGATGAAGTCCATGTGCATAAGCGTTGCGTGGCCCGCATGGATACTGGGAAACCAACCAACTGCGAGAATAATAGTTGCAAGTTATTCTCAGCGGCTCAGCGAAAAGCACTCGCTCGACACCAGGTGCGTGATGCAGTCTAGTTGGTATAGAGCGCTATTTCCAGAGATAGAACTATCCAAAGACCAGAATACCAAATATAAATTTCAAACAGTGCAGAGAGGATACAGAATCGCAACATCAGTTGGTGGAACACTAACTGGTGAAGGTGGTGATTTTATCATTGTGGACGATCCGCTCAGTTCTGCTCAAGCTTTGAGTGAAACGCTTAGAAAGCGTGCCACAAACTGGTTTGATCAGACTTTAGTAACCAGGCTGAACGATAGAAAAAAAGGAGTCATCGTTCTTGTAATGCACAGGCTACACCAGGAGGACTTAACTGGACACCTTCTCTCCAAGCCAAAAAACATATGGCATCATATTTGTTTGCCAATGATTTCTGAAAATAAGCAGGTTATTTATTCAATCAAAAAGCCAATACCTCCCGTTCCTATCATCCGAGTAGCTCAGCACTGTGCGACCAGGCGATTATATAATAAACCAGCGTCACCTGTAAGGATATTATATTCAAGAGAAGAAGGTCAGTTGTTATATCCCCTCGATGGAGGAAAAGAAGAAGTTGAGATAATAAAAGCTGAACTTGGGAGTTACGCTTTTGCTGCTCAATATCAACAAAACCCTCTGCCGCTTTCAAGTGGTATAATTAAACCAGAGTGGTTGAAACGCTATAAAAAATTTCCTGATAATCTCTCGCATATAACACAAAGTTGGGATACTGCGGTTTCAACAAGTAACATGAGCAACTTTAGTGTCTGCACCACCTGGGCAAAAATAGATAATAAATTCTATTTACTCGACGTATATCGCGCAAAGCTTGAGTATCCAAAGCTTAAAGAACAGGTTTTGTCACTAGCTGCAAGATGGACGCCACACGCAATTTTAATCGAAGCAAAAACAAGTGGTCAACAATTGGTGCAAGAGCTAAAGACAAACAGTGATTTACCGATTATTGAAATAGTGCCACATGATGGTAAGCTCACTCGATTTCATCAAATTGTTCCGATTATAGAGTCTGGCAAGGTTTTTCTGCCACATCAAGCAGTATGGCTGAACGATTTTGAGTATGAGATTTTAATGTTTCCTGAAACTCGACACGATGATCAAGTAGATAGTACCGTGCAATATCTCCAGTGGGTGAGAAACAGTACCTCCAGGGTTGCAGCTATACGAGCATTGTGATTTGAGAGCAATTTCCACAAGGGAGGATGTCATCCCAGCGCTCCTTTTTTTGTCATGCAAGTAGCTGACACTGGAATCTAGCTTCTCGTTGCTGCTGCGATCATATACTATTGTAATGAGCCTTCAAAGTCACTTAAAAATAGCAACGTCCAAGGGTTTTCTGAAAAGGTCCCACAACCCGGTTCGTAAAATTCACAAGAACCATTAAAATATTTTTTTACTTTTCATTGTATATTTCTCAACATATTATCTTTAAGTACTAAAATAATTAACAATATGGCATTATTAATAGTTGAATCACCTGCGAAAGCAAAGACAATAGGTAAATATTTGAGTAAAGAGTTCAAAGTAGCTGCATCCTTTGGACATGTGAGAGATCTTCCAGCAAAAAACGGTTCTGTCGATCCGGATAATGATTTTGCTATAAAGTATGAAACCATTGAAAAAGCAGAAAAGTATATAAAAGAGTTAGTAAAAGCCGCAAGCAAAACATCAGATATATATCTTGCAACAGACCCAGACAGAGAAGGGGAAGCAATGGCTTGGCATGTGATAGAGACATTAAAAGAAAAGAAAGCAATCAGTAATGAAAACAACATTTATAGAGTAGTCTTTAATGAGATAACAAAAAGAGCAGTACAAGAAGCAATAAAAAATCCACGTGAAATTAATATGGATTTAGTGCGTGCACAACAAGCACGTAGAGCTTTGGATTATCTAGTTGGATTTAGTTTGTCACCACTGCTGTGGACAAAATTGTCGGGAAGCAAGTCTGCAGGGCGAGTGCAGTCTGTTGCATTAAAGATTATATGCGAACGAGAAGATGAAATTAGTAAATTTATAACACAGGAGTATTGGAGCATAAAAGCAGAAATGCAAAATAGCAAAGATGAGGCTTTTTTTGCTATGCTAAGCCACTATGACAATAAAAAGCTAGAAAAATTTGATATTAAGAATGAAGAAGAAGCAAAGAACTTAGTCAGGGAGATTGAGTCAAGGCAATATGCTGTAAGCACAGTAGAATGCAAGCAAGTTAAGAGAAACCCGCTTCCTCCGTTTATTACTTCAAGTCTTCAGCAAGATGCAGTAAATAAGCTGTATTTTAACGTGAAAAATGTTATGCGAGTAGCGCAAAATTTATACGAAGGTATCGATATTGGTGGTGAAACTGTAGGGTTGATAACTTACATGCGTACAGATGGGTTTCATATTGCAGATGAGGCTATAAACTCAATTAGAGGATCAATTAAGTCATTATATGGTGATAAATATTTACCGCAGTCTCCTCGTAAATATGTAAAAAAGGTCAAAAATGCTCAAGAAGCACATGAAGCAATTCGTCCAACTGATATCAATAGAACGCCGGGTAGTATTAAGGATTACTTAACGCCAGAGCAATTTAAATTGTATGATTTAATCTGGAAAAGGACCATTGCAAGTCAAATGGAGTCGGCGATCCTTGATCAAGTGGTAGTTGAAATTAGTTCTACTGATCAAAAAGTAGTTCTGCGAGCAAGTGGGTCGAGTATATTCTTTGATGGTTTTTATAGAGTCTACCAAGATAACATAGAAGCCGAAAATGAAGGCCTGCTACCTGCCATGAAGGAAGGGGAAGCGTGTAAGCTGATTTCAGTTGAGCCAAAACAACATTTCACTCAACCGCCACCTCGTTATAGTGAAGCAAGTATCGTAAAAAAAATGGAAGAAATCGGTATAGGTCGACCATCAACTTATGCAACAATTATTTCGGTATTACAAGATCGTGAGTACGTTTCATTGGATAGCAAAAGGTTTATTCCAAGCAGCCGCGGTAAAATCGTTACTATATTTTTAGAAACTTTTTTTCAGCGTTGTGTAGAGTATGATTTCACAGCACAAATGGAAGAGAAGCTTGATTTAATTTCAAATGGACATGCAGATTGGAAAAAAGAATTAGGCCACTTTTGGGTGCCATTTTTTGGTCATGTAAACTCTGTCAAGCAAATGACGCATGATGAAGTTTTCAGCGGAATTCACGATTTGGTAATCGATTGGTTTTGTTCAGAAGAAGGAAAAAAAGAGGTGAATACGAAATGTCCTGATTGCTTAGGTGGCATATTGAAATTGAACTTTGGAAAAGCCGGGGTGTTCCTTGGATGTTCTAACTATCCTGAATGCAACCATACAAAAGAAATTACAGGTAGTAACGACAATTCAGAATATCCAAAAAGTTTAGGTATAGATGATATAACAGGACAAGAGGTAGTAATTAAAAAAGGTCCTTTTGGGCTTTACCTGCAGTTTAATAATGAGTCAGAAAAGAAAAAGGCGGTTTCTATACCAAAAGATATAAATGTTAATGATATTGATCTGAGCACCGCTACTCAGTTACTTTCCTTGCCAAAAGTAATCGGAGAACACCCTGAAACCGGAAAGGAAGTAAAAATAGGCCTTGGACGATTTGGATACTATATTTTCTATGATGGTAAATACTTTTCTCTTAAGAAAAGCTCCAAAGAGGTGCTGAATACAGAATTGAGCGAAACCGTACAAATTATTGCAAACAGTCCACGCAAAGAGTTAAAATCTCTCGGGCTTAATGAAAAAGGAAAAGAAGTTTTTATCTGCAACGGTAGGTACGGATTCTATATAAAATGCGGTAAAACAAACGTTGCTTTAGGCAAGAGTGCAGATATTGAGAGTATAGATCTGGAGAAGGCTTTAGAGTTGATTAAGGGTAAGAAGTAGACTTCTTGCATAACCATTATCTACGTTAAAAATCAGCTTTTTTGTCATTCCAGCGTGTGACGCTGGAATCTAGAAAAAAAGAACCTGGATGCCAGTGTCTGGGCACTGGCATGACACCCTTTCTGGTAGAGGTTGCTCTCAAATCACAACGTGCATACAACTGCAGCAGTATGATGTTTTATTTATTATAGCTATAACACTGAAGTTTACAATCAGAACAAACCACTTGGCCACGTGGAACTGATTTCAGTTTATCAGTTGAAACTTGATTTGAGCAGAATATGCATTTTATTGTGTTGCTTGGAGTAAGTGAGTTATCAACAGCAATTCTATCATCAAAAACAAAACATTCTCCTTTCCAATTACCATTTTTATTATAAGTTTTTTCAAGGTAAGAAAGAATGCCGCCTTTAAGATGGTAAACATCACTAAATCCAAGGCTTTTCATATATGCTGTAGATTTTTCGCATCTAATCCCACCAGTGCAGTACATAGCCACTTTCAGGTCTTTACTCTCAGAAAATGACTCTGTCCACTGAGGAAACTCACGGAAACATTGTGTGTGTGGATTAATTGCATTCTTAAACTTGCCTAATTTCACTTCATACTCGTTTCGTGTATCTATTACTAAAACGTCAGGTTGAGAAGTAAAATCATCCCAATGCTCTGGATCAACATATTTACCCTTAAGGGAAATATCAAGATTGCTTACACCAAGATTCACAATCTCTCTTTTTAATTTTACCTTCATCTTGCTAAATGGTTGATATTCTGCTGCACTCTCTTTCCATGTAAGGTCCCTTAGCCTATAATCAGAACGTAGAAAATCGAATATTTTATCAATTGCGTTTCTTTCACCAGATATTGTTGCATTAACACCCTCTTCTGCAAGGAGTATAGTACCCTTTAATTCAATGTTGTCGCATGCAGCTTTTATTTCTTCTTTCATGTCATAATAATTAGAAAGTTCTACAAAATGATAGAAAGTTGCAATGACGAAGCTCATGATTATTCACTTATCAACTAAAAACATGATATACAAAATTATAAAGATATTCAATAGTACGGCTGTTATAGCTAAAGTGGCTCTACAATTTGAAAAACCGTCATTCCGCTACTCGTTAGCGGAATCTATACCGCGAATGAATCCATAGCTGTACGAACATTGTGATTTGAGAGCAATTTCCACAAGGGAGGATGTCATCCCAGTGCTTGACACTGGGATCCAGCTTTTTTGTAATTTTATTGAAAATGTTGTATAGTCGTTTGTTTACAATCAATTTTTCTGGATCCAAGTAGTCTGGGCACTGCCTTTGTGTTTGAGGCAAAACCTGCTATAACATTTAACATACTGCTTTCACAAACGAATGTTTGTACAGTTGTGGGCGGTATGACGTAGGGAAACCTTTCTTGGGTTAGCTATAATTACTGGATATCTTCAGTTTTTACATATAACATTTTAATATAAAATATAGATTCAAATTAATGTTTTTAAGAGTATTTAAAAATATATTCTTATTTTTAGTAAGCATATTATTCGTCTGCCCAATATTATCATTAATATCAATCTTATTTACAGATACAGCAAATTCCGGATGGGTAATCAGCACACTTTTCCCTGAATATATACTGAATACGTTAATTTTGATGATAGGAGTGGGGGGAATATCCTTTATATTTGGAGTAATTCCAGCTTGGCTTACCACATTTTTTTCATTTCCTGGAAGTAAAATTTTTGAGATTGCTTTGTTCTTTCCAATATCGATTCCTGGATATATAGTAGCGTTCGTCTATGTAAATACACTAGAGTTTTCAGGTCCGGTGCAGAGCTCATTAAGAGACATTTTAGAGTGGAGCAAAGGTGACTATTGGTTTCCTGAAATAAAATCCCTAGGTGGTGGAATATTAGTAATGGGATTCAGCCTATATCCATACGTTTATATGTTAGTCCGCTCAAGTCTAAAGAATGTTAGTAACTCAGTCACTATTGCGTCAACACTTGGGTTCTCCTCATTGAAGAGCCTGTTTTCTGTCATCATACCCTCCATACGCCCATCAATTATAGCTGGGTTGTCTTTGGTACTAATGGAAGTAATTACAGATTTCGGCACACCACAGTTTCTTGCTATTGATACTTTTACGACAGGAATATATCGCACCTGGTTTTTACTGCATGACAAATATTCAACTACTGTTTTAGCAGTTGCAGAGTTGATTTTCGTTGCAACACTAATAGCTATCGAAAAAAAACTACAAAAAAAAGGAATATCCTACTCTTCAATCAATACCAATTCAGATTATCACAACAAACGGAGTATAAGTGGCGCTATACCGTTGATCTTTGCTTATCTTATGTGTGTATTGCCGATATTAATAGGTTTTATTTTGCCAATGATTCCGCTCATATATTGGAGCATAGAGAAGGGGTTTTTCATATACGAAGCAAGATTCTATAACATAATAGCAAATAGCATTAGTTTATCATTTATCACCGCATTAATCTCAATTAGCATTGCAATAATGATTGGATATACGGCGCGTAAAAATAAGGTAATCAACAATATAGCGCGTCTCATTTCTTTAGGCTACGCAATTCCAAATGCAATTATCGCAATTAGTATAATAATATTTTTAAGCAGAATATCCTCTTTCATTACTCAATATGTTGTGGAAATTAGCTTAGTAGGAACTATTGGCGCATTAGTTTACTCATATTTATTCCGTTTTTTTGCTATATCTTTCAAGGCGGTAGAGTCAGGGCTCAAAAAAACACCAAATGAAATTGAGTGGACTGCATATACCATGGGTCACGGACCTATTTCCACATGTTTGAATGTTCATATCCCTCTCATCAAGAAGAGTATATTATCGGGATTTTTGCTCGTATTTATGGATACTATCAAAGAGCTCACAGCAACACTCATTATAAGACCATTTAATTTTGAAACTATATCAACTAGAATATATGAACTTGTAAGCGATGAGCGCTATAGAGAAGCTGCCCCATTTTCGTTAATAATAGTTATAATAGGCTTAATCTCTACAATAACCTTATTTACACTTGATGATAAGGATAAAAAATAAACGTAACTGTTCACAGATTTCCACTTAATTCTTCAATCTCACTAATAGAAAGGCCAGTAAACTTAACAATAGTGTTGACATCAACATTATTAGCCAGCATTGCTTTTGCGACTTCAATTTTCCCTTCAATTTTCCCTTTCTCTATACCTTTTTGTATACCTTTCTCTTCAGCAAGATCAAGTCTGTATTCAAGAATAGCTTCTTCTTTGCGTAGATCCATTATCCTTTCTTCATAAGCTACTAAATCTTTTTCATTCCAGCTAAACCTGTCTAATTCATCGTAGGCTAACTTTATTATTGGTGCTTTTTCTGCTATCTCTTTTAAGTCCTCTTCTGTTGTTTCTTCTGCGTATTTAAAAAAGAAACACCACCTTTCTACTATACTTTCTAACTGCTCTACTTTATTTTTTGCGAATTTAGGCAACTCAATAAAGACAAACTGAAAATCTTTTAAGTAATGGCCGTTAGTTTTTATATCACGTATATTGTGAGTAGAAATATAATCAACTTCTTCAGGAAGTAAGTTACAATTTGATATAGCAATAAAGAAGACTTTCTTTAAATCAATGTAGTTGCCAGATTTATCTAATTGTCTTGAGTAGGCTTTAGCGGCATATAATTGAGCGCGTTTTTCGAAGCCCTTGTCTCTAGCGAGCTGCATTTCTGCTATATATCTATTTCCGTGAGAATCCTTGCAGAGAACATCAACAATACTTTGTTTATCAGAGGCAACTTCGGGATCCATAATAGTGCTAAGAAACTCAACTTCTTGTATTGCATTTATCTCAGTAAACCCTAAAATATCGTTCAAAAAGTGGATCAGGATATTCTTATTTTTTTCCGTTCCAAAGATTTTTTTGAAACACAAATCATTGCGAGGATCGAGAAATTTTGAAAGAGCCATGGCAAAAATGCTTGAAAATATTAATAATTATACACTATTATTAACAATTATTCAACCATATTTTTGAAGATAGCTAGTTTCTGTATTTATTTTAAATTGAAGAAAGCTCAAATGAAAGATCGTGCTTTGCTAAAAATCACAGAATGCAGTCTGGTTACAAATAAACTATTTTGACAGTTAATGGGGTCTAGTTTTGATGTATGGACTATCCAAAGAAAAGGGTGGTATCATAACTTCAAAAACTTTTATGCTTTCTTCATTCAGAAATTCATACTTACCCTGCATTATTCCTGACGGTACATTTAAGTATGTTCCACTTGTGTATTTAAATACCTCTCCAGATTTTATCACAGGCTGTTCTCCGATAACACCAACTCCGGCAATTTCATTTACTTTGCCCTTATAATCTATTATTTGCCAATGACGACTTAACAATTGAATAGTTGATTGGCTTTTGTTTTTTATCTTAACGTTATACATCCATACATAGCAATTTTCATAAGGAATGGATTGCTCTTCAATGTAAATTGGTAAAACTGTAACTTCAACAAAGTTGGTAGTCAATGTGTATTCTAGAATCATTATAGAATATTCATGATAAAAAGATAATATTCTAATTATATGCTTTTTTCATAGATTTTTCAAGTATACTTTAATTAGGAAATATCAATTTATAGTATGAATGAACCAGATGCACTGAGCAAAAAAGTAATAGGAATAATAGGTGGTGGACAATTAGGTAAAATGACTGCTATCGCTGCAACAAAACTTGGACAAAAAACACATGTTTTTGCCAGTGCTAAAGACGATCCGGCTTGCTCTGTTGCTGATGATTTCACAATAGCAGATTTCTCTAATAAGAAAGCTCTTGAATCTTTTGCACAGAGTGTGGATTTAGTTACTATTGAGTCTGAAAATATTCCATGTAGTGCAATTGATATCGATGTAAATTTTTATCCGGGTAAAAAAGCGTTACACATTTCGCAGAACAGACTGAGAGAAAAGGATTTTATTAAAAACTTGGGTATAAAAACTGCTAACTATAAGAGTATACAAAATTATAATGAGCTACTGAAAAGCAGTAGAGCTTTTGGCTATCCAATAAGGCTGAAAACAACAGAAATGGGTTACGATGGAAAAGGACAATATGTGCTTGAGAATGATTCTGAAGTGAAGCAATTTGCTTCCTTTGATTGGAATACAGAGTACATTCTTGAAGCAAGTGTTGATTTACTGAAAGAGGTTTCAATAGTCGTTGCAAGAGATAAAAACTGTAAAGTAGCTTTTTTTCCTATAGCAGAAAATTACCACGTTGATGGAATACTTGATACTTCAACAGTGCCAGCTAAAATAGATAGCAAATTAACTCAAGAGGTACAACGAGCTGCAAAGAAAATAGCAAATGCGCTTGATGTAATAGGAATTCTGGCTATTGAATTTTTTGTTACTAAAGATAACGAATTGTTAGTTAATGAACTAGCTCCCAGACCTCACAATTCTTGCCACTGGAGCTTGGATGCATGTAACGTTAGTCAATTTGAACAGCTAGTTAGGATAATATGCGGGCTACCTATGCAGGAAGTAGTATTATGCTTTCCTTGTATGACGAAAAATATAATAGGTAATGATACATATGATTCTCATAAGTATTTGAGCAACGAAAAAGCTAGTTTAACCATATATGGGAAAAAAGAGGTTAGGGATAAGCGTAAAATGGGACATGTCAATATAGATTTAAGTTAACAGTTTTTCTACGTCATACCGCCACAACTGTACGAACATTGTGATATGATGAGATGTTACATAGTAAACGGTGTCATTCTAGCACCTCTTTTCCCGTCATCCCGCTGCTTGTTAGCGGGATCTCATTTCACTTTGTGAAGGTGTCATCCGAGTAGCCTGACTACTTGGATCCAGGAATTTTATTAAGTTGGTAAGCATAAAAGTGGCTGATCTTATGTTAAAACACAACGTTCTTGATGAGATTACAGCAAGGCTGGGTTCCAGCGTCAGCTACTTGAATGACAGCAGTCCTACGTCATGCCGCCGCGGTATCTCTAGATCCCGCTAACAAGTAGCGGGATGACGATTGTCGTTTAGCCATAAATATTAAGAAATTTACCAAATAAAAAAAAAGGCAAAAGAAGCCCCGTGGTTGGCTAATTACTTACATTATACTTTCAAGTATGGCGTTTTTTTATTCTAAACGCTTAATAACCGCGATTTAGTTGCTTTTAAGCCGCAACTAATCTAAATTATAAACATTAAGAAATTTACTAAACAGAAAAAAAGGCAAAAGAAACCCTAGGGTAGCTAGTTATTCACTATCCATTTTTTAAATCGGCGTTTTTTGATGTTTTAAATGCTTTATAAGCGCATTTCAGCTTATATTAGGTAAAAACCTAGAAATTTTATAAAGACATAAGGTGCACATGGTGCAAAAAATTAAACATGGGACGCCAGATACGTGAGTTTTTTTGTCATTTAATCTGTACAGAGAAGATAAATAAATAGCTTCAGTTTCATGATAAGGGGGCTGGCGAAGGATGTCAAGTAAGTTTTTTCGTTTCTATTTCCAATAAAAGTTTGTATGCAATAACACAGAAGCATGCACTGCTATTCCTTCATTTCTTCCAATATAACCTAATTTCTCTGCAGTGGTTGCTTTGATATTTACAAATTCATCATCAATTTCTAATGCTTTTGATATGAATTTCTTCATTTCTACTTTGTGAGGCGATATTTTAGGCTCTTCACAAACTATAGTAATATCTAAATTAGACACGCTGTACCCTTTTTCTTTTGCTTTTTTAGCAGCAAAGTCAAGAAAGTGAGATGAATTGCAATCTTTCCATTCAGAGGAACTAGGAGGAAAGTGCTCTCCTATGTCGCCACATCCCAGTGCTCCGAGTATTGCATCAACGATTGCATGTATTGCAACATCACCATCAGAGTGCGCTTCTATTGCCATGTTGTGTTCAATTTTCACACCGCAAATTTTTATAAAGCTTTCAGCACCATTTTGAACTTTAATGAACTTATGTATATCATAACCGGCTCCGACACGAAATTTTGGCTCTTCAAAAAGAAGCTTTGCCATATTGATATCCTCTTTTGTGGTTAACTTAAAATTGCTTTTCTCACCTTTAATAATCGCAACATGTTTTTTGTGCTCTACCATTAGTGATGAATCGTCAGTAAATTCTTTGACTGATTGATGGCATGATAATAATTCTTTGAAATTAAAAATTTGAGGGGTTTGTATGGCTCTGAGCTTTCCTCTTGAAATCGTAGATTCAATAAAACTATTACTCACCAATGACATAGTGTCTTCAACTTCTATTGCTGGAACTACTCCTGTATATTGATCATTAATCATAGATTCAACCAAGTTATCTATCAGAACATCTGACACAAAAGGCCTACAAGCATCGTGTATAACTACAAAATCTGGGTTAATTTTTTGTAAGCTTTCAAGCCCTAGTTTAACTGAACTTTGCCTGTTTTCTCCTCCGTATACAGGGCTTAGTAATTTAGTGTCTGTAATTAGTGATATAGCTTTCTCATAGAAACTTTCATGGTCTCTATTAATTGCTATTCTTATGTAATCTATATATTGGTTAGCCAGAAATCTTTTAATTGTATGAAATAAAACAGATTTACCTGCCAGTTTTATATATTGCTTAGGAATCGTAGAATTGCATCTACTGCCTACTCCCGCTGCAACTATTAATGCTGCTATTTTGTATTTCTTAGCGCACATATTTCTTTTTGTAGAAGCTTTCCTCTCTATCCAAGATTCTTTCCGAAAAATAAAATTTCTGACATCATATAAAAGTTACTTCCCCTATTAACTAGCATAATTATAATAGCAAAAGAGATATTTAGAGAGCTCAAAATCTATCTTTGCCTGCGGATTAAACAACTAAATTTTAGTAAAAAACGATAGTATTACAAATCGTAAAATACTTTCAACATAGGAAAAATAAATTGCATATTTTTCAGTAAATTAGCTATGCTAAACACATGCAAAAACGTCATATAACTATTTGTTTCATACTGCTTTTTATAATAGGGATGTTATTCCTGATGCGTACTATGATTTTTCCATGTTTAATATCTATTATTATTGCATATTTGTTTAATCCGCTAGTAATTAAGTTTGAAAAGTATAGAATACCACGTTCATGTTCTGTAATTTTTATAATACTTGTTTTATTAATAGCTTTTATACTAGTCATAACATTTGTTTTACCTATTATATATGTTCAAATTACTTCAATATTAAATTTCTTAGTGAGTAAAGTGCCTTCATTAGAGCTTAAAGTAATCCCCTCTGTATTAGAATTTCTTAATATAAAAATCGAGGATAGCTTATTTGATCACTTATCTAAAAATCTAGCAGAAAATTACAGCAACTATGTATCTTATTTCATGAATGCTCTTGATATTGCTAGTAACTTTGTAATCCAAGTGTTAAGTTCAAGCTTTAACACGATATCATTAATGGTGATTACTCCTGTAGTGTTTTTCTATATATTACGTGATTGGCCTTTAATTATAGAAAAAGCTAATAAATTAATCCCTATTCCTTACAGGGGAAAAATTGCAGATTATTTTTTCAAAGTGGATTTCATTATATCTAATTATCTAAAGGGGGAGGTAAATGTATGTATTGTCATGATGGTCTTTTACTCTGTGAGCCTGAGCATAATCGGATTGGAACACTCTATTGTTATTGGAATTTTATCAGGAATGTTAACGTTCATACCTTACGTAGGGCCATTATTATATACCATTATTGGGTTTTTGAGCGCTATCACTCAATTTAGTGGATGGTTTGAAAGTGCTGCTGTTTTGCTATTATTTGGTGTTGGGCAATTAATAGATTCAAACATATTAGTTCCTTTATTAATAGGAAAAAAAGTTCATATACATCCAACTGTAATTATTCTGGGAATTACTATATGCGCTTCATATTTTGGATTTACAGGTATATTACTTTTTATTCCAATAATAGCAATGTTCAATGTATCAGTAGAATATGCAATCAATAAATATTTTAAAAGTGAGCTTTATAAAAACGGCTAACAGACCTTTTGCATAATCAATTTATGGTAAGAGGAGAAATGAGCCCAGAATACCTGACACATTTGAGGAGCGTAAGTAAATTTCTGCGCAAAAATTACTACCAGAAAGAGGTTACGTAAGAGGTTCAACGTGCAATTAAATTTATTTAACAACAATCAAGCTGATTATAGCCGGCAAAATTACATCATCTTAGATGAAAATAAGCACGTATATAATTCGGTAGTTAATGATTTATCTTGGAAATGTCTGATTCTTTTTGGACCTAAAAGCTCCGGTAAAACTCATCTTGCTCATATTTGGCAATCAATAAACGATGCAATCTTTATCAATGTGAATAACTTCGTAAGCGAGATTAGGTATAGCGATGCTTTTATTTTAGAAGACGTACAAAACATTAAAGATGAAGCAATGTTATTACATTGTTACAATTACATGAAAGAAAACGACAAGAGGCTGCTAATCACTTCTTCAATTTCACCAAAAAAGCTTAACTTCAAACTAAGAGATTTAAGTTCTCGAATATTATCAACTATCAGCGTAAAAATTTTGCCTGCAAGCGAGGAATTATTAAGAATTATGCTAATAAAACGATTTTCAGATAAACAGTTAAAAATTGATTTAAAAGTGATTAATTATATTTTAGCAAGAATAGAACGTTCTTTCTATAGCATTGATAAAATTATAGAAAAGATAGATAATGAATCTATAGGGTCAAATGTGACCGTTCCTTTTATTAGCACTTTATTAAAAAAAGATGCCATTTGATTTCTTCTTTTGTAAAGGTGTATATTAAAAATTTATTAACACCCATAACACTAACGTAATTGGAATCTCTATCTGTCCATGTTAGAATTATAATCAATGTTATGTTATAATAAATATAGATAGATACAGCTAAGAAGTATTCTATATTTATAGTAGAGCTCACTTTATAAGGTGTTTTTTATAAATTTAACGTTATAATTTAACTATGATAAGAGTAAGATTAAATTTAAGAAAAAGGTTAAAGCAAAAGTTTGTGATGTTCACTCTATTGATAAATGCTTTATTTGTCTCATATTTTCTCATAAGAAACACAGGGAACACTTCTAATCAAATTATAGCCAAAGAAATAAATATAGGAACTGATAATGAAAAATAAACAGTCGCAAAATAAAAAAGAAAATCTTTACATAACATATTACATAGATGCTTTAGCTTCAGAGAGGTCCGCTGCACAAAATACTCTGGAAAGTTATCGTTCGGATTTACACCAGTTTGAAGAATTTTTATTGGAAAGCGGCACTACCTTGGTTGGTGTAAACAAAACCAATATTAAAGATTATGTGAAATCTTTATGTACACAAAAAAAATATAAAAGTAGCTCTATATCAAGAAAAATATCCGCTATGAAAAATTTTTACAAGTGTCTATTTAATGACGGAATAATAGATTTTAATCCAGCGCCGGCTAATGATGCTGAATTAAAGAATCCAAAAGTTTCTCGTCCTTTGCCTAAGTATTTAAGTGTCGAAGAAATATTTTTGCTAATGGACACAGTGAGAAAATCAGCAAGCGAATCGAATAAAGAGATAAGCAGTAAAAGGCTATGTGCGATTTTAGATATCCTTTACTCTTCTGGAATGCGTGTTTCTGAACTAATTAGTATGAAATTATGTGAAGTGTCACATTTAATAAACAGTAATAACAAAGAATGCTATATAATAATAAAAGGAAAAAGTGGTAGAGAGAGGCAAATTCTTTTTAATGAACAAGCATTGCAGAGCCTTAGAAATTATTTATCAGTTCGTGATAATCTGATCTCTAAAGAAAAGGAATCCGATTGGCTATTCCCAGGTGATAAACCTAATAAACCAATTACAAGGCAGAGGGTCGGTCAATTAATGAAGGAGTTGGCAAGAAAATGCAATATTGATGAAAATAAGATCTCTCCACACGTGATTAGGCATTCTTTTGCTACCCATCTACTAAATAGCGGAGCAAATATTGTGTTGATACAGAAAGTTCTTGGCCATACTAACCTTTCTACAACACAAATATATACTCATATTGCTAACGAAAAGTTAAAGGACAAATTAGCTGATTCGCATCCTATTACTCAGATGATCAATAATTAAATTTATTGTTTTTAATTTGTAATAAAGTTAAATTTAAATAAATTTATGTGAGTTTGTGATTTCAAGTTTATTGTTTAATTTCTTTCTTATATTATGGGAGGTATTCTATACTTTCATTACTCTCCCTGTAATTTTCTTTTCTGAGTGTGTAATAACCATTTTCCTCGTCTGTTCGGTGAGAGTTGTATTATTCATGCTGCGTTTATTATGTGGCATTAAATATGAAGTGAGGGGAATGGAAAACATCCCTAAGCAACCTTTTATCATTGCATCTAAACACCAATCTCCATTTGAAACATTTATTTTTATACTACTATTTAGAAAAGCGGTTTTTATTTTAAAACGTGAATTGAAATGGATTCCATTCATTGGTTTGCATCTTATAGCGCTGAAAATGATTTTTATTAACCGTTCAGATGGTATCAGTTCTATACGCCATATAATCAAACTAGCAAAAATGCGTATAAAAGAAAATAGAAGCATAATAATATTTCCTGAAGGTACAAGAACAACTATAAACCAAAATATAAAATATCAACCAGGTATTGCTGCTTTATATAGCGTATTATCTGTTCCTGTGTTACCGGTTGCTTTAAACACTGGTTTGTTTTGGCCAAAAAGCATACTTTCTCTGAGAAAGAATCCCGGAAAGGCAGTAATAGAAATATTGCCCCCAATATATCCTGGGTTAAACAAAAATGAATTCTTGCAAAGTTTAGAAAAAATTATTGAAGAGAGAAGCAGTAGATTAACCATAGGAAAAACTGATATTGCAAATTAACAAAAAAACTTTATAATTAAAAGAAAAGTACAGTATTTTAGGTATTAATATATGGCAAATCATAAGAGTGCTAAAAAAATGATAGAGGTAATAGCAAAGCGCACTTTAATAAATAAGATGCGGAAAAGTAAAACTCGCACCTCTATTAGAAAATTGGTTGATATAATCAAGTCTGGCGACAAAGAAAATGTTGTTCTGGCATTTCGGAATGCTGAATCTAATTTACACAAGTGTGTGAATAAAGGTGTTATTCATAGGAATACTGCTGCGCGTAAAATAAGTCGCTTAAATGCAAAAGTAAAAGCATTGATGACCGCTTAATACGGTTAATGTAAAGTTAACTGTATTAATATATACTCCTCAGTTTGTATATTCTGTATAAAATTTAAGTAGCTTAAGTGATGGATAAAAAAGTGCTATTAGAACTAAGTAATGGATTAAAAATCGAGCTACCTGTATTAAGCGGAACAACAGGTCCTGATGTGTTAAATATCAAGGATTTATATAAGATGACAGGATTATTCACTTACGATCCAGGGTTTGTTTCTACAGCTTCATGCTCTTCTACAATTACATTCATTGATGGAGATGAAGGAGTTCTTAAATATAGGGGACATAATATAGCTGATTTGGCAGAGAATAATAATTTTACTGCTGTGATTTATTTATTGCTCTATGGTGAATTACCCAGTTCAGAGCAACACAAAAAATTTCTTCTCAAAATACAAGAATCATCCAAAGTATCAGAGCAAGTTACAAATGTAATTAAAGCATTTCCAAAAACTGCTCACCCTATGTCAATCTTAGTTGCATGTTTTGCAAGTTTGTCAGCATCTTATCATGAAAAGCATGGCAACAATGTCAATGGTGAAGACCTAGATTTTGGAATTTCTGCAATAGCGCAAGTTTCCACAATTATTGCAATGATTTATAGGCATATCAACAATCAGGAATTCATAAATGCTAACAATGAATTAAGTTACAGTGAAAATTTCTTAAAGATGATATTTGGCGATGCTGTTGATAATGATAAAAGCGCCCTTTTTGCAAAAGCTCTGGATAAAATATTTACTCTCCATGCTGATCATGAACAGAATGCTTCTACGGCGGCTGTCAGATTGGTGGGATCGGCTGGTTCTAATCTGTTTGCAAGCCTCTCTGCAGGAGTTGCTACACTTTGGGGACCAGCACATGGTGGAGCTAATGAGGCAGTTATAAATATGCTAAAAGAGATAGAGCAAAGTGAAGATATAGATAAATTCATCGAAAAAGCTAAAGATGATAAAGATCCATTTAAATTGATGGGATTTGGACATCGTGTTTATAAAAATTATGATCCGCGCGCGCGTATATTGAAAGGCGCTTGCCATGAGGTTCTAAGTAAACTAGAACAAAATAATGAACTGCTTAAAATTGCAAAAAAACTTGAAGAAATAGCTTTAAAGGATGAATATTTTATCGTGCGTAAGTTATATCCAAATGTTGATTTTTACTCAGGTATAATAATGAATGCTATTGATATCCCCTCAAATATGTTCACGCCTATTTTTGCACTTGCAAGAACCACTGGTTGGGTTACTCAGTGGTATGAAATGATAAATGATAAAGAAACTAAGATCTGTAGACCAAGGCAACTCTATTTTGGTAAATAAATTTATTTTCACTTCATTAGACTTCTTGCATAACCCAAACTAAGTAGAAAAAAGGTGTCATCCGAGTAGCTGACACTGGTTCCTTTACGACGGAAGTGTCCAGAGGTGTCATTCCAGTCTGGAATCCAGAAAAAAGGATGGTGTCATTCCGTATCCGTTCAGCCAATGGCGTCAACTTAAGAACTTTCATTAGCAAACTCTCCTAAAGACATGATGGCGTTTAGGCTTATCTACTTTATTGCGGCTGTCCCGGTCGGATTTTAACTTTAGCGCGTATACTTAAAAAGGGCTTGAAAGTTTTTTGGCGCAATAAGTACCTGATAGAGTTTCTGCCTCATTACACCAAATAAAACTGAAAAATTTAAACGATACTCAGTAATTTGATCTGGGTTCCAAGGCCCTTGTGCATCACACATATGAAGCGATAATATATTGCACATGACCAAGTTTGCCCAAAATTCTTGTAATACAGCCTCTCCAGAAAAATTCTCTAACTCTGCTCCTACTTTGAGTCGTTTATAGCACTCCTCTATGTGTCACCTTAACACATAAGCTTTGCTCCAAAGTCTCGGTCAAAAACTCTGTTTCTCAGTTGGCTAATGTCAGCACTATAACTCTTACTTTCTGTCCTTTCATTTTATTTTTTAGCTTTTCATTTTCTAATATAAAATCAAAATCTAATTCGCCAGCGTTCCCATAGCTTAGAGGTTGTCCACAAACCAGTAAATCAAGCATATTCCCTACTTAACATAACTTTACTCATAGCCAGATATATGAAACTTTCAGTAGATGTTGTAAGTATAGCATTTCTCATAATAGTCCAAACAGGTCATAGGAAGGCAGAATCAACAGCACGAAGAAAGGATTCGAATAGAGGAATGTTTTTCCTGGCTCTGTTTTTTATAGCAAACCAATGATGCTCAATTTTGTTGAAATCTGGAGAATAAGGCGGCAGATACAAAATTTCTGCACCAACCCCTTTAGCAAGCTCGATAATCTTATCAGACTTATGAAAAGTAGCATTGTCAAGAATGACAGTCTGTCCAGGTTCCAAGATCGGTGTCAAAAATTGCTCAAACCATCCATTAAAAACATCCATATTACAGTGGCCTTCAAAGGTTAACGGAACAACTATCTTTCTTCCACTTAAGGCTGCAACCATACTGATTCGTTGAGTTTTCTTTCCAGATTTTAAGGCATAAAACCGCCGTCCTTTCTGGCAATATCCGTAGGGGTAGTCTTCGGTGTTATCAATGCCAGACTCATCTATATACACTAAGTTTTTAGGTTCTTTTGTCGCTATAATTTTCAAAAATTCAGCACGTTTTTCTTCGTTTCTTTCCTTGTATCCATATGTCTTTTTTTGCGCGTAAATCCAATTTTTTTAAGGGCTCGATAGATCGTTTGGATACTAACGTTGTTCCAAAGTTTAGCCATTTCCGATAGAGTCTTTCCTCCGTGTTCTCTGGCAAATTTGGCAAAGGTATCCCAGTCGGTAATTTTGTGATTGTAACCCCCATTTCCAAGTTTTTTTGATTGAAAGTCTCCTGTTTCTTTTCTTCTTTGCTGCCACTCCCATAAAGTAGTTCGTCCAATCTTAAATCTTGCTGCCACTGTTTCTCTGCTTTCTCCTTCGTCTAGCGCTTCCATTGCTTTTTTTCTTAAATCATAACTATATGCTGCTGGCATTCAACCTCCTTATCATCATCTATCCTTATCCTATCACATCCGGACTTTTATCGAAAGAGCTATAACTTTCTCACCACTAAAATTAAATATAGCATTTTCTATCTTCTCCTGGATTGAGTTAGCAGAGTGTTGCTGTTTTTGCCAACCAGAGAAATTACTACCATTATATTCTACCGTTATTTTGTATCGCACTGCATTACATCAAGCTCTATCTAAAATAGTCATTTTCTATCTTAACATAATTTATGGTCAAGCCTACAGTGCTGCCACTCCCATAAAGTAGTTCGTCCAATCTTAAATCTTGCTGCCACTGCTTCTCTGCTTTCTCCTTCGTCTAGCGCCTCCATTGCTTTTTTTCTTAAATCATAACTATATGCTGCTGGCATTCAACCTCCTTATCATTATCTATCCTTATCACATCCGGACTTCTATGAAAAGAGCTATAAATCGTACTCCTTTGATAGCCTTCTATTTCTATTGATCCAAGCAAAAGTCCTCTCTACCAGTTATCTAAGTGGAGAAAGTCACCTCTCCCCACTCGACTGCAGAACCGTACGTGACAGGTTACCGTCATACGGCTCCTCTGCAATTTGGTGCTTGTCATGCACACTTCCTGTGTAAAATATCGTGACAATGTCCATGTAATAATAATAAATTTTTGATCATATTATTTTTCCTATTTTGGTCTTTATGGTGTATTTCTAGAATATCATCACTCTTGAACCAAAGTTGACATTGATCACATTTGCCTTGTTGTAACTTCAACAGCTTTATTACTCTCGGTGATTTATCTAGTATTCTATTAAGACGATTCCCCCAGTAAACCCAATCACCATCTTATGGAGATTTGGTTCCTTTCACTTTGATATGTCGCTTAATAACATGATCTCCGTGTCTTATAAGATTCACTTCGTTACTTGTCATAAATCGCCAATTATCATTACCATACTTCTTGAAGTACTTTCTTTTGATCCAGCATTTTCCTTTGTTTGGGTGTTTATATAACGCCCACTTCCAAAGTTTTCTGAACATTACACTGTCGATAAGATTAAATGTTTCACTTGAAACTACACAAGAGTAATATTGACTCCATCCTCTAATAATTGGATTAAGTACTTTAATTACTATTTCTTGTGTTGCTCCCCTCAATTTTCTAATCTTATGTTTGATAATGAAATTATGCTGTTTTATAGATTCACGACTTGGTTTGATTAATAACTTGTAACCTTTCTTATTATTTCTTGTTAGGTAGTGTCTTATTGAAAATCCAAGAAAATCAAATCCTGGTTTATCCCCTTCTAAAGTATGGGAAATCCTTGTTTTTGAAGGTTTTAGTTCTAATCCAATGATTTTTAACCATTCTTCGATTAGTACCTTTGCCTTAATAAGGATCTCCTCACTCTCATGTATAACAACAAAATCATCAGCATAAAAAATTATACTAAGAGCTTGTTGTGCCCGTTGCTGCGATGCTGTACCATACTTTCTTCTTCTATATAGAAAAAGTTCACTTTTTAATGCTTCTTTAATATATTGTTCCATACCGTGTAATGCTATACAAGCCAATAATGGAGAGATAGTTCCTCCTTGAATTGTACCACTCTTAGTTGGCTGGAAAATTCTATTTTCTATTACTCCTGCTCTCAACCATCCTTTTATTGTTTTTCTTAATGTTGGTGTGGTATTGAGTTTTTCAAGCAATGCATAGTGTTTAATATTATCGAAACACCCTGAAATATCAGCATCTAAACAATATGCTGTTTTCTGACTTAGTGCATTGAATATGGCCTTCATAGCATCGTGACAAGATCTACCAGGTCTAAAACCATAAGTGTTCGGCTCAAATTTTGCTTCCCATTCAGGTTCCAACGCCATTTTTACAAGTGTTTGTTTTGCTCGACACGATATAGTGGGAATACCAAGGGGACGACGCTCCAATGGCTTGCCAGGTTTTGGTATCCAGACTCGTCTTGATGGTTTTGCTCTTCCTCTTAAATCCATAGAATTTGCTAATTGCATTCTTTCTTTTTGGTCGAGATTGGCTTTCCCATCAATACCTGCAGTTTTTTTCCCTCTATTGTCCTGTGTTACTCTTCTAACTGCGAGCATTCTTGCACTTGTTGATTTGAGTAATAATCTCTGAAGATTATGCATCTTTTTGATATCATTACATTTAGAAGCTTGGTAAATTCGTTTTTGTAGCTTAAATGAAGATTTCTCCAGCTTACGCCAAGAAATTTCATTCCATTCATACCTAACATTTTGTTGGCTCATAACATATTCACTACTACTCATAACTTTACCTTCCAAATTACAGTGTTTACGTCTGCATATCCCAAATATTACTTTGGGCGTTAGCTTCTTAAACAATCCTTCCACATAGAAGCTTACGGTTGGCTACCTGCTTATATCTAAATAAATATAAGAGCATCTATGCGGTTACTCCGTTCCATGATTTTGTTTCATGTTGGACTTAGGTTCTTACTTTTTGCCGGAAGCTGAGAACATCCATAATCAAGTGGTAGGATCTTGATTCCTCTTTGCGCTTCTACCATTTTGGTCTATGCGTATCAACCTTATTTCGCATATTCCTGCTGACGACAATTCAAACATAAGTTCCTTTCGTAACCTTATCCAACTCTGTTCGCAGGGATTTACCATAAGGTTAGGTATTACCTGCTTTTGTCTCATGCTTGCATCCCAGAAGTTGCCACTTTCTAAAATGTGAGACATACTTTATCCCTGATGTTTAGGGAAGATGGAATTTAACCACCACAAAATCACGACTTTCGGGTCGCACCCCACCTTCTCGGCTGTACTGAAAATCCAGGATCCCGTTGTGGCAATAGTTCTAGTGGTGTATCTTTATGTACCCAAAACCTACATGGAGGCCTTTTGACAATTTCAATATCTATCCCATATTCTCTCTTTACGTAATCCTTTAAATCTTTTCCTTGGTATCCCATATCAGCCCACATTTTCTTAATATTGCTGTATTTTTCCTTCATATTGTCCAATGCCATCTTCACCCCATCTCTGTCATTTTCGCTTGCAGCTCCTACATAGCAACCAAGCACAAATCCTTGAGTATCTGTGATTATATGTCTTTTTCTCCCCTTTACCTTTTTCGCACCATCATAACCTTTAACCCCCCTTTTTCCGTGGTTTTTACCGATTGACTGTCCACTATGCATGCGCTCGGCTTCCCATTTTTGACCTACTATATTTAGTGATATCATAGTTCATTTTCTCAAAAATTCCCTGCTTTTTCCATCTTCTAAACTGTTCATGCACAGCCTTCCACGGCGGAAAATCGTGTGGTAAATAGCGCCATTGACATCCTGTGCGCAGTATATAAAGAATTGCATTTACTATCTCACACTTACTGTATTTTGGTGGCCTTCCTCCTTTCTTGTACGATACTCTGAAGTGTTTTTCTATTCTTGCCCATTCCCTTTTACTTAAATCTGTTGGATATTTTTTCCTCATCTCTTACCTCAATATTCTTTCTTTATATACTACGTATTCCTTGGTTTGTGGACAACCTCTAAGTATAAAAGTAGCCGTTTTATGTTAAAATACAACGTTTTGATGATTATGAAAAGGCTGGATCCCAGTGTCTGGGCACTGGGATGACAAGGTATAAACCTTATCGTCATGCCGCCGCAGACCGTCATACCGCGCGATTCATTCGCGGTATCTCTTAGCATAGATCCCGCTAACGAGTAGCGGGATGACGATTGTCGTTTAGCCATAAATATTAAGAAATTTACCAAATAAAAAAAAAGGCAAAAGAAGCCCCGTGGTTGGCTAATTACTTACATTATACTTTCAAGTATGGCGTTTTTTTATTCTAAACGCTTAATAACCGCGATTTAGTTGCTTTTAAGCCGCAACTAATCTAAATTATAAACATTAAGAAATTTACTAAACAGAAAAAAAGGCAAAAGAAACCCCGTGTTAGCTAGTTGTCACTCTCTAATCCTGCAAATCGGCGTTCTATACTGTCTTAAACGCTTTATAAGCGCGTTTTAGCTTATATAGCTAGAAATATTGTGTGAAGACATAAGGTACACATAGTGCAAAAAATTAAACATGAGACGCCAAATACGTTGAGTTTTTTTGTCATTTAATCTGTACAGAGAAGATAAATAAATAGCTTCAGTTTTATGATAAGGGGGCTGGCGAAGGGTGTCAAGTGGTTTTTTAGCCACGTTTCCCTGTTATAATGTTCGTTTGCTTGACCTAAGATCCAGGAGTATTTAAACTGAACCCTATATAGTACTAAAAATGATAGGAAATCTAAGTGGAATAGTTGATGAAGTGCGCAGCGATCACATAATCTTGAATGTGAATGATGTTGGCTATATGGTGTATCTTTCAGCCAAAACTTTAAGTGCTTGTGCAATTGGAAGTAGAATCAAATTACTTATCGAAACCTATGCAAATAACAGAGAAAACACTACTCAGCTATATGGTTTTATAAGCAAAGAAGAACAGCAGTGCTTGAGGTTGCTAGTTAAAGTAAGCGGTGTTAGCTATAAAACTGCAATGTCAATTTTGAGTAAATTAACTCCAGAACAGCTATTTTTGGCAATTATGAATGAAGATAAAGTAACACTCAAGATGAGTGGACTTGGCTTGAAACTCATAAATCGAATCATCACTGAATTGAGTGGCAAAGTAAGTAAACTAGAAATAAATAACAATAACTTTAATCCAATTAATGAAGATGCCCTTTCAGCATTGATCAATCTTGGGTATGAAAAAATGAAAGCTTATGATACGATAAAAAAAATACAAGACGAATCGTCAAACCTGGACACTAAGGACATTATTCGCATGGCGCTTAAGGAGCTCTTAACATTATGAAATCAATATCGTGCGGTAAAGAATATACTGAAGATGTGCGCAATATTAACATCAGGCCTGAGCAACTTGATGATTTTGTCGGGCAAAAAGACTTAATACAAAATTTAAAAGTGTTTATAAACGCTGCACAGACGAGAACTGAAGCTTTAGATCACGTCTTATTGTACGGTCCTCCAGGGCTTGGCAAAACAACTTTAGCACAAATTGTTTCTAAAGAATTAAGAGTTAGCTTTCGCGCAACTTCTGGTCCTTTACTTAGTAAAGCTGGGGACTTGGCTGCAGTGCTTACCACTTTAAATGCAAAAGATGTTCTATTTATCGACGAAATCCATAGATTAAATCGCAGCATCGAAGAAGTTTTATATACTGCTATGGAAGATTTTTGCTTGGACATATTAGTAGGTGAAGGTCCATCTACTCGCACTTTAAGGATAGATCTACCACCATTTACGCTAATTGGAGCAACAACACGGCTTGGATTACTTTCTGCGCCACTCAGAGATCGTTTTGGCATTCCTTTGCATCTTGAGTTTTATTCCTTTGAGGAGCTGGTTAATATTATAAAAAGAGGCGCAAGAGTTCTTTCTGCTGAAATTGAAGAGGATGCAGCACGGGAAATTGCCTGCCGTGCGCGCGGCACTCCAAGAATTGCTTTGAGGTTACTCAGAAGAATAAGGGATTTTGTTGAAGTGAAAGATGATAAAAAAATCACTTATGAAGTCGCTGATTCTGTATTACTAAAATTGGGTGTAGATAAAATGGGACTCAATAAACTTGATATGAATTATCTAAGATTTTTATTCAACACTTCAGGCCCTGTTGGAATTGACACCATATCTATTGCGCTATCCGAAGATGTTGGCAATATTGAAGAAACAGTAGAACCTTATTTAATCAAAATTAGTTTTGTAAAGCGCACACCAAGAGGGCGCGTTCTAACCGATCAAGCAAAGGAGTATTTGAGCTTTCAACATTAAACGTCATAATTTATATTGACTAATTGAGATAATGCTCGTATGTTGACATTTGTGTATTAAGGATAATGGAGGCATATATGTTAGATAGTAATGAAACTGTATCTTTGATTGTTGATCAAAATATTGCTGCTGGTAGCGTATCTGGGTCAATACCGAATAAGGATAAATGTAGGTACGTCACTCTTGATGATGAAGAAACATGGAAGAGGTTCTTTGTAGATCAGAACAACCCTTCTACTAATACTACTAATAAAGTAATAGTGAAACCTCATGTTCATAAGAATAGCGATGGTATGTATAGATATACTGCTGAGGAGACCAAATATCATGGTCGGGAAATTGTAGGCAAAGCTGCTAAACAAATTGAAGAAGAGATATCTAAAAATATTGATGCAAAGCTTATAAAATTAAGAGAAACTAAAAATATAGATAACAGTGTTAAGCCTGTCATAAGAATTGCGCTGAACGATTATATAAAAGAAGTAAACTTGCATGATATTCTAAGTGGTAATATGTGCAAAAAGTACGATGTAAAGACAGTTACGTTGCTACTACCTGACCAAAAAACAAGGGGGGTACGTTGCCAAATTGATAAGGATGGGGCAAGAATTTATGAAGTGGCTAATGGGTCATATCAAATGACTTTAAAGTGGAATGCTCAAGGAAAGGAATGTAATATTAAAATTAATATTCATATTCATGATAATGGCTCCGTAGAACTTATTGAGGGTAATGGTGTTACTATGGAGCAATTAGCTGCACATAAAGAAGTAAAAGTAGGAAGGCAATATGAAGCAAAGCCTTTACATGAAGTGTTAGCATCACAATTGCCACAAACACAATTACAACAAAGCTCTGAAGAAGTAAAATTTTTGGAGCATCATTCAACAAATGTAGAAGACTTGAGCGGCGCATCACAAAAGCATCAAGCTCCTGCTGCTTCAAAATAGGTAAAGTAGTGAAAATTCAGTATAAGTTGCTTGCATCTGCAAGTAACTTATACTCTTATAATGAGCAACATAATACTACCAAGAAATTTCTATGAGCGGTCAACTTTAATTGTAGCTGGAGAGTTATTGGGAAAAGTCCTCAAATTTTCTAACTTTAGTGGAATAATAACCGAAGTTGAAGCCTATATAGGAATGAATGACCCAGCTTGTCATGCGGCAAGAGGCTATACTAATCGAACCTCAGTAATGTTTGGTGTGCCGGGGTTTTCGTACGTATATTTTATATATGGAATGTACTACTGTTTAAACATTGTAACAGAAGCAGAAGGGTTCCCAGCAGCAGTGTTAATACGGGGATTAAAGCTTATTGAACCACTTGAAGCAAATTTAGGTGGACCAGGAATATTGTGCAAAAGATTAAATATTACAAAAGAACATAACAAACAGGACCTTACTATAAGCCACGAATTTTGTGTTTATGAATCCCACCTCAAACCAGATTATATTTGCACTCCGAGAATCGGAATTAGTAAAGGCCAAGAGAAATTTTGGCGGTTTAAGATTTTCTAAACTTAAGACCTTGCGTAGACTATTTGCCAATCGGATAATCACCAGTGAAACAAGCATCACAATATTGTGGTATAGCATTGTTACGCACCTCTCCTTTAACAGCCTGATATAGTCCATCAATACTCAAGAAGGCTAGGCTATCTACTCCTATAACTTCCTTAATTTCCTCTACAGATTTATTTGCAGCAATTAAATCTTTGCACTCTGGCGTATCTATTCCATAAAAACAAGAATGCTTAATTGGTGGGCTTGAAATTTTGAGGTGAATCTCTTTTACTCCTGCATCCTTTAGCATAACTATTATATTTGTTAACGTACTACCACGCACTATACTATCATCTATTAAAATTATGTTTTTACCTTTCAAAGTGTGCTTATTAGCATTGAATTTTAATTTTATTCTAACTTTACGTACTTCAGCGGTTGGTTGTATAAAAGTTCTTCCTATGTAATGATTACGAATTATTCCCAGTTCCATAGGTAATCCTGAATGCTTTGCATATCCAATAGCTGCAGGTATTCCAGAATCAGGTATTGGTACAACCATATCTACATTGTTTTTTGGTGGGCTCTCTTCTGCAAGTATTCTTCCTATTTCTTTTCTTGTATCGTATATAGACCTATTCTCCATTATGCTGTCTGGTCTTGAAAAATAAACGTATTCAAAAATACAAAAACTTGATTTTTGCTGTGGGAAAGGAAACATTGAGGCTAGCTTACTACCCGAACTGATGGTAACTAATTCGCCTGGTTCTATTTCTCTAACAAACTCTGCATTTATTATATCAAGAGCACAAGTTTCAGATGCAAGAACGTAAGAACCGTTTAACTTTCCTAAAACAAGAGGCCTGATTCCAGATGAATCACGTACTCCAATAACTACTTCTTGATTGATTGCAACAAAAGAATAAGCACCTTGTATTTGCTTTAATGCATATATAAAACTCTCTAAAAAGCTATCTTTTTCACCGCTTGCTGTCAGATGCACTACTACTTCTGTATCAATATCTGACTGAAAAACGCACTCTTGTTTAATCAATTGTTCGCGTATCGGAGAAATATTAATTAAATTACCATTATGTGCTATGGCGAAATCCCCAAATTTGCCACTTTTGCTAAACATGGGCTGCACTCCAAATTTATTACCACTTGTTGAGTATCGAACATGACCTATTGCACAATCTCCAGGTAAGGATTTCTTTATTTCATCTATATCATCAAATACGCTGCTCACTTGACCTTGAAAGTGATAAGAGTGCAGCTTATCGTTGTTACTGGTTACTACGCCAAAAGACTCTTGACCTCTATGCTGCAAAGCGTGGAGAGCAAGTATAGAGTTAAAAGCAGCACTTTGGTTGCAACTTATGCCAAATACCCCACATTCCTCACGCATTTCATCTAGCATAAAAACTATTAAGTAAAATTTAATTTTACTTTAGCATAGGTAAAATACAAGCATTTTGTTGTTCATCTGCTTTTATTGCCAGCAATAATCCTATGCATATTAAGCTTGCAGCAGTTGTACTTCCTCCATAGGACAGAAATGGCAATGGGTCGCCTATCACAGGTAAGAGGCCCATTGTCATTCCGATGTTTATAAAGAAATGAGCACTAAAAAAGGCGAAAATGCCGATAGATACCGACTTAGAAAAATAATTTTTCGACCTATAAGCGATAGAGAAAATTATGCCAAGTAATGAGGTATAAAGCAAAATTAAAGCCATGCTACCTAAAAATCCCCATTCCTCACTCAACACTGCAAAAGCAAAATCTGTACGTTTCTCCGGCAAAAATCCAAGTTGAGTTTGACTTCCGTTAACAAAGCCCTTACCAAGCAAACCTCCTGAACCAATAGCTATCTGAGATTGCTGCGCATTATAACCTATTCCAAGTGGATCCACTGATGAATCCAAAAACGACAATATCCTTTGCTTGTGATAAGGACGTAAAAAAGGCCAAATAGCCGGTACTGCAAAAATGCCAAGCGTTCCACATATTACCGAATGAGATCTTTTTATTATTGCTGTGAATATAATTGATATCCCTATAAATAACATTATCACAGCTGTGCCTAAATTAGGTTGCTTTAACACCAAGAACACGGGTAAGAAAATAATTATAAGTGCCTTAAGCAATCTTTTAAATTCCATCATTTTATATACACTCTGCTTATCAAAATAGCGAGCAAGCGCAAGTATTAAGCCTACTTTTGCAAATTCTGATGGTTGCAAACTAATTGATCCAATTCTTATCCACCTTGTTGCACCCATTATGTGTGAGCCAAAAAAATTCACTACTAATAGCGAAATCACTGCTGCTATATGAAAAAAGTAGGCGTGCTTCAAATAAAAATCTAGCTCTATGAATGACATAGCTATAGCGAGTAGGAAAAAGAAGGAGAATATGACCAGTTGGTGAATCGCAAATGGCACCCACTTTCCTCCAGCAGAAGAGTATTGAACAGCAATGCCAACGCAAAACAGCGCTATCACGTTAATGATTAATAACCAATGAATCTTCTTCAGCCTATCCACACTTATAACCTTAAAGTATAGTAAAATATGAAACAAAGATAAAAATCAAAAAACCAACTTCTCAACTACTAACCGAATTGGAGTGCTATATATTCCAGTTACTACTGTTAAAGCTGCCATAAACAATAGACAGAAAAGCATAGGAAATGGCACATCGTTAATTTTGCCTAGTGTCATTCCAGCGCTTGATGCTGCACTATTTTCAAAATACATTTTTTCTACCATCTTCCACATATATATCAATGCAAGGAAAGAGCCAGCAGCAAATGTTACAAGGGAAATCCACGCATGAGATTCGATAATTGCTTTCATTATATACCACTTGCTTACAAAGCCATTTGTTAAAGGCACACCGATTAATGCACAACTTAGTAGAGTGAACGCAAGTGCTGTATAAGGCATTGATTTCTTGAGTCCCGATAAATTCTCTATTTTTGTTGTATCAAATTTGTAAGAAATACATCCTGCAGCCATGAATAAAGATGTTTTTATTATGCTGTGGTTTACTATGTGAAGAATTGCTGCAAATACACCTGTTTTTGAGTTAAAACTCAGTGCTAAAATTATATAACCAATTTGGCTAATACTAGAGTGAGCAAACAGTCTTTTTATGTCTTTTGCAGTTATTGCAAATATCGACCCAAATACAATAGCGCAAAGTGCGAGGATAATTATCACATTGTCCAGTAGCGGCTTAAATAAGAAAAAATTTTGATGAAAAACAGTATAAAAGATTCTGATGAAAACATATATCATCACTTTAGTTACTGTGCCTGAAAAGAATATGCTAATGAAACTTGGCGCCTCACTATATGCATTAACCAGCCACCTGCTTAATGGAAACAGTGCCATTTTAATTGAGAGACCAACAAAAATGAACAATGTGCCAAGTTTTATGATGTTGTTATCGTATAATGGAACTATTCTTTCAGCCATGTCAGACATATTGAGTGTTCCAGTCATTGAATACAAGAGCCCGATGCCAAACAAGTAAAACGTTGCCCCTATAGTGCCACTAATTAGATATTCAAATGCTGCAACCAAGGCTTTTTTATCCCTTCCCATTGAAACTAATACATAAGAAGAAAGAGATGAAATTTCCAAGAAAACGTAAAGGTTAAATATGTCGTTTGTTACTAGAATCCCGAACAGTCCGCTTAAGCACAGTAGAAATAGAGAGTAAAAACCAGTGATTTTGTTTTTGCTAATTTCTTTTTCGTTAATATAAAAGCTATAAAGCACGCTAATCAGCGCTATAAAATTCACCAAAGTTAGAATCAAGGAGTTCAACACGTCGATTCTTAACTCTATGCCGTACGGGGGAGCCCAATCCCCAAGGTGATAAGTTATAATTTCGCCTTTATATGTTTTAATGAGTAGTATTGATGAAATGATAAGAGTGATTGTTGTTGCAATAAAAGAAATAAACCAAGATACCTTGTGTTTCTTGGCAAGAAAGCAAAACATTGATGCAATTATTGGGATAATAACTTGTAAAATTGGTAATTGCATTAAATTGTTGTTAATATATCGTTAAAGTATTAGTATATATAATACTTTTTGTTTTAATACCCTTATGTTATCTAAAATTTGTAATGCAATAAAACGCCTATTACGAAGAGAAGATAAATTTGTAGGAAGAGATGAAAATGGAAATTCTTACTATGAATCAAGTAAAGGAAAAAGGTGGGTTATGTATAGCAGTGTTTCTGAGCCTACAACAGTGCCTCCGGAATGGCATATATGGCTTCACTATACTGATAATGTAGTACCAGTTAATAATAAAAAAAGAAAAGTAAAACATACTCCTAATTTAACGGGTACAAAAGATGCATACTATCCAAACCAAAAAGTGAAAAATTACTATAAAAGCTGGAGTCCTGATAACTAAAGATGCGAAGGTCAAATATACTTGAAATAACCGCTGGATTATTTGTATTAATTTTTACTATTTTTCTGATTTTCTTTGCTATTGATAAGCTATCTTACATAAAGAAAAACTATAAGGATTGCTATAAAATATATGGTCTTTTTGCTAACGCTAACGGTATAGGAGTTGGTGATAGTGTCAAGATCTCTGGTGTAGATGTTGGAAGCATAACTGGTGTATCACTTGACAAAGCTACCTACGTAGCACGAATCGATATGTGTATAAGCAAAGACATAAAATTGCCAATTGATAGTTCAGCTCTGATCACTAGCAGTGGAGTTGTTGGCAGTAAATTTGTTAATATATCACCTGGATCAGATATTAAACTAATCTTGCATGGTGGTAAAATAGAGTATACTCAAGCTGAAGCAAACATGGGTGGAATAATGGACAGAATTCTTGGTATGTTTACGAAGTGAAAATGGCAGGATTCCAAGTGTACCCGTTCAGGTGAAGCCTCCTGTAGTTCTAAAGTATTTAAGGAGTTTGCCTTATTTCTTGCCTTTTCTACCGCTTGCTTTGGGGTTTATAGTATAGAAAGTGCCTTAACAGTTGCAGTGCATGTCTATTAATGATAAAATGAAGATTAATTCATTTTGATATTATGATTGGTTTACTGTTTGCCGTACTATTGTTCCTCTGTGGTAGTGATGCACTTGCAAAACAGGAGCCACGTTCAATAGCTGGAGATAATCACATAAAGGTAATAAATTATAACCCACAGGCTATACATAAGTATACGGGTTTTTATGGTTATCAGTCCAGTATATTGTTTGAACCAGGGGAGGTAATACAAAACCTTTCAATGGGTGATTCAACTGGTTGGCAACTCCTTCCTCAAGGTAACAGATTGTTTATTAAGCCTATAGATGATATTGCCGATACTAACGCAACTATAATTACCAATAAAAGAGTTTATTACTTTGAACTTCATGCTGAAGAAGCAACTGGACTAGATGATCCAAGATTAGCATATGAAGTAAGGTTTCTTTATCCACTATTTAGCAGTGATGAGATTTACACAACAAATAACGGTGATATCCTCGAACAAGCTAGTCATACCATTATTCCTGATATAAACGATATTGAAGTTGTAAAGAAGGGTTTAAATTTTAATTATTCCATCTCGCACGTTAAAGGCAGTCAGTCAATAATACCAATCAAGGTTTTTGATGATGGAAAATTTACATATCTACAATTCAATAAAATAAACTCTGATTTCCCGGCAGTTTTTATGGTTGATTCTGCAGGATATGAGTCTTTAGTAAATTGCCGTACAGTTGACAACTATCTGATAATCGAAAGGGTAAGTTCAGTGTTTACCTTAAGGAATGGATCGAGTACAGTTTGCCTATTTAATGAAAACATGCCTTTCAAAAAAGGTAAGTGATTACTATCTAAAGGCTATAATGCCCGAGATATGGGTGCAAAATTTTTTCTATGATGTTCTGTAATTCCATAAAGGCCAATAGCGTTAAGGTGCTCTTTTGTCCCATATCCTTTATTTTTATACCAATTATATTCAGGATGCTTATTGTGCAATTCTTGCATAAGCCGATCTCTCGTAACTTTTGCAACGATTGAAGCTGCTGCAATTGATGTACTCAAATTATCACCATTTACTATGGATTTCACTTGCCATTTCACTTCAGGTGGTTGATTACCATCAACTAGCACATAATCTAACTCTAGGTCCAAGTCTATCAACGCACGTTTCATTGAAAGTTTTGTTGCTTGCAAGATATTGTATGAATTTATCTCTTCTACGCTTGCCATTCCTATACCAAATTTTGCAACGGATATTATTTTTTCATATAGGACTTGCCTACATTGAGGAGTCAACTTTTTCGAGTCGTTGATTCCATCAATAATTGTATTTCTATCAATAAACACTACGGCTGCGGATATTACTGGACCAGCTAGCGGACCTCTTCCAACTTCATCCACTCCTGCTATCACTCCTGATAATTTATTTTCTAATGTAAAGTCTGGGTATTTCATAGGTTTTTATAATAAGAAAGTTATAGTAAAAACTGAACAGATAATAGAAATTATCCAAAATTTCATAACGATTGCATTTTCTGACCATCCCTTCTTCTCAAAGTGATGATGTATTGGTGCCATAAGAAAAACTCTTTTTCCTTCTCCATATTTAAACTTTGTATATTTAAAATATGATATCTGAATAATAACAGATAGAGTCTCTATTACAAAGATTATTCCAATAATGGCAAAAAGCATTTCTCTTTTAATTAGGACACTAGTTAACCCTAAAGCCGCACCTACCGACAAGCTACCAACATCACCCATAAATATTTTTGCTGGATGTGTGTTAAACCACAAGAAACTTAGAATAGCTCCTATAAATGCAATGCAGAATAAAGTAATATTCATATCTGCCTGAGTTATATATGCAATTAGCCCCAAAAAAGCAAAGGAAGTGATAACTTGAGTTGCAGCAAGGCCATCCAAACCATCTGTGAGATTCACAGCATTAGAAGAGCCGACAATTACAAACGCAGCAAACGGAACATATAGATAGCCAAAATCTATTATTACTCCTTTAAATAGGGACGTTTTTGTAAAACCTTCAGCAGAGTATAGCTTAAGTATAAACACACCAACCAGAGCAACAATAAACTGAATAAGTATTTTGGTTTTTGCACTTAAACCTCGATAGTGATTTGTCTTCAATTTTAAATAATCATCAATAAATCCAAGTAGAGCAAAAAATAGAGTTATCAATATCAGCAGCAAAATTTCTGGTGTTAACTGAGCCCAGAGTAAAATTGGTAATAAAGAAGAAATCAGTATTATTATTCCGCCCATAGGTGGTACATTCTTTTTTGTTATTAAATGACTTTCTGGTCCACATGATCTAATTGGTTGCCCATCTTTGCTTATTTTTTTTAGAAGCTTTATAAAATAGGGAAAAAGAATAAACCCAAAAACAAATGAGGTAAAAAATACTTTTGTAGCTAAGATCATCTGCTTACTTAAATTGACTAAGTGTCATACCACCTATAGCTAATAAAGTCAACTTCTGTCATCCTATAGCCTGACCCACAACTGTACGAACATTGTGATTTGGGCCCATCAGTAGGGTGTCATCCCAGTCTGGAATCCACAACTGTACGAACGTTGTAGTTTGGACCACCAGTGGGGTGTCATCCCAGTGCCCAGACACTGGTTCTATGCAACTTAATTAAAAACGTTTGTTTTAGTGTAAGACAATTACCTTTAGCTTATCAGCTCAGTTATAAGCAAAATTTCTGGATTCCAGACTGGAATGACACCATTTGCTGTGCAATTTACCTTCAAAAATGAATGTTCGTACAGTTGTGAACCTGTGGCAGGTATTACATAAGAGCATTTCCCTCTTCTAAATTAAAACGCACTTTTGCCTCCTTTGCAGTCTATACTTTAGATGTATTTAATTTACAAATACTAATTATTTATTAATAATGGTGATATGTAAATATAGTTATAAAATAATTGTTACACTTGAATTCCTTCCTGGTTTCTGTTGTTATCAGAACATTTAAAACACTTTAAGAAAGCTGCTTAGTTAAATTAACTTAGACAAGTAAATAGCAGTTTTGCAGCCTGTTTTTATGAATGATGATAAAATGTTGTAGCCAAATGCGCTTTCAGCATTGCGCTGAATTGCAATATCTTTGTGCTCTAACTCCTCGTCGCGAAATTTACTTATAGTTTCTCTTAATTCCCCATCTTCTAAATGTGAAACTTGCTCTTTGTAGTGCTCCCCGATAACTTCTTCAACTGCAGCAGTGCAAGCCATAGCAGCTTTTTTGCCCATAATGGCAGTTGCAACGCCAAGCGACCCTCCTAAAACACGCCAAACAGGCAACAAAACAGTAGGACGAACTTTTTGCTCTTTGATTTTCTCATTAAAATAGTGAAAATGCTTTTTTTCCTGCTCTTCCATTTCAATTATTTCATTGATTATAGAAGATTTCTTAAGAATAAATTTTTGACCAGAATAAATGCAAATAGCTCCATATTCTCCAGCGTGATCTACTCTAATTGCCTGTTGCAAGAACTGATTGTTGCTGTACCTTAAATTATTTAGATTTCTTTCTTTCTCCACAATACACCTTACCTGATACGAACAGAGCTACTATGAGATAAATTAGATTCCATGTTGCTAAGGAAACACCTAGAACGTAATGAGGTCTGTCACAAGATGGAGAGTAATTAGGATTTAGTAGATTATTTCTGAGCTCTTCTATACTAACGTTACCACTTGCTTGCTCTGTACAACCTAAAACATCATGAAATAAGTGGAGTTCAAGACCTATATGATAAAAAGATATTACTGCACCTATGAGGTAGCTGCAAAACATTGCATAGATTAGAATTTTGTTGTCTTTAAGCATGCACGCTACTGCAAGTAATCCGGCGATATAGTAAACTATTCGCTCGTATGTACATAACTTGCATGGCAGCATGTTGAAAAAATATTCTAGCACATATGCAAAAATTAGAGCAGCGGCACTCGACAGCAGAAAGATTGCAGGAATTCTGGAATTATTACACATAACTTTAAGTAAATTATCCCTGAAAGTATAAAGCAGAGTATTCATTTTACATAGGGATTTTTATTTTTTTTCAAAAGCAATCTAACTGGCACACCGTCTGCAAAGAAATTTTTTCTGAGATCGTTAATTAAATAGCGTTTGTAACTTTCATCAACACTTTCAGGTATGTTACATATCAAAGAAAAAGCTGGAGGTTTAGTACCAATTTGAGCGATATACTTCATTTTAACTGCTTTGCCTTTTACAAGAGGGTGAGAATGTTTTCCTACAGCATCTATGAGCCACTTATTCAGTTTTGCAGTGCTGATCTTCTTGTTCAAGGATTCACTCACTTCAAGACACTTATCTATCACATCACCGCAGCGCATGCCTTTTAACGCAGAAATTGTTATAGTTGGCACTTCCAAGAATAACCTGGTTACTTCCTGTTGTTTGACAAATTTTATTAACCTGCTTCTGTCATCCTTACCTATTAAATCCCACTTATTTAAAACAACAATAATCCCTTTCCCTCCCTTAATTGCAGCTTCACCAATTGATAAATCCTGCTGCTCAATACCAACTAGGGAGTCTAGCATTAAAACTACCACATGAGAGCGCTTGATTGATTCCATGCTTTTCTCAACAAATCTTGATTCTAAGCCATCTACAACATTCGCCTTTCTGCGGATTCCGGCAGTGTCAATTAGAGTAATTAACTCTCCATCATGATCATATGTAATATCCACAGAATCACGTGTGGTACCTGGCTCTGAACTTGTTATTAGTCTGTTTTCTGCAAGTAAACCATTTAAAAAAGTTGATTTTCCAACATTCGGACGGCCGATGATCGCGATCCTCAGCCTACTCAGTTCATTGTTAGGTAACTCAGTGTTCTCGTTAAAATTTTCAATAACACCAGCTAATGCATCATAAAGATCAACCATGCCAAGATTATGCTCGGCAGAGATATACACCGGGCCAAGAAAATCAAAAAACTGCAAATAATCAACATTTTCGGATTTATGACTCTCGCATTTATTTGCTATCAGTATCACAGGTTTATTTATTTTTCTCTTCAGCCACTTTGCAAACTCTTTATTTCGCTCATTTTGCACTTTTGCGTCAACAAGAAAGAAAATTATGTTTGAACTGGATAAAGAAAACTCTATTTGCTCAATAACTTGCAGTGAAAAACTAGTTTGGTCGTTCCATCCTCCTGTATCTATAACTTTAAACTCCAAATCGCTAATTCTCCCCATTCCCTCTCGCCTATCCCTTGTCACTCCTGGAATGTTACTCACTACTGCTGCTTTTCTTCCTACTAATCTGTTGAATAGGGTCGATTTTCCAGCATTTGGTAGGCCTACTATGGCAATTTTTAGCATAATTCAAGGGCATGTTCTATATGAAGTAAATTATAACCGAAACTTTTCAATTTAACTATTGACTTCGTAGATTATATAAGCATACTACAGTTAGAATTTTTTTATTTCGTTATGTAAAATATGAGGTAGTTATACTAGTGTCAGAGCAAATAGAGAGTGTAGATAGAGAAGAATTAAAGCAACAAAATCATATACATAAAGATACAGAGTGTTCGGAAGAGACGACAATATATGGGCATATTAATCAACATATGGAAAAAAACATCTCAAATACATTGCATGAAATATATGATGCTCTTATGTCATATAACGAATCGGAACAGTCAATGACGTCAACTTAAGAATTTTCATTAGCAAACTCTCCTAAAGACATGATGGCGTTTAGGCTTATCTACTTTATTGCGGCTGTCCCGGTCGGATTTTAACTTTAGCACGTATACTTAAAAAGGGCTTGAAAGTTTTTTGGCGCAATAAGTACCTGATAGAGTTTCTGTCTCATTACACTAAATAAAACTGAAAAATTTAAACGATACTCAGTAATTTGATCTGGGTTCCAAGGCCCTTGTGCATCACATATATGAAGCGATAATATATTGCACATGACCAAGTTTGCCCAAAATTCTTGTAATACAGCCTCTCCAGAAAAATTCTCTAACTCTGCTCCTACTTTGAGTCGTTTATAGCACTCCTCTATGTGCCACCTTAACACATAAGCTTTGCTCCAAAGTCTCGGTCAAAAACTCTGTTTCTCAGTTGGCTAATGTCAGCACTATAACTCTTACTTTCTGTCCTTTCATTTTATTTTTTAGCTTTTCATTTTCTAATATAAAATCAAAATCTAATTCGCCAGCGTTCCCATAGCTTACTATAATTTCTTTTTTGCAAGCGAAAAATAAAATCTACTTCCAAATCATAATGCTGCTGAATGAATTTTACTGAAGACGATCATAGATAAATAATAATTTCTCTTGATTTAATAAACGCATTTGAGTGATAACTTCGGGTAATTGCTCTGCCGCCAACGTTTGTTCACCTATATTCCAAGCTGCAAGACGAGCACTGCAAATCAATGAAGTACACAAATCAACAAACAAATTGCCAATGGTGCCTGTTGTTCCATTTGGTTCAAACTCGGATACAATTTCCCCAGAGCTGGGTAATCTCATACCAGAACCATCTGCTGCAATAAGTCTATAGCCTCTCCAACTCAGGTTCATCCTGATAGGCTGTTTGGATGCTTAAATTCTTGAAAGCCTGTATGGCAAATCTTATACCTTGCTTTAGAAAAAGCTTGCTTTGAGGGTACATGTCAATGGCTCCATAAGTTCACATTCTATTCCCAAACTTTTTTTAACTAACTTTAAAATCATAGAAAATACTTTCGAAAAAGGAAGTTTTCTTGTTCGTGTAAAACTCAACACAATGGATTTTCTGAAAAGTTTTCGAGTATATTATATTTTTATAGCTCTTTCGATAAAAGTCCGGATGTGATAGGATAAGGATAGATGATGATAAGGAGGTTGAATGCCAGCAGCATATAGTTATGATTTAAGAAAAAAAGCAATGGAAGCGCTAGACGAAGGAGAAAGCAGAGAAACAGTGGCAGCAAGATTTAAGATTGGACGAACTACTTTATGGGAGTGGCAGCAAAGAAGAAAAGAAACAGGAGACTTTCAATCAAAAAAACTTGGAAATGGGGGTTACAATCACAAAATTACCGACTGGGATACCTTTGCCAAATTTGCCAGAGAACACGGAGGAAAGACTCTATCGGAAATGGCTAAACTTTGGAACAACGTTAGTATCCAAACGATCTATCGAGCCCTTAAAAAAATTGGATTTACGCGCAAAAAAAGACATATGGATACAAGGAAAGAAACGAAGAAAAACGTGCTGAATTTTTGAAAATTATAGCGACAAAAGAACCTAAAAACTTAGTGTATATAGATGAGTCTGGCATTGATAACACCGAAGACTACCCCTACGGATATTGCCAGAAAGGACGGCGGTTTTATGCCTTAAAATCTGGAAAGAAAACTCAACGAATCAGTATGGTTGCAGCCTTAAGTGGAAGAAAGATAGTTGTTCCGTTAACCTTTGAAGGCCACTGTAATATGGATGTTTTTAATGGATGGTTTGAGCAATTTTTGACACCGATCTTGGAACCTGGACAGACTGTCATTCTTGACAATGCTACTTTTCATAAGTCTGATAAGATTATCGAGCTTGCTAAAGGGGTTGGTGCAGAAATTTTGTATCTGCCGCCTTATTCTCCAGATTTCAACAAAATTGAGCATCATTGGTTTGCTATAAAAAACAGAGCCAGGAAAAACATTCCTCTATTCGAATCCTTTCTTCGTGCTGTTGATTCTGCCTTCCTATGACCTGTTTGGACTATTATGAGAAATGCTATAATATGATTGCAAGTGCTGCATCTTCGGTACCTTTTACTCTCTGCCAGCTTACTGAACAGGGAAAATCGCAATTAAAAGCCCATCCATTACTGAAATTACTTTATTCTCCTAATCCAATGACATCAAAATCGGAATTTATTGAGGGGATTGTAACTTATCGGTTAGTTAACGGCAATTCTTATATATTGATGATTGAGTCACAGAATAGTAGAAAACCACCAACAGAGCTTTATCTTCTGCGCCCAGATAGGGTTGAAATTGTTCCAGGGAGAAATAACGTTCCTTATATCTATCGTTATACCATAAATAACAACAGTTATGACTTTAAAGTTGATAAACTAACTGGATGTTCAGCAGTGTTGCACTTAAAGACCTTTAATCCTTTGAATGATTGGTATGGGTTATCACCAATTGAGGCAGCTGCATATAGCATAGATCAACATAATCAGGCGGGTGCTTGGAATCAAGCGATGTTGCAAAATGGGGCAAGACCAAGTGGTGCAATAGTTGTAAAATCAGCAAAAGATGGAAGTGGTGGAAGTTTAAGTCAAGAGCAGTACCAACGCTTAAAAGCGCAGATAAATGATCATTATTCAGGTTCTATAAACGCTGGAAGACCGATATTGCTTGAAGGAGGCTTGGAGTGGAAAGAAATGAGCTTATCGCCAAGGGATATGGATTTTATTGAGTCCAAACACAGCTCAGCTCGTGATATTGCGCTAGCTTTTGGCGTTCCACCGCAATTGCTTGGCATACCGGGTGATAACACTTATAGCAATTTAGTCGAAGCACGCTTATCCCTCTGGGAGCAGACGGTTTTACCAACGCTAGAAAATATTATCTGTCACCTGAATTCTTGGCTGATACCAAGATTTGGTGAAGATCTGTGCTTGTCGTATGACAAAGATGCAATAGAAATTCTCATGGAAAAAAGACAAAAGTTGTGGAAATACGTAGAAAACGCAAGCTTCATGACGCTCAACGAAAAGAGAGAAGCATTTGGCTTGCCACCACTGCCAGGTGGTGATGAGTTAGGTTAAGTTTGTATCCGTTCAGATGAGTTTATTGTCCCCTAAACCGTACGCCTAAGTAAATCAACTATTTTTCTTGCCAACCAGAGCGGTGAAGATTTGGTCTACATCAAAACTCATCTTAGGACGCCAAATAGGGCCATCCAAATGCATATCGATATAGATTGGATTACTATAATTTGGTGGTATGAAAAAGAACCTGAATATAGAATTTAAAGTGAAGTTAGATAAGGTTAAATTAGAAGAGATCGACCCTGATGCTTGATCAATCCCGAATTGTAAACTAGTTGAACATATGCCACTCTTAATACTTGCTTTTCCGCTAATATTTTCAAAAAATGTTTTACCGTTATATATATCAATATAAGCAAGTGTGGAGATTTCAGACTTATTATTACTGCTTAACAAATTAGTGATAAATGAATTGAAATCTACATTAGTAACTTCTATTTCTTGCGCTTGTAAGTTTACATCTCCTGATAAGTTACTAGCCCAATCATGAAAACTTTTTCCTTGAGTTTTGATTTCACCATTTAAGCTTACCTGACCATTTACATTGTCAATTCCTATAACCTTACCAATCTTTTTAGTGTCCAAATTTACAATAGAAAATCTTGTATTCATTGAGTCTGATCTTAAATAACCCTGAAAAAACACTTGCCCGCGTTCTAATACGTAACTTGCCTGCCTGATAGTGATAGTGTTGTTTCTCATTACCGCATCCAAATTAAAATCTTTTAAAACATTCTGCTCGGTTTTAAATTCTGCAGTATTGATTTGCACATTTGCATCAAAGCCTTCTTTATCATCCAAAAAATCAAGCTGCTTTGTTGACCATTGAATTTGATCTATCTCATTTCTTGAATTTCTTTTCGTCTCTACTAAATTTGGTAATGTAATAATTTTTCCATTAAATTTACTGCCCGTAAGGTTAACATCTAATAAAGGTTTGGCGTATTTTTGATCTGCTAATATTTTTGCATTACCGGTAATATCGAAATCTTCTCCAGATAGTTTTATTTTATCTGCAACTAGCTTACCTTTTTCCATTTTCAGCAAAAAATCCAAATTTTTAATTTTCGTATCATTCAATGTAAGGTTATTAACACGGGCCTTTATATTTGTATCATACTGAAAATTTTTCAGCCATTGCATTTTAGGTAAACTGCTAAATAATGAATGATCATATTTATCTGCATCAAGATTATGCATGCTAAATTCACCATTGACCACATTGTGTTTTTTTGTATGGCTTACTCTAATTGACCCTTGCAAGGATTCCTTATTATTTAGCAGTCTAATGTCTGAGATAGATAATATTCTTGGTGCAAGGTGCAGTTTAGAACTTAGTGTAAATTGATTTTTCTGGTTTTCTTTCATCTTTATAGAAGGGAAAAAACATGAAATGAATGACTCAAAATCATTTCCTTCGACTAATAAATCACCGTTGAATTCAGATAGGACATTATTGTTTGAGATCTCTCCTGATAAGTAAGATATATTATTGATTCCAGGAAATTTAAGAAGCGTATTAACTTTTACTTTGCCATCAGTGGATTTTAGTACAGCACGGAAATTGTCCAATATTTTGTTTTGATATTGAATGTTAGAAGCTTCTATATTAAAATTTAAGCTCAAGTTCTTTGGCACAACTGCTCTAAAGCATTCCAGAAGGTCTTTTATATTTGTTGTTTTTTGTGAATCATTTTGTATGGAATCTAAGTCAACTTTACTGAAGCTAATATTGAGATTAGTGTGATCGCTTTTTCTATCGTTTTGTATTGTACCACTGGCTTGCATGCTTTTGGAATCAATTTTTAAGTCAGTTACCGTAAACTCACTTTCGTTAAGACTTATATTGGATGATATCTTGATATTTTCGCTAGGAATAACACAAGGGAGAAAGCTAAGATTAATGATTTTTGCTAAATTACTCACAGAACCGGAACTATTATTAATCGTTAGTGTTAAATTACCCTGGAGTTCTTCTTGATTTCTATTACCTGTAAATAGCAAATTTACAAAATTTGATTCAACACTAATGTGTACGTCCCTTTTTGTGATATCAACCTTTCCTGAAAAATCGTAATTATTATCACCTACCTTTACTTTACCAGAGAATTGCCTATTTTTTTTTACAGCAACCTCCTTTATGTTAACAATATCAGCGAAATCACTCTTAAAACTTACTTGGCTGTCTTTTATTACTATATCAACTATGTTACCACTGGCTTTTGCATTTATAATATTAAGTAAATTTTCTTTATTGCTTTTCATGCCAAACAATGTGATTGACTTTGGTTGCAATGAGAATAAAAGCAACGATAGGAACGATGGCCTTATTTCAATTTTTCTTACACTAATTAAATCTGATAACTTTTGCTCTTTATTTTCGTTGTATTGTATATATACATTATAGATAGTGAGCTTTGGGGTAATCAACGAAACTTTAATTTTTCCTCCAATATGCACTTTAGCATCATACGTCTTCTCCAACTCTTTTATAACATATCCTTTGTAGCCACTCCAATCCTTAAAAGTTGCAGCAACATGCATGAGAATTAATAGCAGCGAGATTGATAATATAGCATATAAAGAAAGTCTCATAATTTACACATGCTTAAAGTTTCCCTTAAATATTAAATAGAGAATACCAAAATAAACAATAACACTCAAAGCTATTAAAGTCGTTAAATAAACAATACGAGCCAACATTTTATCAAAAAATAATCCTGCCAACAAAGAATTAAAAATATAAAGGGCTATTGACATGACTGCCGTTGCTACAAAAATTTTCATGACATTTAACAATAACGCTTGGCTAACCTTATACATTTTATTTATTGTTAAATAACTAATTAATAGAATGGAGTTTATCCAAGTGGAAACGGAAGTAGCAATAGCAATCCCCGTATGCTGATACTCGTTCATTAACAAAAGGTTTAGCACTACATTAATTCCAAGACACATTAGCGAAAATATGGTTGGTATTTTCAGATTGCCTTTAGCAAAAAATGTAGGTAGCAATACTTTATTTATAATAAATGCAGGTAAAGAAAGAGAAAATGCTATTAAAGTGGGAACAGTTTGCTGCACTGCATAATGATCAAACCGGCCGTAAGAAAAAAGCGTAAGTAAAATTATGTCGGGAATAATGATAAAGGCAGCAGTTGTTGGCATAATTAACATTAATCCTATGTTGAGAGCCTTGTTCTGTATTTTGACTATATTTTCAGTATTATCCACCTGTTTTGAAATTAAAGGAAGAAGCACTGTACCAATTGCAGTACCGATTATTCCCTGCGGTAGTTGATTTAGTCTATCGGCATAATATATATAGGACACCGCATTTGGTATAAAACTCGCCATGATTGTATCAATCCATAAGCTTATTTGAGTTACACAATTATTGATAATTGCAGGTACCACACGCTTAAAAAATAACCTTACTTCATTGCTTAATTCAAGGCTAAAAGAAAAAGCTGCCTTTAATTTATATGCACTAAATAGCATCAGCAACAACTGAAAAACTCCTCCTATCAGCACAGCTATAGAAAGGTTGTGCGCTGAGGTTTTTACGTAAGGCACAAACAAACTGATGATTAAACAAAGATTCAAAACGATTGGTGCAATAGCTGTTGAAGCAAAATGCTGCTTTACTTGCAGCATTCCACCAATAAGTGATGCAATTGAAACAAAGATTATGTAGGGCATCATAATTCTTGATAAAGTAACAGTAAGGGTAAACTTACTTTGGTCAAATCCAGGAGCAAAAATTTGAATCATATAAGGGGAGAAAGTTTGCATAATAAGGCAAAAAATTACTAAGATAATAAACGTAATGGATATTACACTACTTGCAAAATTAAATGCCTTTTTATCATCGTGTGATTCTGTTGAATATAACGGTATAAAGGACGTGGTAAATGCTCCTTCTGCAAAAAATGCTCGAAATAGATTGGCAAAGCGAAACGAAGAAAAAAATATGTCTGCAAGAGAGTTTGCGCCAATAACCGTAGCAATTAATACATCCCTTATTAACCCTGAGATCCTTGAAATAGCCGTAAAAAAACTAAATGTGAAAATACTTTTAAACATACCACTACTTCATTAGTGTCAATACAATTAACTATAATGGTAAAAGTATCAATGAAAATATTTATTGGCTAAACTTAAAACCCTCTGCAAAAAGAGAGTTAAATAATCAATTGACTATTTGCGCTCTTATGTTAGAAATTTTATATCTTGGCGGGCGTAGCTCAGTTGGTAGAGCGTCAGTTTGTGGTACTGAATGTCGCCAGTTCGATCCTGGTCGCTCGCCCCACTAAAACCCGATAATTTGAAAAACCGTCATCCCGCTGCTTGTTAGCGGGATCTAGAGATACCGTGACGGTATGACGTGAGTTAGCTATACATTGGCCACTGATGATTGAAATAGTTAATTACTGTAAAATTTGACATTAACCGCTAATAGTTAGAATATTAGTAGAGTAAGAATTACTCAAGAAGGCATGCATAAATATGATGTAGTAGTAGTAGGTGGTGGTCATGCAGGGTGCGAAGCTGCTGCTGCTGCAGCTCGCCTTGGTGCAAACACGCTGCTTATAACTCATAAAATTTCAACTATAGGGGAAATGTCCTGCAATCCAGCAATCGGAGGAGTTGCAAAGGGCGTTGTAGTCAGGGAAGTTGACGCTCTTGATGGAATAATGGGAAGAGCAATCGATCAAGCAAGTATACACTCAGTCATTTTAAATAGCAGCAGAGGTGCAGCAGTATGGGGCCCGCGTGCACAGGCAGACCGAAAATTATACAAGCAAGCAATACAGGAAATTATTCTAAATTATAATAATTTGACGGTAAAAGAAGAGTCGGTTGACGATTTTCTTATAGAGAGTAATAACAATGGAGAATTGTGCATTAAAGCTGTAATAACAAGCTCAGGGGAGCATATACTGACAAGTAAAGTCGTTCTAACTACAGGGACTTTTCTGCGGGGTGTGATTCATATAGGAGAGCAGGTAACTCCTTCAGGGAGAATGGGAGATAAGCCTGCCGTAGAACTTGCAAATACGTTGAAGAAATATAATTTTAAATTAGGTAGATTGCGTACCGGAACTCCGCCAAGGCTTGATCGTGGCACTATAAACTGGTCAATATTGCAAGAACAAGTGGGTGATAATCCACCTGTGCCGTTTTCTTATCTCACAGAAAAAATTAACCAACCTCAGGTATCATGCTTTATTACCCATACTAATGAAAACACGCATAAAATAATTAGAGAAAATCTTCATAGGTCAGCTTCTTCATATTTAGATGACATTGTTGCACCAAGATACTGCCCATCCATTGAAACTAAGGTTAAAAAATTCGCAGAAAAAAGTAGTCATCAAATATTTTTAGAACCAGAGGGCTTGAATGATGATACTATATACCCGAACGGAATTTCAAATTCATTGCCTATTGAAGTGCAGTGTGAAATGATAAAGAGTATCAAGGGACTTGAAAATGCAGAAATACTAAGACATGGATATGCAGTTGAGTATGACTATATTGATCCACGAGAACTAAGCCATACTCTTGAAACTAAGAAAATTAAAGGCCTATATTTTGCTGGCCAAATTAATGGCACTACTGGATATGAAGAAGCAGCAGGGCAAGGAATTATTGCCGGAATTAATGCAGCACTCTCTGCATCTGAAAAAAAAGAAAGCTTTGTTCTTCATCGCACAGACTCATATATCGGCGTAATGATAGATGATCTAGTCACCAAAGGGGTGATCGAACCTTATAGATTATTTACCTCACGTGCAGAATATAGGCTAGCTATCAGGTCAGACAATGCAGATAGAAGATTAACACAAAAAGGTTATGATATTTCCCTTGTTTCGCATGAGAGATACTCTGTTTTACAGAATAAACTTGAATCCATTAAGCAGCTTGAAGAGAAGTTAGGGAGTCTGACGATTACTCCTGAGCAGCTTAGGTCTTATGGTATCAAAATATCTTATGATGGGATAAGAAAAACGGCGCTAGATTTACTTAGCTATCCAAACATCGACTGGAATAAATTACAAGAAATATGGCCGGAGTTAAGCAGCGTCACGCGCTGGAATGACAAAATGGGACACACCAAAGCGGATAATAGAGCTAAGAATGAAATATGCGAAGCGGTTGAAATTGAAGCAAAATACAAACCTTATCTAATAAGACAAGAAGCGGATATGAAGTTTTTACGAGAGGAAATTAACACTCAAATTCCAATTGATTTCAACTATTCACAAGTTAAAGGCCTGTCAAGTGAAGTAATAGAAAAGTTGCAGACGATAAAACCAGCGACGATTGGCATTGCAAAGCAAATACAAGGCATCACTCCCGCAGCGATAGTGAGCATATTAGTGTACCTTAGGAATAAGAAAACGAAAGTAGCTGCTGTGAGGTATCCCATGTCAAAAATCGAAGAATTTCGTTCATTTATGCATGAAATAAATGTTGATGCATTTATGTTGCATACTAAAGACGAATATTTAAATGAATATTCAGACGAGTTAACCAAGTTATGTGGCTTCACAGGAACAAATGGGCTACTTATCGTTACAAAAGACAACAAGTGCCCATTTTTTACGGATGGACGCTACATCACACAAGCTCGCAATCAGCTCGATCAGGGCAATTTTCAAGTATATAATATACAAGAAGAGGATCCACGCGAATGGATAAAAGCAAACTTAACATCGACTGCCTCACTAGGTTATTATTTGCAATATTTTACCATAGAAGATATAAGAAAGTATGAGAATATCTGTAAATTAATACCCTGTTTAGCTGGAAAAAAAAGTGACTGTCGAAAACAAGCAGTGGTTTTACATTCTATTGAATATGCTGGTGAAAGTAGTAAGGACAAATGTGAAAAAATAGCTAAAAGCATAGATAAAGAAGCTGAAGTAGTGCTTTTAACTGATCCAAATTCAATTTCATGGTTATTAAATTTAAGAAATGAAAATGCTAAATATACTCCATGTATATTGGGCCGTGCTATATTGTATAAAAGCGGTAATGTTGATTTGTTTATTCAAGATAAAGAACATTCAACTATAGAAGCAAATTTAGGCAATCATATAAATATTTTTGATATTAGTGAGCTAGAAAATTCGCTGCACAAGCTAAATTCAATAGTTATAGATCCAAACACAACTCCAATGAGTATTATGGCTGTAATAAAAGATAAACAGGTAGCTGAAAGAGAGGATCCTTGTCTAATTTATAAAGCAGTAAAAAACCAAACTGAAATAGCTGGGGCTATAAATGCGCACATCAGAGATGGAGTGGCAGTTACAAACTTTCTACATTGGCTTGAAAATAATGTTGGTACAGAGCTTGAAGCTGAAGAGAAACTCTTAGAATACAGAAAAGAGCAGAATTTGTTTAAGCAACTAAGTTTTCCAACAATTTCAGCATTTAATGAGAATGGAGCAATAATTCACTATCGTGCAAGCAGTAAGACGAATAAGGTAATTCAGAAAAGTGGACTATATTTGATTGACTCTGGTGGCCAATACCTTGACGGCACAACTGATGTGACAAGAACTGTAGCAATTTGCAGTCCAACTAATGAGCAAATAACCCACTATACAATAGTGTTGAAAGCTCACATTGCTATAGCAAGTGTCATCTTTCCTCCTGGCACTACTGGTGGAGAATTGGATATATTGGCACGTACGCATTTATGGAAATTTGGAATGGACTATATGCATGGTACAGGGCATGGAGTAGGAAGTTACCTATCAGTACACGAAGGACCACAAGCAATATCAAAAAGTAATAAAGTGAAACTCACGCCAGGGATGATACTTTCCAACGAACCTGGCTATTACATTCCGGGAGAGTATGGAATAAGAATTGAAAATCTGATATATGTTGACAGGCAAGAGAATGGCTTCTTAAACTTTAAACAACTGACCTCTATTCCATATGATAGAAGACTAATAAATGTGCAAATGCTTACTAAGGATGAAATTGAATGGATAAATGGCTACCATCAATTTGTCTATAAAAACTTAGAAAATAGCGTAAAAGATAAGGAATGGTTAAAGAAGGTATGTGACCCTTTATAAGCAAAGGAGCATTTTTTATTATTTAAAAAGTATTAATGCAATTGTGACAGGTATTTTGTATTGTTTTTAATTTTAAAATAATATATAATAAAGAACACGTATTTTTAGGTAGGTTATAATTATGATAGACAAAGGGCAAGAAGATGAATTTATGAAGCAGTATATGGGTACTTGCAAAGAGCAAATAGAAAAATTAGCCAAGGATCCTGAATTGCTTAATCAGACTTTAAAACCATTTATGCAAATGTCTCAGCAGCTTATGGCTGGCGGTATGTTAGAAGGGGCTATGCCTGGCATGATACCTGATTTGGGCAGTATGGATGTTAACAAGATGATTGCTCAGATGAAGGAAATGATTGACTACATAAGAGGTAACTATAAGGAACTAATGAAAGAGCACAGCTCGCAGATTCAAGAGCTTGATGAATCCAGTAAAAAGCTAAGAGGCTTAGTTAAAAAATTGATAGAAAAGATCGAAAGTAAATAAATAACATCTGGATTTCTGTCATTCTATATACAACTTTCTAGTTGGACGGTAAGTCGAGGTCAATTATTGATGTCATGAAAGTAGCTGACACTGGTTCCTTTATGACGGCAGTGCCCAGAGGTGTCATCCCAGTGCTTGACACTGGGATCCAGTTCTTATTACCTGGTGTAAAGTTAAGTTTCCTGGATTCCAGTGGGCTTTGTTGCATCGCTAGCTATGATGGATTAAAGATAAAAAAGATAGGGAATATCAGTAGCTTATTATTCTGGTATTTATAACAAGAACGGTCAGTGAATACCTAAATTTGAGTAAAAGAAATTTCACTACCACTCACTAATCTGGCTAAAATTCAAGAATTTCAATGCTTTAGCTATTTTCAATAGAATTAAATTTATTAATATAAATAACAAATTACTATTCTTAAATTTGATCAGATTGATTGCAAAAAAACAAGATTTTCAATAGGTTGCTTATAATCCTAACTATAGTTAGCCTTTCATAAGTAGCGATGCAACAAAGCCATTCCAGTGTCAAGCACTGGAATGACAGCAATCCTACGTCATACCGCGATTCATTCGCGGTATCTTAGTATAGATTCCGCTAACAAGTAGCGGAATGACGGTTTTTCAAATCGTCGATGAACCTAAGTCACTTTAGCTATAGTATCGGGAACGTAATTGCACATTGGTTTTACAAATTTGAAAATTAGTGTTAAATAAAAATATAAACGCAAAAGGAAAAGAAATGATTGAACTTAAAGGCCCAGAAATTTGTGCAGGCGGAAATAAGAAAAATTTGATTATTTTTTTACATGGTTGGGGCTCAAGTGGCGATAATTTCATTCACCTTGCTAAAGTTATGAGCAAGTTTTTACTGGGTTCATATTTTGTAGCACCCAATGCTCCGTTTAAGAGAGAAATAGGTGATGGTTATCAGTGGTTCAGCTTGGAAGATCGTAGTGAGGAAGCGCTATATAATGGAGTAAAAAATGCTACATCAATTGTAAATCATTTCATTGATACAAAATTAAAGGAGCTTAATTTAAAAGATACGCAACTTTCTTTAGTTGGATTTTCTCAAGGAGCAATGCTTGCAATACATACAGCTCTCACCCGCTCTCAATCCTGTGCATCAGTTGTTGCATACTCTGGTAGGTTTCTTTCACCTTCAAAAACTGCACCAGAGATCAAGTCAAAACCTAACATATGTGTTATCCATGGTGATGCTGACGACGTGGTACCTTTTTCGTCCCTCGACTTAGCGGTTAAAGCTCTGAAAGAAAATGGAGTAAATGTTGAAGGACACCCAATTCATGCATTAGGGCATATTATTAATGAAGAGGGAATAAAATTAGGAGTAGAATTTATCAAGAAGAATTTTAAAAATTAATTTTCATGCACTTGTTTTGCTTTGGTTATGGATATGTAGCTAAATTTTTATCGAAAAAATTACTGAACTTAGGTTGGAAAGTCAGTGGCACATCAAGAAGTAAAAATATACAAGATGTAATCCTCTTTAATTATGAGAAAGTTAGTCAAGATCTGCTTAAAAGCGCAACGCACGTTTTAATTTCTATTCCTCCAGATGGCGATGATGTTGTGGAGAGATACGGTGATTGCCTGCAAAATGTAAAATGGCTTGGTTATTTGTCTGCAACTAGCGTCTATGGTGATCACTCTGGTAATTGGGTGAATGAGGAATCTGAAACAAAACCTATAGAAATCAGAGGAAAAAAGCGCCTTAGATCTGAAAAGAGGTGGCTGAATAGCAAACTGCCTGTACATATTTTTCGTTTAGCTGGAATATACGGTCCTGGTAGGAACGTGTTAATTGACTTGCAGCTTGGCAAAGCAAGAAATGTGAAAAAAGAAGGGCATTTTTTTTCTCGTATTCACGTTGAAGATATATCGAATATTTTATTTTCTTCCATGCAAAACATAAAACCTGGTGAAATATACAATTGTGCAGACGATTTACCCACTACACAATCTGAAGTGGTAATATATGCGACCAAACTTCTCAATGTTAGCCCTCCAGAACCAATTGAGGCTTCTTCCCTACCAGATTATGCACAGAGTTTTTATTTAGGATCAAAAAAAGTAAGTAATGTTAAAATTAAAAAAGATCTTAATGTCTCTCTAATTTACCCTAACTACAAGGTGGGATTAGAAAGTTTGCATGTAAAAAAAACTGAAATCACATCAGAATGATAGATAGGCTTATTGTAACTGCCATTAAGTTAAGGAAAGAATGGTTAAAAACTGAACTAAAAAGTCAGAAATAATTAAGGATTTATGACAAATGCTGAAACAGAATAGAGTAAACTTTAAAGCAGATAAACTCTGAAGTGTAAATTACTTAAGAAATAGTGACCTTACCCAGAAAAAGTGGAGAGAAAGAAAAGAGTTTTTTTGGGTAAAATAAAATTTTGGAGGATTAGAAATGGTAAGAGAATATACAGCAGAATTCAAATTGGAAGCTGTTAAACTGGCAAATGAACAAAGAAAGGCAGGTCAAACAATTACAAAAACAGCAAAGGATTTAGGAATAAAGGGTGGTTTATTAGGAAAATGGATAAAGAAACACAACGAAAAAAAGTCGGCAGCAGATGCATTTCCAGGTAGAGGTAACATGGCTCCTTACGACAAAGAGAGGTTTGATTTACAAAGCAAGAGTAACAAGGGAAAGAGACATTTAAAAAAAAGCCCTGGCCAGTCAAAAAGAGTAAAATATTTTTTTATATAGTAACTGCTATAAAGTACAGGAATTATGTAGGATTTTCTGCTAGTGGCTACTATAAGTGGACCACAAGAAAAATAAGCAGTAGAGAATCAGCAAATAAAGAGCTACTCGAAGCTATTCAAAAAATATATCAAGCTTCTAAATGTAGATATGGAGCTCCTAAAATTCATGCTGAATTGAAGGCTTTGGGTAAAAGTTGCAATTTGAAAACGGTGCAAAGTATTATGCAGAAAAATGACATCAGGGCTATACTGAGAAGAAAGTTTAAAATTAAAAAACAACAAACAGATAATAGAGCTGTAGCTCCCAATATACTAGATCAAAACTTTATTGTTGATCAACCAAATAAAGTATGGGATTACTTACATCAAAACCAAGGAGGGATGGCTATATTTGGCAGCAATAATTCTCACGTATGGTAGTTAATGAGTAGTGCAATAAATAAACAATTGGTTATGAACTCTTTATTAATGGCCATTAATAGGCGTAAACCTGTTAAAAATCTACTGCTGCACAGTGACCAAGGTTCACAATATACTGCGCAAGGGTATCAATATCTCTTAGCTGTAAAGAATATAGATGAGTAATAAAGGCTGTTGTTACGACAATTCTGTTGCAGAAAGCTTCTTTAGCTCATTGAAAAGAGAAATACTTATTGATACTTCACAACACTCTGCTCAACAAACTAGAACTGCAATATTTGAATACATAGAAATTTTTTATAACAAACAACGTCACTATTATAGCATTTCTCATAATAGTCCAAACAGGTCATAGGAAGGCAGAATCAACAGCACGAAGAAAGGATTCGAATAGAGGAATGTTTTTCCTGGCTCTGTTTTTTATAGCAAACCAATGATGCTCAATTTTGTTGAAATCTGGAGAATAAGGCGGCAGATACAAAATTTCTGCACCAACCCCTTTAGCAAGCTCGATAATCTTATCAGACTTATGAAAAGTAGCATTGTCAAGAATGACAGTCTGTCCAGGTTCCAAGATCGGTGTCAAAAATTGCTCAAACCATCCATTAAAAACATCCATATTACAGTGGCCTTCAAAGGTTAACGGAACAACTATCTTTCTTCCACTTAAGGCTGCAACCATACTGATTCGTTGAGTTTTCTTTCCAGATTTTAAGGCATAAAACCGCTGTCCTTTCTGGCAATATCCGTAGGGGTAGTCTTCGGTGTTATCAATGCCAGACTCATCTATATACACTAAGTTTTTAGGTTCTTTTGTCGCTATAATTTTCAAAAATTCAGCACGTTTTTCTTCGTTTCTTTCCTTGTATCCATATGTCTTTTTTTGCGCGTAAATCCAATTTTTTTAAGGGCTCGATAGATCGTTTGGATACTAACGTTGTTCCAAAGTTTAGCCATTTCCGATAGAGTCTTTCCTCCGTGTTCTCTGGCAAATTTGGCAAAGGTATCCCAGTCGGTAATTTTGTGATTGTAACCCCCATTTCCAAGTTTTTTTGATTGAAAGTCTCCTGTTTCTTTTCTTCTTTGCTGCCACTCCCATAAAGTAGTTCGTCCAATCTTAAATCTTGCTGCCACTGTTTCTCTGCTTTCTCCTTCGTCTAGCGCTTCCATTGCTTTTTTTCTTAAATCATAACTATATGCTGCTGGCATTCAACCTCCTTATCATCATCTATCCTTATCCTATCACATCCGGACTTTTATCGAAAGAGCTATACTTACATTATACTTTCAAGTATGGCGTTTTTTTATTCTAAACGCTTAATAACCGCGATTTAGTTGCTTTTAAGCCGCAACTAATCTAAATTATAAACATTAAGAAATTTGCTAAACAGAAAAAAAGGCAAAAGAAACCCTAGGGTAGCTAGTTATTCACTATCCATTTTTTAAATCGGCGTTTTTTGATGTTTTAAATGCTTTATAAGCGCATTTCAGCTTATATTAGGTAAAAACCTAGAATTTTATAAAGACATAAGGTGCACATAGTGCAAAAAATTAAACATGGGACGCCAGATACGTGAGTTTTTTTGTCATTTAATCTGTACAGAGAAGATAAATAAATAGCTTCAGTTTCATGATAAGGGGGCTGGCGGAGTTTGTCAAGGGATTTTTGACGAAATGATTTTGAAAGCAAAGAGCGGGAGAAGGGGTTCGAACCCTCGACCTCAACCTTGGCAAGGTTGCGCTCTACCAACTGAGCTACTCCCGCAATTAAATTAACCTAAATTTACTTAATTATAGGCATATACAGCGATTTGTAAACCCCGTGTACACGAAAAATGTGAGAGCCCATAAATTTGCGTGGTTCCTTCTATGATCTTTTCGTATACTTAAGACTCATTTTTGATTATCATAGGTTTTCAATTGTGCCAAAAAATGTATTAATTTTATGGGAATATTTTTATATAAAGACGACTTGCCAGCTAGTTCAATACCAGATGATATAAGGTCTATAGCTGTTGATACCGAGGCAATGGGGCTACTTCATAGCAGAGATAGATTATGCCTTGTGCAGCTCTCTTTTAATGATGGCAACGCTCACTTAGTTCAACTCAAGAACGATTATACAGCGCCAAATTTGAGAAAAATATTAGAGGATAAAAATATAACTAAAATATTTCACTTCGCGCGATTTGATGTGAGCATAATACGTTATTACTTGGAAACTTGGGCACTTCCGTGCTATTGCACAAAGATAGCTTCACGTTTAGTTCGCACTTACACAGATAATCATAGCTTAAAAGAGTTATGCTTAGAGCTGCTTGATACCAAACTAAATAAGCAGCAGCAATCTTCTGATTGGGGAAATGAAAATTTAACAGACAAACAAAAAAGTTATGCTGCATCTGATGTTTTGTATCTCCACAGGATAAAGGAAAAGCTAGACTTAATGCTGGAACGTGAAAATAGAAAAGAATTGGCCCAAAAGTGCTTTGAATTTCTTCCTACTCGTATTGAGTTAGACTTAATGGGTTGGGAAAACGTGGATATCTTTAACCACCAGATGTAATAGAAGTTTTTTGTTTATGCAAAACACTTTAGGGCAATTTTTCAAGCTCTGCGGTAAGAATTTAGTTGATTAACTGCTAATAGATACGCTATATTTTACAAAAATTTAGGTATTTTATGAGTGATGATATTACATCGGTAAATGATCAAAATTTCAAATCTGAAGTCACTGACTATAAAGGGTTTGTTCTGATAGACTTTTGGGCAGAATGGTGTGGGCCATGTAAAAGTCTAATGCCACGTATCGAACAATTGGCTAAAGACAGAAAAGGCAAGATTAAGATCTGCAAATTCGACATAGATGAAGGGACTGAAGTGCCAAGTAAGTATGGAGTGCAATCTATACCCACTTTAATCATATTTCAAGATGGTAAGGAAATTGCACGCAAAATTGGTGCAACAAATGATTTGTCAAGTTGGGTTGATAGTGAAATAAGCTAATAGACAAATTTGCTTTTGTGTGTATTATAAATATTGATAAAAGGGATTGTAGCTCAGTCGGTTAGAGCAGTTCGCTCATAACGAATTGGTCGTAGGTTCGAGTCCTACCAATCCCACCATTGTATTGATCTTAGCATGATCGTAACAATGAGAAAGCTGTAGTATATGAACTATATGTTGATATAATGGAGGAAATAATGAAATTTACTAAGTCTCTAAATAACAAGTTAGATGAATTGCACTTACTAAATCATCCATTCTACCAATCATGGAATACAGGAAGCTTAAGCTTGCAAGCTTTACAAACCTATGCTAAAGAATATTATCACCACGTTGCTGCGTTTCCTCGTTACATCAGTGGTATACATTTTCTGTGCCCAGATCTAAAAATGCGACAGGTTTTACTTGGTAATTTAATAGAAGAGGAACAAGGTGATGAAAATCATCCAGAGTTATGGAAACGTTTTGCTGAAGGGCTTGGCGTTGCGCGATCTGATCTTCGTGAAAGTGCACAGATTAAGGAGACACAAGAATTAATTGATGGTTACTTTGACATTGTAAGATCAGGTTTTGCAGCAGGTCTTGGAGCCTTGTACGCTTACGAACGTCAAACTCCAGAGGTTTCCAAGTCTAAAATTGAAGGTTTAAAAAAACACTATTCAATAAGTGATGAGCGTTCTCTTCAATTTTTTACGGTCCATATGCATGCTGATGAATGGCATTCTGAGGAATGTGCAAATCTTATTGAAGATCTAGATGAAAAAGAGCAAGATAAAGTTATGCAGGGTGCTCAAAAGGGAGCAAGGCTCTTGTGGGGTTTTCTTGATGGAATGATGAATGCTAGCGTGTGTTAGTAGTTGTAAGTAGCTTAAACTCAGTGATGTTGGAATGCAATGTCTGCATGTAATCTTCTTATATCTGACTTACGGCTTTGGGTTCATTTAGGCTATAGTGCAGAAGAGAAGTATCATTCTCAATTAGTTAGTGTTAATATTGATTTTACCTTTAAATCCCCCCCCCTTTAGGACTTACAACTGACCGGCTTGAGGATACTATATGCTACTTGGAGGTAGTTCAGAGTATTCAATCTCTCGTTCAAAGCAAGCAATTCAACTTAATCGAGCATTTAACTCATGATATATACAGGACCATTAATAACCTTGTGATGCAAAAAAAGCTTATTATTTCTTCTATAGGCGTAACTATTCACAAAGTTGCACCACCTGTCCCCAGTGTGCATGGAGGTGTTTTCTTTACTTATCGTAATGCGTTGCAAGAATGATTTACATTTCTATTGGCTCAAATATGGGGAATCGCTTTTCCCATTTACAAAAGGCTGCTCAGTTACTGCAGGAACGCTATTTTAAAAATTTAAAATCTTCAATTATTCTGGAAACTAAGGCTATTTTACCAAATGATGCTCCACCTGGGTGGGACAGGCCATTTCTAAATATGGTTGTGTATGGAAGTTGTTCTTCTTCTCCTGAAGAGCTGTTAAAGGGCCTTAAACAAATTGAATGTGACATTGGCCGTCTGCAGGTCTATGAAAAATGGGCACCTCGCGTTATTGATTTGGATATTTTGTTATGGGATGACCTGACACTTGATACACCCTACCTTAAGATTCCTCACCCAGAATTGATAAACAGACCATTTTTGCTTCACTTGATGGCAATGCTGAGTCCCATGGCAGTAGTTAACAAAACGTTTGGTACTGTTAACCCTAACATTAAGGATTGCTTTTTAAGGAGTTTTACGCTTTCACCAGAGCTTATAGGTATTGTCAATATTACTCCTGATTCATTTTCAGATGGTGGTCTTTATTATGATGCAGATCAAGCAACCAAGCAGGCACTGCGGCTGTTATCAGATGGTGCAAGCATAGTTGAACTTGGTGCTCAATCAACAAGACCTGGCTCCTCAATACAAACTCCAAAAGCAGAATATGCACGCTTAAAACCAGTGCTTGATGACCTTAATCAATATATGAAAGTTGGTGACATTAAAGTCAGCATTGATAGTTTCTCGCCAGATGTTATTTTGAATGTTTTGGAGCACTACAACATTGCCTGGGTAAACGATCAGAAGGGAGATCTAGATGATAATACCTTAAAAGCGATTGCTAGCAGTGGATGTAGTATCGTTATTATGCATTCACTCTCCATACCACCACATAGTGACAACATTATCCCAAGTGACATTGATCCAATTGATACCATAAGTAATTGGGCAGAAAGGAACATTAATAGATTACTAGCTCTAGGTTTTGATCAAAGCTCGATCATTATTGATCCTGGTATTGGTTTTGGCAAATCTATGTACCAGAATATCCAGATTTTACGCAGTATAGAAACGTTACAAAATTTTGGCTGCAAAGTTCTGGTTGGTCATTCTAGAAAGTCATTTATTTCTTCTTTTTCTACAGAACCTGTCTTTAACCGAGATTTAGAAACAATTGCTTTATCATCTGCATTGCACAACAAGGTTGATTTCCTTCGAGTGCATAATGTGCGTGATCACATGCGATTCTTTGTAGCTCAAGCTGCTTTACAGGGATGCTAGTTATCGGAATTATGGCTGTTGATCCCAAGGGGGTAATTGGAATAAATAATGGATTGCCCTGGCATTATCCAAGTGAGTTAGATCATTTTCGTCAGGTGACTGACAAACAAGTTATTGTTATGGGAAGAAAAACATTTGAAACTATGCCTCAAAACATATTGAAGGATCGTATCCCTGTTGTTTTTTCTCGTAACAAATTAAATTCTTGTTTTAACAGAGGAGTAAAATGCACTATTATTTCTTCTATGCAAGAGTTTTTGTCAATCCAAAGTAGTTCTAAAGTCTTCATGATTGGTGGAGCACAAATAGCGCACCTTTTTTTGGAGTATGATCTAATTTCAGAGTTTATCATAACAGAAATTCACAGACTTTATAAAGGTGATGTATATTTCAACTTAACACTTCTTGATGGATGGTATAAAACCGCTCTTGCTCAAACAAAAGATTATACTATATGCAAGCTGACACGTTAATATGCATGTTGAAGCAATTTATACCCACCGCATTGAATGTGGAGAAGTATTAGAGCAGGTTCTTGATCGCTATGTTTCAGAGTTGCTAAGAGAGGAAGTTGTTCTTGCTATCACATCAAAAATCATTTCTATTTGTCAAAAACAAGTGGTTTGCAAAACTGCTTGTTCTAAAGAAGAGCTAATCAAAAGAGAAGCTGATGCAATTGTTGATGTAGACCATAATTCTTACGGCATCTATTTAACAATCAAAGACAATATCTTAATTCCATCTGCTGGTATTGATGAATCAAATGGTAATGAAATGTATATTTTATACCCAAAGGATGTTCAGAAAACAGCTCTATCAATATGGAACTATCTCAAGACAAAACACTGCATAAAACATCTTGGTATTTTGATTACAGATAGTAACATAACACCTATGCGCCTTGGGGTTACGGGCGTTGCTCTTGGTTGGTGTGGATTTGAACCACTTTATTCCTATATAGGCAAGCCAGATCTTTATAATCAACCACTGCAAGTAACACAAGTCAATCTTCTTGATGCACTGGCAACATCTGCTGTTTTAGTTATGGGAGAAGGGGCAGAGCAAACACCGATGGCAATAATTAGTGGTGCACCAAAGGTTCACTTTCTTACTCATCCGCCAACTACAGAAGAAGAAAAAAGTGTGAAGATATCTATGGAAGAGGACCTTTACTCTCCTCTCCTCATGCGAGCCCGCTGGTTAAAGAGTTAAAGAGGAACTTAAAAATTTGCTATTAGACTTCTTAGAGGTTGTCCACAAACCAAGGAATACGTAGTATATAAAGAAAGAATATTGAGGTAAGAGATGAGGAAAAAATATCCAACAGATTTAAGTAAAAGGGAATGGGCAAGAATAGAAAAACACTTCAGAGTATCGTACAAGAAAGGAGGAAGGCCACCAAAATACAGTAAGTGTGAGATAGTAAATGCAATTCTTTATATACTGCGCACAGGATGTCAATGGCGCTATTTACCACACGATTTTCCGCCGTGGAAGGCTGTGCATGAACAGTTTAGAAGATGGAAAAAGCAGGGAATTTTTGAGAAAATGAACTATGATATCACTAAATATAGTAGGTCAAAAATGGGAAGCCGAGCGCATGCATAGTGGACAGTCAATCGGTAAAAACCACGGAAAAAGGGGGGTTAAAGGTTATGATGGTGCGAAAAAGGTAAAGGGGAGAAAAAGACATATAATCACAGATACTCAAGGATTTGTGCTTGGTTGCTATGTAGGAGCTGCAAGCGAAAATGACAGAGATGGGGTGAAGATGGCATTGGACAATATGAAGGAAAAATACAGCAATATTAAGAAAATGTGGGCTGATATGGGATACCAAGGAAAAGATTTAAAGGATTACGTAAAGAGAGAATATGGGATAGATATTGAAATTGTCAAAAGGCCTCCATGTAGGTTTTGGGTACATAAAGATACACCACTAGAACTATTGCCACAACGGAATCCTGGATTTTCAGTACAGCCGAGAAGGTGGTTGGTAGAGAGGACTTTTGCTTGGATCAATAGAAATAGAAGGCTATCAAAGGAGTACGATTTACTTACAACATCTACTGAAAGTTTCATATATCTGGCTATGAGTAAAGTTATGTTAAATAGGGAATATGCTTGATTTACTGGTTTGTGGACAACCTCTGATATGCTGCCAACACTTATGTTCAAATTAAAAATGTCATTTATGATACTAGCCACTTCACGCTTTGAGTTTTTGTAAAATCCGCTGAGTGCTGCAATTATAGACTTAACCCTTGGACCAAATGTATCTGGCGTAACACCTTCTGGTAACTTGCTACTTTTTCTTTTTCTGCATCTCCAACAACGACCATGTTCCAATTACTACATAAGGCCTAATTTCCGGAAGATCAACTTTTTGGTGAACATAAGGTTTTTCGCATATTACAAGCTCTCCTCCGCATTCGCAAATATTAGGCAACTCTATTTTTACTACTTTATCCGCTTCCATTGTGGCATGAAAATTTCCTTTATGCCCAACCTGATCGCCAACATTCCTTTCGCTTTTTGGCTTGTCCTTTTTTATTTTGTATAGCTCTTTTGAGCTGGGCAGGGATGAGTTTTTTGAATTTAAACCGAGCCTTTCCTTTAATTCAGCGTTCTCTATCTTTAAAGCTTTATTTTCTGCTTTTAAGTTTTCTATCTCTGCTTTCAGTTTTTCTATTTTTTGCTGTAAATTTTTGCAAAGTTCTAAAAGGTTTACCACATTAGTTATCTAAGTGAGGAAAGTCACCTCTCCCCACTCGACTTCGAAACCGGACTTGTGACTTTCACCACATCCGGCTTCTCTCTAACTTGGTGTTTGTCATACACACTCCTATGTAAATAATCATGGCAATGCCCGTGCAATAAAGACAAATTTCCTATGGTATTATTGTTCCTATTTTTGTCTTGATGATGCACTTCAATTATGTCCTCTGACCTAAAATATAGCTGACAATAATTACATTTACCCTGTTGCATCTTCAGTAATTTTATCACTCTTAGTGACTTATCTGGTACTCTACGACTGCTCCAATATATCCAGTCTCCATCATATGGAGATTTTGCTCCTCTCACTTTGATATGCCGCTTAATAGCATGGTCTCCATGTTTGATAAGATATTTTCCATTACTTGTCATAAACCTCCAATTATCATTCTTATACCTTTTAAAGTATTTCCTCTTTATCCAGTATTTGCCTTTATTTGTATGTTTACGTACTGCCCATTTCCATAGTTTTCTAAACATAACGCTATCTAGTAACTCGAAGACTTTCCTTGAAATCACTGAAGTATAATATTGACACCATCCTCTAATAAGTGGATTTAGGTTTTTTATAATAGCTTCTTGTGGTGCTCCACACATTTCTTTAAGTTTGTACTTAGCGGTTAATGTATATCGTTTTATAGAGTTGCGGCTCGGTTTTATTAGTAACTTGTATGTTTTCTTACCTTGTTTTACTGTATGCTGTCGTATTGTATAGCTCTTTCGATAAAAGTCCGGATGTGATAGGATAAGGATAGATGATGATAAGGAGGTTGAATGCCAGCAGCATATAGTTATGATTTAAGAAAAAAAGCAATGGAAGCGCTAGACGAAGGAGAAAGCAGAGAAACAGTGGCAGCAAGATTTAAGATTGGACGAACTACTTTATGGGAGTGGCAGCAAAGAAGAAAAGAAACAGGAGACTTTCAATCAAAAAAACTTGGAAATGGGGGTTACAATCACAAAATTACCGACTGGGATACCTTTGCCAAATTTGCCAGAGAACACGGAGGAAAGACTCTATCGGAAATGGCTAAACTTTGGAACAACGTTAGTATCCAAACGATCTATCGAGCCCTTAAAAAAATTGGATTTACGCGCAAAAAAAGACATATGGATACAAGGAAAGAAACGAAGAAAAACGTGCTGAATTTTTGAAAATTATAGCGACAAAAGAACCTAAAAACTTAGTGTATATAGATGAGTCTGGCATTGATAACACCGAAGACTACCCCTACGGATATTGCCAGAAAGGACAGCGGTTTTATGCCTTAAAATCTGGAAAGAAAACTCAACGAATCAGTATGGTTGCAGCCTTAAGTGGAAGAAAGATAGTTGTTCCGTTAACCTTTGAAGGCCACTGTAATATGGATGTTTTTAATGGATGGTTTGAGCAATTTTTGACACCGATCTTGGAACCTGGACAGACTGTCATTCTTGACAATGCTACTTTTCATAAGTCTGATAAGATTATCGAGCTTGCTAAAGGGGTTGGTGCAGAAATTTTGTATCTGCCGCCTTATTCTCCAGATTTCAACAAAATTGAGCATCATTGGTTTGCTATAAAAAACAGAGCCAGGAAAAACATTCCTCTATTCGAATCCTTTCTTCGTGCTGTTGATTCTGCCTTCCTATGACCTGTTTGGACTATTATGAGAAATGCTATAATACATTACAACTTTCGAAGCCGAAGTTTGATAAACCAAGCTTTGAAAAGCCAGTAATAAAGAAGATTGTCAGTGGTAAAACAAAGGAAGAATTTGATATAACTAAAGATATGACACAAGAAGAGATTGATAAGATGCCACAAATTACATTGACCATCAAGCACCTTAAAAATTTTTATGATGGCTTGATAAACAGCATTAATAAGTATGACGAAAATATGGATAGTGCAATTCAAAGTGGTATAATAACACAATTATCATCAACCATAGATAGTATAGGCAGCAAGACAAGTAGTATAGACAGTGAACTTGCAGATCTTAGGAATTCGATTCCAGATATTGGAGAAGCTCCTCCATTACTCCATATTACTGGTGAAGAGAACGGATTGCTTTAATAAAAAAGGTAATAGCCTGATATCAGGCTGTTACCCTTTCCACATATCATTTCAATATAGCTGAGTTGATTTTGAAATTATAATTTTTTATAGGAGTTAGCATGAATAATAGTAAACAAGAAAGCAAAAACGAACTTAAAGTAATAAGCAAAATAGAAGTTAACACCAAACCTAAAGGTTATGATGAAACAGTTGCGCGAAATCCAGCGCAGCTTGGTTATGTCCACAAAGCTTTAGATAAATTAATCGCAGAGCTGAACACGAAATTCGTTCCTGAATTGGATGATGTATTGCATAACAATAGCAACTCTATCAGTCAATTAAATGACATGCTAACAGAAGAAAGGAGTAAGCTTGACGAGCTAATAAAAGAAATTAACGATTTAAAATCTTCGCTAGAACCGCCACCAATGGATGCTCCTGAATTCATATAAGAAAAAAAGTAATAGCCCAGTGGGCTGTTACTCTCTCTACATATCGTTTCAATACAGCTGAATTAGGGAATCTGTTTTAAAACTTTCGGCATATAGTTCTCATCATGTTTTGCAAACACTGTATCTGCAAGAAAAGTACTATTATCAAACATTTTACCTTGCACAACAACACCACTTTTTTCTGAAAACATTGGTGGAAGTATCCCTTGATATTTTACCACAACGCTTTTGTTAAAATCTGTCATTTGAAAAATTACTTCACTTTCGCTCCGTATCACGCTATTTTCAACAACCATTCCACCAACACGGATTAGTTTTTGACTATTTTGTAAAACTATTGCCTCACTTACTGTATAGAAAAATGAGATGTTTTCTTTGAGCGTTGTTAAAATAAAAAAGACTATGCAGCTTAAAAAGCAGAAAATTCCTGAAGTTATAAGTAATCGCTTATGTTTCTTCTTCATTATTATCTTTCAGGCTTTCTAGAATTTTTTTACTTTTAATATAGCAAGAAATGGTAAGAATCAGTTCTCCGGTAATCAATGTAAGACTAATAAGGTAAGCAAAAATCACATACGTGTTCATAATATATCGTTAATAAATAACTCACCTGCATCAAAATAAATTAAGCTTTCATCCTTTTGCTGCAACACCAATTTACCACTTTTATCTATATCAGCAAAAATTCCTTCATACAATTTGTCAGCTAACTTTACACTGATTTGCTCGTTCATCTTGAATGCTCTTGTGAGCCACATTTTTCTTATAGCATAAAACCCATCAAACAGCCATTGCTTTCTTAGCTTATTAAAATTTATTATTAATTTCTCTAATAGATCTATTTTAGACACAGATTCACCGTAATTGCTAATACACGTTGTTCCTGGAAGTGGTGCATGATTGACATTAATTCCAATTCCTACAATAAGCCAATTCGAATTGGATCTTTTTTCAAGCAATATTCCACTGATTTTTTTACTATCAACTAGGACATCATTTGGCCATTTATATTGAATGTTACTATCATCCATAAATGACAGTAAAGTATTCCCTACAACAAGAGCAGTCACAAAAGTCAATTCTGTTAATTTGCTAACTTGATTCATTAAACCTCTTTCTGTCATCCCAGTATTTTCCCCAGTGTTTGACACATAACTATGCGAACATTGCAATTTGCAGGTGGTATGTGGTGTCATTCCAGTGCGTGACACTGGAATCCAGTTCTTATTACACAGTTGCCTGATGTGCCCATTTGTAATTAAGTTTTCTGGATCCCAGTGTCTGGGCACTGGGATGACATCATCCTTGGTGGGAATACCACAACGTTTGTACAGTTGTGTGCTTGACCATTCTTCTTTTTTTCTAGATTCCAGCGTCACGCGCTGGAATGACACCGAAAGCTGGCTTTCATTCAGATAATCGTTAAAGAGGTTTATCACCAAACTCGCATAAAAATTACCCTCTGGAGAAACCCAACTTTTTCCGGTGCGCCCCCTGCCTTCTGTTTGTTTATCGGCAATAATAACGGTTTCATTTGATATTCCTTTATCAATTAAATCCAACGCTTCTTTATTAGTGCTTGAAACTTCTTTGTAATGATGAATATGAAAGCCCTCAGGGATCACCTTGTCAGCCCTTTAGTGCAATGAGTGAGTAAAGATCTTCTACATACAAGAAAAGAACGAGGTTGATCAGTGAAGCCACTGAAGTGATAATGAATAGACCCTTAGAATAAGCAACCTTATTACCACTAGCTTTATCAAAATACATAACTTTCATGATATTTAAATAATAGTAGCATGATATCACACTCGCTATTACAAGGATCAAGGACAGGCTGATAAAGCCAGAATTTATTAAACTTTTGAATATAAAAAATTTAGCGAAAAACCCAGCAAGTGGAGGTATTCCCGACATTGAGAGTAACAGCACAGAAAGATGAAATGCTACAATTGGGCGTTTCTTCCCTATACCAGATAAATTTGCAATATCACAATCGTCATCGTCAATTTGTACGAGATATGAGAATAGCCCTATGCTTGTGATGATATATATCACCAGATACATTAAGGCACTATCTGTTCCTGCTTGTGTAAAAATAGAAAGTGAAGCAAATATAAAACCAATGTGACCAATTGAACTGTAAGCAAGCAGCCTTTTTAAGTTTTGCTGACGTAAGGCCCCAAAAGCTGAGATAAGCACAGACAATGCTGAAACGTATAAGAAAATAGGCTGAACATAACTTTTTACATTTACTAACTCTTCATTCATCAATCGAATTAAAAATGTTACAAGTGCAGCTTTTGGGGCCGTAGAAAAAAACGCAGTTACTATGGTAGGTGCACCTTGATAGACATCTGGAGCCCACATATGAAAAGGAGCAATAGCAAGCTTGAAACACAAACCAATTAGGATAAAGACTAATCCAAAAACTATTCCATAAGTTATCTGATGGCTTTGCAAGAATGAACCGAGCTCAGAGAAATTGACTTGTCCTGTATATCCATAAAGCAGCGACATTCCATATAGCATAATGCAGGAAGATAGTGCACTAAGTGTAAAATATTTCACTCCTGCTTCACATGAATAAGCTGAATCTTTATTAAAGCTCGCAAGAACATACAAAGATATACTCATCAACTCAAAAGCTAAATAAAAAGAAATCAGACTATTTGCTGAAACCAAAGTTATCATGCCAAATAGCGCAAAAAGAATCAGTATTGAAAATTCATATTTATAGTCATATTTTGATAAATTCAGCATCAAAAGTATTAAAATTCCTGTGCTGAGAATTAACCCTTGGGCTGACCTGATGTATAAATTGAGTTTTAACAACGAATTAAAGAGAAAAATTTCATTGTTTTCTGCCGAAATAATTAAAATAATCAAAGTTACCACTGTGCAGCCAAGTGCTAATAAGTTGATAGTTCGGCGGTTAAATATAATTCCAAGCAGTAGCAACACTAACGAGGAGATAATAGAGAACGTTTCCGGCAATATCTGTATATAATTCATAGCGCATTATATTTGACTAACAAATTTGCCATACATGGCTTCAAATAATTCAGTGCAAGGGTTGGGTAGAATCCAAGCAAAATAACAAACACTGCAAGCAGAATTAAGACAGAAAATTCTATGCTATCCAAGCGGTTATTTAATAATTTAGAATAGCTAACCCCCCATATTATTTGCTTACATAAATTCAGCATATAAACTGCGCTTAAAATAGTGCCAAGTGCGATAAATCCTGTAAAAAACCCTATGCTCTTAAACATTCCAACCATAGCCAAAAACTCACCTATGAATCCAGATGTTCCAGGTAGCCCTATTGAAGCCATTGAAAATAAAATGAACATAAAACCAAATTTTGGCATTGTGTTTACTATGCCAAAATATTTTGCAATCTCCAAAGTTCCAGTTCGAGTATATAGCATTCCAACACACAAAAATAAAGCAGCAGAAATAAGGCCATGACTAATCATTTGAAATATGCTACCCAGTACTCCTTCCTCACAAAATGAAAAGAGGCCAGCAGTAACGATCCCCATATGTGCTATTGAAGAATAAGCTATTAACTTCTTTATATCATCTTGAGCAAACGCAACTAGCGAAGCATATATCACCGCAATAATGCTCAGCACAACAACGAAATTTGAAAAATATAAACTTGCCTGAGGAAGCATTGGAATAGAAAACCTTAAAAATCCATATCCTCCCATTTTAATAAGCAAGCCAGCTAAAATCACAGATCCAGAAGTTGGTGATTGTACATGCGCATCAGGAAGCCAAGTGTGAAATGGAAACATCGGTACTTTTATTGCAAAAGAAATAAAAAATGCAATCCACAGCAATGACTGCACTTCAAGATCAAGGCTTGGCACTAATGTAGCTAATTTTTGTATATTAAACGTTCCAAAAATGTTATAGATGTAAACCAATCCAAGTAGAAATAATAATGAGCCAGTTAATGTATAAAGAAACAACTTAAACGTTGCATATACCCTGTGTTTTCCTCCCCAGATGCCAATAATAAAGAACATTGGTATTAAAACAGCTTCAAAAAACACATAAAAGCTTATAGCATTCAGTGAAACGAAAAAACCGACTACAAAACTCTCAAGCAGTAGAAATAATGCCATATATGGCCTAAGGGTTGTATAACTCATTTTGCAGTTGTAGAGTATACAAATTACAAACAAGAAAGTTGTAAGCAGAAGGAAAAGCAACGATATACCATCTATCCCTATTCCAACATTTCTAATTGGGTAGCTGACAAACTGAAAGTCCGCATCGTTATAATCAAATTCTATACAAGCTACAATGCTAAGCAAAAATGGAAGTGCAGCAAAAAATAGAGCAAGGAATCTTAAGTGTATAGATTGATGATTAATCCTGATTAAGGATAAAATCAACGCTCCTATCAGTGGAAGCAAAAATATACTAAGTAACAACACCTTCTATTTAATTCCAATAATATATAAAGCACCGATTATTAAAGTAACAAACATAATAAATGCATAATCAAATATATAACCAGTTTGTAACTTTATAGAACTTTTTGAACATTCATTAACCAACCTTACAACACCATTTGGTCCAAATGAATCAATAGCCTTAACATCAAACTTCCATAGAAGCCTAGATATAAACCTTATCGGTGCAATTATAACAAACTCATACACCTCATCAAAGTACCATTTATTCTGCAAAAACTTAAGTAAAAATTTACTCTTAATTTGCCTAATTACTTGATATTGGTAAATTAGGTACGCAAGTGCTATTCCACTTAGGCTTGTTAAGGTTGGCAGTAGTTTTATAAAGAAATTATGAACTCCATGCTCATCAATCATCACTAAACTTGATTTCCAAAACGCATTACTAGTTATGTTCAAAATATTTGCTCCCCATATTCCAGAAAATACTGATCCAAAAGCGAGTATCAGTAATGGTATAAGCATAATCTTTGGTGCCTCATGTATATTAATTTTACTTTGTTTTTGGCTGTGGAACACAAGAAGCAATAACCTCCAAGAGTAAAACGCTGTGAAGAATGCAACAACTAAGCTTATTACAAAAGCAAAGCTATCCGTGCTATAAGCATGTTCAATTATCAAATCCTTTGAATAAAAACCTGCAAATGGGAATATCCCAGAAAGCGCAAGAGATCCAATCCACATGAGAGCGTAAGTGCAAGGGATTTTCTTCCAGCAATTTCCCATTTTCTGAATGTTTTGCTCATGATGCATTGCATGAATCACATTGCCAGCACCAAGAAATAGTAGAGCTTTAAAAAAAGCGTGTGTCATTAAATGAAAAATAGCAACATTGTAAGCAGAAAGCCCACATGCCATGAACATATAACCAAGTTGACTGCAGGTTGAATAAGCAATTATTTTCTTTATATCGTTCTGAGTAATTGCAACGGTGGCTGCAAAAAAAGCAGTGAGTGCTCCAACGATAACTATTAATTCTCGTGCCACATTTGATGACTCAAACAATGGAGAACACTTTGCTACTAAAAATATACCTGCTGTTACCATCGTTGCTGCGTGAATAAGTGCAGAAACAGGAGTTGGCCCTTCCATTGCATCTGGCAACCAAACATGTAAACCAAGCTGTGCAGATTTACCCATACAGCCAATAAAAAGTAATATGCATATTATATGAGTTACTTTGAATTCACAGCAGGATGCCCTAATGTTCTGCGTGCCAAGAAGATCAGTTGTGTCAAAAACTTCAGTAAAATTCAAAGAGTGAAATGTATAATAAATAAGAAAGATTCCAATCAATAGTGCAAAGTCTCCTACCCTATTCACAACAAATGCTTTAATTGCTGCATTATTTGCAGAATATTTTTGGAACCAAAATCCTATGAGTAAATAAGAACATAGGCCAACCCCTTCCCAGCCAAAAAAAAGCTGCACGAAATTATCGCTTACAACCAGCACAATCATGCAAAACGTAAATAGCGATAGGTAAGAAAAAAACCTCGACTTCCCCTTATCATGCTCCATATAACCGATAGAGTAGAGATGTACTACCAGTGAAACGGTGGTAATAACAATAAGCATTAAGGATGAGAGAGCATCCACACTAATTGCCCAATTTACTTTTAAGATGCTCAATGAAAACAAAGGAAATAAACTCAAGTGATAATTTTCAGAGAAGGTGAGAAAAACATACCAAGATAAAACTGCAGATATTCCAATCCCTGCCGTTGTAACTAACTGACTTTTTCTAAAAAGTGCTGCAAATAGCGAACCAAAAAGTGGCAAAAATACTATTAATTTCAGTATATCCATCATACTTTCATTCTTTCATTAAATTTGCTTGTTCAACATCTATATTGCCACGGCTTCTATAATATACAACCAATATTGCAAGCCCAACTCCTGACTCTGCTGCCGCAACAGTCAACACAAACATCACAAAAATTTGCCCAACTATATCATTCATAAAGGCAGAAAAAGCAACTAAGTTGATATTAATTGCCAGCAATAATATTTCTATTGATAACAATATATTGATTATGCTCTTACGGTTGATGAAAATACCGCACACTCCAATAGTGAACAAAACAGCAGCAACTATCAAAAAGTGATTTAATCCTATTTCCATTCTACTCCTTTTCCAAATTTAGCCTTAATCAATTTTACAGATGAAGATTGTGTCAATTGCTTTAATACATTCTGTTTTTTAACTCCTTTTTTCTTGTCCTGCAAAGTAAGAGCAATTGCACCGACAATTGCAACAAGCAGCAGAATACCAGAAAGATGAAAAGCGTACATGTAGTCGGTATACAGCAAATTACCAATAGCTTTCACATTATTGGTATTATAGTTTATAACATTGCTTATATTCGGTGCTGAGCTGCGGATTACAAAGCTGATGACTAGAAAAAACACAACACACAACATAGCACCAAGAGTGCAATGCTTTGCAAAACCCTGGCGCAACCTTATGTAGTCAATATCGAGCATCATAACTACAAAGAGGAACAACACCGCAACCGCACCGATGTATACTATCATCACCATCATAGCAATGAACTCAGCTCCAAGGAGAATGAAAAGAACTGCAGAGTTAACGAAGGTGAAAATTAAAAATAATACTGCATGCACAGGATTTCTTACACTAATTACGCATACAGCAGATAAAATGCTGAGAATTGCAAAAAAATAAAAGAAAAAAGGCATCGATACTTTAACTGCAACAATAGTTACTAATTTAAAGTGACTATCGTGGTAAAGTCAATATTATATTAAACGTTTGAAAACATTGTACTACAAAGCTCCAGCTCCATTTTAAATTATTATAAAGCTGAAGAAATAGAAATGAAGGCGTACATATAAGCCATTCCAAACTCCACTTATCCACCCAACAAGCAGAAGTTCTGGTGCCAATACCTCAAATCAAGTTGTTGTTACTCGACATACACCTGAAACTACTAAAACAAAATAGATGTAAAACCTACGTTTAAATATGTAGTACTTGAGTGAAGCATTCTTTAACTGTTCTATTCAATAAAACCTTTACAATATTTCAATCATAGGTTTAACTTTACGAAGTTATAATCTATAGGGCTACGATGAACGATTATCTCTCACTGCTAAATCCAGAACAACAATCAGCTGTAACTAACATAGATGGACCAGTTTTGATACTGGCAGGAGCCGGGACGGGAAAAACAAGAACGATTACTTCAAGAATAGCACACATAATTAGAAACGGTCACGCTTATTCTGATGAGATATTAGCAGTTACATTTACAAATAAAGCAGCAAATGAGATGGTATCAAGGGTACTTGAGCTAACGGGCACAAACATACCATGGCTTGGCACTTTCCATGCAATTGCAGCAAAAATTTTGCGCATGCACGCAGAAATTGTGGGCTTAAACCCCAATTTTACAATCATTGGTGTGGATGACCAATTACAGGTAATAAAAAATATTATCAATGAAATAAATCCTGATTACCTATCAGAAAAATGTAAGACCATTATGAATATTATTCAGCAATGGAAAGAGAAGTGCTTATTGCCATCTGAAGTGGAAGATATTCAATCATTTAGGCCAGTATATGTAACTGCACTCAAGGTCTATCACCAGTATCAGGAAAGGTTGAAATTCCTTAATTCTGTCGATTTTGGTGACTTATTGCTATATAACATACAGCTCTTTAATCAAAAGACCGAAGTTCTGTCCTACTACCAAAACAAGTTTAAATATGTCATGGTAGATGAATATCAAGATACAAATGCGATACAATATCTTTGGCTAAAATACCTTGCAAAAGAGCACTCAAATATTTGCTGTGTAGGAGATGATGACCAGTCGATATATAGTTGGCGTGGTGCAGAAGTTGAAAATATTTTTAAGTTTTCTGATGATTTTAAAAATGCAAAAACCGTTAAACTAGAGTGTAACTACAGGTCAACATCCCACATACTTGCAACTGCGTCATATGTTATCAATCACAATAAGACTCGCTTAGAAAAAAAATTGTGGACAACAAACATTGAAGGGAAAAAGGTAAATCTAATAAAATTATGGGATGGGAAAGCTGAAGCAAGGTTCATAAGCGAACAGATATTGAAACTCAATAAATACAGATTTAGTGACATTGCAGTGCTGGTAAGGGCCACTTTTCAAACTAGAGTTCTCGAAGAGTATTTTATAAAATATTCAATTCCCTACAAGATTATAAGTGGCGTAAAATTCTACGAACGTCAGGAAGTCAGGGATATAATTGCATATTTAAGACTTGTTACAAACAATAACGATGACTTAGCTTTCGAAAGGATAGTAAATCGGCCAAAAAGAAGCATAGGAGCTACAACTCTAAAGAAAATATACACGACTGCTCAGGATAACAAAATTTCTTTTTTTGAGGCAGCAAAAATATTAGTTAATAGTAATCAGGTAACCGAAAGAATTAAACTCTCACTCAACGATTTTTTAAATAAAATTAAAGCTTGGGAAGAAATAGTAAGCGTAAAACCACTGCATGAATTCGTTAAAATCGTAGCAAACCAATCAGGATATATTGAAATGCTTGAAAATGAGGAGGTAACAGGCTTAGCACGAATAGAAAATGTTAAAGAGCTCATCTCATCTTTAAAAAATTTCGATAATGCCACAACTTTCTTGGAGCATATAAGTCTGGTGATGGAAGTGGATAATATGAATAACGATGACACCGTATATGTTATGACTCTTCATGCAGCCAAAGGACTTGAATTCCCGTGCGTGTTTCTACCTGGTTGGGAAGAGGGATTATTTCCTCATCAAAGATCTTTTGATGATAAAAGTGGTAAAGCTTTAGAAGAAGAAAGAAGACTTGCATATGTTGGCATAACCAGGGCAAAGGAAAGGTTAATCATTTCATGTGCAGATAGGAGGGAAATTAACAACCAGTGGCAACCGATGCGCACTTCTCGGTTCATTAAAGAATTGCCAAGAGAAAATGTTGAGGTAATTAAAAGCAACATTGCCTACTGTTGAAGCTATAATTGCAGATAAACATATCTTACAAATCTGAATTACTTCAACTATATGTTTCTCCTGGCAAAAATTCTGTAACCGTTCACACTTAATTCTTCAATCTCATACCAATTTCTATTACATAACAAACAAATAGACAATAGAAGTGAGAAGGTTATACTAAGGCAGTATAATGATGGAGTTTTGGAATGGCATTGGTATCAGGTTGCAATTTTAGCTTACATTGTGCCAATCTTTCTTCGATTGCTGCTCGCATAAATTCTGCCTGTCTTTTAGTTCTGCAGTGCACTATCGCATCATCCACATATCTTTCAAATGGTACTGTTGGGTGATTTTGTTTCATCCATATATCAAATGCATGGTGTATAAATATGTTTGAAATGATTGGGCTTATTGAACCTCCTTGCGGAACTCCTTTTTTCCCTAACTACCTTACTGCCATCTGCTTGCTGAATAGGGGATTTCATCCACCTTTCAACATACAGTATGACCCATTTGCAGTCTGTGTGCTTCTTGATAGCCTGCAGTGCTAAATTGTGGTCCAGATTGTCGAAAAATCCTGTAACATCAACAGCTTTCTTGGTAATCGTATCCTGTCTCCAATAAACAGCGGTTTTGCTATGTATCCTTGATCAGCAAAAAACTTACGTAAAGTTGGAGCCTTGTATTTAGCTTGAGTGAAAAGATTTAGAGCACCATCACGATCTTGAACACTTGCACTATGAACATCAGCCGCAATAATTAAGCCCACTGTATCTACAACAATATGATGTTTTCTACCCTTTATTCTTTTTTCAGCATCATATCCTCTGGATCCCCTTTTTGAGTGGTTTTTACTGATTGACTGTCAATTATTCCTACTGAAGGTGTTTCATTTTTACCAAACATTTTTCTTACCTCTTTTACTAGCATATTATGTATTTTTTCCAATTTGCCATTACTACGTCACCTGAGAAAATAGTCATACACCGTCTTCCATGGAGGAAAATCTTTCGGCAGCATTCCCCATTGACAACCACCTCTCATTATATACCTTATTGCATTAATAATTGTTCTGATATTGTGCTTTCTTGGCCTCCCTATCTTTCCTTGTGCAACATGTGGCTCCAAAATTTCCCATTCCTTATCACTTATATCACTTGGATACAATTTTCCCTCCTATTTTTTACTTACACTATCATATTTTTTTCCTCATTCCTTTTCAAGACATACTCTTAGACAACTGGACGTCAAGCCTATCCTAGTGCTGCATATCAAGCTCATACTCAGTATGTAAATCTTTGACTAAAGCTGCAGCGCATTCTTTTTGAACAATTATACTGATTTTGATTTCAGATGTTGTGATAGCAAGTATTTCTATCTTTTTTTCGCTTAAAACCTTGAGTGTGCGGTGCATCACTTCAGTGTTAGACATAACACCAATACCAATTATTGAAATTTTAGCTACATTATCGTTTATAGCATAATTTTCATTCTTATTCAGTAACTTTTCCATTAAATCAATATCAAATTTGGAGATAACAAAACTTGACCCATGTATCATATCAATTTTAACGTTTGCTCCTGCTATATCTCTTAAAGTACGCAAGTTATTTGCAAGGTTAGTGAAAGTTACAAGAGCTTCATTAGTGCTATAAGTTATTCCAGTAATTAAGTATCTCTCTAGTACATCCCTTTTGTGTAGCACTGTGGTGCCTTCTACTTCCTTAAAAGTGGATAGCACTTGCACTTTAATGTTATGTTTCATTGCAAGTTGTACTGAACGATTATGCAGTATTTTAGCACCAGATGACGACATTTCCAACATTTCATCGTAAGAGATAAATTTGAGCTTGCGTGCCTTTGGAACAATTCTCGGGTCTGCTGTATATATTCCATCAATATCAGTAAAAATTTCGCAAGTTCTAACACCAAAGGCTACCGCGAAGGCAACTGCTGATATATCAGAGCCTCCTCTTCCAAAAGTAGTGATTCTATCATCATTTATACCCTGAAAACCAGCAATGATCGCAGCAGTATAACCCTCAGCAAAAGATCTTTTCACACGTTCAATCTTTATTGTTTTTATTTTAGACTCAGAATAAAAATCATCAGTTACAATTGGTAACTGCCAGGCAAGCCACGATTTAGCATTAACTCCGATCGATTGGAGAGTGATAGCTAATAGACCGCAAGAGATTTGTTCTCCTGCTGAAAGCATAACGTCATACTCTGATAACTCTTGTCTATAACTTAAATTTGAGATTTGCCTAGCCTGAAAAACCATTTGGTCAGTAAATCCTGCAACAGCAGATACAACAACGATTACATTACAACCTTTCTCAATATCGTTTTTTATCAAATTTGCAACTCGGTTTAAATCAGTTAGCGAAGTCCCACCAAATTTTTTTATGATTATTTTGTCCATAGTTACAATATAACTCTCTTCTGAAGAAAAATATAGTTTTTGTAGAGATAGCAGCTTGCAAGCCATTTAGAAAAGGGAGGACAAAGCTATAGCTAACGCGTCATACCACGATTCATTCCATAGCTGTACGAACATTCATTTTTGAAGGTAAATTGCACAGCAAATGGTGTCATCCCAGTGCCTAGACACTGGGATCCAGAAGACTTAATTTCAACCAAGTGGCTGCATAATAAAGGCTGGATTCCAGTGCCAAGCACTGGAATGACACCCTCCCTTGTGGAAATTGCTCTCAAATCACAATGTTCGTACAGCTATGGATTCATTCGCGGTATAGATTCCGCTAACTAGTAGCGGAATGACGAATTTGTTGTTTTAAAATTGTCAGTAAATCTAAGTTAGTTTAGCTATATAGCACGAACTAAACCACTAAGCAGCAGAAGACCTTGCATGACCTCCAAAAAATGCTTTTACTCTTTCAAGATAAGTAGGTGGTTCTGCAGGGATTTCTATTTCATCTATTTTAGAATATATTGCCGCGTCTACGACTTCATCCGTTATTAACTCCCTTAACTTTGTTTTATCTGCCCTCTCTGAATATGCTCCCCATAGTCGTTATAAAACTTTACATATAATTCCTTAAACACGAATTCTTTTATAGCATCTCTTGTATAAGAAATGCCGTCCTTTACTTCATCACTCACGTTGCTCAAATCCACCCCAGAACTTGGTGAATACAAATTATCAAAATTTTCTTTCAAAACTTTTATTTTATGGTAGTGCTTATCCACATATTTCTCAAGAAATCTTTTAGTAGCATTACCAGCCAACTTCCCCATTAGCTGAGGCTCCAGTTGAGCTGCAAAGTTGTTTTCTGCTTCAAGGCCACTTAATGCATAAATAATACGGAGAAGCATTCCAGGACCACATTGGCGGTTACTTTCTTCAAAGCGAACCAGTAATATAGATTTCAATAGTTCTACGTCTGCATTTTGCTCTCTTGCCGCAATTAAAACTAAATTTATAGCCTGTGTCAATGTCAATCCGGTTTGTGAATCTACCCAATTTACCCACTCCCCAGTTTCATAACCATCCAATCTTAGATAAGGTTCTATCATTCGTTTTTGCTGACTTGTTAAACCGCTTATATAACTTTTAAACTCTTCATCCAACTCATTTAACGGCGTACCATGTTCTTCCTTTAATTTTTTGGCACATTCAATAACGCTTTGCTGAAAACTTCTAGTATGAACGCTCTGACTACTAGTACCCACATCACTTACATTAAACAAAAAGCTTAGCTGCTTTACATTCAAACCCAAAGGTGAAAAGAGTTTTACTGATGGATATTTTATTAACTCAAGAAGTGCTACTGGAATTAGCAGTGCATAATTTAACAATAATAAACCAAAATTAAATATAAGAAACCCACGTAGAGCTGATACCTTTGATGCAATATACAAAAATGGAAGCTGTAGGTAATATATCAAGTGTATACTGAAGAATAAGATTTTGTCCTTTAATTTTATTGTTGGATCTTTATAAACCTCAAACAACATGCTATTGCTATCAATATTGTTGTTTTTAAAGGAGGTATAGTTGTTTATGATCTTCTCTTGCAAGGGAAGAAGCATTTTATTCAGGCAAATAAACGCAGCAATAACAATAAAACCTGTAGCCAAAAATGCTAGTGCAGGGCTAGAAGTGCTTGTAGATAAATAGGCATAAAGACCATCAACAATTAAGTTTTTGTATAATCTTTCAAAGGGACGAACTAGAATCGGGTCAAGGATATAGTTAACAAGAAGATTTAAATAATACACGAGAAACAAAAGTGCAATCAAAAATGCAATAATACTACAAACAATCAAAAATGCTTTTAATCTCGGATTCATAACCCCCCCTTAATAATCTGTTAATATAATCTATTTTAGGAATAAATTGAAAAAAATGCAAGTTTTTATGTTAAAAGATCAATTGAAATTTCTGAGTTTAGGGTATATTGTTAATCTATTTAAACAAAAATTATTGTGTCAAATAAAATAGGTTTTTGGGCTATTTTTGCCTTAGTGATTAGCAGCCAAATTGGCTCTGGAATTTTTATGCTTCCAATTAGCCTTGCTCCATATGGCATGTATAGCCTTATAAGCTGGATAATATCAGGGCTTGGTGCTATATCTCTTGCTTTAGTTTTTGCCTCACTCTGCGCAAAATTTCCGGAAACGGGTGGCCCTCACGTCTATGTAAAGCATGCTTTTGGCCCTGCTGCAGCTTTTTTTGTTGGTTGGACGTATTGGGTGATCTCATGGGTTAGCACAACAGCCGTAATAGTTGTGGGTGTTGGTTATCTTACACCATTTTTCCATGAAGATATTCAAAACGTACATCTGTTTTTAGAGATGTTATTACTTACAATTATTACACTAATAAATTTTAGAGGAGTAGCTACTGCTGGACGTGTTGAGTTTTTATTGACGGTGATAAAAATTTCTGTATTGCTTGTAATACCTATAGCAGCATTGTTTTTTTTTGATAGAAATAACTTCATCATAAGTGAAGAAATATCAAATCTTACAACATCGCAGATTCTTGCCCGTTCTACACTTATTACTCTATGGGGTTTTATTGGAGTTGAATTGGCAACAGCACCTGCAGGGTCAGTTGATAATCCAGCTAGAACAATACCAAGAGCTGTGGTACTTGGAACAATCTCTGTTGCTGTTGTGTATTTTATCAACAATCTTGCAATTATGGGATTAATAAATGGCAATGATTTAGCAAGTTCAAGAGCACCATATGTTGACGCAATAAAAATTATGGCCTCTGGCAATTGGCACTTGATTATTTCTATAACTGCGTTCATTTTTTGTGTTGGTACTTTAAACGCTTGGGTACTAGCTAGTGGACAAGTGGCCCTTGGCCTTGCAAAAGATAAACTGATGCCACAGTTTTTTGCTCAAAGAAACAAGCACGGTTCTCCTTTCTGGGGCATAACAACTAGCTCAGTTGGAACTGCAACTTTACTAATCCTCACTTCAAGCAACAATTTTGCTAAGCAGATCACATCAATTATCGACTTTTCTGTAGTTTCATTTTTATTTGTTTACCTTGCATGCAGTCTTGCTTTTCTCAAAGTTATTGTGCAAGAAAAGAGTTGTTACAAATTTTTAATTGGCAGTATAGCAACAACCTTTTGCTGCTGGGTAATATTTGAAACTTCTGTGAATACCTTGCTGATCGCAAGCTTATTCACTGCAAGTGGCGTACCTCTTTATTTATTTTGGTATCGCAGAGTTTCTGTATAGCAAATGTTATGTATCTGTTCAGCAGAGTGGCAAAATAAGGTAGACGAGAAAAGACAACTATAGGAAGAAATGGGTGTCATGCCAGTGCGTGACACTGGGATGGCTTTGTTGCATCACACTTTATGAGATGGTGATTTATGGTAAATTCATGTAACTATCTCAAATTTAGCCATACCAATATCAGTGAATTTATTAAGCAAATAGCATTTGATTAGCAGTTCTTTTTCTCGATTTATCTCAGATTTATTCCTAAAACTAAATCCGAATATTTGCTTTAATCTTGAGAAAAACCCTTCAATATAAGATCTTTTCCCATAATTTACTTCTTTTTTCCATTCTTTCATGCCATCTTCACCGTATAATTTTATTAACCTAATAGCAGCATTCCTGTCAGACATATAATCTATTTCTGGATGTTCTGCCGCATTGTTTATTGGTGGAATTTTTGTCTTTATATCATATTTGTTACACAACTTATAAAACTTGTGCCTATCACATGCTCTATCTGCATATAGTGCTTTTATGGCATGCTGAAAATCAACTTCTTTTAGCAAATCACAAGCTCCATAGTGATCAGAGTAGACACCGTTACTGTATTTTACAGCTATGGCTTTTTTGTTGTTTATATTCAACATTACGTGCAATTTTCTCGTTTGCTCATAGCCACGATATTTTCTGTCAGTGCTATTTTCCTTGCTGTGACCAGGAGTGTTGTTGTATATACTAATTCCTGTACTGTCTATAGCAATTTCGATATCTTCCATATTATTTTTATCAATTCTGCAATCATTTATCTTAATATTAAGTTTCTTAAACCTTCTTGATGCTTGTGAATAGCTGATAACTGCCAAATCTCTTCCTATTTGTTGCAAATACCCTTTTATAAACCCGACTGTTTGTCTTAAACCAATTCTAAAGAAACTGACGATTATATGCACCAAAATCACAACTTTATCACTATAAATATAGTTGCCGCCCTGCATTTTTGGACAATTCTCGTACCAATTTTCTATGGCGTCATTGATATAACAAAAAATGCTTCCTCTTTCTTGGAGAAATTTGTTATATTCATGGCAGTTACTGACTCTCATTTTTTGTGGCATATTTTTTCTTCAACAGTTAAATGGCTATTTATAATGAATTTTGTCAGTAACTGCCAGTTCTTTTCACTTGAGCGATGCAACAAAGCCATCCCAGTGTCGGCTACTTGGATGACACCATTTATTGTAAGGACTTACCTCACATTTACTCTATGATTATCTTTTTAGATCACCTTGTCTACCTATTTTGCCACTCTGCTGAACGGATACAATTTATTGCTATTTTTGTTTACAATAATAATATTGAGCTATAGAATTAGATCTAAAGGGGCAATTAGCTCAGCTGGTAGAGCATCTCGTTTACACCGAGGAGGTCGGCAGTTCAAGTCTGTCATTGCCCATTTGCTTAACTGAATGTTAGTATTATTAATTACTTCAATTAAAGTATAAAAAATGCAGGATAATATAGTACCAATCTCAATAGTAAAAGAGCTGGAAGATTCTTATCTCTCCTACGCAATGAGCGTTATCATAAGCCGGGCTATACCTGACGTGCGGGATGGATTTAAACCTGTTCACAGGCGCATATTATATGCAATGTCAAGAGCTGGATTCGATGCCGGTAAGCCATATAAAAAGGCAGCTCGTATAGTTGGGGATGTAATGGGGAAATATCACCCACATGGTGATGCAGCTATTTACGATTCCTTGGTTAGAATGGCTCAAGATTTCTCTCTTCTTTTACCGCTTATTGATGGGCAAGGTAACTTTGGTTCGATAGATGGAGATCCACCAGCTTCAATGCGATACACAGAAGCAAGACTTCAAAAAGTGTCGCACTTTTTACTGAATGATATTGATGAAGATACAGTTAATTTTAGGCCAAACTACGATGGAAATGAAACAGAACCAGTTGTGCTGCCTGCAGAGTTTCCGAATCTATTGGTAAACGGTGCAAGTGGTGTTGCAGTTGGTATGGCAACCAATATTCCTTCTCATAATCTTGGAGAAATAATAGATGCTTGTATATTATATGTAGATAATCCTGAAGTTACTTTTGATGAGTTACTTGAAGTGATGCCAGGGCCGGATTTCCCAACTGGGGGAACGATTCTTGGAAGGTCTGGAATAAGATCAGCATTTGCAACGGGTCGTGGATCAATTGTTGTGCAAGGCAAGACTCACATAGAAGACCTGCCACAAGATAGGCAAGCAATAGTGATTGATGAAATACCTTACCAGGTAAACAAAGTAAAATTAATTGAGAAGATAGGTGAGCTTGTAAAAGAAAAAAGAATTGATGGCATAACAGAAATTAGGGATGAGTCCGATAAGTCTGGTATTAGAGTAGTAATTGACCTCAGAAGAAATGCTGAGGCAAGTTTTATACTTAATCAAATATTGGGGCTAACTCCACTAAGAAGTAGTTTTAGTGTTAACACTTTAGTGCTCAATAACAACAGGCCTGCTTTGATGTCGTTAAAAGAAATCATAGCTGCTTTTGTTGACTTTAGAAAAGAAGTGTTAATCAGGAGAACAGAATTTCGTCTAAGAAAAACGAGAGAAAAAGCTCATATATATATAGGGCTCTACATTGCGGTCCTCAGCATAGATGAAGTGATAAAAATCATCCGCGGTGCAAAAGATCCTGCGGAAGCAAGTAGAGAACTTTTAAATAAAGAATGGAAAACTTCGAATGAAATCAACACTATTATTGAGTTGATTTCAGATAGCGCAAGCTTTTTGAAAGATGGAGTGTATAGATTAACTGAGCTACAAATTAAGGCTATCCTTGATATGAAACTGCAGCGTTTAACAGGCCTTGAAAAAGACAAATTAGAAGCTGAGCTAAGTTCAATGATCAACCTGATAAAAGAATATATCGCTTTTCTTGGCTCAGAAGAGAAGTTGATGAAAGAAATAAAAAACAATTTACAAGAAATAAAGAACAGATTTGCTGTGCCGCGAAAAACTTCAATAGAAGAGTCAGACGCGGACATTGAAGCTGAAGATCTAATTCCACAAGAGGATATGGTGATAACCGTAACTATGAATGGTTATATCAAGCGTGCAAAACTTTCTCACTACAGAACTCAGCGTCGTGGTGGAAAAGGAAAGCTAGGACAGGGATTAAAAGAAGAGGATGTAATCACAGAATTATTTGTTGGAAATACCCATACTAGCTTTTTATTCTTTTCTAACATTGGTCGAGTTTATAGATTAAAAGTTTATAAGTTACCTCTTGCAGAGCCAACTGCACGTGGAAGAGCGCTTGTTAACATATTTCCGCTTAGCGATGGTGAAACTATAACTAATATCATGCCATTGCCAAGTGAAAATGACGAAAATCAAAACATAGTTTTTGCTACTGCCTATGGAAACATAAGGCGTAACTCTTTAGCGGATTTTCACTATATTCCAAGCAATGGAAAAATAGCAATAAAGCTCGACGAAGGAGACAAATTAATATTGGTTAAAGTATGCAATGCAATTGATCATGTTTTTCTTTCAACAAGATTCGGCAAAAGTATCAGATTTGTTGTAAGTGATGTGCGTCAATTTAAAAGTCGCAATTCAGATGGCGTAAGAGGTATCAAACTTGCAAAGAATGACAGCGTGATATCCATGACCATATTAAATGGGATAGGTGTAGCAACAGAAACAAAAGAACTTTACTTAAAAGTTCCACTTGCAAAAAGACTGGGAACTGCAATTAATAACTCTATTGATTCTAAATTGGAAAAGACTTTGAATGATTTAGGAATAGATAACGAATTATTCTTAAAACTTGCAGTGAATGAGGAGTTTATATTAACTATTACCGAAAATGGCTTTGGTAAAAGAACTTCTGCGTATGAGTATAGAATAACTAACAGGGGTGGTGTTGGTATCACCAATATTCTTACTACTAGCAGAAACGGTAATGTTATTGCTAGTTTTCCAGTTGAGCAGGGTGATAATATAATGCTTATTACAGATAAAGGAAAGTTAATTCGCATTTCGGTCAATGAGATTAGAATTGCAGGACGCAGCACTCAAGGAGTCACTCTGTTTAAAACAGAAAGTAGAGAAAAAGTGGTGTCAGTAGCGAAAATTGAAGATCCTGATTCCACTGAAGATAGTATTTCTGAAGTTGAAAACTCTATCGCTTCTTAACCGTAGTATAGGTTAAACAAAAAGCGCAAGTTTTTGTTGATTAATATGCAGTATTTAAATTAAAATATATACTTATGGCTAAGTAAAGATCAATGGACAAAAAATTAACTAAAAATAAAAAACCACTGGCAGACAAAGAGGATAAAAAAACACCTCCTGTTAAAGATCTTACTAAAAATAAGAGTAGGAGAGATTTTATAACATTAACTACATGCGCTATGGCAGGTATAGGAGCTGCAAGCGGACTTTGGCCACTGGTTAAATCTATGAATCCTTCTGCTGAAGTTCTAGCAACTTCCACAGTGGAGGTGAATTTGTCTGGAATTCAGGAAGGACACGGAGTAAAAGTAAAGTGGCAAGGTAAACCAGTATTCATTCGTAGACGCACAAAGCAAGAAATTGAGGCTGCAAGAGCTGTGAATGTGAAGAGCTTGAGGGATCCTCAATTAGATGAGCAGAGAGTATACGAAGGAAAAGACGAATGGTTAATTATGCTTGGAATATGTACACATCTTGGGTGTGTACCGGTTGACCACGCTACAAGAGATGGTAATGGTTGGTTTTGTCCTTGCCACGGTTCATATTATGATACATCAGGTCGAGTAATTGGGGGTCCTGCACCGAAAAATATGGCTGTACCTGATTATTTTTTTCCCAGTGAGAATGTTGTGGTAATTGGCAAGAAGGCTTAACGGAACTCGTTAAAAAAAACTCACAGGATCAACATCTATTATCACTGCAATACTCGAATTCAAGTTACAATTTTTAATCCAATATTTCAGCTTTTTTTGTATAGATAAACTGTGTTTATTGTGTATTTTTAATAATACCCTATACCGATACTTATTATTTAAAAAATTTATCGCTGCTGGTGATGGGCCAAGAATTTCAAATTCCTTTTTGTCTACACCTACATTTTTTTCCTGGATACAAGTAGTTAAGCTACTTGGATGACAAAGAAGAGATTTTACTATTTCATTCGCTGCTTTTTGTGTTGCAATCTGATTCTTACCACAAATGATAAGCGCTATTAATCTGCTAAATGGTGGCATTTTGGCTTCACGTCTTGACTTAAGTTCAATTTCATAAAATGAGTCCCTTTTTTGATGCAGCAATGCTTTTATTATTGAACTTTCAGGGTTATTGGTTTGCACTATTACCATTCCTTTTTCATTAAACCTTCCTGATCTGCCTGCAACTTGGTGCAATAATTGATACGTCTTTTCCGCTGCTCTCAAATCAGAATTTTCGAGGCTCAAATCTGCATTTATTACTCCAACCAAAGTTAATTTAGGAAAATTGTGCCCCTTAGCAATTATCTGTGTGCCGATTATAATGTTCACCTCTTCCTTTAACACTAAATCAATGATGTTACTAACCGACTTCTGATCGCTGCTTATCATCGCAGTTTTTGCGTTTGGTATTAATTTCACCATTTCTTCAAGCAACCTTTCAATTCCTATGCCGTAGAGGGACAATGGCTGTTCACTTTGGCAATTAGAGCATTTCTCTGGAAGTTTTAATTGATAAGAGCAATGATGGCACAAAAGAGCATTTTTTTTCTTGTGATATGTAAGCCAAACAGCACAATTTAAGCAGGAAATTTTATATCCACACTTTTTACAAATTGCCAGTTGTGCATACCCTCTGCGGTTTAGAAAAAGCATAACCTGCTGTTTTTTCTCTATGGTTTGTTTGATGCTTTCAAAAAGCTCAGAGGAGATCCATTGCTTGTTGTTCCTCATATCTACTACTTTAATGAGTGGCAATTCTGCACCACCAAATCGTTTAGTTAGCTTTACATGATTGTAATTCCCGTTTTTAACATGATGAATCGTTTCAAGCAGTGGAGTAGCTGATGATAAAATAATCGGAATATTTTCAAATTTGGCTAAGATTATCGCCATATCTCGAGCATTATATATAATTCCCTGTTCTTGTTTAAAAGATGAGTCGTGCTCTTCATCAACGATAATCAATTTTAGGTTTTTATAAGGCAAAAAAAGCGCTGACCGTGCACCAATAATTATCTGCGCATTTCCATTTGCTATATTGAGCCAATTATTCCGGCGAGTTTTTGGAGTGAGCCCTGAGTGCCATTCAACTAAGTTTTTTGATATCTGACCGCGAACACGATTTACCAATTGTGAAGTTAAAACAATTTCAGGTAGGAGGATTAAAATTTGTGCATTACCCTCTCCTGGTGTCATTTCAACATATTCTGGTGTCATACTAGTACGTGGCAAAGACGGTATGCTAAATGTTACAGTGGGTTTTGCCTTGAGTACAAAGGTGTCATTCCAGTGCTTGACACTGGAATCCAGGAATTTTGATTGTAAATTAGGTATTGGTCTTAAGTTAAAATAAACATTTGTAATGATGTTATATGAAAAACTGGATCCCAGTGTCAGGCTACTCGGATAACACCCTCTTGGTAGACCCAAATCACAATGTTCGTACAGTTGTGTCTCTGGGCACTGGGATGGTAAAGTCTGAGCAGCATTTGGAACGGCAGTGTAATTCTTAATCAATTGTGCAATCACAGAGAGATAAACTTCGGTTTTTCCAGACCCGGTCTCACCGTCAAGCAAAGTCACTGAATATTCGTTCAAATTGCTGATTATTTTATCACTAGCTACCTGCTGTTCAGGACTCAATTTGCAGCTTATTTCACTTGTTTCCTGCTTTTGTTCAACACAAACCAATTTATCTATGTGATTTACTTTTAACACTCCTCCCATTATCACTTTGGCAAGAATACCAATAGGTATTAAATTGTATTGTGCAACCCACTCTGCAAATGCAATCAATTTTGGTCTAATATTTGGTAAATCGATTTTTTGCTCAATAAATTTTAATTCTCGGTTACTTTTATCACTGTATTTCCAAACTATTCCGATTAAGCGTTTTTTGCCAAATGGCACCACTACGTAATCTCCAAGTAAAATCTCAGTATTTTCCTCAATTGCATATGAAAATAACTGATCAATTGGAAGTGGTAGTAATACGTCAACTGTTTTTGCCATAGTGATTGAGTTTAACATTGTTTTAAAGAGCTTGTAACTTTATTAAGCTTGGCAATATAGATGAATCGGTACAGAGAAAATCTTAACGTTTAACACATTTTTCATAGTACAGACCGTATGATTGATAAATAAAATGATTTATAGAATTTGTGGAGGCTACCAATGGTCAACGACAAGATTACTTTGAACTTTGAAATAGAAAAAGGCGAACCTATAGATCGATACTACTTTTCTGCACATATAAAGCTTACAGATGAAAGCAAAAATCTTTTGCGCGAGAAGCTTGGCAGTACAATTCAATTCGATAATCTAGATGATCACTTCAATCTTAACCATGAGAATTTTTATATCTACTACAACAAATATAGTGAGCACAATGGTAGAAGTGAGCTATACGTTAGGGATGATAACGGTAAATATTTAACCTCCAATCTTCCACTTAATTACTATGGATTCTCAATGGAACTATCACCTGACGGAGCGTCAATTGCAGATTATGGTTTTTATCCTCTGTATGCAATCTATAACCCAAATCACTATGATAAAGCAAAGGAAAAAGTATTTGATGATCACGGTGAATTGTCACCAATTGCATCAAATGTGTTAGATAATTTTTTAAGCAACACAAATAGCTTAACCACACAAGATATATTACAAAATGTATTCTCACAACTGCAGAAGAAAGCTGATGAAGAAGCAGAAAGATTGGCAAGAGAAAGAGAAGCAGAAAGACAAAGGGAGGAAGAGTTAAATGAAAAGAACGAGGAGTTAAAAGAACTTGTAGAAAAGGATGAGATTAAAATATTCAAAGTGGTAAAAGGTAATGATTTAGGTAATGGGCATTCAGCAGTAGTTTTACAACTTGATGGGGAAGAAGGTGACAAGATACCTCTCGACTCTAGTAAATACTACATAGCAGAGTATAGACACCACCCAGAATGGGAAGGCGATGAATATTTAAATTTTGTTAGCCCTGATAGTGATATGCTGGTTAATTATGAAAACTTATTTTTTGTGCTCAATCAAAGCTCCTACTCAGACTTTGAAAGTGGGTTTTATTCAGAAAACAGAACCGATCCCCATAATTATGCTAAATATTCAAAGGAACCATATTTGAGTGGTGACCAGCTATCTGAAAAATTATCTAATGAATTGGAGGAAGATAGCAATCAGATAGGTACTGAATTTACAATTGATGATGAGCAAGTAGACGAAGAAGTTGTGGTAGAGAGTGAAGCCAAGTCTGGGGAGAAAGGAACGGTTGGTGAGGATAACGCAAAAAATACTATACAGGAAGAAGAATCTAACTATATAGATCAAATGCAAGCGGATGATAGCAGCAGTTATAAACCAGCTTTGCAAAGCAATCGTGATGATTATGCTGATACGAAAAAAGCTCTGCAGGAAAAATTGCATGGAGATGAAATACACAAGCAAAGTAATGAGAAAGCTCAAAAAGATATAGAAGTAAAAAAAGTAACTGTGGAAACTGACAGTAGCAGTAATAAGACTGAAAAACAAACAAAACCAACAGAAGATGAACAAGAAACTGTTATGGCAAGTGTGATAGAAAATATGGATAAAAATTCTGATATTGAAGCAGAAACTTCTAACAGTGTTGCAAATTCACAACATCCCTTAAAAATAAAGACAGGAAGTCCTCTTGAAGTGGGAAAGTATAAGGTGGAGCTGCAAGTGACATATGATGATGTAAAGAATTTTTATGATACCGTACGTGGTAAATATCATGCTGGCGATGGATATAACTACGAACAAGTAATGGTTTTATATAATGAAATTGTTAGGCCCGCTCACAATCATCATTACGAGCTGTTTACTCTTGATGAAGCACATGTTGCTAATGATCACCTGTTTATCAAGGGTCAGGATTTTGGAACTCTAAATGATTTTAATGAGATGTTCTATAAAAGTAATGAGTTAATGTGATGTAAAAAGCAAGATTCAATCTGGTGAACGAGAGTTAACTGACAGAGGAGATTGACACGTATGCCTTTATCTTTAAGATTGTTTATCAAGTATAGACATCAGCTCGCCCCATTCTCTTTTACCAATATTACTTTCTTCTCTAGTAACGTTTTCCCCTTTAATTAATTTGCGAATTATTTCTAGACCAGTTCTTGAAATACAGGCTGATTCTAGGCAATATTCAACAAAGGCATTGTAGGCCAGTGGAACCCATTTTTTTATTATATCCAGCATAACTTCTGCATAAACTCTGATTTCATATTGGGCATGCTTATCAGCTCTAAGCTTCAAAAAATGAAGGAGATTATGCAGATCTATTTTCCAATAAAATTGCGTGTAGTAATTAAGCATTAGGTTAGTTCTGGCAATTTCTCTTGCAAGCCCCTGCTCAATAAATTTTTCATAATGAGAATATACTAAATTAGAGTCATTTGTTAAAGAATCTATTATTTCCTTTGAGGTATCTGGATCAAAAGCTTCCCCGCTACCTTGTTTATTATTGTCAGATTGTTTTGCAACTTGTTCTGGTTTAGGTGTATAAAATTCATTATCAAGTATTGAATACCTTGCTGAATATTCATTCACATTTGCAGTTCTATGCCTTATCCATTGCCTTGCAACAAAAATTGGAAGTTTCACGTGAAACTTAATTTCACACATTTCAAATGGAGTTGTATGATGATGTCTCATTAAATACTTTATAAGTGCTTCATCCTGACTTATCTGTTTTGTTCCCTTGCCATAAGAAACACGAGCAGCTTGAACTATAGCGCTATCAGAGCCCATATAATCCACTACTCGAATAAATCCATGGTCTAATACCTTATGTTCTTCATATAAGATTGCATCTATTTCTTTTACTATAGTTCGTTTGGTTGCTTCATTCATAAAATATCCTCAAGACGAAATGGAGATATCAGCTCCACATGAATTGAGTTTTTCATGCATTGCTTCATATCCTCTCCATAAATGATGTGAATTGTTTATTATAGTTTCTCCACCGGCTACCAAAGAAGCAAGCACCAAAGCTGCTGTTGATCTTAAGTCAGTAGCATATAGATTAGCTCCAGATAAGCTTTTTATTCCACTTATAGTAGCTTTGCTTTTCTCGATGCTGATATTAGCACCTAACTTTCTCAATTCATCTGCATGTGTAAATCTGTTTTCAAAAATGTTCTCTTCAATTACTGATATCCCATCAGCGATGCACATTGCAGACATCAGTTGTGGTTGCATATCACTGGGAAAATTGGGGTATGGATCTGTCGCAACGTTAGCAGACTTAATAGAGCCATTTTTTCTGGAAATAACAATGCCTCCATCATACAGTTCAACCATAGCTCCTATAGTCTCCAACTCATTTGTAATACACCTTATATCAGATAGATTTATTCCTTCCAACTCCAACTTACCACCGGTTATTATAGCAGCTAGTGCATAGGTGCCTGCTTCTATGCGATCTGGTATTATTTTATGAACACATCCATTTAGTGCTTCAACTCCTGTTATTATGACCTTTGTATTATCAATTTCAATATCAGCACCCATTTTCTTCAGAAAATCTATTAAATCAAGAACTTCCGGCTCAGTTGCAGCATTGTTTATTGTTGTCACTCCTTCTGCAAATGTTGCTGCCATTATTACATTTTCTGTTGCGCCAACACTTATTTTCTCAAATGTGATTTCTTTTCCTTGTAGCTTTCCTTTCACTGTTGCAATTATATTATAGCCGTCAATTTCAATTTTAGCTCCCATTTCTTCTAATGCTTTAATATGCATATCAACGGGACGCTTTCCAATGTTGCATCCACCAGGAAATGCTGTTCTCGCTTTGCCAAATCTGCTAAGCATTGGACCCAATATTAGAAAAGAAGTTCTTAGCTTACTTGCGGTTTTATATGGCATCACGTGATTGTTGATATTGCTGCAGTCAATTTTCAAAGTATGGTTCGCTTTATAATTTTTATTGTGCATAAAGTTCACTTCTGCTCCAAGACTTTCAAGCAACTTAGACATTAGATGCACATCAATTAAATCAGGTACATTATGCAAAATTACCGGGGAGCTACTTAATAGACTTGCTGCCATTATTGGTAAAACAGCATTTTTTGAGCCATTAATCTTGATTTTTCCGACCAAAGGTTTGTAGTTATTTCTTATTAATATCTTGTGCATTTAATTAGATATAAAGTATAATTCATTAGTTTATTGAAGTCTTACTAAGTATAATAGATTGACCGTAAAAGGCAAAATTTGCTTTTTCTTCCTCATCATCCCAGTGTCATGCTACCTGCATGACACCTGATGCGAATTGCCCCCGAAATTTTATACTATGAATTACTCAAATGACGCTCTCGAGCTTTATCAAACCAAATAACACCAATTGCAACAATGAAATAACCAGCTGCTCCTAATGTAAGGCGAATTACTGCATCGAAAGTTGACAGAGGAGGAGACGGCATTAGAATGCTCAAAACACTATACACAAGATTATTTGTTGCATGAGCAATAGTTACTGGCCAAATCGAGTTGTCTTTTTCAAACAACCAGGTAAACATTATAGACATTGCACAAATATAAAGGGTATAAGCACAAATAGTCGGGAATGTAAAGCCATCCTTCCACAAAGCTGAGCCAGCAACCACATAAGTTGGTATGTGCCATACTGACCAAATAATACCGACAATAATTGCTCTGATATAAAAATTTGATATTTTGCTTTTAAGATTTTTCAAAAGATAGCCACGCCAACCGATCTCTTCACCAAGAGACATAATGATCCACATCACAAAGGTTGATAATAAAACAAATAACATCACTAATGGACTCAAAACTGCACTCAAATCCTTTACACGGTCTAACGTAAAAGACTCTCGGAAAAATGAAAAACCGCAGTAAATTGACAAAAGACCATTGGAAATTAGCATACTTACCAGAATAAGTATAAACCCTAATAGACAGTTTTTTGGCGAACTAAGTTTAAAAAGATCCCTTACCTTCTGTTTATTATAAATGGTTAGCAAAATTGCAACTGAAGCCGGAACAAATGTTGTTAATAATGTTATGTCTTTGAAAGGTAAGCACCAAGCTATAATGCACGTCAAAAAATATGTAATTACAACAAATAATGTATAATTAATAGTGGTTAAATTCATGCATACGCCTATCAATTCCTTTTCTGCATTATTGATCTTTATTCATAAATTGTCAATAAAATACTTCTTCAGGGATGAATAGAATATTTTTTCTTTTTGAATTGCTATTGATAGTTTAATTTTTATATGTATTCCCTTTCACAACCGTTTGTCATCCCAGTGTCACGTGCTGGGATGACAGTAGGAGAGCTGCTTGCATGACAAGAGGAAGACACTGGGGTGACATCAACTAAACTTGTCCAAATATGAGCGATGCATTAGTGCCACCAAAACCAAACGAATTAGAAAGTGCATATTGAATTTTATGCTCCTGAGCTTTAAACGGTACAAAATTTAAATCACATCCTTCTGAAGGCTTGTGTAAATTTAAGGTTGGCGGAATAATTCCATTATTTAACGCAAGAATACTGAATATTGCTTCAACGCTCCCTGCAGCACCAAGTAAATGTCCTATAGAAGATTTAGTTGAAGAAACAGGTATTTTATAAACGTAGTCACCGAATAACTGTTTCATTGCTATTACTTCAATTTTATCTCCAAGTGGCGTTGAAGTTCCATGTGCATTGATATACCCTACTTGATTGGGATTAATTTGCGCGCTCTTTAAAGCAAGCTGCATTGCCTTAAATGCGCCTCTTCCTTCTGGATGTGGTGCTGTAATGTGGTGCGCATCTCCTGTGAGTCCGTACCCAACCAGTTCAGCATGTATTTTTGCCCCCCTTTTTTTTGCATGTTCGTATTCTTCCAACACCAATATACCTGCTCCTTCACCCATAACAAAACCATCGCGTTCTGCATCCCATGGTCTTGAAGCTTCTTTGGGTTTATCATTGAATTTAGTTGATAACGCTTTCATAGATGCAAAACCTGCAATTCCAACTCTACACAGTGCACTTTCTGCTCCACCTGCAATCATAACATCTGCTTCACCAAGTTTTATAGTTTTTGCTGAGTTTATGATTGCATGCGCACCTGTTGCACATGCGGTTACTGCTGAATCGTTTGGACCTGTAAATTCGTATTTAATAGAAATATGGCCAGATATCAAATTTATTAGACTTGCAGGGACAAAAAATGGACTGACACGTCTGGGCCCTTTTTCCTGCATGGTAATAACATTTTCCTGAATTGACGGAAGACCACCTATACCAGAGCCAATAGTCACACCAACACGTTCCCGATTGATATTTTGGCTTTCCAAAATTAATGAATCATCTACTGCCTGAATAGCTGCTGCAATACCGTAATGGATAAAACGATCTGTCCTTTTTGAGTCTTTCTCAGAAATATAATCTAGTGGATTGAAATGGTGCTCAATGTTGTCTGATTGCAACGGCACCTGCCCTGCAATTTTGCAAGCAAGATCAGAAGAGTCAAATCTATCCGTATTGATTGCTTTTATGCCAGACTCACTTTTTATTAGCCTTGACCAAGTGTTGTCAACATCTGCCGCTAGTGGAGTGATTAAACCAACACCAGTGACTACTACTCTTCTGCTCATTTAACACTAACTATTAGCCTTTTTTATTATTAATGTACTCAACTATTTGCTCCATAGTTTCCATTTTTTGTGCGTCTTCATCTGGAATTTCTATTCCAAACTCTTCTTCTGCTGCCATGATGATTTCAACTGCATCTAAGCTGTCTGTACCATGCTCCGAAAGCTTTGAAGAGCTGTTGAATTTCTCTACATCCTTACTAATATGCTCTAGTATAATCTTTTTCACTTTTTCTTCTATGTCTTCTCTAGTGCTCTTTGCTAGTTCGCTATTCACATTTCTTACCAAAAAAATAACCTATTCTTTGATGTTATAAAAAATTTTTATGTTTGCAATATCTTTTATAACTGGTAAACTACAGTAAAGTTTTCTACTGCCCTAGCTGGCTAGCGTTACGTGCTAAACAATTAACAATTCAAAAATGCTAGACGAAACAACAAAAAATTTGCTTATTGTAGAAGTAAATAAACTCTTACCCGAAAATAGCGAGAATAAGCTTATATCAGCTATGCGTTATATACTCCTTGCTCCTGCAAAACATATACGCTCCTTTTTAGTCGTAGCTTCATCGCGAGTGTTTAACGCGGAAGCTAAAAAAGTAATATCAGTTGCTGCAGCAATTGAATTTGTTCATGCTTACTCTCTAATTCACGATGATTTACCGTGCATGGACAACAGTGATACTCGCAGAAGCCAGCTAAGCTGCCATAAAAAATTTGATGAAGCAACAGCAGTGCTTGCCGGAGATGCACTACTTACTCTGGCTTTTGAGGTATTATCTTCGTTAAATGAGAAACGCTGTGAGATCATAAAAGTTCTTTCTCAGGCAATAGGAATTAGGGGAATGGTGGGAGGACAGGCTTTAGATATTAACAGTGAGCATATAGATTTTAGCCCCCAACCCTCTGTCATTCAAGTAGCGGACACTGGGATCCAGAAGGCTTTGCCTACAAGCATTTCGTGCAAAAAGCCATGCGATAGTGGAGCTGAACATGAAATGGATTCCAGTGTCAGCTACTTGCATGACACCCTTTCTACCTTAAAACTACAACATTCGTACGGCTGTATGTATGACGCTGGAATGACGTCGGGCCAAGCTGATAAAATAAAAGAAATTCATTTGATGAAAACCGCAAAACTATTTGCAGCTTCATGTGAAATAGGTGCTATAATAGGGGATGCTACAGACAAGCAACGTAAAGCGTTATATAACTATGGAATAAATCTAGGGCTTATCTTTCAAGCTAAGGATGATATTGAAGACTACAAACAAGATAAAACAAATAACCTAATGTCTGTGCTTGGTAAAAGTGAAGTAGAGGACTATATAGACGGCCTCTTTAAACAAGGCTTGGATAATTTGAGTGCGCTTTCAGGGGATACTAATTATTTATATGATTTATTGAATCAAGTAAAGAAAGATGGTTAGAAAAATTATATTACAAATGCTTATTTCCGTAGTAACGATTCTCACTTTAACTTCTACTTTTGTGTTTACTATTGTCTATATAAACAAAGGTAAACCGGAAAAAAAGGACAAGCTTTATGAGATAAATGCCACGCATGGTGGTTTGATACAGACGATAGCATATTACCTAGTGAAGCCAATACTTGAATCAGCACTTGACCGCTATATTGAAAAGCATGGGCTGACAGAATATTTAGAAGAAATGACGCAGCAAAAAGAAGAAGATTCAATAAATTTTTATGAAATTACTGAAGGCAGTGGCAGCAAGGCTTTTTGTGGCCTGGAAGTCCTATTGCAAATATATAAAATTTCTAATAATAACTTAGCAACACTCCCTAGCAAAGTTTCTGATGTTACTTTGAAAATAGGTCAAGATAACCTAAAAGAAGTGAGTTTAGGGGTAATAGGTATGAAAGAAGGCGGAGAGCGTGTAGTTACTATTGCCAATGATAACAAAATGAATTTTAATTCTTATTACGTCAAACTGATCGAAATAAAGGATAAATATCCCGACTCAGTAAATAATCTGATGGTTTTTAATGACTTAATTAACAAGACTGGAAAACAAGTAAGGTGCGGTGATGAGATATCGGTTAAATATAGCGTAAAGGAGCATAATGGAGAATATATAGCCAAAGATCAAACAGTGCAATTTAGGGTTGGCGATAAAAAAATACCACTTGCTATAGAGCTTGGAGTTGTGGGAATGAGAGCTGGTAATAAAAGAACTATTCTTTCTCCGCCTGACCTTTTGACTATTACTGACGATATGTTAATAAAAGACATAGATTATGATGAAGAAAATATCTCAATAATTGACTTAAGCTTAGATGTTAAGCAAGAGGTTGCAGCACACCATTCTACTGTTGAAAAACAGCCTAAAGAATATAGCTGAAATTTTAGGTCTACTGGCTGACCTTCTGAACACTTTCTATACTACTTAAAGTAGGCTTTTCGTTTTTCCTAAAGTATAAACTTAGATAAATCAAGCTGCTTCGAAATTGACTCAAGTTTATCTTTTACATACTTGCTGTCTATAATGAATTTTTCGCTATTTTTCTCAGAAGCAATGAAACTTATCTCATCTAAAAGCTTCTCCATAACAGTGTGAAGCCTTCTTGCGCCTATATTTTCCACTTGCCTATTAACTGTAAACGCTATTTCAGCTATGGTTTTTATACCATCATCAGTGAACTCAAGTGTCACATTTTCTGTTTTCATTAAAGCTATGTACTGCTTTAACAAACTAGATTCTGGTTCCTTTAATATTCTTATTAAATCTTCTTGAGTAAGTGCCTTAAGTTCTACCCTGATCGGTAATCTACCCTGCAATTCCGGTAAGAGGTCAGATGGTTTAGACTGATGAAAAGCACCAGATGCAATAAATAATATATAGTCTGTTTTTACATGGCCATACTTAGTTGTAACAGTTGTTCCTTCAAGTAATGGTAACAGATCGCGTTGCACTCCTTCTCTGTTTACTTCACCTTTTACTTCTGTACGCGCTGCAATTTTGTCTATTTCATCCAAAAATACTATACCGTCATTACTAACAAGATCAATGGCTTCTTTGATTATCTTATCTTCATCCATTAGCCCTTCACTTTCTTCATTAATTAATATTTCACGCGCTTCTTTTACCTTCACCGTAATAGTTTTTGTTTTTTTGCTCCCGTTAAACATCTTGCCCATTATTTCTGTTACATTCATCACACCAACTTGCCCACCTGGCATACCTGGTATATCGAAAGTAGGTAACATACTCTTGCTCTCTCTGACGTTAATAGAAACTTCTCCGTCCTCAAACTCTTTATTCCTCAACCTTTCTCTAAAAATTTTTTTACTCTCTTCGGTTGCATTTTCGCCTACCATAGAGTTTACTATTGTTTTCTCAGCTAAAATTAAAGCCTTTTTAGCTAAGGCTTTACGGGCTTTCTCTTTAACTAAAACTATTGCTGCATCAACTAAATCGCGTATTATCGAATCAACGTCACGTCCAACGTACCCTATTTCAGTAAACTTCGTTGCCTCAATTTTTATGAACGGTGCACCGGCAAGTTTTGCTAAGCGACGAGCTATTTCAGTTTTACCAACCCCTGTATGACCGATCATCAATATATTCTTAGGTATGATTTCATCACGCAATGGAAATGGAACCTGATTGCGACGCCAACGATTTCTGAGCGCAATAGCAACAGCACGCTTTGCATCATCCTGTCCGATTATGAATCTGTCCAATTCTTTAACTATCTTCTGTGGTGGCAGGTCATCTAACAAAACTTGAGTGCTGTCATTAACTTGAACATCGCTGTCATTTGAATCAAAACCACTCTTAGTATCTTTATAGAGGTTATCTTTTTCATCGTAGGTGTCACTACTACAAGACCGCCCTTCTGAAAGGGTTATGGGCTGATTGGAAAAATTGGTGCATAAAGTTTTTTGCTTGGAAGACATATCACTCCTCTATCTTTTCAATAACTACATTATGATTTGTATAAACACATATATCGGCAGCTACCTTCATAGCCTTTTTCGCAATTTCCTCTATTGATATTCCTTTAATATCAATTAAAGCTCTTGCTGCAGATAGAGCAAAATTTCCCCCAGAGCCAATAGCGGCGATTCCATCTTCAGGTTCAAGAACATCACCTGTTCCCGTAATTACTAATGAAATAGATTTATCTGCAACGATCATCATAGCCTCTAATTTCCTCAGATATTTATCCATTCTCCAGTCTTTTGCAAGTTCAACACATGCTCTCATTAATTGCCCTGGGTGCTTATCAAGTTTAGATTCTAGTCTTTCAAAGAGAGTAAATGCATCAGCTGTTGCTCCAGCAAACCCAGCAATTACAGAATCACCAGAAAGACGCCTAACTTTTTTTGCTCCGGATTTTATAACAGTGTGGCCCAGTGAAACTTGTCCGTCACCTATTACTACTACACTTTTATCTTTTCTAATTGACAGTATAGTAGTGCCATACATTTTACTGTTGTTGTGTTGAATCATTTTTCTATCACTTTAAATAAGAATCCCATTATACTTTAATCTTTAGTCAAATTTGCTAAATATGTTTAATTATAGCTTATAATATAATACCTTCCTTATAACATTTAAAGTGTAGATGCAAAACATAATTCACCCAGATTTGGAAAAAAGTATAAATAATTGGTTTGAGGCAAAATTTAACGGCCTTACATTGCCATTTTATAGCTCTATAGATCTTAGAAACTCCAGCTACAAAATTGCCCCAGTGGACGCTAATTTATTTCCTGCGGGGTTCAATAACTTAAGTGAAGAATCAAGAACGATGGCAGCAAGATTGATAGAAAGCTACTTTAAAAGACATCAATACAAAAAGGTTCTTATAATACCGGAAAATTATACACGAAATAAAATGTATATAGAAAACGTATTTGCTATAGAGAAAATACTGCAACTGGCTGGTTTTGAAACTAAGATTGGCCTCTTTCATAATGAAACGTACAATTTAATAGAACCGTATGAAGCTATTGTGAAGGAAACCTCTCTATTAAAGACAACTTCAGGATTTGTGCCTGATGTTATTATACTGAACCGTGATATGACGAGCCACATTCCAGACACGCTAAAAGACGTAAAGCAAGATATAGTACCAAGCCCACTATACGGTTGGCATAGCAGGCAGAAATTTAAGTATTTTGAAATCTATCAAGAATTAGCGTCCGAGTTTTGTAGCGAATTTAAAATGGACCCATGGCTAATTTCTGTGCTTACAGAGAGCTGTGATGGAGTTGATTTTGATGATGATTCATCACTAGGAGCAGTAGCAACTAAAGTTGACCAAATATTATCTCTAGTGCAAAAAAAATATGAGGAATATGAAATAAAAACACAACCTTACGTTTTTATCAAAGCAAGCAATGGCACATATGGGATGGGCATTATAACAGCAACAAGTGGAGAGGAAATATTAAACCTCAATAAAAAAAAGCGTCATAAAATGAAAAAGATAAAAGAAGGAATAGCAATCAATAGTGTTATTATACAAGAAGGTGTACCAACCATTGACGTATTTAAAAGCAGTTCTGCAGAACCGCTAATATACTATATAGGAGATACTCCAACATGTTACTTATACCGATGTAATAGCAGGAAAGATGTATATTCCAGCTTAAACTCCATTGACTGCGAATTTTATGACGTTAGCAAAATAGTGGAAGAGAAACCTCTAGCACTTTGGAATATAGTTAGTAAATTAGCAGTGTTAGCATTAGCGGTAGAAATAAGGTCTTTTCACCTCTAACCCTTACATTCCCACAACGTCGCCATTGGGGAGACCATTACCATCATAATCGTGCCTAATATGATTAGCGCCATCAAGTTCAGTGGAAGGATCATCATTGATAGGTTGATTAAACAGTTTATCAAACTGAACTACCAAGAATACTGCACTATATATTATGCTGACTGTTACGCTTAAGTTGAAATTATAGATTATACCATTACCTAAGTTTATTGGTATAGTTGGAGTCTCTATCCTTCTTAATATGAAGTTTAATAAACCTAACGACAAAGTTAATGTGCTGATAATGAGGTCCTTCTTACACTCAGCAGACTTTTCAGGATCCTTATTATCTAGGTATTTTCTCCATGAATAATAGTAACTTATAGGTTCCGAAATAAACAGAAATAGGATCGTTGATGTTAAGCTAACATAACTTATTACATCTGCATTACCTCTAGCCAAAAAATGTATGACTTTCAGCATCATCAACGCTTCTATGGTGCTATTTGTAAGACTAGCCGATTTACCCAAAATTTTTGCTAATTCTTTTTTACCTTTAGGGTCTTTATAATCTTTTACCAAATCCCGTAAGATAAATGCAGAATGGACAATGTATAGGGTAGATGTCGGAAATTTCACCCATCGGGCAACATTCTTTATAAAGGAGATATTGGATCTGTTATTGTCAATAAACTCACAGCAAAATTGCAGTGAAATCTTACACAATAGGGCTGTTAAACCTGTTGTGATGCAGATTACCTTCCTGAAATCATGATCATAAATATCATGCACCTTTTGTGCGAGTATGTTAGATTTCTTTTTTAGCTTGTTTGGCATGAAATAGTTAATAACTTTCTGTTATTCTATCACATAAAATCCTAAAAGAAAAGCCCTATGAATCAGGACTTTAAGGGAGATTTATGCACAAATCGGCTAAGCATTTTATAAACAAGGGATCGGTACTGAGAGTTGGCACGCGAAAGTAATATCCATCCTTGATAATTGTTTTATATTCTATATCAAGTTCAACTAGAGTTTCTGAATGCTCAGAAACAAAAGACATAGGTGATAGAACTACAGGTACACCATCAGCTTTTGCGCGTAATAGCTCACTTTCAGTGCTTGGCTCTAGCCATTTTACAGGACCTATCTTACTCTGATAACATATTGACCAATCAAGATCTTTAATATTCAAATTTTTTACTATTAATTTTACTGTTTCTTCTATCTGTGAAGCATAAGGGTCGCCCTTTTTAATGATACTAAGAGGTAAGCTATGGGCTGAAAATAGGACTCTTGGTTTACCGATTTTGCTAGCCAATTTATAGTACTTAGCTATCAGATTAGCGTGAGCTTCAATAAAATCTTGGTTATCATAATAACGGTGAATCATTTTTGTATTGCATTTTAGGCCATACCGTTTAGCATTTTTTTGCCAATTCTCGATGGATGACAGAGTTGTGGTAGTTGAATATTGAGGGTATAGTGGCAGCAGAATCACTTCATCAGGATCAAACTGTTTTACACTTTCAATAACTTCGTCAGCAAATGGACGCCAATAGCGCATGCAGATGAATACCTTGTGTACATGGTTTCTATTTTCGTTTAATTTTAGTTCTAAAGCATTAGCTTGCATTTTTGTATTCTCTAGAATTGGCGATTTACCTCCAATTTCCTCGTATATTTTTCGTGCAGTATTTTCTCGTTTCGCAGATATAAACTTTGCTAAAAGAAACCGAAAGGGATTCGGTAGATTGATTATTCTCCTGTCATAAAAAAGGTTGAATAAAAAAGGACGGACCGCATTTAGTGAATCAGGCCCGCCAAGATTAAATAAGATAACTGCCTTTTTCACCTACGCACTACTACAACAAGTTACTTTCGGGGTACCTATAAAATTAGCTACACACTCATCAAATTTAGTTATAGGCACTAAATTTCTCACATTTGCATACAATAAGTGGCCAAATCTCTGCATGTTACTCTGTGTGGATTCAAAACTTCTATCAAAAAACAGATCAACACAAAAACTTGGCACGGTTTCAAGAAGTTCAACAGCAGCTAAAGATAGCATTATACAACTTTGCAGGACCTTCAAAAGAACCTTTAGAGGGAAAAGTAAAACTTTAACGAAAAGAGAGGTGCTACTCGTTTCATTCAGTGGTTGCCCTGAATTGGGCGAATTATACTCGATGTGTTTTCTATTTTGATCAAAAATAGGAAATTTTATAGTATCTTTCTTAAATTCCGCGTCTATTTCTTTTCTACTATGGTTAGTGATTTTTTCCATTAACTTCTCACGCAGATGAAAAGTTCTGACAATAAAACATGTGGCAATCATTAAGGCAGCACATAAAAGTGCGCATTGCATGAGGCTCATACTGCCTAGCATAGCTGGCAGTGCAAAACAAACAAGCGGTGCTATGATTGTCATTTCAAGAAATGGAATAGTGTTTCTTTTCATTGCAAAGGCAGCACCTTCTTTTAATTTTGTATTATGATGTGAACTATATTCCAAATAACTTAAAAATGCCAGACTAAAAGTCAAAAACCCTTTTGTTCCACACAAAAGCGATGACTTAAAGTTACTTACTAATTTTTTAGTAGTAGATTCAGCTTGTTTAGTAGTGTTATTTTTACAACATTTACCCATACAATACCTCCTTGATGATTTGTCCTTAATTATAGATAAAAAATCACTTCTATGAAATTAAAATTTGTAATAAAATAAATCTATAAATGTACTATTCTATATAAGGAAATAATATGGCAATTGAGAAGACACTTTCAATCTTAAAACCTGATGCAGTAAAAAATAATATTACAGGCAATATAAATTCCTACATCGAACAATCTGGGCTGAAAATCACAGCACAAAAAATGATGTTACTAACAAAAAAACAAGCAGAGCTGTTTTATGAAATTCATAAAGATAGGCCTTTTTTTGGGGAATTAGTAGAGTTTATGACCTCTGGTTCTGTGGTAGTTCAAGTTTTAGTTGGTGAAAATGCAGTAAGTAAATACAGACAAATCATGGGAGCTACCGATCCAAAGCAGGCAGATAAAGGCACAATCAGGGGTGATTTTGCTGATGATATTAGTGAAAATAGAGTTCACGGCTCAGATAGTCTAGAAAATGCTCGTAAGGAGATAGCTTTCTTTTTTGCTGAATGTGAGTTGGTGTAGTCAACTCAGATTGGCGTCATCCAAGTAGCTGACAACATAGAAACGAAAAAACTTCCTTGACAAACCTCACCAGCCCCCTTATCATGAAACTGAAGCTATTGTATTTGCTTTCGCCAATCTGCAGATTAAAAGGTAAGGATTACTTAATGTATCGGCGTCTTATGTTCAATTTTTTGCAGTATATAGATACTGTATGTCTTTACAAAACTTCATCTACATCTAGATTTTTATCTAAATAAGCTGAACGCGCTTATAAAGCGTTACAAGACATCAAAAAATGCCAATACTCGACAGAGATAGTAAAAGACTAGCTAACTCGGGGATTCTTTATCTTTTTTTCTGCTTAGTAAATTTCTTAAACATTTGCAGCGTAAGTTAGTTGCAATTAAAAGCAGCTTAATCTTGCTTGTCAAGCGTTTAAAACATAAAAAACGCCAATATTTTAAAGCGGATAATAACCCCAGGGCTTCTTTTGCCTTTTTTTTCATTTGGTAAATTTCTTAATATTTATAGCTAAAGTAATTTAAAAGTCCGTGAAGGGTGTCATGCCAGTGCTTGACACTGGCATCCAGTTTTCCATATAATCTCATCAAAATGTTTATTTTCTAGCTACTTTTATACTTATCAACCCAGTATGCTTACTTACAATTAAAATTTCTGGATCCCAGTGTCTGGGCACTGGGATGACAGCTAGCCTGACAACCGTCATCCCGCTACTTGTTAGCGGGATCTAGAGATACCGAGAATGAATCGCGGTATGACGTAGGACTGCTGTCATTCCAGTCTGGAATCTAGTTCTTATTGTACATTTACTTGGTAGAGTTAAATTTCCTGGATCCAAGTAGTCGGCTACTCGGATGACAGGAGAAGGTACTGCCGTCATAAAGGAACCAGTGTCAGCTACTTGGATGATACCTTTTTTCTACTTAGTTTGGGTTATGCAAGAAGTCTATTATAATCAGGCTTTAAGTGTGCGGAAGTAATTTTTTTCGTTAAAGTAAAAAATTTTTTCTATAGCTGATCAAAGTGGGATCAAGAGAAACTTACCACTTTCTTTACAAAGGGTTTGATGTTACCATTTGACTGCCTATTCTGAATTTATTGAATGAACGTTAACATAAAGAATCTAGTTCATGCTTTCTCTAAATTGCCAAGTTTAGGGCCATCATCATCACGCAGGTTAGTTATACATTTACTCCAAAACAAAGAAAAAGTTATGCTACCACTTGCATCTTTGATTAAAGAGCTAGCAGATCTTATAATAGAGTGTGAAGTTTGCGGAAATCTAGATACTAAGTCACCTTGTTCTATTTGTACTAACCCAAAACGTGACACTAAGTTACTGTGTGTAGTAGAAGAATTAGGTGATCTATGGGCGTTTGAAAAAGGAAATATATATTCAGGTTTATACCATGTTTTGGGTGGCAGATTGTCTGCAATAAATGGCATAGGTCCAAAAGAACTCAACCTTGACACTATTCTGAAAAGAGTGACAGAGTCTAAAATTGAAGAGATAATTATCGCAATTAATCCGACATTAGAGGGCCAAGTTACTGCACAATATATAATTGAATTGCTAAAAAATTTGGATGTGAAAATATCACGCCTTGCTTGCGGCATACCAATGGGCGGAGAAATTGACTATCTTGATGAAGGAACGCTGAGGATAGCACTTACTTCAAGACAAGAATATGAGTTAAATATAAAATAAGACATGTGCTTAAAAAAACTTATATCGCTAATAACATTCAAAAAGAAAAAAATAGTGCCACCACTTAAAGTGGTGGCTTGGGAAAATGACCACCTAAACTATAAGCAATTTTCAGGTAAATTCAACACTATAATTAAAACAATTGATCAGTCTTTTACAATAATATCTTTGGAAGGATATGATAGATGGGGCAAGACGTTTTTTTTGAAAGAATGGGTAAAAGAGTTAAAACAGCAAAATGAAATTGCAGCTTATTATAGTGCATGGGATATCAATGCATTGGACCAACCACTGCCTTCTTTTTTAAATTTCCTATTTGAAGATTTATTTGTATCGTATAAAGTAAAAAGAAGTGTTATACAACAGTTCAAGAACATAAACCAAGAGCTATTTTCTCTAAACACACTAGGAAAGCTGATCAGTAAATCTCCACTTGCTATGCTTTCAGTATTTCTTGATGCTGCAAAAGAGGCTGATAAAAAAGACATAGGTTTTGTCTTGAGTGAATTAAGTCTTCTCCAAAGAAGAAAAGAGAGTACTAGAGATTTTAAAACACAGTTAGCGGATGTGGTTAATAAAATCAGAAAAGACAAAAACATTTATATAATGGTGGATAATCTTGATGTGTGCCGTCCTAAATTCGTTGTCGATTTTTTGGAATCTATAAAGTATATGCTTGATGTGGAGGGGCTGGTTTTCATTATTTCTGTAAGTAAAGATAAGAGTAATGTACAAAGAGCAATCAGCACAATACTTGGACCAAATTTTGACCTAAAATCTTTTACTGATCTCTCTTTACATTTGCCAAAACAACCGATAGAAAAATTTACAAAAGAACTATTTGAAAATATTAAATTACCGAAAAAGTCAAAAAATTTGATTGTAGATAGTTTTATATTTTATGCAGAAAGCCTGTCACTATCGTTAAAAACAATAGAATACTGCGTAAAAAAAATAAAGCTGTGTCTTCTGAATCACACAAGAGAAGAATTACCTGATCCGAATTTGTTTTCATTTTTGGTAATACTGCAATCGATAAATATTGATATATATGAGGAATTAGGTTTTTCATATCAAAGAGCATTGGAAAAAATTGAAAATGAATATAAATCTTTAGTTCTAAATGGTCAAGAAGAATGGGAAAAACTTAAAACCTCTCTAGAAACTGCTTTTGCAGAGAGGGAGTCAAAAATTAACAAAGCTATAAAGGATATACTATTTTGAAAAGATACCCTACCTTTACATATACAAAGATAGGGTAACATTTGATTAACGCCCTTTTACTATGTCATTACCTTGTTCAAACTTTCTGATTAATTCGCTTACATTGACATTAGATAATTTTTTACCTGCAGATTTGTCATTATGTGAAGCATCAGGTTTACGAAGGTCTTCCTTACTGTTACTCCTAGTAATATTACATCTAACAATGTTTGAATTATTAGACTTATCGCTTACATCTGAAATATTGCTTTTTTCACTACATGAAGACGAATTACTCGACATATCGCCTAAGCTAAAGAGCTTTTTACCTTGATAGATTGGATTCCAATCAAGTGGATTATAAGTTTTTTTGCTAGTCTCAACCTTTTGGTTATTTTGCTGTTTAGGAGAAAAACCAAGTTTTTCTCTTTCTTTCTTGCTTAGCGTTTTGAGAAATTTTACGGTTTCTAATTCATCAGTTGCTTGTACTTTATGTAAATCAAAGCTTTTTTGATGGTTATCCTGCTTAACATTTTCCATCATTTTATCTTTTATTGTTCTATCCTCATCATCAGAAGTGCTGCTACTAATATCACTGATACCACTATCCCCTGAATTGCGGCGTTGTTTGTTAGGAGTGCTATGAATGTTGTCTTCCATGAGTTTTTGCATTGTTGGGCCAAATGTTCTTCCAAGATTGCTACTCACTGTTTTATTACTATCATTTGCTTGAGAATGAGGTACATTTCGCTCAAAAATTGCTTTTATTCCAGCAAATTTAGCTTTGGAAGATTTCGGAGGAACAGGTGGGGCAACCATGCCTTTTGAGTTAATCTTTCCTTCATTTTTAGGAAAAATTTTTGGATTATTTTTTTCTACTGTAGTATTCATTTTTTTACCTCTAAACCTATTAACTAATAAAAGTATAAACTTAGAGGTATTAATTTTGTAATAACAATGCTAATAGATTACCGCAGTTTCAATAAGCATCACCAGAGGATTCTCTATATAATGCTTAAAGGCATTTAAAAACTTTGCTCCGAGTGCCCCATCAACTGCTCTATGGTCAACAGAGAGCGTTACTGTCATTATTTCTGCTATTTCTATTTTCTCATTCATAACAATTGGTTGTTTTTTAGATGCACCAACTGCCATAATGCAAGATTGCGGCGGATTGATTATAGCACTGAAGGCTTTTATACCAAACATCCCTAAGTTGGAGATAGTAAACCCTCCTCCTTGAAACTCTTCAGGTTTCAATTTTCCAGATCTTGCTCTGCTTACTAAATCTTTCACTTCTTTTGATATAGATAAAATACCCTTTTTATCAGCATTTTTTACTATAGGAGTAATTAGCCCATCTTCAAGTGCCACAGCGATTGAAATATCTATATTTGAATATCTCAGTATTTTATTATCTATCCACGAAGAATTTATATCAGGAAATTTTTTCATGCTGAAAGCTGCAGCTTTTATGATTAGATCATTAATTGTTACTTTATTGTTTTCATCTGCTGAGTTAATCTCGTTTTTTAACGATATTAACTTATCAACCTGGCAATCTACAGTTAAATAAAAATGTGGAACATTCTGTTTTGATTCAGTCAGGCGCTGTGCTATCACTTGGCGCATGTTGCTTACTTCAACTATGGTATCTTTCTCAGGACTTTCAGTATGTATACCACTGCCTAAAAACTCCAACACATCAGCCTTAATTATGCGACCATATGGTCCTGTACCTTTTAATTGCTGCACATTAACCCCTTCATTTTGAGCTATTTTCTTAGCTAATGGGCTTATTTTTGTTCTACCTTCTGCATAACCCTCTGTCATCTGAGTAGCTGACACTGGGATCCATTCTTCTTTTCTAGATCCCAGCGTCAAGCACTGGGATGACATTGAGGGGTTGGATTCCAGCGTCACGCGCTGGAATGACACCGAAGAATGACTTATTGGCTTTCCGTTTAAATCTTGGTGTTCTGATTTTTGATTATCAACAGCACTTTTTGTCACTTCCTTTTTAACTGCACTATTGATGGAAGTTGAAGTATAGTTGTTAAGTGCACTTTCATCTTCTCCTTCTTCCAGCATTAAAGCTATTGGTTGATTTACAGACACGCCACTTGTTCCTTCTGTTACTAAAATTTTTGCTATGACTCCTTCATCTATAGATTCAAACTCCATTATGGCTTTATCAGTCTCTATCTCAGCAATTACGTCGCCTACTTCAACTTTGTCTTGTTCTTTTTTATGCCACTTTACAATTTTTCCTCCAGTTTTGCTCATTGTCGGTGAAAGAGCAGGCATTAATATTTCTATAGGCATTGATTTTGCATTTAAAGATCTATTCAATTTTTAATTTACTCTTTATCTTATGTCAACCTAATCGTGAATTATGATGAATAAGTCTGTTACACTATCCCTCACGTTATCCCAGTGCGTGACACTGGGATCTTGGTTCAGTACTATTATCCTATTGTTTTTATTATTTAGCCATAGCTTGTTTGCTAACAACTTTGTTTCAACCAAATCAAATAAGATCAACATGAGAACGGGGCCAGGGTTTCACTATCCTGTAAAATGGATATACACTTGCAAAAATCTGCCCCTGAAAGTGATAGAAGAGTTTGAGAGTTGGAAAAAGGTCTGCGATATAGATGAAGACTGCGGATGGATAAAAGGCAATCTTCTTAGTGATAAGCGCTACGCGATTGTAAAAGAAGATACTTATGGATATCAAAAACAGAGTGTAGACAGCAAGATTACTATGAAAATAGACAAGTTTGTTGTGATGAAGATAGAAAAATGCAACGAAGAATGGTGCTTTCTTTCCACCCCAAAACGCAAAGCATGGGTACAAAAAAAACATATATATGGGGTTGATTAGGTTGACAAAAGATCTGAATTAACACTAGTTTCTGGGCCTTCTGTAGCATGCTCTTCAGATGAAGCAGAGGGTTCTTGAGGCTCTGGAGACTGTACAGGGCTATCACAGAAACTCCTTAACATCTCCTCAGCGGATGAATCTAAAATTTGTACAATAGACTTTTCACTCTGCTCTTTTAGCGATTGATCCATTCTAGAAATCAACTCAGAAAACTCGCTACCTGATTTTTCAGCTTCATTTTTTATTTTACTTTCTATGCTTGCAATATTGCCTTGTTCAATTTCTTCTTTTGTTATGTTGAACGAATTTGCAGCATCTTGATATCCAATCTTGCAATTTCCACAACCAATTATGCAAAAAGCAATAGAATTAGATATTTCGCTTGCAGCCCACTTATGTATAGCGTAAGCCAAATAATTGTCATGGTATTTAATGCTAAATTGTTGTTCTATTAGCTCAGAAATTTTATTCTTTAGAGACATAAAGTACCCTCCTTACATTCGTTATACCTTTTTGTTAAGATACAGCAATTACACCATTTACTACATGCTTTACTTTAATTAATTATTAAAACGAGAGCATAATTTTCAGAGTTATATCTTTTTACCTTAACAATTCTTTTTTGAGTTCCTCTTCAATCATCTTAGTTAAACTCGTGTCAAACTCACTCCTCGAAAAATCCCTAACCTCCCCGGGATCATATCGATTTCCTATCATTTTTTCAATAGCATCATTTATTATGTTTATGTCAAATCCCTTTATAATAGGCGTTACCTTCACCTGCCCTGCAGAGCCTTTACCATAAATTCTTTTGCTTTTATCAATGCAACCACCTGCACCAGGTTTACTGCTTCCAAAACCCTTGCTACACTTTACTGTTTCATGCTTGATTTCACCATTTTCTATATATATTATTTTATTATCTTCAGTAACCCGCAATCCTGTTGTTGTGGTTTTTTCTTTTAATTTTACACTATCATCAATTATTGGTTCGGTATAATCCTTATACTCATATATTTTATAGATGTCTCCGCCTCCCATAGTGATTAAATCCTTGCACTCTTGTTTACCTAAACGACACTTTCTTATAAAAATAGGACCCCCATCCTTATCTGTATATTCCTTTTCCCTGTTACCTCCTCCCTGTTCAACTTTAATGTTAATTATAGGATAATCAAGATCAATTTCCAATTCAGCTTTAATATAATCTCCTGGCATTCCTACTCTACTTTCAGTGGAATTAGGTGTGTAAGTGTAAGGTGTATCTTTTATGTGACCTGCTTCACCACATCCCCACACTTCTATTTCAACACGGCTAGATGTTATTTGTGAGCCATCCACATCATAATCTCCACTTCCAAAAACATGGGACTTTTCGCTCTTTTTTTCCGGTTCTTGTTTCTCTTTTTCCAGTTGTTTCTCGATTATCTCTTTTAACTTCTCTTTGAGACCTTCTAAATCGAACCTACACAATTTATCAGCGTAAAAAACCTCTGTTCTGTTTGCTTTAATCAGTTGATCTTTTAATTGTGTACACTTTCGTACTTCATTTTTTTCATCTCTTAATACTTTACCATCCTTATCTTTACAATCCACTTCCTCATACCTTAAGTAGAATGGCTTATCATCTTCATTTTTATTCAAATATTGTTTTGAACGGCTACACTTTCCATCAAAGCAGATGCAACCATCATCACCTTGCTCACATCCTTCTTTATGCTCTACATCCGTCAATTTGTATACTACTTTCAGTCCTTCACCAGATTTTAATTTTTCGTCTATTTTGCTATCTTTCTTCACACAATAACTGCATTCTTCCTTCTTCTGCTCATTTTCATCAGGGAAGAAACCATACTCTTGCTTATTAAATATTATTTTATCCAACCTCTCTTGAGTTTCTTTCAAAGGGTAAACTATTTCCTTGCTTGGAAGATAATAGAACTGATTTGATTCCTTGGAGTAAACAGCATTGTATTTAGTATATCTTGTTCCCATTAATTTTAGTGGTATTATTTTATTTTCTCTTTCAAGAACAAACTCCTCTGGTTCTGGCTGCCATCCAGAAAGACAAAGCATTTTACTGTTAGAATTTCCTTTATACTTTACTTCTATTTCTGGTTGTCCTAAGTTGTTCAATTTGCACTTATTCCCCTGAAACTCTTTACATTCCGTTTCAATATCAGGAACATAGCCATATTCTTTCAGAACTTTAAATTGTTGCGGATTACTTTCTAATATACCTTCTATAATATTATCAATGTAACTTTTTGTGTTACTACTGTCAGTCGTTTTTGCTACTATTGCTGGTTTTACTACTTTTAAAGATAGAGGGCCGATGTTCTTAGTAGAATTAGTGATAACATTGAAAGTACAGACACCATTGCTGTAGACTCCATGTGCTCTATAAGTACAAGTGCTCTCGCTCATCTTCATTTTTATTTCTAGCGTGTTTTCATTTGCTACCTTCACTATCTCAGGCTCTGGAGCAGGTGGTGCCGGGAAACAGCGGACGAACTGTGGATTTTTTTTGTCTATACTTTGAGTTCCATGGTATTCAGCGCAGAGCTGGCCCTTTTTTCTATAGGTTTTGAAGTAATAGTGAGTATCCTTATCTGTAACAGTATATGAGTGATTTGGAATGTTCTCATTATTTGAAACAACGTGTGGAAAACCTAACTCTTTTCTTTCCTCCAGTCCGCTAATTATCACCCCAACTCTTGGATCGAAGTAATCATTATCTTCATTTGTTATAGGAACAATTCTAACTTGTGGAGGTGACATCGCAAGTTGTTCACAGAATGGAGGGGGGCTAGGTGCAAATGGCACAGGAGCACATTTTACTGCCGTTTGGTAGCAGGTATCACAGACTTTTTCCATCTCCCCAGAACGGAAAATATTCTCACCCGAAAATACTCTAGAACCCCATGAAGAAATTCCTGACATACAAGCCCCTTTTTGACTGCAAGCACATATTTTAGGAGAGTTAGCGAATCTTCTTTTTTCCTCATCAGTAACACCGTCTGCCCATTCCCATTTAAGACCCCGAGCAATTTCTCCTCCAGCTTTTGTTTTATCTCCTTCCCAGTCGATAAAAGCTGCAGCAGAAACTCCAGCTCCTGTACCTTGCGTTCCATATATCTGGCGGCAGGATTCCCCACTTTGTAAGCCATAACAATAACTTTGTCCATCATAAGCACATACTCTAATTTTGGGATTAAAGTAACCATCAACTCCTTGATCTTTTATTGCTTGCACCTTAATTTCCTTTACCCAATCTTCACCAACTATTGCTTCCCACCAAGTATTACTTTCTACAAATGTTGGACAATCAGCATATCCTTGATACGAAAGACCAAGTATCAAAAAAAATATCAATAAGAAATTAAGCTTTACACTTCTCATAAAATACCGGTAACCACTCATTAACTTCTTCTCCTTTTTCTTTTATTGCCTCATACATATACTTTATAGTCTCTTTGTTAGCTGAAAGTACATGTATTTCTTGCATATCCTTCAAATCCAGATTTAAGGTTACTAATCCTTTGTACTGTTTTATCAAAAATAAACCTTCCTGTGTTGGCGTCTGCAGAATTATATTCAGCTCCTCTTTCGATAGAGAAAATGCCTTCATGTATAATCTATTTGCATTGACGTTCGGCATCAAGATTCTTGTATCAACATGTTTATCTAAATATTGAGTAAATTTGCTAGCAAATGCGAGATTTAAATTCTCAGTACTTAGGATTACTACAACATTTAGTTCCGTCATTCTTTGCATCCAGTTATCAAACTCTTTCTCTGTAGGAAAAATATTACTTATCTCCCATGCTTCATCCAAAACAAGTATTGCAGGCGAGCCATCACATTTTGCCTCAAAAGAATATAAAAAATAGTAAAGTATCACGGACATACATTCCTTTTGTTTTGTAAGGTTTGCGGTGTTGAGAGATATAATTTTTGTTTCCCAGTCAATATCTGATTCATTACCATCTTGAAATAAGTAAGCAAAGTCACCATCGTCACACCATCTACTTATCTTACCCTCGAGAAGCAAGAGCACCTCAGAAATTTGTGAAATAGAACGCGATTCCCTTGGTATAGCAAATATAGAATCCACGATTTTTCTTATCTTTTCTTCTACGTCCACCAAGCTCGTATCGGCTACCATTCTTCTGATCAGTTCAACCAACATATTGCGATTGGAAGCACTATCTTCAATGTTTAGTGGATTAAATTTTAGGCTTTTGTCCTTATATTTTGGATCGATTATGTAATATTTACCACTCACTGCTTTAGTAAAAATTATTGATTTTCCAGTGTTATCCAATATGACAATTCTTGGGTTAAACTTTCTTGATTCTGATAATAGAAAATTAATGAGTGAAGTTCTGCCTGAATTTGGAGCTCCGAGTATCGTAGTATGGCCATTATTTCTTTTTCCATGAAAATTAAAGAAGTAAGGATTTCCTTTTTTTGAGAAAAAAATCATTACCGCTTCTTTCCACCTTCTTCCTTTTAATGTACCTGACGTAAAATCGTGCAGCATAGCAAAGCTGCAAGCGTATTTTGTTAAGATATTTTTCGGTTGCGTAATAAAAGCAAAATTGCCTGGAAGTTGTGCCCAAAAATGACTTTCCATATGTAAATCAGTTCTAAACATCATGAAGCCAACTAATGACATTATAGAAGATAAATCACTAATACTTTCAGCTAACTTATTCCTATCATCTGCAAATATTGTAAAAATAATTTTCTGTTGGCAGAAGTCTATACTAGAGGTCTTTTCAAGCTCTATTATTTCTTCAATTCCTGAGCTTTTAAGTAAGGTATTATCCTCACTAATTTGCAGCATGTTGATTTGTTTTTTAAATTCTTTTATTGCTTTGTTATTACTAGTAAATATCATTATTTCTGTAATGATAAATTCAGATTCAAGCTGCAAGCATCTATCTATATTACCTAAAGAGATTTCCCGGTATTCTTTTATGCTGAAAATAGAGCCAAATTTCTGTTGATTTTCAAATATTGTTTGAAACGTATTGAAACCAAAAGCTATTTTAAAATTTCTAATATATTGCGACAGGTCCCTTTCATGTATTGGATAATCTTTGTGCGTTAATGTAACAATATAGTGGAGAAATTCTATCATTTCAGAATATATTTTACCTTCACTAAACCTTAGACTCAGTTTTTTAGCTCCAAAAGGTCCTAAATCATTTTGAATTACGTCAGTTATCTTTTGCAACTCCTGATGGCTTTCTTGTAAAGACAACTTATGCTTATTCTTTATTCTATTGAAAAAAAACGAATTATTAGTATGCTTGCCAAAATCGCTAAACAATATTACAATGTATAGTTCATTTATATACTGTAATTTACTATCAGTTAGTTTATTAAACCACGTTGAATGTAGGTTGTCAGAGAAGTCTTCAGTTTTATTCCATTTCAAGCTCAGTTTATTGCGCTTTCTAACGGTATGAATCCAAACGGTAAAATACAGGCTATTAATATTTTTTGATATGCTTTTTCTAATTTCAGTTCTGAGGTCGCTGTAGTTATCAACAGAAGAATAATCTTCTAACTTGATTATTTTTAACAATTCTCCCTGTTTTGTGAGTATGGTTTCTTCATCGTAATGACAAGCATAAGGAACAAAATCTAAATCAATGCTTTCTAGTAATGCTAAGTTGTTCTTTTTTTTAAGCTTAGAGTTAACTGTTGGTACTTTTAACTGCATATGCGTATTCAATAAAGATAATTAAAAAAGATAAAAATACTATCTTAATTTTTATCTTTTTTTTCGCTATCGGATTGTAATTTTATATCTTTTGTAAAGTTAAATTTTTCTTTTAAGTAGTCTGTTGCCTTTTCTGTACTACCGAACATCAGGACCAGTACACCAAACATTATCATAAAAAAGATTAGACCTCTGAACACTACTGCAAGTATCACTGCAGCTATACACAACCCTATGATTGTTGAAGGACTCATATTTTCTACAGTATCTTTAACTGAAAATGAAGAAATAAAATTTTTTACCGTTTCTTGTATACCCTTTAATTCATCACTCGCCGAACTTGCTTCGCTAGAATATGATGCAAAAATGAAACTTAATAAGGCTATAAAAACCAAAACTTTATTCAATTGAATGCGCATCAACTAAACACCTTTTAAACATTCCTCAAATATAACAACTTTTATATCAATAGGCAAGAACTGAATTCACTTATCCACTACAAGTAACACATATTTAATTTTTACCGCTGCGAACATGCTGTAAGCTCTTATCATCAACAGGACGACTCAAATTGGTGGATGTTAATTCACTTGAAGGGGTTAAATACCATGTAGTTATTGCCTCTATAGCAAATACTGCTCCTATGACACACAATATTCCTAATTTTGCTATTGCTGCTGCAACAAGACATCCCACTGCTAGAAGAGCACAACCTGCTGCAAGTGCAACGTGAAGATTTCTATCATTGGATTGTTTTTTAGATAGGATATCTTTAGAAGCTTCTTGTTTGCTTGAAACAGCTTTCTCCTCTTTTTCTTCGGGTTGCATTGGATCTTTCTTCTCATGATGTTTAGAAGGAGATCTTCGTCCACTTGGCCCTTTGGACCTTGTTTTAGTTAGGTGTGCTAATTTTGTCTCTCCTTCATCCTCTGGTTGTAAGCCATTATCTCCTTCAACAGAGCTCAATGTTGAGTTTAAACTTTCCTCAGATGAAGTGCTTGTTACTAAAGTTAAACTGCTCCTTCTGCTACTTACTGGTGATTTCAAACTTTCTTTACTCGTTCTAGGTGAGTCTATTCCACTATCTGAGTCATTGCCACTACTGAGTTTAGAAGTTTGCTTCTCCTCTATTTCTTTCACAACCTTGCTACATTTTTCAAACACTTCCTCTGTAACATCTGAATTACTAAGTATTTTATTATCACCACTTTTTTTCTCAGCTACATTCAAGGGTGTTTCTTGTGTGTTGTTTTGCTCTTCAATATGTTTTAGCTGCATTTGATCTTCAATATTTTCTTCAACAGCATTTGGTATTGAGCTTACACTGCTGCTCCTGTTAGTAACATCCAAAATTGTTTGTACTATTGCTGCCTTTTTTTTTGAGTCTAGTTTTTTTGACTCTGTTATTTCTGCTTTCAACGCTGGAAGAAAGTGTTGGATATAATTATTATAATGTTCTCTTTTTTTCCCCACTGATTTTTCTAACTCAGCTAATGCTTCAGGACTAGTTCCTTGCTTGGATGACTCTAAGTGTTTTGCAATAGCCTGCTCATTTTGTCGTTCTCTCAGTATTTTTTCCAATTCAGCCAATGTTTTAGGACTAGCTCCCTGCTTGAACAACCTTTTGCATTCTTTGGAAGTCTCATCTTGATTTTCTTGATAATTTTCTGCTGTTACCTTTTTGTATATAGTGTTGCTCAATTGTTGGTTAATATCTCCTTCCTTACTCTTAGGTTTTTTAAAGGGACTGTGCATAACATTCCTCCATACATAATAAAATGTATAGATACCTTTTTAGCGTTAATTTTACATTAAAACTGGGCAATTATGCCATATTATAAATAATTGCGGCAACTTGCTTATTGGAAGGTCGCTTAACTATTTGCTTTCTGGGCTTTCTACTTCTACAGATTTGCTATTAATATGATTCTTTGCTTGTTGAACTAACATATCCACTACTTCTTTTACAGGCTTTTCCCTATCAACCATGCCAACACTTTGGCCGGCCATTAAAGATCCTGTTTCAACATCTCCTTCAATCACTGCCCTTCTTAAAGCTCCAGCCCAGAACTTTTCTATTTCAAGCTGCCCATCTTCTTTTGAGATCTGTCCCTTTTGGTATTCATCAATAACTTCTTTTTGACGCTTCATGAAGTCATCGCTTGCTTTGTTGGCTATAGCTCTTACAGGAATTACAGGAAAATCAGCACTTATCTGTACAGAAGGTATTGCATTACGTGCGGCCGATTTAATAAACACTTCCTTAAAATTTTTGTGGGCAATTGACTCATTAGTGCAGACAAATAATGTACCTATTTGACAGCCACTTGCTCCCATTTCCAGGTAATTAACTATCATTTCACCTCTTCCTATTCCACCTGCAACAAACACTGGTATTTGTTCATTTTTAAAATGAGGCAATATCTCTTGTGCAAGAACAGAAGTACTAACTGGACCTATATGCCCACCTGCTTCCATTCCTTCTATTATTAATGCATCTACTCCCATTTTTACTAACCTTTTCGCAAGGCTTAATGCTGGTGCAAAGCACATAACTTTAATGCCTGCACCCTTGATTTTTTCTGTATTAGGCTTTGTTGGCAGTCCACCGGCAAGCACTATATGGCTCACTTTCGTTTCAATACACACATCTATCAACTCACTCAACTTTGGGTGCATAGTAATTAGATTTACACCAAATGGCTTGTTAGTTAACTTCTGTGTCTCTATGATTTCTTTTTCCAGTAAGTCTGGGAACATTGCACCACATGCAATCACACCAAAACCACCAGCGTTTGAGATTGCTGAGACCAAGTTTCTCTCTGAAACCCAGCTCATAGCACCACCCATTATAGCAAACTCACTGCCAAGAAAATCTGTTCCTTTTTTCCAGAGGCTACTTAACATATAACCTATATCATACGTTTAAAAATGTTTTGTTTATCTATAAATGTGTGTTTTAAGGCGCCAAGTATATGTAAGATTATAAAGAGTACCATAAAATATGCAAGCATCGAATGTAGCTCGTTAGCCGTGTTAGCTAGATCTTTGTTTTGATTAATCAACAAAGGGATATGAAAAAAATATTTGATCTGTTTGCCAGAAGCAGAAGACATGACATAGCCAGATAGTGGCATTAGCACCATCAAAGAATATAAACCAAAGTGTACTGCTTTACTTATATTGATTACAAACCGAGAAAAATTTGCTGGAAGTGGTGGAACATAAGTAAAGACGCGAAAAAATATGCGTACTATGATTAATCCAAGAATAGTGATACCGCAAGCCTTATGAATAGCGTATATGTTGAACTTAATTTCATTGCTAAGTGGCAGGCTTTTCATATAAAGTCCAGAACAAAGCATACCGATAATAAAAATAGCCATCAACCAATGGATAACCCTTAAACCTAGGCTATATTTATCGTCTTCCATTTTGATTACCCTAAAGTAGCATTTATATAATAGAAAAACTATTTTTCAATCAAAATCATTAAAGCAATTTAGATTTACCGACAATGTAGCTATACAAATTCGACCCAGCCGGAAGTCAAGGGCACCTAAATCAAGAAACGGATTAAACGAAAAACTTACTTGACAAACTCCGCCAGCCTCCTTATCATGAAACTGAAGCTATTTATTTATCTTCGCAATCTGTGCAGGTTAATGACAAAAAACTTAGGGTATTTGGCGTCTCATGTTTAATTTTTCGCACTACGTGCATCGCATGTCTTTAAAAATTTTTAGGTTTTTACCTATATAAGCCGAAACGCGCTTACAAAGCGTTTAAGACAGCAAAAAACGTCAAATTGACAAGGGAGAATTTGAATGCTAGCTACTACGGGGTTTCTTTGCCTTTTTTCCTGCTTAGTAAATTTCTTAAACACTTGCGGTGTAGGTTAGTTGCAAGTTAAAAGCAGCTAAATCGCTCTTAATCAAGCGTTTTAGAATAAAAAAAACGCCGATATTTTAGTACATAGTGAATAGCCAACCACCACGGGGCTTCTTTTGCCTTTTTTTTCGTTTGGTAAATTTCTTAATATTTATAGCTAACATGAAGCTAAGTACGAACTTTGTTAAACACAACAAATGGTGTCATTTCAGTGCTCCTGTGATGTCATTCCAGCGCGTGACGCTGGAATCCAGGAATTTTATTAAGTTGGTGAGCATAAAAATAGCTGTTTTACGTTAAAATACAATGTTTTGATGATTATGGAAAGGCTGGATTCCAGTGTCAAGCACTGGAATGACACCATAGGGACACTGCCATCATAAAGGAACCAGTGTCAGCTACTTAAATGACATCATAGGGGTGCTGGGATGACACCCTGACAATCGTCATCCCGCTACTTGTTAGCTGCTAAGAGATACCGCGGCGATATATTCGTCATCCCGCTACGTGTTAGCGGGATCTCTTGTTAGCGCCGCAGCGGTATGACGGTTCGCAGCGGCATGACGATAAGGTTCCAGTGTCAAGCGTTTGGCATGCAAATTTCCTTAAACGTTCGTAAGCTTAAAACTTTACTTTAGATCAAACTGCTGTATAGTAACTTTATAGCTTCAATTTTGTAATGAACATACCTAGTATAGAAAATTGTGATCTTCACAATAAAGCCGTCTTACTCAGAGTTGACTTCAATGTTCCTATAAAAGATGGAGAAATTCGTGATGTCACTCGTATTTTGAGAGCATTGCCTACTATTCAGTATTTAGTGAATGCGAGTGCAAAGATTATTATTATATCACATTTTGGACGCCCAAAGGCCAGAGACAATAATCTGTCGCTAAAAAATGTAATTGACACTTTATCGCAGTTACTAAATAAAAAAGTGAAATTCATTGACGATTGCGTTGGTGAAAAAGTACAAAGAGCAGTAAGTGTTATGGATGCAGGAGATATAATATTACTAGAGAATCTAAGATTTTATAAAGAGGAAGAGCAAAGTGACTCAAATTTTGCCAAACAACTAGCATCTCTAGCGGATATATATGTAAATGATGCATTTTCTTGCTCTCACAGAGCTCACGCTTCTATTTCACGCATTACAGAATTTTTACCTTCTTATGCGGGATTTTGCTTGCAAGATGAGCTAAAGTATCTTGAAAAAGCTGTATCATTTAAAGCTAAACCTATTACTGCGATAGTTGGGGGAGCTAAAATATCAACTAAAATAAAAGTGCTTATGAAGCTAACAGAAAAGGTTGATTACCTAGTTCTAGGTGGTGCAATAGCCAATAATTTTTTGTCATTTAGCAAAGTAAATATAGGGAAATCTTTCTTTCAAAATGGTGTTGACGACCTTCTACATAATATTGTTGAAACAGCAAATAAAAACAATTGCAAAATAGTTGTGCCAGAAGACGTTCTGGTTGCAGTAAACTCTGATTACAGCACTAGTATTTCAAGAAGAACTGAGTCCATTTTGGACGGTGATATAATTTTGGATATCGGACCACAAACTTTGAGTACAATAAGCAGTATAATAGCAAGCAGTAAGACTCTGCTGTGGAATGGACCTATTGGTGTTTTTGAACATTCAGCTTTTGCAAGTGGTACAATAGGGGTAATGAAAATCGTAAGTGACTTAACGCACAAAGGAAAGTTAACCAGCATAATAGGGGGAGGCGATAGTCTATCTGCAATAAGCGCTGCAGGCCTTACCGATAAGGATTTTACATATGTTTCCACTGGTGGAGGAGCATTTTTAGATTGGTTAAGTGGCGATGAAATGCCGGGAGTTGCTGCTCTGCAAAAACGATTAGATTAAAACTTTTTTAAATTATTTCTTATAGGCTAGCTTTTTTGTGAACGTGATTATGTCGAAGACAGTTAAACTAATTTTGTGTTTAATAATACCAATAATAGGATTTATTTTTTATATTAAGGATCATTATTTTCACACCGGCTATGTAGAAGAAAATGTTGAAGTCAATTTTGAACCATTTTTCAGTTCACAACCAGCCACCGTTTCAGAATTAACTGACTTCGATAGAGGAGTGTTGAAAGTTTGTGGAGATTGGGGAGCACATCCAGATAAAGAAGATTTCAAAATTTTACTTAGTTGTCCGCAGCATCAAGAAGTAGTGAAAGGAATATATAAGTGATTACGCCAGATGCGGATTTGGAGTTACTTAAAGATGAACTGGCTAACATTTGGTTTACAAATAGTGAAAGTGAAAAAGAAACTATAGGGTTTGGACATATTTTTTGTGGTGAGCCAAACGATAAACTAGGTGGTATGCATTTTGTAGGTAGATATGTTGAAGCTCAAGAAGATAAATGGGCAGGTGCAATTTGGAATGATAAGTCCCTATGCAATAAATCAGATATTAAGCCGCCAGTTTATACATTTGGAATGAAATATTTAGGTAAGGATGGGGAAGTGAAAGTTAAATGCCCAAATGGATACGCATATAACCTTCATGCCGATAATTTCTGCAACTAAGGCGTTTAAGGAATTAGGAAAAGATGGAATGTGTCTATATGAAATGGAAGATGACGATTATCAATCAGTGTTTGTAAGAAAGAATGATGCTATACTCACGTTCTATCCTGACTTAACACCAAAATGTGATGATAAGAGTACTTATTGTAGTTGCGGTAAATCTTAATTTCAAAACCAATAGGGTGAACAAATGATAAAAATGCTATAGGGTGTAGCAAATCCAAATGAGTTAAAATTTTGATTAAAGGGTTTTGTGAATAATAATGAAGAAGGGCATTATTCGTCTAATAAAAGCAATTCAATACTCTTGTGAAGGAATAAAATCAGCTTTTATATCAGAAATTGCGTTCAGACAGGAGTTACTGCTTTTTATAGTATGTGTCTCAATTTTGTTTGTTTTGGATGTAAGTAATCTAGAACGTGCAGTAATGATAAGCAGTCTATTCCTGGTGTTAATTGTGGAAATTGTTAACACTGCTTTTGAAACGACAATTGAGCGTATTTCCAGTGAACAACACATACTTTCAAAAAAGGTGAAAGATCTAGGCAGTGCAGCAGTTTTTCTTTCATTAATTAACTTCCTGATAACATGGATGATAATATTGACAGGTTAATACGAATGTTATTAAGATATGTTGTCAAACTCACCAATTAAAGTTTTTATATCTTGCGGTAAATCAGAGACAAATTCCATGTATTCCTTACTTTTTGGGTGATATAAGCCCAGTGTATAAGCATGTAGTGCTTGTCTATTGAAATTACGAATAAAACTAGAGTTTTTAGCATATTTTGCACTTTTACTACTATTTTTTCCATAAACTTGGTCACCAACTATGGAATGCCCTATGTGGCTCATGTGGACTCGAATTTGGTGTGTTCTGCCTGTCTCTAAAGTGCATTTAACCAGGCTTACTTGTCCTATAACTTTTTGCACTAAATAGTGAGTGATTGCTAATTTGCCTGTGATTTTTGTTACACACATCATTTCTTTATTACCGCGTTTGGGAGCAATGTTAGTTTTTATCGTGCCTTGCTGAGAAGATAATGTTCCCCAAACTACTGCTAAGTATTCCCGCTTTATTTTGCGATTCGATAACAATTCAGACAAAAAACTATGGGCTGCTTCATTTTTTGCAATTACCATTAGCCCACTAGTATCTTTATCGAGTCTATGAACAATTCCTGGTCTTACATTAAGGTGAGCGATAACTGCGTTCAAAAGCGTATCATTGTTTGTCCCAGCACCTGGGTGCACTGTTAATCCACTTTGTTTACTCAGAACTATAATGTCCTCATCTTCATAGACGATATCAAGTTTTATGTCATAATTAGGCTCAATTGATGTGGATATGTCAGGTTGAACGAGATGTACTATATACTCTTCACCTGGTTTTACTATGTGATCATTATTAATTATCGGTATGCCAAGTAATTTCACCTGCCCATTTTGTATCAATCTTTGAGCTTTACTGCGTGATATGTTGCATTTTTCAGCTATATAGGTGTCTAACCTTAATTTCTCTTTATCATTATTAACACTTAAGGTTATTATTGAGTGATCTATAGTGATTTACCCCGCGCCATTTCCCATGCTGCTTGAACATTTGGGTCTGTAAACATTGTTGCACTAGACTCAATTTGCAGATCACCTTGTTTTTTAATATGGCAAATTGTTTGAGAGCCATCTTTCCAGTAGATTGTAACTTTATTATCAAAATCTCGTAATGTTGCCTCAACCTTTTTTTCTTTATTATCTTTTTCTTCCAGCTTAATAGATTCTAATAAATAATATAGAAAGTCACTTGGTTTGCCGTTGATTTTTTCTTTCCATTCATCTGTTTTTTCTTGTTCAGATTTTTTTTGCTCTAACTTTTCCTTCTTTTGCTGCAGCTTATTTTGTTCTGCTTCCAGCTCTAACTTTCTAACTGTGTCACGTAGTTCTTTGACTTTATTTTCTAATACTAATAATTTATTAGTATTATTTCCATTGTTAGCTTCTAAATCAGGCGTACTTGGTTGAGCTTGCTTCTTTTTTATTTCTTCTAATTCATTCCTTACTACGTTTAATTGCTCCTTCAATTCCGTTTTTTCCTCTTTTAACTTTTTTAGCATGCTAAGGAACTCGTTATTATTAGACTGCGTAGTTGATTGAAGCCAGCCTACAAAGGGGCTTGGTTCAAATCGTTCAATCTTATCTTCAGCAATTTTAATAGCATTCTCTAACCTAGAAAAAGTACCTTCAATATCTAGTGAATGTGCTTTTTTTGTCAATTCTTTAGTGTTGTTTAAAACTTCTGAAATTTCTGCATGTAGCCAATCTAAATCTTTTTTGATGTCTTCTCTGATTTTTTTTAGGTGATCAAGCGTTTCTTTAATGTTAATATTTGCAGGCTTTAAAAGACTATTATCAAGTAAATCGCAAGCTTTTTTAAGGTTACTGTCAAATGAGTTGCAAAGCGGACTAAGTAGTTTTTTCATTAGAGATATTAGTTCATTTTCCCTTTTACCAAGCTTATTTTCTACTACTGATACAACCATGCCCTTTCCAGACCAGTATGGAAATAGAAGACCTAAAGAACTGTGTTTTCTAATAGTATGATTTTCATGATCCACGCTATTACTTATTAGATTGCTAAGTGTTGATATGATGCATAAAAGAATAGCGACTAATAAAGCTATTAATATTATTGGAGCATTAATGGATTGTGATATTGCTGAAACTACTATAATAGTACCAAATACATATGATCCAGTAAACAAGAGAATCCTATTTCTATTTTCTGCTTCTATATCTTCTAGTATTTCTCTCTGCGTCTTAGAATTTGGTAAAACTATTGAAAGCTTTTTCCTCTTACGATCTAAATTTGTTACAATTTCAATTTTTTCGGCTTCTTGAACAATCTGGCTGTACTGTTCATCAACTTGATAGTTTCCTATTTTTTTATCTATTTCATTCTCTTTTATTTTTTGTGTATTTATAAAGTTTATAACAGCAGTAAATAAGAGAACTATAAGAGGAATAAAGGCAAGAGGTGCTGGCGTGAACGCAAACCCAGCAATACTTACTGTAACAGGCTGAATAGAAAAGGCAGTAAATGCTATAAGAGTAGCAATGGTACTTGCTATCGATATAGTACCAGAATACTTTCTTATAGAGCTCAAAATTCTACTGGTCTGGTCAGAAAGTTTTCTAAATCCTAAAAAATCAAAATAGTCTTTGAAAGGATCTTGAGTGTCTGTAACCATAACATTTTTCTAGTTTAAACTTATTTAGGTATACATTAACCAAACCTTAAAATCAAGTTTCTTAATTTTTCAACATGTGCCAAGGCCTATTGGAGCGCACTGTATTAATCTTTACGTAACGATTTGTTAACCAAACAGAATGTGTGCCATACGTTTCTAGATCAGCATGTTTAATAATTTTAGCGTTGCAAGCTGAATAGTCGAATTCACTTAATTGAATTGTTAAATCAACTTTATCACAATTTTCTGAAATATCTTCTTTTTTATAAGCTAGCAGCACTAATTTATTATTTCCTTTATTATATATGCAGCCATAATCGTTACACTTTAGCCTTTTATCTGAGTTATTGTATTTTTTATGATTCAAAATTTGGTTCTGCCCATTTTGCTTCGCCCATGTTTTGACAACAAAGTTCCTATTTTTCCTGGTGAGAGAATATAGTAAGTTATCACTTTATACAATATTGCAATCAAAATTAGTGTGGGTAAAAGCAAAAGAAAAATAGATATGCAGCTTGGTTCAAAACTTAGGGAAAAATAGGTTAGAATTCCTACACACTGAAAAACAGGAAACCACAGTATCAAGTTATATTGTTCATTGCGCAGATTGTTACGTAATATATAGCTCTTTCGATAAAAGTCCGGATGTGATAGGATAAGGATAGATGATGATAAGGAGGTTGAATGCCAGCAGCATATAGTTATGATTTAAGAAAAAAAGCAATGGAAGCGCTAGACGAAGGAGAAAGCAGAGAAACAGTGGCAGCAAGATTTAAGATTGGACGAACTACTTTATGGGAGTGGCAGCAAAGAAGAAAAGAAACAGGAGACTTTCAATCAAAAAAACTTGGAAATGGGGGTTACAATCACAAAATTACCGACTGGGATACCTTTGCCAAATTTGCCAGAGAACACGGAGGAAAGACTCTATCGGAAATGGCTAAACTTTGGAACAACGTTAGTATCCAAACGATCTATCGAGCCCTTAAAAAAATTGGATTTACGCGCAAAAAAAGACATATGGATACAAGGAAAGAAACGAAGAAAAACGTGCTGAATTTTTGAAAATTATAGCGACAAAAGAACCTAAAAACTTAGTGTATATAGATGAGTCTGGCATTGATAACACCGAAGACTACCCCTACGGATATTGCCAGAAAGGACAGCGGTTTTATGCCTTAAAATCTGGAAAGAAAACTCAACGAATCAGTATGGTTGCAGCCTTAAGTGGAAGAAAGATAGTTGTTCCGTTAACCTTTGAAGGCCACTGTAATATGGATGTTTTTAATGGATGGTTTGAGCAATTTTTGACACCGATCTTGGAACCTGGACAGACTGTCATTCTTGACAATGCTACTTTTCATAAGTCTGATAAGATTATCGAGCTTGCTAAAGGGGTTGGTGCAGAAATTTTGTATCTGCCGCCTTATTCTCCAGATTTCAACAAAATTGAGCATCATTGGTTTGCTATAAAAAACAGAGCCAGGAAAAACATTCCTCTATTCGAATCCTTTCTTCGTGCTGTTGATTCTGCCTTCCTATGACCTGTTTGGACTATTATGAGAAATGCTATAACTAACTATTATGTCAAGAAAAGTTAATAAGTGTGTCGATATTTGCATGTGGTGAAATTTTATTTTTCTTTTTTCATTATTTGTATATATAATAACTAAATAAGCAACGACGCGGGATGGAGCAGCTCGGTAGCTCGTCAGGCTCATAACCTGAAGGTCGTAGGTTCAAATCCTACTCCCGCAACCATTTTTAAGGATATAGTTGTTCCACTTTCCAATCGCTTCCCTCAACAAGAGTGTATCTAAATCTAATATGCTTCCTATATTCACCTTCTTGCCAAAATTCAATTACTTTTGGGATTACGCAAAATCCCACCCAAAAATCAGGACGAGAAACTTGTGTATTGTGAAATTCTTTTTCCTTCAATTTTATAGCTTGCTCAAAATCTTGCCAATCTTTCAGAATGCTCGATTGTTTTGAGCACCATGCGCTAATTTGACTACCCAGCGCTCGAGAAGAGAAGTATTTGTCAGTTCTTTCATCGTTTAGAAGTTTAACCTCTCCTTCAATTCTTACCTGCCTAGCAAATTCTATCCAATGAAACACTAATGCAGCTTTGGGGTTCTCAGTCAATTCTTTCCCTTTTTTACTGTTTACGTTAGTGAAAAACACAAAACCTTCTTTGCTATATTCCTTTAGTAATACCACTCTTGCAGATGGAATACAGTCTTTGCTACAAGTTGCTAGCGTCATTGCAGTTGGTTGTTCACACGGAGAATTAAGTACTGCTTTGTACCACTTTGAAAACAAATCAAATGGATCTTTTTCAAGTGAAAATATCATATCAAAAAATAAAATCTTAATTCTGGCACGCGTTGCAAAAATAAGTGCTACGGCCATTTTGTCGTATAAGTGTTATGATATTATTGCAAATCTTGCAAGGTTTTTGAACTTTACCATATACGTAAAAGTTATTTTGAAAGTATCCAGCAGATCCAGATGGCTGTGCATAATCTTTCAGTGTTGAACCACCTGCAGCAATTGCATCACTCAGAGTATTTTTTATTTCAGCAGCAAGTTTTTCGCACTCTCTATAGGTCAAGTTTTTTGCTGACCTGAGTGGTGATATACGGGCTCTAAACAAGCTCTCAGAAGCATATATGTTGCCTACGCCAACTATTGATTTATTGTCCATTAACGCTGATTTGATATTCACTTTTTTGTTTTTCAGCAACTCCTGTAAATAGTCTCCACTGAATTCATCCGTGAGGGGCTCTATTCCAAAATCGCTAAAAAAATCCGTTTCTTGTTCTTTATTTAAAACGATAACTAATCCAAATCTTCTTGGGTCATTAAAAATTATTGAAGTATTGTCAGAAAATAAAAATACCACGTGATCATGCTTATTCCGCATTTGATCGTGGTCAGCATATATAAGCTTTCCGCTCATGCCAAGATGTATGATTACAGCCACACTACCATCTGTATTCCAGATGGTATACTTACCTCTACGCTTGATGTTGCGTATGACTTTGCCCTTTAGCATATCATCAATATTTTTTGTTATTGGGGCACGTAAATTCCAATTATTCACTATAACATTACTGATTTGCTTGTTTTTAATTTTATCAAGCAAAAAATTAGAGATTACTTCCACTTCCGGTAGTTCTGGCATGATACCTCCTTCAAAACTTAAGTTTCTGATGGTAATTTTGTCGTTCTCAAATACATTCGAGTATTCTGCGGTGCTTTCTCCTAAAAATTCCTCACCACAAACGAGTTTTGAAAGGGTTCTCTGTCTACTCTGTTGCTGCTTTTTTCTTTTCAAAATATTTTGCTTTAAAGCTTTTGCCAATCTTTTTCTCTCTTCTTCTTTTTCCTTATTCTTTTTTGTGTTATTCATTATCATAATATATAAACTTGCCGTTGTAGCTCAGGTGGTAGAGTACGTCATTGGTAATGACGAGGTCCCAAGTTCGAGTCTTGGTAACGGCACACTGATTATACTTATAATATTGCATAACTTGTAAGCAAGGCTTAGAAGAAAGTTACAGAGGTAAGTTGTCATGCTTTTTCCATATCCTTTCTACCTTCTTGTTTTTGAGTAGCTCTAATGCTTTACAAAAGTGATACCTTGTTTTACTTGGCACTATAATGTCATCAATGTATCCATATGATGCAGCAAAAAATGGGTTAGCAAATTTTTCTTTATATTCTTTAATTAACGTTTGCTGATCTTTTTCGTGTCGAAATATAATCTCAACTGCACTTTCAGGGCCCATCACAGCTATTTCAGCAGTTGGCCAGGCATAATTTATATCACCTTTTAGATGTTTCGAATTCATAACAATGTATGCACCACCATACGCTTTTCTAGTGATAAGGCTAATTTTCGGCACGGTCGCTTCAGCGTAAGCGTAAAGCAGTTTCGCTCCGTGTTGTATTATATTATTGTATTCTTGATTTGTACCCGGCAAAAATCCTGGAACATCAATAAGTGTGATGATCGGAATGTTAAATGCGTCACAAAACCTTACAAACCTCGCAGCTTTTCTTGAAGAATCAATATCCAAACATCCTGCAAGGTGCATAGGTTGATTTGCAACAATACCGACAGTATTTCCTCCAATTCTACCAAAACCAGTTATGATATTACGAGCAAAATCAGGTTTCAGTTCAAAGAAATTCCTTTCATCACAAACTTTTTCAATGAGTTCATACATATCATAAGGAGTATTAGGATTGGTAGGAATTAGAGTGTTTAAGGATTCATCAATGTCGTCAACATCATTACAGATTGGTGCAGATTTTGGTGATTCTTGATTATTTGCTGGTAAGAAAGTAAAGAATTCACGCATTTTTAGCAGCATTTCAACATCATTATTGAATGCAAAATCCGCTACTCCTGTTTTGCTTGTATGAATTTTTGCTCCACCGAGGTCTTCGAAACTTACATCTTCGTAGGTAACCTTTTTTACTACATCTGGCCCGGTTATAAACATATATGAACTGTTTTTCACCATGAAAGTAAAGTCAGTTAATGCTGGGGAATAAACTGCACCTCCTGCACATGGGCCCATAATTAAAGAAATTTGTGGTATAACACCCGATGCATTTACGCTTCTTTGAAAAATTTCTCCATAACCAGCAAGAGAATTTACTCCTTCCTGAATTCTGGCTCCACCAGAATCATTTAGTCCGATAATTGGAACTCTGGCATTAATTGCCATATCCATAATTTTGCATATTTTTTTTGCATGTGACGCACCAAGTGAACCACCAAAGACAGTAAAATCCTGAGAATAAACAAAAACTTTTCTGCCATAAATAGTACCATGACCAATCACTACCCCATCACCTAAAAAATTAGCATTTTGCATGCCAAAATCATTTGCATGATGTTTTACGAATTTATCGTATTCTGCAAAAGAACTTTCATCGAGCAATATACTGAGCCTTTCTCTAGCAGTTAATTTCCCTTTTTCATGTTGTTTGGTAATCCTGTCAGAACCGCCTCCTTTTTCAGCTTCTAGTGCTTTGGTTTTTAGATTTTCTAGTATTTTAAAGTCTTGCATACAATAAAGTAGTTTTCAAATTAGTTGTAGACTTTATTAAGTTTACAAACCCTACTAACTATACACATACACTATTGCTATATGCAACAATGTATGTATGATAATTGTTAATGCTCTGGTGATTCATGGTCACTACTTTGAAAATGTTGCGATTTGTCAACACTTTTCATATTAGAAAGAGGTGGACTAACTGCACTGCTTTTCGTTTGTGCAAAACTTTTAGCAGCTTCAACAACCTTGCTTATACGAGGTTCTTTTTCTAGCTCTTTTAGGTACTTTGAGAAGATTTCACAACTTTTGTCATCCATATGTACCATTATTTTACCAAAACTTTCAGCTTTTTCAGAAGATAAAATCATTTCGATCTTTTCATCGCCTACCCTAAAGGTCATTTTTACTTTGCCTTGCATATCATGATATTGCCAGCTTTTTATTCAGATTAGATTATCTCCTTCTCCTATTCGCAATGCACCATATTCTAAGTCCTTAAATTCCGGGGAGTTCATAAATTTTGCAGGAGTGATCACACTTTTTTCTGGACACTGTACATAATAAAATTTATTATCTCTTTCTACTACAATTCCTTTTTTTTGTCATTTTCAATACTATCACTTACAATTTGTTTTAGACGTGACAAATATTCGCCGCGTTCTTTCAGTATATCTTCTGGCAATAATCTCCGAACTTCTTGGCTCACATCAGTGCCTGTTGAAACTAGATTAAACATTTCTAACATAAGAGGCCGTAGTTTTTCTTTTCCAGTCTCAGTAACATTTTTATCTTGCTCCATGAGGTGGTATAAGATCAGTATCGAATAATCTATTATAGCATTTCTCATAATAGTCCAAACAGGTCATAGGAAGGCAGAATCAACAGCACGAAGAAAGGATTCGAATAGAGGAATGTTTTTCCTGGCTCTGTTTTTTATAGCAAACCAATGATGCTCAATTTTGTTGAAATCTGGAGAATAAGGCGGCAGATACAAAATTTCTGCACCAACCCCTTTAGCAAGCTCGATAATCTTATCAGACTTATGAAAAGTAGCATTGTCAAGAATGACAGTCTGTCCAGGTTCCAAGATCGGTGTCAAAAATTGCTCAAACCATCCATTAAAAACATCCATATTACAGTGGCCTTCAAAGGTTAACGGAACAACTATCTTTCTTCCACTTAAGGCTGCAACCATACTGATTCGTTGAGTTTTCTTTCCAGATTTTAAGGCATAAAACCGCTGTCCTTTCTGGCAATATCCGTAGGGGTAGTCTTCGGTGTTATCAATGCCAGACTCATCTATATACACTAAGTTTTTAGGTTCTTTTGTCGCTATAATTTTCAAAAATTCAGCACGTTTTTCTTCGTTTCTTTCCTTGTATCCATATGTCTTTTTTTGCGCGTAAATCCAATTTTTTTAAGGGCTCGATAGATCGTTTGGATACTAACGTTGTTCCAAAGTTTAGCCATTTCCGATAGAGTCTTTCCTCCGTGTTCTCTGGCAAATTTGGCAAAGGTATCCCAGTCGGTAATTTTGTGATTGTAACCCCCATTTCCAAGTTTTTTTGATTGAAAGTCTCCTGTTTCTTTTCTTCTTTGCTGCCACTCCCATAAAGTAGTTCGTCCAATCTTAAATCTTGCTGCCACTGTTTCTCTGCTTTCTCCTTCGTCTAGCGCTTCCATTGCTTTTTTTCTTAAATCATAACTATATGCTGCTGGCATTCAACCTCCTTATCATCATCTATCCTTATCCTATCACATCCGGACTTTTATCGAAAGAGCTATATTTGATTCAACTTCTTCACTAGAATATAATTTTATATTTTTATTCATAATAGTTACCTCCTATAAAAAAACTACTTATCTTTATAAATCACTACTATACAAATAACAGTGAGTCATTATTAATGTCTACTATTGTAAAGTCTGGAGCCTGTCCAATGTCTGGCATATCGTCCTTGATTTGCTTGAGCATCTCAATCATTTCCTTGTTCTGTTTACTCTGCTCTTCAAGTTTCTCTTTTAATGCATCAATAATAGCTTTAGACTGATCCTTACTGCCGAGATCACCAATCACAGCTGTCACTTTCTCATAAGGCAGTTTGTGAATGATATCTTTAAGCTCTTCTGCACCCACGTTATCCAAAAGTTCCTTAAACTGCTCATTAGACATATTGCGAGCAAAAGCTTGAAGTTTCTCTGGGTTGTTAGCTAAAGACTTAATGATAATCTGGATCCTATTAGAATCAGTTAAATCCTGAGCAATTATGCCAAGTTTATCATGATCAAGCTTATTAACTAAGTCTTCCAGTTGTTCTTTTCGCAGACTATTTACTAAAGCTTTTAACTGGTCACCTTCTAATTCTTTGGAAAGTATCGTCAAGTGGTGCTCAGCCAAGTCTTTTGCAAGCACTGTAAATTGCTCGTCATTTAAAATTTTAATAAGTGCTTTGAACTGATCCACTTTTAAGTGAGATAAGATTTCTTTTACTTGCCCTGGATTTAAGTCTCTAACTAGAGTTTCAAGCTGAGCATCATTTAAAATAGGAACAATTATTTGTAATTTTTCTGGATTTAGTTCCTGAGCAAGGGTTTGTAATTGGTGATTGGTTAGATGATCTACTAAAGCTCGTAGTTGGTTATCTGTTAAGTTCTCTGCTAAAGCTTGCAAATGGTTTGAGCTCAGTTCAGGAATGATTTTTTGTAGCTGTCCATCCGTTAAATTCTGTGCAAGAACCTGCAGTTGATTTGAATTCAGTTCAGGAATTATTTTTTGCAGTTGCTCGTTACTAAGAGTATTGGCAAGGGTCTTTAGTTGGTCGTCTGTTAGGTCCTGAATAAAGACTTTGGTAAACGCGCTTGATAGCTCCTCTGGTATATTAGATGATATTATATCTTTTATTGTTTGTTCCTTGCTCTGTAATTTAATATATTGGAGTGCCTTATTGTCAGGTGTATCAATAATATTTCCTTGATCATCTGAGAAATAATATTTATTAGTACCTGACTCTTCCCATGTTACATATTGATATTTCACTGGTTGTATCCCAAGAAAGTGCCGATATATACTATGAGAAGATTCTGATACTTTGTAGTCAACTGATATCTTCATTAATTTGTCATTGAGATATGCAAAGGAATGCGAGTTATTCACATAATCGAGATCAGCATTTCTAAATGGCACGACCGGAAATTTACACTTTGTGATTAGATCTCCTTCTTTATCACAACGGTAAGATGTTTTCTCCAAATCTTTTCCATTTTCCTTTATACATACAACAGGTTTAAACGGACCATCATTCCAGGCATCGCAAAATTTTATAGGTAAGTCTAGTGCTATATTGTCTTTATCATCAAGTGGTATAAACCCAATTTTAATAAGTTTATCAAAAATTAACCCCCCGCTATCTGCAGAATCTTGAAATATCTTCAATCCAGTCTCGTTAAGCACCTTTTTTCCAGGCACCATCTTAAAAACATGTTTTTTTCCACTCATAGGTGTTACATACTGTAATTGCTATTGAATGATGGAGAGACATACTCCATTATTTTAGCACGAAGTAACAAATTCAATAGAATTAGTTCTTCAAAAGTAATTTAAACTTTTACAGTAGGAGTAGTCTCATGAAATATTATAGCGGGTTAGATATCTCATTAAAAGAAACTTTTATAAGTATTGTTGATGAGAAAGGAAAAATTGTTAAAGAAGAAGTTGTTACAAGTGAAAGCAGTGTGATAGCTAAGTTTCTGCTTAGTCAAAGCAAAGAATACGAATCCATAGGGATAGAAAGTGGACAACTGTCAATATCAATGTGCAAAGGGTTGAGGGGCTTTGGATTGCCAGTAATTTGTGTAGATGCAAGGCATATGGCAGCAGCATTATCTGCAAGGATCAATAAGAACGATAAAAATGACGCAAGGGGTATAGCTCAAATGATGAGAGCTGGATTATATAAAGAAGTATTAGTAAAATCAGATGAGTCTTGTCAAATTAAAATAGCACTTGGAAGCAGAAGACAGTTAAAACGCAGCAGAGAGCAAATTGCTGGGACAATAAGAGGGTTATTAAAAATACATGGGATAAAAGTTAGTCAAAGTTCTAGTTCTGTAAGCTTCTCTTTAAAAGTGCAAGAAATAATCAACAACCTAGATGAGATTAGCAAAAACTCAATTGAATTATTGGTAAATAGCTTAGAAGCAATAGAAGAATCAATGAGAAAGCTTAACAAAATAATTTTAGAGCAAGGCAAAAAAGATGAGGATTGTAAATTATTAACTACTGTTCCAGGAGTTGGTATTATAGTAGCAATGACATACAAAGCTGCAATAGATAATCCATATAGGTTTGAAACATCTTATGCAGTTGGAGCCTATTTAGGGTTAAGCCCAAGACAGTATGCTTCTGGTGAGATTGATAGGCATGGAAGTATATCAAAATGGGACCAGTAGAATGTAGGAATATGTTGTACGAAGCTGCGCAAGTCTTACTGACAATATGTAAAAGGACATTTAAATTGAGAAGCTGGGGGTTAAAGCTTCTAAAAAAGAAGGGTACGAAGAAAGCAATTATTGCTGTAGCACGAAAGTTGTCTGTAATTATGCATAGAATGTTGGTAAGCAAAACAGAGTTTTGTTGTAAATAAATGCAAGAAAGTATATAATTTTATGTGGAGTAAAGATAGCAATGCCGATGGAAGGGATAAGCAAGATTTTTGGTTGAAGCATAGACTTCGTGTGTTACATTTTGCCGTCCGCTTCCGCCTAACAAGTATAGTGCGGCTTGGCTAAAATTAAACTAGCCATATCAGACCGCGGAGAGAACCATGGAAGCAAGCTGTTTTAACTTATGTAAAATCATTAAGATTATGGAGGGAAAGAATGATACCTTAGTTTTTATAAGCTTAATGAATATGTGGATAAATACTTTAAGTGTGTGTGGACGTATTTATCCACATATTCATTAGCTGTATCAATTTAAAGATAGAATATCAGTATTGTAACTGTCAGCCTTTGACTGAATAGGATGAAGTAACGGTATCCGATTTGGGATGGTTAATAAAAATATTTTATATTTTAGAGTATAGAAAGATGTTGCCAAAAATTTTAAAGAACTTTAACATATTTGTTGATGGTAGAGGTTATGCTGGGAAAATCGATGAAATAACTCTGCCGAAGCTCACTATCAAAACAGAAGAATACCGTGCAGGGGGTATGGACATACCAATTAGCATTGATATGGGCATGGAAAAGCTTGAAGCTGATTTTACTTTTGCAGAGTATGATTCAGAGCTATTTAGGCTTTTCGGTTTGATAGATGGGAATTCAGTAGCTTTGACACTCAGAGGTGGAATGCAAGGGAGTGGTAGTAACGATATTGAAGCTGTAGTAATCAATCTCAGGGGAATATTCAGAGAATTTGATTTTGGTAGCTGGAAACCTGCTGAGAAAGCAACCCTTAAATGCACAGTTGCAGCTCACTATTATAAACTCACCATATCTGGTTATGAGCTTATTGAAATCGATGCTGAGAATATGATTCGTAAAATTAACGGTGTTGATCAAATGGCCTTACTGCAGACAGTTTTAGGTATTTAAGTTTTTATTTCTTATAGAAGGAAACTCATGCAAGCAATAACACTACACAGCCTAATCACAGAAGTCTTGAATGAAAAATTGTATTAGAGTTGAATTTTACATCAAAAAATATTTTCAATGATATAAAAAATTATTATTGACTTTCATGCAATTAGAGAACCTATAAATTCATTGTTAGTATTCTAACATTTATTGATTAATTTATTGTTAAGTTAGTATATATCAGAATTATAATAACAAATATTACTTGCGTAGAGAAAAGTTATAGAAAGAGGGATTTTTTAGGGAACTAGTGTAAAATACTCATGGACTAAAATAGGCTGACTTTATGATATGTTAGAACCTATATTGGTGGAGGCAAGCGGGATCGAACCGCTGACCTTCTGCGTGCAAAACAGATGCTCTACCAGCTGAGCTATACCCCCAGGTAATTCTTGCTTAAAGCATAAATCACTCAGGCTGAAATGCAAGAAATATTTATCTATTAGGCTATTGCTAAATAGTGTACAAATTCTGCAGGGTGTACACACTTCTCTATTTTTTTGTCTCCTTAGCGTTATACGTCACACCATCCAAATAAATCTGTGAACTGAAAATTAACAAGAAGTTTTCCTTTAAAAATTTTTTAACTAAATTATCACTAACGCAGTATATTATATAATTTATTTAACCACACATGAAAATTTTAGTTTGATTAAAACGGATAAAAACTGTATTGATGTTTAGTATAGCTGAAAAATGAAATGATCCCGTAGCTCAGCCGGTAGAGCAACTGACTTTTAATCAGTGGGTCACGCGTTCGAATCGCGTCGGGATCACTCACAAATTTTGAAAAACATGCTAAAAGAACAAGACAAAATATTCACCAACCTAAATGGTAAAGAAACTCCACTACTTGAGGGTGCAAAAAAACGTGGTAGCTGGCAAAAGACAAAGGAGTTACTAGATTTAGGATCAGCAAAGATCATTGATGAAGTAAAGAAATCTGGTTTGAGAGGTCGAGGGGGTGCAGGATTTTCCACCGGCCTTAAGTGGAGCTTTATGCCCAAGAATCTTCCAAAAGCATATTTAGTAGTCAATGCAGATGAGTCAGAACCTGGTACATGTAAAGATAGAGATATATTGCGATATGAGCCACATAAGTTACTTGAGGGAATTCTCCTGGCCGGCAAAGCGATCAGCGCATCAGTTGCGTATATTTATATCAGGGGTGAATTTTATAATGAATATTTAGTTCTAAAAAAAGCACTTGAGGAAGCCTATAAAGAAGGTTTAATTGGAAAAAATGCCTGCAAATCAGGTTATGATCTTGATGTGTTTATCCATAGGGGCGCAGGAGCTTACATATGTGGGGAAGAAACAGCTCAACTCGAATCAATTGAAGGAAAAAAGGGCTTTCCTCGCATGAAGCCTCCATTTCCCGCAGGTGTTGGACTTTTTGGCTGCCCAACCACAATAAACAACGTTGAAACTATAGCCATGGTTCCAGATATTCTGAATCGCGGAGGAGAATGGTTTACATCTCTTGGTAAACCAAATAATACTGGTACCAAGGTCTTTTGTATTTCAGGACATGTAAACAACCCGTGTAATGTTGAAGAAGAGCTCGGAATTCCATTACGTGAATTAATTGAAAAATACGCAGGTGGAGTGCGAGGAGGTTGGGATAATTTACTTGCTGTAATACCTGGTGGGTCTTCAGTGCCATTAATTCCAAAATCTATATGCGATACTATTGAAATGGATTTTGATTCATTAAGAACTGCACAATCAGGGCTTGGTACTGCTGCTGTAATAGTGATGGATAAATCAACTGATATAATAGCTGCAATAGAGAGGTTATCACACTTTTATATGCATGAGTCCTGTGGACAATGCACACCATGCCGTGAAGGTACTGGATGGATGTGGAGGATTATGAAGAGGATGGTGGCAGGAGATATTAAACCTGATGAAATAGATAAGCTGCTTGACCTTACAACTCAAATAGAAGGACATACAATTTGCGCGCTTGGCGATGCTGCAGCTTGGCCGATTCAAGGATTAATAAGACATTTTCGCCATGTTATCAAAGAGAGAGCGATAATTTAACTTTACTTATACTTCTTAAGCCGTTTTGCTACTTAGCAACCAGAGCTAAAAAATATTGATTCCCTTCTCTTTTAGGTGCCAATTCTACCTTTGCGATATCTTCAGTGTCTCGAATTAGCCGTTCTAATTTTTCCAGTCCAACTTCAGTGTTTATAAGCTCTCTCCCTCTAAATCTCATTGTGACTTTAATTTTATGTCCGTGGACAAGTAAGTCTCTTGCTTGACGCAATTTTGTTTCGTAGTCGTGATCACCAATATTAGGACCCAGTTTAATTTCTTTTATAGTTAATGTTTTTTGTTTCTTTTTTGCTTCACTTGCTTTCTTTTTTATATCATACTTTTGCTTGCTATAATCCAGAATTTTACATACTGGAGGGGTTGAATCAGGTGCAATTTCCACCAAGTCTAAACCAACACCCTGTGCAAATTCCAAAGCTCGTTCTATTGTCACGATTCCGACCATTTCACCACTATGATCAACTAAGCGTACCTCCTTAGCTGTGATAAATCCATTAATTCTGTTTTTATTGTTCTTTTTAACTTGCAAACTTTAACTCCCTTAATTCAAATTAATACTTTTTAACAGCGATTCATTAGCCTTTTCCAAAGAAAAAGACTCCTGTCTTTCCGATCCTAAATTTCTTACTGACACAGTTTTACTTGTAACTTCATTTTTGCCTACAATCCACAATATAGGAACCTTGTTTGAACTATGCAAACGTATCTTATAACTAATTTTTTCATTGGTCAAATCAGTCTTGACTCTCACACCTTGTTCTTTTAAAATATTGCTAATTTCTGTGGCGTAACCGTCAGCCTCATTTGTAATGGTCAGAATAGCAAGTTGCGTTGGAGCAAGCCAAACTGGAAATTTTCCTGCATAATTTTCTATCAAAATTCCAATAAAACGCTCAAAAGTTCCAAGAATTGCCCTATGTAACATGACAGGGTGATGCTTTTGTCCATCTGCTCCTATATAAAAAGCTCCCAGACGTTCTGGTAAAATGAAATCAACTTGTAATGTTCCACATTGCCAGCTTCTGCCTATTGCATCTTTCAAGACAAACTCTAACTTTGGACCATAAAACGCACCTTCACCAGGGTTAAGTTTATAACTCAAGCCTGCTTCTTTAACGGCTTCAAGCAGCGCTTTTTCAGCTCTATCCCACACTTCATCATTACCTGCTCTAATATCTGGACGGTCTGAAAATTTCACAGAAATTTCATTAAATCCAAGCTCTGAATATACTTCTTTTAAAAGGTCACAAAACTTTATAGTCTCAGAATTCACTTGTTCTTCCATACAAAAAATGTGTGCATCGTCTTGCGTAAAACCACGCACTCGCATCAGTCCGTGCAATGATCCTGAGCTTTCATTTCTATGGCATGTGCCAAACTCTGCCATACGTATTGGTAAATCACGGTAGCTCCTGGTGTGAGAATTAAAAATCTGCACATGACAAGGACAATTCATGGGTTTTATTGCTAACTTTTTATTCTCAGATTCGTCAACAATAAACATATTTTCACGAAACTTATCCCAATGTCCAGATCTTTCCCACAGCTCTTTACTTACTAAAATAGGAGTTTTTACCTCAAAATAGCCATTATTTATTAGCTTCTTTCTGATGTAAGACTCAAGAACATTATATAGAATATATCCTTGTTCATGCCAAAAAACCTGCCCAACAGCTTCCTCTTGGATGTGAAATAAATCCATATCCTTGGCAATTTTGCGGTGATCACGTTTCTCTGCTTCTTTGAGACACTCAAGATAAGCGTTTAATTCATCCTTATTTCTCCATGCTGTGCCATATATTCGCTGCAACATTGGGCCCTTTGCATCACCTCGCCAGTATGCACCCGCTACTTTCATAAGTTTAAACGCTTTAACTCTGCCGGTTGATGGTGAGTGCGGACCACGGCATAGGTCAACAAAATCACCTTGCCTATAAACAGTTAGGTTTTCACCCTCTGGTATGGATGAGATAATATCAACCTTATATTTTTCGCCTATACCACTAAAGAAATCAACTGACTGCTTGCGAGTCCAAACTTCTCGAACAAATCTGTGGTTACTTTTTACAATCTCTTTCATTTTCTTTTCTATTGCGGTAAGATCGTCCGTAGTGAAGGTACGACCTGTAGCAAAATCATAGTAAAAACCGTCCTGAATTGTTGGGCCGATAGTAATCTGAGTATTAGGAAATAGCTCTTTCACTGCCTGTGCCATTATGTGAGCAGCATCATGCCTTATTATATCTAAACCCGCTTCGTCACTCAGTTGTATCACCTCTATCTCTGCATCAGCTTCAATTTCACGTGAGAGATCATGCAACTCACCATTTACCTTAAAGGCAATTGCTTCTTTCAAAACATCCGGTTGTAATATATCAAAGCCAGTAACTTTACCACTGTATTCTTTTACTTTTTGTTCGGCTGAAAAAGTAATCCTAATCATTTATCGACCCTTTTGTCTAACCCTCTCTTTGTCATCCCAGTGCGTGACACTGGGATCCATCTTATTTTTATAATGGAAATTAGTTTAACGTATGCTCCTAAAATCTGTTGTCCATTGCACAATTTGCAAATATTTTTATACCTGGACCCCAGTGTCAAGCACTGGGATGACACCTTTGTGTTTGAGGCAAAACAGGCTATAACATTTAACATACTGCCCTCGCAAACAAATGTTCGTACAGTTGTGTATCAGCTACTGGGATGACACCACCCCTAGTGGGCACTGCCCCTAAATCATAATGGATAACAGGGTTATAAGCTCTGAACATTAATAATAAGGCCTATTCTTCTTTAACCTGAGTGCAATTGCGTCTTCCCAAACTTCACCATTACGCAATAACTTTTCTTTATTGTACATTAGCTCCTCTCTTGTTTCAGTAGCAAATTCAAAGTTAGGACCTTCAACAATTGCATCAACTGGACATGCCTCTTGGCAAAGTCCGCAGTATATGCATTTTGTCATATCAATATCATAGCGCGTGGTGCGGCGACTACCGTCTTCTCTTTCCTCTGCTTCAATAACTATTGCTTGAGCAGGGCAGATAACTTCACATAATTTACAAGCTATGCATCGTTCTTCACCGTTTGGATACCTACGCAACGCATGCTCACCACGAAACCTTGGACTTAAAGGGCCCTTCTCCATAGGATACCTCAAAGTAACCTTTGGCTTAAACATATATTTTAATGTAATAACAAACCCTTTAATTAACTCTACAAAAGACCAGTACCAAGCTAATTTCTTGAGCATAAAATATTTAAAACTTGTGTCAGTCATTATAAATCATATTATCAGTTTTCAAAATAAATATTTTCACCTGGGTGACTTTTTAGGTATTTTGGTTTCTTAAGTGTAATATTGCTAAGTAGTTTATATAAATAATGACAAACACAAATGAAACTATTTTCGCTTTATCGACCGTATTTGGTAAGTCAGGAGTTGCAGTAATCAGAATTTCAGGCAACTACGCGCTTAAAGCTTTAAATCATTTTCATATTAAGAAAGAAATTAAACCAAGATTTGCTACTTTAGTTGATCTATATGATGATTCCAGTCAATTGATAGATAATGGAATAATCATCTATTTCCCTGCTCCAAACAGTTTCACTGGCGAGGATGTTATAGAGCTACAAGTGCATGGAAGCAAGGCCGTCATAAAAATCATCTTGGAGGAATTATCAAAAATTTTCGTTATGGCCAGGCCTGGAGAATTCTCACTTAGGGCTTTTCTAAATGGTAAATTTGACTTAACGCAAATAGAAGGGATTGCAGACTTAATTGATGCTGAGACGAAAATGCAAGCTAAACAAGCGATTAAGCAGATATCAGGAGAATTGGAGAGACTATACAGCAATTGGAGGCAAAGATTAATAACGATACAATCCAAAATCGAAGCATATATAGACTTTCCAGAGGACATTTGGGCAGAAAAAAGTGAATTGGAAAAAATTAATAATGAAGTGCAATCTCTCGTGCAGTTGATACAAGAGCATTTAAATGATAATAGACGGGGCGAAAGGTTGCGTGAGGGTTTACATATTGTAATAACTGGTGAACCAAATGTCGGTAAATCAACTCTGTTTAATTTCTTAGCCAAGCGTGATATTGCTATTGTTTCTGAATATGCAGGCACAACAAGAGATATACTTGAAGCTCATATTGACATTGGCGGATACCCAATCATTCTCTCTGATACTGCTGGAATTCGTGAAAGTTCAGATCCAATAGAATCAGAAGGTATAAGTCGAGCGAAAAAGAGGTCTTTTGAAGCTGATTTAAGAATAGAACTGTTTCCTTTTGAACAACGACACGATGTCAATTATCAAGCCACAGGCAATATACCATCTGTAGTACCAGTGCTTGACACACAACTATGCAAATATTGTAATCAACAAACGGTGTCATCCCAGTGCTTGACACTGGGATCCAGATATAAAAATACTTGCAAATTATGCAATAGACAATGGATTCTAGAAACATGTGCTGAAAACAATGTTCATGATGAGATAAGCTGGAAACCAGTGTCAGCTACTTGCATGACATCAGACCAAAATGACACCATTTATGTATTGAGCAAAGCTGACGATGTTATCAATAATCACAATATAAAAATTAATGGCATAGATCTTTTACCCATTTCTATTCTAAAGGAAATAGGTACAAACAAATTGATCTCTCTCATAAAAGAGAAGGCAGAGGAAAAATTTGGGCATGATAGAGACACTCCTGTAATCACTCGGCAAAGACATAGGAATCACATGAAGAAAGCACTGGAACATTTACAACGTTTTAATATCGATAATCCAATTGAGTTGATATCTGAAGATTTGAGGCTTGCTGCATTTGAACTTGGTGCGGTGATTGGAATTATTGATGTTGAGGAAATATTGAGTAGTGTGTTTAGCAACTTTTGCGTGGGCAAGTAAAGCTTTTATAGATTGCTTAAAATCAAATGTTGTGATAGAAAAGAAATGGACGGATGGCCGAGCGGTTTAAGGCACCAGTCTTGAAAACTGACGTACGTGATGAGCGTACCATGGGTTCGAATCCCATTCCGTCCGCACAGCATCTCGCTATGCTAGCTGATTTTTAGAGCTTATTTGGACTATGTGGTTCATAACGCTGGAAATCTTGTCTAATCTAGCCACATCTTTTAAAAATACATCCCTTTGTAAATTGACCTTGTTAGCAAAGAAAGCTAATATCTATAAATAGATCACCATCTGAATATGAAAACCGATATAGTAATAATAGGTGCAGGACCTGTTGGAATATTCACTGCTTTTCAAGCGGGAATGCTTGATATGAGATGTCATATAATAGATGTTTTGGATCAAGCAGGAGGACAATGCACAGCTCTTTACCCAGAAAAGCCAATATACGATATACCTGGTTATCCTGTAATTACTGCCCAAAAATTAATTGAGCAGCTAATGGAGCAAGCTTCGCCATTTAAGCCTATTTACCATTTAAGTCAAAAAGTAGAAAAGATTTCAAATAACGAAGGTGAAAACTTTACTATCATAACGAGCATAGGTACAGAGGTAAAATGTAAGGCTGTTATTGTTGCTGCAGGTAATGGAATGTTTGAACCTAACCGTCCACCCTTAAGTGGTATATTAGAATATGAAAATAAATCTGTATTTTACAGTGTAAATAAAATTTCTGATTTTCAGGATAAAACTATAGTCATTGCAGGGGGGGGTGATTCTGCGGCTGATTGGACTGTAGAACTTTCTAAAGTTGCAAAGAAAATTTATGTGATACATAGGAGAAAGGAATTTCGCTGCACTCCTGAAACTAGAAATAAATTAGAATCACTTGAAATTGATGGAAAAATAGAACTGGTAGTGCCATATCAATTACACGAACTAGCAGGAGGTAATGGGCAATTGAGCACAGTGATAGTAAAAAACATTGCCTCTAAGGAAGAAAAAGAAATATCCGCTGATTTTTTGCTGCCATTTTTTGGATTGTCAATGAATCTTGGTCCAATAAACAATTGGGGTATACAGTTAGAACATAGCCGCATAGTTGTCGACCCAGCTACACTTAAAACCAGTAGAGATAGGATATATGCAATCGGAGATATAGCTATTTATTCAGGCAAACTAAAATTAATACTAAATGGTTTTGCTGAGAGCGCCATGGCTTGTTATGACATATACAAAGTAATCCACAACTCTCCAGTCAATTTTCAATATTCAACTTCAAAGGGAATTCACGGGAAAGAAAAACTTCCTTGACAAACCTCGCCAGCTCCCTTATCATGAAACTGAAGCTATTGTATTTGCTTTCGCCAATCTGCAGATTAAAAGGTAAGGATTACTTAATGTATCGGCGTCTTATGTTCAATATCTACATCTAGATTTTTATCTAAGTAAGCTGAACGCGCTTACAAAGCGTTACAAGACATCAAAAAATGCCAATACTCGACAGAGATAGTAAAAGACTAGCTAACTCGGGGATTCTTTGTCTTTTTTTCTGCTTAGTAAATTTCTTAAACGTTTGCAGCGTAAGTTAGTTGCAATTAAAAGCAGCTTAATCTCGCTTGTCAAGCGTTTAAAACATAAAAAACGCCAATATTTTAAAGCGGATAATAACCCCAGGGCTTCTTTTGCCTTTTTTTTCATTTGGTAAATTTCTTAAATATTTGTGGCTAAACGACAACCGTCATCCCGCTGCTTGTTAGCGGGATCTAGAGATACCGCGAATGAATCGCGGTATGACGTAGGACTGCTGTCATTCCAGTGCTCCTTTTTTTGTCATCCGAGTAGCTGACACTGGGATGGCTTTGTTGCATCGCTCTTCGGATAGTAGGTAACGTACAATAAATTCATGAAGCTATCTCAAACTTAGCCATGCCTATTTCAGTAAATTTGTTAAGCAAATAACACTTGAGTAGCAGTTCCTTCTCACGATTAATCTCAGATTTGCTCCTAAAACTAAACCCAAATATTCGCTTCAACCTTGAGAAAAATCCTTCAATATACGATCTTTTTCCGTAATTTACTTCTTCTTTCCATCTTTTTATACCATTCTCACCATGTAATTTCATTAACTGAATAGCGGCATTTCTATCAAGCATATAATCCAATTTTGGATGCTCTGCTGCGTTGTTTTTCGGAGGAATTTTCGTTTTTATACCATATTGATTACACAGCTTATAGAGCTTTTCTCTGTCATATGCCCTATCTGCATATAGTACTTTTATGACATACTGAAAATCGACTTCTTTTAGCAAATCACAAGCTCCATAGTGATCAGAGTAGACACCGTTACTGTATTTTACAGCTATGGCTTTTTTGCTGTTTGTATTCAACATTACATGCAATTTTCTTGTCTGTTCATAGCTGCGATACTTTCTATCTTCGCTATTTTCTTTGCTATGACCAGGAGTGTTGTTGTATATACTAATTCCTGTACTGTCTATAGTAATTTCGATATCTTCCATATTATTTTTATCAATTCTGCAATCATTGATCTTAATATTGAGTTTCTTAAACCTTCTTGATGATTGTGAATAGCTGATAACTTGCAAATTTTTCCCAATTTGCTCAAGGTATCCTGCTATAAACCCAACTGTTTGCCTCAGGCCTATTCTAAATAAACAAGTTATTATGTGCACCAAAATTACAACTTTATCGCTATAAATATTGTTGCCACCTGGTATTTTTGGACCATTCTCGTACCACTTTTCTATGGCTTCGTTGATATAATGAAAAATATTTCCTCTTTTTTCTAGAAATTTGTTATATTCGCTATGGTTACTGACCCTCATTTTTTGTGGCATATTTTTTCTTTCAAGGTTAAATGGCTATTTTATAATGAATTTTGTCAGTAGCCACCAGATTTTTTCAGTTGCTATGCAACAAAGCCCACTGGGATCCAGATATACAAATACTTACAAATCATGTAATGGACAAAAGATTCTAGGAGCATATGTCAAAAACAATGTTCGTGATGAAATAGGCTGGATCCCAGTGGGCTTTGTTGCATCGCTACTTATGAAAGGCTAACTATAATTAGGATTATAAGCAACTTATTGAAAATCTTGTTTTTTTGCAATCAATCTGATCAAATTTAAGAATAGTAATTTGTTATTTATATTAATAAATTTAATTCTATTGAAAATAGCTAAAGCATTGAAATTCTTGAATTTTAGCCGGATTAGTGAGTGGTAGTGAAATTTCTTTTACTCAAATTTAGGTATTCACTGACCGTTCTTGTTGTAAATACCAGAATAATAAGCTACTGATATTCTCCACCTTTTTTATCTTTAATCCATCATAGCTAGCGATGCAACAAAGCCATCCCAGTGTCAGCTACTTGGATGACAGAGGGGGGTGGGATGACAGAAGATGATGGAGTGACAGGGAGTAATACAAAAAGTTTCGTCATCCCCATTGAATCGGCTTTAAAATCGATGTTCAAAGTTGAAATTTCCCTAGAAGATGCGGGGAAAATCAGAAAAGGTCAGGAAGTTGTATTAAATAACTTGCGTAATTTAAAGAATCATGATATTTGTTGTACGGTGGTGGGTAGTGTACCTATTGCAATCTGCAGTTTTATTTATGGTTGTGTGAAACCTATTCGTGTTTTTAATATTTAAAATGAGGTTTAGATGTCGATAACATCCGAAAAGAAAAAGAGTTTGATAAATATATATGCAATTAAAGAAGATGATACAGGCTCATCTTTTGTACAATGTGCAATTTTGACCGAGAGGATCAGTAACTTAACTGAGCATTTTAAAGTGCACAAGCATGACCATCACTCTAAGCGTGGTTTACTTATATTGATAGGTAGAAGACGCAAGCACTTAAATTATATAAAGCGTAAATTTGGTAATGAAGCCTATCAGGAATTAATAGAGAAGTTAGGCATTAGAAAATAATCGAGGAATTTAATATGTTTAAAATTATAAAAAAATCTATAGAGTGGGGTGGTCGTGCCTTATCTTTAGAAACAGGAAAAATAGCACGCCAAGCTCATGGTTCAGTAGTTGTAAATTACGGTGATACTTCTGTTTTAGTAACTGTTGTACGTAAAAAGAAGGAAGAAAGCGTTGATTTCCTACCTTTAAATGTGCAGTTTATCGCAAAAAGCTATGCCATGGGTAAGATCCCTGGCGGGTTTTTTAAAAGAGAAGGCAAGCCATCTGATAGAGAAACTTTAATCTCAAGAGTAATAGATAGAAGTATAAGACCACTATTCCCAGAAGGATTTCATGATGAAATTAGTGTGGTGTGCAATCTATTAACTTATGATACAGTCAATCCTCCTGAAGTGCCAGCATTGATTGGTGCTGTTGCAGCTCTTGCAATTTCTGGTGTTCCCTTTCACTTTACTATAGCTGGAGTGATGGTTGGTTGTGATGAAAATAATAACTATATACTCAACCCTTCTGTTCAAGAGATGAAAGCAAGCAGCTTGGATCTGTTTTTGTCTGGTGATGAAAATTCAATTTTAATGGTTGAATCAGAAGTGAAAGAGCTCTCTGAAGAAAATGTTTTTAATGCAATAAAATTTGGCCATGAACACCTTAAGCCTGTCATTAAGCTCATAAAAGAGTTTGCTGATACAATTGGCAATAAACCTGAGAGCTTTGCCCCTATTGATGCATCAGATATAACACAAGAGCTCGAAAAATACGGTAAAGATTTTGAAAAAGCATATTCGCAAACAGTAAAACAAGAGCGAGTTCAAGCTCTAGAAGCGATCAGAGAGAATATATTGAATACTCTTAAAGAAACTGGAAAAGACGAAAAGTTAATTACGTATGCAGTAAAAAACTTTGAAAGATCTTTAGTACGTGAAATAATTAGGAAGAAAAGTGTAAGGATAGACGGTCGTAAGCATGATGAGATACGTCAGATAGAAGTTGAAGTTGATATTCTGTCCAAAACTCACGGTTCTGCACTATTTACAAGAGGCAATACTCAGGCACTGGTTGTTACTGCTCTTGGCACCACTCAAGATGAGCAAATTGTGGATGATATTGAAGGGGATAGACGTGAGCATTTCATGTTGCATTATAACTTTCCCTCATTTGCTGTTGGAGAAACTTCTGCTGCGCGTGCACCAGGAAGAAGAGAAATCGGTCATGGCAAACTTGCTTGGAAAGCAATTCATCCTGTTTTACCCGATAAGTCTGAATTTCCTTATACAATAAGAGTAGTGTCCGAAATTTTGGAGTCTGATGGTTCTTCTTCTATGGCAACAGTTTGTGGGACTTCTCTTGCTTTAATGGATACGGGTGTGCCAATAAAGGCCCCTGTTGCTGGAATTGCTATGGGTCTCATCAAAGATAAAGACGAGTATGTAATACTTTCCGATATACTTGGTGATGAAGATTATCTTGGTGATATGGACTTTAAAGTAGCAGGAACTAGTGAAGGGGTTACGGCGCTACAAATGGACATGAAAATTTCTGGTATAAGCTTTGAAATTGTTGAAAAATCTTTAGAACAGGCAAAAGCTGGAAGATTACATATTTTAGAAAAAATGAATGCAGTGATTTCAGAACACAGTGATGATGTCAAAGACCATGCACCAAGGATGTTATCATTTTACATAGATAAAGACAAAATTTCTGCTGCTATAGGTTCTAAGGGGAAAAATATACGCAGTGTGTGTGAAAGAAGTAATGCAAAAATTGAAATAGGAGATGATGGTAAAGTTTCTGTTTTTGCTACGAGTGGCACTGAAGCTGAAATTGCAAAGAGTATGATGATTGATTCAATAACAGAACTAGAACAAGGTTCTATAGTTGATGTCAAGGTTGTAAGAATAGAGAAGTCTATTGTAGAGCTTGAATTTCTTAATGGCAGAAAAGGAAAAATGCACATAAGTGAAGTAGCTAATGAACATATAGATTCTATAGAGAGCGTACTTAAACAAGATGATACTTTCAAAGCACTAGTAATTGACTTCGAAAAAGGTGGGTGTCCAAAGTTGTCAAGACGTCGGGTTGATCAAGAGACGGGAGAGTTTTTTGAAGGTGAGCTTTACAACGAGGAAAGGAAAGATGGTCCAAATGACAGGGATAATTATTACAATAATTCATTTAGTAGAAAACCTGGAGGAAGTCACCATAAGAGGCCTCCTCGTCCTCGTTCTGGTTTCAGCAACAGAAATAGGCCGAAATTTGGTAATAATGATTCATCATCAGGTTTTTATTAAGAGTAAACTTCTTGCGTTACCTCTCGTCATTCCAGTGCTTAACACTGGAATGACACCCTTTCTGGTGAGGGTTGTTCTCAAATCACAATGTTAGTACAATTGTGGTGTTAGCTATAGCTAACCCAAGGTATCCGTTCAGCGGAGTGGTAGAATAAGGTAGACAAAGCAAGATAATAAAGATAATCATAGAGCAAAAGTGAGGGTGCGATCCGATGTCATGAAATCATGATGGTTAAATTCCATCCACCATAACATCTGGTTGAAATCATAGTTCACATTTTAGGAAATTGGCAATTTTCTAGGGTGCAAGCATGAACTAAAAGGGAGTAATATTAAACCTTATAATAAATCCTCTCGAGAAGAGTTAGATATGGTTACGAAAGAAACTTATGTTTGAATTGTCGTCATTGCAAATATGCGAAAAAAAAGGTTGATACGCATAAACCAAAAGGTACAGAGAATGGATGATTAAAATGCTCACGTTTAATCAAGATGTTTCCGATCTCTCGGCAAAAAGTAAGAACCTAAATCCAACACGAAATGGTTTCATGGAACGGAGTAACCACATGGAAGCTCTTGTTAATCTTTATAAGAGTAACAAGCAGGTAGCCAACCGCAAGTCTCTGTGTGGAGGGATTGTTTAAGAAGCTAATGCCTAGGGTAATGTCTAGGATATGCAGACGTGGACACTGTAATTTGGAAGGTAAAGTTGTAAATAGTAGTGAATATGTTATGAGCCAACAAAATGTTAGGTATGAATGGAATGAAATTCCTTGGCGCAAGCTAGAGAAATTTTCGTTTAAGCTACAAAAACGAATTTACCGAGCTTCACAATGTGATGATATCAAAAAGATGCACAATCTTCAGAGATTATTACTCAAATCAACAAGTGCAAGAACGATAGCAGTTAGAAGGGTAACTCAGGACAACAGAGGGAAAAAAACTGCAGGTATTGATGGAAAAGCTAACCTTAGTCAAAAAGAAAGATTGCAATTGGCAAACTCCTTAGATATAAGGGAGAAAGCAAAGCCATCAAGACGCATTTGGATTTCAAAACCTGGAAAGAATGAGAAACGCCCATTGGGGATACCCACTATATCGTGTCGAGCAAAACAAACACTTGTAAAAATGGCTTTAGAACCTGAGTGGGAGGCAAAATTTGAGCCAAACACTTATGGTTTTAGACCTGGTAGATCATGTCATGACGCCATTGAAGCAATATTTCAAGCGTTGAGTCGAAAGACAGCATTCATCTTAGATGCTGATATATCTGGGTGCTTTGACAATATTAACCATAATAAACTACTTGAAAAGCTCAATACCACACCAACGTTAAAGAAAATATTAAGAGGATGGTTGAAAGCAGGTGTTATGGAAAATAGAATATATAAACCAACTGAAAGTGGTACTATCCAAGGAGGAACAATTTCTCCATTGCTCGCCTGTATCGCTCTAAATGGTTTAGAAAGCTATTTAAAAGAAACAATGGCAGATCAGATAAGAAGCTATAGAAAAGAAAAACTTGGTAGATCATGTAGAGAAAAGGCAAAAAGATCACTCAGCATAATTACTTATGCCGATGACTTTGTGGTATTTCATGAAAGTAAGCAAATTGTGCTTAAGGCAGAGATTTTAATTAAGGAATGGTTAAAAACCATTGGATTAGAATTAAAGTCATCAAAGACAAAAATTTCTCATTCATTGAATCCTCTAAAGGAAAAAAAACCAGGCTTTGATTTTCTTGGATTTATAGCATTTCTCATAATAGTCCAAACAGGTCATAGGAAGGCAGAATCAACAGCACGAAGAAAGGATTCGAATAGAGGAATGTTTTTCCTGGCTCTGTTTTTTATAGCAAACCAATGATGCTCAATTTTGTTGAAATCTGGAGAATAAGGCGGCAGATACAAAATTTCTGCACCAACCCCTTTAGCAAGCTCGATAATCTTATCAGACTTATGAAAAGTAGCATTGTCAAGAATGACAGTCTGTCCAGGTTCCAAGATCGGTGTCAAAAATTGCTCAAACCATCCATTAAAAACATCCATATTACAGTGGCCTTCAAAGGTTAACGGAACAACTATCTTTCTTCCACTTAAGGCTGCAACCATACTGATTCGTTGAGTTTTCTTTCCAGATTTTAAGGCATAAAACCGCCGTCCTTTCTGGCAATATCCGTAGGGGTAGTCTTCGGTGTTATCAATGCCAGACTCATCTATATACACTAAGTTTTTAGGTTCTTTTGTCGCTATAATTTTCAAAAATTCAGCACGTTTTTCTTCGTTTCTTTCCTTGTATCCATATGTCTTTTTTTGCGCGTAAATCCAATTTTTTTAAGGGCTCGATAGATCGTTTGGATACTAACGTTGTTCCAAAGTTTAGCCATTTCCGATAGAGTCTTTCCTCCGTGTTCTCTGGCAAATTTGGCAAAGGTATCCCAGTCGGTAATTTTGTGATTGTAACCCCCATTTCCAAGTTTTTTTGATTGAAAGTCTCCTGTTTCTTTTCTTCTTTGCTGCCACTCCCATAAAGTAGTTCGTCCAATCTTAAATCTTGCTGCCACTGTTTCTCTGCTTTCTCCTTCGTCTAGCGCTTCCATTGCTTTTTTTCTTAAATCATAACTATATGCTGCTGGCATTCAACCTCCTTATCATCATCTATCCTTATCCTATCACATCCGGACTTTTATCGAAAGAGCTATATTGATGACTTTTTTCTCCTTGGAATACATCAACACTAAACATGACCTTGTGCTTTTTTGCATCGTCTATAGATTTTTGAAGTCTCTTTGCTATGTTTTCGATAGCTTCATCATTAGGTAAGTGTTCAGGCAATGGCGTCAACTTAAGGAAAAATATCAGCGATAGTGCATAAAATTTCTCTCCAAATTTTTTATCATTAAATTATCCAAAGAGTGCAAGGGACAGCACTTTTGTTTCTGTTTTATTTCAACAAAGAAGTCTAAAATGTGTCCTTTTTAGGTGAAATATGCAAAAAGGAAAAAACCTTATTCTACAAATTAAAAATATAATATACTCGAAAACTTTTCAGAAAATCCATTGTGTTGAGTTTTACACGAACAAGAAAACTTCCTTTTTCGAAAGTATTTTCTATGATTTTAAAGTTAGTTAAAAAAAGTTTGGGAATAGAATGTGAACTTATGGAGCCATTGACATGTACCCTCAAAGCAAGCCTTTTCTAAAGCAAGGTATAAGATTTGCCATACAGGCTTTCAAGAATTTAAGAGGTTGTCCACAAACCAGTAAATCAAGCATATTCCCTACTTAACATAACTTTACTCATAGCCAGATATATGAAACTTTCAGTAGATGTTGTAAGTAAATCGTACTCCTTTGATAGCCTTCTATTTCTATTGATCCAAGCAAAAGTCCTCTCTACCGCCCACCTTCTCGGCTGTACTGAAAATCCAGGATCCCGTTGTGGCAATAGTTCTAGTGGTGTATCTTTATGCACCCAAAACCTACATGGAGGCCTTTTGACAATTTCAATATCTATCCCATATTCTCTCTTTACGTAATCCTTTAAATCTTTTCCTTGGTATCCCATATCAGCCCACATTTTCTTAATATTGCTGTATTTTTCCTTCATATTGTCCAATGCCATCTTCACCCCATCTCTGTCATTTTCGCTTGCAGCTCCTACATAGCAACCAAGCACAAATCCTTGAGTATCTGTGATTATATGTCTTTTTCTCCCCTTTACCTTTTTCGCACCATCATAACCTTTGACCCCCCTTTTTCCGTGGTTTTTACCGATTGACTGTCCACTATGCATGCGCTCGGCTTCCCATTTTTGACCTACTATATTTAGTGATATCATAGTTCATTTTCTCAAAAATTCCCTGCTTTTTCCATCTTCTAAACTGTTCATGCACAGCCTTCCACGGCGGAAAATCGTGTGGTAAATAGCGCCATTGACATCCTGTGCGCAGTATATAAAGAATTGCATTTACTATCTCACACTTACTGTATTTTGGTGGCCTTCCTCCTTTCTTGTACGATACTCTGAAGTGTTTTTCTATTCTTGCCCATTCCCTTTTACTTAAATCTGTTGGATATTTTTTCCTCATCTCTTACCTCAATATTCTTTCTTTATATACTACGTATTCCTTGGTTTGTGGACAACCTCTCAAATCTTACTATTACCCACAAATATGAGGTTTGTGAGCAAGTCGCCATCCTTCTGCTAAATCAAAGAGACGTTTATATCCTTTCCAAAGAGTAATTGGTCCTGGTTTTGGGTCATTTTTTCTTGCTAAATGACCTCCAAGTTCACGAAACGGCTTCTTTTATAGTAGGGGCTATATTTGGACATGGTTTCCTGTGTATTTTAACATATAAAACTTTCCATTCTTCCTCAGCTAATAAGGCAGTACATGGTAATGTTGGGTTAGTTCTTGCAATTGATGTAATAAAGAAAATTCTCCAAGCAATAATGCTCATGACTGTTAAATACCTCATTAATCTTTCTGCTATTCCAAGCCTACATTCTTCAACTTTGAGACCGGATTTAAAATTTTATGTAATATCTCTATTTTCCATCTAAGGCAATTGTAAGTTAAAAACGTGATATAAAAGAGATAAGAGAGAAAGATAACCCTGCTCACTAGGAATAGCGGGCGTGCGCGACCGAAAGGAAATTGGTATTACAACCGTTGGTATCAAGGTACGCTAGCCCTATCCCTCGATACGTTTGAATAGTTGCTTGGGACATATATATGCACCCGTTTACAATCTTAAATTAACTAAAACTATCGAGGTTTATTATGGTTACATCTTATCAAAATTTTATTGGCATTGACATGGAAAATTTAAAAATGTCGTTGCAATTCACAAACAGAAGAATGCTGTCGAATTTGATAATAATGCTTCTGGTTGGCAACAATTATTTCAAGAGTTTTCAGATATTCTACCTAATGCTTTAGTGACTTTAGAAAATACAGGGAAATATGAGCTTGGCTTATCACATTTTCTTACCGACAAAAATATTGCCGTGCATCGAGCTAATACTCGTAAAGTAAAAAGCTTTATTTTATCTCACGGAACTTTAGCAAAGTCTAGATGCAAGAGCTCTTGCTCAATATGGATTTGAATGCCATAGAACTATCTCTCTATTTGTACCTACCTCTACAGAACAATCAACTTTGGCTGCACTTTGTCAACGTCGTGATGATATTACGCAAATGAGAACTCAAGAAAAATGCAGACTTGAAGCACCGGAAAATGATCATATAAAAGAAAGCTGTCAAAAGACCATTGAGTTTTTCGATAGTCAAATAAACGAACTCAATGATACTATACAAAAGATTATTGATGAAAGCCGCGAATTACAACAACGCCAAAAAATTCTTAAAACAGTTCCTGGAATAGGTAAAAAGTTATCACAAGATTTTTTGTGTTTAATGCCAGAGCTTGGTTACTTAAATAGAAAAGAAGTAGCAAGTCTTGCCGGAGTTGCACCGCATCCAAAAGAAAGTGGTAAAGCTGTTGGTTACCGAAGGATTACAGGTGGTAGAAGTAACGTTCGTTCAAAGCTCTTTACAGCCGCTATGGCTGCTACAAGGTCAAAATCTATACTTGGCGCCTTTTATTCTAAGCTTGTTGAAAGTGGTAAGAAGAAGATGGTGGCTATAACAGCCCTAATGCGTAAAATTATAGTAATTGCTAATACAAGACTTAAAGAAGCAATTAATTTGCATACTTAAAAATCTTCACAACGGTAACTGAAATTGGCTAATGAATATGTGCGTCCACACAGACTTAAAGCACATATTCATTAGCTTAAGCAGAAATTGCTGTGGTAGCTGTTTGATATAAAATTCTATTTCTATGACAAACGGGTTTTTATTGCCCATATAATTTGCAAAATTACACAAATAAAAAAATTTTTAAAAAACATAGTTGATACCAACTAATTTTTTCAACAGCTTCATCGAAAGTATTAACTGAAAGATTCGTTAATAGCATCCATTCTAGCGGTTTTTTTTAAGGGAAGGGGAGTTTTCTCAACAACATAAACTGCATAAAGTGGTAATTTAGGTAGTTCTTCCGTCTTATGCCTAATATTATTCTTAGATGGATTCATCATAAACTTTCCAAATCTAACTTCCAAACGTGCTGTTCTTTTTGGCTTATTATCTTTTACAGGAACTTCAACTTCTACCGTACCTGCACAATGAGAGGATTTAATAAATGCCCATAACTTCTGCTCACCTTTTTCAGGATATCGAGATTTTCTATTTACTGCTCTATCTCTGCATGCTCTAACTAGCACTGCCGAATTAAGACTATGTGCAAGCTCAAAAAAGTCATATATATCTGCTTCTCTATCGCATACAGTTATAGTCTCAGTTTGAGTTGGATCAATAATATTATTTGTTTTTCTTAAAGTTTCCAACCACTTTACGCTTTCTTTATCTTCAATGCGATCGCTCTTTTTTTTAAGGTTCTCAGTTTCTTCAGGTCTTGAATAAACTTTTTGATCTAGTATCCCTAGTACCAAACCTTCTATACTAACGGCAAGAGCTGTATGCATTATAATACCTTTTGCAGTATCATAACTGGACAAATTTGCTAATCCGCTTGTTTTTTTATGGTTATTATATACAATGTAACTGGTATCTTGAATGACAAGAACCCTCTTGTGAGCTTTTGTTCTCTCAACTGTTTTATCAATGTGTGAAGCTAGAATATCGACTTCTTTTACGTTCTCATTTTAAAAAAAACGATATGCTGCTTTTGCTTCTGACCAACTTTCACATGCTTGATTAATCTAACTTTCAGGTAATTTTGTCAAACATATCAGCAATCTTTACTAATCGCTCAGTTAACCTTTTATCTCCAAATTCATTTTTAGCCCATTCACTACTTTTACTTGCCATTTTACACCCTCAATATTTGCAAACTTTAATATTGTAATATTTTACTTTTTAGTCCATTTATATTTGTGGGTAATAGTAAGGAATGACACCGTCTTGGATGGAAACCAGTGTCAGCTACTTTCATGACACCATCATAAGGTGAAACTGGATCCCAGTGTTTGGGCACTGGGATGACAAGAAGAGAGCACTGGAATGACAGGAGAAGGGGGGCTACTACCGTCATAAAGGAACCAGTGTCAGCTACTCGGATGATACCTTCTTTCTACTTAGTTTGGGTTATGCAAGAAGTCTATTCGCGGTATAGATTCCGCTAACACGTAGCGGGATGACGGTTGTCGGTAAATCTAAGTCAGTTTAGCTATATGCTTTTAATTCCCCCAAAAGGAGAATGAAATATGTGAAATTCTAGTTGATATAATTTAATGAATGGTTAGTTTAAATTACTAATTTATTTAAGAGACTTTGATGATATTTAGCCCACTCGCTTTTCTATTTTCCATATCACGATGTGCTTGAATTATTTCATCAAATTTATATTTTTTATTGATCCGTACAGTTAAAAGTTTTTTTCTTATCATCTCGAAGATTTCCATTGTGGTAAGCACTAATGTGAATCTATCATGCTTATAATGGTATATTGAGGTTCCAGTTGCAAATAACGAACGTGAACTAAGTAAAGAAAAACTAATAGGAGCGTTACCTGATATCTGCCCATAGGAAACGTATATGCCGAACCTGCCTAAAGATTCAAAAGAGAGCTTACTTGTAGCGTAACCTATGGGGTCATACACTGCACCTACTCCTCTGTTTTGCGTAATCTCCATAATTTTAGAAACGAAGTCTTTATCATTGTAGTTTATTGCGTATGTGCAGCCACTTTGTAAAGCTATCTTCATTTTTTCATCAGAGCTTACAGAACCTATCACTACACCTTTTTTATCCTTTGCCCATTGACATATTATTTGCCCTAAGCCACCATTAGCTCCATAAACTAGCACGAAAGCACCAGGCCTGATTTTATAAGATTGATTAACTAAATAGTGAGCTGTCATACCTTTAAACAGCACTGCAGCAGCAACTTCATCAGATATGTCATCTGGAATTTTTATCAGATATTTCTGGTGTATAATGCGCTTTTCACAATATGCCCCTGGAGGAGCTGTGCAATATCCAACTCTGTCTCCAACTTTGAATCCATCACTGATTTTTTTACCAAGTTTTTCAATAACCCCAACTGCTTCCACTCCAAGCACTGATGGTAAATTTTTAATTTTGCGTGTACCTTTTCTGTGCTCTAAATCATAACGATTTAAGCCGATAGTTGTGTGACGCACTAAGACTTCCTCGCCTTTTGGCTCACCTATGCTCTTATCTACAAATTCTAATACTTCTGGTCCCCCAGTTTTTTTAATTTGTATAGCTCTAACCATGATGAATATTAAGACAAAAACTTTGATTATGTTATCTAACAATTAATATTTTGCAAAGTTATTGTTTTCACAATCAATAGACTTCTTGCGTTACCTCCTGTCATTCCAGTGTCAGCTACTTGGATGACACCCTATTGATTACTGAAATGACATGGTTTGCAAACATTCTGTTACTTAAGCTTAAAAAACGTGTATGACAGTGTTATTTCGCTCAAATCTTTTGTATTGTTATCAAGCATTATCTCAGGATCTATATAAAAAGATACGGGCATAGCTGCTTTTTGTTTTGGTAGCAACATTTGTTCTTCAAAACAAAAGCATGCAATTTTATTGAAATACTTACCTGCTTTGAAAGGCGTAACGTTATACACCGCCATTCCAAATGAAGGCTGATCAGATAGATTTTTTGCGTAATAAAACGCTAAACTTTGTTCTCCTATGTTTACGTCAACGTAGTTAGTTTCTGATTTAAACTCCCAAGGTAGATCGGACATTATATCAGCATTGAAATGGACCCTGATCTTTTGGTTAGTTATATTTGTTGTTGTGTTAGTTACTTTTCTTATTGTGCCACCATACCCAGTAGCTTTACAGAAAATGCTATATAGAGGTACCGATGCATATGCAAGACATATCATCGACACAACTAAAGATACTAAAAAGAAAACTATAGAATTCTTACTGCCTTTCCTTAAAAAGGAAAACATCTAATCCCTATTGTTGAACAAGTTAAGTAACCTGAGTAGATTGAGAAACATATTAATAAAGTCAAAATAAAGATTAGTTGCACCGAGTATTGCCAATTTAGTAGTAGCAACTTCTGATCCGTCATTATGTTTATAATAAACGTCCTTGATTCTTTGAGCATCATACGCAGTCATTAAGGTAAAGACTATTACTGATATGAACGATATTGCAAAGTGGAGAGGACTACTTCCAAGAAATAAATTTACTATAGACGCAATGATTAACCCCCAAACTCCCATAATCAAGAAAGAGCCCATACTTGTAAGATCTCTTTTTGTAGTATTGCCATATAAAGCCATAGAGCCAAACATGATTGATGTAATGAAAAACGCCCTTGCTATATTTTCTGCAGTATAAACTATAAAAACATAAGATAAGGAAAGCCCCATTAACACTGAGAACGAGAAAAATATAGTAACGGCAGACTGAGCACTTAGGTGTTGAATTCTATAAGACATGTAGAACACCAATGCAACCGGAGATAACATTACCACAAGCGATAGAACGGGATTAGAATAAATTACTTGAAAAAGACCAGAAAATACTGTTAAAAATGCAACAAGCCCTGTGACGCCCAAAGCTAAAGCCATGTAATTGTATACTTTAGTTAGGTAACTTCTAAGCCCAGCGCTATAGTAAACGCCTTGAGAGCGAATATCCTGTTCATTTCTCATATAAGACATAATATAACTCCTTTTGTCCATTATTTAACACATTATAATATAAAACCACATTTTTATCAAGTGTTTTTATTATAAACAGCTATGCGCTGGCATTTGTTTTAATATAAATAGAATATAGGCCTATTGCTGCTGCATTTGAAACATTTAAGCTGTCAATTACGTTTGATATTGGGATCTTTAAAAGATAATCACAATTTTCTTTAACTAACCTCCGCATTCCTTTCTCTTCAGAACCAAAAATAATTACTCTTTTTTTCTCAAGACTCTTTATTTCATCTATATTTTCTTTAGCATTGCAATCAAACCCGTAACACCAGTAGCCGACCTTTTTTAAATACTGCATAGTTTTTACTATATTTGTAACGTATATTAGCGGAACAATATCTAAAGCCCCACTTGCTGCTTTTGCAATAGATGCATTTTCACTCGGTGAATGGTTATGTGGTAAAACCAATGCGTTGACATTAAAACAAGCTGAAGTTCTTAAAATCGACCCAATATTGTGCGTGTCAGTGACTTGATCTAAAATGACTATAGTAGAGCTGTCGTTTGAGCTTTCAGCTACTTCTTCGATGCTTAAGTTATAAAGAATAGGGGCAACATTTAAAGCAATTCCTTGATGGTTAGCACCTTTAGATAAAACGTCATTAAGTATTTTGTTTTCTACTAATCGAACTTTAATGTCCTTACTATTTACACATTGCCTAATTTCTTTTTCATGTTCTCTATAGAAATTTTCTGTTACTAACAGTTCTATACACTGCCTATTTTTATTCTTCAGTGCTGACATGCAGGTGTGCTTTCCATACAGCCAAAAATTCTCATTAGTTTTTGACGATTTCATCGTATTATCGAAAATCGGGTTTTTATAGAATAAGCAACATTTTACTATGTTTGGATATTGTTGTAAAATTATACAATTCGATTAATGCGTTTATGTCGGACGATGAGTTGGATTGGCAAAAAAATGTTAAGCCAATAGAATGTGGAAAAGTTACTTTGAAAGTTGATCATAAAGTAAATATAAAGTCTATGGTTGATAAAGGTACCTCCGACTTACAAAGGAATTTTCTTAATACCAATAATGGTAACTCATCATTTTGTCTTGACAAAAACACAAAATCAAAAGTTGATAGGGGTAAATATTTTATAAGCGATAAGCTCGATTTGCACGGCTATAGTATAGAGGATGCTTACTGTAAATTGATAGATTTTATTATCAAAAATTATCGAGCAGGAAATAGATGTTTATTGGTAATTACGGGATACGGCAGTGCAACAAATAAAACAGACACTATAAAGAGTAACTTAAATAAATGGTTAAATGACACTAAAATCCAGCATATGGTTCTATACTACCAACAAGCTACGAAAAAACATGGTGGTAAAGGGGCTTTTTATGTTTTATTAAGAAGGCTTAGGCCCTATTAGCTGCTTAAGTTTCCTTTTAAGCCTTAATTTTTCTTGTATAACCATACAGTGTTCGGCAGCGCGTGACGCACAACTGTGCGAACATTGTGATTTGGGTCTACCAGGAAGGATGTCTCCCAGTACCTCTTTTCCCGTCATCCCGCTACGTGTTAGCGGGATCTCATTTCACTTTATGAGGGTGTCATCCGAATAGCTTGACTACTTGGATCCAGATTGGATACTGAGTTGGTGAGTATAAAAGTATAGCTTCTACGTCATACCGCCGCGGTATCTCAGCCGCTAACAAGTAGCGGGGTGACGAGTTACTATACCGCTGCGAACCGTCATACCGCGATTTATTCCATAGCTGTACGAACATTCATTTTTGAAGGTAAACTGCACAGCAAATGGTGTCATTCCAGTGCTTGACACTGGAATCCAGCCGGCTTTGTTGCATCGCTAGCTATGATGGATTAAAGATAAAAAAGGTGGAGAATATCAGTAGCTTATTATTCTGGTATTTATAACAAGAACGGTCAGTGAATACCTAAATTTGAGTAAAAGAAATTTCACTACCACTCACTAATCCGGCTAAAATTCAAGAATTTCAATGCTTTAGCTATTTTCAATAGAATTAAATTTATTAATATAAATAACAAATTACTATTCTTAAATTTGATCAGATTGATTGCAAAAAAACAAGATTTTCAATAAGTTGCTTATAATCCTAATTATAGTTAGCCTTTCATAAGTAGCGATGCAACAAAGGCATTCCAGCGTCACGCGCTGCCATGTGGTATACAAATTTCCTTCGAATTACAACGTACGTGCGCTCTATATGCACTTGATTGACAAATGCTCTCTTATCAAAATCTCAAGAATCTGCACTATATTTAATGCTGCGCCTTTGCGCAGGTTGTCAGCCACTATCCACATATTTAATCCGTGCTCAACAGTATTGTCTCTTCTAATACGCGATACATATACAGCATTCTCCTGTACAACATCAATTTGAGTTATGTATTCACTATCTTCACGCCTGTTGTACACTAAAACTCCACTATCTTCGGCTTCACTTAGCACTTCACGAGCTTGTTCTTCAGTGATATGTTGATCAAATTCCACATTTACTGCCATAGCGTGACCGATAAAGACGGGTACCCTTACACAAGTTGCAGTAACTTTTATATCTTCCTCTAAAATTTTTTTTGTCTCCTCTTGCATTTTCCATTCCTCTTCTGTAGAACCATTTTCCATGAATTCTCCTACATGGGGAATGCAATTGAATGCTATTTGCTTAGAGAATATCTTGGGTTTTTTAGCTTCGTTCATAAAGATTTTTTTTGTCTGGTCATAGAGCTCATCCATTGCTGCTTTGCCTGCACCAGAAGTTGATTGATAAGTTGAAGCAACGATTCTCTTTATTTTTGCTTTTTGGTGTAATAGATGTAGTACTAGCAGCATCTGTATTGTAGTACAGTTTGGATTGGATATTATGTTGTGGTTTTTATATTCCATAATTTTTTCTTTATTAATCTCTGGAATAATGAGTGGCACACCCTCTTTCATTCTAAAATGGGAACTGTTATCTATCACGATGCATCCAGCCTGTGTTGCAATTGGTACATACTCTTCAGAAACATGAGATCCAGCACAGAAAATGGCTACATTAGTTCCAACGAAGTCATAATCCTCAAGGCATAAAACTGTTAACTCTTTGTCACCAAAGCTCACCTTCTTCCCTTCTGATTTTTTCGATGCAAGTGCAATAACGCAATCTATCGCCTCATCTTGAAATTCAGCAAGCGTGCTTAATACCTCACGCCCTACTCTTCCGGTTGCTCCAATAACAGCAATTTTGTATCCCATATAGATGAACCTCTAATTTCAAAGTTCTATTATATTTTTACTGACAAAATTTACAATTGTTTTAATATTTTTACCTTGCAATTAATTGTAATTTAGCTATTATTATGCAATATTAGTAATATTACATAATGAAATGAAAGATGAGTAAGGAATACGATGAAACTAAGGTTAAACCTGCAATTTCTACACCTCAAGGGCCTGAAGGAACCAATGGATCAAAGGCCCAAAGTGTTCTTTCGAATAAAAGAAAGCCTACAATAAATTTTGATGATAAAAAGTATGGTGTAAAAACCTCTAAAATAGACCAACAGTCTCTAAACAAAAGACAAGAATCTTCAAAGCTAAGAGATTTCTTAAGGTCAATACCAATAATAAGGAGATTTTTAGCAAGGATTTTCACACCTGAAAAAATAGAAATCATCAGTAACCCTATATATGACAACATGGAAGCATATAAAAAATCGCAGGAAGATTACCCTAGTAAGATAAAAGATGAAACTAGTATAGATGATGAACACACAAAAGAAGTAGATAGTAAACTTGAGAAGGGTAATGTTGAACAAGTGGACAACAAGAAAAGTCGTAGTTCATAAATATCAATCATTTAAAAATTATCTCTAGTTATAACATTGTATCTGTTCAGATGCATGGCTCATGTACAAATATTGAAACAAAAATTCCAGTGCTCCCTTTCTTGTCATCCCAGTGCGTGACACTTGTATCTTTATGATGTGAGGCATTAGAGCTAAAATACCTCACAGGGAGGGTGAAGCTGATGCGACACTAATGCCATTAAGCCAGATTTTGCTTCCCTCCCATAGAGTTAAAGACTGAACAGTATCTTTTGGAATTATATCCCGTATTACAAGGTTAGTCTAAACTCTCAGTTTATTTATAGTCTTGGAGGCAATTTTATGCAAGTAAATGCTATTTTGGGTGTGGATATTTCAAAAAAGAAATTTGATGTTTGTTTGTTAGTGGACAGTAAAAAACGACACAAAGTCTTTCAAAATAATCAAGATGGTTTTGCAAAACTTGTAGTTTGGTGCAATGGCCATGGAGCAAATCTTACTCATTTATGTCTTGAAGCAACTAGTTGGTATGGAGAAGATTTGGCTACTTTTATGCACGATTTAGGACATAATGTCAGTATAGTAAACCCAGCCCAAATCAAAGCTTTTGGCAAAAGTGAGCTGCTCAGAAATAAGACAGATAAATCAGATGCAGCTATGATAGCTAGATTTTGTATCGCCAACAAACCTGCTCTTTGGAAGCCCATTGCACCTGAAATGAGGCATTTGAGGGAGCTTTACCGTTGCATGCAATCGCTAAAAGATGATAAGGTGCAACAGACAAATCGCTTGGAAAACAAAAATATGCATTCCAGTTGCAAAGAAGCTATATCTAAAGTAATTTTGGCAATAGAGGAGCAAATTATTGTTCTCGAAAAAGAAATTAATGAGCATATAAATAACTATCCACATCTAAAAAATATGGTGGAAAACCTTAAGACTATAAAAGGTATAGGATATCTTACTGCTGTTGCTGTTGTCGCAGAAATGCCATCAGTTGATAACTTTGACAATGCTAAACAATTTACAGCTTTTGCTGGTCTAAATCCAGGACATTATCAATCGGGATCGTCAGTAAGTAAGAGAAGTTGCATATGCAAAATAGGATCTGAGCGTATTCGAAAAGCTCTTTATATGCCAGCTATAGTAGTCAAAAACCATAATAATCATTTTCAAAAGTTTTGTCAGCGTCTAGCAAGTAAAGGCAAATGTCCAAAAGTCATAGTTCTTGCGTTAATGCGAAAATTAATGCATGTCTTTTTTGGTATTCTTAAAAATAATCAACCATTTAATTGTAATTTTGTTGGATAATTTGTTTGACAGCAGAGACAGTATCTGGGATGGCTTTGTTGCATCGCTAGCTATGATGGATTAAAGATAAAAAAGATGGAGAATATCAGTAGCTTATTATTCTGGTATTTATAACAAGAACGGTCAGTGAATACCTAAATTTGAGTAAAAGAAATTTCACTACCACTCACTAATCCGGCTAAAATTCAAGAATTTCAATGCTTTAGCTATTTTCAATAGAATTAAATTTATTAATATAAATAATAAATTACTATTCTTAAATTTGATCAGATTGATTGCAAAAAAACAAGATTTTCAATAGGTTACTTATAATCCTAACTATAGTTAGCCTTTCATAAGTAGCGATGCAACAAAGCCATCTGGGATCCAGGAAAGTTTGCTTGTGAGCAAGCAAACTAGCATAGAAAGTGGTTACAACATTTTCGATGAGATTATATGGAAAACTGGATTCCAGTGGGCTTTGTTGCATCGCTCAAGTGAAAAGAACTGGCAGTTACTGACAAAATTCATTATAAATAGCCATTTAACTGTTGAAGAAAAAATATGCCACAAAAAATGAGAGTCAGTAACTGCCATGAATATAACAAATTTCTCCAAGAAAGAGGAAGCATTTTTTGTTATATCAATGACGCCATAGAAAATTGGTACGAGAATTGTCCAAAAATGCAGGGCGGCAACTATATTTATAGTGATAAAGTTGTGATTTTGGTGCATATAATCGTCAGTTTCTTTAGAATTGGTTTAAGACAAACAGTCGGGTTTATAAAAGGGTATTTGCAACAAATAGGAAGAGATTTGGCAGTTATCAGCTATTCACAAGCATCAAGAAGGTTTAAGAAACTTAATATTAAGATAAATGATTGCAGAATTGATAAAAATAATATGGAAGATATCGAAATTGCTATAGACAGTACAGGAATTAGTATATACAACAACACTCCTGGTCACAGCAAGGAAAATAGCACTGACAGAAAATATCGTGGCTATGAGCAAACGAGAAAATTGCACGTAATGTTGAATATAAACAACAAAAAAGCCATAGCTGTAAAATACAGTAACGGTGTCTACTCTGATCACTATGGAGCTTGTGATTTGCTAAAAGAAGTTGATTTTCAGCATGCCATAAAAGCACTATATGCAGATAGAGCATGTGATAGGCACAAGTTTTATAAGTTGTGTAACAAATATGATATAAAGACAAAAATTCCACCAATAAACAATGCGGCAGAACATCCAGAAATAGATTATATGTCTGACAGGAATGCTGCTATTAGGTTAATAAAATTATACGGTGAAGATGGCATGAAAGAATGGAAAAAAGAAGTAAATTATGGGAAAAGATCTTATATTGAAGGGTTTTTCTCAAGATTAAAGCAAATATTCGGATTTAGTTTTAGGAATAAATCTGAGATAAATCGAGAAAAAGAACTGCTAATCAAATGCTATTTGCTTAATAAATTCACTGATATTGGTATGGCTAAATTTGAGATAGTTACATGAATTTACCATAAATCACCATCTCATAAAGTGTGATGCAACAAAGCCCACTGGGATCCAGGAATTTTATTAAGTTGGTAAGCATAAAAGTAGCCGTTTTATGTTAAAGCACAACGTTCTTGATGAGATTACGGCAAGGCTGGATTCCAGTGGGCTTTGTTGCATAGCAACTGAAAAAATCTGGTGGCTACTGACAAAATTCATTATAAAATAGCCATTTAACCTTGAAAGAAAAAATATGCCACAAAAAATGAGGGTCAGTAACCATAGCGAATATAACAAATTTCTAGAAAAAAGAGGAAATATTTTTCATTATATCAACGAAGCCATAGAAAAGTGGTACGAGAATGGTCCAAAAATACCAGGTGGCAACAATATTTATAGCGATAAAGTTGTAATTTTGGTGCACATAATAACTTGTTTATTTAGAATAGGCCTGAGGCAAACAGTTGGGTTTATAGCAGGATACCTTGAGCAAATTGGGAAAAATTTGCAAGTTATCAGCTATTCACAATCATCAAGAAGGTTTAAGAAACTCAATATTAAGATCAATGATTGCAGAATTGATAAAAATAATATGGAAGATATCGAAATTACTATAGACAGTACAGGAATTAGTATATACAACAACACTCCTGGTCATAGCAAAGAAAATAGCGAAGATAGAAAGTATCGCAGCTATGAACAGACAAGAAAATTGCATGTAATGTTGAATACAAACAGCAAAAAAGCCATAGCTGTAAAATACAGTAACGGTGTCTACTCTGATCACTATGGAGCTTGTGATTTGCTAAAAGAAGTCGATTTTCAGTATGTCATAAAAGTACTATATGCAGATAGGGCATATGACAGAGAAAAGCTCTATAAGCTGTGTAATCAATATGGTATAAAAACGAAAATTCCTCCGAAAAACAACGCAGCAGAGCATCCAAAATTGGATTATATGCTTGATAGAAATGCCGCTATTCAGTTAATGAAATTACATGGTGAGAATGGTATAAAAAGATGGAAAGAAGAAGTAAATTACGGAAAAAGATCGTATATTGAAGGATTTTTCTCAAGGTTGAAGCGAATATTTGGGTTTAGTTTTAGGAGCAAATCTGAGATTAATCGTGAGAAGGAACTGCTACTCAAGTGTTATTTGCTTAACAAATTTACTGAAATAGGCATGGCTAAGTTTGAGATAGCTTCATGAATTTATTGTACGTTACCTACTATCCGAAGAGCGATGCAACAAAGCCATTCCAGTGTCAAGCACTGGAATGACATCGTTTACTATGTGATATCGTGCCATATTGCAATGTTTGTACAGTTGTGGAATGAATCACGGTATGACGTAGGGCTATGCTAGTATAGGTACATTATATGAAGAAGTACTAGCGTTGGGAATATTAGAAAAAAAATACTTACACTAAAAGAAACTTCAGTAGTAAATTCAAAAAGGAAGTTTAAACCCAGATGGTAAACCCATCATACCTGCAAGATCAGAAGTTGCATTCGCCATATCTTCTTCTGCTTTTTTAACGGCATCATTAAACGCTGCTGTTACTAAATCCTCTACTATATCTTTTTCCTCATTTCTCATAAGTTCTAAGTCTATGTTCACCTTTTTAGCTTTATAGCTACCTATTTTTATGACTTCCACTAATACAGAAACTTTGCCACCACCAGAAATACCTTGAAACTCTTTTCCAACATATTTTTCTTGAGCTTCTGCAAGCTTTTTTTGCATCTCTTGCGCTTGTTTCATTATTTGACTAAAATCCACAACTTACTCCTTATTTTCTATATTAACTACTTTTGCACCTTTAAACGTGTCAAGGATATCCTTAACTGCAGGTGCATAATTTAAATTACTCACTTCCCTGTTTATATAACCTGTATCAACTGCAATAACCCACTCTTGCTGAGTCACCTGGTTTAAGTAATTTTTTAAATCATTGCAAAAATTACTATCCAACTTAGATACAGCTTTTAATTTTAAATATCCAGGTTTACAATCTATTAATTGTAGATTATTATACAGTTGTTTGTAAAGATAAATTTGGTTACTCCGCCTTAATAGTTGCAAAACTTTGTCAAAATCATAATTTTGTTGCTGTTCATTTCTTACATTACGCGTATTTTCCGGCTGTGCATTCTGCGAAAGAATTTTTTTGACCACCTGTTCCGGAGAAGGCAGATCAGAAAGATAACAGAGGCTAATTAACATCATTTCAGCAGCAACATCGTTGCATGTTGAAGTTTTTATATCTTGAATACCTTTAAGCAACATCTTCCACAATCTCGAAAAAAATATTAAAGATCTCTTTATACTTAAATCTTTTATCCTATTCTTTTCATGCTCTGTAACTGCATTATCAATCTCTTTTGTAATCAAAAAACGGCATACTAACTGAATTGTTTGCAATAGACCTTCAAAAATACTAAGTGGGTTTGCTGTTTTTACCGCCTTGTCAAACACTGATAGAGCTTTCTGTAAATCACCTTCTAATATTGCCCCTAATAGATCGAATATAATATCTTTATCCACTAGGCCAAGTATGTCTGTCACATTTTTAGTGGATATTGCACCATCTTTGCTATATAGCACTGCTTGATTCATCAAAAACAAGGCGTTACGCATTGAATTTCCAGAGTGTCGTGCAATTAATTCTAATGCTCCCTTTTCAATGGAATAACTCTCTTTTTGTGCAACATCATTTAAACGTTCCACTATTTTAGCTACAGGAATGTTGTGTAAATCAAATCTTTGACAACGTGCAATAATAGTTATTGGTATCTTTTTTATTTCCGTAGTTGCTAAAATGAACTTTACACTAGATGGTGGCTCTTCTAGGGTTTTAAGTAATGCGTTAAATGCACTGCTAGATAGCATGTGTACTTCATCTATAATGTAGACTTTGAATTTAGAGCTTATAGGTGAATAGCAAATATCTCCCAGGATTACTTTAATATCGTCAATGCTAGTGTGACTTGCTGCATCGATTTCAATTACATCTGGATGGCTTGAATTTTTTATTGCTAGACAATTTTCACATGATCCGCAAGGTTCAAAAATTGGCCCCAGGGAACAATTCAAACATAAAGCTATTATCCTTGCAGTGGTGGTTTTACCAACTCCACTACTACCAGAGAGCAGTATAGATTGTGGGATTTTGTTTAAAATAAAAGCATTTTCTAATACACGCACTAATATATCTTGACCTACTAGATCTTTGAAGCTACTAGGACGATGTTTTAATGCTATATTCATAGCCTCGGATAAAACAAATAATGAAATAGGTATGCAACCCAAAAAGGTTCTGATATGGCTGCTTCATTTCTGATCTGACCAAATTACAGAGTTTTTGCCTGCATACCTTATAAAATATTATACTTTTTTTTTTATTTAGCAAGGTATATCCTATGTTAGTTTTATAATTTGATATGTCAGATTTTTTGCAGTGCTATTTTGAAGTAAACAAAAAGTTAGTTGTCATGCAAGTCACTACAAGATTGTCACTCCAATGTTTATTTATGTCATTTCAGCGCTTATTTATGTCATCCCAGTGCCTAGGCATACAGCTGTATGAATGTTGTGATATAAGAGCAATTTTTACCGAAAAGGATGTCATCCCAGTGCTTGACTACTTGGATCCAGAAAACTTAACTGTAAATGAGCGCACTAGGCAATTGTATAACAAGAACTGGATTCCAGTGTCAGCTACTTGCATGACACTACCTGCTACGCAAACTTCTGTGGACTACAAAGAAAGTTCGTACAGTTGTAGGTCACGCCATAGAGTAACAAAAAAAGGATATTGGTATAACAAAAGAGGAACATTATGATTTTATATCATTTTCCTCTTTGTCCATTTTCACGAAAAGTTAGAGCTTTTCTAAAAGAAAAAAAATTAGGCTGTGATCTAGTGTATGAAAATCCGTGGGAAAAGCGGAATGAATTTATGGAGATCAATCCAACCGGGCAAGTACCAGTGTTAATAGATAATAACTTTGTAATAGCGGATAGTAATGCCATTTGTGAATATATAGAAGAGACTTACAATAGCGACGTCAAATTACTTGGTTCATCCACTATTATTAAGTCTAAAATACGCGCTCTAATCAATTGGTTCGATAACAAATTTTACAATGAAGTTACTAAGTATATTATGAATGAAAAAGTAATTACTAACCGCAGCCCTGACTCTAGATTTCTTCATGCAGCTCAGCATAACCTGCCTTGCCATATGGAATACATCGAACACTTAATTAACAAGAACGTTTGGCTTGCAACTGATAAGTTCACTTTAGCTGATATTACTTTAGCATCGCATATTTCCGTAATGGATTATGTAAGTAGTTTTGCATGGGAAAAAAGTAAAATTTTAAAAGAATGGTACTCCATTGTTAAATCAAAGCCTTGTTTTCGTGAGATATTATTAGAGAGGATTTCTGGTTTAATCCCTCCTAAACATTATGCTGACCTTGATTTTTAACTTATGTTAGCTTTAAAGCTACAGTCATTCCTTCATCAGTTGGAATCAATATAGAGAAATATTTTTTTTCATCTGATAATCTATTATTAAACTCCCTCATGGCATGCCATGATTTTTCTGATACTTCTTTTGGAGGCGATTCTAAAAATACTGTGTTAAACAGTAGAGTGTTATCTGCAACGATTAGCCCATCTTGTTTAATGTATGACTCTGCCCAATCTAAATACTTAGGATAACTACTTTTGTCAGCATCAATAAATATCATGTCAAATGGTGCTTTTGCTGATAATTCATTAATTTTTTCCAGTGCATCGCCTTCTATTAGAGTAATTTTATCACTTAGATTAAAAGCACTAAAATTTTTTTTTGCTATTCTTGAGTGTTGAGGATTATTTTCTATTGTATATATATGACCGTCTTTTAGTAGAGCTTTTGCCATGCAAATCGACGAGTAACCGTATAACGTGCCAATCTCAACAATACTTTTGATTTTTTGGATTTTTATAAATAAACTTAATAGCTTTCCTTCTTCAGGGCCAATTTGAATATGTTGCTTTTTTTCAAGAATACAATATTCTTCTATTTTTTTATATTCTTTTGCAAATAGATTTCTTATGTATGACAATTTTATACTAAAATTATTACGCATATATTATAAATTAGGGAGACTTAATTCATACACAATTTATAAATATAATAATATAGTTTAAAATAATAAAAACATTTATTTTAAGTTATTATTTCATAGTATAAAATTTTAAGTGACAAAAATTATTATATATCGTACTATAGTTAACTAGTATAATAAACAGTCGATTATTATGCTAGAATTAAAGGGATTGTTTATGCGCATTTCTCTTTTTAAAATATAATTTTTATAATCAATTAGAGGGGGTTATATGTCTTATACTATTGCTGGTGAAGTTGAAACGTTAAACAAAAAATCTAACAAGAATGAAGGGGTTATGTTACTACATAATCCAGCTTATCGTGAAAAGTATAAAGAACGTTTTGATGAAGCTCAGAGAAAAGTTATGGATATGGTTCAGTTTTATGATGGGACAATAGTATTAATAGAGAATAAAATCGCTATGTATTACTACACTTGGCACAGTAAAAAAAGAGAGTTTGAGCGTAAAAAACAACAAACAGTAGTGAAAAACAATGACTCAGCATAGAGTCTTTTATATGGTAAGCTACAGTGGTATTACTTCACTATAGCTTTTCCATATAATTTATCTATCACATTAGTGAAATATTTCAGCTCTTTATACCCTCCATGTTTAACTTTATTATGCTCTATATATGATTTATCATCGTTAAGCTTGATGAAAAATATTGGAGTGGCTGTGATACCAAGTTTATTAATTGCCAGTGATTTATCATTTACGATTTTATCCATTATTTTCTTATCATTAATGCATTGGTTAAATGCATCTTGCTTTAAGTTGCTTAGTGCAGCAATTCTTTGTAGTAAAGTCAAATCACTTAAATTGTAGTAATTCCACGAATCTATTGAGTTAAAAACAGCTTTGTTAAAATTAAAGTAGTCTTCTTGTTTTTCGTAGCAATGACTTAGGATTGCAGCCTTTAGCCCTCTGTAATCCAAAGGAAAATGACGAAATATATATAACATCTTACCTGTGTCTATATATTTCTCTTTAATTTTAGGAAAAACATTCCTATGAAAAAGAGAGCAGTGATAACAAGTTAATGAAGCATATTCTATCATTAGAATTGGTGCTTTTGGATCTCCTAATAATTTATCATCAGGTAATGGCGATAATAGCTCATTTGATGTTATTTCATTGGGTTTTTTTTGAATGTATTGGTTATCGGATAAATCTTGCTTAACAACTGCATAAGAATTAACACTTATGAAAATTAATAAAAACAATAGTCTAAAAATCATTACAATATAAACACTTAACTTACTAAAAAAAATTATACATTTATATTAATAATGTCAAGATAACTTTTGTTTAGCAAGGCTTTCAGCCCTATCTTTAAATGCAGCAATTATTTTACTTTGTGTATACTTATATACTGAGTTTAATAAAGTGGAAAATGAGTTGGACTTAAACTTAAACTCTATATAAAACTTTACCATAGTTTTATTTTCATCTATGGGAATGAATTGCCATTCATTGTATAGATGTTTAAATATTCCATTTGATGATACAGCTTTTATCCAACCTTCATTTGTTCCACTTGGAGAAAGAGAAGTAACTTCTGATGTATATCTACCTTTAATTCCATGAAAAGCTGCGAGGAGATCCACAACCATTTGGTTGTTAATTTTTTCTTTTATATAAACGGCTTTGCACCAAGGAACAAAATCAGGATACCTTTCAACATCAATTACAATTTGGAATACTTCATTAGGCAAACATAGGAAAACACCCTGTTCTTTGTATTGATGAAGCATAAATGTTAAACCAATCAAAATAGGATCCGTATCTACCGTCAGCCTTAGTAGATTCCTGAGACTAAAGTTAAGGTGGGCATCGCGTATCAATTTCAACGAAATTAACAGAGGCAATTCCCTTGACTAGAAATTATCGCTCGGGAAATTTAACTTAACTCATAACGCATAGAACAGAACCTTAATTAATTGTAGATGATTTATACAAGGTGTGTCTATAGATATATTAAAGCTAGCGATTATTATTTAATCTTTATTAAACTTTGCATTCTAAGTATCATAGCTAATAAATATATCTTATGAACATTACTAAAGTTTTAACTATCATTGTTTTTATTGTAATTTCTTCAAGTGCTTACACTAATTGTACAGATCACAAAATTTTTGTGCATACTATGAAGCAACAAGTGGATGGTATATCTACAAAGGAGAATAAAAAAAACCGGGAATGTGTGCAAAAAAAGCTTCAGGAGGTCATTCAAAACAATGTTAACCTCAAAGGAATATCGCAATTCGTTATAGGGAAACATTGGGCTTTAGTTAAACAAAAAGAAAAAGAAGATTTTTTAAGAGAGTATGAAGTGTATCTTACGCGTTTGTGCGTTAAAATTTTATATAAATACATGCATGATAGTGAAATGATCATAATGAGTACAAAAGCAGTTGACGATGAAACTTGCTTAATTGGTACAAGATTTTCTTACGGTGATGAAGAATTTACAAATATTGATTTTAAAGTTACTAAAAATAACAGTTCTTTCTTGATAAGTGATGTTGTAATGAGTGGAATAAGTATTGCTATTAATCAACGTTATCAATTTAGTGAAAAAATCGACACACATGGCATAGCAAGTGTGATAGATGAATTAAAATGTAACAACAATCTATGATATATATGCCTCATTGGCCTAAGCCATTTGGTAGCAGGCCGAATGATTTTTCTCTTGATCGCATAAAAGGCTTTCTTAGCAAACTAGATAACCCCGAGAAAAAAATGCCTCCCGCAATTCATATAGCTGGAACTAATGGGAAAGGCTCAACACTAGCATTTATAAGATATATAATGCAAGCAGCAGGGTATAAGGTACACGCATACACTTCTCCACATTTGGTGAATTTTAATGAAAGAATAGTTATTGCAGGCAGTTATATCGACGATAATGAATTATATAGCTTGTTAGAAGAATGCCGTGCCGTAATTGCAGAACAACCTATCACTCTGTTTGAAGCTGCAACTATTGCAGCTTTTTTAGCTTTTTCTCGTCATAAAGCCGATATAACTTTAGTTGAAGTGGGTATGGGTGGAAGGCTTGATGCAACAAATGTTATAGATAATCCGATTTTAACAATCATTACTTCCATTGCACTTGATCATACAGAATATCTTGGCCCTACTGTAGAAACCATAGCAGGTGAAAAAGCTGGAATAATGAAACCTAATATTCCTTGTGTAATAGCACCACAAAAAAAGTCTATAATGAATACACTAGAATTCCATGCAATAAATAAGAAATCTCCTCTGTATAGAGGAGGCCTTGAATGGAATTGCAAAAAAAAGAACAACAAAATGGTTTTTCAATCAGCTATTCAATCAATAGAATTTCCTTTGCCATCTTTAAAGGGTGATCATCAGGTGATTAATGCAGGCAATGCTATTGCAGCATGTAGTATTTTAAGTGGAAAGTATGAATTTGATATTGGAGAAGAGGATATCACTTCAGGTTTACAGTGCACTTATTGGCCTGCACGGCTAGAGTCTATAAAAGAAGGTAATTTAATTTCCCTACTACCGAAAGATTGGCAATTATTTTTAGATGGTGCACACAATAATGATGGTGCTAGAGTACTATCTCAGTGGGTAAGAGATAACTTTGCTGAAGGTGTCTATATAATTTTTGGTGTTACTCGTAACAGAAATGTAGAAGAGTTCTTAGAACACTTAAAACCATATATCAAACTACTATGTGCGGTTTGTGTTAAGTCTGAACCTAAAGCAACAAATACAAATTTGATTAGGGAAAAAGCCAATAACATAGAAATAAAGGCAGTTGAATGTGAATCAATTGGCGATGCAATATCAAATCACATATTAAAAGCCCCTACCCAAAACGTCAAAACCATACTAATCTGTGGCTCATTGTTCCTAGCTAGAGACTTCGCTATGGAGAATAGCTAACTTTGATGATATTATAGCATTTCTCATAATAGTCCAAACAGGTCATAGGAAGGCAGAATCAACAGCACGAAGAAAGGATTCGAATAGAGGAATGTTTTTCCTGGCTCTGTTTTTTATAGCAAACCAATGATGCTCAATTTTGTTGAAATCTGGAGAATAAGGCGGCAGATACAAAATTTCTGCACCAACCCCTTTAGCAAGCTCGATAATCTTATCAGACTTATGAAAAGTAGCATTGTCAAGAATGACAGTCTGTCCAGGTTCCAAGATCGGTGTCAAAAATTGCTCAAACCATCCATTAAAAACATCCATATTACAGTGGCCTTCAAAGGTTAACGGAACAACTATCTTTCTTCCACTTAAGGCTGCAACCATACTGATTCGTTGAGTTTTCTTTCCAGATTTTAAGGCATAAAACCGCTGTCCTTTCTGGCAATATCCGTAGGGGTAGTCTTCGGTGTTATCAATGCCAGACTCATCTATATACACTAAGTTTTTAGGTTCTTTTGTCGCTATAATTTTCAAAAATTCAGCACGTTTTTCTTCGTTTCTTTCCTTGTATCCATATGTCTTTTTTTGCGCGTAAATCCAATTTTTTTAAGGGCTCGATAGATCGTTTGGATACTAACGTTGTTCCAAAGTTTAGCCATTTCCGATAGAGTCTTTCCTCCGTGTTCTCTGGCAAATTTGGCAAAGGTATCCCAGTCGGTAATTTTGTGATTGTAACCCCCATTTCCAAGTTTTTTTGATTGAAAGTCTCCTGTTTCTTTTCTTCTTTGCTGCCACTCCCATAAAGTAGTTCGTCCAATCTTAAATCTTGCTGCCACTGTTTCTCTGCTTTCTCCTTCGTCTAGCGCTTCCATTGCTTTTTTTCTTAAATCATAACTATATGCTGCTGGCATTCAACCTCCTTATCATCATCTATCCTTATCCTATCACATCCGGACTTTTATCGAAAGAGCTATACTGCTTGGCTTTTCGTTATCGACTTCTATAAACTGATCATCACCTTTAAATTGCTCCTCAATTGAATTTATAGCTGTCTTTTTGAGAATATAATTACTTGCAGCATTTAAAATAGGTGAAGTAACAATTAAAAGCGTGAATGGTAATGAAAGTAATAAGCCGGATAACATCATAGAGTTAGTTATACCAAAGCCGTTGGCAACTAAATCTAATCCCACACCGAAAAACATTAAAGATGTACAGATTGTGTTGCTCAAAATAACTGAATTTTTTAGCCACTTTAATTTAGTCCTATCACTCTTTGAAAAATTTTCGCATTCTTGGTCAAAGTTAAACAATAATAAAATATTAGTCTGATGATTAAACTCTTTCCCATTTCTAGTATAAATGCTCTTAACAGCTAGACTCAAAATAGATCCTGCTAACAAGGGAGCAAGAAAACCTACTGCTATTGGTACATTAGAAGAAATACCATTAATTATTAAAAATGCAATTGATGTGAAGGATACTAAAAGAACTCCTAAGAGATTTGAATAAGAAGAATATTTTACATAAGCAGTTACATTATTGTTAATTGACTGCTGCTTATTATAGAGTTTATTTCTGCACTTATCATCTAAGTATTTTTGCAATTCTTCATAACTGCGACTCCACAACTTACCGCGTAATTCTTTTATTGAGACCTTTCTCCAATGGCTCTATTATAAATTCTTCAAAAAATGGCTTATTTAATGCAATAATCTTAAATTTCTCCTCCGCTTCTTTATTGTTTGGGTTTTTATCTGAGTGATATTTTAACGATAATTTACGGTATTGTTGACTAAGCTTTTTCTTAATATTCTTAATGTCAGAATTTACCACATCCTCCTTTTGAATATTAAATGTTAAAAACAACTGCTTTAAAGCGTGGTACTCATTTTCATTCAAAACATTTCTAGCCACATTACACCTACAAATTAACTAACTAACTATTAATGTTCTATAATATACATATTTCCAAACTATGTCAATTATTTCATAAATATCTTTGGTAAAAATTATTTCTGTTATGACTAGCATGATAAGTGTATGAAGCGACTAAAATTGTCATTACAGCGCTTAGTGTACGACAGTGCTCCAACATTTAGGGTTGCAGTTTTCATGGCAGATCTGAGTAGCTGACCCATCTAAGAGGTGTCATTCAAGTAGCTGACACTGGAATGGCTTTGTTGCATCGCACCTTATACGGTAGTAATTTACAATAAATTCATGTAGCCATTTCGAATTTAGTCATTCCAGTGTTGGCTACTTGGATGACACCACCTGCTATGCTGCAAATTGCAACGTTCGTACACTAAAGTATAGTGTGTTACTAACGAAGGCAAACAAATATCTGCTTTATGAAAACGTTAATATTTTTCATTGAAATAATACATAAATACTAGAAAAACCTTGGCAGGTTATTCGCGTTTGATTATCATAGAGAATTATATAAATTAATAAATGATCTATGGCAAGTAACCCAGAAGAAAGAAATAGTGATAAACAAAAAGCGCTAGATAACGCAATAAGCCAGATTGAAAAAGCATTCGGTAAAGGTGCAATAATGAAGTTGAAGCAAAACCCTGTAGAAAAAATAGACACAATATCCACAGGATCAATTGCGCTTGATTCGGCTCTAGGTGTTGGAGGTCTGCCAAAAGGGCGTATAATTGAAATATTTGGCCCCGAGAGTTCTGGTAAAACCACTCTTGCCTTGCACGTGATTGCTGAAGCACAAAAAAAAGGAGGATCATGCGCATTTATCGATGCAGAACATGCATTGGATGTCTTATATGCTCGTAAACTTGGGGTAAGCACTGATGATTTAGTGATTTCACAACCAGACACTGGAGAGCAGGCGTTGCATATTGTTGAGTATTTAGTGTGTTCTGGTGCGGTTGATGTGATAGTTATTGACTCTGTCGCAGCATTAACTCCAAGAGCTGAAATTGAAGGTGATATGGGTGATCAACATATGGGGCTGCAAGCAAGGCTTCTAAGTCATGGGCTACGGAAACTAACCTCTGCCGTTTCAAAAGCGAACTGTATATTGATATTTATTAATCAAATTCGTATGAAAATAGGAGTAGTGTACGGAAATCCTGAAACTACCACGGGTGGAAATGCATTAAAATTCTATACTTCTGTAAGGCTTGATATAAGAAAAGTTGGTGTAATAAAAGACAAAGAAAATATTACAGGTAATGAAACAAGAGTTAAAGTTGTAAAAAATAAAGTTGCTCCTCCATTTAGAGAAGCGAAATTTGATATAATGTACAATGAAGGTATATCAAAACTCGGAGAAATAATAGATATGGGAGCAAAGCTTGGTGTGCTTGAAAAAGCAGGCGCTTACTATTCATATAACAACACACGTCTTGGGCAAGGAAGAGAGAATGTAAAAACTTACCTAAAAACAAACAAAGAAGTCGCAAATGAAATAGAAACGAAAATCAGAGATTTACTCAGAAATCATGATAATTCTATCATAATAGACGAGGATAGTGAGCAACTTTTAGAAGAATCAGTTTTCTGATCTAAACTTAGGCATTAGATTTTGTGTTGGACGGGTTGTTACAGTATGACGGTAATTCTATGTGCTAATATAACAATCTGTAATGTTACCTTGTATCAAAAAGACTTTGCTGAAGCAGTTAAAAAAAGCTTTTCATGAGAAATTATAAATGATAAATTGTTAACAATAGGTTATTGTTAATAAGATTATGTGTTTTGGTTTACCTAATATAAACAGGGAAGGTTATTCATTTATAGTAGTTTCCTTTATAGTAACGTGTATAGCATTCTCTATATCTTGGGGGTTTGGCGTTACGTGCTTGTTTCCGACATTATTGTGTACTTATTTCTTTCGTGATCCAGCAAGAGCTGTGCCAAACAATAAGAATCTTATATTAAGTCCTGCTGATGGTGTGATTTCAAAAATTGAAGAAGTTAATTATCCTTTATCAGCAGAAAACGGAGAGGAGAAGAAGTTTACGCTTGTTAGCATATTTTTAAGTGTTTTGAACGTCCATGTGAACCGTATACCAATATCTGGTACGATAAAGGAAATGAGTTATAAAAAAGGCAAGTTTGTATCCGCAATGAGCAATAGGTCTAGTAATGAAAATGAAAAGCAGGTTATTGTAATTGAATACGAAAAGGGGAAAGAAATTATTGTGGAGCAAATAGCTGGATTAATTGCACGTCGTATCGTTTGTAATTTAGGAATATCCCAGAACGTAAAAGCAGGTGAAAGGTTTGGAATTATAAGGTTTGGCAGTAGAGTGAATATCTATGTTCCTGCTGATACAGAAGTCAGAGTTTCAGAAGGGCAAACTGTTATTGGTGGTGAAACAATTATAGCAAACTTAAATAAGGAAAACGTTCAAGAGAAGCTTACTTTTGACGTTATATGAATAACGATGGAAGTAACAGTAGATTCTTACCTATTACTAAATTATTCCCAAACTTTATAACTTTATTGGGTTTATGTTCTGGTCTCACTTCACTTAAATTTACATTTAATGAACAATGGGAATTCTCAGTAATTTTTATCATCATTGCAGCAATAATAGATGGAATGGATGGCAGAATAGCTAGAATTCTAAAATCAACTAGCGATTTTGGAGCCCAGCTTGATTCTTTTGCAGATTTTCTAAATTTTGGTGCAGCGCCTGCATTTCTTTTGTATTTTTGGAAGCTAAACGAAATCAAAGTCATAGGTTGGATTTTAGTAATGATATACGTAATCTGCATATCAATAAGACTTGCAAGATTTAATGTTTCGCTACACTCAGAACAACCATACTGGGAAAAATTTTTCTTTTCTGGTGTTCCAGCTCCAGTGTGTGCTTTACTTTCTTTGTTACCAATAATTATTACCTTTCAATCTCATGAGAGTGAATACTTACTTCTCATAGAGCGATTTTTTAACACAAGAAACGTAGCTTGTTACTTTCTGGCCATTTCATTTTTTTCGATAAGTCACATTCCAACTTTCTCTGCAAAATATATTTATATTCCCAAAAGCCTATCCTATATATTTGTGTCATTTTTTGGAGTACTTATTGTATTTTTCATCAGTAAGCCCTGGATGACTCTACCAATTTTAGGTATAGTGTATACACTTACTATTCCAATAAGCATCGGGTTTTACATATATTTTACATATAAAACTCGTTAGCTAACAAAAAATAGAAAACTGCATGATTTTGAAGATAAGTGAACTATTAAATTCATTTCTGTATATAAAGATATTCAACATTCCATTTATAATTATTTGGGTAATTGCAACTGGAATCTTTTGTACTGCCCAGTTCAAATTCATTAACTTTAGGTTACTTAAATATGGAATACAGACGCTATTCAATCTAAAGTGTAATAACAGCAACAATGGCATAATCACTCATATTCAAGCGTTTGCAACAGTAATTTCAGGAACAGTTGGTCTTGGAACAATATCAGGAGTTGCAATAGCTATCACAATAGGGGGCCCAAGTGCAGTTTTTTGGATGGTAATTACCGGAATACTTGGTATGTCGATAAAGTTTGCCGAGGTGGTGCTTGCATTTACTTATCGCTCTGAAAATACAACTGGCGGGGCTTTTTATTACATGAAGTACGGGCTTGCAAAAATTGGATTTGCAAAAACTGGTAGATTTCTTGCCTTCACTTATGCGATTATGCTACTTATTGCAATGATTTTGGGCGGTATACCATTTCAAGCAAATCAAATAGCAGCACTATCAAATAACCTCCTAGAATACAACGCATCCATTATTATATCCCTGCTTGTCTTTATTGTAATATTGGGAGGAATAAAGCGCATTGCTTTCGTTTCAACGAGCTTAGCACCAATTATGATAGTGCTATATGTGGGTATGTGTATATATTTAATTTATGTAAACGGAAGTAATTTGCTGAATGCTCTATCCATAATATTCCAAGATATCTTCAATAAATCAGCTATAGGAAGCGGAGTATTGAGCGGATTAATAGCCGGAGTGAGAAGATCAGCGTTTGCTAACGAAGCAGGTACCGGAACAGCAGCTATAGCACATTCAGCTGTAAAAGAAGAAGATCCAATTAAAGTTGGGTGCGTTGCAATGATTGCACCACTTATAGACACAATATTAATCTCATTTTTGACTGGTATTGTGATAATTATCACTGGTATGCATAGCACTGATAACGTGGGTGATATTACACTAATTAGTTCGATATTTTCAACAGCTTTGCCCTTGTTCAGCAAGTTAGTTTTTCCGCTAATGATGTTTTCCTTTGCATTTTCCACAATAATAGCTTATTGTTACTACTGTGAAGTTGCTTTGCTGTATTTATTTGGTAGTAAAAAAATACTGATACCGTTCCAAATTCTTATAGTGGTTTCAGTGTATATCAGCTGTATGTCAAAGAATATAGAATTTATATCTTATCTAGGTGACAGTTTGTTTATGTGCCTTATGATTCCAAATGCTGTTGCAATATATCTACTAAGAAGGGAAGTTTTGAATACAATAGATTCTTATTACAATTCTAAAGGGTATTAACATGATTTATAGATTGCTTTGTATGGTGTTATTTTGCCTATTGTTTAATGATGTGTACGCTGCTTCAGGTTTTTACGAAAGTTATGACGCTGTGTTGAACGGAATAAATAATTTCATGAATGAAGTACTGTTTTTCAAGATCCTTTACGTGCCATTTATAATCCTTCTACTAGTTTTTGGTTATGTGTTTCTAACATTACGGTTTGGATTTCTCAACATAAGAATGTTTAAGCATGCATTTGCTATTTTATGTGGAAAATATGACACGAATCACCATGATGGTCATATTACGCATTTTCAGGCATTTATGACTGCACTTTCAAGCACAGTAGGTCTTGGAACTGTTGCTGGAGTCGCAATTGCAGTTTCAATGGGAGGGCCAGGAGCGGTGCCTTGGATGATGATTACAGGTTTTTTTGGTATGTCAGCAAAATTTGCTGAGGTAACGTTGGCGTTTAGACATAGAACAGAAGATCAGGACCAATTGTTTAGTGGTCCCTTTCAGTATATAAGGAATGGTCTGGAGGAATTTGGATTTAAAAAACTTGGTATTGTGCTGGCTGCCATGTATGCAGTATTCTTTGTATTATCAGGTCTTGGTGGAAGTGTAGCGTTTCAAACCAATCAAATGGTTTCAATATTATCTGGCTATTCAAGTTGGGTAGATGGTCACTCTTGGTTTCTTTCTTCCATAATCTCTGCGCTGCTTGCTCTAGTGATTATTGGCGGAATTAAAAGGATAGCTAGAGTATCTTCTGCACTAGTGCCTATTATGTCACTTATATATATCTTTAGTTGTATTATTATTATTGCATTTAATATTCATAACCTTGGTTATACGTTAAAAATATTATTTTCCACTATGATAGATTTCAATTCTGTTGGTGGAGGGATGGTAGGAGCATTTGTTGCTGGAATTCAAAGGGCAATCTTTGCCAGCGAAGCGGGTGTTGGTTCTGCTTCAATTACTCATGCAACAACTAAAGATGAAGAACCAGTAAGAACTGGGCTTGTTGCTATGATAGAACCATGCTTTGACACAATGTTAATTTGCTGTTTAACAGGAATAACAATAGTAATAACAGGTGCATACCAGACTAGTGTTGGTGAAGGGATATTAATTACTCAAAAGGCATTTGAGACAGTTTCTCCATGGTTTCCTATACTTTTAACCATAGCTGCACCTTTGTTTGCATTTTCTTCGGTAATTTCATTTGTATATTGTTGTGAAATGGGGTGGTTATATTTGTTTGGTGCAAAAAGTATAGTGATATATCGCATAGCGGTAATAATTGTGGCGTTTTTCTCTGGCCTTTCTAAAGACATAATGGCTATTGCTAATATTGGCGGAACTTTATTCTCTTGTTTAGCTCTTATCAACATGACAGCGCTTATACTGTTTAGTAATCAGATTAACGAGGAAGTTCAGTGCTACCTAAAAAGGCTGAGGAATAATAAAATCAATTAAATTTTGGCATATGCGGAGAGGTATAGCTATAATAAGTAAGATTTCCCTACGTCATACCGCGAATAATTCGCGGTATCTCAGCATAGATCCCGCTAACAAGCAGCGGGATGACGAAATTTTGCGATTATTAATCAGTAAATTTTACCTGTGTTAGTTATAGTCCTTACACTATCCTACATACTCGGTTCAATACCGTTTAGCTTAATTATTACAAGAATAAAAGGGATAAACTTAAGAGAAGTAGGTTCAGGAAACATTGGTGCTACAAACGTTGCAAGGACGGGAAATAAATTTCTTGCTGCTTTGGCATTATTTCTGGATTCCTTTAAGGGATTTATTGCCGTTTATATAGCACAACAATTTTGTGATAATAACGATTTTTATATATATGTATCTGCAATTTTAGCAGTTTTAGGACACATGTTTCCTATTTGGCTAAAATTCAGTGGAGGAAAGGGCGTTGCAACCACTCTAGGGATACTGATAGCATTTAACATTGATATTACTTTAGTATTCGTAATAATTTGGATAATAGTCTTTCTTGCCTTTAGATACTCTTCCCTTGCTTCACTCAGTGCTACTTCAACGGCTGTAGCATGGTCCTTTTTTTTTCAGAGGAATTTGTTCTTAACATTACTAATTATAGGAGCACTGGTCTTCCTAAAACACCACAGAAATATTGTGAATCTTCTGCAAGGTAAGGAAAATAAATTTTTATAAGTGTGCTGACTCTGTTGCTATATTACTAACAGATACTTCATGCGAGAAACGACTTGAGACTACTTCTTCTACTTCTTTTATCATTTCTTCCATGTTTTTTCCACTTTTCTTACATGCATCATCAAGTGCTAATTTTAGTTTACGTATATCATTCTCTTCTAGCATCTTATTCATTTCTTTTTTCGTTATCTCTAATTTTTTTAGTAAGATGTTCTCCATTATCTCTCTCTCATCACCTTCATACTGGCCACTTAGTCTGCTATATGCAATGCAACACTTCTTTTCTCGCGGCAAGGTTGACAGACCCCGCAATGTAACATCCACTTGAACTTCTATAGAGTTAACTTCCCTAGCCTTTTCAGCAGCTTCTGACCTAAATTTCTCAACTTCTCCTATTATTATTTTGTTAGCTATTCTTTTAGCTCCATCCAAAGATGAATCCTTGAGAGAAAAATCTGTCTCGAGTAGATCTCGATTTAATAGCTCTAAGAATACTTTTTTTCCGATGTTTTCGAGTAAACTTTCTTGGTCACCTAAACCATGCTCCTGCAGTTTATTTCTCATGTGCTGAACCAGCTCACAACATTGTAATTTATTTAACTTTATAGAGCTAATATTTTTCATTAACGTCAGCACAATTTGTTCACTATATTGAGAAGTAATACTCAATAATTTTCTCATTAAAGGAATACTTACTTCTGAAATAAAATCATCAACTATTTTTTGACTTTCATCATCTTCATAACCATTTTGAACGTCATACCAAGCCTTAAAAATTTCTTTATTGTTTTTCTTGTTTTTTAACCTGTCTAACATGAACTTACGTGCTTCATTTTGTGCTCCCGGAAGTAATATTTGCCTAGGAGGAGTAAATCTAATTTCTGGATCAGGATGAATACCCTCTAGCGTGCTTAACATTCTATAGATAATACCGGTGAAGCAAGTGTTAGGAATTCGCTCTTTTCTAGAGAAAGTTTGGCTATCAAGCAAATTTGTAATTAACGCGTCTTTTTTATTTTTTACAGCTTCTCTGTCTCCATCATTGCAGGCTTTCAGAACTAAAAGTAAAATCCGTCCACCTGTAAAGCGGGAGCTATACTTTTGATCATCTTTGCAAAAGTCATTTAAAAATGTAATTACCCTTCCTTTATCCTCATCACTAAATTGACGATAATTAAGTTCATTTAAATCATTTATATATTCAATAAATTGCTTAAATTCTCTATCATTAATAACGTCTTCGGATACTTTTTCACCATACTTATCTTTTAATTTATCAATATTTTTAATGATATCATCATTTAATTGATGGGGCAGTAAATGTTCAAGCTTAACATCAAAACTATTAACCATACCACGTAAATTCTCTTTTATACCTTCCAAAAAGAAATTTATAGAAGCTTTAAGCAGCGTAAATGGGTTAAAATCTTTTGGCCTTAGTTCACTCTGCAATAAAATTAATAGCATTGTAAGTGGTATAGTTCCCAGTAACGAAATAAGCAAGAAAGTGGTAGTGAAAGTTAGATATGTTATGAAAGCAGAAAACAAGAGGAAGGCTGCTACCTTGATTGTATTGTTCTTAAAAAATATTTCCCAATATTCCCTTTTGCTCATTTTTTGCTGTTTTGCCGTTTTTATTTCTTTGTAGATATAAAGAGTTTTAATTTCAGACCTGAAGAATATAGTACCAAGAGAAAAAAGAACATTAACGGGATTAGTGATAATGCTTAAAGAAACAAAAGTTGCAAAATAACTAACAAACTTTAGCTTGCTAGATTCCTTTGAAGGAAATTGTATTTGAGAAATGCCTATCATAGCCTACCTTTGACATCATTACACTCTAGTAATAGCATAATAATTTAAAACGTCAATGTTTAAGTATTTTATTATCCGCACACTCATCGTATTCGATCTCGACTGTAGAGTGTGCTATCTCGAACCTATTTAGTAGTATTTTTTTTATCTCATACAAAATATCAGTGTGTTGTGCATCTTGCTTTACTTTGGCATGCATGGTAATTATAAAATAATTATCAGACAGTGACCATGCATGTATGTGGTGCACATCTATCACTTCAGGTAATTCTGATGTGATCTTACTTTTTATTTCCTCAGTAGATATCCCTTCAGGTGTACCTTCAAGAAGTATGTGGCAAGAATTCTTTAGAATTTTGTAGCCACTATTCAAAATGATTACACTGACAAATACCGATAAAATCGGATCCACCATTTGCCATCCAGTAAACATGATAATTATGGATGCAAGTATAGCAGCTACAGAACCTAAAATATCTCCTATAACGTGTAGTACAGCACTTTTTATGTTTATATTGCTCTCGCATTTACTATGCAATATAAAAAAGACTATGATATTAGAGATCAGGCCAAGTGTAGCAATTACTAACATTACTTTCCACTCAACATTGACTGGAAAAATAAACCTCTTTATTGACTCAATTATAATGATTACTGCAATGAGGAATAGAGTTAAACCATTAACAAATGCTGCAATTATCTGCAACCGATGATATCCGTATGATCTCTGCAAATCGGATTTCTTAGCTGAAAACCTATGTGCTAACCAGCTTAAAACCAAGGCAAAGAGGTCAGTGAGCATATGCCCTGCATCTGATAATAGAGCAAGCGAATGTGAAATTATTCCACCTACTATTTCCATAAACATTGTTATCGCAACTATTATTATGGAATAGATTAAGCGCTTGGACTGCGCTGCTGAGTGTTTACCGTTATGCACTGCTGTCATATAAAATCTTTTCATAAACAAAAACGTGGGTAACACTGGGTTCGAACCAGCGACCGCTTGCACGTCAAGCAAGTGCTCTACCAACTGAGCTAATTACCCATCGTGGTTTTAGTATAGTGCTTTGGTGGAATGAAAGTCAATAAACCACTTTGCTTTTGTCCTTGTCCAATGTGATTCCGGAATATAGCTGTATAGAATTTCAGCCATATTCTAAATTTTACATATTAAGTTAACTATCTATACTTTATTTATTAAGATATAAATTATATTAATACAGGGATTTACGTTTTTTTTAGGGAAATTACTTTATGCTTGATATTGAAAGATCAGCAAATTAGAGGTTAAAATTATGACAATTAGTCAACAAGTAAATAAAAATATAACTAAAGCAGAATATTTCAACAATAACGGCAAAGGGTTTAATTCGCCACATGTTATAGAAGTTGAAGATTTAAATATTAAAGTAGAGGTTTATTCTCACAATTTAAGAGCAAGTAAAGTTGCTAACATTGAAAGTGAGATAAGAGAAGCAGCTACTAATTTTAAAAACGCATTCGAGTTAGAACGCGGCAGTTCAGAACAAACATTTAAAATTTACATGTTTGATGACAAGGATGATTACACTCACCTTGGCGGAAGCGAGCGTTTCGGTTCTTACCTTGGAGACGAAGGTGGTAAATGTTACTACAAAGGGAAAGCTGACGTTTTTGCTGAAATGTACGTCTACCAGCAAGGTGGCGTTCATAACCTTCAGCATGAATTTGCACATGGTTTAACTTACTTGGCTACAGGAGGCAAATCTTTACCTACAGTATTAATGGAAGGAATTGCAGACTACTTTGAGCATCATTCAGATCATAAATTCAATTCTCAAGGATCAAGTATCGACAAAACTGAAGCTGCAAATTTGGATTTAGATAAAATTTTAAGTTTAGAATACTCAAAGGACAGCGAAGCAAATAGCTTGGTTTATAAAACAGGTCATGCGTTGATAATGTACTTACAGGAAAAAGATCCTAGTTTATTAAGAGACTACCTAGATGCTTTACGTCAAGGTAACTCAGATGAGTCAAAAAGTTTCTTGAAAGACATAAAAGGACACGATACTGACTTCAAAAGTTGGCTTGCTGAGAATGATACAGAAACTGCAATGGAACATCTCAACGCTTTGCAAGTTACAAAAGGAGATTTCATAGCAATTGGTCAAGAAATAGTGGGTGGAGAAATTAAAAACGTATCCTACTATAAAGCAAATATAGAAAAAATGGATGGAGAAAACGTTGGAAGTTTTTCTCCTGTAGAACACGTTGCATTTTATGATGTTGCTCGTGCTATAAATAGGGCAACAAATGATACACTTGATATATCAAAGGAATATCATTTCCTCAAGGTAGTAAAAACTTCCGATGGACAGGATAAACTAACTTACTCTGACCAACAAGGTAATGAATATCGAAACAGTCAAGAGTATAAAAATCAGGCTTTAAGGATATTATCAAAATATGATACAGAAATTAAGAATCAGGTAGATGAATTTGATAATTTGAATAAAGAACGTGGTGAAATGTATCAAAAATATCATAAAGGAGAGATTACTATTGAAGAGTTACGTAATGAGGAAAATACAAAATACAGACCAGCATTTTTAAAGTTTGATCAACTAAAAAACAAAGCTGTTGATAAGATTGAAAATAATTCCCAAGCAGCAAAAATATTAGATGGGCTGGTCAATATCGATCCAAACTTAATCAGAGGTACTCATATTGATCTACAAGAAGGTAAGATTTTTTCTATGCAAGCTCATGGTCAAGGAGATATGGGTGCACTGTCTATATATGACGGAAATACAAAGCTTGGAGAATTATTGAGCGAATCAGGATTTTTTAAGCAAGTTGAAGGCCAAACTAAAGAAACTTTCGTTTTTGAGGATATATTACACAACTTAAATGTTTCATACGAAGGTGGTGCTTACATGGCAGTTACAAAAGAAAACGGTCATTATAAAGCTTCCCTAATAGATGGCAGAACAGTTGAACGTGATGAATACTTTGATGAGGCGCATTTACATGAAAATGAATTGTTGCATCCTAGCACTGGACACATCCAAAAAGATTTAGATTCTCTGCTCCTTAGAGGTACCAAAATTTTGAATCATCAGGATTCAGAGCATGCCCAATATTCTGATGAGCAAAAGGCAAATGGAGTAATCGTAGAAAAAGGAAAACTACTGGATAATAAGGGAACAGATAGGACAGACGACGATGTACACGAAGCGGTTGTAAAACAAGGAGGCGAAAATTTACATACATTCAAAAATATGGGCTTTTATATTACCGAAAAAGGTGATCTATTTATTCATGACCATGGAGCAAATGTAAGGTTTCAACTACCACAAAGTATTACTCATCTAAAATTAGTGGAAAAAGACGGAACATATAAGCTTGTTCCGGTGACGAAAGATGGAAATGAACATCCAATAGGTATGCCAAATATATCAGATGAATATAGATACATAGATCCAATATTTGCACATGAATATGAAAAGAGAGATTATTCCCATAAACATGTAAATGTGGGCCTTATAAACTTAGAGAAATATGGCTCTGGCAAACTTTTTGCTATAAAGTACGACCCAAATGATTATCACATACAAAGAAACTCCAGCGGTGAAATAGTTAGAATAAAAGATCAAACATATTTCACTAAAGTAAAATTGTTTGATGGTGATGAAGAAATTGGAATGTTGTCTAATAACTTTCACAATTTCAAAGGGAAAATATTCTTTTCTGCTGACTACAACTACAGTTATAACGATTTCCTAGCATCTGTTTCTCCTCAAGTTGAAATTGAAGATATGGGAAATGGAAGTAAAAAAATAACTTTTGATCAAGGCAGTGGCGATATCGGTGATACTAATAGAGGCTACACGGACTATCAGAGAATATTTACAAAAGAGAAACAAACCGAAAGTCCAAAAGGGCAAGTAAGTGAAACTAAGACAGAAGTTCATAGTACTACTAATGTTGTTGCACAAGCTGCTGAAGAGAAAACTGCATCAAACGACAATAGTGAAATGCAGTCTGATCAGCCACAAATTCCAACAAGGGCAAAAAGGTCAGCTTCAGTGGAGGAGAAAGAGCAAGAACAGGTAGTATTAAAAGACACAATTCTCAAAATAGAAAAGAGCTACGAGCAGGACTCAGAAGGAAAGCACAAGGCAAATGTAACGATAGATTATAATGATGTAAAAGCCTTATATGATAGAGCGGAAGGAGCAGAAAAGCAATCTGTGTTAGATTTTTGGAACAAACTGCACACATCAGAATACAAGGTTGGTGCTTTGCCGGAAGACAAATACTATTTTGAAAAAGGCAAATTCGTAATCCACGATAGTGATACGAAAAAGCTTATAGTGTTACCTGAAGATAAGGTGTCCATCAAGATAATGAAGGATGGTGATAGTTATAGTTTAGCTATATCAAGTGGTAATGGCAAAGTAATAAGCAGCATTAGTAAAATAGATAATCCAAATTACGAATTGCTGTCAGATTCAAGTCATTTCAATTCAGGGGAGCAAGATAATATTGTATTATCAGATCAACATCACGAATATAATCTTTATCTAGAGAATGGTTTTGTGAAAATGTTCGATTGCGCAAGCGATCACATTTATCACGACCACAACTCGGCCTATATCTAATACATACAAGGAGGGCAGTGCCCTCTTCTTGTCATTCCAGTGTCAAGCACTGCCGTCTTGGATGGAAACCAGCGTCACGCCCTGGAATGACAGGGTTTGTCATCCGAGTAGCCCCTTCGGTGTCATCCCAGTGCCCAGACACTGGGATGGCTTTGTTGCATCGCTACTTATGAAAGGCTAACTATAGTTAGGATTATAAGTAACCTATTGAAAATCTTGTTTTTTTGCAATCAATCTGATCAAATTTAAGAATAGTAATTTGTTATTTATATTAATAAATTTAATTCTATTGAAAATAGCTAAAGCATTGAAATTCTTGAATTTTAGCCAGATTAGTGAGTGGTAGTGAAATTTCTTTTACTCAAATTTAGGTATTCACTGACCGTTCTTGTTATAAATACCAGAATAATAAGCTACTGATATTCCCTATCTTTTTTATCTTTAATCCATCATAGCTAGCGATGCAACAAAGCCCACTGGGATCCAGAAAACTTAACTTTAAATAAGTGGCTGCATAATAAAGGCTGGATTCCAGACTGGAATGACATCATCTGCTACACACTTGAATGACAAGAGAAGAATTCTGAAACAACAAGTTTCAAGGAAATCTTATGTAAAATCTAACATTAACGAAAATTATACTATTTTCATGCATGCTATGGTTTTTGTAATTAATGGAGGGTGATATGGCGTTGAGTGAAAAATTGAGTACAATAGATACAATAGAAAACCTTGCAACTAACAAAAATTTTTTAGGAAAATTGATAGTGGAACTCAATAAAGGTGCTAATGATAAAGGTATATATACTAAAAAAGGTGTGGATGATGAGTTGAGAAAGAAAGCTAATACTGCAGATGTTTACACTAAAAGAAATGTAAATGATGAGTTGGCAAAAAAAGCTGACAAGAATTACGTCGATGCTGAGCTAGGAGAGAAAGCTGGTGCAGCTGATCTAGCCAACAAAGCTAATACTGCAGATGTTTACACTAAAACTGATGCAGACACTGCTTTTGTCAAAGCTACAGAGCTTAAAACAAAAGCTGCAGCGAAAGATGTCGTGGATGCTATAATTGCTTCTACTGATTTTACCGATAAAGTATACACTAAAAATGATGCAGATACTGCGTTTGTTAAAACTGCAGATCTTGCAACAAAAGTTGCAAAAAAAGCTGTTGTGGATGCTTTAATACCAGAATTAGCAAAAGGTGATGATGATAATGGTATCTATACTAAAAAAGGTGTTGATGACACGTTTCTTAAAACTGCAGATCTTGGAACAAAAGTTGCAGAAAAAGCTGTTGTGGATGCTTTAATACCAGAATTAGCAAAAGGTGCTGATGATAAAGGTATCTATACCAAAAAAGGTGTTGATGATGCATTTGTTAAAACTTTAGGACTTACAGATACGCTAAAAACAGAAGTAGTAAAACAGCCTGTTGTGGATGCTATAACTGCTTCTCCTGATTTTACAAATAAGGTATATATTAAAGCTGCTCCAGCCGATGAAGTTTACACTAAAACTGCTGCAGAGACTGCTTTTGTTAAAGCTACAGAGCTTAAAACAAAAGCTGCAGCGAAAGATGTCGTGAATGCTATATTTGATGCAAAAGACGGCGACAAATCAATTTTAGTGGATAAATTAGGAGGATTTCTTGATGCTACTGACACAGCGTATGGTGACAAAAATGATCAAACAGCAAAGGTGTTCTTAGGAGGTAAAGGGCTAAAAGGGGAGACAGGAGCCACTGGTCCTAAAGGAGCAGATGGTAAAGATGGAGCTCAAGGCCCACAAGGAGAGAAAGGGGAGACAGGAGCAGATGGTAAAAGTCCAACAGCTGCTGAAATAGCTACTGAGAAAGCCTTACAAGAGCATGTAACAAAGATAAGCATACAAAGTCCAGAATTTAAAAGAGCTGTGCAAGAGGAAATGTCACAACCGTATTTTGAGCCTCCAACAAGTGATGATGCTGCACTTAATTGGACTTGGTAATACAGCTTAGATCCAAGTAGTCACGCTACTTGGATGACGTCATATGGTCCTCTGATGACGGAAAAAGGACTCGGATAACACCCTACAATGTCATTCCAGCGCGTGACGCTGGGATGGCTTTGTTGCATCGCTACTTATGAAAGGCTAACTATAGTTAGAATTATAAGCAACCTATTGAAAATCTTGTTTTTTTGCAATCAATCTGATCAAATTTAAGAATAGTAATTTATTATTTATATTAATAAATTTAATTCTATTGAAAATAGCTAAAGCATTGAAATTCTTGAATTTTAGCCAGATTAGTGAGTGGTAGTGAAATTTCTTTTACTCAAATTTAGGTATTCACTGACCGTTCTTGTTATAAATACCAGAATAATAAGCTACTGATATTCTCCATCTTTTTTATCTTTAATCCATCATAGCTAGCGATGCAACAAAGTCCGCTGGAATCCAGCCTTTTCATAATCATTAAAATGTTGTATTTTAACATAAAACGGCTACTTTTATGCTTACTAACTTAATAAAATTCCTGGATCCCAGTGGGCTTTGTTGCATCGCTAGCTATGATGGATTAAAGATAAAAAAGATGGAGAATATCAGTAGCTTATTATTCTGGTATTTATAACAAGAACGGTCAGTGAATACCTAAATTTGAGTAAAAGAAATTTCACTACCACTCACTAATCTGGCTAAAATTCAAGAATTTCAATGCTTTAGCTATTTTCAATAGAATTAAATTTATTAATGTAAATAATAAATTACTATTCTTAAATTTGATCAGATTGATTGCAAAAAAACAAGATTTTCAATAGGTTACTTATAATCCTAACTATAGTTAGCCTTTCATAAGTAGCGATGCAACAAAGCCATCCCAGTGTCTGGGCACTGGGATGACACCCTACTAGCAGAAGTTACTCTCAAATGTTTGTTCATGTTAGCTACAAACATTAAGAAATTTACCAAACGAAAAAAAGGCAAAAGAAGCCCCAGTCATTGTCTATTTTCAGTATTGGCGTTTTTTAAGTCTTAAACACTGCAATTTAGCTGCTTTTAAATGCAACTCATCTTAGTTTAAATGTTTAAGAAATTTACCAAGCAGAAAAAAAGGCAAAAGAAATCCCGTATTAGCTAGTTGTCACTCTCTAATCCTGCAAATTGGCGTGCTATACTGTCTTAAACGCTTTATAAGCGCGTTTCAGCTTATATAGGTAAAAACCCAGAAATGTTGTGAAGACGTAGGGTGCGCATAGTGCAAAAAATTAAAAATAAGACGCCAATTACGTAATACTGTTGTCGTTTAATCTGCACAGATTGAAGATAAATGAATACCTTCAGTTTCATGATAAGAGGGCTGGCGAAGGGTGTCAAGTAAGTTTTTTCGTTTCTACCAGCTACTTGGATGACACCACATAAATTAATAAATAGGAAAATTACTACAAATCCTTTCAACTTTAGCTTTTACTGCTTTTTCGACACTTGAGCTATTTCCGCTGATTAATCCTTGAATTACTTCATTTATTAGACCAGCTATCTCTTTAAAATTTTCTGCCTCAAGTCCGCGTGTTGTCTCAGCAGCGGTGCCAAAACGGAGCCCTGAAGTGATGGTCGGCTTTGCTGTATCAAATGGTACAGAGTTTTTATTACAGGTAATACCGGCTCTCTCAAGGCTATCTACAACGTCTTTTCCAGTTAATTTCTGCGATCTTAAGTCAACTAGCACTATATGAGAGTCAGTGCCACCGGTTATAATGTCAAGTCCATGCTTTTGCAATTCTTGAGCCAGCACTTTCGCATTTTCCACGACTTTCTTGCTATAAGTCTTAAACTCTGGTGCTAATGCTTCTTTAAATGCAACAGCTTTTGCAGCTATCACATGCATAAGTGGCCCGCCCTGCAATCCTGGAAAAACTGCGGATTGAATTTTTTTGTGTAATGCTTCATCATTGGTCATCACTATTCCACCACGAGGACCACGCAAAGTTTTGTGAGTCGTGGAAGTCATAACATGTGCATATTCAGCAGGGGATGGATGTTCGCCCGCTGCAATAAGCCCTGCATAGTGAGCAATGTCTGCAAGCAAATAAGCACCAACTTTATCTGCAATCTCGCGAAAGCGTTTGAAGTCCATTTTTCTTGGATAAGCAGAAGCACCAGCTATGATCAATTTCGGTTTATGCTCCAGCGCCAGCTTTTCTATCTCATCCATATTGAGCAGATAAGTGTCTTTATTTACTGTATATTGAATCGACTTAAACCATTTACCAGAAAGGCTTGGCGCCGCACCATGAGTTAGGTGCCCACCGCAACTCAGTGACAATCCAAGTATCGTATCACCTGGAGTAAGCAGTGAAGCAAACACGGCTTGATTTGCCTGAGAACCAGAGTGAGGCTGAACATTTGCAAATTTTACACCAAACAACTTACAAAGTCTTTCTATAGCCAGACTTTCAACTTTGTCCACATGCTCACAACCACAGTAATATCTTCTGCCTGGATAACCTTCTGCGTATTTATTAGTCAGAAAAGAGCCTTGTGCCTCCATTACCGCTTTGCTTGCAAAATTTTCTGATGCAATTAATTGCAATTGTGATTTTTGGCGTTGTAATTCTTTTTCTATAAACTGATAAACCTCGTTATCAAAAGACTTTAAACTATTTTTAGAGCCACAGATTTTCTTTAAAACACTCATCATAGATCAAACCTCGCTTTAATTTTAAGATGCACAAGCAATTTTAAGACTGCTTGTCCTGCTTTTTTAACCATAAGAGCCCAAAAACAGCTATTAGCAAACATACAGGAATAATAGATGTTGCTTTTATCAGCAATTCAGCACTATAAATAGGACTTCCATGTATAATCGCTTTATCCCAATAAGAACCTATTACCTTCGCAATTCCAGTGTGAAAGAGGTAGCCAAAAACCATAACTATCATATTTGATACAGCTGTAGTTAATCCTATTAAGTTATTATTTACATAACTTAATGCTTTGTACAGCGTTACTATTTGATATCCAGAAGCGAAACCTATAACAAGAAGTGCAGGCAATACAATATACAATCCGCCAGCCCGTGTAAAAAGTAAAAGGAAACTAGCAATCATTGCAAAGGAACAGACAATAATAACTTCATAATGTCTATTTGGGTATTTTTCTAATATGTGAGCAAAAGAGAGCAATCCAGCTGCAAATCCTACATATATAACAGAAGAAATTGAAGACGCTAGATCACCGGCCATTTGATATACCTCACATAAAAAAGCTTTTGTCCAAGCATCAGCAAAACCTTCTAGTGGACCTACCATTAAGCCACCAAAAAAACTAATTAGAATGATATATTTATTGAAAAGCACAGTTTTTAGATCCTTCATGCTAATTTTTTCTTTTCGAAAGTCGTAAGCATTGTAAGGAATAACTAAAAATAAAGATAAAGCGAGTAAGAAACCAAACCCTGAAAGAATATAAATTACGTAATTCCAACCAAACTCATCAAGCAAAAGTTCTATTGGTAGAACACCATATATTGCCCCTAATAGCCCTATAATAACAGATATGCTTGCCATTTTTGCTGATTTTTCTCGCGAAAAATACATACTGGCAACTTTAAATACTCCTATTGCTGACGCAGACGAGCCAATCCCAACAATTATTCTACCTAATACTGAATAATACCACTCATCAAAGCACACAAGAGGTAATGTTCCAATAGATACCAAGACAGCACAAATAGGTAAAACAATTTTTGGACCGAATCTATCAAAACAAAGACCAACAGGGATATGAACTAGTGTAAATCCCACATAGTAGAGACCATTAAATTGCCCTAAATCTGCAATGCTTATATTAAATTTTGTTATTAATACAGGCGCAATTATGTTTGTCATGACACGTAACACATACTGGTACGCATAGAAAAGAGATACTATCAACCATACAAAAAAATTACTTTTCGACATACCTACCACCTAATAAAACCCAATTACAATTAAAACAAAAATATCAAAGTAAAATAAAGTATTATATTTCATAATAACAAGAACCTTAAATTAGTACATCTAACGATTTTATCATACGAGCCTTCGATAAATTATCTACTTATTACAATCAACTTCTCTAAAATCTTTATTTTTTAACCATAAGAGCCCAAAAACAGCCACCAGCAAACATACAGGAATAACTGATGTTGCTTTTATCAGCAATTCAGCACCATACACAGGATTTCCTTGTATTATTGTTCTATCCCAACACAAATCTACTATTTTTGCGATCCCAGTGTGAAAAAAATAGCCAAAAACCATAACTATCATGTTTGACACAGCTGTAGCCAGGCCTACTAAGTTATTATTTACATAACTTATCGCTTTGTAAATGGTAACCACCTGATATCCAGATGTGAAGCCAATAATAAAAAGCGTAGGTAATACAACATACAAGCCACCAATCTGAGTAAAAAGCAAAAGAAAACTAGCGATCATTGCAAATGAGCATGCAATTATTACTTCATAATGCTTATTTTTATATTTTTCCAATAAATAAGCCAAAGAGAATGATCCTGTTAACATTCCTATCAATATTACGGAAGAGAGAGAAGATGCCAAGTCTTCATTCATTTTATATACTTCAAAAAAGAATGCTTTCACCCAACCATCGGCAAAACCTTGCATTGGACCGACCATGAGTCCACCAAAAAAGCTAATTAGAATAATATGCTTGTTGAAAAGTATGTTTTTTAAGTCTCTAATGCTAACTTTTTCCTGTTGAGCATTGCTTTCAGGCGTTACTAAGAACAGCAACAGAGCAAGTAAACACCCAAATGCTGAGAATGTATAGATAACATAATTCCAGCCAAATTTATCGAGTAAGAAGTCTAAAGGTAACCCGCCACATATCCCTCCCAAAATTCCTATAATTATAGATAAGCTGGCCATTCTTGCTGATTTTTCTTGCGCAAAATACATGCTTGCAACTTTAAAGATTCCAATTGCCGAAGCGGATGACCCAATTCCCACAATTATTCTTCCAATTATTGAATAACTCCACTCATCAAAGCATATAAGCGGTAGTGTTCCGGTAAATGTCAAAACGGTACAAGCAGGTAAAACAAACTTTGGTCCAAATCTATCAAGGAAAAGACCAATAGGTATATGAGCTAGCGTATAGCCTACATAGTATAACCCACCAAACTGGCCAACATCTGCAATACTTATGTTAAATTTTGTTATTAATTCAGGCGCAATTATGTTTGGAATTACGCGTAATATATATTGGTATGCATAAAACAGTGACGTCAACAACCAGATTAAAAAATTCCTCTGCAACATGAATCTCAGCTAAAATTTAGGATTATAGATACTTTAGTTATAAAAAACAATACTATATTAATCATCTAAATCTGCTTAGCTCTTTTTACAGCTTATAACTTTAAGTAACCAAAAGCCTATCATTCCTATTAGTAGGCATATAGGTATTATTAACATAGACTTAACCATTACATCAGTTCCATAAAATGGCTTTCCATCGATAATTTCACCGTTCCAATAAAAATTCATTATATTTGCAATAATGACGTGAAAAAAATAACCAAAACTCATAACTATGGAATTACCTACAGATCCTGCACTTGCTACTGCTTCGTTTTTTACACAACTTACAACTTTAGCAGTAAAAACAATTTGGTATGCAGAAGCAAGACCAATAATGAATAGTAATATACATGCCAGGAGTTCACTAATATTGCATATAAAAAGTAATAAGAACACAATTATCATGGCCATAGCACAAGAAATTATTATTTCATAGTGCTTGGTTGGATTTTTTGCTAATATGTAAGGAAGTAATAAATGCCCAAAGCCAAAGCCTATTAGTATCCATTTTGAAATGCTATATGCAATGTGTCTATCTATAGCGTACATCTCATGCAAGAATGTTGCGGACCACGCATCTGCAAAGCCTTCTAATGGTCCAATCATAAAACCGCCAAACAAACCTATCAATAAAATATCTTTATTAAATATAACTTTGCTTAAATTTTTAATATTTAATTCTTCGTCTGAGGTGCCAACTTTAGGTATAGATATAAAGGTAGTTAAAGCAAACAATAATCCAAGCATTATACACACAGTAAATAAATAATCCCACCCAAACTTATCAAGTAAGACATGTAATGGTTTGGTGGCAAATACACCACCTGAAATGCCAATAATAACCGATATGCTGAACATCATGGCAAATTTTTCTCTATGGTAATAGATTCTTATTATTTTAAAGAGTCCAAGTACTGAAGCAGAGGATCCAATACCAGTAATTATTCTTCCAATAATAGAATAACTCCAATCATTAGAACTGACTAAAGGTAAAGCACCTAAAGATGTTAATGCAATACAAATCGGTATAACAACTTTAGAACCAAATCTATCTAAAAGAATACCTACAGGAATATGTGCTAACACATAACCTACATAATACAGTCCACAAAATTGTCCTATTTCTGTTGTTCCTATATTAAACCTCACTACCAATTCAGGAATTATAATATTTGGAATTACGCGTAATATATATTGGTATGCATAAAACAGTGACGCCAACAACCAGATTAAAAAATTCCTCTGCAATACTTTACCCCAAAGCTAGCATTATAGATACTCTGTTTATAGAAAACAATATTTTTATGAATACTTATTTTAATTTACCGGAATTTTATACAGTTGAACTCATAGCCAACATAAGTAGTTTATGCATTAACTAAATTTTCCAGGTTCAAGTTTGGATGATAGAAAAAGTTCACTTTTTCTATTTTTAAAAGAGACCTTTTATTTTACTTATAATTTTTTCTACCATATCTACAACTGGCTCATGAATAAGGTATATGAAAAAAATTACACCACAAATGATAAGTATATTTATGATTTTACCCTTATTCATCTTTATCTTGAGCTTCACTTTTGTTACAAGATCCATTTTATTTATGTTTTTATTTCATGCTGACAATTATATCTTAAATACCATAATTTTCAGTAAAATTTGACTTCAGAAGTATTCTATTAATTCAATATTAACCTTTTTATGTGTAAAATAGTTAATATAATATTAAAGCAGGCTGATGAATATAAGCACGATAGATAATACGCTGCAAAATTACATAACAAAATACATTGAACAAACATTCGCTACACACGTGCTAGGCAATAGATACGACAAATTGTATAGGAAACTTCTAAGTGGTATAGAAGAGATAATAAAGCTTGCTGTAAATGAAGCAAAACACTACGATGAAAATTTAGAAGATCTATATAACGATTCAAGATTTAATAAGAAATTTATTCAAGCTGTTGCTAAACATCAGGTGTCGGAATTTTTAAATACTTATCCGAAAAGAAAAGAAATTGTTGCAGAATTTTACAATGAACATCACATTAACGAAAGTGATTTAAAGACTCTGGAAAAGGGGAAAGATTTAGTAAATAAAATAAATAACATTAACTTACTGCAACAAAATGAAAAAAATGAGGAATTCAATATTAGAAAGACACTTGCTCAATCAATAAAAATGCCTTCCATAGAAAAACACAAGTTAGAACATTCAAAATAACCTTGGCGAAGTATGGCAAAATATACAACTTATGGATAGTCTATTTCATTTTAACTCCTGGCACGCTTTAGTAATACTATCACATCCAATTTCTAATTGTTCCTGAGAGGTTGCATAAGAAATTCTGATAAAATTTTCTAGACCAAATGCAATTCCTGGAACCACAGCAACCAAATGATCTCCCAGTAAGTATTCAGTAAAATCTAAATCATTATTTATTATCTTACCACTTTTTGTGCTTTTACTGAGCAATCCTTCACATGAGACAAATAAATAAAACGCACCTTGTGGAACAGACGCTGATAATCCCGGGGCAGAATTTAGTTCTTTCACCATAAAATCTCTACGACTCTTAAAAATCCTTGTTCTTTCTTTCAAAAAACTATGATCACCGTTTAATGCTGCTGCTGCTGCTGCTTGTGCTATCGAATTTGGATTAGAAGTGCTTTGAGACTGCAGCGTAGAGATAGCTTTTACCACATCACTTCTACCTGCAATATACCCTATTCTCCAGCCTGTCATTGCATAGGCTTTTGATACTCCATTGACTACAAAAACTCTATCATAAAGCTTCGGCTCAACCTGAGCGATAGTAAAAAACTTTTCGTCGTATATTATATGCTCATAAATATCATCTGTAACGACATTCATATGTGGATATTCAAGCAATATTTGTGCTATGTCTTTCAATTCATCACATGTGTACACAGCTCCTGCAGGGTTGTTCGGTGAGTTAAGAATTAACCATTTAGTTTTTTTAGTTATCCTGCTTTTCAATAATTCCGCTGTCAGTTTAAAATTTTGTTTGCATTCTACTACAACTGGCAAGCCGCCAAAAAGACTTACCATATCAACATATGAAACCCAATAAGGAGCTGGAATAATAACTTCATCTCCAGAGTTAATTGTTGCCATGAACAAATTGAATAACACCTGCTTAGCACCTGTACCAACACAGATTTGGTTAAGCGTGTACTCGAGGTTATTATCCTTTCTTAACTTATTAATTATTGCTTCTTTCAGCTCACGCGTTCCATCAACAGCAGTATATTTAGTCTTACCTTCACTTATTGCTTGAATAGCTGCTTTTTTTATATGATCTGGAGTATCAAAATCCGGTTCTCCTGCAGCTAAAACACAGATCTTTTTTCCTTCATTTTTCAACTTATTTGCCTTATCAGTTACAGCAATCGTAGGTGATGGTTTTATTAGGAACATTCTTTTTGCAAGGTCTGACATATTTTACTGAAGCTAAATTTAAATGATAAACCCCGTACAACAAAAAAGCTAGGAATTTTGTGTATTGTATTAGTAGCTTTTTACCAGGTTTACCAACGCAGCAATATTTTCAACTGGAGTATCAGGGAGTACTCCATGTCCGAGATTAAATATGAAGGGTAAATCTCTAAAGCAATCTATTATACGTTTTGCTTCTTTGATTGCTTCCGTTTTATTATAGGCTAAAAGATTAGGATCAAGGTTTCCTTGTAGAGGGATGTTTAGATTCGCTTTCGCCCATTTTATTGGAACATTATAATCTATACTTACTGCAGATACACCTGTTTGTTCGCAGTAATCTTTATAAAGATTTCCAGCAGACCTTGGAAAACCTATTATTGGAAAATCAGAAAATCTATCCTTTATTGCCAAGATAATTCTCTTTGTTGGTTCGATAACATATTCTTTAAACAATGGTTCCGATAACGCACCAGCATTACTGTCAAATAGCTGAATAACATCTGCTCCAAATTCTATCTGTTTAATTAGATAAATAATCGTTACTTCCGTTATTCGTTCAATTATTTCCTTCAAACACGAAGAATAAAAATTTAATACTTTGGAAAAAGTTTTGCTGCTCCCACCTTCTATGATGTATGAGGCTACTGTCCATGGTCCACCAGCAAATCCTATGAGAGATTTTTCTTTTGGTAATTGGCTTCTGACTTTTTTTATAGCGTTTAGAATTGGTAAGGTTTTAGTTTCAATTTCTTGTGGACTCTTCAATTCCTTAGGACTTTCCACGGGTTTTATTATTGGACCTACACCGCGTACGAAATTCACGTCACAACCCAAAACATCAGCTATTATTAAAATGTCTGAAAAAATTATCGCCGCATCCATGTCAAATCTTGTCACCGGCTGTAACGTCAATTCTGTCACTAAATCTGTGTTGTAGCATATCTCCATAAAATTATTCATATTTTCTACTGCTTTGCGGTACTCAGGAAGAGACCTGCCAGCCTGACGCATTAGCCAGATAGGCACTCTTCCACCCGGCTCATTTCTCTTAATAATTTTCGCTATTGTTGTTTTGCCGCTTTCCA